>NZ_JAHUTN010000003.1 GCF_019209935.1 Corynebacterium sp. TAE3-ERU16
ACCACCCAAAGGGCAGTCCCACCTGCCGGCAAGATACATTGGCACACTATCGAGTTCTCAAACATCACGTGTACACCATCTCAACACCGGAACAACCAGCGCCTCAACAGCGACTCGTCCAACCCTAGCCACACACCCGGATCATGTCAACCCGAGGCAACAACCAGAATCAAACCACCAACCCGACCAACCGGACAAACCCGCCGGCCGCGCTGACCCGAATCAATCTACACACACCACCCCACACACGCAAAACACCAGGCCAGAGATAGTATTGGCGTCCCGATCCCGATGAGGTGCCGGGTCGGGGAGACCCGACGATGGCCCGTATCCCGAAGAAACCCCGGGAGAAACAAATCCCCCTCGCCACCGACGTACGGCGGGCCGAGGGGGATGGGACGGAAGTGAACGTTCGGTTACGCCGGAGTTGTGAAGTGCGCGCCCGCGAAGTTCTTCTTGCCACGACGCAGCACGATCCAGCTCCCGTGAAGGAGATCAGATTCGGTGGGCTGCCACTCCTCATCCGAGATCCGGACGTTGTTGGCGTAGGCGCCCCCCTCCCGGATGGACCGGCGCGCGGCGCCCTTCGATTCGGCGAGCCCGGTCGCGACAAGGAGATCGACGATCGTACGCGGTGCATCAGCGTCGATCTCGGCGACCGTGGTCTCCGAGACCGCGCCTTCGAGGGTGCGCTCGTCGAGATCGGCGAGCTCGGCTCTCCCGAACAGTGCCTGGGCCGCCAGTTCGACGGCTTCGGTCGCGTCAGCACCGTGGACTAGGGTCGTCATCTCCCGGGCGAGGCGCCGCTGGGCCTCACGCTTGTGCGGACGTTCGGCCACCTCGATCTCGAGCGCGTCGAGCTCCTCCCTTTCGAGGAAGGTGAACCAGCGCAGGAATTTGACGACGTCCGCGTCGTTGGTGTTGAAGAAGTACTGGTACCAGCTGTAGGGGCTGGTCATCTCGGGATCCAGCCAGAGCTTCCCTCCCCCGGTGGACTTACCGAACTTGTTGCCCTCACTGTCGGTGACCAGGGGAACGGTCAACGCGTGGACGGTGACACCGTTGACGCGACGGTTGAGGTCGACCCCGGAGACGATGTTGCCCCACTGGTCGCCACCGCCGACCTGCAGGACACATCCGTGGCTACGGTTGAGCTGCACGTAGTCGTTGGCCTGCAGCAGCATGTAGGAGAACTCGGTGTAGGAGATGCCGTCAGAGTCGAGACGCCGCCTGACCGTGTCACGATTCAGCATCGTGTTCAGGGAGAAGTGCTTGCCGACGTCCCGGAGGAAGTCGACCACGCTGAGGTTCGTCGTCCATTGCGCGTTGTTGACCATGACAGCGGCGTTGTCGCCGTCGAAGTCGATGAATCGGGCGAGCTGTTTCTGGATCCGTTCCAGGTTGGCCGCGACCGTCTCCTCGGTGAGCATCGAGCGTTCTCCGACGTCACGGGGATCACCGATCATGCCCGTCGCTCCCCCGGCGAGGGCGACCGGACGGTGGCCGGCCCGCTGGAACCGGCGCAGGAGGAGAAGGGGAACGAGGTGTCCGGCGTGCAGGGAGGGACCGGTCGGATCGAAACCACAGTAGAGGGAGATCGGGGACTCGGTTTCCTCGCGGAGTTTGTCGAGGTCGGTGGACTGGTTGATCAGGCCACGCCAGCTCAGCTCGTCAATGATGTTCATCGTCAATTCCTCTTCGTTGGGAGACTGCTCGGAAAGGTGTCGGTGGGTCAGTCGGCGGACGGCCAGGGAACCGCCTCGTCAATGAGAAGCACGGGGATGTCGTCGTCGATGCGGTAGGCGAGACCGAGCCTCCTGTTGACGAGCAGCTGGTCGTCCTCGAGATACTCCAGCGGCCCCTTGTCCTTCGGACAGGCGAGCACATCAAGCAACTTCGGATCGATACTCATGGGCACCGATCCTACCCGGGGGTACGGGCGCGTCAGCACCGTGCCCCGGTGATACATCCTGGACACGGTGGGGCACGGAGCTCCCGACCGTGGCACCACACCACGATTCACGGGTAGAAAGGTCGCAACGGATTCAGGTGAACGGGAGAAAGGACTGAATATGGGCGCACAGACGGGTCGGAACTCAGACGGGATCGACCGGAAGGTCGCGGTGATCACGGGAGCGGGTGACGGGATCGGGAGGGCGATCGCACTGAAACTCGCACAGGACGGTGTCGCGGTCGTGGTCAGCGACATCAACGACGAGAAGGGGCGTGCGGTGGTCGCGGAAATCTCGGACCACGGCGGTACGGCCAGCTTCATCCACGTCAACGCGGGAAGTGTCGAGGACAACGAGGCTCTCGTCACGTTCGCTCTCGACGCCTACGGGCGCCTCGACTACGCGGTGAATAACGCCGGTCTGGGTGCTCCCCCGCACAAGCTCGCCGAGATCGACGACGCCGCATTCAACCGCGCCATCGACGTGACCCTCCGGGGTACGTTCTACGGACTACGGGCCCAGCTCGCACACATGAATGAGCGGGGTTCCGGTGCGATCGTCAACATCGCGTCGATCGGGGGGTTACGGCCGTCCAGGCTCCTGTCCCCCTACATCTCGGCGAAGCACGGGGTCGTCGGCATGACCCAGACCGCCGCACTCGACTACGCGGCAGAGGGGATCAGGGTCAACGCGGTCGCGCCCGGGCCGATCCGCACCGCCGCACTCGAGAGTCTCCCGGCTGACCGTCTCCGCGAGGAGGAGGGGAAGGTTCCCCTGCAGCGTCTGGGCGAGCCAGGGGACATCGCGGAGGCTGTGGCGTGGCTTCTCTCAGACGAGGCCGCCTTCGTCACGGGTGTGGTACTCCCGGTCGACGGTGGCGCGAGCCTCACCTGACCGGTCCGTGCCGGCGGGGAGAGCCGGTACCCGTGAACCGGGCACCGGACTAGACTTGGCGCCCATGTCACGCCTCGTATCCCGACTCAGTCACTTTCCCGAGACCATCTTCGCCACGATGACCACCCTGGCCGTCGAGAGGGGAGCGGTGAATCTCGGTCAGGGATTCCCGGACGAGGACGGGCCCCGGTCGATGCTCGAGGAGGCCGTACGGCAGATCCGCGCGGGCAACAACCAGTATCCGCCCGGACGCGGTTTCGCCGGGCTCCGCGCCGCGGTTGCCGCGGACCGCCGGCGGAGTTACGGACACAGCCTCGACCCGGCCACCGAGGTACTGGTCACCGTCGGTGCGACCGAGGCCATCTCCGCGACGGTGCTCGCGCTCGTGGAGCCAGGCAGCGAGGTGGTGGTGATCGAGCCGTACTACGACGCGTACGCGGCCGCGGTCGCGCTCGCCGGCGCGACCCTGGTCCCGGTTCCTCTGCTGCTCGACGCCGGCAGCGACACCGGTTGGCGACTGGATCACGCCGCGCTCCGCGCAGCGGTGGGCGCGAATACGGCGATGATCATCATCAACACACCGCACAACCCGACCGGGCACGTGTTCGGCGCCGACGATCTGGAGGTCGTCGCGGATCTCGCGCGGCGGCACGATCTTCTGGTCCTGGCGGACGAGGTCTACGAGAAGCTCCTCTACGACGGCCGCAGGCACTCCCCCATCGCCCTGCTACCGGGTATGCGGGAACGCACGGTGACCGTCTCCTCAGCCGCGAAGTGCCTCAACGTCACCGGTTGGAAGACCGGCTGGGCGATGTCAACTCCGGAGATCATCGACGCCGTGACGAAGGCGAAGCAGTTCCTGACGTTCGTCGGGGTCGGTCACGTCCAGCCCGCTGTCGCACACGCCCTGGAAAATGAACAGGCCTGGATGGAACGGCTCCGCGGTGACATGCAGCGGCGCCGCGACCTGCTCATGGACGGGCTCGACCGGGCCGGCTTCGACGTCAAGGCCTGCGCCGGTGGCTACTTCGTCATCGCGGACGCCGGCCCCCTCGGGGTCACGGATGCCACGGACTTCTGCACCGGGGATCTCATCGACCGGGGAGTGGTCGGGATCCCGGTGTCCGCGTTCGCCACGAGCGGAGACGCGGGACACCTCGATCCCCTGGTCCGGTTCGCCTTCTGCAAGCGGGAGGACCTGATCCGGGACGCCGTCGCGCGTCTCGTCTGAGACCTCGGCGGAGACGCCCCGGCGCCCGGTGGATCAGGGATCCGGTCAGCCGCGGACCGGGGTCTGTGCCCAGGTGCGGAAGCCGGCGGACCGGTCGGCGACCCGCTCACGCTGTTCGATGACGCGCACACCGGCGGTGCCGCCACGCGTCGCGCGTGAGGCGACCGCGCCCTCGACCGTGAGGACCTTCCGGACCTCGGGGGTGAGACGCGGATCGACACCGGCGAGCTCGTCATCGGTCAGTTCGTCCAGGCCGACACCTCGGGCCTCGGCGATACGGACGCAGGCACCGGACGCCTCGTGGGCCTCACGGAAGGGGACCCCCTGGCGGACCATCCACTCGGCCAGGTCGGTGGCGAGGGTGAACCCCGCGGGGGCCAGTTCCGCCATCCTCTCCGGGTGGAAGGTGAGGGTGGAGACGAGACCCGTCATCGCGGGCAGCAGGAGGTTGAGCTGCGCGACGGAGTCGACGATGGGTTCCTTGTCCTCCTGCAGGTCGCGGTTGTAGGCGAGCGGCTGCGCCTTGAGTGTCGCCATCAGTCCGGTGAGGTTGCCGATGAGGCGACCGGTCTTTCCCCGCGTCAGCTCCGCGACGTCCGGGTTCTTCTTCTGCGGCATGATCGATGAGCCGGTCGACCAGGCGTCATCGAGCGTGACGTACCCGTACTCGGGGGTGCACCAGTAGATGATCTCCTCGGCCAACCGGGACATGTCGACGGAGATCTGAGCGAGCACGAACGCCGTCTCGGAGGCGAAGTCGCGGGAGGAGGTGCCGTCGATGGAGTTGTCCGCCGCCGAGTCGAAGCCGAGCTCCTCGGCGATCGCCTCGGGGTTGAGGGTCAGGGAGGACCCGGCGAGGGCACCGGAGCCGTAGGGGGAGACCGCGAGACGCTTGTCCAGGTCGCGGATGCGGTCGACGTCGCGGAGCAGGGGCTGTGCGTGCGCGAGCAGCTGATGCGCGAGGAGCACGGGCTGTGCGGCCTGCGAGTGTGTCTTGCCCGGCATGATGGCGTCAGGGTGCGCCTCGGCCTGGCCCACGAGGGCGTCGACGAGATCGGTGACGCCGAGAGCGATGTCCCGGACCGCGTCCCGGACCCACATGCGGAACAGAGTCGCGACCTGGTCGTTGCGGGAACGACCGGCGCGGAGCCGACCGCCGACCTCAGGGCCGACGATGTCGATGAGCCCCCGTTCCATGGCTCCGTGAACGTCCTCGTCGGTGGGTTCGGGTCCGAACTCCCCTGAGGCGACCTTCTCCCCGAGTTCGTCGAGGCCGGCGAGCATGGTCTCCAGATCGGCGTCGGACAGGAGTCCCGCGGAATTGAGGACCTTCGCGTGGGCCTTGCTGGCCAGCACGTCATAGGGTGCGAGTACCCAGTCGAAGTGGGTGGACACGCTCAGTGCGAACATCGCCTCGGAGGGGCCTCCGGAGAAACGGCCGCCCCAGAGGGCACCCTCGTTTGTCTTGTGCTGTTCCACGGTTATCGTCGGCTCCTTCGGGAGTGGCTTACTTCTTCGGTTCTCTTCTGGTGTGCTGCGTTGTCGCGCGGTGGCCCACGGAGTCATCGGTCACGGCGAAAACCCCTCCACCGATGGCGCCGTGCCCGGTTCGGGTGACGTCATCGGTGGAAGGGCGCGTGCATGACCGTGGATTCTACTTGCCGGCCTCGCGGTCGCGGCGGCAGGCGATCTTCGAGGACAGGCCGTGCAGCTCGACGAAGCCACGGGCGAGGGTCTGATCGAAGGTGTCGCCAGTGTCGTAGGTGGCCAGGTTGAAGTCGTAGAGGCTCGACTCGGAGCGGCGGCCGTTGACGGTCACCCGGCCTCCGTGGAGGACGACGCGGATGTCACCGGTGACGTTCTCCTGGGTGGACTCGATGAAGGCGTCGAGGGAGCGCTTCAACGGGGCGAACCAGAGACCGTCGTAGACCTCCTCGGACCAGCGGGCGTCGATGAGCCGCTTGTAGCGGGCGAGTTCCCGCTCGACGGTGACGTCCTCGAGCGCCTGGTGCGCGGTTATGAGGACCATGGCACCGGGGGCCTCGTAGACCTCGCGGGACTTGATGCCGACGAGGCGGTCCTCCACCATGTCGAGCCGGCCGACACCCTGGGCGCCACCGCGGCGGTTGAGCTCCTCGATGGCCTCCAGGACGGTGACCTTCTTGCCGTCGATGGCGACCGGGACACCGTGCTCGAAGGAGATGATGAGCTCGTCGGGGGCATTGCCCATCGCCGGGTCCTCGGTGTAGGCGTACAGATCCTTTGTCGGCGGGTTCCAGAGATCCTCGAGGAAACCGGTCTCGACGGCACGACCCCAGACGTTCTGGTCGATGGAGAACGGCGACTTGGTGGACTGTTCGATCGGGAGGTTGATCTCCTCGGCGAAGGCGATCGCCTTGTCCCGGGTCCAGGCGAAGTCCCGCGCGGGGGCGATGATCTTCAGGTCGGGGTTCATGTCTGCGAAGCCGACCTCGAACCGGACCTGGTCGTTGCCTTTACCGGTGCAGCCGTGGGCGACGTGGGTTCCACCGTGTTCCTCAGCGGCCTCGACGAGGTGCTTGACGATCAGCGGACGGGAGATGGCGGAGACCAGCGGGTACTGCTTCATGTACATGCCGTTGGCCTTGATGGTCGGCAGACAGTACTCCTCGGCGAACTCGTCCTTGGCGTCGACCACGACCGCCTCGACGGCGCCGCAGTCGAGGGCACGCTGACGCACGCTCTCCATGTCCTCGCCGCCCTGGCCGAGGTCGAGGGCCACGGCCACGACCTCGCCGCCGGTCATCTTGGCCAGATACGGGATGGCCACCGAGGTGTCGAGGCCGCCGGAATAGGCGAGAACTACGCGATCAGTCATGTCTTCTCCTTGAGAGGTGCTTCATCGTTTGTATTGTGGGTTCTACCAGCGGCGATCACGATGCCTCCGGGTAACTCATGTGTGCACCACACACTAACAGTGCGGATGGTGCGGGTGCAGCAGGTGCCGGTGCGTGAGATCCGGGCGCCGCTGTCCGACAACCGCAACTCTAGACGGTTTATTCATTCAAATGCAAATTATGCAGTCGCCGCCCGTCGCCCCGTGCGCCGGCGCCGTCCTCCGGTAGTCGACGTACGCCGTGGGCGCACCACCTGCGCGGCGGAATCCCCGGACAGGGTCTCCGGAGGCGGACCGGCGGGCTGCACCGAATACGCGCAGATTGGCGTTGCGTGTCCGTCTGTTCCGCCCAAGCTGGCTCCGGCGCCGGCAACCGGGATCCGACGGATGCGGGATCAGCGTCGTTCGAACATCTCACCGAGCTGTTTGCCCGTCAGGGGTTCGCGGGCGATGACGAAGATCGTGTCGTCCCCCGCGATGCAGCCGACAACCTCGTCCATCTGGACCCGGTCGATGAAACTCGCCAGGTACTGGGCGGCACCCGGCGGGGTGCGCAGCACGGCGGTGTTCCCGGAGGAGTCAACGCTCACGAGGAGGTCCTCGAGCATCCGGCGGAGTTTCTCCGCCGGCCCCCGCATCTGCTCGGTGAGCGGAGCCTCCGCGGGACCGATCGTGTAGAAGGCCCTCCCCCCGTCGGGCCGGACCTTCTTCGCACCGAGCTCATCGAGGTCGCGCGACAGGGTGGCCTGGGTGATGTCGATGCCCTCGTCGAGCAACAGCTCGGAGAGCTGGACCTGCGAGGAGACGCGGTACTTCTCGAGGATCTCCACGATCCGGCCCTGCCTCGCGGCACGGGTCACCGGTGCGGGCCGACTCATCGTGCCGCACCACCGGGCTGGTTCTCCAGCAGCCACGCCATCAGGGCCTTCTGGGCGTGCAGGCGGTTCTCAGCCTCGTCGAACACCACGGACTGCGGTCCGTCGATGACCTCGGCGGTGACCTCACTTCCCCGGTAGGCGGGCAGACAGTGGAGGAAGATCGCGTCGGCCGCGGCGCGGGCCATGACGGCGTCATCGACCTGGTAGGGGCGGAAAACCGCGGCGCGGTCGACCCCGTCGTTCTCCTGGCCCATCGACACCCAGGTGTCCGTGATGACGATGTCCGCACCGTCCACACCGTCGAGACCGTCGGTGACGGTGATCCGGGCACCGGTCTCCGCGCCGATGGCGCGCGCGCGATCGACGAAGCGTTGTTCAGGCTGGAAGCCCGCGGGCGCGACGATGGTCATGTTCACCCCGGCCGTCGCGAAGCCGATCAGGTAGGAGTTCGCCATGTTGTTGGCCCCGTCACCGAGGTACACGGCGCTCCTGCCCCGAATACCCGCCGGACCCTGTTCGGGCGCGAGTTTC
Source organism: Corynebacterium sp. TAE3-ERU16 (assembly GCF_019209935.1). Lineage (GTDB taxonomy): Bacteria > Actinomycetota > Actinomycetes > Mycobacteriales > Mycobacteriaceae > Corynebacterium > Corynebacterium antarcticum. The sequence goes on from NZ_JAHUTN010000003.1 coordinate 8,362, forward strand.
TCGATGCAGGTCTGGAGGTCCGCGAGGATCTGGCACGGGTGCAGGTCATCGGAGAGCCCGTTGACGATCGGGACCGTCGCGGTCTCCGCCATGGCGAGCAGGTTGTCGTGGGCGTAGGTGCGCCACACGATCATGGAGACGAACCGGGAGAGCACCGCTCCGGTGTCCTGGTAGGTCTCCCCCTTCCCCATCTGCGTCTTGTCGGCCACGGCGACGATGGCGTTGCCGCCGAGCGCGGCGATACCCGCGTCGAAGGAGAAGCGGGTGCGGGTCGAGGTCTTGTCGAAGAGCACGGCGACGGACTGCGGACCGGCCAGCGGCTTGCGTGAGTACGGGTCGGCCTTGAGCTCGGCGGCGAGGGTGAGGACCTCCGCCTGCTCCGCCGGGGTGAGGTCGTCGTCGGCGAGGAAATGCCGGACGTTCGGTGTGGTGGTCATGTGTCTCCTACCCTTCGTTGTTCTGCGTGGCTTTCCGGGCCTGGGCCCGGGTCTCGGCGAGAACGGCGCCGAGGCGTCGTGCCGCGTCGTCCAGCTGCTCCGTGGTGATCACGAGCGGCGGGGTTATGCGGATCACGCCCTCCGACGGAGCGTTGAGGATCAGGCCGTGCGCGAATCCGACCGTGACCGCCTTCTTCGCCACCGGCTCATCCAGGACGAGGCCCAGCATGAGGCCGCGTCCGCGGACCTCGTCGACACCGTCGACGGCCTTCATCGCAGCCGTGAAGTGCTCACCCTTGGCCCGGACATCGGCGATGAAGTCCTCGTCGATCGTGTCCAGCACCGCGAGCGCCGCGGCACAGGCGACGGGGTTTCCGCCGAAGGTCGTGCCGTGGCTTCCCACACCGAACAGGGATGCGGCCCTCCCGTGCGCGAGGCAGGCACCGATGGGCAGGCCGGCCCCCAGTCCCTTCGCCATCGTGACGACGTCGGGCAGGATGCCCTCGTGGGCGTGGGCGAAGAAGTCCCCGGTCCGACCGACGCCCGTCTGCACCTCGTCGACGATGAACAGGATGCCGTGCTCGTCGCAGAGTTCCCGCACCGCGGCGAGATAGCCGTCCGGGGCGGGGATCACGCCCGTCTCGCCCTGGATCGGTTCGAGGATGATCGCCGCGGTGTCCGTCGGGTTGACGCCGACGAGCTTCCGCAGGTAGTCGATGTCGCCGTAGGGGAAGAACTCCACCCCTCCCGGCAGGGGCTCGAAGGCGGTGCGCTTGTCCGGCTGACCGGTCAGCGCCAGGGATCCCATGGTCCGGCCGTGGAATCCGTGCTCCGCCGCCAGTACCCGCCGCTTCCCGGTCAGTCGGGCGAGCTTGAAGGCGGCCTCGTTCGCCTCGGCACCGGAGTTGCAGAAGAACACGCGGGTCGATTCCGCGACCGCTGCGTCACCGTTAGCGAAACGTTCCTTCAGCTTCTCCGCCACCTCGACCACCGGACGGGACGCGAAGAGGTTGGACACGTGGGCGAACCGGCGGATCTGCTGTTCGACGGCCCCGATCACGGCCGGATGCGCGTGTCCGAGGGAGTTCACCGCGATACCCGCGAGCAGGTCGAGGTAGACGGTTCCGTCGGCGGCGGTGACCTCCGCACCGTCACCCGAGACGAGATCGAGCGCCGGGGCGTAGGTATTCATCAGCGCGTCGGGCCACCGGCCGAGGGCGTCGTAGTTGTCGGTCCTGGATTCGTTCATGGTTTGACCTTCTGGAACTCGGTGGGTGCTGGGTAGTCGTCTCGGTCGTAGGTGTCCGGAAGGACCATTGTGCCGATTCCGCCCTCGGTGAGCAGCTCGAGCAGCACGGAGTGCGCGACACGACCGTCGATGACGTGCGCGGCGTGGACGCCCTGACGGACCGCGTTGAGGCAGGACTCCATCTTCGGGATCATGCCTGCGTCGAGGGACGGGAGGAGATCGGAGAGGTCGCCGACGGAGATTTTGCTGACCATCGAGGAGGTGTCCGGCCAGTCGGTGTAGAGACCCGGGACGTTCGTGAGGATGATCAGGCGTTCCGCACCGATGGCGCTGGCGAGCGCCCCCGCCGCGGTGTCCGCGTTGATGTTGTGGACCTGTCCGTCCTCGTCCGGGGCGATCGTGGAGACCACCGGGATCCGGCCGGCATCGATGATGTCCATGAGTGAGGAGGCGTCGACGTGCGTGATGTCACCCACCAGGCCGATGTCGGTGAGTTCACCGCCGACCTCGACGAGGCGGCGCTCCGCGGTGAATAGCCCCGCGTCCTCACCCGAGCAGCCGACCGCATAGGGGCCGTGGCAGTTGATCAGGCCGACGAGATCCCGGCCGACCTGCCCGAACAGAACCATGCGGACGATCTCCATCACTTCGGGGGTGGTGACCCGGAATCCACCGCGGAACTCCCCCTCGATACCGAGCTTCTGCAGCATGGCGTTGATCTGGGGGCCACCGCCGTGGACGACGACGGGTTTCGCGCCGACGGTCCGGAGGAAGACCATGTCGGCCGCGAAGGCGGCGCGGAGATCCTCGTCGATCATGGCGTTTCCGCCGTACTTGACCACGACGATCTTGTCGCGGAAGTGCTTGAGCCAGGGCAGCGCCTCGGCGAGCACGTTGGCCCGTACCTCGGGTGTGATGTCCTTCAGCATGTCGTTCATGTCTCGTCCCGGTTTCTGGGGTGTCGTGGAGGGGTCTTCGCGCCGGTGGGCGGAGACCGTCTAGGTGGAGTACGCGGAGTTGATCTCGACATAGGCGTGGGACAGGTCGGTGGTGCGCAGGGTCGCGGTGCCGGGCCCACCGGTGCCGAGATCCACGGTGACGTCGATGTCGCGGCCGGAGAGGTCGACGTCCCGGGCGCCGGGCGCACCGCATGAATCAAGGCAGACAGGTTGACCGTTGAAGTGGACGGAGATGTGCTCAGGGTCCATGTCGGCGTCCGCCATGCCCACGGCGGCGAGCACCCTGCCCCAGTTTGGGTCGGAGCCGAACATCGCGCACTTGAACAGCGGGTCACGGCAGAGGGTGCGGGCCGCGTTGGCGGCCTGGGTGTCGTCCGTGGTCCCGGTGACGGTGACGGCTACGCGCTTGGTGACGCCCTCCGCATCCGACTGGAGCTGCTTGGACAGGTCCGTGCACACCCGCAGGACAACCTCGTTGAGATCCTCCTGATCCGGGGTGACACCGGACGCCCCGGAGGCCAGGAGGATCACGGTGTCGTTGGTGGAGGTCGAGCCGTCGATGTCCAGGCAGTCGAACGTCACCGCGGTCGCGGCACGCAGTGCCGTGTCGGCCATCTCGTGGGTGACCGCCGCGTCGGTGGTCAGGCAGACGAGCATCGTCGCGAGAGAGGGAGCCATCATACCCACGCCCTTGGCCATCCCGCCGACCGTGTATCCGGCACCGTGGGCGACCGACTCCTTGACGATGGTGTCGGTGGTCATGATCGCCTCGGCGGCTGCCCCACCGTTGTCACCGTCATTCACGGTGAGTCCGTCGACGAGCTTGTCCACGCCGGCGAGCACGATGTCCATCGGCAGCGGTTCCCCGATGAGCCCGGTGGAGCAGGCCGCGACGTCCCCCGGCTCGACCCCCAGCGACTCCGCGACGCGTTCGATCGTAGCCGTCGCGTCGGCCTCTCCCCTGGATCCGTTGCAGGCGTTGGCGTTGCCGGAATTGTAGACGACGGCTCTGAGACGGCCGTCGGCGACGTTGGCGCGGCTGATCTTCACCGGCGCGGCGACGATCCGGTTCCGGGTGAAGAGGGCCGCCGCCGTGAGGTCGGGCCCCTCGTTGACGATGAGGGCCATGTCGGGCTTGCCCGACGCCTTGATTCCGGCGGTCGTGGCGGCGGCTGAGAATCCTTCGGGGGCGGTGATTCCGGTGTCAGACATTGGGTACTTCCTGGGCGTTGGTGATCGGTGGGGTGACGGTACGGCTGCGGTGGATCAGGGGGCCACCCCGCATCGGGGCAGGCCCGCGGTCTCGTCCAGCCCGAGGGCGAGATTCATGCACTGGACCGCGGCACCGGCGGTGCCCTTGGTCAGGTTGTCGATGGCACTGGTGACCAGCAGGCGGCCGGCATCATCGTCTACCTCGACCTGGACCTGACACATGTTCGAACCCAGCACGTTCTGTGTCTGGGGCTGGGTCCCCTCCGGAAGCAGCTGAACGAAGGGCTCGTCAGCGTAGGCGTCGCGGTACGCGGCACGTGCGTCCGCGGCGGTGACTCCCTCAACCAGCGGGGCTGACGCCGTGGTGAGGATGCCCCGGGGAAGCGGCGCGAGGACCGGGGTGAAGGACACCGTGACCGGGGATTGACTGTGGAGGCGGAGATTCCTTGCGATCTCCGGGGTGTGCCGGTGCCTTCCCGCGGTGTTGTAGGCCTTCAGCGATCCCATGGTCTCGCTACCGAGCAGCCCGACGGAGGCCTTCTTTCCGCCGCCGGAGACTCCGGTGACGGAGACGATCGCGATGTCCGGGGTGATGAGGCCGGCGGCGACCGCCGGAAGCAGGGCCAGCGTGGCTCCGGTGGGGAAACAACCCGGGACGGCGACGCGCTTCGTTCCCCGCAGCAGCTCCCTGTTCCCCGGCATCTCCGGGATGCCGTAGGGCCAGGTGCCCGCGTGTTTCGACCCGTACCACCGTTCCCAGTCGCCGGCGTCGTCGAGCCGGAAGTCGGCGGCGCAGTCGATCACCACGACATCGGGACCGAGCTGTTCGGCGATCTCCGCGGAGTGTCCGTGGGGCAGGCCGAGGAACACGACGTCGTGCCCGGCCAGTTCCTCGGCGGTCGTCGGTGCGATGATCCGGTCCGCGAGATCGGTCAGGTGGGGCATGAGCTCGCCGACGGTGCTACCGGCGGTGGAGGCACCGGTCAACGCTCCGATCCGCAGTCCGCCGTTCCCGTATTCGGGGTGTCCGAGGAGGATCCTCAGGATCTCTCCTCCGGCGTATCCGCTGGCACCTGCGACTGCAACTGTGACTGACATGGATGCAACCATATCATTTATGCGCCCTTATGCAAATTATGCATTCCCTCGTTGGCCACCACCTCCGTTCCCCCCCCGCTTAGGACGGAGTCGCTCCCCTGCTGCGTGGCGAACCCTAGAATCGGCGGTAGCAGCTCCGCATCCGCCCCGGTGTCACTCCGCACCGGCGGTACCACCCACCCGGAGGAAACCATGTTCACGACAAGACGGACCACCGGCAGGCTCCCCCGACTGGCACTGTCCGCCGTGCTGACTGCGGGAGCCCTCACCGCGTGCGGGGGAGATCCGTCCCCCGAGCCGCCGACCCGCACCGAAGTGTCACCGGCACCGACCCACCGGGCCGCGGACACGATCGAGGCCCCGGTCCGACAGCCGACCGAGGATGAACTCCGGTGGAGATCCCGGATTCCCGACGGTGAGTACGTCACCGCGGTCTGTCAGGGGTACAGCGACCTCCAGTTCACCAATTTCAAGGCCGAGGAAGGGATCGCCCCGGAAGTGATCGCGGGCGATCTCAGGCGGGCCATCACATCATTCCGGACGGCCACCTCGACCCTGCCGGAACCGGCGAACGAGGTCATCGCCCGCTCCGGTGACGACCTCGCATCGAGATTCGACCGCATCGAGCCGATGGTCTCCCCGGACGCGTCTCCGGCACAGATGGCGGAGGCCCTCCCACTCCTCACCGGCCACCCGGAGATAAAGGGCATCTACTACGACTTCAGCACGGAGGTGGGTAATCTGCCACCGGAACAGGACGCAGCAGCCAGACGGATCCCGGCCTGCTCCCACGTCTTCCGGGACTACGACAAGGTTCTGGACGACCGTGTCGTGCTGCCCCTCGCGGATGCAGCGGTCAGACTGCAACAGGCAAGGGACGGCTGGACCATCGCCATGGAGGAGGCCGGCATGCTCCGGAAGGATCCATCGGCCGAAACCGTCACCGATTACCCGAGATCGGAGGGGGAACCGCTCATCCCCATCCTGCCACCGGATCCCGACGAACTCGGGCCGCCCAAGGAGTACTTCTTCGCTCTCGCCGACAGGGACCCGGAGAAGTGGCGTGCCGTATCCGATTCCATGATCGAGGGAGCGGACATCCTGGACACCTGGGAGAACACCGCGACGGACCCGATCGAGTTCGACGCGGCACAGGAGGTGGTCGTCTACCGGGAGAACCTGAAGTACGCCCTCTACGACGCCGCTGCGGCACTGAGCGAAGCCGCGGACCGGGCGGACGGGATCCTCGACGACACCGGCACGGATCTCTCCGGAAAGCTGGACGCGCTCACGGCGTTCGACGATGACGTCGACGCCCGCATCAGGAACGTGGAACTGATGGCCAGGATGCTGCTCAAGCTGACGCTCGAAAAAGCCGGCCTCATGACACAGGAGGCGGTGGAAAACGCGGTCAAACTACAGAACAGGGAGGACGTGGGGCAGAAGATTCTCGAGGATTTCGACGAGGACCTGAGGGAGATTCTCTGAATCGGTGCCCTGGCCGGCGACACCGCAACCGGCGGCCGGGGCACTCTCAGGAGGCCGGAACCCCCGCCGCGACGGCCTCCGAGTTCGCGGTTCCCCGGGTCTTCTCCGGTCGTTCGAGCGCCATGTCGCCGGGACGGATCCAGCCGGCCCGTCTCATTGCCTCGGAGATCAGGAGCGTCACCAGTGCGGGACCGACGATGTTCAGTCCGAGGATCATCAGCGTGAGGGACACCGCACCGTGGTCGGGGGACATGACGCTCCAGGTCATGAGCTGGCCGACGAGGCCCGAGGTCCCCATGCCCGACCCGGCCGGGTTGTTCTCCATCGCGAACACGGTCGTGGCGATCGGCCCCAGGATCGCAGAGGCGATGATCGGCGGCAGCCAGATCACCGGACGACGGACGATGTTCGGCATCTGGAGCATCGAAGTGCCCAGCCCCTGGGACACCAGACCCGCCCAGCGGTTCTCCCGCCAGCTGGCGACCGCGAAACCGACCATCTGGCAGCAGCAGCCCACTGTTGCGGCACCCGCCGCCAGTCCCGACAATCCGAGGATGATGCCCAGGGCCGCCGATGAGATCGGCAGGGTCAGGCAGATGCCCATGATCACGGCGACGAGGATGCCCATCAGGAACGGCTGCCGCTGAGCGGACCAGTTGATCATCTCCCCCAGCGCCGTCATGAACTCGGAGATCGTCGGGCCGATGAGCAGGCCGACCGCCGAACCCGAGCAGATGGTCACCAGCGGGGTGACGAGGATGTCGACGGGGGTCCGTCCCGACACGAACAACCCGCACTCGACAGCGATGAACGCGGCGATGAACGCCCCCAACGGCTCTCCCGGGCCGAGGAGCTGGAAGGACAGGCCGTCGACGACCCCTCCCCCGAGGATCTTGCCCGCGTGGGCACCGACCATGCCCGCGACGCCGGTACCCGCGATGACGAAGGTCGACGCCGAGAGCCGGTGGGCGACACCGATGCCGATACCGAATCCGGTCAGCACCGAGGCCACGGATCCGGTGACGACGAGGAACTCGCCGATGGTCCCCGGAACGTGGCGGCCCAGCTGGACCATGATCGTTCCCACGATGAGGGTGGCGAACAACCCGAAGGCCATGCCGGTCAGTGCATCAATGAAGAACAGGGACGCCCATCTGCGTATCAGTCGGTTCACAGCAGTTGACTTTAGTGAGTTCAGCGCAAAACCGGAACTATACGGGCATCGTGGAAGCCAGCCGCCACCCCCGACATACACCTCTCCCACCCCGGTCGAGAAAGCGGCCCGCCCCGTCACGGGCCGGGCCGTCGGAATAGGTGCGGATCAAGCGCGGATTGTGGCGCCGTGCTCCCGACCCGCCGCGTCGGCCGCGGCGAGCCGCGCCTCCGAACACTCGTCGTCGGTCAGCGTACGGTCGGTGGCCCGGAACCGCAGCGCGAACGCCAGCGACTTCCGGTTATCGCCGAGGCTCTCCGAGCGGTAGACGTCGAAGAGCTCGACGCTCTCGATCAGCTCCCCAGCCGCCGACAGCAGGGTCCGGCGCACGTCCTCCGCCGGAACGTCCTCGTCGACCACGAGTGCGATGTCCTGCATCAGCGCCGGGAACGGGGACAGCACCGGCGCCGGTGTCGAGGGGGCGAACGGCAGTGCCGTGACGTCCAGCTCCATCGCGCAGGTGCGCGCGGGCAGGCCCGCGCGCTCCAGGATCTGCGGATGCAGCTCCCCGGCGTACCCGACGACGGTTCCGTCGACACTCAGCGCGGCGCACCGGCCCGGGTGCCAGGGAAGCTGTTCGGCGGCCGAGACCTCGATCTCGACATCGGCGGCTCGGGCGACGACGCGTGCCGACTCCACCGAATCAGCCCACGTGTAGGCGCGGGAGGATCCCAGCGGGCCGGCGGCCTCGATGTCCCCGGCACCGACGGTGGCGACGTGCAGCGGCTGCGCGGGCAGCGAGGCGAGGAGTTCCGAGACAGCCTGATCCGACGGACGGCTCCGGACGTCGGGCATCGGTGACCGGTCGATCTCCCCCGCGATCGTGACCTGCTCGACCCCGTAGAGCGAGACGTCGCGCTGCCCCCTGGCGGCGTTGCGCCGCACGGCGTCCAGCATGTTCGGCAGCAGGGTCGTGCCGAGGACGGAGCGGTCGGCCTCGAGCGGGTTGAGCACCGCGACGGTCCGCCGCCTGGGATCGTCCGCGTCGAGCCCCCAGACGTCGAAGACGTCGGCCTCGGTGAACGGGCTCGGGAGGATCTCGGTGTAGCCGTTGTAGGCGAGGGCGTGACCGATCGCGCGGCGCCGCCGCTGCGCGGGGGTCAGGCCGCGGCCGGCCGGGGCGGTGGGGACGACGGAGGGGATGTCCTCCAGCCCCTCGAGGCGCAGCACCTCCTCCACGAGGTCCGCGTCCATCGTGATGTCGGGGCGCCACGTCGGGGGTGTGACCGTGAGGACGTCACCGTCGCGGTCGACAGCGCATCCGACCTCCTCGAGACGGGAGATGACGGTGTCGTGGCTGATGTCCATCCCCGCGATACGCGCGGGGCGGTTGACGTCCATCCGTACCGTCGGCATGGCGGGGACGTCACCGACCAGGGTCCGCCCGGAGTCCACGGAGCCTCCGGCGATCCGGGCCAGCAGATGGGCCGCGACGTCGAGCGCGACCTCGACGAGAGCGGGATCGACCCCCCGCTCAAATCGGCGCGAGGCCTCACTGGACAACCGGTGCCTGCGGGAGGTCCGGGCGACGGTGATCGGGTCCCAGTTCGCGGCCTCCAGATAGACGTCAGAGGTGTCGTCGCTGATCTCGGAGGAGGCTCCGCCCATGACACCCGCCAGTGAGAGCACACCCGAATCGTCGGCGATGACGACGTCCTCCGGGTCGAGGGTGCGCGTCACGTCATCGAGGGTCTCGAGCTTCTCCCCCTTCTCCGCGCGACGCACGACGAGCGTGTCACCGGTGATCCGGGCCGCGTCGAAGGCGTGCATCGGCTGCCCGAACAGCATCATCACGTAGTTGGTGACGTCGGTGGCGGCGTTGACCGGCCGCTGGCCGCAGAGCATCAGCTCCCGCTGCATCCACAGCGGCGACTCGGCTCCGGCAGCGGTTCCCGTCACCCGGCGGAGTCCGAACCGGACGGCCTTCGTCTCCGGACGCACATCGACAGTCAGTAGTTCACCGTCGGGCGTGGGCACCGAGACGTCGATGCCCGCCACACCCGGCTGGAGCGCCGGATCGGTGAACGCGAGGCCGAAGGCGCTCGCGATCTCGCGGGCCAACCCCCGCGCGGAGAGCGCGTAGCCACGGTCCGGCGTCACGTTGACGTCGAACACCGTGTCATCGAGTCCCATGACGTCGCGCGCATCGGAACCGAGCTCGTGGTCCCCGTCGGCCGGGAGGGTGATGATCCCCTTGTTCTGCTGGGCGGTGAGCCCGAGTTCAGCGGCGGAACAGATCATGCCCGCGGACATCCGCCCGTAGGTCTCACGCGCGGCGATCTCGAAGTTGCCCGGAAGCACGCAGCCGGGAAGAGACACCACGACGTAGTCTCCCTCGCTGAAATTGCGGGCGCCGCAGACGATCGACTGCAGCTCCCCGGTCCCGTTGGCGTCGCCTACGTTGACGTGGCAGTGTCGGATGGGCTTCTTGAATCCGGTGAGCTCCTCGATCGACTCCACCCGGCCGATCACGAGCGGACCGGTGGTCTCGGGGATGGCGGAGAAGCCTTCGGTCTCGAAACCGACACGGACGAAGCCGCTGTCGAGTTCAGTGTCGGTGACCGACCAGTCCGACTGGGATCCGTCGGCGGAGCGCAGCAGCCGGGTGACCCAGTTCTTGGCGATGAGCATGTGGGGTTCTCCTGGGGGGTTGAAAGCGGTGGTGAAAAGCTGGAGGGAAGGGTCGGTCAGACCTGCACGCCGAACGGCTGGGTGAAACGGATGTCGCCCTCGACCATGTCACGCATGTCGGACAGTCCGTTGCGGAACTGGAGGGTCCGCTCCAGCCCCATCCCGAACGCGAAGCCGGTGAACTCCTCCGGATCGATACCGGCGGCCCTCAGAACGTTGGGGTTGACCATGCCGCAGCCGCCCCATTCGATCCAGCCGGCCCCGCCCTTCTTGTTCGGGAACCAGACGTCGACCTCTGCGGAGGGCTCGGTGAAGGGGAAGTAGTTGGCGCGCATCCGCGTACGGGTGTCGGGCCCGAACAGGGTCCGGGCGAGGTGATCGAGCGTCCCACGGAGGTGCGCCATGGTCAGACCGCGGTCGACGGCCAGGCCCTCGATCTGGTGGAACACCGGGGTGTGCGTCGCATCGAGCTCATCCGTCCGGAAGACCCGTCCCGGACACGCGATGTAGATCGGCACATCACGCGACAGCATGGTCCGCATCTGCACCGGTGAGGTGTGTGTCCGCAGCACCTGGGAGGAGCCCTCGGGTGCGATGTGGAAGGTGTCCTGCAGGGTGCGGGCCGGATGATCGGGCAGGAAATTCAGGGAGTCGAAGTTGAAGTACTCGGCCTCCACCTCGGGGCCGTCGGCGATCTCCCAGCCCATGCCCACGAAGATGTCGGCGATCTGTTCGCTCAGGGTGGTGATCGGGTGCATCGCACCCGGCTGGGTCCGCCCGGTGGGCAGCGTCACGTCGACGCGCTCGGCGACGAGCACCTCGGCGTTGCGCTTCTCCTCGAGCCGGGTCTTCGCCTCGGCGAACGCCTTCTCCACCCGTCCCCGGGCCATGTTGACGAGCCGGCCCGCATCCTTGCGCTGATCCTTGGGAATCGACCCGAGCGAGCGGCGCGCCTGGGGAATCGGCGCATCGTCGCCGAGATGAGAACGCCGGACGACGGCGAGCTCCTCGAGTGAGTCGGCGGCGGCGAACGCGGCGATCGCCTCCTCGGCCGCTTGATTGAGGCTGGCTTCGGTCAGCTGGCTGTCAGTCACCGGGGCTCTGACTCCTTCTGGGTCTGGTGGATCGATCGGTTGTTCGGTGGAGGGATACGGCCACGGCATCACCGGCACTCCCACCCACGGGTTCCCGGGATCATGCGGGTAACCGTGCTCTGCAGGATCTTACCCGGTCGTGTGACCGGGACGATGTTGCGGGGACCCGTCGCCCGGTTCTCAGGAGCGGTGTTGCGCCCGGGCGGAGGCGTAGAGGCAGATCGCCGCGGCCGTGGCCAGGTTCAGGGATTCCGCACGTCCCCGGATCGGGATGTGGATCCGGTGGTCGGCGGCCCCGAGCAGATCCTCGGGCAGACCGTGTGCCTCGTTGCCGAAGAGCCACGCGGTCGGTCCGCCGAGGACCCGGTCCGCTTCATCGAGACTGAGTTCACCGTCCGCTGCAGTGGCGATGACCGTCAGCCCCCGCTCCCGGAGCTTGCCGATGACATCGGTGTGCGAGTGGTACCGCACCACGGGCAGGTGGAACAGTGATCCGGCCGAGGCCCGGGCGGATTTCCCGTTCTGCGGATCAACCGTGTCCCCGGTGAAGATCACGGAGTCGGCACCGACGGCGTCGGCGACACGAATCACGGTTCCCGCGTTGCCGGGCTCCGACGTCTCCACCGGAACCGCGACCAGGCGGGGATCCGCGACGAGCGCCTCATCCAGACCTGTGAGCACCGGTCTGCACACCGCGACCAGGCCGGTCGGGGTCACGGTGTCCGACAACTGCCGACCGGCTCTGTCGGTGACCGGGTGAAGGTACACCCCGGCTGACGCGGCCGTGTTGAGAAGGCCCGCAAACCGACCGGCGGCGTGCTCGGTGGCGAAGATGTCCGTGGCCACTCCCCGCTCGACGGCCGCCTCGACGCAGTTGACCCCCTCGACGAGGAACAGACCGGCCTTGCGCCGCCCGGCGCTGCGGTGGAGTTTGACGGCGGACACCACACGGGGGGTCCGCTCTGTCGCTGGTTCGGAGAAATCGAGGTGCATGCGATCCAACCTAGCAGCGGCGGTGGAGTGCCCCGTCGTCCGGTGGACGCCGGGTGCCGGGCCGCGGACGGGAAAACCGCCCCGGCTCCCGGTGCGGGAGGGGGCGGTTTCGGGAATCACCCGGTGGGGTGGTTCCGGATCCGGTGACCTAGGCGGCCTTCGGTGCGTTGACGTCCTCGGGGAGGGCGGCCTTGGCGGCCTCGCAGATCGCGGAGAAGGCACCGAAGTCGTTGACGGCGAGCTCGGCGAGGATCTTGCGGTCGACCTCGATCTCGGCGAGCCGCAGGCCCTGGATGAGGCGGTTGTAGGTGATGCCGTTCATCCGGGCCGCCGCGTTGATGCGCTGAATCCACAGGCGGCGGAACTGGCCCTTGCGTGCGCGACGATCGCGGTACGCGTAGGTCATCGAGTGGAGCATCTGCTCCTTGGCCTTGCGGTACAGGCGTGAGCGCTGTCCACGGTAGCCCTTGGCGGAATTGAGGATGACGCGACGCTTCTTCTTGGCGTTCACTGACCGCTTGACACGTGCCACGGTAAAACTTCCTTACGAATCTTGGGGGTTAGTTACTTTGGAGGGGGACGCTGACCGCCGGTACCGGCGGCCCGGCATCACGCCCGGCCGAGGAGACGCTTGACGCGCTTGGAGTCGGCCTTCGAGACGTCCGTGGTGCCCTTCAGGCGACGGGTCCGGGTGGAGGGCTTTCCCTCGAGGAGGTGGCGACGGTTGGCCTTCTCGCGGCGCAGCTTGCCGGAACCGGAGACCTTGATTCGCTTTGCGGTGCCCTTGTGGGTCTTCTGCTTCATGAGTGATGTCCTTAAAAAGCTAGTTGTTTACTTCTTGCCCTTGCGGAGCGGACCGATGACCATGGTCATGTTGCGCCCGTCCTGCTTCGGCTTGGTCTCGACGACGCCGTACTCGGCGACGTCCTGTGCCAGTCGATCCAGCAGCCGGTAACCGAGCTCCGGCCGCGACTGCTCTCGGCCCCGGAACATGATGGTCACCTTGACCTTGGAACCCTTTTCAAGGAACCGGACCACATTACCCTTCTTCGTCTCGTAATCGTGGTCGTCGATCTTGGGACGAAGCTTCTGCTCCTTGACAACAGTCTGCTGCTGGTTCTTCCGGGACTCGCGCGCCTTCTGCGCGGCCTCGTACTTGAACTTGCCGTAGTCCATGATCTTGCAGACCGGGGGCTTTGCGGTGGGCGCGACCTCGACCAGGTCCAGGTCCGCGTCATACGCGAGCTTCCGGGCGTCGTCGATACGGACGATGCCGACCTGCTCGCCGCCGGGTCCGACGAGACGGACCTCAGGGACTCGAATTCGCTCATTGATGCGAGCTTCAGCGCTGATGTGTACTCCTAGGGTTGCAGTGAATAATGCGTGATACCGCACCGCAACCTGGATGTCCCGTACACCGCGATAAACCCGGAAACGACGAAACCCGCTGACCCGTCACGACGTGACGGAGACAACGGGAGATCCGGGCGTTCGGTCGATGGCACGGGATCCCCCGACGTTCCGACATCCACCGAATTCTGACTTCAGCGGGCGGACCGCCGGATGAACCGGACGATCGACACTACGCGACAACCACTGTCCAACCTGGCTCGGGGCCAGGCGGCGTATGGTGGGAGGGACCTCCACTTTGCGGCCCTGTGTGCTTTCCCGTATCGAGATCATCGAGGTAATCGACACCGGCAAAAGGCGTCGGGCACCGTTCGATGATCGAACAAGGGGAGAAGCCCACACTGGGCGGTAGTGATCTGAACTGTATCACGGCCACCCGCCGCATCCAAACCCGATGGCCTCTCCCCCGTTCCACGTACCGGCTCTGTTCCGGACCGGGTCAGGGGCTGACGTAGACCACGGCGTTGTCTCCGCCCCTGCAGACCCAGGCGCCGGCTCCCTTCGGTGAACACTTCATGCGGTAACTCTTTCCGGTGACCGGTGACACGGCGGAGATCGACCGGGACGAATTACCGCCCTGACCCGCGATCTGCTTACCGACGTTCATCGCGAAACCGCAGCTGGTCACGTCGGTCCCGGCGTACACGCCGGATCCGCCGGATTCACCGCACCCTGTCGCACCGTCCGGAACCGAGAACCTCGGTTTCTTCGTCGTCGTCTTCGTGGTCGTTCTCTCCGTCGACGACTTCTCCTTTGTCTTCTTCGTCGTCTTCTCCGCCTCATCCGTCTCGGATTCCGTGGACGGGGACGGGGATGCGGTCTCCCTCGCCGTCTCCCCGGACGGATTCGCCGTCACGGTGCCGGTGTCGACCACCGCCGGCGTCTCCGGGGACTTCGGGGCGCCGCGACCGGTGTCCCCCCATCCGAGCACGGTGAAACCGAGTGCCACGACGGAGAGTGCGGCGATGATGACGACGACGAGGAAACCGATCACGACTCCCGTGGCCCCCCGTTTCCGTGGCCCCACGACCGTCGTGTATCCGGCCGGCGGCACCTGCTGCGGAACCCGAGCCCCGGCGGCCCCGGAACCGACGGGGGTCATGTACCGGGTCGGTTCCGGATCGGAACCGGGGTTCCAGCCGGATCCGGGACCGTGCGCGAACACGTCACTCTCCGGGGGAACATCACCCCACGGGTCCCGTCCCCCACCGGTGCCGCCCGGAAGCTGATCGCCCCGACCGTTGGAACCGTCGCGTCCGTTCGTGTCAGTCACGGGTACACCTCACAACTCTTCGTCTCTGTTCCATTCATGCCGTTCATCGTCCCCGGGGTGCACACAGCTCACGTTCACTGTGTGCACGTACCGGGGTGCTCGGGGCCGGTTCAGGGCCGCACCCACGAGGATAGTGCGCGCGGTCCGGTTCACACACTGCCGGCGACCGCCGGTGGCTCTCCACGGCACACTTAACCGGGCATGTTCCGGACACACCACCACGGATGGTACCGGTTACGCTACCCGGGAGCCGGGGTCGTCTCCGGGGCTGACGGTCTTCCGCGGCGCGACCTAGACTCTGGAGACATGCCGACCAACGACAGGAAACGGGAGGCTCTGGCGGAAGCGCTCCGGAGTCTCGATGCCGCCGAACAGGCACTCACGGAGGCCCGTCACCGGGTGCTCCGGGCGCTTGACGGGGAGGTGCGGCCGAACCACCCTCTCCCGACGGAGCACGGACGGGCGGTCCCACCGGAACCGCCCCGTCACCCCTCATTCGACGGGGGACCGCCTCCCGCGGAAGGACCGACGGGGGAAGAAAAGACCGCGCCCGTCGGGGACGCGGGAACACACGCCGCGCCAGCCGGTCCACGGCGTGCCGGGGCGGCGACCCCCTCCCCACGTGAGCCGTGGTGGCACTCGGAGAACGTCGTCATCAGGCTCCTCGCTGTCGGCGGCGCGCTGATCACTCTCGGTGGTGTCGCGCTGCTCGTGGTTCTCGCCGCGCAGAGCGGGCTGCTCGGCCCCGTCGGCCGGGTGATCCTCGCCTATCTCCTGGCCGCCGTGCTCGGCGCCGGGGCGGTGGTGGTGCGCCACCGGTTCAGTGAACGGGCCTCGAATACTCCGACGATCATCACCTCTTTGCTGTTCACGGCGCTGCTCACCGGTCTGACGACGACCTGGTTCGTGGTTTTCGACTACAGGTGGTTGCCGGTGTGGGTGGGGTCGACCCTCAGTCTGGTCCTGTTCGGCCTGTGCCTCTCCCGTGTGCGCAGGTGGAGGATGGAGCTTCCGGGGCTGGTGCTCACCATCGGTGTGACCCTGTTCATGATCGTGTGGAACTGGTCTCCCGTCGGGAACGACGTCACCGCGATCGACCGGGCGTGGCCCGCAGGTGTCCCGGGGCTGCTCCTCCTCGTCGCGACCGCAGGTCTCGGTTGGCGGCGGTCGAGGATCGTCGCCGCCGGATCGGCACTCGGCGCCACTGCACTCGCCTCGTGGACCCTCATATTGAGCCTGGACAGTGCCTGGCCGGAATTCGCGGGGGCCGTCATCGTCGCGGTGATGTTCACCACGGTGGTCGTCAGGGACCCGGTGCCGACATCGGCCGGGGCCGAGAAGCTGGCTGCGGCGTGGGCTCCGGCACTGACCGTGCTCGTCATATTCTTCATGAACCCGGTCGAGCAGATGCCGCAGGTGGTGTACACGCTCCCTCTGCTCCTGTCGGTCGCGATGATCGTCGTCGGGCACACACTGCGCTCGACCGGGGACAGCGGGGGACGCCCGTCCCCGGCCCGTTTCGTCGCACCGACGTTGATCTCGGTCGGCGCAGCCGCCGCTCCCTTGTCGTTCTTCATCATGACGGACACGCTGCGGATCTGGTCGACGGCAACGTACATCCTCCCGTTCCTCCCCGCGTTCTTCCTGGCCGCCACCGTCCTCGCCGTCACCGTTCTACCCCGGGTTCTCCCCACCCCCTGGCCGTGGATCACCTGGACGTTGGCGGTGCTGCTCTACACCCTGAACGTCTCGTTCATGGTGTGGTACCGGGACATCGGGGGACTGCGGGAGAATCCACCGTCCGTCATGGGGTTGCTCATCATCGTCCTGATCGCCACGGTGCTGCTCACCCGGTCCCGTTTCACCGGGATACCGGTTCCGGGGAAGATCGTGCTCGCGGTGGTGGCTCTGCACCTGTCGGCTACCGCGGTGGTCGCCGTGTTCACCCGTGCCGGTGCCCTCACCGGCTCCGCCGAGCTCGGGTTCTTCCTCGGCCACGCCACGGTGTCGGTGCTCTGGATCGCTCTCGCCGCCTACGTGCTCCTCTGGGCGCGTGATCTCAGTGCTCAGGCGTCCCTGGGGGCGGGGGTCCTCCTGGCTGCCGCAGGTACAGCGAAACTGATCCTCGTCGACCTGGGGACCATCAGCGGGATACCCCGGGTCCTCGCTTTCCTGGTATCCGGTGTGGCCCTGCTGAGCATCGCGACACTCCGCGCCCGTCGTGACCGGACGGACCCGGTCGGTGACACCACGGTGCGGACCGAGCCACCGCTGCCGTCGTCCCGACCGGAGACGACCGGCGGTGACCGGTCCGCCACGGACCGGTGACCCGGTCGACGGTCCCCTGTCACCCGGAGGTGGTGAGCAGCGGGCGGAGGAACTGTCCGGTGTAGGAACCCTCCACCCCTGCGACGTCCTCCGGGGTTCCCTCTGCGACGACCCGCCCGCCGCCGGCGCCACCCTCGGGACCCATGTCGACGATCCAGTCCGCCGCCTTGATCACGTCGAGATTGTGCTCGATGATGAGCACGCTGTTGCCCTTGTCCACGAGCCCCTGGATCACCAGCATGAGCTTGCGGATGTCCTCGAAGTGCAGGCCGGTTGTCGGTTCGTCGAGGATGTAGATCGTCCTGCCGTTGGACCGTTTCTGCAGTTCACTCGCGAGCTTGACCCGCTGCGCCTCCCCACCGGACAGGGTCGTCGCGGACTGTCCGAGACGCACGTATCCGAGGCCGACATCAACCAGCGTGTTCAGGTACCGGTGGATCGAGGTGATCGGCCGGAAGAACTCCGCGGCCTCACTGATGGGCATGTCGAGCACCTCGGCTATCGACTTTCCCTTGTACCTGACCTCGAGGGTCTCACGGTTGTACCGGGCGCCCTCGCACACCTCGCACGGCACGTACACGTCCGGCAGGAAGTTCATCTCGATCTTCAGGGTCCCGTCACCACGACAGGCCTCACAACGTCCCCCCTTGACGTTGAAGGAGAAACGTCCGGGTTTGTATCCGCGGACCTTCGCCTCATTGGTTTCGGCGAACAGGGTGCGGATCTTGTCGAACACCCCGGTGTATGTCGCGGGATTCGAACGCGGGGTCCGGCCGATCGGTGACTGATCGACCTGCACGAGTTTGTCCAGGTGCTCGATCCCGTCCACCCGCCTGGCCTTACCGGGAACCTGGCGGGCCTTGTTCAACCGGTTCGCCAGGACCCTGGCGAGAATCTGGTTGATCAGGGTGGATTTGCCGGAACCCGATACGCCGGTGATGCAGCACAGGACGCCGAGGGGCAGGTTCACGTCGACGTTGTCGAGGTTGTTCTCCCTGGCACCGACGACGGTGAGCATCCGGTCCCGGTCTATCGCCCTGCGTTCCTCCGGCACCCCGAGGACCCGCTCCCCGGAGAGGTACTGCCCGGTCAGGGAATCGGGGCAGTTCCGGATGCCGTCGGGTTCACCCTGGTAGACGATCTCGCCGCCGTACTCACCCGCCCTCGGTCCGATGTCCACGAGCCAGTCCGCCGCGTTGATGGTGTCCTCGTCGTGTTCGACGACGATGAGGGTGTTGCCGATGTCCCGGAGATGTTCGAGTGTCGTGATCAGGCGCTGGTTGTCGCGCTGGTGGAGACCGATCGACGGTTCATCGAGGACGTAGAGGACGCCCGCCAGACCGGAGCCGATCTGGGTGGCCAGCCGGATCCGCTGGGCTTCGCCGCCGGAGAGCGTGCCGGCGGCACGGTTGAGTGAGAGATAGTTGAGACCGACGTCCAGCAGGAACTTCAGGCGCGCCTGGATCTCCCTCAGCACGGCCCCCGCGATCATCTGCTCCCGCCTCCCGAGGGTGAGCGTGTCGAGGAACGCGGCCGCGTCGGCGACCGACAGCTGGGTGAGGCCCGCGATGGACTGTTCGCCGTGGCTCTCCGAGGCCAGCCTGACCGCGAGGATCTCGGGCTTGAGCCTCGTTCCGGAGCACGTCGGGCACGGGACCTCCCGCATGTACGACAGGATCCGGTCCTTCTGACTGTCGGAATCGGTCTGGTCCAGTTTGCGCTGGAGATACGGGAGCACTCCCTCGAAGGGGGCGGTGAAGTTGCGGATCCGACCGTAACGGTTCTTGTACCGGACGCTCACCTGGTGCCTGCTGCCGTGCAGGACGGCCCTGCGCTGCGCCGCGGTCAGCTCACTGAAGGGGGTGTTCTCGCTGAAGTCCATCGCCTGCGCGAGACCGGTGAGCAGTTTCCCGAAGTACTTGGTGTTGAAGCCCGTGCTCCACGGCTGGATCGCCTCGATCAGTGGCGCGTCGGGGTCCGGGACGACGAGGTCGATGTCGACCTCGAGTTTCGTGCCCAGACCGTCGCAGGCGGGGCAGGCACCGTACGGGGAGTTGAAGGAGAAGCTGCGGGGTTCGAGTTCGTCGACGCCGAGCGGATGGCCGTTCGGGCACGCCATCTTCTCGGAGAACCTCCGGGTCCGGTTCTCGTCCTCGTCGTCCAGCCCGACGAAATCGAGGATGACGACCCCGTCCGCCAGTCCGAGGGCGGTCTCGACCGAGTCGGTGAGACGCTGCTTCTGACTGGACTTGACCTGAAGTCGGTCGACGACGACCTCGATGTCGTGTTTGACCTGTTTCTCGAGCTTCGGCGGATCCGAGAGCTGGTGCACCTCACCGTCGACGCGGACACGTGAGTACCCCTGTGCCGCGAGATCCGCGAACAGGTCGACGAACTCTCCCTTCCTGGTCCGCACGACCGGTGCGAGAACCTGGAACTTCAGGCCCTGCTCCATGTCGAGCACCTGGTCGACGATCTGCTGCGGCGTCTGGCGCTCGATGACCGCGTCGCATTCGGGGCAGTGGGCCGTTCCGGCCCGGGCGTAGAGGAGTCTGAGGTAGTCGTAGACCTCGGTGATCGTGCCGACGGTGGAACGGGGGTTCCGGTTCGTCGACTTCTGGTCGATGGACACGGCCGGCGAAAGGCCCTCGATGAAGTCCACGTCCGGTTTGTCCATCTGACCGAGGAACTGCCGGGCGTAGCTGGAGAGCGATTCGACGTAGCGCCGCTGCCCCTCGGCGAAGATCGTGTCGAAGGCCAGGGAGGACTTTCCGGAGCCCGACAGGCCGGTGAAAACAACCATCGTGTCCCGGGGAAGGTCGATGTCGACCCCCTTGAGATTGTGCTCGCGCGCTCCGCGCACGATGAGCCGATCAGCCACTGGCTTCGGTACCTTCCGTTGGACGTGTTGAGGGCAAACAGTATCGAACATATCAACGACTGGATTGTTTGGCTACTCTGGTCGGCATGTCCCATGAAGTCACCTTGCGCTCCCTGTCCGTGTCCGAGATGGACAACAACTGCTACTTCCTCTTCGCCGGCGACCGGGCCCTGCTGATCGACGCCGCGGACGACGCCGAGCGGTTGATCGCGTTCGCCGCCGAACACGACGCGCGGATCACCGGCGTCGTCACCACCCACCGGCACTGGGACCACGTCCGGGCCCTGCCCGATGTCCTCAGGGCGACCGGAGCCACGCACTACTCGTCGTCGCTGGACGCCCCGGCTCTTCCCTCCGACGTCGACGTCGAGCTCGACCACGGAGGAACGCTCGACTGGGAGGGCATGACCTTCCCGGTCGTCGTTCTGCGGGGCCACACCCCTGGCGGGCTCTGCGTGGAGGCCACGCTCGACGGCACGAAACACCTGTTCGTCGGCGACAGCCTATTTCCGGGTGGCGTCGGGAAGACGAACGGTGACGGCGACTTCCGGAGGCTCCTGTGCGATGTCTCGACCCGCGTCTTCGACGTCTACCCGGACGACACCGTCATCCATCCGGGCCACGGCGACGGAACGACGGTCGGAGCCGAACGCCCGAAGCTGCGGGAGTGGAGTGAACGCGGCTGGTGACGGCGAGTACTTCCGTGTGCACCTCACCGCGGGAAACCGGTAGGATTGGCGGACAGTCGCACGTCGCGCCCGTCGCCCGTCATCCCGGCGGGCCGGAGAACGGCGTGCCGGACCCGGTACTCAACCAAGGAGCCAAGTAACCCATGATCCGCAAGCTCGCCCGACCGATGCTAGCTTCCGTGTACATCGCGGACGGCGTCGACACCCTCGCCAACACCGAGGCACACGTGGAAGGCACCGGGTCGGTCATCGACCGGCTGCGCGGCGTCCTGCCGCGGCAGTACGCCGCGCTCGTGCCCACCGACCCCGAGCTCGTCACCCGGGGCCTCGGGGTCACCAAGGTCGGCGCAGGCAGCATGCTGGCGCTCGGCAAGTTCCCGCGCCTTTCCGCCCTGACCCTCGCGATCACCGCCATCCCGACGATTCTCGCCCGGCACGCGTTCTGGGAGGCGGACGACAGCCAGGAGAAGAGCGCCCGCCGTTCCGGTTTCCTCACCTCCATCGCCCTCCTCGGTGGTCTGTTCATCACCACCGCGGACACCCAGGGCAAGCCCGGTATCGCCTGGCGCACGAAGCACGCCGCGAAGGTGACCAACAAGAAGGTCCAGAAGGCGCTTCCGACCAAGTCCGAGACCGAGAAGTTCGCGGAGACCGCCTCCGAGCAGGCCTCCGCACTCGCCGAGTCGACCCGTGGATTCTTCGGTGAAGCCACCGAAAAGGCTTCGGAGTACATCGAGGCCGCACAGGAGTACTTCGAGGACAACAAGGACGACTGGCTGAAGGCCGCGGAGTCCAACGCCGAGACCGCCAAGAAGCGGGCCGTCAAGCTCGCCGGCCAGGCGCAGGAGCGCGCCGATGAGGCACGGAAGAACGCCTCCAGGAACGCCGCGAAGTACCAGAAGGAAGCCGACAAGGCCGCCAAGAAGGCCAAGAAGAAGTGGGGCAAGAAGCTGGACATCTGATCCGGCCCCTCACCCGACGCCCCGCCCACCGGAACCCCGGTCGGCGGGGCGTCGCACGTCCGGCGGGCGCGAGCGGGGATGGACCCGCCCGGTCCGCGTAACTAGAGTTGTCCCCTACCGTTCCTTCACCGGTTTTTTGTCGCCCAGCACCCCGAGCGGACCGCCGCGTCGGGACCTCGAGAATCTCCCCAGGAGTATCAGTCGTGCAGAACCGCCCCCTCCCACCGCACCAGGAAGAACACGGGGACCCGGAGATCGCAACCGAGCAGGAGTACACGGACATGCTCTTCGCTCGGCTCGACACGGAGGTCGCACAGTCCAATGAGCGGCTGCGGGAGGTAATGAAGCGGGTCGACGCCGCGAATCCGGATGCAGAAGCCCTCGTCCAACGCGAAACCGAGTATCACGCACTCAACGCCCGGTTGGACCGGTTGAATCTAGCTCAGCTGGGGCTCGTCTTCGGTCGGATCGACGTGGCCGACGGGGATGCGGAGAATCCGGTTCCCGGGGCACCCGGTCTGGACCGCCGCTACATCGGCAGGATGGGGCTCGATGCCCGGGAGGAGGGGTACCGCACACTCCTGCTCGACTGGCGAGCCCCCATGGCCCGCCCGTTCTATCTGGCCACCACCGCACAGCCGGAGGGTGTGACGGTCCGTCGCCACATCCGGACCAGCGGGCGGACCGTGACCGGTGTGGACGATGAACGGCTCTCGGCATCCCCGACGGATGGGAAGACGACTGAAACGCGGAGCGGGGTCGGCAGCGAGTCCGCCCTCCTGTCCGTGCTGACGGCACCCCGGACGGGTCACATGGTCGACATCGTCGAGACCATTCAGCGGGAGCAGGACGAGATCATCCGTGACCGGACCCGCGGTGTGATGGTGGTGGAGGGGGGTCCCGGGACCGGTAAGACAGCCGTGGCGCTCCACCGCGTCGCGTGGCTGCTCTACACCTGGCGGGAGCAGCTTGCGGCCACCGGCGTCCTCATCATCGGGCCGAACCGGACCTTCCTGGACTACATCTCCCGCGTGCTTCCCGAGCTGGGTGAGACCGGCGTCGTGCTCTCCACCATCGGTGAACTGTACCCGGGGGTGACCCCGACAGCCACGGACTCACTGCTCACCCGGGAGATCAAGGGGTCGGAGGAGATGACGGTCATCCTCGCCGAGGCGGTCAAGGCCCACCAGACACTCCCCGAGACGCCGGTCGTGCTGAAGGTGGAGGGCATCGGACTCACGCTCACCCCGGCGATGGTGAAGAAGTCGAGGACGCGGGCCCGCCGCTCCCGCCGCCCCCACAACCTGGCGCAGCCGATCTTCCGGGAGCATCTCATCGGGCAGCTGGCCGAGCAGCTCGCGGAGAAGATCGGTGCCGACCCGCTCGGTGGGAACAACCTCCTGGGCGGCGGGGACGTCGCACAGCTGCACGAGGATCTCGAGGAGGAGCGGACGGTGGTCGACGCCGTGGAGGCGTACTGGCCGTTGCTCGACCCCGGAGCCGTACTGGACGATCTGCTCACGGACGAGTCCGCGATCGCCGTGGCTGCCGCCGGATACGACGACGAGACCCGCCGGGCGCTGCTCCGGGCTCCGGGTTCGCCGTGGACGACGTCGGACGCGGCACTTCTCGACGAACTCGCGGAACGGCTCGGTATGCCCGACCCGGAGTCCGCGCGTGAGGCCGCCGACCGGAAGTGGCGCGAACAGGTCGAGGACGCCCAGGAGGCCCTCGACATCCTCAGTTCCTCGGCGTCATCGGATCTCGATGACGGTTTCGAGGCGGAGATCCTCTCCGCCCACGACGTCGTCGACGCGGAGACACTCGCCGAACGGCAGCGGATCCGGGACACGCGCACCACGGCGGAACGCGCCCGGATGGATCACACCTGGGCCTACGGTCACGTCATCGTCGACGAGGCACAGGAACTGTCGCCGATGGAGTGGCGCATGGTGATGCGCCGGTGCCCGTCCCGGTGGATGACCCTTGTCGGTGACACCGCCCAGACCGGGTCTCCGGCCGGAGTCGACTCCTGGACCGAGACCCTCGCGCCGTACGTGCACAGCCGGTTCCACCGGCACGAGCTGACGGTGAACTACCGGACGCCCCGGGACATCGCCGATGTGGCGGACGCGCTGCTGCCGATAATCGCTCCCGGTCACACCCCGGCGACCGCGATCCGGGACACCGGCCAGGGGGTCAGATTCCTGGCGGCCGGGACCGATCCGGCGACGGTGGCCGGTGAGCTGGCGGAGCGGGACCCCGAGCGGACCTCGGTCATCATCGCCCCCGATGACGGGCAGGTGCCGGGGAGCACCACGGTGGCGGGTGTCAAGGGTCTCGAGTTCGACCACGTCGTCATCCTGGACCCCGCGGGCATCGTGGAACAGTCGCCCCAGGGTTGGCAGGACCTCTACGTCGCGTACACCCGTGCCACCCAGTCACTGACGGTCATCGGGCGGCCACCCCACGAGGACAGCGTCGTGGGGTGACCGCCCGGGCGGAGGTGGGATCGCGTCAGTTGACGGTGTGCACGATCATGACGTCGCACTGCGACTGGCGGGCGACATCGGCGGGGACGGAACCCAGCAGGCGACCCGTGAGCGAGTTGATCCCGCGGTTTCCGACGACGAGCAGGTCGGCGTCGTGCTCATTGACGATGGCCATGAGGGCCTCCACCGGAGTGCCGGGCTTGATGGCGGTCTCCACGTTCGTGCAGCCGATCTTCCGGGCCGCTTCAGCGGCGGCGTCGAGGTTCCGCTGTGCGGGATCGTCGCCGAGGACGGTGACGGAATCCTTGCGCAGTGTCTTCGACGCCTGCTCCTCGGACTCGTAGTACGCGCAACCGACGATCAGAGTGGCGTCGAAGGCCGCGGCGATCGCCGCGGCCCGCTCGACCGCTAGCATCGACGACTTCGAGCCGTCCGTTCCGACGACGATCTTGGTGTAGTCACTCATGGTGAACCTTCCGATGGGGTATCAGGGGGTGATGCTCCGGTCGGCCGGTTCCACGTCAGTCCGCGGGCCGACCGTAACCGAGGTCTTTCTTCCCGTCCATTGTAGGCAAAAGAGTGCGGGCCCCGTGGAAGGTACCGCACCCGGAGGTCCGAACGTCAGATTC
This sequence comes from Corynebacterium sp. TAE3-ERU16, assembly GCF_019209935.1. Classification (GTDB taxonomy): domain Bacteria; phylum Actinomycetota; class Actinomycetes; order Mycobacteriales; family Mycobacteriaceae; genus Corynebacterium; species Corynebacterium antarcticum. The sequence goes on from NZ_JAHUTN010000003.1 coordinate 33,400, forward strand.
CGGCCTCCTTCATGCCACGCAGTTCCTTCTTCAGGTCCGCGATCTCGTCCCGCAGGCGTCCGGCGAGCTCGAACTTCAGCTCGCGGGCGGCGGCGGACATCTGCGCGGTCAGATCGTCGATGAGAGTCTGCACCTCCCGCCGGGGCATCGAAGAGACGTCGGGCCTGTCGACGAGCGCCGCATCCCCGGTCGCTGAGGCACGCCGCTCCCCGTCGTCACCGGTGTTCTCGTACACCTGGTCCAGGATGTCGGCGATCTTCTTGCGCAGCGGCTGCGGATCAACGCCGTGAGCCTCGTTGTACGCGATCTGCTTCTCCCGGCGGCGCTCCGTCTCGTCGATGGCGCGCTGCATGGATTCGGTGACGCTGTCGGCGTACATGTGGACCTCCCCGGCGACGTTTCGGGCGGCACGCCCGATGGTCTGGATCAGCGATGTCGTCGAGCGCAGGAAACCCTGCTTGTCGGCGTCGAGGATGGCGACGAGCGACACCTCGGGCAGGTCGAGGCCCTCGCGCAGGAGGTTGATGCCCACGAGCACGTCGTACTCCCCCAGCCGCAGCTGGCGCAGCAGCTCGACGCGCTGCAGGGTGTCGATGTCGCTGTGCAGGTAGCGGACCCGGATACCGTGCTCCAGGAGGTAGTCGGTGAGATCCTCCGCCATCCGTTTGGTCAGGGTGGTCACGAGCACCCGTTCCTGCCTGGCGGTGCGCTGGTTTACCTCGTCGATGAGGTCGTCGATCTGCCCCTTCGTCGGTTTGACGACGATCTTCGGGTCCACCAGGCCGGTCGGTCGGATCACCTGCTCGACGAACTCGCCGCCGGAGGCCGTCAGCTCATAGGTGCCCGGGGTGGCGGACATGTAGACGCACTGTCCCTTCCGGGCGTCGAACTCCTCCCAGGTCAGCGGCCGGTTGTCCAGGGCACTGGGGAGGCGGAAGCCGAAGTCGACGAGGTTACGCTTCCGGGACATGTCACCCTCGAACATCCCGCCGATCTGCGGGACCGTGACGTGGGACTCGTCGATGATGGTGAGGAAGTCCTCCGGGAAGTAGTCGATCAGTGTGGCCGGCGCGGATCCAGCCGCGCGGCCGTCGATGTGCCTCGAGTAGTTCTCGATACCGGAGCAGAACCCGACCTGCTCGATCATCTCGAGATCGTATTCGGTGCGCATCCGCAGCCGCTGCGCCTCCAGCAGCTTGCCGCGGTTCTCCAGGTCGGCGAGCCGGTCGGCGAGCTCCTCCTTGATCGCGGCCACCGCCTTCTCCATGCGTTCGGGGCCCGCCACGTAGTGCGTCGCCGGGAAGATCCGCAGCTCCTCCACGTTCCGGACCACATCGCCGGTCAACGGGTGGATGTAGTACAGCGAATCGATCTCGTCGCCGAAGAACTCGACCCGCACGGCGAGTTCCTCGTAGGCGGGGATGATGTCGACGGTGTCCCCCTTCGCCCGGAAGGTACCCCGGGTGAACGCGACGTCGTTGCGCGCGTACTGGATGTCGACCAGCAGCCGCAGGAACCGGTCACGGTCGATCTCGTCCCCCACTCTCAGGACCACGGACCGGTCCAGGTAGCTCTGCGGCGTACCCAGGCCGTAGATGCACGACACCGAGCTCACAACGACAACGTCACGGCGGGACAGCAGCGCCGATGTAGCGGAGTGCCGGAGGCGCTCGACGTCCTCGTTGATCGAGGAGTCCTTCTCGATGTAGGTGTCCGTCTGCGCGATGTACGCCTCCGGCTGGTAGTAGTCGTAGTAGCTGACGAAGTACTCGACGGCATTGTTGGGCAGCAGCTGCCGCAGCTCGTTGGCCAGCTGAGCCGCCAGTGTCTTGTTCGGCGCCATCACCAGCGTCGGGCGCTGCACCTGCTCGATCAACCAGGCCGCGGTCGCTGATTTACCAGTGCCCGTGGCACCCAGGAGCACGACGTCCCGTTCCCCCTTCTCCAACCGGTCCCTCAGGGCGGCGATCGCTGCCGGCTGATCGCCCGCGGGTTCGTAGTCGGAGATCACCTCGAAGGTGGCGGCGGTGCGCTCGACCTCACCGACGGGCCGGTGCTCGGAATGGGAGAGGACGGGTTGTTCAGCAGCGAAAGCCATGGCCACGAGTCTACCCACCGGTACCGGGATCCTGTCCCGCGCGGTCCCGCGCGGATCACACCGGGCGACTGGCGGGGCGGCTCAGGCACCGGCTAGCGTGAGACGCATGAGCGGATCACACGACGGTCGACGGTTCGGGAGGAGACTCGCCCCGCTGGCCGCCATCGCGGTGACGGGACCGTTTCTCTCCGTTGCCGCTCCCGCGGCGGTTGCTGCCGGCGGCCCGTGTGTGCCCGACCACCGGCAGCAACCGCTGACCGGGAAACCCGCCGGGTCAGCGAAATCCCGGACCCCGGACTCGCCGAACGGAGGGTCCGGCGGTCCCTGGGCCGCCGGGACCGACGATGGCCCACCGTGGCTGAAAGGCCGCCCGGGGCAGTTGCCGATCATCAGGGGACACACCGAGGCGCTGCAGCTCATCACCGGCCCCGGGTCCCCCGGCAGGACCGACCACGCCTTCGGCGTGGCGGGAACGGATCTCGGTGTCGCCCTGTCGGACACCGGGGGCAGGCTGATGCTGGTGTTCGGCGACACGGTGGCCTGCGACGACTCTGCCCCGGACTGGCGCAGCAACACACTCGTGCGGACCCGGGATCTCGAATACGGCGACGGGTTCGACATCGACGAGGCCCTGACGGAGGACGGATGGTCGGAACGGGGCCGCGCCGTGGAGTTCATCGACACACCGAGGGACCCGGGTCGCGAACGGACGGTCGTCCCCACCGGTGCGATCACCGTGCGAGGGATCCACTACGTGGATTACGTGTCGGTCCGTGACTGGGGTGACCCCGGTGAATGGACGACGAACTACGCGGGCACGGTCCGCTCGGACGACGGTGTCGACTGGACCCTGGTCGAGGAGTCCCTCCGCACCGGTGATCGGCCCTCCGCGCAGACCCGGGTGGCCGGACTCCCGCGCTTCCGGGACGGCGACGAGAAGCTCCAGATGTCCGCGTTCATCGAACATGACGGATATGTGTACCGCTTCAGTACCCCGTCGGGACGCGACGGTTCCGCGATCCTCGGTCGGGCTCCGGTGGACGACTTCCCCGACGAGAGCGCCTTCACCTACTTCGACGGTGAGAACTGGTTCTCCCCCGGTGACCGGAATCCGGACACCGGCGTCGAGCTCGGCCTTGACGCCGCCGCCACGGTCATCGAGAACCCGGTTTCGGGGCTCTCCGTGACCTGGAACGAGCATCTCGGCAGGTTTATCGCGCTCCATCAGACGGGTGAGGGCCTCGTACTCCGGACCGCGGAGGCACTGACGGGGCCGTGGAGCGGGGAACGCATGGTGCTCGATACCGGGACCGTCCGTGATCTCCACGGTGGTTTCATCCTCCCGGGGGACTCCGGTCGTGACCTGTACTTCGTCGCGACGACATGGAGCAACTACAACGTCCTGCTGATGCGCACCGATCTCGATGAGCTTCTCGGGCCGGATTCGGCGGAGCGTCCGGACAGCAGGGGGCGGATCTCCCGCACCGGTCCGGGACCGGCCGCCGGCCGGGACTACGATCCGTCCCGTGATGACGGTCTCGAGGCCGTCGGGGTGGTCGACTACCGCGATCAGTGAGCCGGGCGTCGTCGTTCCGCGTCGATGATCGGTGCGACGATGCTCTTCACCTGGGGTTCGAGCGCACTCAACGGCCCGTTGTTGTCGATGATGATGTCAGCCCCGTTCCGCCGTTCCGCATCACCGATCTGTGCCGCCATCCGACGCCTGGCGTCCGCTGCGTTTATGCCACGGTGTTCAGTGAGCCGCCGGACCCTCTCCTCGCTGTCGACGTCGACGACGATGACGGTGTCGAACTTGTCCGCCTGCCCGGTCTCGAAAAGCAACGGCATGTCGTAGACGCCGGCGACTGCGCCGTCCCGCTCCGCGGAGTCCAGACGCCGGCCCGCTTCACTGATGATCCTGGGGTGCATGATCGCGTTGAGCCGTTGTGTGGCGGCACCGTCGCTGAAAGCGCGCTCCGCCAGGAGGCCGCGGTCGAGGCTGCCGTCGGCCAGGAGGATGTCGGATCCGAACTCCCGTGCCAGCTCCTCGAGGGCGGGTTGGCCGGGTTCGACGATGTGGCGGGCGATCTCGTCGGCATCGATGACGGTCACCCCGTCAAGCTCCGCCAGCGCGGCGGCGACCGTCGATTTACCGCTGCCGATTCCCCCGGTTAATCCGATTCTCAACATGTTCCCAAGTCTATCGGTGCCGTGCCACCGGACCACAGCCGGGCCGCACAGACCGCCCGGCGGAACCGCCCTCTGACAGCCGAGAGCCCCCTCGCGCCCTGGAAGGGTGCGAGGGGGCTCTGCGTGGTGCGGGTCCGACCGGTTGGTCCGGTCGGGGTGCCGCTACTTGGCGGTCACGGTGATGATCGTCGTGGTCGCATCGGCGGAGTCCGCGATGTGGCCCTCCACGGAAGCGAACTTCCGGTGGTTCTGGACGACGACCGGGGTGATGATCGGCTTGCCCGCCGCAGCGATGACCTCGGGATCGAAGGTGATCAGCGGGTCACCGGCGCGGACGCGCTGCTTCTTCTCGACGTGGGAGGTGAAGCCCTTGCCCTCGAGCTCGACGGTGTCGAGGCCGATGTGGACGAGCAGTTCGATGCCGTTGTCGAGGCGGATGCCGACAGCGTGCGGGAACAGGGCCAGGATCTGCCCGTCGCCCGGGGCTGTCACGGTGGTCGAGCTCGGCATGACGGCGACGCCCTTACCGACGTTTCCGCCGGAGAACATCGGGTCCGGAACCTCGCTCAGGGGGACGACACGGCCGGCCAGCGGAGCGGTGATGGTGGTCACCGCGCCGGGGCGCAGAGCGGTCTTCTCGGTGGTGGCCGGTGCCGGAGCTTCGGCGACCGCGACGGAGCCCGCAGCACCCGAAGTGGCGGCGGTACCCGTGGTGGCTGAGGTGGCAGCGGCATCCTCGATGTCGGCCTCCGCAGCGAGATTGCGCTCGTACTCCGCGGACGCCTCGCGGGCGCTGATCTTCTCCTCCTCGGAGCGGTAGTCGAAGAGCACCACCAGGAAGAAGGAGGTGAAGAAGGCGACGGCGATGCCGGCCACGTAGAGGCCGACGGAGTTGAAGGCCGGGATGGTCAGCAGCGAGGTGAACACGAAGGCGTTCGCGGTGACGGGATTGATCGCGGGGATGATCATGGGCACGAGCCCCATGACGAGGCCACCGGCGAAACAGCCCGGCAGCAGTCTCAGGTAGGACTTCTTGAACCGGAGCATAACACCGTAGAGCGAGGGCTCGGAGATACCACCGAGCAGACCCGCCATCATGCCACCCAGGGAGACCTGGCGCATCTGGCGGTCACGCTCCCTCATGGCGACGAACATGACACCGGTGACGGTGCCGAAGCAGGCGAAGTTCCAGGCACCCATGGGACCCTGGATGATGTCGTAGCCCAGGGTCGCGATGTTCTGGATCATGATGGCGTTCAGCGGCCAGTGCAGACCCAGCGGCACGAGGAAGGGGTACAGCATCGGGATGATGATGGCGAGGATCAGGGGCGAGAACTCATTGACGGAGTTCAGCAGGTTCGAGATGCCGTTGCCGATGCCGATGCCGAAGGGACCGAAGACGAAGGCCGTGGCCGGGATCATGATGAGCAGAGAGAAGAACGGCACGAAGACCATGTGCACGGCGGAGGGGATGATCTTCTTCAGACCCTTCTCCACCCAGAACAGGCCGATCGCCGCGATCAACGGGGGGAACACCTGACCGGAGTAGCCGTTGAGAACCATCGGCAGGCCGAACACGGTGACCGTGTCCCCGGGCTCACCCAACCCGATGAAGGACGGGGTGAGGAGTGCGCAGGGAATGGCCGCGCCCACCCACTCGTTGGCACCGAGCTTCCGGGCCGCACACGCACCGACCATGACCGGCAGGAAGTAGAACACCGACTGCCACATCGCGTGCATGAAGATGAAGGTGGAGTCCGTGGGCTCACGGAAGTCCTGGATGTCGAACGTGTCGAAGAGCACCAGGAGGGTGATGATCAGCGACGCACCGAGCAGGGCCCAGAGGACCGGCCGGAACGTGTCGGAGAGGAACTCGAAGCAGTAGTCGACCCACGAGTACTTGCCGCGGACCCCGTCGTACTGCTTCTTACCGTTGGTGGGCTTGCCGCCCTCCCCCATTCCCGGCTGGGTGATGAGCTCCTGGTAGTAGTCCGCGACGCCACCGCCCATGACGACCTGCAGGCCGGTCGTACCCTGCGGCACGACTCCGAGAACGTCGGGATTGGAATCCAGCGCCTTCTGATCAGCCTTGGACTGATCGTGGAGCTGGAAACGCAGCCGGGTTGCGCAGTGGGTGAGGTTGGCGACGTTTTCCGCGCCACCCACCTTCTCCAGGATGAACTGTGATGTCGTCATCGTTTTAGACGCCATGTACGAACCTTTCTTACATCACCTCCGCACGGTGCACGGGGTGAAACCTCATCCGGTTCAGGCTTGTTCCTGACCGGCTCAACCGCGGCCATGTAACCGGTGGACCCGGTAGAGCAACATCTTCCGACGATTATTTCTACCTGTGATCAACCTGGGAGACGGTGATATGTTTTCACAGTTTAAACTGTGTGATGCAACAGTGATCGAGGTCATACATGCCCGAGTTTGCGGCGAGTTGCCACAATCATATGTTCATTGCCGTGGTTGCTCCAACTTCCAAATGTCCGAACCTGGCGGAAAAACGCCCGTTTGTCACCTGTATAAGCGCCATTTCGCCCGCTACCGAGAGTAAAACCGGCAATGGACCATTCATTTGTAAGCTAAATCACAGTATAGCGGACAGGGGCCCCGGAACACCAATGGCTCATGAACATGTGTGAAACTCTCAGCAATCCGGCGATGGACGATGCCGTATATCCCGACCTCGAGGGGACATCGACCCCTCGCGCCCCTCGACTCCCGCGACCCCACGAATCACCCGTCAACGCCGGATCGACAGACAGAGTTCCCGGACCACACGACCGCTGAGCACAGAGAAGGGCCCCACACCATTCATGGTGCGGGGCCCTTCGATCCGACTGTGCTCCGGTCACCTCAGAAAGAGACCGCCCGGGGCAGCAGCGGGATGTGGTGCCTAGTTACCGGCCAGCTTCTCGCGCAGAGCGGCGAGCTGCTCATCGGAGGCGAGCGAACCACCGGTGGTCTCCGGTTCGCCGGCGGCGGCGGCCGGTGCGGCGTCAGAGGACTCGGAGGAGTAGTTGGTCGCGCCGGCGACGGCGGCCTCCTCTGCGGCGGCACGGTGACGCTCGATCTGAGCGGTGTGCAGCTGGAAGCGACGCTCGGACTCGGCGTAACGGGCCTCCCAGGCCTGACGCTGCTCGTCGAAGCCCTCGAGCCACTCGTTCGTCTCCGGGTCGAAGCCCTCGGGGAAGATGTAGTTGCCCTGCTCGTCGTAGGAGTCGGCCATGCCGTACTTCGACGGGTCGAACTCCTCGGTGTAGTCCTCGTCGGCCTGCTTCAGGGACAGGGAGATACGACGACGCTCGAGGTCGATGTCGATGACCTTGACCATCGCCTCTTCACCGACGGTGACGACCTGGTCCGGGACCTCGACGTGGCGCTCAGCCAGCTCGGAGATGTGGACGAGACCCTCGATGCCCTCTTCGACGCGGACGAACGCACCGAAGGGAACCAGCTTGGTGACCTTGCCCGGGACGATCTGACCGACCGCGTGGGTGCGGGCGAAGACACGCCACGGATCCTCCATGGTGGCCTTCAGCGACAGCGAGACACGCTCGCGGTCCAGATCGACGTCGAGGACCTCGACCGTGACCTCGTCGCCGACGGTGACGACCTCGGACGGGTGATCGATGTGCTTCCAGGAGAGCTCGGAGACGTGGACGAGTCCGTCGACACCGCCGAGATCGACGAAGGCGCCGAAGTTGACGATCGAGGAGACGACGCCCTTGCGGACCTGACCCTTCTGCAGCTGGTGCAGGAACTCGGAGCGGACCTCGGACTGGGTCTGCTCGAGCCATGCGCGGCGGGACAGCACGACGTTGTTGCGGTGCTTGTCCAGCTCGATGATCTTGGCCTCGATCTCCTGGCCGATGTACGGGTCCAGGTCACGGACGCGACGCATCTCGACGAGGGAGGCGGGCAGGAAGCCACGGAGTCCGATGTCCAGGATGAGACCACCCTTGACGACCTCGATGACGGTACCGGTGACGGGCTCGTCCTTCTCCTTGAGGGCCTCGATGGCACCCCACGCACGTTCGTACTGCGCGCGCTTCTTGGAGAGGATCAGGCGGCCTTCCTTGTCCTCCTTGGTGAGGACGAGTGCGTCGATCTCGTCGCCGACAGCGACGACCTCGCCCGGGTCGACATCGTGCTTGATGGACAGCTCACGGGAGGGAATGACGCCTTCCGTCTTGTAACCGATGTCGAGCAGAACCTCGTCGCGATCGACCTTGACGACGGTACCTTCGACGATGTCACCGTCGTTGAAGTACTTGATGGTTGCGTCGACTGCAGCGAGGAAGTCCTCAGCGGAGCCGATGTCGTTGACGGCAACCTGAGGGGCGTTGTTGGTGGGCATATGTTTGAGTGCTCCGAAATGGATAGGAATCGAAAGTGGACAGGGAATGTGTGCCATCCCGTCTCCCCCACGTGACCTGTGAAGATTCACCTACAGAGGAAACCGGCCGAGGTGCGGAGGGAGAGAAGTCGGAGCGCAGGCTCCGGAGGGACCCGTAACGACGTTTCCCGATGCCACCCTCCTATTGTGAGCGGCATCTTGTCGCCTTTACAGACACACGAGATCAACAATAACCGGGATTCGATGTTCGGGCAACCGGAACGCATACCATGACGGGATGAACGATTTCGACCCCTTCCCCCCGATCCGCCCGGACTTCCGGCACGTGAGCACCGACCCCCTCGACTCCGCACTCGTCACCGACGCGGAGTCCGCCGCGGCGAACCGCGCGTGGTGGGACTCCGACGCAGCCGCCTATCACCGGGAGCATGCGGCGTATCTGGGTGCGGACTCCCCTGTCGGCGAGTTCCACTGGTGCCCGGAGATGCTGCACGAGCGGGACGTCAGGCTCCTCGGTGACGTCCGTTCCGCCGGTGTGCTGGAGATCGGTTGCGGATCCGCCCCGTGCGCCCGGTGGTTGGCCGCGGACGGCGTCGGATTCATCACCGCCTTCGATCTCTCCCGGGGAATGCTCGAGCGGGCGGACAGCTCGGGTGCCGGGCGCCACGGCGTTGCCCTGGTCCAGGCGGACGCGATGTACCTTCCGTACCGGGACGCATCCTTCGACGTGGCATTCAGCGCCTTCGGTGCCATCCCCTTCGTCTCCGACAGCGCCGGGCTCATGCGGGAGGTCGCCCGGGTCCTCGTTCCCGGCGGCCGGTTCGTGTTCGCCGTCAACCATCCGATGCGGTGGATCTTCCCCGATGACCCCGGGGAGGAGGGACTGACGGCCTACATCAGCTACTTCGATCGGTCCGGCTACGTCGAGCGCGATCCGGAGACAAGGGAGGTGACCTACGCCGAGCAGCACCGGACGATCGGCGACCGGATCCGCGAGCTGATCGGGGCCGGTTTCGTCCTGGACGATCTGATCGAGCCGGAGTGGCCCGACGACCTCACGGAGACCTGGGGCCAGTGGTCTCCACTGCGTGGGAACCTCTTCCCGGGGACGGCGATCTTCGTGGCCCACCTTCCCCGTTGACCACGGGCCGGGTCAGTGCGCCGCAGCGTCCCAGTTCTCCCCGGATCCGGCGGACACCTCGAGCGGCACGTCGAGGGTGATCGCCCCGTCCATCTCGCGCTCCAGGATCCCCCGGACCTGGTCCAGCTCCCCGTCCGCGATCTCGACGACGAGCTCATCGTGCACCTGGAGCAGCACCCGGCTGCGGACACCGGCGGCGCGCAGTGCGGCGTCGACACGCAGCATCGCGACCTTGATGATGTCGGCGGCGGTCCCCTGGATCGGGGCGTTGAGCGCGGCTCGTTCCGCGTTCTCCCGCGCCACCCGGTTCGTCGAGGACAGTTCCGGAAGGTAGCGCCGACGGCCGAAGAGCGTGGCCGTGTAGCCGTCCTGACGGGCGGTGTCGACGACCGTGTCGAGGTACCGTTTCACTCCGCCGAAACGCTCGAAGTAGTTGCCCATGATGTGCTTTGCCTCGCCCGCCGAGATATCCAGCTGCTGCGACAGGCCGAAGGCGCTCAACCCGTAGACGAGCCCGTAGGACATCGCCTTGACACGGCGCCGGAGTTCCGGGGTGACCTGATCGACCGGCACGTCGAACACCCGGGAGCCGACGAAGTTGTGCAGGTCCTCACCTTCCCGGTACGCCTGGATCAGCCCCGCATCTCCCGAGAGATGGGCCATCACGCGCATCTCAATCTGGGAGTAGTCGGCGGTGAGCAGGGTGCTGTACCCGTCGCCGACCACGAATGCGCCGCGGATCCGGCGGCCGGCCGGGGTGCGCACCGGAATGTTCTGCAGGTTCGGATCAGTGGAGCTCAACCGGCCGGTGGAGGTCACCGTCTGGTTGAACGTCGTGTGGATGCGTCCGTCATCCGCGACGGCCTTGATCAGCCCGTCGAGGGTGGTCTTCATCTTCTGGAACTCGCGGTGCGCCAGCAGATGATCGAGGAACGGGTGCGGGTGCTTTACCGCGAGCGACTCGATCTCCTTCGCCGCGGTCGAGTAGCCGGTCTTGGTCTTCTTCGTCTTCGGCATGTCGAGGGTGTCGAAGAGCACCACCTGCAGCTGCTTGGGGCTGGACAGGTTGAGGGTGTCGTCCCCGGCGATCTCACGCGCCGCGGTCTCCTCCGCCTCGACCTTCGCGATGAACTCGTCCCGCTGCTGTTCCAGTCTGTCCGTGTCCACGGCGATGCCGGCGTGCTCCATCCGTGCGAGGACAGGGATCAACGGCAGTTCCAGCTCCCGGTAGAGCGCGAACGAGTCGATCTCCTCCAGAGCTGCGGTGAGGGCGACGGCGAGATCGGCGATCGCCTCGGCCTCGGCGATGAGACCGGTGTGGTCCTCGTGCACGTCCAGCAGGGAGAGCTGCCCGGAACCGTTCCCGGAATCAGCGCCTTCGAGCTGCCGCTGCAGGTGGCGTTGCAGGACGTCGCCGAGCCCGTAGGTGCGCTGACCGGGGCGCAGCAGGTAGGCGGCGATGGCGGTGTCGTGCGTGATGCCGGCCAGCTCCATGTTCCGGCCCGCGAACATGTGCCAGGCACTCTTCGCCCCGTGCAGGTACTTCGGGGCCGCCGAGCTGACCCACTCGGCGAGTGCCTTCTCCTCGGCGGGGTTCAGGTCCGCGACCTCGACGACGAGGGCGTGCCGGTCGGCGTCGACGAACGCCACGGCCTCGATGTCCCCGGCTCCGGGGGTCGCGGTGCCTGCTACGGCGACAGCGAGCCCCCGCTCAGCGCGGACGGACAGCCAGGTGTCGAGAGCCTCCGCGTCCACGGTCAGCTCCGGACGTTGTTCGGCCGGCGGTGCACCGTCGGGTGTCGCTCCGTCGTGTTCGACCGCCGCCAGGATCCGCTCCCGGAGGTTCGTCCCGAACTGCAGCTCGTCGAACTTCTCCGCGAGTGCGCTCACACTCGCGGGGTTGAGTTCCAGCTGATCCGGACCGTACGGCAAGTCCATGTCCTTGACCATCTCGGTCAGTTCGCGGTTCATGCGCACCTGGTCGAGGCGCTCCCGGAAGTTGTTCCCGATCTTCCCCTTGATCTCGTCGGCGTGCGCCAGCAGTTCGTCGAGGCTGCCGTACTGGGTGATCCACTTGGTCGCCGTCTTCTCCCCCACGCCGGGGATGTTGGGCAGATTGTCGCTCGGGTCCCCCCGTAGGGCCGCGAAGTCCGGGTACTGGGCCGGGGTGAGGCCGTACTTCTCCTCCACCGCGGCGGGCGTGAACCGGTGCAGGTTCGAGACACCACGCATCGGGTAGAGAACCGTCGTCGTGTCGTTGACCAGCTGGAAGGAGTCCCGGTCGCCGGTCACGATCGAGGTCTCGAAGCCGAGCGGCGCAGCGGCGACGGACAGGGTGGCGATGATGTCGTCGGCCTCGTAGTTCTCCTTCTCGATGGTGACGATACCGAGGGCCTCCATGACCTCCTTGATCAGCCCGATCTGCCCCTTGAACTCCTCCGGGGTCGCGTCCCGCTGCGCCTTGTACGCGGGGAACCTCTCGCTCCTGAATGTCTGCCGGCCCACGTCGAAGGCAACGGCCACGTGGGTGGGCTTCTCCTCCCTGAGGAGATTCGCCAGCATGGAGATGAATCCGTACACAGCGTTGGTGTGCTGGCCGCCGGTGGTGGAGAAGTTCTCCGCGGGCAGGGCGAAGAACGCGCGGAAGGCCATCGAGTGACCGTCGATGAGCATCAGTCGTTTGACGTCTTGGGGCTTTTCTGCAGAGGCACTCACGGGATACGAGTGTACTGGGCGGCGGGTGCCCGCCGGGGCGTCCGTCGCGTCTTCTGCCCCGATCTACGACAGCCGGTGGGACGGGACCGTGGTCCCGTTGTGGGCCTCCGTCCCCCTTCAGGTATCATCGTCACGCACGCCCCCGTAGCCCAATTGGCAGAGGCAACGGATTCAAAACCCGTCCAGTGTGAGTTCGAGTCTCACCGGGGGCACCACGGGCAGGGAAAGCCGGCAGGATCTCCCGGATCCGACAAACGTCCGGGGACAACGCGCACGGCGCTGTTGTCCCCGGACGTTTCCGTCGGTTCATGCCGACATCCCGGGATCGCGACCCTCACGCCGCGCTCCGGAAACCCGGTCCGCACGCCCGCCACAGCACGATGACCGTCCCGACCAGTCCCGCGGTCGCGAGGATCACACCACTGATCACCGACGACCACCGCTCGGGCCACGGGAGCATCTGCGGGGGCGAGAGCATGCGGAGGAGCTGAGGCTCCGCCACCGCCCCGACCGGCACCAGGAGCCTGGCGACGACGCCTGTCCGGTCCGTGCGCGCGGCGAGCAGTCCACACAGGCCGAGCGGCACACACAGCAGCACACCGGCGTAGAACCACATCAGGTTGTCGCGCCAGATCGTGTCGGGGTAGATCCCCACCATCCGGCCGAATCCGTAGTGGATGATCAGGGTGAGCTCCGCCGCGACGCCCCCGCCCAGAGCGGACGGGAGGGGCCGGCGGAGTCGGTAGCCTGCGAACACGGCGACGGCGGCCCAGACTGTTCCGCTGCTCAACAGCTTGCTGACGGTTTTCCGTACCACCGAGTAGGCGGTCAGCTGACCGCTCAGTTCAGCGGTGGATGTCCAGTTCGACACGGCGGACAGGACCCCCGCAACGAGACACACCGTGAGAATCTGGCGGACATCCCGCCAGAGGACCGGTTCCCCCGATCCGGCGTTCCAGGGACGAGACCCGCGATCGTCTCTATTCATGCAGGTCATCATACCGGGCGCAGTGCGGCGGCGCCTTCGTCCTGGGCCGGACACCGCCCCCTTCACAGCGCCGCTCCCGGCGTCCGCCGTGGCGAGCGGCGCCGAGCCATCCCGGACCGTGCCGACCTACGGCCCCGGGGAGGGTCCGGGTACCGGTGAGCGGGCGCTGAACGGGTATACGGCTCACCGGATTCCCACGATCGACACACCGCCACGTCTTCGTCGCCCCCCGCAGGCGTCCGGGGCGACCCCTCCCCTGATCGTCATCCGTGGCAACCCTCGGCGGGCCGGCGGTCGGACACCGTCGGAGCGCGTGATCCGCAACCGAGCTTCCGTTGAAGGCCTCGGCGGGTGGAATCCACCCATGGCCCGCACGTCATCCGTCACCCTGATGCCTGCGCCGTCGCCGTGGGTGACGGACACACCGTGGACGGATCGACCACCTCGTCCGGGGACGACCGGAAGCGACCGGACACAGTCCCGGAGGATGGGGTGACGGTCCCGGTCCCGGGTACTCAGCCCTTGGTGGCGACGATCTCGTCCGGCGTCGCGGGGAGGTCGACGGAGACCGGGTCCGTGCCTCCGGTCAGCACCACGGCGTGGAGTTTCCCTGCCGCGGGATCGGTGACGTAGGCGCGGTTTCCGGCGACGGCGAGCGCGGGGCGCGGTTCCTGCCACTCGTCCGGTTCCTCCCAGGGCTCGAGGACGTCGATGGTCCGGATCTCGCTGGCGGTACCGGGATCGATGAGGTGGAGCTTTCCGTCGGTCCCGAGAACGACCGCGGTGCCGTCGGCCGTCATGGCAAGTGAGCGGAAGGTGTAGGACGTCCCGAGGTCGACCAACCGGAGTTCACCGGTCTCGACGTCGATGATGCTGACCCGGGTCGGATGTTCACGACGATCCTCCTCGGCTGCCTTCTGATCGGACTTGTAGTCCCCGAGAACGAAGCGTGAGGTACCGTTTCCGACCTGGGTGGCGATCCGTCCGTAGGGATCGGGCGACGTTGCCTTGGTGGCGCCGTCTCCACGGTGGATCAGCGCTCCGTCGGTGCAGCCGACCACGACGGCCCCGCCCCCGGCCTCAGCTGCCCCGTGTGCACCGGGACACTGTTCGAAACGCTTGAGCTCCGAACCGGACGCGTCGTATTCGGCGATGCCGATCCGTTCGGCATCGTCGTCCGCGATGGTGGCGACGTAGGTGCCGTCCTCGTTCCGGACCGCGATTCCGTGGTGCGGGGGCAGCGTGAACTGCTCGGACACCGTCATGCCCCCCAGATCCACGTCGGTGACCGTTCCGGTCTTGTCGTCGAAGAGAACGGCGTGACCTTCTCCGCCGACGACATGTCCGGGCTTGACGGCGTCCACCGTGAACTGGAGCAGGGACGGGTCACCCGCGAAGTGGTGTGAGTGGTCACCGTGGCTCTGTGAGTAGGAGCCGATGTCGAGGACGCGGAATCCGCCGGGTGTGGAGACGAAGACGTGCCGGTCGTCACCGGCGCGGTTGAGCCGCAGGTATCCGTCCTCGGGCAGATCGGCGATGACCGCGGGTGCTGTTCCGGCCCCCGGATCCCCGGCGTCCAGGACGGTGATCCCGCCCTCATGGGCCACGGCGATCCTGGGCTGGGCACGGCGGGACTCGGCGAGCTCTCCCGCCTCTCCGTCGGATTCTCCGTCACGGTGTTCCGCGTTCGTCGTCGGCGGAGCCGTCTCACCGGAGGATGACGGGGTTTCCTCGGTGGAGGGGTCTGCGCCGCATGCCCCGAGCAGGAGCGCCGATGCGGCGAGAACCCCGATCAGGGTTCGGTTCTTGGTGGTGGATGTCATGGGGATAATTAAACGGTATTGATTTTCATTGTCAAATTCGGGTGGTTTTCCGGTACTCCCCCTCTCGAGTGTCGACCCGGACGCGGGACACGTCTCCGCTCCCGGAGCCGGCGGGAAACCCGTGTAATCTTTCCCCGGACACCGCAGCCCGATCAGTCGGGAAGTTCGTACCGAAGGAAACCAGGAACCATGAGTCAGTCCCCATCACCAGCACGCACCCGTACGGGCATCGGCGAAATCCTGCTCAATGTGATCCGCGGCGGACTCATAGCACTCGCGGAACTCGTGCCCGGTATCTCGGGAGGCACCATCGCCCTCGTCGTCGGTGTCTACGAACGTGCCCTCGACGCGGGCAACGATCTCATCACACTGGCGAAATCGTTCCTCACCGACCGCCCGAACATCCGGAGGAACGCGCGTGCGGTCGACTGGGGACTCATCATCCCGGTCGGAACGGGAATGCTGCTCACGGTGTTCGCACTCGCCGGAGTCATGAAGAGCTTCGTCGAGAACCAGCCCGAGATCTCCCGGTCGTTGTTCCTCGGCATGGTCGCGGCCTCCATCATGGTCCCCCTCCGGATGGTCGACCGGACTGACCTGCGGAAGAGGGGTGCCGTCGCGGGGATCCTGTTCGTCGTCGCCGCCGCCGGCACCTTCGTGCTCACCGGCTTCACCGCGGCCGAGAACACCTCCCCGGCGCTCCCCCTCGTCTTCGTCGCCGCGGCGTTCGCCGTCTGCGCGCTCGTTCTTCCCGGGGTCTCCGGTTCCTTCCTTCTCCTGGCACTCGGACTGTACGGTTTCGTCCTCGGCGCGGTGCACGACCGGGATCTCACGGTGATCGCGGTATTCGTCGCGGGAGCCGGCACGGGAATCATCCTGTTCATCCGCCTGCTCGGATACCTCATGCACCACCACCGCACCCTGACCCTGGTCACGATGGCGGGCCTGATGCTCGGATCCCTGCGCGCACTGTGGCCGTGGCAGACCGCGGACGCCGAACTCCTCACCCCCTCCGGCAACGTCGGCGTGTCCGCCCTGTTCATCGTGATCGGCGCCGGGGCTGTGGTGGGCACACTCCTGGCCGAGCGGATGACACAGCACCGCAACCGTCAGGTGAAGGCCCTCCGCGACCTCAGCTGATCCGGAAGCACGACCGACAGACCCCGGATGGCGGACAGGGCGGCTAAAGCAGTTGTTAAGCATGGGTTAGAATCGCTTCATGCTTTCCCACTTCCCCCGTACCGGTGGCACCCGGAGCCGCCTCGCCGCCACGCTGACCGCCTCGGCTCTGGCACTCACCGCCTGCGTGACCAACGAAGAGACCGGCCACCCCGACGGGTGGGAGGAACTCGACATCGCCGCAGTTCCCGAGATCGCCGCCATGGTGCCCCCGGAGATCGCGGCGGACGGCACGATCACGATCGGGACGAACGTGCCCTACGCCCCCGCCGAATTCAAGGACTCGGCCGGCGACATCATCGGTTTCGACATCGATCTCGCCCGCGCCGCCGCACAGGTGATGGGCCTCGAGCTCGAGGTGGCGGACCAGGACTTCTCGCTCATTCTCCCCTCGGTGAGTGCGGGCACCGTGGATTTCGGGGCATCGAGCTTCACCGACAACGAGGAACGGCGACAGAGCTACGACTTCGTCGATTACCTCTACGCCGGTATCCAGTGGTCCGCCCAGACCGGAGACCCGGTGGATCCGGACAACGCCTGCGGACTGACCGTCTCCGTCCAGCGGAACACCGTCAGCGAGACCGACGACATCAACCCCAAGTCCGAGGCGTGCGTCGAAGCGGGCCTGGAACCGATCACGAAACTCGCCTACGATTCCGCGGACGGCGCGGCCACCGCGCTGGTCCTCGGGCGGGCGGACGCCATGTCGAGTGACTCCCCGGTCGCGGACTTCGCGGTCGCACGCGCGGACGGGAAGATCGAGACCACCGGCGACCTCTTCGACGCGGCCCCCTTCGGCTGGCCCGTACCGAAACAGTCCCCGCTCGGTCCCGCCCTCGCCGCTGCGCTCCAGCACCTGGTGGATACCGGGGACTACGAGCGCATACTCGGCTTCTGGGGGATCGAGCACGGCCTCATCGAGACCGCACAGATAAACGGAGAGCCGTACCGGCCCTGAGCGACGCATCCCGCAGCCCCACCCGACCGACATTCTCACAGACACAGAGGATCCCCATGCCACACACCACCGCCACGGCGCCGAAACCCATCGAGGCGAAACAGCTGCGTCATCCGGGCCGCTGGATCGCCTCCGCCCTCCTGCTGCTCATCGCCGTCGGAGTGCTCTATTCGGTCGCCACCAACGAGGCTTTCTCCTGGGACGTCTACCGCAGCTACGTCTTCGACACACGGATCCTCACCGCCGCCGGACGCACGATCCTCCTGACGATCCTCGCGATGATCATCGGTGTCGTCCTCGGCGCCATCATGGCGGTCCTCCGGATGTCGCCGAACCCGGTCATGCGGTCGGTGTCGTGGTTCTACCTCTGGATCTTCCGGGGAACCCCGGTGTACGTGCAGCTGGTCTTCTGGGGTCTGCTGTCCACGCTCTACCAGACCATCAACGTCGGTGTCACCGAAATCGACGTCGAGACGCTCCTGCAGAACACATTCTTCCTCGCGGTCATCGGTCTCGGGCTCAACGAGTCCGCGTACATGGCGGAGATCGTGCGTGCAGGCATCCAGGCGGTCCCGGAGGGACAGACCGAGGCTTCCAAGGCACTCGGCATGAGCTGGTGGCAGACGATCCGCCGCACCGTTCTCCCGCAGGCCATGCGCATCATCATCCCTCCGACCGGCAACGAGCTGATCTCCATGCTCAAGACCACCTCGCTCGTGGTCGCGGTGCCCTACTCACTCGAATTGTTCGGCCGGTCGATGGACATCGCCAACAGCCTCTTCCAACCGGTTCCGATGCTGATGGTCGCCGCGACCTGGTATCTGGTGATCACCTCGGTCCTCATGGTCGGTCAGTACTACCTCGAACGCCACTTCGCCCGCGGCTCGTCGCGAGAACTGTCCTCGCGCCAGCTCGCCGCACTCGCCGACGCCGAGGGTGTCCCGCCCAGCAACATCACCGTCTCCCCGACCACGAAGTAGGACTACTCACATGACAGACCTCATGATCGACGCACAACAGGTGTGCAAGAGCTTCGGACAGCTCCAGGTGCTCAAGGGCATCGATCTCCGGGTGCCCCGGGGATCCGTCACGTGCCTGATCGGGCCCTCCGGCTCCGGAAAATCGACGATGCTGCGCTGTGTGAACCACCTCGAGAAGTTCAACGCGGGACGCCTCTACGTCGACGGCGAACTGATCGGCTACCGGGAACGCGACGGAATCCTCCACGAGATCTCCGAGAAGGAGGCCGCCCGGCAGCGCGCCGACATAGGAATGGTGTTCCAGAGCTTCAATCTCTTCCCCCACCGTACCGTCATCGAGAACATCACCGAGGCCCCGATCCAGGTCAAGCGTGTCCCCGCGGACAAGGCCCGGAAGAAGGCCCTCGAACTGCTAGACCAGGTGGGCCTGGTCCACAAGGCCGACGCCTACCCGGTCCAGCTGTCCGGTGGACAGCAGCAGCGTGTCGCCATCGCCCGCGCGGTCGCGATGGACCCGAAGCTGATGCTCTTCGACGAGCCGACCTCCGCACTCGACCCCGAACTCGTCGGTGAGGTGCTCGGCGTGATGAAGCAGCTCGCCGCCGACGGCATGACCATGCTCGTGGTCACACACGAGATGGGGTTCGCCCGCGAGGTGGCCGACCAGGTCGCGTTCATGGACGCCGGTGTGGTCGTCGAGTCCGGACCGCCCTCGCAGGTGATCACGAATCCGCAGCACGAACGCACGCAGGCGTTCCTCTCCTCCCTCCTCTGATCGACCGGCACCGCGTTCGGTGGCGGTGCCGGGCCGGTCGACGGGGATGAGGGGACCACGGTGGGACACCTGTCCCCGTTTCGATCCGGCCCGGCTCCCGGTCGTCCGTGGGGTGCATCTCCCGCGCCCCACCGGACGGCACCGCCGAAATCGGATCCGCCTCCGCGGGGACCCGCGCACAGATGCACCCGCGGCAGCCCATCCACATGATCCGACCCGGTGCCGGTACAGAGCGGATCGATCCACATCTCGCGGTGGTCCTGCACGGCGCCTCCCTGTCCGCACGTTCGCGCGACGATGACCGGGCGGGCGTCAGGAGCCGAGGGAGGTGACGCCCTGGATGATCGCGGTGATCCCACCGAGACCGGCGACGGTCAACGCGGTCCGACGTGCGGTCTCCCGGGGGATGACCCGCGACAGCATGGTCCCACCGAAGATCCCCACGAGCATCCCGACGAAGGCCACCGGCCAGATCGTGGGCGGAACGGCGGTCACCGAACTGGCACCGAGGAGAATCTTCAGGATGAAGGACAGCCCACCCGAGATCACGAACAGCGGTTGCAGGGTCGCGGCGAGCATCTGGTGCTGCCACCGCGCGGCCTGCGCGTAGACGGTGATGGCGGGCCCCGCGGCGCCCGCGAGGGTATTCATGAACCCGCCGATGACGCCGGCGGTGAACAGGCTGCCGTTGCCGGATACATGCGGGATGTGGCGTCGTCCGCCGAGGACGACCGCCAGGGCGACGAGGAGGAGCGTACCGACGATGATCTGCAACGGTGCCGCGTTGATCGCACGGATGAGGAACACCCCGGGAAAAGCCCCCACGAGGAGGGGAACGGCCAGCAGCCTGACCTTCCGCCAGTCGACGTACTGACGCACCGTCCAGGTGGTCAGCGCCGCGTTCACGGCAGCCAGGGCGTTGACCACCAGAACACCGTCCGCGGGGCCCAGGAGTATCGCCAGGACCGGGACGACGAGGAGACCGAATCCCATGCCCGATATGCGCTGCAGACAGGACCCCAGCATGACGATGATCACCGTGATCGAGACGGTGGCGAGGACACTCATGCGGGGAATGGTACAGCCGCGGCCGGAATTCACCGTGTCGGCCCCGAATTGGGCTCCTCCGGTCGCACTTGCACCGGTCCGGCACCACCGGAACCTGTGCGGATGCAGACATGTCGTTCCGGCAGAGGGGTAAAGCGGGGGTGACGTCCGGAGGTCGACCGTCTCGGCCCGGTCCGGCCTCCGGCGGCGCCGAACAACGGGATGAGGCGTTGCGTCCCGTGCGGGCGGTTCCGGCCCGCACCGCCGAATATCCGGCGAGGTCGGGCCGGTCAGTGCCCGGTGGGACCGTCAGAGAACTTCGCGCGGATCGCCGTGGCGACATTCGGCGGCAGAATCCCCGACACGTCACCGCCGTGCCGGGCCACTTCCTTGCACAGGGTGGATGAGATGTACCCGTACTTCGGGTCCGTCAGGAGGAAGAACGTGTCCACGCCCGACAGCCTCCGGTTGATCTGCGCCATCGGCAGTTCGTATTCGTAGTCGATCCCGGAACGGAGGCCCTTGACGAGGGCGGTCACACCGTTTTGCGTGGTGTAGTCGACGAGCAGACCGGACCAGGTGTCGACGGTGATCCCGGAGATCCCGGAGACCGCCTCCTCGATGAGCCGGACCCGCTCATCCATCGTGAACAGGCCCTGTTTCTTCGGGTTGACCGTGACCAGAACCGTGACCTCGCCGAACTGGTCGGCGGCGCGCCGGAAGATGTCGAGATGACCCATGGTGACGGGATCGAAGGATCCCGGGCAGACGACCCGCATCGTCACTCCCCTGTCCCGTCGTCGGATGAGGGAACGCCGACCACGTCCCCGGCCAGGTCGGCGTGGAAGACGGCCATGTCCATCCGGGCGCGACCGTAGGTGCGCTTCTTCAGCTTCTGGGTGGTCGGCACGTAGCAGGCGGGCCACGCCGTTTCCGGGGACTCGACGTGTCGTTCGACGACGACCGCGGCGCCATCCGCGAGTACTGGGACCAGCGCGGTCAGCATCTCCGCCACCGCCTCATCCGCGAGCTCGTAGGGGGGGTCGGCGAGAACCATGTCGAAGTGCCCGCGGGGCGCACCCGCGACGTAGACGGAGGCCTTCATCTCCGCGACGGTGACGTTCGGATGCCCGACGACCGTGGCATTGTGCCGGATGGTGTCCGCGGCAACCCGGTTGTTCTCGACGAGCACGACCTCATCGGCGCCCCGGGAGGCCGCCTCGAGACCGAGTGCACCGGATCCGGCGAACAGATCCAGGACCCGTCTACCGGCGAATCCGAACCTCACCTGCAGTGAGGAGAACAGGCCCTCGCGTGCCCGGTCGCTGGTGGGACGTGTTCCCGCCGGCGGCACCTTGATCTTCCGCCCCCGGGCCTCACCGGAAATGATGCGGGTCAGGCCCATGTCAGTTCTCCTCCAGTTCGAGTAGCATGTCACCGCCGGTCACATCGGCGAAGTCGGGGAACCTCCGCCCGCGGACGACTCCGGGCCCCGGGGCGATGACGGGAGCCTCGAGTTTTACCGTCTCGACGACGGCGAGGGGGTGTCCGGTGTCCACGTATTCACCGTCCGCCACCGTGTAGCGGACTATTCCGGCGAACGGAGCACAGATTCTCATGGCTTTCAGCCTATCGCACCGACGGAGCGGGGAGAGCGGTTGACCGGAAGCCGTCGCACCGGCCGGTATCAGCCCCTGAACGGGGGCGCTACACCTAGTAGATCCGCTGCGTCCAGGCACCGGATAGAGCAGAATCGCAAGCAGACGGTTCGTCGTCGGTCCCGTCATCATCAGCCATGCCGCCGTGTCGACGACGGCGGGGAGCCCGAGGAGAGACCATGTCCCCAGAACGACCACCGAACGATCCCTCCGGCTCCAGTGGCCGCCCCTATCCCGGGCCCGGCCCGGGCTCCCCGTACCCCCGCATTCCCGGGGACGCGCCCGGCTCCGGTTTCGGCGGACCGGGCCCCACCGGGAACACCCAGCCCGGGCCACCCCCCGGCTTCTATCCCCCACCACCGGGCCCCGGCGTCCCCCAATACCTCCCGTCGGGTGCACACCAGGGGCCGCCCCCCGGTTCCCCTCCTCCCGGCTGGCGACCGGGGCAGTCCCCCGTACCCGCGCCCCAGCCCCGGGGTGACCGACGGAAGCACTCCGCCGGAGACGGCGAACGGAAGCCGTTCTTCCGTAGGTTCGGGATGTTCTTCGCCGGCTTCGTGGCGGGTCTCATGACCTGGGCGGTCGGTCTCGGTGTCTCCTCCTACATGGTCGACCGCGACATGGAGAATGCGGAGCGGACACTGTATCTCCAGGACGGCCCCAGCGTCGGTCCCGGTAAACACGAGGTCGGCGTCGACGCCGAAAGAAGCTGGTACTGGTCGCCGGGCGGCGACTCCTGCACCTGGCGCGTACTTGACGCACGGGGAAGGGTGCTCTCCGAGAAGAGTGACTGGGTCAATGAGATGGCGGATCTCCTCGATCCGAAGGCCGCCGTCTTCGAGTCCCTGGGATGCGGCGACTGGCGGCCCGTCTCATTCCCGAACGAGGTCCTGATGGGACCGGACGCGCCCCGGGTGAAACCGGTCCCGGCGGGAAGCACCCCGGGAATCTCGCTCTGACCTGACGGGAACCGGGCCCCGTCGCGGGCCTGTTGACACTCCCCCACCACCGGCCCCACGGCCCGTGGTGCGGGGACGGATCCGGGGCGTCGGATTCTCCGACCCCCGGACGAAGGTGATGGTGATCATTCCCACAGCGGGGCGTCACCGCTCGCGGACGGGTGAAAAAACACGTTCTGCCTGCACCTCCCCGGAGTCGACCGGTAACGGGGTGACCTTTTTACCCCCGTCATCGGTGGAATGTCCTGCACGCCTCCGGCTATCAGGCGTAGCGTCGAAAATGTTGACGCGATGAGCTCTCCGAGGAGCCGGACGCCACCCCCGATTCTTCAGGGGGACGGAAGGCCAGTCGAACGCGATGGGATATTCGACCGCTGCACACCAGTCTGATGGGACTCGTTCGCGTGAGTGAACCTGAAACCTGGATTCCCCAGTTGACACCCCGTCTTGGAAAGGTCTGAAGCAACCGTGACCACATTCGCTCCAACCCCCACCGACACCGACTCCCCCTGGGAAGGGTTCGAGTCCGGTCCCTGGTGCGATCACATCGATGTCCGCGACTTCGTCCAGCGGAACTACTCCCCCTACACCGGGGATGCGGCATTCCTCTCTGGACCGACCGCCAAGACCCTGCGGGTCTGGGACACCCTGGAGAAGGACTACCTCGCGGAGGAACGCAAGCGCAGGGTGTACGACGTCGACACGCACACACCCGCGGACGTCGATGCCTTCCCCGCCGGCTACATCTCCGATGATGACGATGTCGTCGTCGGCCTGCAGACGGACGTTCCGCTCAAGCGGGCGATGATGCCCAACGGTGGCTGGCGGATGGTGGAACAGGCGATCCGCGAAGCGGGGAAGGAGCCCGACGAACGGGTCAAGGAGATCTTCACCCGCTACCGCAAGACCCACAACGACGCCGTCTTCGAGATCTACACCCCGCGTATCCGCGCGGCCCGGTCCTCGCACATCATCACCGGGCTCCCGGACGCCTACGGACGCGGGCGCATCATCGGTGACTACCGTCGCGTCGCGCTCTACGGTGTCGACCGGCTCATCGAGGACAAGGAGGCCGCGAAGCATGCGGTTGGCTCGAACCCGTTCAGCGAACACTGGTGCCGCTACCGCGAGGAGCACTCCGAACAGATCAAGGCGCTGAAGAAGCTGAAGAAGATGGCCGCGGACTACGGCTTCGACATCTCCCGGCCCGCCGCGACCGCGCAGGAGGCCGTGCAGTGGACCTACTTCGGCTACCTCGCCTCGGTGAAGAGCCAGGACGGTGCCGCGATGTCCTTCGGCCGCCTGTCCCCGTTCTTCGACATCTACTTCGAGCGTGACCTCGCCGCGGGCCGGATCACCGAGGAGGACGCGCAGGAGATCATCGACCAACTGGTCCTGAAGCTGCGGATCGTCCGGTTCCTGCGCACCATCGACTACGACCAGATCTTCTCCGGCGACCCCTACTGGGCCACCTGGTCCGACGCCGGCTTCGGCCAGGACGGTCGGCCACTGGTCACCAAGACCGCGTTCCGCCTGCTGCAGACCCTGCGCAACCTCGGCCCGGCACCGGAGCCGAACATCACGGTGTTCTGGGATCCGGCTCTACCTGAAGGCTACAAGGAGTTCTGCGCCGCGATCTCCATCGAGACCTCATCGATCCAGTACGAGTCCGACGAGCAGATCCGCAGCCACTGGGGTGACGACGCCGCGATCGCCTGCTGCGTCTCCCCCATGGCCGTCGGCAAGCAGATGCAGTTCTTCGGTGCCCGCGTCAATGCCGCAAAGGCCCTGCTCTACGCCATGAACGGCGGACGTGACGAGGTCTCCGGAAAGCAGGTCGTCGAGGGCTTCACCCCCATCGAGGGCGATGGCCCGCTCGATTTCGACGAGGTCTGGCACAAGTACGAGGACATGCTGGACTGGGTGATCGGCACGTATGTCGAGGCACTGAACATCATCCACTACTGCCATGACCGCTACGCCTACGAGGCCGTGGAGATGGCACTGCACGACTCGGACATCCAGCGCACGATGGGCTGCGGTATCGCCGGCCTGTCCATCGTCGCGGACTCCCTCTCCGCGATCCGGTACGCGAAGGTCTACCCCGTCCGCGACGAGACCGGGCTGATCGTCGACTACCGCACCGAGGGCGACTTCCCGATCTACGGCAACGACGACGACCGGGCCGACGACATCGCTGCGACGATCGTGCACACCGTCATGGCGAAGATCAAGGAGATCCCGATGTACCGGGACGCCATCCCGACCCAGTCGGTGCTGACGATCACCTCGAACGTCGTGTACGGCAAGGCGACGGGCGCATTCCCCTCCGGACACAAGGCCGGTACCCCGTTCTCCCCGGGCGCGAACCCGGAGAACGCCCTCGACTCGCACGGCATGGTCGCCTCGATGCTGTCGGTCGGCAAACTCGACTACAACGACGCCCTGGACGGAATATCCCTGACCAACACCATCACACCTTCAGGCCTCGGTCGGACGCCTGATGAGCGGATCCGGAACCTCGTCGGTGTCCTCGACGCCGGATTCATCATCGACGACAACGACTGACCCACTGTTCTTCCCCATCCAACTCAACTCAAAGGAGCACCACCCATGTCATCCCTCTCTTTCGACGAACGCCTCGCCGACATGAAGTCCAACCGGGCCGCAACGCACTCCGGTTCCGGTCTCTACCACGCCAACATCAACGTCCTCGACCGCTCGACCCTCGAGGACGCGGTGGAGAACCCCGACAAGTACCCGAACCTCACCGTCCGGGTGTCGGGATACGCCGTGAACTTCGTGAAGCTGACGAAGGAGCAGCAGCTCGACGTCATCTCCAGGACGTTCCACGAGGGCGCCTGACACCACCCGCCCGCTGAGGCACGGAAGTACCGAAAAGGAGCACCACCATGTCCGACGGCATCAACTCCCCCGTCGTCGTCGCCCCCTCCGAGGGGCCGAGGATACGGGGAGCCGCCGAGGGCATCGGTGGTGCCCACTCCGTACTGCCGGATGACGCCGAGGGCCGCCGGAAACTGATCGCGGCCCGGCGCACCGGTGATGTCGGCCTGGTCCACTCCTGGGAGCTGGTGACCGCGGTCGACGGTCCGGGAACCCGAATGACCCTGTTTCTCTCCGGGTGCCCGTTGCGGTGCCAGTACTGCCACAACCCGGACACGATGGAGATGCGGACCGGCACACTGGAGACCGTCGAGGACATCATCGCCAAGGTGAAGCGCTACCGGGCGGTGTTCCGGGCCTCCGGCGGAGGGCTGACCATCTCGGGCGGCGAACCGCTGTTCCAGATCGCGTTCGCCCGACGGGTGTTCACAGCCTGCCACGACGCCGGGATCCACGTCGCCGTGGACACCTCCGGGTTCCTCGGCTCCCGGTTGACCGACGCCGATCTCGACTCGATCGATCTGTTCCTCCTCGACGTGAAGTCGGGGGACCCGGACACCTATCACCGTGTGACCGGCCGCGAACTGCAACCGACCATCGACTTCGGTGACCGCCTCGCGGCACACGGAAAGAAGATCTGGATCCGGTTCGTTCTCGTGCCCGGACTCACCGACGACCCCGACAACGTGGGCAAGGTGTGCGACATCGTCTCCCGGTGGAAGGGCTCGGTGGAGCGCGTCGAGGTGCTGCCGTTCCACAACATGGGCCGGGACAAGTGGCACGAACTCGGCATGCACTACAACCTGGAGGACACGAAACCGCCCTCCGCCGAGGAGACCGAAGCCGTCCGCGACCGGTTCCGGGCCCGCGGATTCACCGTCCACTGATCCGCCCGCGACCCACTACCCCGCAACGATCCGTGCGCGGTTCTTCCCGTACGGCGCCACAGCGCGCCCCACGGTCATCCCCCACCACGGATGCGGTCTCCTATCCGGTTACGGCGAATCCTCGCACAGCCACACCGCCCGGAGGCCGGAGAACCTGGTCGCGCCCCCGGCGGCACCGCGCACAGCGGCACCGCCCCGCAGGGTCCGGGGAACCATTCCGCCCCCCGGTCTGCACCGGCGGTGGAAAGCCCGGGGCCCGGGGTCACCGGACACCGAACCGTCACGTCTTGTCGATGAACTCCTGCTCCTCGACCTCCACGTCACTGACCAGCTGCTCCGCGAGTCCGCGGTTCCGGGTCACGAGCTCCGCCGCGTCCCGGGAGGCCCGCTCGATCATCGGGGCGTCGTCGATGAGGTCGAGCAGCCGGACGTGACGGCGTCCACCGGACTGCGCGGTGCCGAGGACATCGCCCTCCTGCCGGGAACGCAGATCCAGCTCCGCGAGGCGGAAACCGTCCGTCGTCGCGGCGATCGCGCTGACCCTAGCGAAGGAATCGGAGTCCTCGGGCTGGTCGGTGTGCAGGAGACAGAGTGAGGAGTGCCCACCACGGCCCACCCGACCGCGCAGCTGGTGCAGCTGGCTGACCCCGAAGTTGTCGGCCTCGCGGACGTACATCACGGTGGCGTTGGGCACGTCGATGCCGACCTCGATGACGGTCGTGGACACGAGGATGTCGATCCCGCCGGCGGCGAAGTCGGACATCACCCGATCCTTGTCCTCGGGGTGCATCCGGCCGTGGAGCAGCCCCACGGTGAGCTCGGGGAAGATCTCCCCGCGCAGGAGCTCGAAGGTCTCGGTGACCCCGCCCTCGCCGTCGATGCGTGGGCAGACGACGAACGCCTGACGCCCCCGCGCCACCTCCTCGCGGATGCGTTCCCACGCCCGGCGGACCCAGGCGGGCTTCGATCCGGGGACCACGGAACTGCTGATCGGGCGACGACCGCCGGGCAGTTCGCGGAGGGTGGAGACCCTGAGGTCACCGAACGCCGTCATCGCGATGGTGCGGGGAATCGGGGTCGCCGTCATCACCAGCAGGTGCGGTGTCCCGCCGTCGCGCCCGGCGCTGCGCAACCGGTCGCGCTGTTCGACACCGAAGCGGTGCTGCTCGTCGACGACGACCAGCCCGAGATCGAAGAACTCGACCCCGTCCTGGATGAGGGCATGGGTGCCGACGACGATGTCGGTCTGCCCGGAGACGGTGTCGAGCAGGGCCCGTCGACGGCGTGCCACGGTCATCGAGCCGGTCAGCACCGTCACGGTCGCGGGCACACCGGCCGCCATTAGGGTCGCCGTGATGCTGCGGGCGTGCTGGACGGCGAGCACCTCGGTCGGGGCGAGCAGCGCGCACTGTCTACCGGAGTCGACGACCTGGAGCATGGCCAGGAGTGCGACGATCGTCTTCCCGGAACCGACCTCCCCCTGCAGCAGCCTGCTCATCGGTACCGGGGCGGCGAGTTCCCCGGTGATGTCGGCACCGACCTCCCGCTGGCCGTCGGTCAGCGGAAACGGGAGGTTGGCGAGCATCGTCGCCTTCTGTCCGTCCGGGGCCTCGGGGCAGGCGGGTGCGACGCGGGCTGCGGCGTCGGCACGGCGCAGGGCCATGACGAGTGCCAATGACAGGGCCTCGTTGTACTTCAGACGCTCGATGAAAGGCGCCGGGCCCCGGTCGTCGGGTTGGTGGATTCCGCGGATCGCCTCGTCGAAACCGACCATTCCTTCCGGTACGACATCGAGCGGTTCGGGGATCCCGGGCGTCTGTGTGAGCACGGCGTTCACCGCGCCGAGCAGCGCCCAACTCGTCACCCCCTTCTTTCCCGGGTAGACGGCGAGGTACTCGAGCTGGGAGAGCAGCTCCTCCAGTTCCTCCGGGGAACCGAAGTCACCGAGGGTACGCAGCGATCCCGTGGCGAACTGTCTGCGCCCGGGTTCCGGGAGGATCACGTACGCGGGGTGGGAGATCTCGGCCTGTCCGCGGAACACCCGGAGTTTGCCGGAGAACATCGCCCGGACACCGGTCTTGAGTTGTCTCGCCGGGAGTCTGGCCTGGAAGAAGGTGGCGGAGAGGGTGCCTGTGCCGTCGCTGATCGTGATCCGGTGCATCTGTTTCCCGGTGGACGTGTACCCGGTCCTCGCCGAGATAACCGTACCGACGCAGGTGACGGTGTCGCCCGGCTCCGCGGCATCGACGTTGACTCCGGCTCCGTGGTGGGACCAGGCGCGAGGGAAGTGCAGGAGGAGTTCATCGACGGTGGTGTACCCGAACGCCTTCTCCAGTGCTGCGGCGTTCTTCTTCGGGATCAGATCGTCGATTCTCCGGGGGTCGAGCCAACCGAGCATGGGCGCTACTCCACCCC
Source organism: Corynebacterium sp. TAE3-ERU16 (assembly GCF_019209935.1). Classification (GTDB taxonomy): domain Bacteria; phylum Actinomycetota; class Actinomycetes; order Mycobacteriales; family Mycobacteriaceae; genus Corynebacterium; species Corynebacterium antarcticum. The sequence goes on from NZ_JAHUTN010000003.1 coordinate 62,486, forward strand.
GACCTCGGCGAGATGCGCCAGCCCCTCGGCCGGATAGACCATCACCTCTATCTCGGCGCCGCGCTCCACCGCACTGTTGACACCGGGGAGCTGATCGGTGAACCGCGCGAGATCGATCTCCGCGGCGGCTTCATCGGTCAGCAGCAGAGTGACCAGTTCGCCGCCCCGTCCGAGCAATCGGGCACAGGTCTGTTCGAGTGCGGTCTGCAGGTCATCGGCCACGAAGAGAACCCCGGTCCCGCTGGTGACGAGGATGTCTCCGCGGGAGCACGGGCCGGCGAGGGTGAGTGCGGCCTTGTCGGCACGCTGCAGGATCGCGGTGCGCATGGAGCCCGCGGCCTCGGCCATGGCATAGGAATCGACCGCCACGGGCTGTTCCGGATCGTGGACCGCCAGCGCGGCGATGCCGCTGACGAGTCGCGCGGTGGGCAGGATCGTCATGGTGCGTTCCGCCGCGTGTGCGGCGAGTTCCGCCGACACCATCTCCCTGCGGGTGAGCAGGCCGTTCGGGAGCAGAATGACCTCACCGATTCCGCGGGTACGCAGTTCCGCGAGAATCCTCGAGACCGTGTCGGTGGTGCCGTCGTCACCGTCACCGGGGGCATCCGGGGTGATGACGATCGCACCGGCCTGCCGGTAGAGCTCCGCGAGCGGTCCGTCCGGGGCGAGTGCCATGACCGCACGGCGGAGCGTCTCCACCTGGGGGCTCTCCGGCAGCACCTCGAGGCGGAGATCACTCACGTCACCGGCCCGGTACAGCTCCTCGATCACGGGACCGGGAACGCTGCTGTGGATGTGGACGGTCGCTGAACGGACGGGGCCGTCCGGATCGGTGTCGGCGGGTGCGAGGATGAGGCTGTCACCCATATCCGCCAGGTTGGCGCGGAGCGTCCCGAGGGCGTCCCCGTCCTCACCGCTCAACCGGATGAAGCACATGATCTCGAGCTCGCGGGACCTGCCGTGGCGGGCGTCGCAGACGGTGCTGTCCTCCACCACGGGGTGGGCCCCGGGACGCCCGAAGGAATCGATCACGCCGTCCTCCCGGGCGATGCCCTCGATCTCGTCGAGCAGCGACTGGAGCAGAACCACCAGACCCGCCCCGCCCGCATCCACGACACCCGCGGACCGGAGGACCTCCAGCTGGGACGGGGTCTTCATCAGGGCGGTGCGGGCGGCATCCACGGCGGCGGCGGCCGTCTCCCGGAGTCCTCCCCCGGCCTGTGCCGCTGCGACGGCGGTCGCCCGGAGGACGGTCACGACGGTGCCCTCGACCGGGTCGGTGATGGCGCGGTCGACGAGCCGCACGGCGATGGCCAGCGAGTTCTTCAGGCACTCGCCGTCGATGCTTCCGCTGGCGGCAGCCTGGGCGATACCGCTGATCACCTGGCTGAGCACCACACCCGAATTGCCCCGGGCACCGCGCACGGACCCCGCGGCGAGTGCGGCCGCCACCGCGTGCGCGCTCTCCTTCTCCGCGTCGTCGAGCCGGGTGGCTTCCGCGAGCGCCGCCTCCATGGTGTAGGTCATGTTCGATCCCGTGTCCGCGTCCGGAACCGGGAAGACGTTCAGCCCGTTGATCTCCTCCCTGCGGGTGGAGAGAGCGTCCACCGCCCGTTCCGCCCACGAAAGGAGGGCGGTACCGTCGAGGGATAAGTCAGAGGCCATGGTCGACAAGTCTACAGCCGCCAGTCCACCGGCTGTGCGCCCCGGGAGGCGAGGATCTCGTTGGCACGGCTGAACGGGCGGGATCCGAAGAAACCGCGGTGGGCCGACAGCGGGGACGGGTGCGGGGAGCAGATGCACGGGGTGTCGCCGAGGAACCGCTGCGTGTTCTGCGCGTCACGCCCCCACAGTACGGCGACGAGGGGGCGGTCCCGTTCGGCGAGAGCGGTGATCGCAGCCTCGGTGATCTCCTCCCATCCCTTCCCGCGGTGGGATGCCGCGGCGCCGGGACGCACCGTGAGAACCCGGTTGAACAGTGCGACGCCCTGCTTCGACCAGGGCGTGAGGTCACCGTCGTCCGGCACGGGGAGCCCCAGGTCCTCCGAGTACTCCCGGAAGATGTTGGCCAGGGACTTCGGTAGCGGACGGACGCCCGGCTGGGTGGAGAAGGACAGCCCCATCGCGTGCCCCGGTGTGGGATACGGGTCCTGTCCCACGATGAGGACCTTGACCTCGTCGAAGGGGTAGGTGAACGCCCTCAGCACGTCGGCTCCCGCGGGGAGGTAACCACGGCCCGCCGCGTTCTCGGCGCGGAGGAAGTCGCCCATCCGGTGGATCGCCGGAGCCACCGGTTCGAGGACCCGCCGCCAGCCCTCCTCCACCGGGAGGGGGGTGGTGTGGTCGGCGGACATCTGCACGGGGTTTTCTGTGTCACTCATGTCATCCCCGAGTCTAGGGTGCCGTCGCCTGCCGCGGGAAACTGTCCCAACCGGCACTGTGGGCGGGAGGCACGGAATCGACCGTGACGGCCGCTCCGGCACGGCGGCGGTGGACCGCCCCGATCACGCGGAAACCGCTGGGCGCGTCCTTCGACGTCGTGCCGATGAGGGTGTGGTCCTCCCCACCGGTGAGGACCCAGCTCCAGGGATCAACCCCCAGGTGCTTCCCGGCGGCGGTGAGGAGTTCGTCGGGTGCGATGGCGACCCCCGCCAGATCGATGCCCACCTCGCTGCGACGGGCGATGGTACCGAGGTCGGTGATGAGACCGTCCGAGTTGTCGGTCATCGATGAAGCGCCGGTGGCCCGGGCGATGACTCCCCTGCCCGGGTCGACCGTGGGGGCGAGATGCGCGTCGACGAGTTCGGAGAACTCCGCGGGCACCCGCTCCCGCCCGTACCTCCGCAGAAGCGCCAGGCCCGCCGCGGAGTAGCCGATGCGCCCCGATGCGACGACGGCCTGGCCAGGGCGGGCGGCATCCAGAGTGAGGGCGGGCAGGCTCCCGCCGAGATGACCGATGGCGCTGACACCCACCACGATGTGCTCTCCCCCGGTGAGATCCCCTCCGGCGAGATCGGCACTGTAGGCGGAGACGCGGTCCCCGACTCCCCGGGCGAGGTCTGTGATGAAGTCGAGGGGGGTGTGTCCCGGTGCGGAGAGCGCGAGGACGACGGCGACGGGCCTGGCCCCCATCGCCTCGATGTCGGCGAAGTTCTGTACGACGGCCTTGTGTCCGATCTCCGCCGCGCGGGACCAGTCGAGTCGGAAGTGCCGCCCCTCGACGAGCATGTCCGTGGTGACCACGGTGCGGGTGTTGGGGTTCGGCAGCGGGAGCACCGCAGCATCGTCCCCGTTGCGGTGGGACGGAACCGCGTCCAGGATCGCCCGGATCGTGGCGCGTTCCCCGGTCTCGGCGACGGTCGGCCCGGTGTAGCGGCTGGGAAATACGGTGGACACGGGGGAGATCACTCTTTTTCGGTGGTGGGGTACGGGCAGATGTGCACATTACCCGGCGACTAGGATGGGGTGCCATGAGCACCGAGCAGTCCACCCCGTTCAACCGCGTTCCGTTGTACATCGCCCTCGGGCTCTCCGTGGCGCTGGTGATCGCCACCCTGATCGGGGCGAAGATCGTCTATCGGAAGGCCGCACTGCAACCGGTGTCCATGTCCACGATCGATTCCCCGGACGCGGATTCACCGGAGTGTTCGCGGTTCCTGGATGCCCTTCCCGGGGAACTCTCCGGACATCCCCGGGCGGAGCTCACGGACCCGGCCCCGGCGGGTGCGGCGGCGTGGCGCTCGAACTCCGTCAGCCGGATCACCCTGCGGTGCGGTGTCTCGCTGCCGCTGCAGTTCACGGCACTGTCCGACACGACCGATGTCGACGGTACGGTCTGGATCCGGGTGGATGACGCGACCACGGGATCCAGCCTGCGGACGTGGTTCGCCGTGAACCGGACCCCGGTCGTTGCCGTGACGGCCGACGGCCGTGCCCTGGACGACACCGAATCCCCGGTTGCGGAACTGTCCGCGGCACTCGGGACCCTGGACCGCACCGAGCCCGTCCCCGCACCGGCTCCGCTCGCGGAGCTCGGGCCGGGGTCCTCCGATGCGGGCTGCGACAAGCTGCTCCCCTCGTTGCCGGAGAAACTCGGCGGCGCGGCCGGCTACACCCGTGTCGACGGCGACCGGCTCAGTGCCGCCGGTCTGCCCGCCGGTTCGGCGGCCTGGACCGCGCCGGGTGCGGAACCCGTGGTCCTGCGGTGCGGGGTCGCCGATGCGCCGTCCTATGAACCGGGTGTCCAGGTGCAGCAGGTCAACGACATAGCCTGGTACCACGACACCGCACTCGCCAACGGCACCACGGCCGGGACCTGGTATGCGCTGGGACGTACCGCGAATGTGGCGGTCTCGATGCCGCAGGCGGCCGGCAACACGGCGATCGTGGGGCTCGGTGACGCGATCTCCCGGAACATCCCCGCGGCTCCGGGGACCCGGTAGCGTCGGTCCGTCCCGCTTCGCCCGTCCCCAGTCGTCCCAGGAAGGACCCGATGACCATTCTCCACAGCGGGAGACCGGACCTGCCCGGTTTCGCTCGTGTCGCCGGCGTGTACTCGTGCGCCGACTGGTGCCGGTTCGTCGACTCGGGCGAGCCCGCCGTGGATCCCGCGTACCTCTCCGACGGCGGCGGTGCCTTCCTCATCGCGCACCACTGCCCCGCGGATCCCCCGCCGCACTACCCCGGTGGCCTGGTTCTCGGTGGTCTCGCCGGACGGACCTCACGCCTCCTCCTCGATGACGGCGTCCCGGAGTCCCGGCTGCCCGCACTGGTCGACGCGGCGGTGGATCTCTTCCCGTCCTCCCGGGGTGCCTGGGTGTGGCCGTTTCTCAGCGGCGACGACTCCAGACGTCTGATCCGCGCGTTCGGGTTCAGCGCCTCCCACCTGCGGCTCGCCGGCGCGGACTGCACGGTGACCGTCCCCGCGGGCGGAATCGAGGCACACATCGGATCCCTCCAGTCCCGCGAGCGTCGCGACGATGTCCGCGCTGAACTCGGCGCCTTTGCCCGGGGACCGGTGCGGATCGCGGCTGCCGCGGCCACGGCGGCCGACTGCCCCTCCCCCGACATGCTGGGTCCCCTGCTCGGAACCGTGGAGCGGGCTCACGGACAAACCGTCACCGATGGACGGGCGGTCGATCTGCTGGAGCGCCGGAACCGGTTCCTGGCCGACTCGTCGACCGTGTTCACCGCCACGGACACCACCGGTGGGATAGTCGGATTCAGTGTGCTCCGGCGGGTCGGTGACGAGGCCACCGTCGATGTGGTTGGCCTACGTGATCCGTCCCGGGAGGCCGTGGCGGGCCCGCTCTACGCGCATCTCGCCCTGTGGGAACCGCTGGCGTGGTGTGCCGGGCCAGATCGCGGTGTCGTGACGCTGCACCTCGGGATGCAGGCATTCGAGGCGAAGACCAGACGCGGTGCCGCGATGCGGTCCCTGTGGACCGTCACCGCGGCACCGCGCGATGACTAGTCGGGTTCGTCAGTGCAGCGCGCGGGCGACGAGAATGTCCAGCAGCTCGCCGTAGTCGACTCCGGACGCGGCCAGCACCTGCGGGTACATGGAGATCGGGGTGAACCCGGGCAGCGTGTTCACCTCGTTGATCACCGGGCCGTCCGGGGTGGCGAAGAAATCGACCCGGGCGAGTCCGTCCGCGTTCACGGCGCGGAATGCCGCGACGGCCATCCGACGGATCTCCCCGGTCGTCGCCTCGTCCAACGGCGCCGGGATCTGCGGGGTGACCGCGTCATCGAGGTACTTCGTGTCGAAGCCGTAGAATCCCTCGTCGCCTGATTCGGTGCCCTGGAGCTGTGCCGGGACCGAGGCGAACAGCCGGCCGTCCGGGTACTGCAGGACGCCGACCTCGACCTCGGGGCCGGTGATCTGGGATTCGACGATGACCTTGTCGTCCTCGGAGAACGCGGTGTCGAGGGCGGCCGGGAAGTCCGACCAGTCGGTCACCCGGGACACCCCGATCGAGGATCCGCCCTGCGCGGGTTTCACGAAGACGGGGAGGCCCAGGCGTTCGCGCTCGGCGGAGTCGAGGTCCCGGTGCTCACGGAGGATGATCTCCGGGGCGACCGCGAGATCCGCCGCCGCGAGCAGCTTCTTCGTGTACTCCTTGTCCATGCAGCAGGCCGAGGCCAGGACACCGCACCCCACGTACGGGATCCCGGAGAGCTCGAACATCCCCTGGACGGTGCCGTCCTCACCGAAGCGGCCGTGCAGTGCGGGGAAAATCACGTCCACCTCGGCGTGCACCTGCCCGGCACGGTCCCCGTCCAGGATGATGAGTCTTCCCCGGGAGTCCGGGTCGAGGGAGAGCTGGAGGCGCTCACGGAGCCGCACCTCCGGGAGGGTGCGTCCGGAAATGGTGAGCGCCCGCGGATCGGATTCACCGACGGTCCACACCCCCTCGCGGGTTATCCCGACCGGCACGATCTCGTAGCGTTCGGGGTCGAGGTGGGACATGATGGCGCCGCCGGTCACACACGACACGGAGTGCTCGGAGCTGCGGCCACCGTAGACGACCGCGACGCGGATGCGGCGGTCGGTTACGGGTTTGCCCACTGCGGGGGCGGTACTGGGTTCAACGGGTGAAGTCACGACCGTCATCGTACCGAGCGTCGCTCCGCGGTGTACCGTTCCGCCCTATTCCGCCTTCTTCGAGCGCCCCATGAGCGCCCGGATCATCGTGTCCACGTCCATCCCTCCGTGACACACACCGACGACGGCCTGGGTGATCGGCATCTCGACGCCGTGTTCCCGGGCGAGCTGCCAGACGGACTGAGACGAGATGACGCCCTCGGCGACCTGGCCGTGGGTCGCCCGGGCAGCATCCTCGAGCGAGTCACCCCTACCCAGGCATTTGCCGAAGGAGCGGTTCCTGGACAGGGGCGATGAGCACGTCGCGATGAGGTCGCCGATGCCGGCGAGCCCGGCGAAGGTCCGCGCGTCGGCTCCGAGTGCCTCCCCGAGCCGGGAGATCTCCGCCAGACCCCGGGTCATCAGCGAGGCGAGGGAGTTCTCCCCCAGTCCCTTACCGGTCGCCATGCCGCAGGCCAGGGCGATGACGTTCTTGCACGCGCCGCCGATCTCACAGCCGATGACGTCGTCGTTCGTGTACGGACGGAAATACGGTGCCGCGAGCGCCGCCTGGACCGCTTTGGCGCGCTTCTCGTCGGTGCAGGCGATGACCGTCGCCGCGGGTTGTTCGAGGGCGATCTCGCGGGCGAGGTTCGGTCCGGACAGGACCGCGATCCGGTCCGGATCGACTCCGGCCACCTCGGCGATCACCTCCGTCATCCGGAGATGGGTGCCCCGCTCGATACCTTTCGCCAGGCTCAGGAGGGTGGCGTCCTCCGGGATCAGCTCCCGCCACTCGGACAGGTTCTCCCGGAGTGTCTGACTCGGGACCGCGAGGACCACGATGTCGGCGTCCTGCAGTGCCCTGGCCGGCTCCGACGTCGCCCAGATCTCCCTCGGGAGGACGAGTCCGGGGAGGTAGTCGGTGTTCTCGCGGCTGATCTGGATCGTGCGGGCGACCTCAGCGCGCCGGGCCCAGAGCGTCACCGCGCTCCCGGCGTCGGCGAACACCTTGGCGAGGGTTGTACCCCAGGAGCCGGCTCCCATGACTGCGACTCTGACCATTCTCGTTCTCCTCGTCCTCGGTGTCCGGTGCGACGGAAGCCTCCGCCGGCGGGTCCCAGAAAACACTCACACAATTCTAACGCCTGCGATCCGGGCCGAACCGTGGGGACGGCCGGGAATCCTCAGACGGCCGACACGTGGATTCTGGGTTGCGGCAGAGACCTCACCTGGCTCGATATCTCGTTACCTATTCCACATTGACACTGTAACCGGCGGGAACAGATTTCGGCGGAGCGGACGGGGCACACCAAGAGGGAAACGGGGGACTGAAAATCGCTCACATGAGCCCGTACGTGAGAGAGGTACCGCCAAGGACAAACAGTTACAGCTGGTCTCGGTTCCGGGAAAATCAATCAACGGAGATTTCGGCGGGTCAGGATTGAGGTTCGAACGGTGAAGGGACTCAGCCTCTTTGAATACCGGACATCCCGGTTCGGTTCAACACCCATACAGACCGAGGATGAAAACCCGAAGACAAGCCGTGTAACCCGACGAAACCTCAATGAAACGCACTTCCGGATCAACCGTCCCACTCGCCGTGCTCCTCTTGAGCTCACCGGCTCCGGTCACCGGCCAGTCAGAAGATTTGCAGGCACTATCGATAACCGCGCAAAATAGCGGAACCCATCCCCGACGGAACGCGCCCCGTGGTGCACAGCGCCTTCAAGCCCGGCTGAGCGCCATCGATCCCCCTTACACTGACCGGGAAGTGGCCGAGTTCACTGTTCCCGGCTTCGGTAGAGCGGCTGAGATGAATCCTGATCTTTCCCGCTTGGTGCGGACGGACAATGCTCAACGGGTTGGTCCGACCGAAAACCAAGTAAACTTTTCTGTACGGAAAACTGTTCGAAAAGTTTCCGGATCACCATGATGTCGTTTCGCCCAGAATGCAGAGCGGAGAGCCGAACCGGACGCAACGAGCAATTCTGACCACCACATTGGGCTTCGCGAGATCGGGAGGGAATACAGCCACACATCAGAGGAAGGCCACTACGCACAGTACGGTTGCGTGACACCACCGACAATACCGGAAGCAATGGTGCTGTCATTTTGAACGCGGCGTTATATGCACATGCAGCCGTAGCGACTGAGGTAGCCAAGGTTTTCCACGTCGTGCCCGGAGTGATCAGGTACCGGTTCCCCGTGACGGCGATCCCCTCCGAAGCCTGATGCGAAACCCTCAAAACCGGCGGTCAAATTGTTCTGGCACATCTGGAAATCACCGCGCTCAAGGTCCTACCGCGCTCAAGGTCCTGAGGCACTAGACTTGACCGAAAGATTCCGAATGAAGGATGGAGAGACCGGGCCGATGATCTCTCGCCGTCCCCCAAAGACGCACTCCCGACAACCCCTGGAGAAGTTGGCAACATGTCATCGCAAACAATATGTCGAGACGTGATAATCAACTCGACCCTCATCACCCCCAGATCGTTTCGACCACTAATTAAAGATGAATACAGAATCGATAAGGCCGCGAAGACACGGGTGGCATGTGATGGGTGATCAGGATTCGCCAATGGTTAAAGTGGAATCATCGACAAGGCTCGAAGCGATAGTTAGATCTGCGAATATCCAATCCAGGTTCATTTCAATTGGCAGAGCCCTTATCGCCGTCACACAATTGAGCTTCATTCTCTTCACCTCGCACGAGGCACGGTTCGCGGAGGTTGGTCCGCAACCGTTCGGCCCTCACTGTCAAAGTTGGAGTCAGGCCGGTTTGTACTGCGTGGTCGGTAAGGAGAATTTGGGCCTTGCTGACGTGATGATTGCGTTTGGGCTGATCCTAGTCATAAGCGGCTTTTATCCGCGGTGGACCGGATTTTTGCATCTCTACATCACCTACACGATATCGACTGCAGTCGCCCTCCCGGACGGTGGAGAATCTGTGGCTCTCATTTTCGTTGGTCTTCTTGCGATTGTGAGTTTGAGTGATAACAGGCGCAATTGCTACCTCACAGACCTTGACATGGATCGCATTCCGATCCCCCTGCAGGGAATCAGTCGGGCCGCGATCATTTTCGGGCGAGTTCTGTTGTGTTTACTTTACGCCGGTGCTGCGCTTTTCAAGCTCGGTGTTGCCGACTGGAATAATGAAAATGCACTCTACCATGCCGCGAATAATACTACATTTGGTGACTGGTACCAGCTTCTCGAAACATCTGGAATTTCCGAGCACGGCTGGCTTTCAGCAGTGGCCGCCTGGACGCCTGTAGTGCTGGCACTTTTAATCTCGATCAACGCTATCGGCACCGCTGATATGCGGCGATTCGCATTCACGTTAGTTGTTGTCCTGCATGGCGGAAATGTCCTTAGTACGGGCCTTGTCAGTTTTTCCTTGATTATGATTGGCTGCTGCCTAAGCGTAATTACACCGCCTAATCGCTACACACATGTCTCGATTCTCTCCACACCGACAGATTCGGCCGCCTTGGATGATTTCGTGGCGGTCAAGGCCGACATTCGTCCGAACCCTTTCATTTCCCTTTTCGGATTCCATCAGGCGTTCACTCGTCCTGTGGTGTGCTGCGATGGGGTGGCCACACAGGGCCGTTGGGGAGGTGATCTGGCTCTGGTGAAGATCGGCGAACCAATAGTCGTACGGATGCGTTACAAGCTGACGAACAAACTACTCGGCCACAGTACAGAGGTACTGGTCGATGACGAGAGCGATATAATTCGTGCCCGCCTGGGCCCGCTGAACGGGTCCCCGTTCAAAGTTGAGGTCATCTCCGGCGGCAGCTCGGATCCCGGGTAGTTCTCAACCTACCGATTGCCCGGCACCTACCGATTGCCCGGCACCTACCGATTGCCCGGCGGGAGACCGCTGCAGCAAACGCTTCGCCGCATGGTTGAACGCTGAAGCCTCATTCTCGGGTCCAGGGAATGAGGGGGATGGAGTCGCCATTCGGACAGCAGAGGGACGGAAAGATCCTCGTGACCGTTTACTCCTGCCGTGTCGGCCGAGATAACTGCTTTCGTCGGTGTCCTCCTCGTGGATAGAGGTCCGTAAGCTTGAATGACCCCGGCTCTACATTGGATGCAAGTGCGTCTGCAGCCCCACCTACTACGTATGGTAGGTGGGGTTTTCTTTATTGACCCAGGTGCACACGAAAAGATCGGACCACGGTAAACGGTGTGGTCCGGGCGGGTTCCCCGGAACTCTCCTGTTACTGGAGGAGATCGCCTGCGATGGTGATTCACCGGGTGAGTTCCGCCCTTCTGCGTGCCGTTTTGTTCCAGTACACGTGGTTACGTCACCCCGGTTTCGCTCACACGACACTCCGGGATGGACAATGATGGGAACAGCACCCCCGTAGAACCAGCCAAGGAGAGTGGAAGCCAGATGGCAAAGAAGTCGAGCGAGTCCGACAAGGACCGCAGCAATGCGCTGAACGTCACGGGGCGTTACCAGTCGATTCCGGCACGCCCCGCCGACGAGTTCCGGCGGTGCACTCTCGCGGCCGGCGCCGTGCTGTGGCGCGGGGAACTCACCGAGCCCGAGACCGTCGAGGTTGCGGTCATCCACCGCCCCCGCTACGACGACTGGTCCCTGGCCAAGGGAAAGGTGGATCCCGGCGAGTCACTGCCGCAGACCGCGACCAGGGAGATCCTCGAGGAAACCGGCTACGAGGTACGTCTGGGCAAGCTCCTCGGACGCGTCACGTATCCGGTGGCCGACCGTACCAAGGTCGTCTACTACTTCACCGGGAAGGTCATGGGCGGAGAGTTCGCGGCCAACGATGAGGTGGATGAGATCCGGTGGCTGACGATCCCGCAGGCCCGTGAGCTGCTGAGCTACGACGTCGACCGCCAGGTGCTCGACAAGGCGGCCAAGCGGCTGGCTGTTCCGGTGGACACACGACTGCTGCTGGTCCGGCACGCGCACGCCTTCGCGCGCCGAACCTGGTCCGGCAACGATGACGTCCGGCCCCTGGACAAGAAGGGCCGTCGCCAGGCGACGGCCCTGACGGAACTGCTCGCCCCCTACCGGCCCGACCGCATCTACTCGGCCAAGCCGGACCGCTGCGTCGCCACCGCGGAGCCACTGGCTGCACACCTCGGCCTCGACATCGAGTCCGACGTCCTCCTGGGTGATGAGGGCTGGACCACCGCGATGAAGAACTCGAAGAAGCGCTTCCGGGAGATCATCGCCGGCGGCGGAACCCCCGTGGTGATCTCCCAGGGGCTGACGATCCCCGATGTCATCGCCTGGTTGTCCGCCGAGGGGCGGCTTCCACTGGACGAGCCGGACGCGAAGAAGGCGTCGGTGTGGGTGCTGACCTTCACCACGGACGGCGAACTCACCGGGGCAGACTACCTGGTCAGCCCACTGCCCGTGAAATAGCTCGGCCCTGTGTCCCGGGGTGCCCCGACATCGGCTCCGGGCTGCGGGCCGGCGGTGGGGCTCGAGGTCACGCCCGACGGGTCACCGGTTTGAACGTCGGCCGCCCGGCCTCGAAGCGGCTGATCGCGGGCTCGTCCCGCAGGGTCAGTCCGATGTCGTCCAGCCCCTCGAGCAACCGCCAGCGGGTGTAGTCGTCGACGGTGAAAGGCAGGACGTGGGATCCGGCTGTCACGGTGCGTTCGACGAGATCCACGGTGAGTTCCATGCCTGGATCGGCATCCATCAGTTTCCACAGCAGATCGATGTCGGTCTGTTCCATCTGCGCGGCGAGCAGCCCGGACTTGCCGGCGTTGCCCCGGAAGATGTCGGCGAAGCGCGAGGAGAACACGACCCGGAACCCGTAGTCGATGAGCGCCCACACGGCGTGCTCGCGCGAGGAACCGGTCCCGAAGTCGGCACCCGCGACGAGGATCGAACCGTCACGGAACGCGTCCTGGTTCAGGACGAACTCGGGATCCCTGCGCCAGCTCTCGAACAGTGCGTCCTCGAACCCGGTACGGGTCACGCGCTTCAGGTAGACCGCGGGAAGGATCTGGTCGGTGTCGACGTTCGAGCGTTTCAGGGGGACGCCGACGCCGGTGAATTCGGTGAACTTCTCCATGATTTCCTCTCGTGCGTCGCTCAGGCGCTCGCGAGTGCGGGCACCGGGTCAAGGTCGGAGGGGGCGGCGAGATGTCCGAGTACCGCCGTCGCCGCGGCCACCTGTGGTGACACGAGGTGGGTGCGCCCACCGGGCCCCTGGCGTCCCTCGAAGTTGCGGTTCGAGGTCGAGGCCGCCCGTTCGCCCGGTTCCAGCTTGTCCGGATTCATCGCCAGACACATGGAGCAGCCGGGTTGCCGCCAGTCGGCGCCCGCCGCACGGATGATCGAATCCAGCCCCTCGGTCTCGGCCTGGGCGCGGACCACGGCGGAGCCGGGTACGACGAGCATGCGCACCCCTTCGGCGACGCGGCGCCCCTCGAGGACCGCGGCGACGGCCCGGATGTCCTCGATCCTGCCGTTCGTGCAGGACCCGACGAACACGGTGTCGACGGGAATCTCCCGCAGGGGTGTACCGGGGACCAGGTCCATGTAGGACAGCGCCTTCTCCGCCGCGATCCGTTCGGTCTCGTCGGTGAAGTCGTCCGGGTACGGCACACTGCCGTCGAGCGGCAGACCCTGGCCCGGATTCGTGCCCCAGGTGACGTACGGGGTGAGCGACGAGCCGTCGATCTCGACGACGGTGTCGAACTCGGCGCCGTCGTCGGTCCGGAGGCTGCGCCAGTACTCGACGGCGGCGTCCCAGTCCGCGCCGGTCGGTGCGTGCCGTCGACCCCTCAGGTACTCGAAGGTGACGTCGTCGGGGGCGATCATGCCGGCCCGGGCGCCGGCCTCGATGGACATGTTGCACACCGTCATGCGGGCCTCCATCGAGAGTTTCCCGATGGCTTCACCACGGTACTCGATGATGTGGCCCTGTCCGCCCCCGGTACCGATCCGGGCGATGATCGCGAGGATCAGGTCCTTCGCGGTCACATCCTCGCGCAGTGTCCCCGAGACGTTGACCGCCATGGTCTTGAACGGCCGCAGCGAGAGCGTCTGCGTCGCCAAGACGTGCTCGACCTCCGAGGTCCCGATACCGAAGGCGATGGCGCCGAATGCGCCGTGCGTCGCGGTGTGGCTGTCACCGCAGACGACCGTCATGCCCGGCTGGGTGAGCCCGAGCTGTGGACCGGCGACGTGGACGATGCCCTGTTCCGCGGTTCCCATCGGGAAGATCGGGACGTCGAACTCCTCGCAGTTCCTGCGCAGGGTGTCCACCTGGGTCCGGGAGATGAGGTCCTCGATCTCGATGACCGCGCCGGTGGTGATCCCGGAGGTGGGGACATTGTGGTCCTCGGTGGCCAGGGTGAGATCCGGCCGGCGGAGCCGACGTCCGGCGAGCCTGAGCCCGTCGAATGCCTGCGGGGACGTCACCTCGTGCAGCAGATGCAGGTCGATGTAGACCAGGTCGGGGTCGTCGCCGTCGCCTTTCGCGACGATGTGGTCCGCCCAGACCTTCTCCGCGAGGGTGCGGGGTCCGTCTGCTGCGACGCCGGCGGCGGCAACATCGTTCGGACCGCTCATGTCGGAGCACCTCCATATTCGTATATTCGGATCAACTGCGGGACAGCGCGGTTGAGGGTGCCACGCAACACCCTCGCTTTCCCACAACATGAGATGTTAATATCAGAATATGGGACAGTATAACTCACCGGACGCCAACGAAGGAAGCGGGATCAAGGTCCTCGACCGTGCCGTGCTCATCCTCTCCACGGTCGCCGAACAGCCCCGCTCACTGGCGGAACTCTGCGAGTCGACCGGACTCCCCCGGGCCACCGCGCACCGACTCGCAACCGCACTCGAGGTTCACAACATGCTGACGCGCACCGGTGACGGCAGATGGTGCATCGGGCGGACGCTCACGACACTCGGGGCGAACGCCTCCGACAAGCTCATCGACGCCGCCCGCCCCGTGATGAGCGCACTCATGGAGACCACCGGTGAATCCGTGCAGCTCTACCGGCTGACGGGAACGACCCGCACCTGCATCGCGTCCCTCGAGCCACCATCGGGCCTGCAGAACACCGTCCCCGTCGGATCCCGCATGTCCCTCACCGCCGGATCCGCGGCACGGGTATTCATGGCCTACGCCTCCCCGCAGCTCCGGGGTGTGATCCTGCCCGACGCCGCATTCACCACCGACGATCTCGAGCGGGTCCGCCGCCTCGGCTACGCGGAATCCGTCAGCGAGCGCGAGACGGGTCTGGCCTCCCTCAGTGCACCGGTGTTCGAGGACGCCGCCATGGTCGCCGCCCTGTCGATCTCGGGACCTGCGGAGAGACTGCGCCCCCACCCGGGGCAGAAGTGGGGCGTCGAGCTCAGCAGGGCGGCGCGGGAACTGTCCGCACAGCTGTGAGGACGCGGCCCGACGGCCGGACCGAGGCAACCCGGGGCTCCCGGGCCCCGACAGACGGGAACCGGGGCCCGTGGGTGCCGATCACCGGTGGGTGATCAGCACCGGACCCCGGCACCGACCTGAGAGAATCAGCTCCTCTGTCTCCGCATGAAGACCAGGAGTGCACCGATCACGAGAGCCAGCAGGCCGGCGGCGAGAAGGCCGACCACGTCGGCACCCGTCGAGGCGAGAACCCCGGACTTTTCTCCACTATCAGGAGCCTGATCGGTCGACGGCGCGGCGGGCGCCGGCGCGGCTGCCTCCGGTGAAACGGGGGAATCGCCGGCATTACCCGACGCGCCCGGAGCGGAACTACCTGACGACCCCAGAAGGGAGCTTCCGAGAGCCGCCCCCAACAGGGCCCCTCCGGACAGCAGGGCGTCATCGGCGGACTCCTGACGGATGAGGAACAGTGGGTCGTGGGCCTCCATCAGAGCGTTGGTGACCTTCCCGTTGGAGGTCACCGCCGCCATGTCCGCGTGGTAGCTACCCAGCCGGTCGATCACCGACACGCAGTTGACGGCCTGGCCCGGGGCGACGCTCAACTCCTCCGGGAACTCGAACTTGGCCTTGTTGACACCGTCCTCGGTGAACCGCGAACCCTCGACGGTGAATTCCGCACCATCGAGGTAGCTGGCCTGACCCGACGCAGCCTTGTCCACGGTGCAGGTCAGCGGCTCGTCAACCACCGCGGTGTCCCTGTCCGCGGTCTGCACGACCGTGCCCTCGACGGTGAAGTCAATGTTCGAATCCACCAGTTCCAGCATGGTCAGGGCCTCGTCCGACAGTTCCGGGACGCTGACACGGTAGCGAACCTCGACTGAATCGCCGGCCACGTGCACCGGATCGGTGCCCTTCTGACCGTCACCCTCCGGCAGCGACTCCACGAACTTCTTCACGCCGACGCCGACGCCGGCCTCGCAGGAGGAACGGTATTCGACGATGCGCCCCTCGGATACGGAGACCCCCTCGGGTCCGGACACGATCTCCCAATCCGTCGGGGAGGTCGGCTGAAGGACGATAGGCGTCTCATTCGCCGTGCATCCCGGTGCGGCGGTGTTCTCCTTCAGGATCAGCTGGGTCGTCGCCCCATCATCCTTCTTCTGGTCCCAGCCGACACCGTCAGGAAGCCGGTCTTGGAGAGAAATACCGGATCCGGAGACTTCGAAGGAACCCAGATCAGATATCTCACCAGACACGTCCTTGAAACTGACGTCGTACTTTGCACCTTCCCTGGCCTGGCCGGTGGCACTGTCAACGACGCGGAAGGTCAACGGGGCTTGTCGAACCTCCGGCCCCTCCTCGCTCGGGGTGGGTTCTGACTCCACCTCGGACCGCTGCTCGACAGTGGCCTCGGCCCCGCCTGTCGGGACCTCATCCTCGGCTGCGGCGGGGGACACCACAGATCCGGCCAACACCATCATCACACTGACCGGAATCATCCAGCGCTTCTGCATAGTTCTCCTCTTTAAGAGCGGGTTCCGAGACCACTGCCGCCTCCCCCGGGGACACGTCGTTCCTCCGGGAAAAGTTCTGTGTTCGGGTTTTAGATCACCGCGATCTACGGTGCTAACGAATTAGACGATAGCAGGAAAAAAAGACACGGACAGCACGGGTTTCAGAGTCAGAACACGGGTTACACCCGCGTACTCACCCCCGCTCCAGGTCCGGTTCCCGGAGCAGGATTTCCTCGGCGCGGATCAGTCCGACCGATGCCACAGCAGCAACCCTGGAGCACGCCCGTGACCCGAGGAACCGCCCCACCACTGCCACCGACGACACCCCGTGGGCCACCACCCGACCCCGGAAGCGCTGGACAGACGAAAAGGCCGGGCGCAGATCTACCGCGCCCGGCCTTTCACTCGTACCCCGTACGGGATTTGAACCCGTGTTACCGCCGTGAGAGGGCGGCGTCCTAGGCCCCTAGACGAACGGGGCATGCCCTGTGGACCCGCACTACTCTAGGCGACCACCCGATGGGTAACAAATCGCCTGAATAGAGGGTATTTTCCGCACCGTCCGGAGGAACCCACACCGCAAGTCAACCACCACCGTCACAACCGCTCACAGTACTCCGGGCAGCACTTCTTTTGCACAATGCAGACGGAATTGCTAAATTATGTTCATTGTTAGATTAGGGTCGACTCACACAAGGAGCCCGATGATCACCTCCGCCCCCGCATCCCCGCCATCGACCATTCTCGACGTCCGCGGTCTGCACTGCGACCGCGGTGGCACCGAGATACTCAAGGGGGTCGATCTGGCCATCCCCGCCGGTGGGATCCTCGCGGTACTCGGTGCCAACGGCGCGGGAAAGACCACACTCATCAACGTCCTGAGCACCCTCATCCCCTACAGCTCCGGTTCGGTGAGCGTCGCCGACCATGACCTGGGATCCGACCCGAGCGGCGTCCGGAACTCGATCTCCCTCACCGGCCAGTTCGCCGCGGTGGACCAGGAACTGACCGGGACGGAGAACCTCGTGTTCTTCGGGCGACTCGCCGGTCTGTCCCGCAGAGCGGCCCACGACCGTGCAGCGGAACTGTTGACGGAGTTCAATCTCAGTGACGCGGCGGACAAACGCCTGTCGGACTACTCGGGCGGAATGCGGCGTCGGCTCGACATCGCCGCATCACTCGTCGTACCTCCCGCCCTCCTGTTCCTCGACGAGCCATCGACCGGACTCGACCCGGAGTCCCGGGAGGCGCTGTGGACACAGATCCTCGATCTGCGGGATCACGGAATGTCGATCCTGCTGACCACCCAGTACCTCGATGAGGCGGACCGACTGGCGGACCGTGTCGCCGTACTCCGGGACGGCCGGATCATCGCCGTGGACACACCGCAAAACCTCAAGTCCGCGTACGGCCGCCACCGGTGCTCGGTCTCTTTCCCGGACCACGCCTCGGCCGTGACGGCCGGGCGAATCCTCACGGAACGCGGGTACACAGCCCGGAGCAACGATCTCGTGGTGGGCGACACCGGTGTCGTCGAGCTTCTCGTCCGTTCCGGCTTCACCGAGCTCAACCCCCTCCTGCAGGCGATCGACTCGGCGGGACTCACGATCACGGACGTCGGGATGACGCCGCCCTCCCTGGACGACGTCTACTTCGCCCTCGCCCGTTCCGGGGTGCAGACCCCGCAGGGGCCGGCCGGGGACGGTGACCGGTGAACACGCTCACGGCACTGTGGACCCGCGGAATTCTGCGCTTTCTCCGGAACCGCGCGGCGATGATCTCGGCGCTGTTCATCCCCGGTATCTTTCTCGTCTGCTTCTACAGCGTCTTCTCCGACGCGACGGCCATCTTCGGCATCGACTACGCGACCTTCCTCTATCCGGCGGCGATGATGCAGGTGATCGTGTTCGCCTCCGGCGGTTCCGCCCTCGACGTGACACTCGACCGGGAGAACGGCATCCACTCACGTCTGGAGACGATGGCGGTCAGTCCGATCCAGATCGTCACTGGACGACTACTGACCGATGTCACCCGCGTCACCATCTCCGGGGGCGTGGCCACCCTCATCGCGGTTCTCCTCGGGGCACGCATCGACGAAGGCGCGTGGCGGATCGTGGTGGTGTTCGTGGTCTTCCTCCTGCTCACACTCACGTTCTGCGCGGGCTTCTGCGGGTTGAGTCTGCTCGGCCGGAAACCGACGTCCACGGCACTGCTGATCCAGTCCCTGGTCATGCCCTTCATCCTCTTCTCGACGGCGTTCATCCCCGCCGAGGCGATGTCCTCCACCGTCCGACCGATCATCACCCACATGCCGCTGTCACCGATCCTCGACACCGTCCGCGCCATCATGACCGGTGCCGAACTGGATCGGGGAACGACCATCGAAGCCGGGGTATGGCTGATCATCCTCACGGCTGTCGCGGTCGTCGGTTTCTCCGCCGCATTCTCCAGGGAGCACAAGTGACCCAGTCCATTCTCTCCTCCGCTGTCACACACGCCCGACGACTCTTCCTCGGTTGGCGCCGCAACCCGTCCGCCGTCGTCAACACCCTCGGGCCCCCTGTCCTGATGACGCTGATCACCCGTGCGATGTTCGGTGATCTCATCCGCGCCGTCCACCCGGACGGTGAACTCGACCTCCTGCCGCTGACCGTCATGTTGATCTTCGCGGTGGAGTTCATGCTCGCGATCTCCACGTCCGCGGAGATGATCCGGGAAAAGCGCCTCGGCCTGACCGCACGGTTCGCCACCACCCCGTCCGGGATCCGCTCGTACATCGCCGGAAACCTGCTCTTCATCCTGTTCCGGATGATCCTCGGCGGCCTACTCGTCGTCGCGGTCGCCGTCCCCTGTGGACTTCGGATACACACGATCACAGCCGGGGTGTGGCTGGCGGCGTTCATCGCCCTCGCCGGACTCACAGCCGGAGCACTGTCCGTACTGATCGGATCCGTATTCCAGACCCCGGAATCAGCGATGGTGATCGCACCGTTGGTGATGATCCTCCAGTTCTTCAACGAGGGTCTGATGCCCGCGGAGAGGTTCGTCGCCGCTGTCCGGCCCCTGGCGGTGAATTCCCCGGTGAGCCATGCGGTCCGTACGGCGACCGGGCTGAACGACGGTACCGGTGTCGGGGACTCGCTCACCTTCAGTCTCCTCTGGTTCGGCGGACTTCTTCTGGTGTTCTCCTGGGGGGCGCTGCGGGCATCCAGGCGAAGTCTCTGACAGCAGATCCTCCCCCCCCCCCTGAATATGGTGGGGACCTGCCCCCCCCCCGACCGACCGCGCCGGTAGCCTCGGCACCATGTCTACCTACCCCTTCGAACATTTCCTCTGGATCACGTTCATCTTCGCGGCCGTCCCGTCGGCCGTGTGGGCCGCGATTCTCGCGGTCCTCGCCTGGCGGTTCCCCGATGACCGTTCCGCGTCCGGACCGGGGCTGTGGCTGACCGGGCTCATCGGGTTCGCCTTCGGTATTCTGGCGGCCGTCGGCTGGTTGAGCTGGTCGGCGGACGACCACGGAGGAATCACGGCCCCCGGGTTCCCGCCGCCGACCAACTTCCCCTCCTGGCAGATCGCGGCCTGCGCCCTCACGGTCGGTGTTCTCTGGTTCCTGGCGGCCCGGTTGTCCTCGTGGCGGAAGCTCGGCGGGTTCAGCGCCGCAATCGGGGTGACCGCGGGGCTTGTCACCGCGTTCTGCATCGCGGCCGCGACGGACATTACGGGCCAATCGGGAGTCGGTGCCGTGTTCCTCGGCGCAGGCGCCGGTGTCTCACTGGCGTTCTGCGCCGGCACCCGGGCGACCTTTCTGGGCAGGTCGCGGGATACCTCAGCGTAGCGTCAGATTTGCCGGATCAGCGTAGTTCGACGATCTTCTCCGCGTCGCCGAGCCGGTCCCCGAGCCCCACGAGCACGAGGAACACCGCTCCGAGGAAGAACGACAGGCCGACCCACAATCGGTGGAACCTCGGTCCGCAGAGCCCGGCGAACCATGCGCCGAGAAAAGCACCCAGCGTGTTGAACAGGATGTCGGTGACGTCGGAGTGCCCGAGCACGAAAACATACTGCAGTATCTCGATGCACAGGCTCACCGCCGCACCCACGAGGGTCACCCTGCGGAGCGGGTTCGACTCCGATTCGACGATGATGTACAACAGCACGCCGAGGGGAACGAAGAATGCGACGTTTCCCACCCCGTCGAACAACGGCGCGAACCAGCTCGATCCCCGCAAAGCCTCCGCGAGGGGCACGAGTTCCAGGGACCGGGTGCGTTGATTTTCCGGGCGCCACAGGTGACCGATGACAAAGAATGCCTTGAGCATGGTCAGTGCGATCATCACCCCGCCGTAGACGAACAACGCTCCGAAAGCCGCCTGCCGACGTACTGCGACCATGTGGCGGTTCCCCTCTTTCGACCCCCCAGACGGTTGAGGGCCCAGAATACCACCGGGGGTGGTGGGCCAGGCGTCCACGATGGGGAACCGACGGCGAAAGGCCGGTGGGCTCCCCTGGAGGAGAGCCCACCGGCCTCAGAAAACCTGCACTACCACATGCGGCGAATCATGATCACATGGCTAGCTTGGGCCACTCTTCAGCGGTGATCCGGGTGACGACCTCGAAGCTGTCGCCCTCGGGCTTCACGATGTAGGTGGTGCCCTGCGGCTCCGGGTAGATACCCGTTGCGGCGTCGAAGACATCGTCATGGCCGACGATGACGTTGTTCATGCCCTCAGCGGGCATGGTCTCGAGCATCGGGGTCATGTTGTCCTTCATGATCTTGAGCTGCTCCGCCGTGTACTCCTCGGCGGGCTGGAAGTTCAGCTTCGAGTTCTTCT
Source organism: Corynebacterium sp. TAE3-ERU16 (assembly GCF_019209935.1). GTDB lineage: Bacteria > Actinomycetota > Actinomycetes > Mycobacteriales > Mycobacteriaceae > Corynebacterium > Corynebacterium antarcticum. The sequence goes on from NZ_JAHUTN010000003.1 coordinate 83,811, forward strand.
CGTAGCGGCCGAATGCGAGTTCAGCGGTGTTGTACGCACGGCAGTACTCACTGGAGACGACCTCGCCGACCGGGATCTCGAGCTTCTTGAAGGCTTCGCCGATCTCCTTGGCCTGCTTCTTGCCGAGGTCATCGAGCTGACGCTGGGTCGAGCAGTCATCGAGCTTCATGTTCGGATCAGCCTGGTCGGCGTAATCCTTGGCGGTGTGGCCGTGGCGGATGAAGATGACATAGCCACCGTCCTTGAGGTCCTTGACGATCTCCTCCGGGGCAACCACGTTCTCGAACTTGGCCTGCTCCTCGGAGTCATCGTCGTCGCTCTCGGCCTTCGTACTGCTCATGGTCGAGGACTCGTCGGAAGCGGTCTCCGACGAGGCGGACGAAGCCGAGCTCATTTCCTCGGTGGTCTCGTCCGCGGAGTCGGAGCTGCAGCCCGACAGTGAGCCGGCAACGACCATGATGCTGGCGGTTGTGACGAGACTGAGTCGACGGATTCTGGAAATCTTCATACTTTTCTGCTCCTTGATTTGGTGAATGCTCATTTAGCCTAACCTATCCTCTTTGCCTCAGCACAGGTCCAGACGGGAATAATGGGAGGAAGAACGAAACCGGGCGCCCCGAAGCGGGATATTTTTCATCGGCACACACAATCGAAGGAAGGGCGGGAAAGTACCGCTACTCAGCTGTTATGCTACATTTTTTCAGCCCACCGCAAACCCGGGTGCGGTCTGCCGGTACTACACATGTGATATGTGTCACATTTTCTCGTCGATGTCTCATCCCCCACCATTCGATCCGTCATCCGGGACCCGAAAACGCGGGAAATACACCCCGTCCGGCGAACCGGCGTCAGTGACCGACGCGAAGCTCCGACACAGCGAACCACCCGAGGAATCCGACGACGGTCACGAGCACCGCCGCCTTCCCACACCGGCATCCCGGACATCGCCGCCGCCGGTCCGGACACGGCCCCACCGAATGCGGCCGCGACGTTCATGGTGAGGTCACTGCGCCCCTGCGCCCGGACACGCATCCCGGCGGGGACGACATCGACGAGGAGCGCGGAGGATCCGACGAGCGCAGCCGACCAGCCGAGCCAGAGCAGGGTGAGCGCGATGACCACCATGACGGTCTCGCCGTCGCCGATGATGAGCAGTACGCAGCAACCGGTGATCATGGCGTAGCCGGCCACCACGGTGGGGAGTCTGCCGAAGCGGTCCGCGGTGAAGCCGAGCAGTGGCGCCAGGGCGTGCATGCCTGCGACATGGAGGCTGATCGTCACTCCGATCAGGGTGAGAGCCACACCGTGTTCGTGCATGTGGACCGCGGTGACGACCACCGACACCGATCCAGGCCCGGATACCCGTGAGGCAGGTGGTTCATCCTCCGGCTGCGGTCGCTGCGTGCCTGCGCCGGAATGGATGAGTGCCGGGTCCGGCCGCAGGGCGACCTGAAGTACCGACACGACGAACAGTCGGGCGGAGATGGTGATCACATGGGCCCCGGAATGCGGTGCCAGGGCCAGCGACCACCCCGACATCCCGCTCGGCTCGAAGAGGTTGAGTCCGGTCACCGCACCAACGGTGGTCGCCCAGACCACCAGAGAGATCACGACCCCGCGTCACCGCGGAAACGGAGACGTCGGTGGCGGCGAACCGACTCTGGAGGTTCACCGCAGTCACCGAACCGAAGAGAACGAAACCCATGAGCAGTAGTGGCGGGGAGATCCTCTGGTCCGTCGGCACCGCGCAACCGGCGCCCGCTGTGCCGATGAGCAGGCCGGTAATCAGGGAGAACCGTCGTCCCCTGGACACCACGAGCCGGCCGAGAGGCAGCGCGAAAGCGGCGGCACCCAGGGTGGTGCAGGTCGCCGCGATGCCATCCCATGCCGTGCCCGCCATGCCGGCGGCGAGCAGGCCACCCATCGAGTAGGGGATCCCGCTCGCGAGCCCGGCCATGACCTGGGCCGTCATCAGTGCGCCGGGAACACGGCGGCGGTAGCCGGGCGAGAGGCGGTCACCGGGAGAATTCGAAGTCATGATATGAGACTCCCGCATCCCCAGAGCGGTCATCTCCTTCCGGTGACTGAACGTCACGCCCCGGATACGCAGCGAAGCAGCCTGCCATCACCGCTGCCTGAACAACCGGAACCTGCCGCGATGTCCACGCGCCCGCTATGGCGCACGGCCGAGATACCGGCAGGCCCACCACCCCACACCAGCGATCCACGGCATCCGGGAACACGAAGAACCCCCACACCTCGTGAAGTGTGGGGGTTCTTTCAATCTTGTACCCCGTACGGGATTTGAACCCGTGCTACCGCCGTGAGAGGGCGGCGTCCTAGGCCGCTAGACGAACGGGGCATAAAGGACGCGGAATTTATCCGCTGCTGGCCTACCAGGACTCGAACCTAGAACGACGGTACCAGAAACCGCTGTGTTGCCAATTACACCATAGGCCATCGTCTCACGCGCGGTCTGTGCGATTCCTACCGCTTCGCCGCGCTGTGCAACGAAGAACACTATAACCTCATTGTCCGATCACGGACAAATCAGCAGGTGGCCGACCATTCCTCCCGGCCGACCACCCGACACCCCACCCGCGGGCTACTGTGCGGCGGGCGCGACGGGAGTGATCGCACGGGCGGCACGCAGCCGTGCCAGGGTGGAATCCTTCCCGAGGAGCTCCATGGACTCGAACAACGGCGGGGAGACCTGACGCCCGGATACCGCGACCCGAAGCGGAGTGAACGCCTTGCGGGGCTTGAGTTCGAGCTCCTCGATCAGCGCGTTCTGCAGCGCCTTCTCGATCACCGGGGTATGCCAGTCCTCGACGGCGTCGAGTGCGCTGATGGCGGCGTCGAGCGGCGCGATCGCGTCATCCTTGAGGTTCTTCCGGGCGGCCTTCTCATCCAGCTCCAGGTCGTCGTCGGAGACCACGAGGAACTCGAGCAGGTCCCAGGCGTCGCCGAGGGTCTTGATGCGGGTCTGCACCTGCTCGGCGGCGAAGGCGAACTTGTCCGCCGGGTAGTCCGCCGGGAATCCCTTGTACTCCTCCAGGTAGCTGCGCAGCCGGTCCCGGAAGTCCTCCGGGTCGAGCAGCCGGATGTGGTCGGCGTTGATGGCCTCCAGCTTCTTCTGGTCGAAACGGGCCGGGTTGGCGAGGACGTCGGAGACGTCGAAGTTGGCGATGAGGTCATCGACGCTGAAGATGTCCCGGTCCCTGGACAGCGACCAGCCGAGCAGGGCGAGGTAGTTGAGCATCCCCTCGGGGATGATGCCCGCGTCCCGGTGGTTGAAGAGGTTGGACTGCGGATCGCGCTTGGACAGTTTCTTGTTGCCCTCCCCCATCACGAAGGGCAGGTGGCCGAACTCGGGCGTCCGTTCCGCGACACCGATGCGCTGGAGTGCGGCGTAGAGCGCGAGCTGGCGCGGGGTCGAGGGCAGCAGGTCCTCACCGCGCAGGACGTGGGTGATCCCCATGAGCGCGTCGTCGACGGGGTTGACCAGCGTGTAGAGGGGCGCTCCGTTGGAGCGGGCGACGACGAAATCCGGCTGGGTCGATCTTTTGAACTCGATCTCGCCGCGGACCAGGTCGTTCCAGGACCAGTCCTGATCGGGCATCCGCAGCCGCCAGACGGGTTTGCGGCCCTCGGCCTCGAACGCGGCGATCTGTTCCTCGGTGAGGTCCCGGTCGTGGTTGTCGTAGCCGAGCTTCGGATCGCGGCCCGCCGCACGGTGGCGCTCCTCGACCTCCTCGGCGGTGGAGTACGCCGGGTAGATCTCACCGGCCTCCTTCAGCTTCTCCAGCACGTCGAGGTAGATGTCCATCCGCTGACTCTGCCGGTAGGGCTCGTGGGGACCGCCGACGACGACCCCCTCGTCCCAACCGAGTCCGAGCCACTCGAGGGAGTCGATGATCGCCTGGTACGACTCCTCCGAGTCGCGGGCGGCATCGGTGTCCTCGATGCGGAAGATCAGTTTTCCGCCGGTGTGTCGGGCGTGCGCCCAGTTGAAAAGGGCGGTGCGGACCATACCGACGTGCGGGGTCCCGGTGGGCGATGGGCAGAAGCGAACGCGTACATCAGACATGGTTCCCCATGGTAGTCCAGAGGCGTCCGGGCTCCCCGGTAGACTGTTTGCCCATGCCCAACTCCCGTCCGGTGACCGCCCCAGACTTCCTTCTCTCCCGGGCTCACGGCTCGGTGCGTACCCAGGGCAGCCGCGACACCTTCGACGATCCGTGGGATGCCGTCTCCGCACTCCGCGCCGGCCGCCACGACATGATCGTCGGTGCCCTCCCCTTCGACCCCGGGGCACCGTGCGCACTGACCGTGCCGGAAAAGGTCATCCGTTCGGACTCGCCGCTGGAGCCCCACGCCCACTACCGGTTCGGACCGGGCAGCGAACTGAGTGCCCGGCTGGCCGGGGTCGACCCGGACGAGAGGACGCACCTGTCCCGGGTGTCGGCCGCGGTGCGCACGATCAGCCGCACGCCCCTGCAGAAGGTGGTGCTCGCGCGCGCGGTCGACATCGCCTTCGATCCCCCGGTCGATCCACTCCTGGTGGCGGCCCGACTCATCGACCACTCCGCGAACCGGGACGGTTTCATCGCGGATCTCTCGCCGGCCGGCGGTCGATTCACCGGCCGGATGCTGGTCGGTTCCTCACCGGAGGTACTCGTCCGCAGACACGGCTCCACGGTGAGCACCTATCCCCTGGCGGGCTCGGCGGCGCGACTCGCCGACCGGGACCGCGACAGCCTGGCCGGGCAGCAGCTGCGGTCGTCGAGGAAGGATCTCGGGGAGCACCGTTTCGTGGTGGACGCGATCACCGCGGCGCTGACGCCGTTGTGCTCCTCGCTCTCCGTGCCCGCGCACCCCGAGCTCACCCGGACGAACGAGATGTGGCACCTCGCCACCCCGATCACGGGCGAACTGAAGGATGCCCGCACGACCGCGCTGGAGCTCGCGCTGGCAGTGCACCCGACACCGGCGATCTGCGGGACTCCGGAGGAGGCCGCACGTGCGGTCATCGATTCCGCGGAGACGGACCGCGGATTCTATGCCGGTGCCGTCGGGTGGTGCGACTCCACCGGTGACGGTGAGTACATGGTGGCGATCCGGTGCGCGGAGGTCTCCGCCGACGGGGCGACGGCACGCGCGTGGGCCGGCGGCGGAATCGTCGGTGACTCCGATCCGCGGGCGGAACTCGAGGAGACCACGGCGAAGCTGCGGACGGTGCTCCGGGCACTCGGGATCAGTTGAGCGTCCGACGCGCCCTGAGCACCTGATCGGGATTGTCCGTGTGCGCGTGTCCGCCGGGGGCGGTTCCGGCCTCGTCCACGGTGAAACAGCAGTCCGACAGAAGCTCCGCGATCTCCGGGGGGCGGAGCAGATCCGACACCTCGACGCCCAACCGCGCGGCCTGCTTCGAGGCGTCGGTGTGGTGAACGACGATGAGCGTTCCCCCGGGCGCGACGAGCGCGAGGAGATCGTCGAGATCGCCGGTGCCGCGCCGCAGTGGCACATAGAAGCAGGTCACCAAGTCGAACATCCGGCCGTCCACCGCCCGCATGCCTCCGGTGATCACCTCCACCTCAACGCCCGCGGCCGCCGCAGCTCCTGCGGCGCGGCGGGTGGCGGTGGACACGACGTCGACACCGGTGACCCGCCACCCGTGCTCGGCGAGCCAGACGCAGTCCGCCCCCTCGCCGCAGCCGACGTCGAGCGCCGTCCCCGGGCGCAGCCCGGCGGCGAGATGGGTCAGGGCGTAGTTCGGGCGTCCGCTCCAGCGGCGGGCCCGACCGGTGTAGAGGTGTTCCTCACCCGAGTTGGCGTTGGGGTGGTCGGCCATCGGTGGATCCTTCTCAGCTTGTCACGGGCAGCTGCCTACGCAGCCGCACGACGGGTACGTACACGGCGATCGCCACCGCGGCGTCGGCGACGTTGACGATGAAACGGCTCAGGGAGTCGTCGACGAGCCCGGACCAGGTCACCGCGGTGAGCACCAGCATCACGAGGGTAACCAGGACAGGTGTCCGCAACCCACGGTGCGGGAAGTGCATCTCGACGCAGATCCCGGAGAACACCGCCGCCACGACGGCCAGCACCAGACACGCAAGATGCAGCCCGGAGAACGACGGCGTGCGATCGGGGCTGAAGAAGGGACCGAATGCTCCGGCGTACCAGAAGATCGGGGCGAGGCTGATCACGAGCGCCTGCCATCCCGACAGGCGGAGACCCGGGAAGAATCGACGTTGAGTTTCGTTCATGACCGTCAAGAATAACGGGGACGGGACGGCCCCGCCCCCTTCATGAGGGGCGGGGCCGGGAGGACAGTGGGTCAGGCCCGTTCGACGGGATTTCCGAGTCGACCGATGCCGGGGATCTCGATCTCGATGAAGTCGCCCGGCTCCATCGGCGCGGTACCGGCCGGGGAACCGGTGCAGATCACGTCGCCGGGTAGCAGCGTGATGGACGCGGTGATGAACTCGATGATCTCACCGATGTTCATGATCATCTGGTTGGAGTTGGAGTCCTGCTTGGTCTCCGTCGAACCGTCACGGGTGAGGTGCGCCTTGATCGGCAGGTTGGTGGTGTCGATGGAGTCGAGGTCCGTCTCCATCCAGGGGCCGAGCGGGCAGAAGGTGTCGATGCCCTTGGCTCGGGCCCACTGTCCGTCAGCGAACTGGAGGTCACGGGAGGAGACGTCGTTGACGATGGTGAATCCGCGGATCACGGACTTCCAGTCGTCCGCCTTGATGTTCTTGCAGGGCTTGCCGACGACGAGGGCGAGCTCGCCCTCGAACTCGACGTTGGTGGCGAACTCGGGGATCCTGATGGCGGCACCCGGCCCGATCACCGCGGTGTTCGGCTTGATGAACAGGGTCGGCGGCAGTGATTCCGCGGACTTCTTGAACACCTCGGCGACGTGGTCGGCGTAGTTGCGGCCGATGGCCACGACCTTCGACGGGAGCGAGGGTGCCAGCAGACGGACCTCCTTCAGGGGCCACTGGCGGCCGGTAAAGGAGGGCTCGGTGAATGGGGTGCCCTCGATCTCGCGGCACACCGTTGCATCGCCGTCGCCCTCCACGACCGCGAAGCACAGACCATCAGGGGTGGCAATTCGTCCAAAACGCATGCGGACGATTCTAGCGTCACGGACAACGGGGGGAGACATCGGGGCCGCATCTGTGCTGTCCACGGTTCCCCGGGCCCGCGACACCGGATCACCGGACCCGTGACATATGACAGTGTCCGTACGGTGCGACGTACCGTTTAGTGGGTGCATGAACGGTACGGATCCGTGCACCACCCAGACTGTCCCCCACCCACCGGAGGCCACCCCCGTGACGACAACAGATGAACGTGTCCGATCGAACGCGATCACCGCCGCGCCGGCACTGCTGACGCTCATACCGGGCGTCGTCTACGGTCCGGAGTATCTCCCGTACACGCTCAGCCCCTGGATCCTCTATCCCTGCGTCATCGCGCTCCTGGTGGCGTACGGCGGGTTGTTCCTCTGGCTGTTCCACCGCGGCGAACGCCGTCTCGCACTCCGCCGGCGGGTGTGGGGCGCGGGAGGACTGACGGCCATCGCCGGGCTGATGCTGCCGCTGAACCCGGATTCGTCGGCGGCGGGATTCTTCCTCGCCGCGCTCTGGCTCGTCTGTTCCTGTCCGTGGCGTGTCTGGTTGCCTGGCTGGGCTCTCTTCGTCATTCTCGAGATCGTCGCCCAGTTGTTGACGGCCGTCGGGACGGGGATTATCTTTCTCTACCCCGGTGCGCCGCTCATCCTCATCATCGGGGCCATCCGGGTGTTCACGGGAAGGCAGCGCCGGGGAAGCCTGGAGATCGCGGGAGCGGTGACCTCCGAACGCTCCAGATTGGCTCTCGACATCCACGACACGGTGGGGCAGACACTGACCGCCGCGGTAGTGAAACTGCAGGTCGCCGGGCAGCTCTTCGATTCCGCGTCCTCGAATGGAGCGAGCGCGGATGAACTCGGTGCCCGCGCCCGCAGGGAGATGGATGAATCGGAGGAACTCGTCCGCCGCGCACTGACGGAGCTGCGGGCGCTCATCGGTGATCTCCACGATTCCGGTCTCGCCCGGGAACTCGATCACGCGGAAGACATCCTCACCGCCGCCGGAATCACCCCGGTGATCCCCCGGCGCGGTGTGGAGCTGGTCCCGGAGTCGTTGAGCCCCGTGATGGGGTGGGTCGTGCGGGAGACCGTGACCAACGTGGTCCGGCATTCCGGTGCGGATGAATGCCGGATCCGGGTTGAGTCGGACCGGATCATCGTCACGGACGACGGGCGGGGGCCCGGTGCGACGGATGCCCCCGGCACCGGGACAGCGTCGATGACGAAACGTGTCCGGCAGTCCGGTGGGACACTGCGGATCACCGCAACCGAACCAACCGGAACCCGCGTCGAGGCACGGTGGTCATGACCGGGCGGATACGGATCATCATCGCCGACGATCAGGCACTCGTCCGGGGCGCGGTCGCCGCGCTGCTGTCCCTGCAGGCCGACATCGAGGTCGTCGCCGAATGCGCGGACGGCGCCGAAACCGTTGACGCCGCGCGACGTCTGGAACCCCACGTGTGCCTGCTCGACATCGAGATGCCCGGCATGGACGGACTCACCGCGACGCAGGCGATCCGTGCGCTCCCGAACCCGCCGAAGGTACTCATCGTCACCACCTTCGGGCGGATCGGGTACCTGAAGCGGGCTCTCGACGCCGGTGCCTCCGGGTTCACCGTGAAGACGGCACCCGCGGGCGAACTCGCGGAGGCGGTCCGCCGGGTCCACCGGGGGCTCCGGGCGATCGACCCCGTGCTCGCCCGGGAGTCACTTTCCTCCGGAACCAGTCCCCTGACCGCACGCGAGTGCGACGTCCTCCGACTGAGCCTGACCGGAGACACCATCGCGGGAATCGCCGGACATCTGGGGCTCTCCCCCGGTACCGTACGCAACCACATCAGTCACGCGATGGCGAAAACCCACGCCGTCACCCGGACAGAAGCCGCCGTCACCGCCCGCGAACACGGCCGGATCTAGTTCCGCACCCGATCAACGAGCCATGACATCTGTCACCTCCAGGTGGTGACATTCCGGGGATCCGGAACACCCGGCCCGCAACCGACACTGGGGCCATGAGAAACACAGACCCCACCACACCAGTCATCTCGGTCTCCGGAGTGACGAGGACCTTCGGATCGGGCGACCGTATGGTCCGGGCCGTCGACGACGTCACCCTGGAGATCAACGCCGGCGAGATCGTCGCCCTGCTCGGCCCCAACGGCGCGGGCAAGACGACCCTCATCGACATGATCTGCGGGTTCTCCACACCCGGGGGCGGATCCATCCGGGTGTTCGGCCGGCAGCCGGCCGCGGTCACCGGCAGCGGGCGGATCGCCTGTGTCCCCCAGTCGGGCGGGCTCAATCCCCACCTGACGGTGCAGAGAACCCTGCTGCTCATCGCCGCCGCCCAGGAAGTGGAGACGGGGCGCGTCGACGAGGTCGCCGAACGGGCGGGGATCACCGGTCTGATGAAGCGCCGGGTGAAGAACTGCTCGGGCGGGGAACAGCAGCGCATCAAGTTCGCGGTCTCCCTGATCGCGGATCCCGACCTGATCATCCTCGACGAGCCGACCACGGGCATGGACGCCGGTGCCCGGCGCGAGTTCTGGGCAGCGATCTCCCGGGACGCGGATGCCGGGCGGACGATCATCTTCGCCACGCACTACCTCGCCGAGGCGGAGGAACACGCCGAGCGGATCGTGGTGATGGCACACGGGGCGATCATCTCCGACGGGTCGGTGCGCGATCTCCTGGGTACCCGGGCACGGACGGTGACGATCGCGGCCGTCTCCCCGGAGGACACGGCCCGCGCGTGCACCGGTCTGGACGCCCGGGTGGACGGTGACCGCATCACCGTCGCACCCGGCCACTCCGATGAGCTCGCCCGCCGACTCCTCCGGATCCCGGGCGCCCGGGACCTGATCATCCACCAGCCGTCCCTCGAGCAGGTCTTCCTCGAGCTCACCGCCGAGCCCACGGCCCACCCGACGGCTGCGGGCGTCGACACGCACAGCACTCACTGAAAGGCAGCCGACCATGACAACGACCTTCCTCAACCGCCTCCTCCGCCACACCCTCACCGACATCTCCGTCATGCTCGCCGCGGTGTTCCTCCCCGTGGCGGTGTACCTGGGTGTCACCTTCGACACCGGTCAGTGGAACGTCCCGGCCGGGCCGGTCGCCAACCTGCACTTCATCGTCGCCATGTCCATCGCGCTCTACGGCACCGCGACCGTCGCCGCGAACGAGGGCGCGACGATCACGGCGGAGCGGGACACGAACTGGCTCCGGACCATCGCGCTCACCCGCCTGGGGATGAACCGCTACGTGGCCGTGAAGCTGCTCATCACGTTGGTGGTGTCCGTCGTGCCGATCCTCGCGATCGCGGCGGTCTCCCCGCTGCGTGGCGCCGAGGCCCCGGTCGGCATGTGGCTCGCGGTCGGCGCCTGCTGCCTCGTCGGCGCCGTGATCTTCGGACTCTTCGGCCTCATGATGGGGCTCTGGTTCTCCGGGTCCACGGTCACCCGCTACATGGGGCTGATCATGATGCTGATCGCGTTCACGGGCAACCTATTCCTGCCGCTCGAGGGCGTGCTGCTGGACATCGCGCGCTTCACCCCGATGTTCGGCCCGGGCATGCTCACCCGCTCGGTGATCTGGTACCTGAGTCCCGGCACCGGCGGCGGAGCGGAAGACCAGCTGTTCCCGCTGTGGCAGCTCATCCTTAACATGGGGGCATGGACGCTCATCTTCGTCGCGCTCGCGTGGCTCGGCCACCGGAGGGGACTGCGCAGGTGAGTCCCCGGACCGTGACCGGCGGGCGGGACCGGATCTCCGTCCCGGCGGCGCTGACCACCGCCCTCTGGCTGGTGTTCCTCGCCCCGGCCGTCGGGGAGGCCCTCACCGGGGATCACCCGGCGTGGGTGCGGGTGGCGTCCGTGACCACCATCCTCGTCTTCGGTGCTCTCTACGTCGCCCTGTACGGGTTCCTCCTGACGAAGCGGGCCTCCCCGATGACCCGGCGCCGGTCGCTCGTGGGCCTGACCGGTCTGCTCGGGCTCACGGTGCTCAACTGGCTCCTCATCGGTCCCACCGCGGTCGGCATGCTCTACTACCCGGTCGCGTGGGCCGGGATCGCCCTGCCGATCCTGGTGAGTGCACCCCTGATCGGCGGGTCCGTCGTGGTGTTCTTCCTGGCCGGGATGGAGAACCCGGTGCCGATGTCCATCGGGATCATCATCCTCGGCTGGGCCATGATCCTCACCCAGCACTACCGGTACCTCGGCCTGCGGGAAGCCGAGACGCAGAACAAGCTCGCGATCCTCACGGAGCGGGAGCGCCTCGCCCACGACATGCACGACACCGTCGGGCAGACGCTCACCGCCGTCACCGTCAAACTCCAGCTCGCCGAGCGTCTCGTCGACGCGGCACCGGCGGATGCGCGCGACGAGATCGCGGAATCCCGTGAGCTGACCCGGCGGGCGCTGAACGAGCTCCGCAGCGTCGTGGCGGGACTGCGGGAGTCGTCGCTGGACTTCGAGCTGTCCTGTGCGGCGGACATCCTCGGGGCCGCGGGCATCCGGGCCGACCTGCCCGCTGACCCGCCGGTCGACGGGGACGTGGAGAAGCCGATGTCCTGGGTCGTCCGGGAGGCCACCACGAACGTCGTCCGCCACTCCCGGGCACGGACCTGCCGGATCACCGTCGGCCCGCGCAGGCTCGTGGTCACCGATGACGGCACCGGGTTCCGGGCCGACCCGGATCCGGGCGGCAACGGGCTGCGCTCGATGCGGAGCCGCGTCGAATCAACCGGCGGGACATTCACGGTGGACACCGGGGAGAACTCGGGGACGACGGTGGAGGCGACATGGCCGTGACAGACGGCATCCGCGTCCTCATCGCCGAAGACCAGGCGCTCGTCCGGGGAGCGCTCGTGGCCCTGCTCAACCTCGAGCGCGACATCGACGTCATCGCCGACTGCGGCGACGGCGCCACCGCCGTCGATCTCGCCGCCTGCCACCGGCCCGACGTGTGCCTGCTCGACATAGAGATGCCCGTGACGGACGGGATCACCGCGACCCGGGAGATCCGCGCGCTGGATGATCCACCGCGCGTGCTGATACTCACCACCTTCGGGCGCGCCGGGTACCTGCGCCGCGCGATGGATTCCGGAGCCAGCGGCTTCATGGTGAAGGACTCCCCGGCGGAGGAACTCGCCGAGGCGATCCGCCGCATCCACGCCGGGCTCACCGTGATCGACCCCGCACTCGCCCGGGACTCACTCGCGGCCGGCACCAGCCCGTTGACCGACCGTGAGGCAGAGCTTCTCCGGCTCGCGCTCACCGGGGCGACGGTGGCCGACATCGCGTCAAGTGTGCACCTGACCCAGGGGACGGTGCGCAACCACCTGAGCCGCGCGATAGCCAAGACCCACACCGCCAACCGGATGGAGGCCGCCGTCACCGCACGGGACCTCGGCTGGATCTGAGACGGGCTGTTCCCCGGCGCGGGCACGGTACGTGGGTGGCGGTCGGGACGGTCCCACCGGGATCAGCGGTGCCCGTCAGTTCCCATGCGGCCACCGGTGGTTTCCCGCGGCAGGCGAGAGGATCAGGGCTGCATCGTCTTCATCGTGTCGCCCCGGGCGTTCGCCGCGAGGGCCAGGTACAGCTCCGCGCACGCCAGGGCGTCGGTGAGCGCGTTGTGGCTGCGGTAGAACGGTAGCCCGTAGCGGCCGCGCACCCGGGGCAGGCGCAGGTCTTCGCCCCGGGGATAGGTTCCCATGCGTTCCATGTGCCGGCGTTCCACGGCGAAGGTGTCGACGATCGGGACCATCAGGTCGGCGCCGAAGTGCCGCCTGCACGCGTACCCGAGGAACCCCTGCTCCATGTGGGCGTAGTGGACGAGCATGACCCGCCCGGCGAGCGCGTCCAGCAGCCGGGCCACCGCCTCTGCCGGGTCCTCGCCCGCGGCGACGGCGTCATCGGTCAGGCCGTGGACGGTGGCGGAGTCCCCCACCGAGGCGTCCCCCTCGGCTCCGCGGAGCACGACGTGTCCGGCTCCGGCGAGGTCGATGGACCCGCCGTCGACCGGCACCCAACCGATGGACAGCAGCCGGTCCTTTCCCGGGGTCAGTCCGGTGGTCTCCACGTCGACGGCGAGCAACGGCAACGTGTCCAGCTTGTCGGAGGGAACCGGGAAACTGCTCCGGTAGAACTCCGCCAACGGGCCGGTCGCGGCGCGTATCGTGCGGGAGCGCTTGTCCAGACCGAACATCAGATGCTCCTGACCGGGTACTTCGTCGCCAGTGCGTTCTGCATGTTCTTGATGATCTGGAAGGCGTCGCGCAGGTGCTCGGAATCGAGCCTGCCCAGCGCCTTCGGGTTGATGTGGTAGTTCGGCTCCTCGCCGCGCCGGACCTGCTCCGCCTGCTGTTTGAGGGCGATGGTGTTGAGGAAGTCGAAGGCGTCGATGAGTTCCTCGGCCCCGCCCGTGGACACCGCCCCCTGCCCGGCACTGAGCTTCAGGCGTGGCCGGGTACCCACGGCGTCGATTCCGCTGGCCAGGGAGAACAGCCGCGCCATCTGGACGATCGCGGCGGTGCCGCCCTTCTTCACGTCGAGGGTGTTGGCGTACTCCCCGGAGCGGTCCACCACCAGGCCGCGGAAGAGCCCCAGCGGCGGTTCGCGGCGGGCGGCCAGCGCGCCGAGGTGCGCGTGCATCCGCTGTGCACTCCGGGCCTGCTGGACGGCGAAGGCGTGCACCTCCTCGGCGAGTCTCTCCTCGCCGTGGATGGCCCGGAAATCGAAGAAGGTCTGTGCGTGGAGCAGGGCGTCCGGCTCGGGTGCGGTGATCCAGTTGTGGAACGTGGAGATCCACGTCGAGACCGTCATCCGCCAGTCCGGATTCATCGCCATCATGTTGCCCGGGCAGAGCACCTGACCGGCGGCGGCCAGGCCCTCGCACACGTAGGTCGCGAGATCCGCGAAGTACTGTCCGTGCTCCGCCTCATCGAAGGAGTCGTCGAGCACCATCGCGTTGTCCTGGTCGCTCGCCAGCCCCATGCCGCGGCGCCCCTGCGAGCCGACGACGACGAAGGCGTACGGGACCGGTGGCTCGCCGAACTTCTCCTCGCCGAGCTGCAGCAGGCGCCTGGCCAGGCCGTCGGCCGCGACGGTGAGCAGTCCGGTGACCTCCTCCGAGCTGGCGCCCCGTTCGATGAACCGGACGGCCACGTCGTGGGCGTTGTCGTAGACCTCCTTCAGTTCCTCCGGGGTGTCGCGCCTGGAGAGGTCCGCGGTGAGGTAGATGGGGTCATGGCGCAGCAGCCGCATGATGTCGGAGGAGCTGACCAGCCCGACGAGGCGACCCGAATCGACGACCGGAAGATGGTGGACGCGTCGTTCGGCCATGCGGAGCATCGCCTCGAAGGCGGGCATGTCGGACGTCGCCGTCTTCGGTCCCGCCGTCATGATCTCGGTGATCGGTCCGTCCAGGTCCGTTCCCGCGGCGATTCCGCCCCGCATGTCCCGGTCGGTCACGATTCCCGCCAGATCTCCACCGCGGGTGATGAGGAGGGACGAGACGCGGTTACCCTCCATCGTCCGGGCGGCCTCACGGACCGAGACGCCGTCCTCCACCGACACGGGTTCGGTGACCATGAAGTCCCCGACGAGGGTGCTCAACACGTCGGAGGCTGAGTCCTGCCGCAGGGACGAGGCCGCCGCTGCGATCCGGGCGGACTGACCCGAGTAGTAGCGCTGAACCTGGGGATGCTCCTCCGCGAGCTCGACGAACGCCTGACGCGGCAGGACGAGGAGGAGGGTGTCCTCGACGGCGATCATGTCGTACCGGGAGGCCGCTTTGTCACCCACGAGAGTCGAGTACCCGAAGGTCCTGCCCGCACCACGCCGGTCCAGGAGGATGCCTTCCGCATCGGTGATGTCCACGGCGCCGGACCGGATCACGTGGAGGGTGTCGTTGGTGTCCCCCGTCCCGACGATCGTCACCCCACGACGGACATAGCGCATGTCCATCTGCGCGGGCAGGGCGTCCAGGACCTCATCCGGCAGCTGCGCGAAGGGATCGGTGGTGGCCAGGAAGTCGCGGACCTCATCAAGTTCAACAGACATGCAGCAAGTGTATATGGTGATCGCGGACACATGCAGTCAATTCACGTGATGCACGTCTCCAATGTGGTCACCGTGGGTTCATCGGAAAGCTATCACCGTTCACTGTGAATTCCCGGTTGCACCCTGGTTTCACGTCCCCGATTTTTGTACGCTTACCGCAATCGAACTACATGCGTGGACCACAGGGTCACACGCCTGAATCCGGCCGGCCCCCCGACCGTCAACCCGAGGTGATTCGCTTGTCCACCGTTCGCGTCCAACCGGGCACCCGTCCGTTCCCCATCAAGGACAACGCCCTACCCCTCGACACGGTCGCCGACGACGTCCTGTGCGATGCAGCCTGCGCCAACACCCCACGATTCGTCCCCCACGACGACGGGTGGGCACTCGTCCTGGCGACCACCCGGGGAGCACCCGGCCGCAGCCTTTTCGCGGACGTCTCCGGAATCACCGACCGGTCGCGCCTCGAGGCCGGTCTGATGCGCCCGCATCCCGAGGTCCCCAAGGTCCGCGCCTGCGTCCTGAAGGTCCCGAAGGGCTGGCGCGGAAGCGTCCGCTACCTGCCGATGGAGGGCGAGCATCCCGTGGCCCCGACCGGTGCCGCACAACGCGCCTGGTGGAAGGACCTGATCCGGGGCGCGCTCCTCCCCGAGGGCGAGGAGATCAACCACTCGTCCGCTCCGGCGACCGTGGTCTCCGCACCGGACGCCGCGATGGACCACGCCACGGGCGAGGAGCCCGGCTGGCCGGCCCGGACCGTGAACATCGAGGCTGCCGACCCACGGTGCATGCGCCTCGTGGAGACCGGTGGCACCGGGGTACCGCTGGTGGTGTTCGACGGCCCGCTGTTCCACAACGCCGGAGCGATGGCCGCACTGTCCACCCTCGACGTGATCCCCTCCCACATCGCGTTCATCATCCACGGCCACGACGTCGGGTCGAGGAACCGTGACCTCCTGCGCAACGACGATTTCACGGCCGCGGTGCTCGACACCGTGGCCCGGGAGACCGGCGCGCCGAGGGTCGTCGTCGCGGGTTCGTCCTACGGCGGGCTCGGCGCCCTCTACGCCGCCGCGACCCGCCCCGAGCAGGTGGCCGGGGTCATCGCCCTGTCCACGCCGTTCTCCCGCTTCGAGGACTGGGAGCTGCTGCGCAAACTACCGGACCGGATCCGGGTCGTCATCGACGGTGGAGAACTCGAGTGGCTCATGGTGCACGGCTTCGAGCACGCCGAGGACCGCCTGCGCGAACTCGGCGTGAACCACATCGCCAGGAGATTCGTCGGGGGCCACGACATCGCCTGCTGGCGGCGACGGATCGCGGAGGACTACAAGCTGATCGTTGAGTAGAACAGCGGACACCGCACCGGGCACAGGGATATCATTTCCTGACGGACACACCGCCCGACCCGGCACTCCCCGCCGGCAAGTTCGCGTTCCCGGGACCGTTGCGCGATGCCCTGGTCGCGGCGATTCTCGGCGGGGAGAAAACCGCCACCTCCACCCAGCTGCGCGAGCACGAGGCCGAGGGCACCGATCCCCGGGCCCCGGCGGCCACGCGTGAGGTCGTGGTCGACAGCGACAACCGGCCGGTGTGCGTCATCGAGACAACGGACGTGGTGATCCGCCCGTTCGGCGACGCGGACGATGAGTTCGCCCCGGACCGAGGGCGAGGGGTACACGACCGCCCGGGAGTGGGCGTCGGCGCACCGCGGGTTCCGGCACAGCACCGAATACCGCGAAGCGATCGGCGATCCCCACTTCACCGTCAGCGAGGACACACCGGTGGTGTGCGCCCGTTTCCGCGTGGTGCAGCGGTGGGGGACAGCCCGCGCGACACCCCTGACGGGGTTCCACCATCCCCGGGATGTCGTCCGGTCAGCCGACCACGGACCGGCCCACGCCCGAATCCCCCGTGGTTTCACGGGGTGGGGCGGTTCTCTCTCCACCCCGTGACGCCGGGAAATCGGCGTCACACCCCGACGGCGGACTTCCGTGGACGTGACCGACGGGATCACCGGAGTGCGGGATCACCGTTTGTCCGGACCGCGGCCGGACCGGACCGGGTTCAGCGGATTCATCTCCGGTGACCCGGGCAGGGCGGAGGAATCGGAGACTCAGTGGTTCCCGCCGGTGGAGGGGTCGCGCCCGGGCCTGGGGCACTACCCCAGAGCCGCGACGATCCGGTCGCCCACCTCGCTGGTGACGACACCGCCGGTACCGCGGGAGGCGACGTCCTCCGCGACGGCCTTCTCGATGCGTGCGGCGTTGTCCCCGTCGCCCAGGTGGCGCAGGAGGAGTGCCGCGGAGAGAATCGCGGCCGACGGATCGGCGACGCCCTTTCCGGCGATGTCCGGTGCGGAGCCGTGGACCGGTTCGAACATGGAGGGGTTGACGCCCGAGGCGTCGATGTTGCCGGAGGCGGCCAGCCCGATCCCGCCCGTTACCGCGCCGGCGAGGTCGGTGAGGATGTCGCCGAAGAGGTTGTCGGTGACGATGACGTCGTAGCGGGAGGGGTCGGTGACCATGTAGATGGTGGCGGCGTCGATGTGGTTGTAGTCGACGGTGACGTCCGGGTACTCGGCGGCGACGGCGTCGACGGTGCGCTGCCACAGCCCACCGGCGTGGACGAGGACGTTGGTCTTGTGCACGAGGGTCAGGTGTCCACGTCGTGCGCGGGCGCGCTCGAAGGCGTCGCGGACGACGCGCTCCGCGCCGAAGCGGGTGTTCTGGCTGACCTCGCTGGCGACCTCGTGCTCGGTTCCCTCGCGGAGGAGGCCGCCGTTACCTGCATAGAGGCCCTCGGTGCCCTCGCGGACGACGACGAAGTCGATCTCGCCCGGATCGGCGAGCGGACTGGCGGATCCCGGGTAGAGCTTCGCGGGTCGCAGGTTCACGTGGTGGTCGAGGGCGAAACGCATCCTGAGCAGCAGCCCGCGCTCGAGGACACCTGGCGGGACCTCGCCCGGTGCGCCGACGGCGCCGAGGAGGATCGCGTCGTGCTCCCGCAGGCTGGCGAGGTCCTCGTCGGTGAGGGTCTCGCCGGTGGCGAGGTAGCGGCGCGCACCGAGGTCGAAGTCGGTGGTCTCGATGTCGTCGCGTACCGCGCGGAGGACCTTGAGTGCCTCCGCCGTGACCTCCGGGCCGATTCCGTCGCCGCCGATGACCGCCAGTTTCATTTTATGAGACTCCATTCCCACATAGTGAACTTATGCGGGTGAGTCTAACACTTCCCCACCGGTCCCACAGCCCCCGGCCGGAGCTTGGTCAGACCTGCCGGAGCACGGCCTTCAGCTGCGAACCGGCACCGATGACACCGGTCCTGATCACGGCGTCGACCTGAGTGTCACTGACGCCTGCGGCCACGGGGACTCCGACGCGGGACACGAGCCACCAGTCACCCGACTGCTGCACCGCGCACACCGCCGCGGTCGTGGACGACGCGTTGGCGTGGTTGCAGACGTGCAGGAGCTGTCCGGGATCCGGTTCACCGGTCGCGGGTACGCGGGCCGCGACGCGGATGACCGCCTGCCCCGGATCGGCGAGGATGATGTCGACGGGGGTTCCGTCCATCGACAGGCACACGGTCTCCGTCTCCTCGTCGTAGGGAACCTCCTCCACCCCGCGCGCCGCGAACCAGCCTGCGACCCGCTCCCGGGTCAACGGTGGGAGCTCCGGGGACGGCGGCCGGACGACGGAACGGCCCGGTGTCTCCGTGACCTCGGGGGCCGAGTCCGGCAGCGCCTTCGCGATCGCCTCCGCGAGTTCCCCGCCGATGCGCAGTGCGGTGCCGATGAGTCCGGCCACCTGTCCCCTGGTCACCCCGTCGCCGACCGGGAACACCAGGCGGGCGGTGACATCGAGGGGGGCGGCATCCTCGGCCGAGGTGCTCTCCCCCGGCGCGAGCACCGTGCGCAGCGGTTCCCCGCCGGGCGCCGAGAGAAACACGTGCGGGGCACAGGGGGCCGAGTTCACCGCGTTCGCGGCGACGAGTGCGGTGACGTAGTCGGCCGCCGTGACGGTGCCGTTGTAGCGCAGCAGCGCGATGATCCGGGGGTCGTCGTTCTCCGTGTCCACGCGCACGGTGAGGGTGACGGGACCGTGGTCGACGGTGACGTCGGCCCCGGGGGCGGCTGCCCGCGGCTCGAGGCCGATTCCGCGGGCCGCGGACTGGACGAGGGCGGTGTCGGGCCGGGTGAGTTCGTTCATGGAGCGGTGGGGGTCACTTCCTCGGGCGGGTCGGGGCGGCCGGGGTTCGGTCCGGGCTGGTTTCTTCCCTGTCCAACCTACGCCACGCGGTGAGGGCATCGGCGGGGCGAGCACCGGCACCGTTTCCATTTGTGCCGCAACACCGCTAGGGTGGACCTCCTGTGTGCCCGACCGGATAGCGCAACGCGCCCGATCGGGCTTTTTCTTCATCGGCCGCACCCTCCCCGGATCAACCGCGGGAGCGCCGTGCACCCGACCCGCCGACCACGCCCCAGTGCGGTCGGGCGCCACGCTGATTCCCCATGATCCACCTGAAAGGCCCCCATGCCCCTCGAGCGCTCCGCCGTGAACGACACCCACGGAGACATCAGTATTCCGGCTTCCTTCCGCGCCGCCTTCTCCTCCCCGCGCAGGCTGCGCATCGAGGTCCTCGCCGGCCTCGTCGTGGCACTCGCGCTCATCCCGGAGGCGATCAGCTTCTCCATCCTGGCGGGCGTCGACCCCAGGGTCGGGCTGTTCTCCTCCTTCATCATGGCCGTGACCATCGCGTTCACGGGCGGACGACCGGCGATGATCACCGCGGCGACCGGCGCGGTGGCCCTGGTCATCGCGCCACTGGTCGCGTCCCACGGACTGAATTACCTGATCGCGGCGGTGATTCTCGCCGGTGTCTTCCAGATCCTGCTCGCCGCGACGGGTGTGGCGAAGCTGATGCGTTTCATCCCGCGCTCGGTGATGGTCGGATTCGTCAACGCACTGGCGATCCTCATCTTCATGGCGCAGATACCGCACCTCCACAACGTGCCGTGGATCGTGTACCCGCTGATGGCGGTGGCCATCGCGATCATGGTGTTCCTGCCGCGCGTGACGACGGCCGTTCCGGCACCGCTCATCGCGATCATCGTGCTCACCGCCGTGGCGATGCTCGGTGGCCTCAGGCTTCCCGATGTCGCCGACCAGGGCGAGCTGCCCTCGAGCCTGCCGCAGTTCCTCATCCCGGACGTCCCGCTCACACTGGAGACGTTGAAGGTCATCGCGCCGTTCTCGCTCGCGATGGCGCTCGTCGGTCTCATGGAGTCCCTGATGACGGCGAAACTCGTCGACGACATCACCGAGACCCGCTCCGACAAGACCCGTGAGGCCTGGGGCCAGGGCGCGGCGAACATCGCCTCCGGCTTCGTCGGCGGCATGGGCGGCTGCGCGATGATCGGCCAGACGATGATCAACGTCAAGGAATCCCGTGCCCGCACCCGGCTGTCCACCCTGCTCGCGGGAATCTTCCTGCTGATCCTCGTGGTCACCCTCGGCGACATCGTCGGACAGATCCCCATGGCCGCGCTGGTGGCCATCATGATCATGGTCTCCGTCGGCACATTCGACTGGCACTCCATCGCCCCCCGCACCCTCACCCTCATGCCCTGGTCCGAGACCGCGGTCATGCTCGTCACCGTCGCGGCGACCCTCGCCACACACAACCTCGCCGTCGGCGTCGTCACCGGCGTGGTCATGGCGATGGTCATGTTCGCCCGGCGGGTCGCCCACCTGACCACGGTGGAGAAGATCGCCGACGTCGACACCGACGATGACGGCCGGGTCAATCTGCGCACCTACCGCGTCGTCGGTCAGCTGTTCTTCGCCTCGTCGAACGATCTGGTCTACCAGTTCGACTACGACGACGATCCCGCCCAGGTCGTCATCGACCTCACCGACGCCGAGGTGTGGGACGCCTCGACCGTCGCCACTCTCGACGCCATCACCCGCAAGTACGCGGCGAAGGGCACGGAGGTGCAGATCATCGGCCTCGACGGTGCGTCGAAGCGGCGTCTGGACCGGCTCACCGGCGAACTCGTCTGACCCGGTGGCCGTGGGTTCCACGGCCACCCCTGCGGCGGGCTCACCCTGTTACCCTGTCGGTGACCGGACGCCGTTCCCCCCGCGCGTACACGGGGCTGACTTCTTCGGGGAGCCGGATGCGTACCAGCGACGACCTCGCCACCTCCGGGACCACCACCGGCGGATTCTCCATCCGCCGCTGCCTGAACACGGCCGTGGAAACCTTCCTCACGAACACATGGGGATGGCTCGGATACGGGATCATCGCGATCCTGTTCGCACCGCCGACCCTCCGGTATGAGGATTCGGGAGGATTCAGCGCGACCACCGAAGCAGTCATCGGAGCAGTCATCAGCGGTGTGATATCCACGGCGTTGTTCGCGCTCGGGTTCACCTTCATCATCCGGGCCGCACTCCGCGACACCGCAGGAGACGGGGACAACACCGACAGGGAACACGGAAACGCCTTCCCCGTACTGCTGCTGATCGGCGCCGCGTTCCTCACGGTCCAGGCGGCCGTGATCCACGTCACAGATCTCCTGGGACCGGAGTGGGCGCTCATCGACGGTCCTTGGTACTTCCGCCTACGGCTCACCGCCCTGATCACCGCAGCCGTGAACGTTCTGCTGCTGCCCTTTGTACTGTTCGCCCCGTTCTGCTGCACCGCGGGCGCGACGGTCGGCGAGTCCCTCGCACGGGGCTTCGCCATGGGCCGGGCGCACTACCTCCGGCTCGTCGCACTGCTGCTCGTCTGCATCCCGGTCATCATTGCCGGTGCGCTCGCGCTCGGGGTCGGGATCCTGGTCTCGATCCCGTTGGCGATCCTCACCGTCGCCGCCGCCTACCGGACCGTGAGCGGAGAAACGAACGCCACGGGGGACGCCCGCGGGCCGGCGATCGAGCGTTAGGCGACACCCGCATGCCCTGTGTCGGCCACCTCCCACATCATGTGATGCAACACACAGTTGATGGCCCGCACGCTGGACAGGGTGGCTTCGCGGCGTCTACCACGACATTCCCGACGAACGGCCCGTAAACTTCCGATTACGCCCGACCAAACAAGACGGGGGTGTCCGTCGCCACATTCGATACCCCTCCGCATTCCGCGTTACATCAGTATCTTGGAGGTCATGAACCCTCGGAAGATCGGCGTGACAGAAGTAGCACTGCGCGATGCACACCAGTCCCTGATGGCCACCCGCATGGCCATGGAGGACATGACGGGCATCTGCGAGGACATCGACAAGGCCGGGTACTGGAGCGTTGAGTGCTGGGGCGGGGCGACGTTCGACGCCTGCATCCGCTTCCTCAACGAGGACCCCTGGGAACGGCTGCGCACCTTCCGCAAGCTGCTGCCCAACTCGAAACTCCAGATGCTGCTCCGCGGCCAGAACCTGCTCGGCTACCGCCACTACGAGGACATGGTGGTGGACAAGTTCGTGGAACTGTCCGCGGAGAACGGCATGGACATCTTCCGCGTGTTCGACGCCCTCAACGACCCCCGGAACCTCGAGCACGCCATGGCCGCGGTGAAGAACGTCGGCAAGCACGCCCAGGGCACGATCTGCTACACCGTCTCCCCGCTGCACACCGTGGAGGGCTACGTCGAACAGGCGGGACGCCTGCTGGACATGGGCGCGGACTCCATCGCCCTGAAGGACATGGCCGCGCTGCTCAAACCGCAGCCCGCCTACGACATCATCCGCGGCATCAAGGAAACCTACGGCGAGGACACGCAGATCAACGTCCACTGCCACTCCACCACCGGCGTCACCCTGGTGACCCTGATGAAGGCCATCGAGGCCGGCGCCGACGTCGTCGACACCGCGATATCGTCGATGTCGCTCGGCCCGGGACACAACCCCACCGAGTCCCTCGTCGAGATGCTCGAGGGCACCGACTACACCACCGGCCTCGACATGGAGCGGCTCATCACGATCCGCGACCACTTCAAGGAAGTCCGCCCCAAGTACGCCGAGTTCGAGTCGAAGACACTGGTGGACACCAACATCTTCCTCTCCCAGATCCCCGGCGGCATGCTGTCCAACATGGAGTCCCAGCTCAAGGCACAGGGCGCGGGCGACCGCATC
Organism: Corynebacterium sp. TAE3-ERU16; assembly: GCF_019209935.1. Taxonomy (GTDB): domain Bacteria; phylum Actinomycetota; class Actinomycetes; order Mycobacteriales; family Mycobacteriaceae; genus Corynebacterium; species Corynebacterium antarcticum. Next base: position 107,164 of record NZ_JAHUTN010000003.1, read on the forward strand.
GACGAGGTCATGCGGGAGGTCCCCGTGGTCCGCAAGGACGCCGGCTACCCGCCGCTGGTGACCCCGAGCTCCCAGATCGTCGGTACGCAGGCCGTGTTCAACGTGCTCATGGGCCGGTACAAGGTCCTGACCGCCGAGTTCGCCGACCTCATGCTCGGCTACTACGGCGAGTGCATCGGTGAGCGCAACCCGGAACTCATCGAGCAGGCCAAGAACCAGACCAAGAAGGAACCCATCACCTGCCGCCCGGCGGACCTCCTCGACCCCGAGTGGGACGAACTCGTCGAGCAGGCCGCGGCCCTCGAGGGAGCCGACGGCTCCGACGAGGACGTGATGACCAACGCCCTGTTCCCCGGCGTCGCCCCCGGATTCTTCACCACCCGCGACGAGGGCCCGAAGTCCGTCGGCAAGACGAAGGAACAGCTCGAGGCCGAGAAGCAGGCCGCCAAGGAGGGCGCCTCGGCCGTGCGCGAACCGATCACCTACCGGGTCTCCGTCGGCGGCCGCAGCCAGACCGTCCGCGTCGAACCCGCGTAGAGCTCTCCCCCATCCCCCTGCACCACCCCAGCACGAAGGAGCACGATAGTCCGATGGCGCAAGACAACATGGACACCCGCCTGACCGAACTCGCCGAACGTCGGGCGAAGGTCTTCGCCGGCGGCGGAGAGAAGAAGATCGAGGCCCAGCACGAACGCGGCAAGCTCTCCGCCCGCGAACGCGTCGACCTGCTCATCGACGAGGGCACCTTCCAGGAGACCGGGGCCTTCACCACCCACCGCTCCACCCACTTCGGACTGGACAAGGCGACCCTGCCCGCCGACGGCGTGGTCACCGGGTCCGGCGCCGTCTACGGCCGCCCGATCCACGTCGCCTCCCAGGACTTCACCGTCATGGGCGGCTCCGCCGGCGAGGAACAGTCCAACAAGGTGGCCGCGATGATGCAGGCCTCCGCCACCACCGGCACCCCCTTCGTCCTGATCAACGACTCCGGCGGAGCGCGCGTCCAGGAGGGCATCGGCTCGCTCTCCGGGTACGGGAAGGTGTTCTACAACAACGTCCTGCTGTCCGGCCTCGTGCCGCAGATCTCCATCATCGCCGGCCCCTGCGCCGGCGGCGCGGCCTACTCCCCCGCACTGACGGACTTCGTCATCCAGACCCGCAAGGCCAACATGTTCATCACCGGGCCCGGAGTCATCAAGACCGTCACCGGTGAGGACGTCACCGCCGAGTTCCTCGGCGGCGCCGATTCGCACATGTCCAAGGCCGGCAACATCGACTTCATCGCCGAGGACGACGAGCAGGCCATCCTCATCACGCAGAAACTGCTGAGTTTCCTGCCGCAGAACAACACCGAGGAACCGCCGCTGGTCAACCCCGACGAAATCGTCGAATCCGACCCCGCCCTCCGCGACATCGTCCCCGTCGACGGCCGCCGCGGCTATGACGTCCGCGACGTCATCGGACGCATCGTCGACCACGGTGACTTCCTCGAGGTCCAGGCCGGCTTCGCCCGCTCGTTGGTCGTCGGTTTCGGCCGCATGATCGGCCGGACCGTCGGGTTCATCGCCAACCAGCCCAGCGTCATGTCCGGCGTGCTCGACATCGACTCCTCCGACAAGGCCTGCAAGTTCATCCGCTTCTGCAACGCCTTCAACATCCCCCTGGTCACCCTCGTCGACGTCCCCGGCTTCATGCCCGGCGTCTCCCAGGAACACGGCGGCATCATCCGCCACGGCGCCAAGGTCCTCTACGCCTACTCCGCAGCCAGCGTCCCGAAGATCACCATCGTCCTGCGCAAGGCCTACGGCGGCGCCTACGTCGCGATGTGCTCCAAGGACCTCGGAGCGGACAAGGTCTTCGCCTGGCCCACCGCCGAAATCGCCGTCATGGGTGCCGAAGGCGCCGTCAACGTCGTCTTCCGCCGCGAGATCGCCGCGGCCGACGACCCCGAGGCACGCCGCGCGGAACTCGTCCAGGAATACAGGGACACCTTCTCCTCGCCGTACATGGCCGCCAGCCGCGGGCTGGTCGACGAGATCATCGACCCCGCCGACACCCGCCGGGAGATCGCCCACGCCCTCGAACTGCTGGCCAACAAGCGGGTACACCGGCCCGCTAAGAAGCACGGCCTCGGACCGGTGTAAACCACACACCCCACAAGCACAGCGCCCCGAACAACCCCGCACCCAGCCCACAGGAGAACACAGTGAGCGGCACCACGCCGAACCCCGCCGACCGGGACGACCTCGAAGCACGACTCAAGGTCACCGAGGACACGCTCAAGACCATGAGCAGGCGGATCGACCAGCTCGAGCGGGAACTCGACGAACTCCGGCGCCGTTCCGACGTCGAGATCCCCGACGACATCCTCATGGCGATCTCCGCCGCGGTGTCCGCCTACCTCGGTAACTCCGGCAAGGTCCGCGCCGTCCGTTTCCACCGGCACCGCACCTGGGCCCAGCAGGGACGCCGCGCGGCCCAGATCCACCACCGCACCCAGATGTAACCCGACCGACAACACCCCACCCGGGCGCACCGAAACCCGCGCCGCCGAAACCCAGCTGATCGCCCCCAAAGGAGCACACCGCACATGAAACTCAAGGTCACCGTCAACGGCGTCGCCTACTCCGTCGATGTGGAGGTCGAGGAGGAGCAGCGGACCCTCGGTCCCGTGATCTCCATGGGCTCGAGCCCCGTCAACACCCCGGCGGCACCGACCACCGCATCCGTCCAGGGCGTGTCCTCGAACGCGGTCGTCGCTCCCCTGGCCGGCAGCGTGTCCAAGGTCCTGATCAACGAGGGCGACACCATCGAGCAGGGCCAGGTTCTCCTCGTCCTCGAGGCCATGAAGATGGAAACCGAGATCACCGCGCCCGCAGGCGGAACCGTCGCATCCCTCCCCGTCAGTGTCGGCGAATCCGTGCAGGGCGGACAGGTTCTAGTGGAGATCGGTTAGGTCAGTTCTGGCATGGACTCCCGGCTTTTGATGTAGCTGACTGCGGCAAAACACTATGTAAGAGGGCGCTGCTAGGAAAAACCCACGTAAACCTGAATCCCGAATTATTATCTAGACAGTGTACCTACATACAGACGCGACATGACCGAAAAAGATTAAAAATAACAAGACAGTTAATCAAAGAGATTACCCCCTAAGCACATACTCGTCCATAACGTAAGTATTGGGAATATCAATTTCGGAACACTCATCTTAGGACCAGTCAGACCCCCTTTGGTTATCCATTCAGAGCCCCGATTTGATCTAGGGATATAGTATAATAAATTGGCGAATTTCGTACCCAAAACACTCAACAAACACTGACCTACTCCAACGGAAAATTAAACCACTCAAAGATAAACTAAAAAAATAGACCGTCAGACCTTCCATAGGCGCCCCAAGAATATCTTGAGCTTTCACCAGGTGCTTCTCGCACAACTCAGAGAAATTACTCCGTCACACCAATCCCAACGGCAAAACGGAGAGAATCACCAATACTCAATAATAAAGTGGAGACCAACGTAAATAAATACACATGCTATCTGGAGGCACCGCTGCGAGAACTACTCCGACACCCCCAGAAGAAGCACCAATACTACATTGACCCCGATCCAACAAACGGCGAAATCAACGACACAGGCTAGGAGGACACAGAGACAGAGCGCAACCGAAACCAAGATTCCTGAGTGACGGGGAAATAAAACTTGTTCCCAGCCGAAGTGTCCGATATCAATTCGCCTGAAGGATGTTTATGTTGATTTCCAATTCCAAAACTAGCAAAATAAACTAAAGGATCAAATACAGTAAAAAGTTCCCTACAACCATCTTTACGCGCTCCATGATGAGGAAGATCAAGCACAAAGACAGAAGCATTCGCTGGAACATCCATAGGTCCAGTAAGGCAATTTTTTTCAAAACTCATCTTCAGACTTCCAAGCCTTGAGATAATACTTTCTTGCAATTTCTTACACTTTTCATCGTCTCCTAAATTCGAGTCGCCAGTATACAAGAAGGATAGCCCAAGATCGTCCGACCTAGGTTTCAGTAGCATAGTGTTTTTCACTACCCAACCTTCGAAGTCACTCTCCTGAGCAGGGTGACCAGAAACTCCAAACTCCACAACTTTTTGGGCAATCATTTCCCGAAAGATAGAAGCAGGAACTGGCGCACCTGGGAAAAACAACTCCAGAACGTCAGAGTAAGTTTCTTCTATTTTGTCGTCAAAATTACTGTAACAATCATCGCTCGCAAGACCAACGGAAATTAGATGCTGAATATTCCCCGCTCTTTCTTCTCCGCCTCTAGCAAATGAGGTTAACTGCACTCCAGCAATAGTAAACAACGGGAAACTCAGAACTATTAAGGAATGCTCATTGTGAACAGTCTTTTTATTGACGGATACTTTTTCCTTTTCTTCAAGATAATCGACAATTTTCGTTTTTATTGCACTGCCCGCTATATTTAGATGTGATAATTCTACTAATTCACTTAGTAAATTAGAAAATTCTTTCGTTTTAGTGTCGTCACTTCTCATTTTTTCAAAAGAGCTTTTATGACGCCCCTCAATGAACGCAAAAAACGACCATAGCGGTGTCAGTATTTTTGATCTAGCATCGGACAAGAGGACAGTAGCTGAACCAGTCTCCTTGAGAGATCGTCCAATCGACTCTCCCAGATTTTTCCGAGACAACACAGTCCCCGATGTAAAATCGAAATCTACCTTAACAAAACCATCGTCATTCCGTTCATCGCTATTACTGTCAGCAACAGTAAAAACTGTTTCCGAGTCGTCCGACTCGCTACCTTCACGGCTGATTATTTTTTCCCGAAGCCATCCACTTCGATCAACACAATAGTGTATAAAATCGCCATCAGTAAATATTGAACGTTCACCTCGTTCCAATAGATCTAGCAGCGAGAACAAAACATCTCTTCTGGAATAAGGTGCCACTACGATTGACCGAATATCAAATTCTTCACGAAGTTGCCTTAAGCCACTTATATGGTCGAAATCAAAGTGACTTAAAAAGAGAACGTTAATTTCTGGATTTAATTTGGTATTACAGAATGTTTCTTTAAGTAAATTTATCGATTGCTCTATGTTTTTTGAACGGCTCCACTTTTCTGGTGTATTTTTTCCTTTTTTACACTTCGGTTTCGTTGCAGTGGAGCCACAATCGTACACCCAAGTAAACAATTGCTCATAATCAGCGCCTACATGCTCGCTATTGCTAGAATAATTTCTACATATTCTCCCTGCCTGAAAACCACCTTGGCCGACAGGAAGCTGCAGATTCTCAACCCAAATGTTTTCCATACTCACCTAGATCCTTTCGCTATTGTCAAAACTCTTGTCACGCATTAAATGTCCTCTAAAATAACTTAGAGGATAAGATTCTGAGTTCTGGTCCGATTTTGTGACTTTGATAGTTAGGATAGTGTGGTCCCCACCTTCATACCACGAATCTACCACCCCCAGGAACCACGCCACAGCACCTTTGACAAAGGGCACACCAATCTCCCCCCGTCGTTCGATCTCCACACCCGCAAAACGGTCGTCCACGTGTCGAGCAAACTGCACCGCCAGTTCGAGCTGATCCGACGCGAGCACCGAGATGCCGATCTCACGGCCGACAGCCAGGTGCGGCAATGATTTGGACTTGTTCTCGATGCACACGACCACCATTGCGGGTTCGAGGGACAGTGACGCGAAGGCGCTGACTGTCAGCCCAATGTCTTTCCCCTCGGAATGGGTGGTCACCACCGTCACCCCGGAGGGGAACGATCCGACAGCGGTGCGTAGTTCGAGGCCCGATACCGTTTCAGTCATGGTCACCTACTCTACCCTCTGATTTCCGGGACTGAAGAGCATGGAAACTGGTTCGGTCAGCGAAAAACGGACAACCAACGGGTATCTTGGGCGAGTACGCATCCGTGGCATCGACGATGCAGACACAGGACACGAAAGAACCGCCACCTCACCGGCACCCCCATCAAGGGGAAGAAACGGCGGGGTGGCGGTTCGTCGAACGACCGATCTATCAGGCCCCGAAGTCGACCTGGAAGGCGGTTGCGTCGAGATCGGCGCTGATGGCCTCGACGATCTTCTCGGGCACCTCGGCGTCGACGCGGAGGATCAGGGTCGCGCCCTCACCAGAGGCGTCCTGCGACAGTGCGGCGGCGACGATGTTGATGCCCTCGCCACCGAGATGGGTGCCGACCTTGCCCAGTGCGCCGGGCTGGTCCGTGTAGTGGAGGAACAGGTTGCGGCCCTCGGCGCGCATGTCGAGTCCGCGGCCGTTGAGGCGCACGATCTTCTCCACGCGGTCGAGGCCGGCGAGGGTACCGACGACGGTGGCGGTGGAGCCGTCGGAGGCGATGGCCTTGACCTCGACGGCGGAGCGGTGGCTGACCGCCTCGCTCTCGGTGTTGACGGTGACCTCGACGCCACGCTCCTCGGCGATGCGGGGGGCGTTGACGAAGGTGACCTGCTCGTCGATCATCGAGGAGAACAGTCCACGCATGGCGGACAGGCCGAGGGCGTCGACCTTCTCGGTGGACAGCTCGCCGCGTGCGGTGACCTCGAGGGCGACCGGGGCGGTGTCGAGGAGTTCGCCGGCGACGAGGCCGAGCTTGCGGGAGAGGTCGAGCCAGAGGGCGACCTCTTCACCGACGCGGCCGCCGGAGACGTTCACGGCGTCGGGGACGAACTCGCCGGCGAGCGCCTTGAGCACGCTGTCGGCGACGTCGGTGCCGGCGCGGTCCTGGGCCTCGACGGTCGAGGCACCCAGGTGCGGGGTGACCACGACCTCCCTGAGACCGAACAGGGGCGAGTCGGTGCAGGGCTCGGAGGAGTAGACGTCGAAGCCTGCGCCGCGGATCTGGCCGGAGGTGATGGCGTCGGCGAGCGCCTGCTCGTCGACGAGACCGCCGCGGGCGGCGTTGATGATGATCTGTCCCTTCTTGGCCTTGGCGAGCAGCTCGGCGTCGAACATGCCGGCGGTCTCCTTGGTCTTGGGGAGGTGGATCGTCACGAAGTCACTGCGGCCCATGAGGTCCTCGAGCTCGACGAGCTCGACGCCGAGCTGCGCGGCGCGCGCGGGGTTGGCGTAGGGGTCATAGGCGATGACGGTGGTCTCGAAGGCGGCGAGGCGCTGGGCGAAGAGCTGGCCGATGTGGCCGAAGCCGACGATGCCGACGGTCTTGCCGAAGATCTCGACGCCCTTGAAGGAGGAGCGCTTCCACTCGCCGTCGCGCAGGGTGGCGTCGGCGGCGGGGATCTGGCGGGCGGTGGACAGCAGCAGCGAGATGGCGTGCTCGCAGGCGGAGTGGATGTTGGAGGTCGGGGCGTTGGCCACCATGACGCCGCGCTCGGTGGCGGCCGCGATGTCGACGTTGTCCAGACCGACGCCGGCGCGGCCGACGATGGTCAGGTTCTTCGCCGCTTCGAGGACCTCACGGTCGACGGTGGTCGCGGAACGGACGAGCAGGGCGTCGGCGTCGCCGACTGCGGCGAGCAGCTCGGGTCGGTTGGGTCCGTCGACCCAGCGCACCTCCACGCCGTCGCCGAGGGCGTCGACGGTGGACTGTGCGAGCTTGTCTGCGATGAGTACTACCGGGCGGCCATTCTGGCTCACGTTCTTACTCCTGGAGTGCTGGTTGCGTCCGCGTCCGGGCAGGCACGACCGCGTCGGCCCGGGGCGGGTCCACGCCGGCAAAATGTGGCGTGCGACTGCGCTTCAGTCTAGACCGTGCTGTCCGTGTGTCCACCGCGGGTACCCACGGCGGAACGTTTGGTGACACACAACACAGTTTCCCTCACCGAACCTGCGGCTCCGGTGCCTGCGAAACGGGCGTTCACTGGTAGCTGACGAACCAGGGACGGGGGGTGATCTCCATCGTCTGCTCCGGGGTGAACATCGGGGTGTCCTCGTCGATGAAGTTCTTCCAGGCGATGAAGTAGCGGGGATCCAGATCCTGCCGGAGTGCGTCGAAGGTGGCGAACTTGTCGCCGGCGGTTCCGTGTCCGTCGGCGTGCAGGACGAACGCGAGTTCCGGGTGCTCGAGGTCGATGGTCTCGCGGTCGCGGATCATCTGGAGCTGGAACTGGTGCAGCACGAACGCCTTCTGCGGGAGGTTGTTGTCCGCGGTGAGCTCGGCCAGCCAGTCGGCGACCTCGTTGACCTCGTCCGCCTGGACGTGGCCCACCTGCTGCAGCGGCACCTCGTCGGGGCCGAGTTTCCATTCGGCGTCCAGCGCCAGGCCCACGTTCGGGAGTTTCAGCAGTTCGGTGTAGATCTTCGCCTGGTCGATGAGCCGGGCGCGGCCGGGCTGGAGGTCGAGTACGGCGTAGCCGCCGGCGTCGGTGATGGCGTCGATGTAGGGCCGCAGTTCCTCCGGATCGGCTTCGTTGGAGTAGTCGCCGTCCGGCCCGGGTGAGCCGGAGGCGACGGTGGCGATGATCTCGAAGGCGGGGATCACGGGTTCCCCGGACAGCGACGCGTACTGCTCGACGAGTTCGTTGAGGTGGGCGACGGATTCCCCGGGGGTCCGCTCCCCCATGATCCCCAGTGCTCCGCCGGAGGGGTGTCCGTAGTAGGCGACCATTCGCCGACCCGGGAACACGAGTTGTCCCCCACCGGGCTGTTCCGCGGTGACGGTGCGGGCCAGCTCCGTGGTGCGGGTGAAGTGTTCCGAGTCGCCGAACAGCTGGCCGAGTGCTATGACAGGCTCTCCGTCCAGACCTCGGATCAGCTCGAGGGAATGCTCGCTCACGCGGGGATCGGCGTATTCGAGGACCTCGACGTCCGCTCCGGCGGCGCGGGCGGTGGCCACGGCGGCGATCCCGGTGCCGGGGGCGGCTAGGACGAGGGGCGCCCGTTCATTGTCCCCGTGGCGGTTGGGCAGCCGGTCGAGGTTCCCGCCGGACGGTGTCGGTGAATCCGGTTCGGTACCGACCGCTGTCTCCGTGCCGGTCGGGTTCTCCGCGCCGGTGTCCGCGACGGCGGGGTCCTCCGCGGAGGCCGCGCCGAGCAGGTCCCCGGCGTTGAGTGCGGTGATCTGCCGGAGGAGTCCGACGGGCGTGTTGTCCGGGGTGACGGGGTTCGGGGTTCTTCCGGTGAGCGCCTCGAATGCGGCGGGGGTTCCGTCGTCGGTGTGGACGGTGACGGTCTCCGGCAGCTCAACCGCGGCACCGCCGACGGCGAGGACCTCCCCTGCACCGAGTCGTTCGATCTCGGCGGCCAGTGCCGGACCGTTGGTCCCGGTGGCGGTGAGCAAGGGCAGCCCGGCAGCGAGGGCGATGCTCGCACCACGCTGCTGCGCCGCGGGTTCCGGTGTCGCGATGACGGCGGCGGGCGCGTCGGGGAAGAACAGTTCACTGACCTCGATGCCGGAGCGGTCCGCGTCGGACAGGACGCGCGGTTCGGTGCCGTAGCGCTCGGCGACGGGCTTCCGGCCCTGCGCCGGGGACGACTGTGCGTTGCTCTGATCGGATACCCGATCGCCGGATCCCTCGACGGAGCAGGCGATGAGCCCGGTGCCGGTGAGCACCACCCCGCAGAGGAGCGAGATCATGCGCCGCCGGTTCGGGGTCGGGGTGCTGCGGTCGTGGGGCATGGGGCTCAGTCGCCTCTCTCGTAGGATCAGTGCGGTCGCCTCAAAATACTAGGAGACGACCCCCTGCTTCTACCGTGCGGCCCCGCGCGTCAGGAATCGGCGACCTGCGGATCCTCATCCCGGGAGGTGTCGCTTTCCCCGGATTCCCCGGGGTGCGCTGCACCTTCGCCGTCACCGCAGTCGGCGGCACCGTCATCGGCGGCAGCGGCGTTGCCGGTGGTGGCGAACGCGTCGGGGCCCTCCTCCCCACCGCCGAGGTTCGCCTCGTCGACGTCGTGGATCGCGCCCTTGCCCATCGCCTCCTCGATCATCTTGAGCAACCGGGTACGGCGGTCGGCGAAGAAGTCGTCGGAGCAGGCGTTGCGGAGGACCCGCGGATCGAGGAGATGGCTCGCGAGGACGGCGTCGAACTCGTCGTCGTCCATGAGCGACTTCGACTGCACACGGGCGAGGTACCTGGCCGGTTCCGCCCCGTCCATGACCATCTCCGTCCGGCGGCTCAGGGGCGAACGGTTGAGCACACTGTCGGCCAGCATCTGGTTGACCCCCGTCCGACGGCAGTACCGCGGCGGGAAGATCGGGTGGAAGCCCTCCTCGTCCTCCACGAGGTTCTGCGCGTCGAACCGGTCACCGGTGCGCCAGTCCCTGGCGCCGCGGCCCATGAGCAGGGCGTGGGTGCCCTTCCAGACGCCGGACTCCGGGCCGACGCTGAGCAGCCGGGACTCGACGAAACGGGCGTCGCTGATGGATGCCGGCTCGGGCACCTCGGATTCTCCGTCGAGTGCGGCCCGCACCCAGGGGGTCACCTGGTTGACGTCCCTGCCGGTGCGGACGACGACGGAGGCGGAACCGTAGAGTTCGCCGAAGACGCCGGACCAGAACCACCGGTTGAGCCGGTCGACGGCCGCGCTGCAGCGGAACACCTCGGGGGTCTCACCGAGCAGGGAGAGGATCACCGCGAGTGGGGTGATCTGTGCCGCGTAGGGGATCCGGGTGGTGTCGGATATGCACCGTGCCTCCAGGAACTCGGCCGCCGAGATGAAGGCGTCGACGGTGCGTTGCGCGGCGGGAGCGTAGTCCGCGAGGGTGAGCCGGAGGATGTCCTCGCGGTGTCCACTCGCATGCCCCTTCCCCGCGGTGGTCAGGAGGGTGACCGCGGTGAAGAACGCGGTGCGGTCGACGCCGTCGAGGACGGGGTGCTCCCGCAGCGCCTCCTCGATCTCCCGCCACGAGTCGGAGAGCCGGAAGTCGGGGTCCTCGCTGGCGAAGACGGCGGTGAGCAGGTCGACCACGTCCATCTGGAGTCCCGCCGAGTTGGCCTGGGAGAAGATCGAGCCGACGCCGCCCTGGGCGGTCTCCCGGTCGAGCCGGATGATCGGGACGGAGTACCGCACGAGCGGCTTCGCCACGGTGTTGTTGAACCGCTTGACCCGCTCACGGGTGACGGCATCTGCCCCCTCGACGAAGTCGAAGAGCATGTCGGTGCCCTCGTCCTCGAGCAGCGCGGAGACCGGAACCAGGCCGTGGGCGCGGGCGGTCTCCCGGTCCGGGATGCCGCCCGGGATCTTCGGGCCGTAGTGGGACTTGATCTCACCGTCCGCGTCGATGGAGAGCACCGCCTCGTCGGGCATGATGTCCTCGGACACGGCCTTGTCCACGTCGACGTAGAACCGGCGTCGGATGCGCTTGTTGCGGAAGTCGACGGTGTCGACGAGTCCGTCGCCGCGCAGACAGTGGTAGAGGGTGGTGAGACGCTGCTGTCCGTCGAGGATCAGCATGCCCGGGTTCCGCCCGGTGTCCGGCGCCCCGGCGAGTGGGCGGGGGCGGAACCTCATCGGTTCGTTCCGGGTGTCCAACGCCATGAGGCAACCGATCGGGTAGCCGCGCAGCACCGTCACGATCAGGGACCGGATGCGGTCGACGTTCCAGCTGTAGTCCCGCTGGAAGTCGGGTAGTTGGATATCGCCGCGGTCGATGCGGGCGAACAGATCGGTGAGGTCGTAGCTCGGTGTGGTGAAACCCATGTCGACGACTCTATCGGGCTTTGTCTACATGTGCGCTACCGGTGCGTGAAACCCCGGTGACGGAACCGTGTCCGTCCCGGGGCCGGGGTGTGGGATGTGGAGCCGGGCGTCAGTCGTGGACGTCCGCCTCGTGATCGGCGTGGTGCGCGGTTTCGATCTGGATCGTGGCGTGGGTGACGCCGACCTTCTCCAGGCTGCGGTTCGCGATGTCGAGGACGTCGCAGCCGGACTCGACCCGGTCCGGATCGATGACGAGATGGCAGGTTGCGATGAGCTCGCTGCCGTCCATCGTCCACACGTGGAGATCGTGGACGGTCTCGACACCGGGAATCTCCCCCAGTCTCCCGCGGATCTCGTCGAGGTCGACGTTCCCGGGGACCCGTTCCATCAGCACCCGGGTGGCGTCGAGGAGCAGGCGCATCGACCGGGGGAGGATGATCGCGGCGATCACGACGGAGGCGATGGTGTCGGCGAGGATGAAGCCGGTCGCCCGGACGATGAGGCCCGCGATGATGACGGCGACCGAGCCGAGCATGTCCGAGAGAACGTGGAGGTAGGCACCGCGCATGTTCATGCTGTCGTGCTGGCGGCGGACGAGCAGGAGCGCGGAGCCACCGTTGGCGACGAAACCGATGACCGCGACGATGAGCATCATCGTCGTGTCGATGTGCCCGTGTCCGCCGAGTCGCTTGATCGCCTCGACCACGATCCAGATCGAGATCGCCCCGACGGAGAGCGCGTTGACGGCCGCAGCGATGACCTCGATGCGGCGGAACCCGAAGGTGGCGGAGGACGTGGCCGCCCGCCTGCCGATGAGGATCGCCACCAGGGCGATGACCAGGCCCGCCGAGTCGGAGAGCATGTGGGCGGCGTCGGCGAGCAGCGCCAGGGAGCCGGACAACAGGCCGAAGATGACCTCCGCGAGGAAGATCGTGGTGGTCAGGACGATGACACCGATCAGCGCTTTGAGGGATTTCGGCGCGTGGGCGTGTGCGTGTCCGCCGTGACCGTGATCATGTCCGTGGCCGTGGTCGTGGCCGGAGTGGTCGTGCCCGGCGTGGTCCTCCCCCTGACCGTGGTCGTGCCCGTGGTCGTGCATCCCGGGATCGTGTCCGGCGCAATCGTGGCCGTGTTCATGACCGTGTTCGTGATGGTCCCCGGTTCTCGTGCTCTCGCTCATGTCTTGAACACTAGTCCTGCAGACCCCTTATTGAAACCTTATTGAAAACGTGTTGGCGTTAAGCAGCGGAAACAGCTGCCAAATCCGGGACAATTTCGAATGTGGTGGCACGTAAAAGGCCTTTCCACATGGGCAAAGAACTAAGTGTCGACTTACCTGAAACGAATTCCGGTTACTTTTGTATCACCTCGGGAACACCCCCGAACTACACCCCCGATACACAGCCACTCCCGGGTCCGCGGCGGGGATGGCTCCACGGACCGGACCACGGCCCGGTGATACCGCCACTGGCGTACCCCGGCACCCCATCTCACCGGGCAACGTGATCCGCGGCGACAGGAACCCCGCCGCACCGTCGTGTGTACATGACGGTGCGGCGGGGTTCAGTGACCGTTCGAACGGATGGATCAGTGGGGGTTGATCACGCGACCCCAGGTGGACTTGTTGCCCCAGATGTTCTGACGCAGACCCTCGAGCTGCAGGACCTGCGAGTGGTCGACGAACAGGTTGCACTCGTTGCCGTAGTTCTTGACGTACCACTCGAACACGGGACCGTCGGCGGCCTCGAACATGACGTTCTCGAGGCCGAGCCCGTTGATGATGGAGGCGGCGGCGCCGGTGTTCCACTCCCGGACGTTCTCGGTGATGCCCTCGGACTCGATCATGATGATCGACGCCCCGGCGTCGAGTGCACGCTTGCCGCGGTCGATGAGGTCCCCGATGTCCTTGGCCCCCTCAGCGGCGAGCTCGGCCTCGGAGGAGTCGCCACCGGAGCCGATCTGGATACCCAGCTCGGGCTTGGCCTTCAGGCCGGCCTTGACGACCTTCTCGACGAGGCGCTCGAGACCCGAGGTCGGGAGCATGATGAAGCCGGTCGAGATCTCGATGACGTCGAAGCCGACCTCCTTGGCCTCCCTGAGGTAGTGGTCGACGGCGTCGTCGCCGTAGCGCAGGACCGTCTCGATCCAGCCGCCGGAGGAGACGTAGGCGTCATTCTCGTGGGCGATGTCGGAGAACTTCCGGACCTGCTCGGTGGGGCACAGTGCGAAGGAGCCACCGGCCCACTTGATGCCGTCCACCCACTGGCCGGCCATGTCGAACACGTCCTGGAGGTGACGGGTGCCGAAGGTGTCGTAGTAGGGCGCGCGGACCTCGGTCATGCCGTAGGAGCGGGGCTTGGCGGGTCGTTTGGCGCGGGGGACGAAGTTGAAGGAGACGTCGAAGTCAATCGCGTTGGACATGGTGGTGCCTTTCTGTCGGTGGTGCGGTGTCAGGAGCGGGTCGTGGAGACCCGGGCCAGCAGGTCGGTCAGCTCGGAGATCTCGGCGACCTCATCGAGCCGGTGGACGGTGTCGCAGATCTCGGTGCGCAGGGCCTCGTCGGTGAAGGGCTCGGCCAGTGCGGTGAACTTCGCCACCGCGCCGTCCCAGTCGAGCGGCTGGGAGTGGAAGCCGTCGTAGGCGGATTCCACGGCGTGGTACTCGGTACCGTCGTTCATGACGATGACGAGGTCGGCGGGCATCTCGTTCGGGAACCGGTCGGAGAACTCGTCCGACGGGGTGATGGTGACCTTTCCCATCAGCGTCTGCACATCGTCGGCGACGATGCGCTCCGGCTCATACTGTGCGGGATTGAGCTCCCCGTCGAGGATCGTCACCGCGAGCATCCAGGGAAGGGAGTGATCGGCCTCCTCCTTGGTGCGGATGGAGCGCTTGTCACCCTCTTCACCGCCGCCGATGATGGAGTAGGCGACGTCGAAGGTGGTCAGACGCACCTCCCTGATCTCGGAGGGATCGAAGTCGTGCTTCCTCTTGAGCTCGAGGGCCGCCTCGAGGGCGGACTGGGAGTGGATCTCGGCGTTGTACTTCTTGATGATGGTGCGGGTGACGGACTCGAGGTCCTCCTTCGACCAGTCGAGCTCGTAGTCGCCGGCCAGCGCCTTGAAGCCCTTGTTCCCCTCGAACACCGCCTCGGGTCCGGTGATTCCCTTGCCAGCGAGGAGGGCGTAGAACATGCCCTCCTTGGAGGTGTGCGGGTAGGCCAGCCCCTTCCAGTGGGAGAGGTTACCGGTGCGGGTGACGCGCAGCGCGACATTGGCGGTGGCGGTCATCGCGGCCGCGTTGGCGATGCCGTCGGCATCGAGGCCGAGGGCGAGTGCGGCGGATGCACCCGCCGCGAAGGCACCCTGGGTGGTGTGGTCGAAGCCGAGGGCACGCACCGGCGCGACGTCGGAGAGCCGGGTGTGGATCTGGTAGGCGACGGCGAAGGCGGTGAGGAAGTCCCGGCCTGATGCGCCGGCGACCTCGGCCGCGGCGAGGACGGCACCCATGTTGTCGGAGGGATGGTTGGTCTCCCCCTTGGCGAGGTACGCGTCCATGAAGTCGAGGTATCGGGACGCCGCGGAGTTGTGGAATGCCGCGAGGTCGGCGGCCGTCTTTCCGCCACCGATGAGGGTGGCCTGTCCGTTGCCGCCGAGATCGTCGTTGAGCGAACGGATGGCGACGAGAACGTCGGAGTCCAGCGCGCCGACAGCGACGCCGAGGGTGTCGAGGACGCGGATCTTCAGCTGTTCCAGCGCCTCCGGTGACATCTGCTCGAGTCTGGCGCTGGCGGCGAAGTCCGCCATCTGCTGCACTTCGGTGCGGTTCGTGGTCACGGGGTACATACCTTTCTGGTGGGGCAGCCTCGGGCGGGCCGGTCATCGGTTCCGCACCCCACACTGTTTCGGAAGGCTACCCTTACAGTACGAGCGTTCTGTTAGCTGTCAACGCCCCCACACGGGCGTCACCGATCCCGCCACGTAATCCCCGCCCCGTACCGCGTCGTCTCGTGCGCGGGGGCATCTCAGCTGGTCAAACACCCCCAGATCACCCCGCCCCCCACCCGGCCCGCCACCGGATACCGGACGACGCCGCAGTGGTACCCGTGCCGTCAGTACTGCATCCGCACCCCGTACCATGGACAATTCAACGGACGTGAATGTCGTGTACCGCCAGCGTCCGCCCCCCTGCCTGCCGAAGGCGGAACAACGCGGCAGGTGCCAGTACCGCACCCCGGACACCCCCGAACAGCCCCTTACTCCAGCATTCCTAGGAAGTGGAAATCGAAACCCTGAATCACCCCCTTTTTCCGCCCCCACACGATCGCTCCATCCTTCAGGTCGCGCTCCGGCCGGGTTCGGGGAACGCGGCCGGAGCGGAAGAGAAGACCCGCCCGCCAACCGTCGTGGACGGCTGGCGGGCGGGTCGGACACTCCTGCGCCGGGAACGGCCCGGTGGTGGATCAGGCGGTGGCGTCGAGCGGGTTCTTGACCCAGCTCATCAGGTCACGCAACTTGACACCGGTCTTCTCGATGGGGTGCTCGGCGATCTTCGCACGCATGCTCTCGAGCTCCTTGTTGCCGCCCTCGACATTGGCGAGGAGGCGCTTGACGAAGCTGCCGTCCTGGATGTCCGAGAGGACCTCCTTCATGCGCTCCTTGGTGCCCGCATCGATGATGCGGGGACCTGCCACGTATCCACCGAACTCGGCGGTGTCGGAGATCGAGTAGTTCATGTTGGCGAGGCCGCCCTCCCAGATGAGGTCGACGATGAGCTTCATCTCGTGGAGCACCTCGAAGTAGGCCATCTCGGGGGCGTAACCGGCCTCGGTCAGAACCTCGAAGCCCTGCATCATCAGGGACTCGAGACCACCGCAGAGCACGACCTGCTCACCGAAGAGGTCCGTCTCGGTCTCCTCGCGGAAGGTGGTCGGGATGACACCGGCGCGGGCACCTCCGATGGCAGCGGCGTAGGACAGCGCGAGGTCGTGACCTTCGCCCCGGGGGTCCTGGTCGACGGCGATGAGGCAGGGAACGCCCTTGCCGTCGACGAACTGACGGCGCACCAGGTGGCCGGGGCCCTTCGGGGCGACCATGGCGACGGTGATGCCGTCGGCCGGCTCGATGAGATCGAAGTGGATGTTCAGTCCGTGACCGAAGAAGAGGGCGTTGCCGTCGACGAGGTTGGGCTCGATGTCCTCGGTGAAGATCTGGGCCTGGGAGGTGTCGGGGGCGAGCAGCATGATCACATCGGCCCACTCGGAGGCTTCAGCGTTCGACTTGACCTCGAAGCCGGCCTCACGGGCCTTCACCGCGGACTTGGAGCCGTCGCGGAGGCCGATGCAGACCTCGACACCCGAGTCCCGCAGACACTGCGCGTGGGCGTGTCCCTGGGAACCGTAACCGATGATCGCGACCTTGCGGTTCTGGATGATCGACAGGTCGGCGTCATCGTCGTAGAGAACTTCAATTGCCATGGTGCTGTGTGTTCCTTTTCCTCGAATTGAGATGTATCGGTCGAAAAACGCATCGGATGCGATGTGTTCCAGCTTAGATGTTCATTCCCCGTGTGCAGCGGCGGGTGTGCCGGATGGGGCGGTTGCGCGCGGAACCCCGTGGACTGTGGAGGTACCGCATGGGGGCATACGGAGGGGATCGACGTCCGGGCACCCCGTCGGGGTCAGCGTCCGCTGGCGGGGGCCATGGTCCTGGGGCCACGGCAGAGGGCGATCTCACCGGACTGGATCATCTCACGGATGCCGAACGGGGCGAGGACGTCGAGAAGCGCCTCGAGCTTGCCCGGGGTTCCGGTCGCCTCGATGACCACGGCGTCGGGAGAGACGTCGATGACCCGCGCCCGGAAGATGTTCGCGGCGTCGACGATCTGCGGCCGGTTGCCGGCATCCGCGGATACCTTGACCATCATCAGCGCCCGGGCGACCGTGCTCTCCTCCGGGAGACGGACGACCTTGAGCACGGGGATGAGCTTGTTGAGCTGTTTGGTGATCTGCTCAATCGTGTGCTCATCGCCCAGTTCCCCGTCGATGACGATGGTGATGCGGTTGATGCCGTCGACGTCGGTGATCGCGGAGACGATGGATGCGATCGGGTAGCCACGACGGGTGAACAGTCCCGCGATCCGCGAGACGATTCCGTCGACGTCCTCGACGAGGACTGACAGGATGTAGCGGTTCTTCGGGAACATCAGTTCTTCTCCTCGGTGTGCTTGGCGGCGTCGTTCGCGTTGTCCTCGATGGCCTTCTCGACGTCAGCCAGGGCAGTCGCCGCCGAGCCCTCGTCAAACAGCGGACGCAGATCCTTGGCGTACTGGATGTCGGAGTTGGAGTGGCCGGCGGCGACCATGGGCCAGACCTGTGCATCCTCACCGACGATGAAGTCGATGACGACGGGACGGTCGTTGATCTCTCGGGCTCGCCGGATGGCCGGGATCACGTCCTCCTCACGGGTGACACGGATCGCCTCGCAGCCGAGGGCCTCGGCGAGTTTGACGAAGTCGGGCACGTACTCGCCCTGCTTCCGCAGTCGGGTGTTGGAGTAGCGCCCCCCGTAGAACAGGGTCTGCCACTGACGGACCATACCCAGGTTCCCATTGTTGATCAGCGCGACCTTGATGGGGAAGCCCTCGACGGCGCAGGTGACGAGCTCCTGGTTGGTCATCTGGAAACAGCCGTCGCCGTCGATCGCCCAGACCTCCTTGTCCGGCATACCGGCCTTCGCACCCATCGCAGCGGGTACGGCGTAACCCATCGTCCCGAGACCACCCGAATTGAGCCAGGTACGGGGGTTCTCGTAGTCGATGAACTGGGCCGACCACATCTGGTGCTGACCGACGCCCGCACAGTAGATGGCGTCCGGCCCGACCTCCCTGGACAGTGTGTTGATGACGTACTGGGGGGAGATCGTGCCGTCATCGTTGCCCGTCCAGCCACGCGGGAACCTGTCACGGAGCCCGTTCAGGTAGGAGACCCAACGGTCGATTGCCGGAGGATCCAGTTCAAGCTTGCGGTACATGGTCAGCAGAGCGTCCAGGACTTCCCGGGCGTCCCCGACGATCGGGACGTCGGCGTGGCGGATCTTCGAGATCTCGGCCGGGTCGATGTCGGCGTGTATCACCTTGGCGTCCGGGGCGAAGCTGTCGAGGTCACCGGTCACCCGGTCATCGAAGCGCGCACCGATGGTGATGAGCAGATCGGAGCGTTGCATGGTGGCAACCGCCGAGACGCTGCCGTGCATCCCCGGCATACCCATGTGCTGCGGGTGACTGTCAGGGAATGAACCCAGCCCCATGAGTGTGGTGACGACCGGTATTCCGGTGTATTCGGCGAAGGCGAGCAATTCAGCGTGCGCATCGGCCTTGATGACACCACCACCGATGTAGAGGCAGGGGCGCTCGGAGGCTGCGATCATCCGGACCGCCTCCTCGATGCGGCGGTGGTGCGGGGTGGTGACGGGCTTGTATCCGGCGAGCGACATCTCGGGCGGCCAGACGAAGTCGCACATGGCGTTCTGGACGTCCTTCGGGACGTCGATGAGAACGGGCCCCGGCCGACCGGTGGAGGCGAGATGGAAGGCCGCGGCCACGGCGGCGGGGATCCGGTTCGGGTCCGTGACCATGTAGTTGTGCTTGGTCACCGGCATCGTGATGCCGCGGATATCGGCCTCCTGGAAGGCGTCGGTGCCCAGCAGGGTGTGGCCGACCTGACCGGTGATGGCGACGACCGGGACCGAATCGAGGTGTGCGTCGGCGAGAGGCGTGACGAGGTTCGTCGCCCCGGGGCCGGAGGTGGCGATGCACACACCGACTTCACCGGACGCCTGGGCGTATCCCTCCGCGGCGTGCCCGGCGCCCTGCTCGTGCCGGACGAGGACATGCCGGACCTTCTCCGAGGAGTAGAGCGGATCGTACAGCGGCAGGATCGCACCGCCCGGAATTCCGAATACGACATTCACCCCGAGTTCCTCGAGTGAGCGGACGATCGCCTGCGCTCCGGTCATACGCTCGGGGGCGGACGGTTCTGCGTCCTTCGCCAGCATGGCGGGACTGGGATGATGACGAGCTGCCACGTTCACGACGTCGGGCTCCTTTGGGAATGGTCTCGGTGAATTACGATCAGGCGGGTACTGGCGCCGCCCCCGGCACCGGGAGTGCCGGCGGTTGTTTTCGGGGACAACAGGGGCGAGAATGAACAAAACCCCCGTTCACTCACCGTCTGTGCGGTGGTGCCGAGGGCGTTTGACTTCACGACTTGTACGGCCGTTACGGCAAACGCCGGCTGCTTACGGGTACAAGTCGAATGTTGGTCATGTCACGAGATGTTACACAGGCCCCGGTAGGTTACGGCAACTTACGCCACCCCATCCCATACCCCCGTCCACGTGATGGGACGGGACCCGTTCCAGCGGAACACCGTGCCACCAGTGATTCGGGGCACAAACCCCGATCCTTCCGGTCGACGCCACTCCATGGCCCAGGGGTGAGAAATCACCCACCACTCCGACGCTGAAGCCACCCCGTCAACCGCGTTACCCTGTTCCCCATGCCGTCCTTCCCCCTCTCCTACATCCTGTCCAGTTGGTGGCAGTGGATCATCGACCCCGGTATCGAACTCGCCATCCTCGTCGTCCTCGCGTTCCTCGTGCCCAGGGTCGGGCGTCTCACGATCCGGCTCATAACCCGTCGACTCGATCCGGCGGAACAGGAGTCGAAGCAGCGTCTGGCCATAGTCGGCACAGCCGTCTACCTCGTCCAGCTGATCACCTACTTCTTCCTCTCGATCGCCGCGCTCAAACAACTCGGCGTCCCGCTGGCCGGCGCCGCCATTCCCGCGACCGTGATCTCCGCGGCGGTCGGCCTCGGCGCCCAGTCGATCATCGCCGATTTCCTGGCCGGGTTCTTCATCATCTCCGAGAAACAGTTCGGTGTCGGCGACTGGGTGAGGTTCCAGGGCCCCGGGATCGACGTCGAGGGTGACGTCATCCAGATCACGATGCGGGCCACGCGTGTACGCACCCTCGCCGGCGAAACGGTGAACATCCCGAACTCCACCGCCCGGGTCTGCATCAACCACTCCAACTACTGGGCCAGGGCCGTCGTCGTCATGCCCATCCCCCTGCTCGGCTCCGACTCGATCGACGACGCCGTCAAACGGTCCACGGACGCGACGCTCCGCGCACTCGAGCAGCCGGGTATCGCCAGGGACGTCACCGGTGAACTCGACGTCCACCCCGCTGTGGGGGTCGAGGAGCCGAACACGGTCGGCATGCCCTGGATGGTGAACATGCGCTTCATCGTGCAGGTCAATCCCGCACGCCAGTGGGCCGTCGAACGCGCGATCAGAACGAAGATCATCGAGGAGTTCTGGAAGGAGTACGGTTCCGCGACAACCATCTCCGGAGCCGTCCGCAACACCCTCGACGCCGACGCACCCCTGCTCGAACGGGCACTGACCCGCTCCCCGCTCATCGACGTCGACTACGCTCCCGAACCTGCGGCGCAGACCGACACCGGAGACATCACGGACAGCGGTGAGGGCCACACCGCGGTGAAGGGCTCCGGTTCCACCCGGGCAGCCGCAGGCGGGGGAGCCCCCGGGGCAAGCGAGCACCGGGCCGAGCGCGCCGAATCCGAGAGTGCCCGGTCCCGCTCCGATGTCTCCACCAGTGATCCGTCCGACACCGGTTCCCCGGCGGATCCGGACGGTGAGGAACACCCCGTACTGTCCCCGTCGGCCATCGACTCGACCGGCTGGCGGAAGCTCGTCTCATTCGGGGGACGGGTGCGGCCCTCCACGACGGGACTCTGTGTCGCCCTCGTGGCCCTGCTCTTCTTCAAGGGCTTCACCCTGGATCCGACGGATGTCGCCGCCGAGGCCGAGGACATTCTCCCCGCCCCGACAACGAAGGTCACCTCATCCGACGAGACAACACCACCATCGTCTCTGACCGGTGTGGTTCCCTCCCCCAATAGCCGGCCGACCCCGGGATCCCCCACAACAGCATTCCGCCCGACCGGGGAATCGGGTGCGACCCCCACGACCTCGACGGCTTCCCCGACCTCCGGCGCGGCCGGTCCCACGGGCCGAACGGGCGACGGCGGCACCCGGACGACGGTCAACCGCTGACCCCGAGGTGACTGCGGTACCGGCCATTCAATAGAATCGGCAGGTATGTCCTCCACGAGCCCCGACGCTGATCCCGACACCGGCGACAACACCGACGGAGCCACCGGCACGACCCCGGTCACCGCCACCGTGTTCCGGCCCGACCGGACACACCTCCTGGGTGCCGGCCTGATGCTGCTGACCAGCCTGCTCACGGTGGGAGCCGCACCGAAGTTCCTGTTCTGGATTCTGCTGCTCCCCTTCTTCTACGCCTACTGGGCCCTGAGATCACGCACCACCGTCGATGCACGCGGCATCACCGCCACCCATGCGTTCTCGGCGGAGCAGAGCGTCAGCTGGGAGGACTTCGCCGGAATACGTTTCGGGACAGGCAGCTCCCACGCCCGTTCTCACGACGGGCGGGAATTCACCCTCCCCGGAGTATCCTTCAACACGGTGCCTGACCTGTCGGCCGCCTCGGGCGGCAGGATCCCCGACGTCATCGCCGCAGGCCGTAACGCCGCGGACGACAAAGTCGTGGTGATGCGACGGGACGGCCACCAGATCGTCAAGACCCGGGAGGAGGCAACCCGGGAGATCCTCGCAGCACAGGAGGAGCTCGAGCAGGCGAAGAAGGAACGTGCCGCAGCGAGACGACACAGCGGCATGGAACCCGGCGGCTGGTACCGGACAGACGCCGGGGGCAATCCCATCATCGGGGAGCAGGGCGAAACCCACCCCGGTGACGCCGACGGAGACAACCGCTCCGGCGACTCCTGAATCAAGAATCAAATCGAACAGCCACCATTTTCCTTTCCACGGACACCCTGACCCGCCCTGACAAGCAGAAGACAGCCCCCATGATCCCCTTACGCTCAAGAGTCACCACAGTCGGTCGCAACGCCTCCGGTGCCCGCGCCCTCTGGCGCGCCACCGGAATGAAGGACAACGACTTCGGTAAACCCATCGTCGCCATAGCGAACTCCTACACGCAGTTCGTCCCGGGCCACGTACACCTGAAGAACGTCGGCGACATCGTCGCCGAGGCCATCACGGCCGCGGGCGGTGTCCCGAAGGAGTTCAACACCATCGCCGTGGATGACGGTATCGCCATGGGTCACGGCGGCATGCTCTACTCCCTGCCCAGTCGCGAGATCATCGCGGATGCGGTGGAGTACATGGTCAACGCGCACACCGCTGATGCACTGGTGTGCATCTCCAACTGCGACAAGATCACCCCGGGCATGCTCAACACGGCCCTCCGACTGAACATCCCCACCGTCTTCGTCTCCGGTGGACCGATGGAGGCGGGCAAGGCGGTCGTCGTCGACGGCATTGCACACGCTCCGACGGACCTCGTGACGGCCATCTCCGCGTCCGCGAACGAGGGCGTCGATGCGCCGGGGCTCTCCCGGATCGAGGCATCCGCCTGCCCGACCTGTGGTTCCTGCTCCGGTATGTTCACCGCGAACTCCATGAATTGCCTGACCGAGGCACTCGGTCTCTCCCTGCCCGGTAACGGTTCGACACTCGCCACGCACAAGGCCCGCCGGCAGCTGTTCACCCGAGCCGGTGAAACAATCGTCGAACTGTGCCGTCGCTACTACGGGGAGGAGGACACCTCCGTCCTGCCCAGGTCCATCGCGACCAGGCACGCCTTCAACAACGCGATGTCGCTGGACATGGCCATGGGTGGCTCGACGAACACCGTGCTGCACATTCTGGCCGCGGCACAGGAGGGCGAGGTCGACTTCGACCTCGCCGACATCGACGATCTCTCCCGCAGAGTCGGTTGCCTGTCGAAGGTGTCCCCGAACTCCAACTACCACATGGAGGACGTCCACCGCGCCGGCGGCATCCCCGCCATACTCGGGGAACTCCACCGTGGTGGACTGCTCCACGACGACGTCCATTCGGTGCACTCACCGGATCTGCAGTCCTGGCTGGATGCCTGGGACATCCGGGGCGGGAAGGCCACGGACGAGGCGATCGAGCTGTTCCACGCCGCCCCGGGCGGTGTGCGGACGACCGAACCATTCTCCACGGAGAACCGCTGGGATTCCCTCGACACCGACGCGGTCAACGGCTGCATCCACGACGTCGAACACGCCCACACGGTCGACGGTGGCCTCGCGGTCCTGCGGGGCAACCTCGCACCCGACGGCGCGATCATCAAGGCCGCCGGCATCGATGAGGAGCTGTGGCACTTCTCCGGACCCGCCCGGGTCGTGGAATCCCAGGAGGAGGCGGTCTCCGTCATTCTCAAGAGGGAGATCCAGCCCGGTGAGGTTCTCATCGTCCGTTACGAGGGCCCCTCGGGCGGACCGGGTATGCAGGAGATGCTGCACCCGACGGCCTTCCTGAAGGGTTCGGGTCTGGGCAAGAAATGTGCGCTGATCACCGACGGTCGATTCTCCGGAGGCTCCTCGGGCATCTCGGTCGGTCACGTCTCCCCCGAGGCTGCCCACGGCGGACTCATCGGTCTGATCCGGGACGGCGACACCGTCACCATCGACATCCATCAGCGTCTGCTCTCCCTGGATGTCGATGACGCCGAGATCGAGCGTCGTCGCGAGGAGATGAACGCCTCCGAGAGGCCGTGGCAGCCCGTCAACCGCCAGCGCACGGTGAGCAAGGCCCTGCGTGCCTACGCGAAGATGGCCACCTCCGCGGACAAGGGCGCGGTCCGTCAGGTCGACTGACACCGGACGGTCGGACGCGGGGAAGGTGGGCCCCGTCAGCTTCCGAGGACAACGCGGCCCGATTCCGGGTGGCTCCGGTCGGGTCGGTGGTCTGGCTCGGTGATCCCCGCAGCCACCGGCGCGCTTTCCCGACTGTTTCCCGTGGGTCCTGGGCCAGGCGTACAGGAGCCCGGTGGTGTGTTGAGACTCCGTGCCCCGACAGGATGGAGCCGCTCCACCGCAGCTGCGCGGTCTCTCGACCTCGCGGATCGGGATGTCGCTCCGGGTACGGGTTGAACCGCTCCACGAAGGCGCAGCCCGCGCAGGAACGCGGCGGTCCCCCACCTTGTGCCGGTGAGCGACCGCCGCGGAAAACCGACTCTGTGCCGGAAGCGTTCGTCGAGATCTGTCTTCAGGCGGTGAACGGGTAGGCACCACCGGTGACCAGCCACCAGAGGCCGATCGCACAGCCGATGCCGATCAGCGCGAAGACGATGGAGCTCCACAGCGGACGACGGGCCCAACTGCGACTGAAGTCCAGGGAGACGCGGCCTGGGCCGGTGAGCTGGAGTCCGACTGCGATGACTGTCATCAGGACCGCGAAGCGGACCCCGTCACCCCACTGGAAGGGGTTGACCGGGGTGGCTGCGATGTTGATCTGGTGGAGAGCGAGGAACGCGGTGACCACGGTGGCGAGTGCCGCCGCGAGCGGGGTGACGAGGCCGAGAACCAGGAGGATGCCTGCGGCGAGCTCCACCCCGGGTACCGCGATGGCTAGGGCGCCCGCGAACTCGTAGCCCGAGAACTGCTCCTCGAGCGCCGCGATTCCGCCGCCGGCACCGAGCCGGAAGAACACGGACACCGAATGGAGGATCAGAGCTGCACCGAAGAAGAGTCGGATGAGGAAGAGCCCGAAGTCCATCGTGCCGCGCTTCGCTTCCGGTTCATCCTCTTCAATCAGATCCCCGGTGTAGCCCGCGTCGACGGGAACTGACTGGGTCGGGATCTGCTGCACCGGTGCCGGGGTGCCGGTCATCACCGGCATCGTGGTCGTGGGCTGTTCCGTGGCGAAGTCAGCGTCAGCGTAACCCTGTTCCGGCTGCGCGGAACCCGGTTCCCGGACGTGTTCGGGGGACGGGGACGGGAACACCGCGGTCGCGGAGTCCTCCGCTCCGGCACCGATGGACTGTGGGGCGGCACGACCGGCTCGGTCGTAAACGGAGTCACGGGTATTCTCGGGTGAGGACCCCGGAGGGGCGTAGGTGGGGATGTCGTTGTCGTCGAAGTCGCCGGGTACCGCCCGGTCGGGACGGGGGTCATTGTTGTCGCTCATACCTTGCACAGTATGTGAGCCTCAGGACTTTTGCCGGTAACCTCCTCGGGCGCGTCGGTATTTCGGGGCACTCCCACCCGGGATCGTCCTCTGCCCCGGCGACCCGGACCGTGCCCGCCCGTGCGGCCCGGGTCAGTGACAGGTCGACAACACGGCAGCGAGTGCGTCGTGTTCCGCGGGGGTCACCCACAGGTGGTAGCGGTGTTTGACGGCGATCTGGCGCTCCACGTACTCACACCGGAAATCCGGGTTCGGCGGTAGCCAGGTCGCGGCATCCGAGGCCCCCTTCTGCTGGTTGACCGGGCCGGAGACCGCAATGAGGTTGTCGGGATCATTCGCGAAGGCGCGTCTAACCTCAGGATCGAGATCCTGCGCCCCCTTCATCCACGCGTCCGCCAGTGCGACGATGTGATCGACCTCGACCGTGACACCGGTGGCGGAACCGCGGACGAAATCGATCTGGGTTCCGGTGTAGTAGTCGTTCAGCAGTCCGGATTCGACGACACAGTCCCGGGTCCCCGGCCGGAACCGGACGTGTATGAGGTCACGGGCGAGGATGTCGTCGCGGGTGTCGCAGCCGTTGTGTCCGAGTTCGACCGCGACGTCGTCGCTCCACCGCTGTCCGAATGCGTCCCGTGCGTACCCCGTCAGCGGCCCACGGTCCCGCACGACGAGTTCAGCCAGCATGTCACTGTAGATCTGGGGACCCGGCCAACCGTCGGTCGTGGGAGCTCCCCCCACGTCTCCGGGCCCGTCATCACCGCCACCCGCGCGATCCTCCATGACATCGCACAGGACGGACACCAGGACCACCGCTCCCGTGATCAGGAGGACCATGACGACGGCGACCCGGGTGAAACCGCGCCTGGGGGATCCGGTGTTGCACACAAGCCGCTACCGTAGCACCGTACGTCCTGATCCGGAAGGTCACGAAACGGGTTCGAGGCTCTCTTCCGCGGCCGCGATGACCGAATCTGTGAGCTTCTGCAGCAGCGGGGACTCCAGCCGCCAGTGCTGCCAGTAGAGCGGGACGATGGACACCCGCTCATCGAGCAGCACCAGCTCCCGGGAGTCGAGGTACCTGGCGGCCTGGATCTCCGGTACGAGGCCCCACCCGAGTCCGGACCTGGCCGCCTCGACGAAGCCCTCGGAGGAGGGTATCTGTGATATGCGCCGGTGCCGCGGGGTCTGGTCAACACGGCCTGTCAAGTCTGAATCCTGGATTTTGTCATTCGGCCCGTAGCGTAACGCGGGCATGGCCGCCCAGTCCAGACGGCCGTTGACGGTGTAGGAGTCACGGAGCGAGGGGCTGGCGACGGCGCGGTAGCGCATCACCCCGAGGGGACTGACGGTGCATCCGGAGACGGGCGCGTGCTCGCGGGTGACCGCCCCCAGACAGTCACCGCGCCGGAGCAGCTTGAGCGAGTGGGCCTCATCCTCGACGCGCAACTGGAGGGTGGCGGAATCCCACGACGCAACATCAGCGAACACGGGGGTGAACCAGGTGGCGAGGGAATCGGCGTTGATGGCGACGCTGAGGGGCACCCGCGCGATCCTCCCCCGCAACTGTGCGTCGGTCTCCGCCTGCAGGAGGGCCATGCGACGGGCGGCCTGGGCCAGCACCTCCCCCGCGGCGGTCGCGGACGTCGGACTGGTGCGTCGGATCAGCACCCGTCCGGCCTGGGATTCAAGCGCCTTGATCCGCTGACTCACCGCCGAGGGTGTCAGGGAGAGCGCGTCAG
This sequence comes from Corynebacterium sp. TAE3-ERU16, assembly GCF_019209935.1. GTDB lineage: Bacteria > Actinomycetota > Actinomycetes > Mycobacteriales > Mycobacteriaceae > Corynebacterium > Corynebacterium antarcticum. The sequence continues at coordinate 134,677 of NZ_JAHUTN010000003.1, forward strand.
CGGCCCCCTCGAAGGATCCTTCATCGAGGACGGCGAGGAGTGTGGCCAGGTGAATCGGATTCATGAAGTAATTCTAACGTACATTCAAAAACTTTAACTTTTCTTAACGATCAGGTGGTGACACGATCGGTGGCATGAACATCGCGCTCCACGGATTCCTCATGGGACTGTCCCTCATCGTCGCCATCGGACCTCAGAACACTCTCCTCCTCCGACAGGGGATTCGCCGGACCGCCGTCGGGGCGGTCGTCGCCGTGTGCCTGATCTCCGAATGGATGCTCATCATCGGCTCCACCGCAGGTGTCGGTGTCATCATCGACAAGGCGCCGATCATCCTGGACGTGATGAAGTACCTCGGTTTCGTCTATCTCCTCTGGTTCGCCTTCACGTCGTTCAGGGACGCGTTCCGTCCCGGCGGCGGCACGTTCACCCGGGACAGTCAGGATCCGGAGGTCCCCACCGGCCCCCACCCCGGGGACACCGACGGAACCGGCCCCGGAACCGGAACCGGAGAAGGTTCGGTCGCCGTGGCTGAGCGCACCGTCCGCACCACACGGACCGCACCGGCACGGACCTGGGTCAAGCCGGTTCTCGCGGCACTCGCCATGACGTGGCTCAACCCCGCCGCCTACGTCGACATCGTGGTGATGCTCGGCGGCATAGCGAACCAGTACGGCGAGATCGGACGCTGGTACTTCGCCGCCGGAGCCCTGACGGCGTCGACCATGTGGATGCCGAGCATCGGATACGGCGCGAAGAAGCTCTCCGGCCCGCTCTCCCGCCCTGACGTGGCACGGATCGTCAACATGGCCATCGGAATCGTGATGATCGCCATCGCCGTCCGACTGCTCCTCCACTGAGGGACACCACACGCCACGGAAGTGGTGCGAGGGCCCCGATCCGACTCACGCCGGATCGGGGCCCTCGGTGTGTCAGATGTCGGACAGCGTGAGGTCAGTTCACTTCTCCCGGGTCTTGGACTTCGTCGCCTGCGCCCAGATGTTGATCCCGGCGTCGGACGCGATCTCGTCGATCGCCGCCAGTTCCGCACCGGTGAATGTGAGGTTCTGGGCGGCATCGATGTTCTGGTCGAGCTGTTCGACGGAGGAGGCACCGACGAGCGCCGAGGTGACCGTCTGTTCGCCGTAGCGTCCCTGCTCCCGCAGAACCCAGGACACCGCCATCTGCGCCAGGGTCTGCCCCCGCTCCTGCGCTATGTCGTTCAGTCTCCGCATCATCCGGATGTTCTCATCGCTCAGCATGTCACTCGACAACGACTTGTGCGCGGCGGCACGGGAGTCCTCGGGTACTCCGTCAAGGTAGCGGTCGGTGAGCAGGCCCTGCGCGAGCGGGGAGAACGCGATGGTCCCGACCCCGTTGTCGGCCGCGGCCTCGAGCAGGGTGTCACCGTCTTCCCCGGCCTCCTCGACCCAACGGTTCACGATGGAATAGCTGGGTTGGTTGATCAACAGCGGACACCCCTCCTCCGCCATCATCCCGGCGGCCTCGGTGAGTAGCTCCGGACCGTAGCTGGACACGCCCACATAGAGCGCCTTACCACTGGACACGATGTCCCGCAGGGCATACACCGTCTCCTCCAACGGAGTCTCCGGATCGGGTCGGTGGTGGTAGAAGATGTCGACGTAGTCGAGCCCCATGCGATCCAGTGACTGGTCGAGTGAGGCCATCAGATACTTCCGCGACCCACCGAACCCGTAGGGACCGGGCCACATGTCCCATCCCGCCTTCGACGAGATGATCATCTCGTCCCGCAGGCCGCGGAAGTCGCGGTCGAGGATCCGGCCGAAGTTGACCTCGGCGGAACCATTCGGCGGTCCGTAGTTGTTCGCCAGATCGAAATGGGTGACCCCCCGGTCGAAGGCACGGTGGATGATGGCCCGCTGTGTCTCGAGCGGCTTGTCATCACCGAAGTTGTGCCACATCCCGAGGGAGACGACCGGGAGTTTCAGCCCCGAGTGCCCGACGGTCCGGTAGGGAACGCCGTCGTGGTAACGGTTCGGTGCGGGCTGATAGGTGGGTTGGACATCCGGATTGAAAGGCATGGCTCCAGTGTGCCCGCGGTGCGGCCACTTGTCGACGTCCGGGACGGCGATGCACCCGCCACACGGGTCGGCGGTGTCATCAATCTCACACGGAGTCGCCCAGTGCCGCGACCCAGGGGACGCTCCCCCACCTTTCACCAGCGCAACGGGGGTGACGCCCGGAGGAAAACCGATGGGGGAATCGCGGCGAAACTGTGGCGCACCACGCATCGAATCCTGTTCACCCCACCACCCCACATTCTATCCTGGCCGAAACGTGGTTTCCGACCCCGGTCGTCGTTCCCCCGGCGCCCGGACACCCCGGGAACCGGTCCGTGTGCGCCGTGGCGCGGCAGCTGACGCCACGCCACGGCGCATGAACCGAAAGGGAGCATCCATGAATCTGACCCGACGAACATTCCTCAAGGCGTCCGCCACAGCGGGTGTGATCGCCGCGATGGGAAGCGTGTTCCGGGAGGCCGCGGCAGCCGAGATCCCGGGGCCTCTCTTCGATGAACTGCGCCAACGCTGGATCGACATCATCACCTCCAGGAATCTATTCGATGCCGATGACGCGGCGTTCGCACCGCTCATCGCGGCACTGGACCGCTCCATCGACCGGACGCTGGATGATCTCGCGACCGGCGCGGAAGCGGAGACCACGGTATTCAGGAGCAAGAACCTGGCGGCCGAGAGGTCCCCCGACATCACCTCCACCGCCCGGAGCATCCTCGCCCTGGCCAACGGCTGGTCCATCCCCGGCTCGAGGCACTTCGGAAGCGACGAGGTCCTGGCCGCCGCCATGGCGGCCCTCGACAGGTTCCTGACCCTGCGCTACAACCCCGATCAGTTCGAGTACGGCAACTGGTGGGACTGGGAGTCCGGGGCGGGCCGCGCCGTCGGCGACATCATGTGTCTGCTTGGCGACAAGCTGCCCGCGGACATCCTCGCCAAGGCCGCTGCGGGAATCAACCACTTCATCCCGGACCCGACCGAGCAGGAGGTCAACAAGGGAGACGCCCGCAAGACATCCACCGGCGCCAACCGGCTGGACCTCTGCCGCGCCGTGGCGTGCTCCGCGATCGCGGTCCGGGACGAGGAACGGCTCCGAGGCGCGCTGGACGGTCTGTCCGCGACCTGGCAGTACGTGGAGACCGGCGATGGTTTCTACCGGGACGGCTCCTTCGTCCAGCACACCCACATCCCCTACACCGGCGCATACGGCAACGTCCTGATCTCCGGTCTGTCGCTCATGTTCGATCTGGTCGCGGGCACCTCCTTCGACATCAGCGAGGACGGCAAGAATCGTGTCTACTACCTCGTGGACCAGGCCTACATACCGATCATCGTCGACGGCCAGGCCATCGACGGCGTCCGTGGTCGATCCGTCTCCCGGAAGGTCGAACCCGGATCCTCGCACGGGATCTCCATCCTCACCTCCATCATCCGGCTCGCGGAGCGGGCACCCGCCGAGTATGCGGATCGCTGGCGCGGCCTCTGCTCCGGCTGGCTCCACCGCAACACCTACAACGATTTCACCGATACGAGCAGCATGTCGCAGCTCGCTCTGGTGAACCGCGCTAAGGGCTTCCCGGCGGCCCCGGCCCTGTCTGAACCCAAGATGTTCCCCTCCATGGACCGACTGGTCCACCGCAGCGCGAACTGGACCGTGGCGGTGTCGATGTGCTCGAAGCGGATCTCCTGGTACGAGTACGGAAATCAGGAGAATGAACTCGGTTCTCGGACCGGAAGTGGCATGCGTTACCTCATGCTCCCGGAGAACATGGGCCAGTACGAGGACGGTTTCTGGTGCACCGTCGACTATTCGGCGCCGACCGGAACAACGGTCGATCACCGGGAGCTCAGGCGCCGCGTCGGCGATTCCTGGGGTGTGGACACCCCGCAGAACGAATGGACCGGTGGCCTGACCAGCGGGTCACTCAGCCTCGCCGGCATGCACCTGATCGGACCAGATCTCAACGGTCTCGAGGCCCGGCGCCTCTGGCTCGGCACTGCGAATTCCGTCGTGGAGCTCGTGGGCGGTGTCACGGCACCGGACAGCCCGGCGCTGACGGTCGTCGAGCACCGCAACATGGGTGAGAACGGCAAGCCGGTGCTCACCGTCGACGGAAACCGGGTCGCCGGAGAAGCGACGGTCAAGGATCCGAAGTGGGCGCATCTCGACGGTGTCGCCGGCTACGTGTTCCTCACTGCGGGAACCGTGCGGGCGAGCATCGATGACCGTACCAACACCTGGCTGAACGTCAATCCGTTCCGTAGCAGTTACCCGGGGGCCGCTGACCCGGTCACCCGCACCTGGGCCACCATCCAGTTCGATCACGTCGGCGATTCACAGAAAGCGGGCGGCTGGATACTGCTGCCCAGGGCCAGCGCCGAGGAGACCCGCCGGATCGCCGACACACTGAACGGCTCCTCCGCGACAGCCAAGATCGAGCAGAACGATGAGCACGCCCAGGTCGTCCAGGTGGGCGATGCAACCGGCTTCGCGGTCTGGAAGCCGGGCACCTACGCCACCTGGGAGTTCGCGCAGCCCGCCGTCGTCCTGGCCGAGTACGCCGGCGACGAGCTGACCGTCACCGCAGCCGACCCGACCCAGGAAACGGCACAGCTCACGATCAAGGTGCCCGGAGAATGGCCGGTGTCCACGGGTGAGGGCGTCACCGTGACCGTCACACCAGCGGTGACCACACTCGTCGTGGATACCGCGGGCCTCGAAGGCGCATCCCGCAAGGTTGTCCTCCGCAGGAAGGGAACGCCGCCTTCCGGGGCCCCCTCATCAGCGGAAAACCTGAGCTCCTGGCTGGGTGACACCGGCAGCAGCTCGTTCTTCTCGTCGTAGGGACAGAGGCCGGACGGCGGTGAACACCACCAGAGGCCCCGTTTCCACGTGTGACACGTGGAAGCGGGGCCTCATCTCACGGCACTTCCGGGGAACAGATCAGTTGACGTGCGACGAACCGTGTCCGGAGGAACTGTCGTCGATGGAGAAATCGACCGAGTCATCCTCATCGAGCTGACGCTCGACCTTCTCCCGGACGGTCGCGGCCATCTCCTCCTCGTCGATGTTGGAGGCCTTCAGGCGACGGGTCAGCTCACGCTGGTGGCCCGCGGTGAACTTCCTCGACGGATCGAGCTTCCGGGTGACCAGTTCACGGATACGTTGCCGACGCTTGACCTCGTTCACGATCATGCCGCGGTCCCGTACCCAGGCGTAGACGAGGACACACATCAGTGCGACGCCGACGTAGCCGAGCAACGGATAGAGGTAGGTGACCAGGGTACGGAAGCCCAGGAAGCTCAGGACGAATCCGGCCAGGACGGTGATGACGAAGGTGGAATTGAAGTTCTGCGGCTTGTTCACCGTCAGTCGCCGGGTCAGGGCGTAGAACATGCCGAGCGCCGAGTTGAAGATCATGCCGTAGATCGCGACCGACATCAGGGTGCCCATGATCGGGTGCATGAGACCGACGAGCGTCAGCATCGGCATCGCGTCGTCCTTGAGCATGTCCACCTTGAGGAACAGCGAGGAGGCCACGAGGCACAGCATCAGGCCGAAGATGCCGCCACCGAGGAGACCACCGAGTCCGGCGATCCGTGCGTTGAGGTAGTAGCCGCCGATGACGATCGACATGGAGACGACGACGATCAGGGAGAATCCGAGGTAGTTCAGGGCGCCGACCCAGACGTTGGGCAGGGTGGTGCGGATCGTCGAAGCCGATTCCTCCAGGTGGGACCAGTCATCGGGTGCGGTCACGAAGGCATAGACGGCGGCGATGAGGATGAAGAGGATGATGCCCGGGGTGATGGCACCGATGATGTTGCTCACCTTGTCCACGTCGAGCCGCCCGAGCACCAGCACGAGGACGAGCAGGATGATGGAACCGACCCAGATGGGCAGGCCGAACTGCTGGTCGAGGTTCGCGCCGGCACCGGCGAACATGACCATACCGAGGGAGAAGATGGTCAGCATCACCGAGCCGTCGAGGAATCTGGCTGCGACCGGGTGTGCCACCTGGTCGAAGACGGCGGTGTGCTCGGTGGCCTGGTAGTAGCTGCCGAGCTGGAGGATGACCAGTCCGACGACGCACATCATCAGCGCGACGAAAACGGCTCCCCAGAGACCGGCATGACCGAACACGACGAAGAACTGGAGCACCTCCTGCCCGGATGCGAATCCGGCGCCGACGCTCAGGCCGACGAAGGCCATCGCGATTGCCATTACTCGTTTCAACATGTTGGGTGTCTCCCTCTCCGGAGAATCGTCGAACACTGTTTTTGCGGATCCACTCCCGTTGCCGGGGGATCACCACGGGAGATTCTAACGAGGTCGGGGCCGATAACCCGCATTGATCGGATCTGTGGCATGAATTCTCGCGTGCAAGGCCATTCGGAGAATCATCCCACCGAATGCGTCGGTGCTGCACAGAACCGATCGAAAATGCCCGCACAGACAGTCGGACAGGCGGGGTTCTCCGTGATGAAACAATCAACCCTCTTCAGGGGAGATCGCGGCCCGACGTATCCCCGACCGGGGCCTGACAGGTGCCGCATCACCAGCGTGATCGGGGCGGCGCCGGATCCACCGGTTCCTCCCGGAACCCCGCCGACACGAAACCGGTGGTGCGACACGCCGCACCACCGGCAGTCCCCGCGGTCAGCGCGGGATCAGCGGCACTTCTCCGCGATGAGCTTATTCACCAGGGCCGGGTCGGCCTTGCCGCGGGTCGCCTTCATGACCGCGCCGACGATGGCACCACCGGCCTTGGCGTTGCCACCCCGGATCTTCTCCACGATGTCCGGATTGGCGGCGAGCGCCTCGTCGACGGCCTTCTCGATGGCTCCGTCGTCGCGGACGACCTCGAGGCCACGCGCGGCGACGACCTCATCGACGTCGCCCTCACCGGCGAGAACGCCGTCGACTGCCCGGCGGGCGAGCTTGTTGGTCAGCTTCCCCTCCCTGACCAGGGCGGCGACATGGGCGACCTGTGCCGGGGTGATGTCGAGCTGCTCCAGCTCGGCGCCCGACTCGTTGGCCTTCTGGGTGAGGTAGGACACCCACCAGGAGCGCGCTTCCGCGGGGGTCGCGCCCTCCTCGACGGTGGCGATGATGAGATCGAGTGCGCCGGCGTTGACGAGGTCGCGCATCTCCGCGTCGGAGAGGTTCCATTCCTCGCGGATCCGGGCCTTGCGCACCCAGGGCAGCTCGGGCAGGGTCGCCCGGATCTCCTCGACCCACTCGCGCGGGGCGATCACCGGCGGGAGGTCCGGGTCGTTGAAGTAGCGGTACTCCTCGGCGGTCTCCTTGATGCGGCCGGCCGTCGTCGATCCATCCGTCTCGTGGTAGTGCCGGGTCTCCTGGCGGATGGAGCCACCGTCGGTGATGACGCGCGCCTGGCGCTGCATCTCGTAGCGCACGGCCTGTTCGACGGACTTCAGGGAGTTGATGTTCTTGGTCTCGGTGCGGGTACCGAACTCGGTCTGACCGATGGGCCGGAGGGAGAGGTTCGAGTCGACGCGCATGGAACCCTGGTCCATGCGGGCATCCGACACACCGAGTGCCTTGACCAGATCGCGGAGCGCGCTGACGTAGGCGCGGGCGACCTCCGGGGCACGTTCGCCGGCCCCCTCGATCGGCTTGGTCACGATCTCGATGAGAGGAACGCCGGCACGGTTGCAGTCCACCAGCGAGGACGTGGCGCCCTGGATGCGGCCCTCCGCACCACCGAGGTGGGTGAGCTTTCCGGTGTCCTCCTCCATGTGGGCGCGCTCGATGTCGACGCGCCAGGTGGTTCCGTCGTCGAGGATGACGTCGAGGTAACCGTCGTACGCGATGGGCTCGTCGTACTGGGAGATCTGGTAGTTCTTCGGCTGGTCCGGGTAGAAGTAGTTCTTCCGGGCGAAGCGGGAGGACTCCGCGATCGAACAGTTGAGGGCGAGGCCGATCTTGATCGCCCACTCGACGCCCCTGGCGTTGACGACCGGCAGTGCCCCCGGCAGCCCGAGGCTTACGGGATCGACGTTCGAGTTCGGGGCGGAACCGAAGTTCGCGGAGGACGCCGAGAACATCTTGGTCTCGGTCGCCAGCTCGACGTGCACCTCGAGCCCCATCACCGGGTCGAAGTGCGTGAGTACCTCATCGAAATCCATCAGATCATTTACCGGAGCAGTCATGGAGAACAGTGTAACGCGCGGCCCTACCATCCGTGCGCACACACTATGCCCCGCGGCCACCCGTTTCCGGGAAAACCTGCAAAATGAGACACCCACTACCGGGATTCCCGGTAGTGGTGGAGCTTACACCTCTGGTCAATTCAGCAGAGATTTTTTATCCGTTCACCTAAGACGCCTCGACACCGAAGGCGTTCGCGACGTCATCCAGGACAGCGTTCGCCCCGTAGAGTCCGACAGCACTCATCCAGATTCCATCCTGTTCCTCATGAATCTCACCGTCGAGTTTCTCCCACAGAGGGTTGGCCTTGAAGTCTTCCTTGATGCTCTCGCTCAGACCGTCCTCATCAGCATAAGTGGTGATGAAAATGTGGTCTGCATCCATCAGGTCAATTTGCTCTTCCGAAATCTCGATATTGAACCCGGTTCCAGCGCTTGTCTCGGTTTTTTCAAAACCGAGGTCATTCATTATGACACCAATGTAGGTGTCTTCCTTATAAATTCGGGTGGGACCGTCAACAAACCGTACGACGGAAACGGTGGGATTCCCACCGAGTTTCTCGCGGACTCGATCACCTATGCGCTCCGCGCGCGCCTCGTATTCATCAAGTTTTTCCTTAGCCTCCTCAACACGGTCAGTGGCCCTACCGGTCAACTCGAGGTTTTCCTTCCAAGTCCCACCCGTTTTTTCAGTGAAAACTGTAGGTGCAATCTTCGACAGCTGCGGATAAAGCTCCTCGTGGCGGACCTTCGCCGACAAGATGAGATCTGGCTTCAAAGTAGCGATTCTCTCTAAGTTAGGTTCGCTCAATGTGCCAACCAGTTCAGCATTTTTGGCGTAGACGTCGCCATCTTCACCAAAGTAGTCAGGAATCCCGTCACTGCCGGCAATTTCGGTAAAACCAATCACTTGGAGACCTACCGCGATGGAAGTGTCGAGAACACCTCGGTCAAGCGCCACCACGGTCTGCGGCTGCGAATCGAGTACCGTTTCACCCATTGCGTGCTCAATCGTCTTCGGATAACCCGACGCGTCGTCTGCATTCCCGCCATTGTTGATCTCCTCGACAGCGGTGTTAGTGGCCACGTCGCCACTCGCGGTGTCGTCACCGGAATCACCGCACGCGGTGAGGCAGAGACCTCCCGCAAGAAGCACAGTGGCTACGACTGCAGCCAATCGATCCAGGGGGCGAAAATGTTGAGCAATCAAGTTTCTCTCCTAGCCTTGACACCAGATACAAGGTAATGCTTACCTTGCTTTCTATGTATCCCGCAAGCCTCTACGGAACTTCTGTCACCAAACGGGAAAAACCTGGGAGGGTTTTGGCCCTCCTAGTCGTTCTGTGCGTTTTGATTTCCGCATGTAGCCTCTTTATCGGTAACCGTGAACTCGGCATCGAAGGATGGCTGGATGTCTTCCGAGACAGCCATTCCGTCAGCTCCATTGTCGTCACCGATCTGCGCTTTCCCCGGACTGTGCTCGGGATGTGTGTAGGTATAGCACTGGGTACCGCGGGGGCCCTCATACAGGGCCACACCCGGAACCCCGTTGCGGATCCGGTGTTGCTCGGCATCAGCGCGGGTGCCGGATTCTTCGTTGCCGGCGGCATATTTATCGCCGGTATCGACACCGTCGCAGGCCAGGTGGTTTGTGGGTTGATCGGAGCAACTGCCGCCACAGCCCTCGTCACACTCATTGGCACACAAATCGCCTCCGGCATGTCCTCCCTAACGCTCGTACTCGGCGGTGTCGCCGTCCATGCGGGTTTCACCGCCGCCACGACAGCAATGCTGCTACACAACCAACAAGCCCTAGATACGTACAGGTTTTGGACCGTTGGGGCGATTTCTGGACGGTCCTGGGACATAATTTTGCCAGTCATTCCCATCATCCTGGTTGGACTCACTCTAGCGGCTTTCAATGCCCCGGATCTGAATGCACTGGCACTAGGTGACGAGGTTGCGGGCGGGTTGGGAGCACGGCCTGTCAGGGCGCGTATCATCGGCCTGGCCGCCATCGCTGTTCTCACCGGTGCCGCAGTGGCAGCGGCCGGCCCAATCGGTTTTATCGGTCTGATGTGTGGCGCAATCGGACGAAGGGTGGCCCGCTCGGACTGGCGTTGGACGCTACCGATTGCGGGAACCCTTGGAGTCGCCCTACTCCTCGGCGCCGACATCCTCGGTCGTGTGGTGATGCGGCCGAGCGAAATCGCCGTCGGTATTACCGCCGCCATCGTCGGAGCCCCCTTCTTCATATACATGGTCCGCCATCGTGATCAGGGGACCGATAGCCGATGACGCCATCAATTTCTCAGAGACCGATGCCACGAGCGATCACGTCCTGTGGAGCTCCCCTGCTGCTCCTGCTCTTAGTCGCGGTCGCGGGCATTCTGGGTATCACTGTCGGCCAAACCCCAATGACTCTCGGCGACGCCATCGGCGGTTTGTTCGGAACGGCAGACGGCCCAACAACTCTGATCGTCCGAGAGCTACGTGTGCCGCGTATAGCGGCCGCCGCAGTCATCGGAACTGCACTTGGACTATCAGGGGCGCTGCTGCAATCGATTTCTCGTAACCCGTTGGCCAGCCCCGATGTGCTCGGTATTACCACCGGCGCGGGCACCGCGGCTGTGACCGTCATCGTCCTGGGCGGTGAATACGGCGGTGCCTCCGGAATGTTGGCCCACATCGGACTACCACTGGCGGCACTTGCAGGAGCCCTCGCCACAGTCATTTGCGTCGGAGTTCTGGCCCGTGGTCGCGAGATCATCAAACTCCTCCTCATCGGAGTCGGTATACAGGCCATGCTCGCATCGGTAACGTCTTGGCTACTGATCAAGGCATCCATTGTCGATGCCGGACGTGCGATCGTCTGGCTCACAGGATCGCTGAACGGAAGTAACTGGCTGACATCAGCTCCAGTGGCCGTTGCGCTAGTAATCGGGCTGCCTACCGCGGGAGTGCTCGCCCGGCCGCTGCGTGTTCACGCCCTCGGTGCGGACGTTGCCGTGGGGCTCGGTGCCCGGCTCACCACAGAACGAGTGGTCGCAGTGGGCGCATGCGTCATACTCGCGGCCACCGCCACAGCCGCTGCAGGACCCATTTCTTTTGTCGCTCTCGGTGCACCACAAATCGCGAAGCGACTGTGGCGCCTCGAAAGTCCGCCATTGTTCGGGGCGGCTCTCACCGGCACCGCCATCACCCTGTGGGCCGACTGGATCGGTCGCGTCGCAGGCGGTGACGTCACTGTTCCCGTTGGCGTAGTAACTGCTGCCCTAGGTGCTCCGCTACTGATCTACCTGATCGCTGACTCACGGAAGGACAATCGACTGTGACCCACCGTCTAACAACGTCACACCTTACTCTCGGCTACGGCGCGGAACCGATCGTCGATAGGTTCGATTCCGCCATCGAAGACGGTGTCGTCACCGGAATCATAGGCCCAAATGGCTGCGGAAAGTCCACCTTGCTCAAGGGACTGGGCCGTCTACTCACCCCGGTTTCTGGCTCGGCACTTCTCGACGGTCGGCCGATACACTTGATTCCCACCCGGGAAGTCGCCCGCACGCTCGCAATCTTGCCCCAGTCCCCTATCGCCCCCGATGAAATCACGGTTCGGGACCTGGTTGGACGGGGCCGCCACCCGCACCGTGGATTCTTCAGCGGCCCCACGTCCGCCGACCGTGATGCCGTATCGGAAGCACTGGCCCGCACCCGACTAGAAGACCTCGGTGACGTCGCCGTAAATCACCTGTCAGGAGGGCAGAGACAGCGTGCATGGCTCGCGATGGTACTCGCTCAACAGCCTGACATCCTGCTTCTCGATGAACCGACATCACACCTGGACCTAGTGCACCAAATGCAGGTGCTGCGTCTAATCAGGGAACTATCCGCCACGGGGACCACGGTTGTGGTGGTCCTTCACGATCTTGCCCTCGCCGCACGCTTTTCCGACCGTCTCATCGCCATGAGGGACGGGAGGCTCGTTGCGCAGGGAGAAACCCATGAGATCTTCACAGCAGGCCTGCTTGAGTCCACCTTCGGGCTCCGTGCCCGGGTCTTCATCGACCCCGATACCGATCTACCGGTGGTTTTGCCCCTTGATGTTACAGCCAGGGTGCTGCCACCAAACGATAAACCGCCATACCCCACACGGAAGGTAATCACAAAATGCACCAGCAAACGGATCTAAAAACACAAGAACTTACCGAATCAGCCGCACGTTATTACCCCAGGGTGCTGCCGATGGTGATCGACACCGCCCAAGGCAGCTGGGTTACTGCCACCGATGGGCGCCGATACCTCGACTTCCTGGCGGGAGCTGGAACACTCGCCCTCGGACACAACCATCCCGAAGTTACTGCTGCCCTGCGCGCCACACTCGACCGTGGCGCTCCACTACACACCCTCGACTTTTTCACACCCGAAAAAAGCACCTTCATAGAACAGTTGCGGTCCGCCCTCCCCGGTGACCTCGGACAGAATGGAAAGCTGCACTTCTGAAGCCCCTCGGGTACAGATGCCGTCGAGGCGGCTCTGAAGCTTGCCCGACGCGTGACCGGACGCAGCACAGTGATAGCCTTCACCGGTGCCTACCACGGTATGTCTGCGGGAGCCGCCGGGGTGTCCGCTTCCCCTGGCATGCGCACCGGTGTTCCGGTGGAATCACAGCCGGTCGTCCGAATGCCGTTCTCCTGCAACGAAACCAACGGGCAGGAGGTACTTAAGACCGTTTCTGATCTCGTGGATGATCCCAAAAGTGGCATAGAGCTACCGGCAGCGGTGATCATCGAGCCGATCCAGGGAGAGGGTGGCGTTAACGTCGCTCCGGACGGGTTTTACACTGCCTTGTACGAGTTCGCCACACAACGCTCGATCATCGTCATCGCCGATGAAATTCAATGCGGTGTCGGGCACAGCGGGAACATGTGGGCGAGCGAGTATGCCGACGTGGTCCCTGACATTCTGGTGATGTCCAAGGCCCTCGGCGGGAGCCTACCTCTTGCTGTCATCGCTTATGCGGAACGGCTTGATACCTGGCCCCCCGGAGCTCACACGGGTACCTTCCGTGGAACCACGTTGGCGATGGCTGCTGGGGCTGCCACACTGCGGGTTATCGAGGAAGACCAACTTGTTTCACGGGCTGCGGCAACAGGCTCCCAGTTCAAGGACCGACTGAGCAGACTGGTAGAACGTGGACTCGCGGCCGATGTCCGGGGTCGCGGGTTGATGCTCGGGATCAATGCGGGGACTGGCGAACGCGCCGGACGGGTCCGAGACTCCGCGTTTACGGCCGGCCTCATGCTGGAAACCGGTGGCCGTAACGGTGAAATCGTCCGGCGTCTGCCACCGTTGAACACCACAGACGCGGACTTCGATCTGGCCGGGTCGATCCTTGAGCAGTCGTTTAGCGATTGCGGCCAGTGCCCAGAGCCCAGCTGGCCGACAGGGAGTGAATGCTAATGAGTAACGAAGCATTCAACTTCGCGAGGGGCCCAGCATTGAAGGAGGCCGTAGGTCAATCGCTCCGCATCGTCGATTCTGCAGTCAAGGGTGCTGCGCCGGCGGGCTCTCCAAGAGAGCATGACCGCCGGCTGAGGACCACATTGAGGGGAATCACCGACGGTTACGGAATAGGCAGGCAACGCGCTATGGAGTCCGTGCTCGGTGCTGCCGCAGCCGGTTCCGTCAACCCTGCAGCTCCCACCTGCACGGCTCATCTACATTGTGCGCCCACCGCGGTGGCCGCAGCATCCGACCTGGTGATCAGCACATTGAACCACTCCATGGATTCCTGGGATCAAGCTCCAGCAGCGAGCATCATCGAGCTGGTCGCAGCGGAGATCCTATCCAGTATCACGTACCCGAACCGCAAAAAGGCCGATACTCTTTTCACTGGGGGTGCGACGGAATCGACTTTGGTGTCGATGCTCGCAGCCCGGGAGAGTTTCAGTCAGTCACCGGTGTTGGTGTGCGGTGACAATGCCCACCACAGCGTCACGCGCGCAGCTTGGATGCTGGGGTTTGAAAAACCTGTCGTCATTCCGACAACTGATGGCAGACTTACCGGCAACGCTGTCGCAGATGTACTACGCAGTGTCAGTGGGCCTGCTGTAGTAAACGCGACGGCGGGAACTACCAACTTCGGAGCAATTGACGAGCTACCGGAGATAGCGAGTGCCGCGCGCGAGGTGGGCGCCTGGCTCCATCTCGATGCTGCTTACGGGGGTGCGCTGCTATTCAGTGGCACTCACCAGCACCGCCTGTACGGTCACGAACTTTTCGACAGCACTGCTTTCGACCTGCATAAGCTCGGATGGCAACCGATTGGTTCTGGGCTGGCAAGCTTCGCCGATAGAGAAACCGTCAAGCCCCTCCACTTAACGGCCGACTATCTCAACGCGGTGGACGACACCGAGCACGGAGTACCCGACATGCTCGGAAGATCGATCAGGACCTCCCGGCGCGCCGACGCCGTCCGTGTCCTGACATGTTTGGCGGAAACCGGACGGGATGGACTCGGTGAATTGGTTGACACCTGTGTGGATACGGCGAACCAATTCCATACTCTCGTCGGTGACGATGAGCGATTCGACGTTGCCGGAACGGGTCCCGGCATTACGACAGTTGCCTTCCGGCCACACCGATCCGAATCCACTCCGTCGGAGGACCACTCCCGACGTGTAGCGGAGTTGCGCCGGCGTCTCGCGGCTGACGGTTCCGTCATCCTCGGACGGGCTGCCCCACCCAGTTCACCGCGCGGTGATTGCTGGCTGAAGGCAACCGTCCTCAATCCACTAACCACGAGAGCCCAGCTGTCCGCACTCCTGGATACCGTTGCGGAAGCTTGGGCGCGACTCCCTGGAGAATTATAATGAAGCACTTCGATCTCGTCGGCGTCGGGGTGGGGCCGTTCAATCTTTCCACTGCTGCCCTGTGCGACAGCCATGGTGTGAACTCGCTTTTTCTGGACCGGAACCCCGGCTTCGACTGGCATCCCGGAATGATGATTGACAATGCGAAGATGCAGGTACCGTTCCTGGCTGACCTCGTCAGTCTCGCGGAACCAGCGCATGAGCTATCGTTCCTATCGTATCTCCACTCCCACTCCCGTCTTTTCCATTTCTACTTCCACGAGGACATCTACCCAACACGCCGGGAGTATGTGGACTACTGCCAGTGGGTCACACGGCAACTCTCGAATCTCCGCTTCGGCGCCGAAGTAACACGTATCAGCCCAGCCCCAGGTGGTGGGTTCACCGTGGAGTACTCCTATGCCGGCGACTGCACCACGGTCCACGCATCTCACGTCGTGCTTGGGGTGGGCACAGAACCAACAATCACTCTGCCATTTAGCGAACGCGCCGCAAGCAATACCGGGAATCTTGAGCGCCATATCTGCCACTCAGGTGACTACCTCACACGGGTGGATGAGATCTCGGCAGCCAAACACGTCTGTGTAGTCGGATCCGGACAGTCCGGTGCCGAGGTATTCCTGGACCAGCTACGCAGGCGGCCCGCCGGCAATGAACGGCTCACGTGGCTCACTCGCAGCCCGGCTATCGCCCCAATGGAACACTCCAAACTCGGGCTTGAGCACTTCACACCCGAATACATGGCCTACTTTCAGACCCTTCCGGAATCCGCCCGCCACAGGCTCTTCGCCGAACAGTGGCAGTTGTACAAGGCCATCAGCGACTTAACCATTAGTAATATCTTCGATGAACTATACCGACGCAGTGTCTGCGACAGCCCGGACGTCCACATTCATCCGGCAACAACCGTCACCGAGGTTGACTTCCACGATGGTTCGATCCAGATTTGGGCACGGGACAACGACGATCCCCGAGTGTCAGCGGCTTTTGACGCCGACTTCGTTATCGCCGCGACCGGTTACCGTCCACGGAATTTTTCTGAGTTGTTGTTCGGAATTGAATTCTCCACGGATTCGGTTGGTGCGCCACGAGTCGATAGCCACCACCGGTTGCGTCTCAGTACAGAAGTGACAGGGAACATTTACACCCACAACGTCGAACACTCCACCCACGGCGTCGGCACACCCGACCTCGGACTGACGGCATGGCGTTCGTTACGCATAATCACCGACATCACCGGTGGCGACATCAGTGGAAGCAACCGCGGAGGTGCTTTCATCTCCTTCGAGTTGTCCGGTGACGGGCGAGTCTGACCATCAAAATTCCACATTCACTCGTAACGAAGAGAGGAACCGACAATGCTCAGCACGTACACCGCTGATGGTTGGCGCCGGGCAGATATCCAACTCTGCGCCAAATTCATCGCGGAACTCTCCCTTGAAGGCGTGATACCAGTATCCCTAACCGACGAACAACCTGCATTCTCTGGACCCGGTGTGTCCCGTTACCAGGCAGCTATCGGTGAAGCCCGTTACGCCTTTGACGGTCGGCCGACCGCCTGCGGCGGATGGACGATTCGCAACGAATCGGTTGTGAGAATCGATGACGCGGGCAATGCACAGCCGCCAACCAGCCACCAGCTGTGCATAGATTTGAGACCTGCACTATCAGTGGACGGTGCCCGCTTCGCAGACATACTCGCCGAGCTGAACAATACCCTCATTGCGGAGGCGCAGCGTCTATCCAACCCACCGACGGTTTCCGCCGTTGTAGACATGGACTACGACACCGCCGATGGTTACTTGCCCGGCCATCCCCGAATCGTCATCAACAAAGGACGGGTGGGATTCGGGGATAAAGCACGCGCCGAATACTCACCGGAGACCCACAGGCCTTTTCAATTGCGGTGGATTGCGGTGAGCAGCCAGTTTGCCCGCTTCTCGCACACTTCTGGCATGAACCAGGAGCAATTCCTGCGTGGGGAGATCGGAGATGGGGCTTGGGAGCTTATGATTCCTAGACTGCCAGCGGGCACAGATGCCGGTGACTACGTTTTCGTGCCGGTGCATCCTTGGCAATGGGATTCTGTGATCACGGGTTGGTACGCACACCATCTCGCCGTCGGTGAAGTCGTCGACCTCGGTGAAATCGGAGACTGTTATCTGCCACATCAGACCGTACGGACGCTGGCGAATGTGAGTAGCCCCGGACGATCGGATCTAAAGACGGCGTGCTCGGTCCGAAACACCCTCGTCTATCGGGGGCTCGACATGGACACCACCGAAACCGCACCCGAACTGACACGGTGGATACTGTCCGTCGACGAAGCCGATGACAAACTCGGAACAACGTACCCGCTGGGGTTGATCGGTGAGATTGCGTCTGTATCAGTTCGCCACCCCACTCTAGCCGCTATTGACGACTTACCGTACCGGTTCTACGAAACACTCGGAGCCTTGTGGCGGCCAAATGTTCGGAATTTCATCACCAGCAGCGAACACGCGGTTTCGATGGCCTTGCTGCCACTGATCGATGACGGTCACAGTGCCGTGGCAGAGATCATCTCCCGGTCCGGAGTCGACCCAAGGAAGTGGTTCGAACGGCTCTGGACAATCATCCTGGAACCGCTTCTGTACTGGTACTATGCCTACGGCGTGGCTTTCTGCCCACACTCCCAGAATCTCATTCTTGTTCTAGACGATACGTGGTCGCCCAAACGCATGCTCATCAAGGACTTTGCCCAGGGGGTCGATCTCGTAGAAGCAGCTAACGGTGGGAAATTCGCCGCACACGAAAAGCTGCGCGAACCCGTAGCGAGCCACGTTCTAAAATGGCCCCCACACCTCATGGTCCAGGCCTTCTTCTCCTCGATATTCGCCGGCCAGGTCCGATTTCTGGCAGAAATCGCCTACGACGAACTAGGCATCCCTCCCCACGAGATGTGGGAGATGGTGCGCAGAATCGTCAACCGCTTCCACGAAACCAAGCCAGAAATCGTCGCCAATATCGGCCACGCCTATTTCTATGAAGAAACTGTCGAGCGGGTATGCCTCAACCGCGAACACCTTTCGGGTGTCGCTTTTGAAAGGGTCGAACGCGACGAGGAGTTCGATGTACGGGAAGGGCGGCTCATTAACCCAGTCGCCAGTCCAGATCCGGAGGGACTGTGGTAAACCACCGGACCAAGGAGCCCACACTCGCTGAACGCCGAGACATCGGTGTAGTCAACAGAAACCGGTGGCACGCCAATCCTGCCGCCCGCATGAGGATTTTCTTCCCCGATATACACCGGCGCCTCGCCTCGTCTGTCGACCCGGTGGGAAATCTCGTAGCAGTGAGACCGTGGGCCTATGCGATTACCTGACACGGTGGGATGTATCGAGGCAAGGCCCGCTGCCAGGACTCGGCAGGGACGACGATACATACGGTGACATGCGAGTAACGCCCGATTGGTACTCGGCACGGCCCGACAGCGACGACAAAGACTTAGTCTGGGTACCGGGTAACGTCGATGCCCCGTCCGCACCCCGGACAGTGCTTGCGCGCCAACTTAAAGAACTCGAGAATATCGGTCTGATACCTTCTGTGGGGATCGAAAACGAGTTCACTCTCTTTGGCCCCCCTCACACCGCAGCCGCGTCTTCCGGGGCACCCGCCACCACTGTAGGAGGGGACTACGGGCTTGGCCAGACCACAGAACTCCATGCCCTACTCAGCGACGTGGCAGAGCGAGCCTCACATGCGTCGCTGGCTATCGACAACTACCGCTGCGAATGTCACCCCGGGCAGTGCGAGATCGTGCTCCGCCACTCTGACGCCCTCACCGCCTGCGACGATGCCCTAATTTTGCAACACATTGTGCGACGTACTGCTACGCAACGCGGATACACGGCAAGCTACCTCGCCGCACCTGCTACAAGGGAAGGAAACTCCTGTCACGTCCACATTTCCCTGTCCCCGGCAACCGACGATGGAAACTACAGCAGGAACGTGGAACTTCTCGAGTCCTTTGTTGCCGGCATTGTCGAAATGCTCCCCTCCCTTGGACCAGTATTCTCTCCAACCGTCAACGGTTGGACCCGACTCAGAACTGCCCCCTTCGCACCAAATGCTGCAACCTGGGGTGTCGATGACCGCACCGCGGCGGTGCGCCTGATCGGAATAAGCACCGGCGAACCACGATGCGAAGTCCGTATCGCAGGGGCAGACAGTCAACCCCACCTGCTAGTGGCGGGATTACTCGCCAGCGGTCGTTGGGGCATCACCTCCGAACGCGTCCTCGCTGGACCTAGTGGCAGCGGCCAACCCATTCCACAAACACCGGAACAGGGGCTCGAGGCATGGAAGGGAAACCGAACCCTCACCGAACTGCTCGGACGAGAATTGGTCGAGACTATCTCGTGTGCTGCTTCCGCGGCAATCGACGACCGGTTAAACGCGGTCACCGACCACGATTATGCCCGTGACCAGGAGCGCAGTTGATATGTCACGGATCATTCCCCGAAACGGCAGTAGCGCCTTGGCGCAATCAATGACTGCGGCAACCGCGAGACTTAGAAGCCGCTATCAAAACTTCCGCGAGGTCGCCAACAAACCCGGATTGAAAACCCTGATCATCTGGAGTTTCCCTGCCCGCCTCCACTTATCGGCCTCCGTCGTAGCCCTGTTGCTCGTCGCTTCTGATGAATTGTCGTCAGTAGCGGCTGCGGGCACGGTCACCGGACTTTTTGTCCTGGGACAGGGAGCCTCGGGGCCGCTCAGGGGACGGATGATCGACAGGCACAACGCTGCCACCCCGCTTGTTGTGTTCTCCGGCATCTACGGTACGGGCCTCACCGCCCTCGCCTACTTGCCATTGCATTCAGTGTCCACACTGGGCTTCGCAGCCTTCGCAACAGGGTTACTGTGCCCACCGACGACACAAGCGGTAAGAGCAAAAATCGGCCAGCTGATACCAGCCGAACACCGGAAACAGGCCTTTTCGCTGCAGTCGGTCGTCAACGAACTGGTGCTGGTGAGCGGCCCGGGACTGGTTGCTTTCGCCGTACTGGTCCACGGCCCTGGGTTGGCACTCGCGGCTTGTGGTGCAGTGGCCGTGGTGGGTGGTACCGGCCTGGCAGCCGCCTGCGTGCGCGTCGGAGTCAACTACCCCCCGGAAATCGGTGAACAACAGACTTCACCAAGGCGACTCAATGCCGGGGTATGGGCCCTAATCGGGGTGGTCGCAGTGCTAATTGCCGCTTTTACGATGGTTGATCTCACCTTGGTGCTGTGGTCTCGTGCGACCGGTAACCCGGAGCTAGGGGGTGTTCTCATCGCAGTGTGGGCCATCGGTAGCGTTATCGGCGGAATTAGCGGATCCACTGACACCGGGACTGCGTTACTATGGACCAAAGTGGCGGGCATCGCTGCAACTACCATGCCATTGGCCATCCTGTGGGCTGTAGTTGATTCCCCGCAGACGCTGGTGATCGCCGTCATTCTCCTAATCAACGGCTATACGATTCCGACCACATTGGCTGCGCTGTACAGCCGGATATCGGAGTTCTCAGGCAATTCTGCCGGAAGTGCCTTCGGTTGGCAGGCCGCCGCCTGCACCGCATCCGGAGCGGCGGCAAACACCGCGGGCGGTGTAATCTTTGAATCTGTTGGCGCGGTCGGTGGGGCGAGTTTTGCTGTGGCTTGTACAACGGTTGCCGCAGTAGTTCTTGTCCTCTTGGAGCTCGCAGGAAAAGGTGCGGCTCCCGGTGTCTAGTTGTACTCGACCAGGGTGTCGGTGACGCTGGCTGCTGAAGATAAGGACCATATGTCCTACCTCCACGAGCTGGGCCCGGTGACCGGGGTGGCGACCCACACTGATGTGAAGTAGGTCACGCGGACCTCCGAGAGGTGAGCGGAAGCTCCACGACCGCGGCCTGATCACCCGCAGGCGCGAGATCCGTACGCACTGCCCCTGGCAGAACAGCAACGTCGAACGGTTCAACCAGAGCATCATGATGGTCGAGTACACCCGGACCGCCGGCGGCTCAGATCCGTCCGGGGTTCGGTCCGAGTGCGAGCAGGAGGAAGATGATCAGCACGAACACCACGGAGACACCGATGATGAGTCCATCCCGGTGCGGGCTGTACCGGTCGGCGAACCACGCACCGGCCGCGGCTCCGGCGGTGTTGAGCATGAGGTCGTCGACATCCGAGTACCCGACCGCGAAGATGAACTGGAGTGTCTCGATGAGCAGACTCAGACCGAGACCGGTCAGTGCGGTCCGTTTGATCCGGTCGGCCCGATCCCGGAGCAGGAGGCACACCAGTGCACCGAAGGGAAGGAACAGGGCGATGTTTCCCGCGATGTTGAGGGGCGGGCCGTACCAGACATGGGCGGTGAACAACTCACCGAAGGGGATCAGCCGGATGTCCCGGATCCGGTGGGCGGCGGTGGACCAGAGGCCCGCGATGACGAAGATGAACTTGAACAGGGTCAGGACCGTGATGACGGCGATGTTGAGCGCCAGCGCGACCACGATGTGGCGGCGTTCGACCGGCAGACTCTCTGTGGGGGTCACGGAGGGCATGGGGCCACAGTGTAACCACCGCACCTTGAAGGACCCTGTGAATCGTCAGCACCCGGCGGGACGATGTTCCCTCCGGGGCGCTGACGGGGATGTTGACGGTTTCTCAGCCGAACAGCGCCTGGGCGGTGCGGTAGCGTCCCTCCGGCACGCGCTTGAGCGTCCCGACGGCCTCCTCGAGGCCGATGAGGTTGATGTGCTCCCCCTTGAGGGCGACGACCTTGCCGAAGTCTCCCGTGTGGCAGGCGCGTGCGGCGTGCACACCGTAGCGGGTGGCCAGAACCCTGTCGTAGGCGGTCGGGGTTCCACCACGCTGGATGTGTCCGAGCACCGTGGTCCGGACGTCGTGCCCGGCGCGGGCCTGGATCTCGTCGGCGATCTGCTGCCCCATACCGGTGAAGATCTCGTGGCCGAACTGGTCCACTCCCCCGGACTTGAGCTCCATCGTCCCTTCCTTGGGCATGGCACCCTCGGCGACGACGACGATGCCGTACTTCTCGCCCATCTGGAAGCGACGCTCCATGGCCTTGCAGATTTCGGCGATGTCGAAGGGCTGCTCGGGGATCACGATGTAGTGGGCGCCGCCGGCCATGCCGGCGTGGAGCGCGATCCAGCCGACGTGGCGGCCCATGACCTCGACGATCATGACCCGGTTGTGGGACTCGGCGGTGGTGTGCAGCCGGTCGATCGCGTCGGTGGCCACGGAGACGGCGGTGTCGAAGCCGAAGGTGTAGTCGGTGCCGTTGACGTCGTTGTCGATGGTCTTCGGGACACCGACGACCGGGATCCCGTTGTCGGAGAGCCACTTGGCACCCTTGAGTGTGCCCTCACCGCCGATCGGGATGAGGGCGTCGATTCCGGCGTCGGCGAGATTCGCCTTGATCTGGTCGAGCCCGCTCTTGAACCGGTCCGGGTGCAGTCGACCCGTACCGAGGATCGTGCCGCCCCGGAGGAGGATCCGGTCGATCGACTCATCGTCGTAGAGCTGGACACGGCGGTCCTCCATGAGACCAACCCAACCGTCCTGGTAGCCGACGACAGTTGAGCCGTAGTCCGAACTGGCGGTGCGGACGATACCGCGGATGACAGCGTTGAGGCCGGGGCAGTCGCCGCCGGAGGTCAGTGTCGCAATTCGCATGTGCCCCATCCTAGTCTGCCGAGCAGACGGATGCCCGTTCGGAAGTTGACCTGAAGAAGGAAACGGACACAAAACCAAGGAAAAGTACGCACGCGGTAATGATGACGGCGTCACCCATGGCGTTGCCGATCGACGTTCGCGCAGCTCCGATCTGCATCGCGGCGCCGACGGCCGCGGCACCGATCACCGATCCGACCTGACGTGTGGTGTTGTACACACCCGAGGCCGCCCCTATCCGCTGCGGCGGCAGATCGCGCATCGCGGTCGCGGAGTTCGGCGACCAGATGAATCCGTGCCCGACGCCCATGAGCAGGACCGGGACGAGGATCCACCAGACGGACACCCCGTCACGCATCACGGCCGCGAGCATCCCGACCGCCGCGGTCATGGCACCGAATCCGATCATCGACAGGGTCCGCGGATGGACACGGTCGGCCAGCCGGCCGACGAACGGTGAGAGGACCCCCGAGATCACGGCGGTGGGAACGAGCATGAGCCCGGATTTCTCCGCGCTCATCCCGAGCCCGTCCTGCAGGTAGATCATCATGGGCAGCGCGATGGAGGCGACGGCGAAGCCCATCGTCGCGATGGAGAACGCCCCGATGGAGAAGTTCCGGTTGCGGAAGATGGCCAGCGGGACGAGGGGATCCGCGCCCTTCTCCCCCGCCGTGTGCTGCCGGCGCAGGAAGAACGCCAGGGAGACGAGGCCACCGACGAACACGAACCAGATCCACGTCGGCCAGTGCAGTTTCGGCCCCTGCTGCATCGCGTAGACCACGCCGAACACGGCGAGCAGGGAAAGCAGGACGCTGAGCCCGTCCACCCGACGCGTGACCGTGGGCATGGACGGCACCCATCTCACAACCATCACCAGACTCAGCACACCGAAGGGGATGTTGATGAAGAAGATCCACTGCCAGCCGAGGGTGCCTGTGATGAGGCCACCGAGGAGGGGCCCCGCGAGGGATGCGAATCCGGCCACCGCACCCCAGATCCCCATGGCGGCGCCCCGGCGTTCCCGGGCGAAGATCCGGTTGATCACGCTCATCGTCTGCGGGGTGAGTATCGACGCGCCGAGCCCCTGTACGGCGCGCGCGGCGATCAGCCACTCGATGCCCGGCGCGAGTCCGCAGGCCAGTGAGGAGAGGGTGAAGATGACCATGCCGACGAGATAGACGTTGCGTTGCCCGTACCGGTCGCCGAGACGCCCGGTGACCAGCAGCGGAACCGCGAAGGTGATGAGGTAGACGGAGGTCACCCAGACGACGGCGTTGAGAGAGGCCCCGAGTTCGGTCTGGAACTGCGGCGTCGCCACGGCCACGACAGTCTGGTCGAGGAGGATCATGAAGAACCCGATGCACAGGGCGGCGAGGGCACGCCAGGCCTGTTTCTCGGGCAGGACGGGGGATGCTGGTCGGATGTCGGTCACCGATCCATCCTACGACCACCGCTGTTCCGAGGCCCCCGACGCCGCTGCACCCCGGTCGTCACCGGACGTCGCCTCCGGGGAGGATTCCGGCGGTGCCGGTGGTACGGTCCGGACTCCGAGGACTCCGGACCAGACACCGAAGGGGAGGAAACTGAGCCCGATGCCGAGGGCCGTGCGGTATATGCCGAAGGCGGCTATCAGTGGTGCGGTCGCGGTGAGTCCGACCGGCTGACTGAGGCTTCCGGCCGCGGTGAACAGGGACAGCGTCCGCCCGCGCACCCGGTCGGGGACGGTCTCGGTGATCAGGACGAGGTGCAGCGGGCCGAAGAGACCCGCTCCGATTCCGGCGAGCACCATGCCGGTGAACACGAGCGGGTCGTTTCCGAGTCCCCCCAGGAAGAGGAAAGCCAGGGTGAACAGGACGACGGTGGTCGCCCAGAGTGTCCGCCGGCGCCGGGTGCCGAGCACGGTGGCCAGTCCGCCGCCGATGACGAATCCGACGGCGTAGGTGGCGAGCACGGCCCCCATCACGGCCGGTGCGTCCACGGACTGGTAGTGGGCGGGCAGCAGGATCACCAGGTACGGGACCACGAGCATGGTGGACACCAGCTCCATGATGAGCAGGAGGCGCACGATGGGGTGGGTGAGGACGTCGCGCCACTGGCGCACGACACTCATGTCGGGGACATCCGGGTCCGTGTCCCCCGCGTAGCCACCTGTGTGCGCCACCCGCACGGTCGCGGTCAACGCTGCGGCGGCGAGGGAACAGCCCGCGGTGATCCACAGCACCGTGATCACCGGCTGCACCGCCATCAGCACGCCTCCGAGTGCGGGCCCGATCAGTGCTGCGACGCCCACGAGTGTCTGCATGATCCCGGCGAGTCTGTCCCGGGTCACCCCGGACGTGGCCGAGACGTCGCCGAGCAGTGACTGCCTGGCGGCCATTCCCGGCACGTCACCGACCGCACCGAACACGGCGAGCCCGATGAACCAGGCGAGCGTCAGTTCCAGGGAGGCGTCGACGGCGATGAGAGCGACGATGGACAGTCCGCTGATCACGTCGGAGATCACGCTCATGGGTTTGCGCCCGAGGGTGTCGATCAACTGACCCCCGATGAAGGACACGATCAGTCCGGCGACCGCGGTGACCGCGACGACGGTGCCCGCGGCTGCGGGGTCCCCGGTGCGGTCGAGGATCAGCCACGGCCACGCGATCAGCGCGATGGAGTTGCCGAACTGCGAGAGCCCCGCGGAGGAGAGGTACAGCCACGCGGAGGCGCGGTGCCGCACCGGGGTACCGGTCGTCACCGTGCGACCGCCGTATCCGTGAGCTGCCCGACCAGTTCGTTGAACCGGATGATGGCCGGAGGGATGTCCCCGATCACGGATTCGAGCACAACCGATGCGGGGAATTCTCCCCTCCGGAGTTCCTCCTCGTCGAGCTGCCGGATGTAGTCGGCCACCCGGCGGGCGGTCTCCGCCACGAGAGGATCGTCCGGCTCCACCGTCCACAGGTGGCTGACGTCCCGGAGCAGCACCCGGTACTCCACGGACTCGAGGGCCTCGGTCGCCCACCGGACACTGTCGTCGAACGTGTCCGGAACCAGCGTCCGGCAGACGACCCACACCCGGCCGAGTGCGCGGATGAATTCCTCGGCGACCCCGATCTCCCGCCACCGGCGGAACAGCGCCGCGGTCCCGTCGGACAGCCCGACGAGTTCCGGGGATTTCAGCCCGACGAGATGCCGGCGCTGGCCGGAGATCACCTTCGCCTCCTCCGCGAGACGCTCGGCCACCCGTGACCGGACCCGGGTGAAGACCCCGATGTCCATCTCGGTGACGCCGACGGGGAGGACCTCGAGGATGTCCGTCAACGTGAACCCCGCCTCGGCGAGGGACCTGACCCGGGCGAGCCGTACGGCGTCGGCCGGGGCGTAGATCCTTCGCCCCGCAGTGTCCCGCCCGGCGGGCGGCATGAGACCGATGTCGTGGTAGTGCCGGATCGTCCGCGCCGAGACCCCCGCGAAGGCGGCGAGTTCGCTGATCGTGAGCATCGTCATGGGCCCGAGCCTAGGCGCTGCCGTTGCGGCAGCCGCAAATGTCCGTCGCCCCCTCCAAGGTGGCGGTCGGGACCGCTGTACGGACGGTGGACGGGCCCGGCTGAGCGGGAGTGATCCTGCTGTCGCCCGATCAGGCCGTGAATGCCGGGTACCGCCGGTCAGACCCCGGGTGCGCCGGAACCGGACACCCCGCCGTCGGGGACACCGACGCGATCGGGCCGGGTCAGGTGTGCGGATCAACCGCCCACCGCCGGCCGGTATCGTTCCCGGCCGCCCCGGAGACAACGCGACATACGAACCTTCCGCCCGCGGGACGGTGTCCCTAGCTACGGTGTCCCTAGCTGAAGTACTCCTGGCCCGGGACGGACGCCGGCAGCTCCAGCTCGGGGACGATGTCGGACGCGGGGACGAGCTCGAGGTGCTCCAGACCCTTTCGGACGTGCTCGGCGGCGTCGATGTTCAGCGGGCCCGCGGTCCACATCGCGTAGGGCAGGTTGATGAACCTGTTCTCCTTGACGGCCGGCAGGTCGCGGGTCACCGGGTTGGTGCGCAGCAGCTCGATCTTCTCGTCGAGTTCCTGTCCCGGGTACTCGACGAACACGAATGCGTCGGGTGCGGAATCGGCGAGCTTCTCCCAGCTGACCTGGACCCAGGTGTCCTCGACGTCGTGTGCCCCGTTCTCGGCACCGGCGGCGTCGAGGATCGACTCCGGGGCGCCGAAGCGTCCGGAGGTGAACACGGCGTCCGTGCCGGAATCGAACAGGAACACCACGGGGCGGTTCTCGGGCTGCGGTGCATCCTCCAGGGCCTTCAGGCGTTCATTCTGGTCCCGTATCACGGCCTGGGCGGTGTCCGGGGCCCCGACGATCTCACCCATGTTGGCCAGGTCGGTCTCCACGGAGGTCCACGGGTCCACGATCCCGCGGGCGTCGGTCCCCTCCTGGCGGCACGCCTCGGTGAGGATGTAGGTGCCGATGCCCCGGTCGGCGAGGGAGTCCGGGGTGATGTTCTTCTCGTCCGACAGCCCGTAGTTCCAGCCTGCGACGTAGATGTCCGGCTGTTCGGCGACGATCTGCTCGAGCGAGGGGTACTTCTCGGCGACGTCCCTCAGTCCGTCGACGACGTCGGCGCCGTACTTGGCGGCGAGGATGTCGCGGTCACGCTGCACGGAGCTGACCTCGGCGATCCTGTCCCGGCCACCGGCAGACAGGACGGTGGCGATGATGTTGCCGTCGTTGACGAAGAGCTTTTCGGTGGCGTCATAGGTGACCTCGGTGCCGCAGTTCTCCACGGTCACCGGCCCCTGCGCCGTCCCGGCACCGGCCGCCGCCGTTGATTTCGCGTCACTCGCCGCGGTGTCGGTTGAGCCGGTCGTTCCGGAGTCTCCTCCGGAGCAGCCGACCAGCAGGGTCGAGGTGGCCAGTACGGCGATGAGCGCCCTGGTCGTGTTCTTCATGGTGTTCTCCTTGGTTGGGTGGTGGTGGGTGGTGTTCGGACGGTCAGAGGGTGTCGACGATCAGATGGGGGTTGCGCGCCTGATCGAGCTCCGCGATGAGGGCCCCGACGTCGAAGGCCGTTCGCATCCGGTCCGGGGTGAGCACCTGCCCGGACGGACCGGCGGCGAGGACACCGTCCCCGTGGAGCAGGACGACGCTGTCGAAGTACACCATCGCGAGGTCGAGGTCGTGGACGGTGGCGATCACGGTCCGGCCCGTCGAACGCAGCACCCCGAGAAGGTGCAGTTGGTGGTGGACGTCGAGGTGGTTGGTCGGCTCGTCGAGGAGGACCACCGGGGTATCCTGCGCGAGTCCCCGGGCGAGCAGGACCCGCCGGCGTTGTCCGCCCGACAGCTGGTCGCACGGGCGGTCGATCTCGGCCTCCATTCCGACGAGAGCGAGGCTGCCGTGGACGATCTCGTTCTCCCTCCGACCACCGAACTCCCAGGGTCTCCGGTGCGGCAGCCTGCCGAGGGCCACCGTCTCGCCGACCGTGAGATCCCCCGGCGGGGTCTCCTCCTGCCCGACGAACGTGACCAGCTTCGCCCGCTTCCGGGGTGGCAGGCGGTGCACGTTCCGACCGTCGATCTGAACCTCGCCGGAGTGGGGGCGGGTGATTCCGGCCAGGCACCGTAGCAGGGTCGATTTCCCGACGCCGTTGACGCCGACGATGGCGGTCATGGTGCCCGGCTCGGCGGCCCAGGTGACGTCCCGCAGGATCGTCGTCCGCCCGATGCCGCAGTCCAGCGCGTCGATCTTCATGTCCGCCATCAGCTGTGCCCCTCGTAGCGGTACCTGTTGCGCCCCATGAGCAGAAGGAACAGCGGGGCGCCGAGAATTCCGGTCACGACGCCGAGCGGTATCTCCTGCGGTGCCGCCGCGACCCGGGACAGCACGTCGACCCAGAGGAGGAACACCGCCCCGGTCGCGGCGGCGACGGGCAGCAGCCGGATGTGCAGGGAACCGACCATGAGTCGGGCCAGGTGCGGGATGACCAGACCGACGAAGCCGATTCCACCGGAGACCGCGACCATCGCCCCGACCAGGAGCGCCTGGATGAAGAACAGTGCCTGACGGAGCAGTCCGACCCGCACCCCGAGCGCGGCGGCGGTGTCGGGACCCGCGGCGAGTGCGTCGAGCCGGGAGGACAGCGACATGAGGATCACGACCCCCACGACGACGACACCGAGGGGCAGGACCACGCGGTCCCACTGGGCGCCGGCGACGGAACCGAGCATCCAGAACATCACCGACTGCGCCGCCCGGGATTCCGGGGAACGGAACACGAGGAAGCTCGCGATCGCGGAGAACGCCGACGACAGCACCACGCCTGAGAGGATCAGCCGCAGGGGCGTGATGCCGCCCTGGATCACGGTGACGGCGTACACCGTGGCCGTCGCCCCGAGCGCACCGACGAGTGCGCCGCCGGAGAGTGCCCAGACGCCGAATGAGCTGAACATCCCGAGGGTGATCACCGCGGTGGCCCCGACGCTCGCACCCGCGGACACACCCAGCAGGTAGGGGTCGGCGAGGGGATTGCGCACGAGGGTCTGCATGGCGACCCCCGAGACCGCGAGCCCGGCGCCGACGATCAGGGCGAGCAGACCCCGGGGCGCGCGGAGCTGCCAGACGATGGCGTCGACGGCGGGATCGGGACCGACTCCGCCGCCGAGGTGCGCGCGGACCACGGTCCACACCTCGTCACGGCTGTACTCGACGGACCCGAAGGTCAGGGAGATGACGAAGCTGGCCGCACCGACCGCGATGAGGATCAGGAACAGCAGGGGGGTTCTCACCCGTCGGAACACTCGGCGCCCTCTCCGGGGCGCGTGGGGCAGTTGTGACGGAAGTCAGTCACTCTTACGCTCCTCGCCCGGAACGATCCGGGCCATCTGGGTGCGCCGGATCGCGCGGCACGGACCTCTGAACTAGCTGAGCCGGCAGGTATTCGGACTCGAGGATCACCGTCCCACGGAACCGGCCTTCCCGGCGGTATCGACCGCCAGTGACCCCGACGTCCCTGGGGACGGTCGGTCATGCTCCGTGGAACTTCCCTCTCACCGCTGCGCGCCAGTCCCGGATTCACACCGGATTCCCTCTTCGTTCGCGGGCACTGCTGCCCGACCGGCTCACTGGAAGAATCCCTGAAATCGTAACAGGGGTGGCCGGCGACCGCAGCAGATTCACTCACACCGCCCCCGCGCGAGTGCGCACGCTCTAAGGTGGTGGGCATGGACATGACACTGAAGAAGGCCGAAGACGTCAACACAGCAGCCGTGGTCACCACCGGACTCATCGGTGGGTGGCTCACCGCGCGCGAGACCGGGATCCGGCCCCTCGGCGGGGTGCTGCTCGGCGCCGCGGGCGTCTGGGCGGCCCGCAGCTGGGCGGCGAAGAAGGGACCGGTCACGGCCACGGCTCTGACCGCCCTCTACGTCGGGGCGTTCGGCGCCTCGCATCCCCTGGCGAAGAAGATGGGCTCCTGGCCCGCCGTCCTCACCGTCACCGGTGCAACAGCCGCCGCCGCATACCTGGCGAGCGACCGCGGCTAGGCCCACAAGCCGCTCGGGCGTACGAGGAGGGGTCGGTATCCGGATCCGGATACCGACCCCTCCTCGTGCAGACGGTCAACGAGGGAGCGTCAGCTCCGGCCGGCCTCGAACGCTGCACCGACCCGGTAGAGGCGGTCATCGGCGAACGCCGAGGCCATGATCTGCAGACCGACGGGCAGTCCGGTGTCCGCGGCGAGACCGGAGGGCAACGACATACCGCACACACCGGCGAGGTTCAGCGGCAGCGTGCACAGGTCGAAGTTGTACATCGCCATCGGGTCGGAGACCTTCTCCCCCAGCTTGAACGCCGTGGTCGGCGTCGTCGGGGAGATCAGCACGTCGCACCGCTCGTAGGCGCGGGTGAAGTCCCGGGCGATGAGCGAGCGCACCCGCTGCGCCTGCAGGTAGTAGGCGTCGTAGTAGCCGACGGACAGGGCGTAGGTGCCGAGCAGGATCCGGCGCTTGACCTCGGGGCCGAACCCGGCGGCGCGGGACAGCGACATGACCTCCTCGGCGGAACGCTGGCCGTCGTCGCCCTCGCGGAGGCCGTAGCGCATGCCATCGAAGCGGGCGAGGTTGGAGGACACCTCGCACGGGAGGATGAGGTAGTAGGCGCCGAGCGCCTCGTCGAAGTGCGGGCAGTCGACCTCCACGATCTCCGCGCCCTGGCTCTTCAGTTGTTCGACGGCGGCGTGGAAGGAGTCGAGGACACCGGTCTGGAATCCCTCACGGTCGAACTGCTTGACCAGACCGATCTTCACGCCGCTCAGATCACCGGAGGCCCCGGCGCGGGCGGCGCCGACGACATCGGCGACGGGACGGTTGACGCTCGTCGCGTCGAAGGGGTCGTGGCCGGCGATGACCTCGTGCAGCAGCGCGGTGTCGAGGACGGTGCGGGCCGTCGGGCCACCCTGGTCAAGGGATGAGGCACAGGCGACGAGCCCGTAGCGGGACACGGTGCCGTAGGTGGGCTTCACACCGACGGTGTCGGTGAGTGCGGCCGGCTGGCGGATGGAGCCGCCGGTGTCGGTGCCGATGGCGAGCGGTGCCTCACCGGAGGCGAGGGCCGCGGCGCTGCCGCCACCGGACCCGCCGGCGGTGCGCTCCGGGTCCCAGGGGTTACGGGTCGGGCCGTAGGCCGAGTTCTCGGTGGAGGAGCCCATGGCGAACTCATCCATGTTGGTCTTGCCCAGGATCGGGATGCCCGCGGCACGGATCCGCCCAGTGACTGTGGCGTCGTATGGGCTCATGTAGCCCTCGAGCATCTTCGAGCCGCAGGTCGTCGGGGCGTCGGTGGTGGTGAACACGTCCTTCAGCGCGAGCGGGACGCCGGCCAGCGCGGAGGCCGGCTCCTCGCCCGCATCCAGGGCGCGGTCGACCGCGGCAGCGGCGGCCAGGGCCTCCTCCTCGCCGACGTGGAGGAAGGCGTGGATCTCACTGTCGACGGCGTTGATCCGGTCGAGGTGTGCGCGGGTGACCTCGACGGAACTCACCTCACGGGAGTGGATCTTCCCGGCGAGTTCGGCGGCGGAAAGCCTGGTCAGTTCGTCGCCCGAGGCGGAGTAGCGCAGATCGGTGGTCATCTAGTCTTCCTCCCCGAGGATGTGCGGAACCTGGAAACGCTGTTCTTCGACGGCGGGCGCCTGATCGAGCGCCTGCTCTGCGGAGAGGGTCGGCAGCACGACATCCTCACGCATCGGGGTCTGGATGGCATGCGGGTGGCTCATCGGCTCGACGTCCGAGGCGTCGACGCTCCGGACCGCGCTGACGTTGGCGATGATGTCGTCGATCTGCTCCACGAAGGCGTCGAGCTCTTCGTCGGTGAGGGCCAACCGGGACAGTTTGCCGAGGTGTGCCACCTCTTCACGGGAAATCTGGGACACGTCTGTGCTTCCTCTTTTCACGTCATTGTCACGTCGGAGCGCACCCTCCCCCGTGATTCCCGCGGCATCGAGGCGCCGCAAGGGGCGGGGACCGGTACGTCCGTTGCTTGGTGTGCACACCACTTTAACGCACGGCCCCGGCACACCCGCCGCCCAGCCGCCGCGAAGCCGCCGGAGCGGAATACCGCACACCGGACCGCGGTGGGCCCTCGCGCGACGCACGGCGACAGCGGCTCTCGTTGGGTCGGCCCCGGCCACCGCCGGGGAAGACCGCCGGACCCCGCCGCTCCACCACTGTGACCGGGGAAACTCCGAATCGGATGGGATCGCGTCACCGGGTCGCTGAGACCCGTGGGAACTTCAACGGCACCACGGGCGTTGTCTGTGTGAACCGGTGCCCGCCGCATCCGGACCGGGAACAATTTCCGGGCCTTCCGGCGGCAC
Organism: Corynebacterium sp. TAE3-ERU16; assembly: GCF_019209935.1. Classification (GTDB taxonomy): domain Bacteria; phylum Actinomycetota; class Actinomycetes; order Mycobacteriales; family Mycobacteriaceae; genus Corynebacterium; species Corynebacterium antarcticum. The sequence goes on from NZ_JAHUTN010000003.1 coordinate 167,351, forward strand.
TCTCCCGCGGGGCCGACCGGCCTCGTACCACGGAAGAACGACGACAACCCGCGAAAGGTCACCTGCTGACGATGTCCTACCTCCTCCGCGTGCTCCTGCCCGACGTCCCGGGAAGCCTCGGCCAAGTGGCGGAGGCGCTCGGCCTCGTGGAGGGCAACATCCAGTCCGTCGACGTCGTGTCGACGTTCCCGGACGGCACCGCGATGGACGACATCGTCGTCTCCCTTCCCCCGACGCTGCTGCCGGATTCCCTGATCAGTGCCGCCGAGCAGGTGGAGGGGGTCCAGGTCGACTCGATCCGTCCGTTCTCCGGGACCGTCGACCGACGCGGTCAGATCGAGATGCTCGCACTGGTCGCCAGGCACCGCCGGAACATCAACCGGGCGATGACCGAGCTGGTCACCGTTCTCCCCCGCACGATGACCTCCGGGTGGGGTGTCGTCGTCGACACGGAACCGCGGCTCAACCGGATCGCCGCGTCGCAGGCCGCTCCGGAGGATGACGGCTCCAATCCGCAGGCGACGATCGGGACGGCCCGTGTCCTCGACCCGGACCGGGACACCTGGATCCCGGATTCCTGGGCTCTGCTGGACTCGGCGCTCGCCGCCACGCCGATCCGCGGGACGAGCCTGGCACTCGTCGTCGGCCGCCCCGGCGGACCCGACTTCCTCGCCAGCGAGGTCGAGCACCTGGGCCACCTCGGCGACATCATCGGTTCGATCCTCAAGTAGCGGCCACGGTCGCGGGCACTCAGTCCCCGGCCGCCACCGCCTGCGCCCCTCCCGCCAGGAGCAGGTCGAAGCCCGCCTCGTCGAGGATTCTCAGACCGAGCTCGCGCGCCTTCGTCTCCTTGGATCCGGCGTTCTCCCCGACGACCACGAAGTCGGTCTTCCTCGACACCGACCCGGAGGCCTTCCCGCCCCGGGAGATGATGGCCTCCTTCGCGCTGTCGCGGGTGTGGTTCCCGAGGGCCCCCGTGACGACCACGGTCAGGCCCTGAAGGGTCTGCTCGGGGAGTTCATCGACGGAGTCCTCCATCGTCACCCCGGCCTCCGCCCATGCGTCGACGATCGCGCGGTGCCAGTCCACCCCGAACCAGTCGAGGAAGCTCCGGGCGATGATCTCCCCCACGCCCTCGGTCTCGGCGAGCTCGGTGACATCCGCTGAACGCATCGCCTCCAGGGACCGGAACCTGGACGCGAGCGCCCGCGCGGCGGTGGGACCGACGTGCCTGATGGACAGGGCGACGAGCACGCGCCACAGCTCGACCCGTTCCGCGGCCTCCCGCAGGTTCTTCAGCAGCTTGTGTCCCTGGGCGTTCACCTTCCCGGCCTTCGTTGTGTAGACCGATGAACGCTCCAGTGCTTCCTCGGTGAGCGCGAAGAGCCCGGACTCGTCGGCGAGGATCCCGCTCCGGATGAGATCGATGGCCCCCTTCTCCCCGAGCGCCTCGATGTCGAAGGCCCCGCGGCCGGCGAGGTAGGTCAGGCGTGCGGAGAGCTGGCCGGGGCAGCTGCGGGCGTTGGGACAGCGCCAGTCGGCGTCCTCGGCGCGGGTCGGGGCGAGCCGGGTCCCGCACTCGGGGCAGAGCGTGGGGAACACGAAGGTCCGTTCCGTGCCGTCGCGTTTCTCGACGACCGGCCCGAGAACCTCCGGGATGACCTCCCCGGCCTTCCGGATGACCACGGTGTCACCGATCAGCACACCCTTGCGGCGCACCTCCGTCTGATTGTGCAGGGTCGCCATGGAGACGGTGGATCCGGCGACGAGGACCGGTTCCATCACGGCGAAGGGAGTGACCCGTCCGGTACGGCCGACGCCGACCTGGATGTCCACCAGGCGGGTCGTGACCTCCTCGGGCGGATACTTGTAGGCGATGGCCCACCGGGGCGCGCGCGATGTCGAACCGAGGGCGCGCTGGGCCGCGAGATCGTCGACCTTGATCACCACCCCGTCCATCTCGTGGGTCGCGTCGTGCCGGTGCTCCGCCCAGTACCGGACCCGCTCGTGGACCTCGGCGACGGACCCGACGGCCCTCGTGTACGGCGAGACCGGCAGCCCCCAGTCCGCGAGCGCGAGGTACGCGTCATACTGCGACCGCGGGGTGAATCCCTCGACCGCACCGATTCCGTGGCAGATCATCCTCAGACGACGTTTGCGCACTTCCGCGGTGTTCTTCTGACGCAGGGAGCCGGCGGCCGCGTTCCGGGGGTTGGCGAAGGGTCTGCCTCCGTCGGCTATCCGGAGGGCGTTGACCTCGGCGAAGTCTTCGACCGCGATGAATACCTCACCCCGGACCTCGAGCAGGTCGGGCACCGGATGATCGTGGCTTGCGGTCAGCTCGTGCGGGATGTCGTCGATCACCCGGGCGTTGGCGGTGATGTCCTCGCCAATCCGCCCGTCGCCGCGGGTGGCGGCACGTTCGAGGCGCCCGGCCCGGTAGACCAGATCGATCGACAGGCCGTCGATCTTGAGCTCGGTGAGGTACCTGGCGGCGGGGGTGCGGGCCAGCCACTCGTCCAGTTCCCCGGTGTCGAAGACGTTGTCGAGGCTCAGCATCCGCTCCGGGTGCTCGACATTGGCGAAGCTGGAGGTCTCGTCGACCGGTGCGCCGACCTGCATCGTGGGGCTCTCCGGCACCGCGAGTTCCGGGTGCTCGGCCTCGAGCTGCTGGAGCTCACGGAAGAGGGCGTCGAAGTCCGCGTCCGGGATCGACGGCTGGTCGTTGTAGTAGAGATCCCGGTGGTGGCGGACCTCTTCCGCGAGTTCGGTCCACCGCCTGCGGAGCCCGGTGTCGTCACCGTCCCCGATCGCGTCGGTCCGGTCTCCGGGGGTGTTGTCGCTTCGATTCACGGCTGTCAGTCTAACGACCCCGCCGCCGGGCCCCGTCGCCCCGTCGGCCACGGCCCGGTTACGTGTTGTCTAGGGTTGTGGCATGACGAACTTCGACCCCTCCGCGATGCTCTCCTTCGATCTGGAGACCACGTCGGCGAACCCCATCGAAGCCCGCATCGTCACCTCGGCGATGGTGCGCATCGAGGGCGGGAACGTCGACCCCGTCGAACTGCTGGCGGATCCCGGGGTGGAGATCCCCGCGCAGGCCTCCGAGATCCACGGAATCACCACCGAATACGCCCGCGAGCACGGACGCCCGCACGACGAGGTTCTCGCGGAGACCGTCGAACGCATCCGCAGGGGCTGGGCGGAGGGCCTGACGCTGATCGTGTTCAACGCCGCCTACGACCTGACGGTGCTGCGGAAACTCACCGGGGATTTCACCGTCACCGGACCGGTGTTCGACCCCTACGTGATCGACCGAGCGAAGGATCCCTACCGGAAGGGCCGGCGGACACTCGGGTCCATGTGCGAGCACTACAAGGTCCGCCTGGACAACGCCCACGAGGCAACCTCCGATGCTGTCGCCGCCGCCCGTGTGGCATGGGTCCAGGCCCGCAAGTGGCCGGAGCTGGTGTCCATGGACACCGACGAACTCATGGAGAACCAGGCCGTCTGGCACCACAACTCGCAGGCCAGCCTGAAGCGCTACTTCGAGGGGCGCGGACGGGATGCCTCGGACATCAGCACGTCGTGGCCGATGCGGGGCTGATCAGGTCCGGGTCCACCACCGGACTGGCCCGGAGAGCGGCGGTGCGACTCCTGCACCGGCCGGGGGCGGGTGTGCGGTGCGACTCAGCGCCGCACACCCGGGCGCGCAGTGTCCGGGCCCGGATGTCCCGGAGATTCCGGAGTAAGGCGTCCACCCGACGGTGACCGCCCGCATTCGACCACGGTCCGTTGAGTTGTGCGGGTGCGGCCGGTCATCCGGACTCCGTGCCCGTCCCCCGGTCCGCGGCGGCTGTGCGGTGGACGGACGGGCCCGGTCGGTGCGGTGGCCGACGCGATCGGCGACAGCACGGCGGAAAACGTCCGCTCACGGGTCCGGGAACCGGAGGACGTGGGGTTCCGCTGGACGGTCCTTCTCGATCACCTCGGCGGGACGAACGTCCGGAAACGGGGAGAAACCGGAGGGAACCCGTAAATCACCCCGATCCGGATAAATCGGTGGGACCGGGTGAGATCTTCCGGGACATCACTGTGCCGACAGAACAGGTCCTCCCGCCATTTCTCCGGTCAACCAGGGGATACACCGCCTCCAACGGGTCGCGATGATCCCATCCCCTAGGAATTGACGGGTTGGAACCGTGCTGAAGCAATGCGACGATCAGTGCTTGACAGCATCCGTGTGCGTGTACGCACACACGCCGACCACCTTGGTGAAAACAACAGAGGGATCAACCATGACCCAGATCTTGGATTCAACCCGGGATACCGCGCGACCGACACCCCGGCTGACCCGGAGGGAGGTCCAGGTCGCCCGAACCTGGTTCCGGTCCCGGTCGAAGGCCGTCGCGGCCAGGCATCTGGCCATCCGCGAGGACACCGTGCGCAGCCACATCACCAATGTGAGGAACAAGTATCACGCGCTGGGGAGGGACGCCGGAACCAAGTCCGCCATGAAGGCACGGATGCTCGAGGACGGTTTCCTGGAGGAACCCCGCTAGAGGTCGCCCGCGTCCCGGGTGAGCATTCCCGCCACGGTCCGGGATGCGGCCAGGGCACGGACCGCCACGTCCGTGGGTACACCGGCCAGGCTCGACCGGGGATGGACATCGACCATCGAGGTGAGCTGATTCCGGTGCAGCCCGAGTTCGTCCCAGAGACGGGCGATCCACACCGCAACGTCCCGTGAGTACCCATCCAGATCCCCGGAGGCCGGGAAGCCGGTGAGACCGACGGGAATGGCGCCCAGTCCCACCCTGACCCCCTCCGAGACCGCGGTACCGAGACCGTCGAGCTGCGCTGCACCCGTGACGTGCCGTGGATCAAGGAGAACGGTGTCCGCACCACTGACACCGGCGACCTCCCAGAGCGGCGGTGCCGCGGTGAGGTTCAGCAGTACCTCCGGCACCCCGGCGTCCCGCAGTTCTCCGCTGAACGCACGCAGCCGTTCAGCGGCGTCCGGGCCGGGCACCGCGCGGATCGTGTCGTAGTCGGATGTTCCCCGCAGAGTTCCCCGGCACACGTCCGCGAGCAGGGGTTCGTCAACCTGGACCACCACCGCGGAGCCGAATCGACGGTGAACGTCGGCCACGTGCTCGAGCGTGCCGTGGATCAGGGCGCCGGTGAGGTCCCTGAGGGCTCCCCGGTCCGTGATGGCCCGGTGCCCGTCGGGGAGTTCGATCGCGGCGGCGAGCGTCCAGGGCCCGGTCACCTGGATCTTCAGCGCCGCAACCCCGGATCCCCAGACGTCGCCGCAGGTGTCGAGATCGGCCTCGACGAGGTCCCTGGAACGCCGGGTGAGCAGCTGCGGCCTGGCGCACAGACGCCAGGCCCTGGGCCCCGGCTCGACGTACAGTCCCGCCAGGAGGGCCGCGGTGCGTCCGACCGGATCGGATCCCACCCCGCGAGCGGGTAGCTCGGGGAAGGCCGGGAGATCCCCGGTCTCCCCCAGCACTATCTCGGCGGCCGCCGCCGGGTCCGTACCGGGCATCGGGCCGAGACCGAATCCCCGGCTCCGGGGGGTGTCCGACGTCATCCGGCGGACTCCGTCCCGCAGATCGTGCCGGAGCCGATGACGATGTCCCCGTCCGGGTCCGGGAGGTAGAGCACGGCGGCCTGTCCACGGGCGACACCGGAGAGCGGGTCGCGGAGCGCGAGTTCCATCGCGTCGCCGTCCGTGTCGACCCGCGCCCGGCACGGGACCACCCCGCCGTGGGCGCGCACCTGCACCTCGCAGTCGAACTCACCGGCCATGCCGGGATGGAGGACCTTCAGCCGGTCCGCGTGGATCACCGACACCGCGAGTCTCTCCCACGGCCCGACGGTGACCGTCCCGGTGGCGGCGTCGATGTCGGTGACGTACCTGGGTCGGCCGTCGGCGGCCGGTTCCCCGAGTCGCAGGCCCTTGCGCTGACCGATGGTGAACGCGTGGACGCCGTCGTGGTCACGGAGCTCGCGTCCCGTCTCGTCGACGACCATGCCGGGGCGCAGGCCGATGTGCCGGCCGAGGAACGCCTGGGTGTCACCGTCGGGGATGAAGCAGATGTCGTAGGAATCGGGTTTCTTCGCCACGGCGAAACCCATCGCCGCGGCTTCGGCGCGGATCTCGGGCTTGACGGTGTCGCCCACCGGGAACATGCAGCGGCTGATCTCCCCGGCACTGAGTACACCGAGAACGTAGGACTGGTCCTTGTTCGGGTCGACCGCGCGCCGCAGGTAGCCGTCCCCTCCGTCGCACGGCTGGGTGAGCCGGGCGTAGTGGCCGGTCGCGACGGCGTCGAATCCTAGCGCCACGCCCCGTTCCAGGAGCGCGGTGAACTTGATCTTCTCGTTGCACCGCAGGCAGGGGTTCGGGGTCTCCCCGTGGGCGTAGGAGTCGATGAAGTCGTCGATGACCTCGGCGCGGAACCGCTCGGAGAAGTCCCAGACGTAGAAGGGGATGCCGAGTGCGTCACAGACACGACGGGCGTCGGCGGAATCCTCCAGCGAGCAGCATCCGCGGGCGGATTCCCGGACGGTCTGCGGGTCCCGCGAGAGCGCGAGATGGACTCCGGTGACGTCGTGCCCGGCGGCCTTCGCCCGTGCGGCGGCGACGGCGGAATCGACACCGCCGCTCATCGCCGCAAGTACTCGCATCGTCCCTGTCCTCCCGTGTCTCCCTGTTCCCGTTCACGGCCCGGTACCACGCTGACCGCGGAGTGGGCCGTGCCCCAGGGTAGCGGTCGATGGAGGGATCCTCCCAACCGCGTCAGACTCATCTCCCGCAGGACAGTTCCGGTTCTCCCAGGACCGTCGCGGCGAGCAGGGACATGTCCGCGGGGAGGACGACCGTACCGAGGTCCGCGGTGCACGTGGTGTCGTCGGGATCGAACGCCGTCACGGAGAACGTGCCTGTCGACGGGTCACCGCCCCAGGCGACACCGAGCGCGCGACCGTCACCGCCACCGGTGACCGTGGCGCCGGCGATCCCGGTGAGTTCGGAACCGACACTGCGGAACCGGGGCTCCGGGGTGAAGGTGTAGCTCTCGATCAGCCCATCTCCGCTGATGCGGTGGATCGAGCCGTCGGCTGCGGTGCCCCCGGAGGTGTCGATGCCCCGGACCTCGGACGCGGGTCGGAAGGTGTCGACGGTGGTGCGGGTGGCTTCACCGCCGTCGACGGTCACGGCCGTACCGTCGCCGGACACCCAGCTGACCGTGTCGCCGCAGCCGGCACGGCCCCACACCGGGGCGGGGCCGGCGGGGAGCACCTCCGAACGGATGTCCTCCGGACCTGAGGCCGTGATGCGGGAGACGGCCACATCCTTGCCGAGCTCCCCGCCGTCGAAGCTCGGCGCCGGGGAGGCGGCCGCCAGCCAGGAGATGTGTCCGTCGGCGCATTGTGTCAAACCCACGGGCACTGAATCCGACACCGTGCTGAACGATGAACCGTCAACTCCGATACTGATGATCAGGTGCGCATCCGGACGTCCGCCGTCGCCGGCGGCGTACGCGAAAGCGGCACGCTCGCCGGTCTCGGACGGGACCGCCCCCGTGACGAAGCCGACCGGGTCGCCCTCCACGTGGTGTCGGGGTTCGAGACTGGCGTCGTAGACGGTCACTCCGGAGCTGTCCGCGACGGCCACCCGGCCGTTCGCGAGTGGAACCAGCCCGGGGAGGATCGACTCGCCGGAGGAAGCGACGGTGTCGATCACCCCGTCCGGATCAACCTCCCCCAGTTCGGTGACTCCGGGAGAACCCGTGAGCACCACGAGACGGCGGCCCGGGATCCCAGGCCGGGATTCCGTACCGGCGGTTTCGGACCGGGCCGCGGTCTGCTCCCCCGGTGACGTAACCTCATCTCCGGGTGATGCCGTATCCGAACACGCGCTCAACGCCGCGACGAGCACGGCCGGGAAGACGAGCGCAGCGATGTACGATGCTGTTCTTCTCCGCATCCGGTCAGGGAGCACTCCGGTTCTCCTCTTCTGCGTCTGTCTCGACAGATGACCTGTCCATGCTAACGCGGCGTCGGAACCTTCCGGCCGGGGGGAGGATCCACCACCGGGTCGATATCACCCGAGTACCGCGACATCGACCGGTGTCGCGTCGGCCAGGTCCAACCGCATTCCGGTCAGCCGCTGGACCTCCACCGGACTCATGCCCGGGTGGTACTCGCGGAGAACCGGTACCGGATCGGCGATGTCGATGACGGCGATATCGGTGACGATGGTGTTCACGCACCTCCGACCGGTGAGCGGAAGTGAAGTGACGTCAACGAGCTTCGGTTCCCCCGACCGGGTGCAGTGGTCCATGAGAACGATCACCCGACCGACGCCGTGAACCAGGTCCATCGCTCCCCCCATCCCCTTCACCATCCGGCCCGGAACCATCCAGTTGGAGAGATCACCGGCCGCGCTGACCTGCATACCACCGAGCACCGCGACGTCCACGTGTCCGCCACGGATCATCGCGAAGGACTCCGAGGACGAGAAAAGCGCGCCGCCGGGCTCGAGGGTGACGGTTTCTTTTCCGGCGTTGATGAGTTCGGGATCGACCTCTTTCTCGGTGGGATACGGCCCCACCCCGAGCAGGCCGTTCTCCGAGTGGATCGTCACGTGCAGGTGTCCCGGAATGTGAGCAGGCATGAGGGTGGGCATCCCTATTCCGAGATTGACGTGGTCACCTTCCCGCAGTTCACGGGCCGCCCTGGCGGCCATCTGCCGTCGGGTCAGTCGGGGATGTGGTTCCGGTTGTGTCGGCCTCCCGGTATTCAGGTCAGACATCGGACACCGTCCTGTTCTCGATTCCGGTCGGGCGGGGACCCACGACGACGACGCGGTCGACGTACACCCCGGGTGTGTGGACATCCTCTGGCGGTATCGCGCCCGGCTCCACCAGGTGTTCCACCTGCGCTACCGTGATCCTTCCGGCGGTAGCGGCATCGGGATTGAAGTTGCGAGCGGCGCCACGGAAGTAGAGGTTGCCGTAGCGGTCTCCGAGATGAGCGTGGACGAAAGCGAAATCGGTGACGATTCCGTGCTCCAGGACGTAGGTGCGCCCACCAAACTCCCGGTGTTCCTTCGGGGCGCTGGTCTCCGCCACTCGACCGGCGCCGTCGTACCTGAGCGGCAGGCCGCCGTCGGCGACCGGGGTACCCACGCCCGCGGGTGTGAAGAACGCCGGTATTCCCGCACCACCCGCGCGCAGGCGTTCCGCGAGCGTTCCCTGCGGGGTGAGTTCGACCTCAAGCTCGCCAGCGAGGTACTGCCGGGCGAACTCACGGTTGTTGCCGACGTATGAGCTCACGGCCCGGCGAACCCGGTGAGCCGCGAGCAGCAGTCCGAGGCCTCGGTCGTCGGTCCCGAGGTTGTTGCTGACGATCTCGAGCCTTCCCGCCCCCTGACGGAGCAGTGCCCGGATGAGGACGTCCGGGATTCCGACGAGCCCGAATCCGCCCACAGCGAGACTGGCTCCGTCGGGAATGTCTGCGACCGCAGCCGCAGCCGAGTCCACCACTTTGTTCATCATGAACTCACCATAACCAAATGTACGCATGATGTACACTAATTCACATAGCGCACACCAGAATTCCGGAGGATCCATGCCACTCATGCTCGAGAACACCCTCCTCACCGTCCAAGGGAGCACACCGGTGGTGTTCCTCGGCTCCCTCGGAACCGATCACTCCATGTGGGATCCGCAGGTCAGACACCTTTCCCGCCGACATTCGACCATGGCTGTGGATCTACGCGGACACGGCGCCTCCCCCGCTCCACCCGGCCCCTATTCGATGACCGAGCTGGCGGACGACGTCCGTGCCACCATCGACGGAGCAGAGCTCGGGACGTGCCACCTCGTCGGCCTGTCACTCGGCGGCGCCGTCGCACAGGAGCTCGTGATCGCCGAACCGCACCGCTTCCACTCCCTCACTCTCATCGCCACAGCCGACCGCTTCCGGGAGGCGCACGGGTGGCTCGACCGTGCGGCCACGGTCCGGGCCTCAGGAATGGGGGAGGTGGCGTCCGCCGTCATCGACCGATGGTTCACCCCCGGGTTCAACGGCACCGCGGACCGGGAGCGGTGCCTCGCAATGCTCCGCGAAACCCCGGCCGAGGGATACGCGGGATGCTGCGAGGCGCTGGCCGGCTGGACCAGCGGAGACCGACTCTCCGGGATCACGGTTCCGACACTCGTCATCGCGGGAGCGGAAGATCCGGCGACGCCGCCGACGGTCGTCAGGAAACTGGCACTGGAGATACCCCGGTCCGAGTTCCGGGTGCTCTCCCCCGCCGCCCACCTAGCCAACCGTGAACAGCCCACCGCGGTGAACGAACTCTTGGCCGACCACCTGGAACGGAATGACCCCGACCCCCGGCCGCGACCGCGAGAATCAACCTCAACCGCCCGGATCAACCACCGGCGCACCAGGAGCCACGATGGACAGTGAATGGCTGATCGAGGACATCACCACCCGCATCCTCGACGTACCCCTCATCAGACCCCACCGTTTCGCCACGATGACCGCAACCCATCAACCGATTCTCCTCGTCGAGACACGCCTGGCCGGCGGGGCCGCGGGATGGGGCGAAGGTGTCGTACCCGGCGGCCCCTGGTGGGGCGGCGAGAGCGTGGAGACCATGCAGGTGATCGTCGAGCGGTATCTGACTCCGATCCTGCGGGGAACCGATGTCCGGGAACTCCCGTCGACCATGGAGAAGTGCGGTGGCGTCGTGGCCGCTTCCCCCTTCGCGAAGGCCGCTGTCGAGATTGCCTGCCACGATGCCTGGGCACGGGCCCTGGAGGTTCCGCTCCACGATCTGCTGGGGGGACGCTTCCGGGACCGGATCGACGTGACCTGGGCACTCGGTGTAGCCACCGTCGGGGAGATGGAAGATGAGATCGCCACCCGGCGCACCACCCACGGAACCGGATCTTTCAAGCTCAAGATGGGCGCGGGAGATCCCGCCGCGGACACGGCACGAATCGTCGAGCTCGCCGGGATCCTTGGCGGGGAGGTGGGGCTCCGGGTCGACGTCAATGCTCGGTGGAGCCGACTCACGGCTCTGCGGATGCTCCCGAAACTGGTGTCCGCCGGGATCGAGGTCGTCGAGCAGCCCACTCCCGCCGGCGATATCGAGACGCTCGCCGAACTCCGCAGAGCGACCGGAGCGGTGATCATGGCGGACGAGTCGGCGATGACCGCGGGCGACGTACTCCGCCTCATCCGTCACGGTGCCGCGGACATCATCGCGGTGAAGACGACCAAGTGCGGTGGTCTCGCCGAGGCGGGGAGAATGGCCGCCGTCGCGATGGCCGGCGGCCTCGCCTGCCACGCCGCAACCAGTATCGAGGGACCCGTCGGGACAGCGGCGAGTGCCCACTGGGCGGCATCCAGCCCAGCCGTCACCTTCGGCAGTGAACTGTTCGGACCACAGCTCATGTCCGTCAACTACTGCACGGCAGAACTCGACTATTCGGATGGAACGGTCGAGGTACCGACGGGTACGGGAACCGGACTCACACCGGATCGGCGGACCGTCGCCCGACTGTCCCGCTAAAAACACCTCTACGAGAAGGAGAACACGATGGCCCTCTACCACGTCCGAATGGACGTCTCACTGCCCGATGACCTCGACCCCGCGGAACGTGAAACCCTGGTGTCCACGGAGCGGCGGTACTGCCATGAATTGCAGAGCGCCGGAAAATGGCCGCACATATGGAGAATCGTCGGTGCCTACTCCAACATCAGCATCTTCGATGTGGACAGTCCCACGGAGCTGCACGACATATTGTGGGGCCTCCCCCTGTTCCGCTACATGGTGGTCACGGTGACTCCCCTGTCGAAGCACCCGTCCGACATTCTCTCCGACTGATCAACCGACCCACCCCCGCGGGACAGCGAAGCCCGCACCGTCACGGCGGTGCGGGCGATCAGCCATGTATAGATAATGTGTTCTATTGGGCGGCGAGAGCGAAGTCGACGACATGCGCCATACAGGAGTCAAGTACCGCTTCTGCGCATAGTGGCTATCACCTGCGCAGATCGGACACTTGGACGTTGACGAATCTAACGTTGCGGAGCACAGTGGAATCAGAAAGTGATCCAGATCATCATTTACTACCTTCACCCGTATTCGTAAGTGTGATCGGATCGTCCCGCCCCTCAAGTCAGGAGACCATCATGTCAACCCCGACAGTCACATCGACCACGAAGACACCGAGCGCCCATGACTCCGGTATCGCCGCCACGGAGCTGTTCAAGGCCGCGCGCTTCACCTGCGACACGTCCGTGGAACGTGCCGGCGCCATCTACAAGGATCTGCTCGCCGCTCTCGCGCAGGTCATCCACGACCATCAGATCACCTACGACGAGTACCACGTCCTCATGCAGTGGATGGTCGACGTCGGTGAGTACGGTGAGTGGCCACTCTGGCTCGACGTGTTCATCGAGCACGAGATCGAACAGGTCAACTACGACCGGAACCACTACGCGGGCACCAAAGGCTCGATCGAGGGACCCTACTTCGTCCCGGACGCCCCGAAACTGCCCTCCGTCTGCGAACTGCCTATGCGGGACAAGGACCGCGAATCCAAACCCCTGGTCTTCCACGGTCAGGTCACCGACCTCGATGGGGTTCCGCTCGGTGGCGCGCTCCTGGAGATGTGGCACGCCGACGAAGACGGCCTCTACTCGCACTTCGCACCCGGAATGAACATCCCGGACTGGAATCTCCGCGGCACCGTCGTCACCGACGAGGAGGGACGTTTCGAGGTCACGACCATCGAGCCGTCGCCCTACAAGATTCCCGCCGACGGCCCCACAGGCTGGTTCATCAGCTCGTACGGCGGCCACCCGTGGCGCCCCGCCCATCTGCACCTACGGATCAGCCATCCAGGTCACCGGGTCATCACGACGCAGCTCTACTTCGAGGGTGGAGAGTGGGTCGATGACGACGTCGCCGCCGCGGTGAAGCCCGAGCTGATCCTCCGCCCCGAGAACAACAGGGTTGAGTACAACTTCCGGTTGGATCCCGATTCCGGACAGTAGTGTCCCCGCAATTCCCGCGACCCGGCGATTCGCCGGGTCGCGGGTTCGCCCTTTTCCGTCATCTGGAGAAAGTGGAGCACCCCATGACTACAGCTGATGCGTTCATCGTCGCCGGAAAACGCACCCCCGTCGGCCGCTACGGCGGCGCTCTGTCCAGCGTGCGCCCCGATGACCTCGCCGCCACCTGCCTCCGCGCAGTCATCGACGACACCGGAATTCCACCGGAAGCCGTCGACGAGGTGATCCTCGGCAACGCCAACGGCGCCGGCGAGGAGAACCGTAACGTCGCCCGCCTCGCGTGGCTGATCGCCGGCTACCCCGACACCGTCCCCGGAATCACCGTCAACCGACTCTGCGCCTCCGGTATGTCCGCCATCACCCTCGCCGCCACCATGATCCGCGCAGGCGACGCCGACATCGTCATCGCCGGTGGCGTCGAATCGATGTCCCGCGCACCCTGGGTCCTGGCGAAACCCGAGAAGCCGTTCGCCAAACCCGGGGAGATCACCGACACCTCCATCGGGTGGCGGTTCACCAACCCGGTGCTCGCGGCACGGGACAAGGCGACGTTCTCCATGCCGGAGACCGCCGAGGAGGTCGCCCGGGTCTGCGGGATCAGCCGCACCGACGCCGACGCGTTCGCCGCGCAGTCACAGCAACGGGCCACAGCAGCCATCGAGGCCGGACACTTCGACGACGAGATCGTCCCCGTCGAGGTCACCGGGCGCAAGGGAGCGGTGACCGTGGTCGACACCGATGAGGGCCCACGCCCGGGCACCACCACCGAGGTGCTTGCCCGGCTGAAGCCGGTCGTCGCCGGCGGCGAGGTCGTCACCGCGGGCAACAGTTCCTCGCTCAACGACGGCGCCTCCGCGGTGGTGGTGTGTTCCGAACGTGCCCTGAAACGTTTCGGCCTGACCCCGCGGGCCCGGGTCGTCGGCGGTGTGTCCGCCGGTGTCGCACCGGAGGTCATGGGACTCGGCCCGGTCCCGGCGACCCGGAAACTCCTCGACCGCATCGGCTGGGGCATCGGGGATCTGGAGGCCGTCGAGTTGAATGAGGCGTTTGCCACGCAGTCGCTGGCCTGCATCCGTGATCTCGGCCTGGACCCGGGGATCGTCAACAGCTGGGGTGGGGCGATCGCGCTCGGTCACCCGCTCGGCTCCTCCGGGTCCAGGATCGCCATCACCCTGCTGAACCGGATGGAGCACGAGGGCGCCCGGCGCGGCCTGGCGACCATGTGCATCGGCGTCGGACAGGGCGCCGCCCTCGCCCTCGAGCTGGACACCGGGACGCGCGGCTGGCCGTAATATGCGACCGAGCCGCCGCGATCCCTGGGATCGCGGCGGCTCGGTCAAACGCAATTCAGGGTCAACTGTTCCTGCGGTACGCGTAGACGTCATCGTTGCTGATGAGGTCCGGGACGGTCCAACCGTCGAGGTCGTACTCAGCCATGAAGTCCTCGGCCAGTCCCCGCATGGAGCTCGTCCGACCACGGTCATTCGCCGCGAACAGCAACTCGGCCTTGACGTTCTCGTGGTTACCCGAGTAGTTGCGCTCGTACAGTTCATGCCGGCCGCCGAACTCCGAACCGATGGAGTCCCACAGCGCCTTCATCACCTTTACCCGATCCACCGCGGTGATCCCGTTGGAACCACGCACATACTTGTCGAGGTAGGGCCGGATCTCGGGATTCCGGAAGTCCTCGGCGGAGCTGGGCAGGTAGATCAGCCCGGAGGCCACGTCCTGCTCGATGATCTCCTTCACCCTCGGATATCCCTGGATCATGAACATGCGGTAGGTCAGGCCGTACTCCAGCTTCGGTATGACTGTCCCTTCCTTCCAGGGTTCCGGGTCCCGCGCCATCGACTCGGAGAGCGACCAGAAGAGGTTGCGCCATCCGATGACCTCGCCCACGCGGGTCTGCACCCCCCGGAAACCTCCTGCACCTGTCGCGTCGAGCGCCTTGAGGAGCAGACCGGCGATGAAGTCTAGCTTGACCGCGAGCCGGGTGCAGCCCTGGAACGTGAACCTCGGAAGGAAACCCGACTGGGGGAAGAAGGCGTTGATCTTCTCGACGTCGCCGTACATGAACACGTTCTCCCAGGGTACGAGGACCTTGTCGAAGATGAAGATCGCGTCATTCTCGTCCATCCGGCTGGACAGGGGGTAGTCGAAGGGCGTGCCCGCAACCGCGGAATTCTGTGCATAGGAGGTTCGGGAGATCAGCTTGACACCGGGGGCGTCCATGGGCACGGTGCAGATCAACGCAAACTGACGTTTCTTGATGGGAAGACCGTAGTGAGCGATGAAGTTGTAGTTGGTGATCGCCGAACCGGTCGCCACCACCTTCGCTCCGGATACAATGAGTCCGGCATCGGTCTCCTTCTCCACCTTCATGTAGACGTCGCCGACCTGGTCCGGCGGGAGCTGCCGGTCAACCGGTGGATTGATGATCGCGTGATTCCAGTAGAGGACCTTTTCCTGGCTCTCCCGGTACCAGCGCTCCGCATTGTCGCCGAACGGCTCGTAGAGTTCCCGGTTCGCGTGGAGGGTGCCGAGGAAGGACGCCTTGTAGTCCGGGCTCCGCCCCATCCAACCATAGGAGATCCGGGCCCACGCGGCGATCGCGTCTCGTTCCCGGAGCAGATCCTCAGAGCACGTGGATGCCTTGAAGAAAGGCATGGTCACGCCACCGTTTCCGGTGTCCGTCGGCGTTGTCAGGGTCTTGACCTGATCACCAGTGTGCATGGCGTCATACATCCGCGCGACCATCCTGACGGAGTTCCGGAAGGCAGGGTGGGTCGTCACATCGGACACCCGCTCGCCGTGGATGTAGACTTCGCGACCATCCCGGATCGACTCGATGTACTCGTCTCCGGTCATCGGGTTGGAGGCGTAGTTCTTCTGGTGGTTCACCGGCTTGTCCGCCGCCGGATTGACGGTTCCTCCCTCGGTGTGGTCGGCATGGTCTTGGTCTGCTGAGCTGGTCATGACTGAGTCCTTGTCTGTCTGGGGGAATGCGCGGATGCGCACTCAGGGCAGCGGGGTCAGCGGTGCGTTGGCACCGAACCAACCCCCGAAGGGATCGTCCGCGGAGAAGTTCCAGCAGCTCTCGCGGCTCTCCGGTCCGATGGTGTGGAAACCGGATCGGAAGAACAGGATCGGGTCCGCCTCGGTGTTCACTTCGGCGTCGACGATCTCCCCGAGGTAGAGCACGTGGTCACCACCGTCGTAGTGGGTCCACGGTCTGCACCAGACCGTCGCGAGACATCCGGTCAGGGACGGGGCGATGTTGCTTTTGTCCCAGCTGATCGGACGGTCCTGCGGACGACCCGCGAAATGCAGCGCGGTCTCGGTCTGATCGCTGGCGAGAATGTTCACCGCGAAATTCGCCCCGGGAAGCAGCTGACCGGCCAGTGAGGATTTGGTCAACGTCACCTGACAGAGTCGCGGCGACTGGGACACCGACGTGAAAGCCGTGACGGTCGCTCCGTGCGGAGTCCCGTTAGGGTGGCCCACCGTGACGACCGTTACACCGGACGCGAACTGGCCGAATATGTTCCGTAGCTTCCGCGACTGGACCGGTGCCCCCTGCCCGGTCTCGACGTCTCCCGACCCCGAGGCCG
The DNA here is from genome assembly GCF_019209935.1 of Corynebacterium sp. TAE3-ERU16. Lineage (GTDB taxonomy): Bacteria > Actinomycetota > Actinomycetes > Mycobacteriales > Mycobacteriaceae > Corynebacterium > Corynebacterium antarcticum. Next base: position 184,069 of record NZ_JAHUTN010000003.1, read on the forward strand.
ATCGTGTCCCTGCTTCTCTCACTGATGCTCACTCCTTCACCGCTGGTTGAAGTGATCCGCATTTATGCTGCAAATCACAAAGTGGACGGTATATGATCTGCACAACAGGCGAAATCCGCAATGCGCACGTCTGTCCGCTATGCGAATACATGAGAGAGGTGGGCGATGCGGAACCACCACGGCCGCGATCACATCAAGAGGATCTCCCGCGAGGTGTGCGATCGATACTTTCCCCATGATCTGATCGTCCGTTCGCCGGTACTGACCGAGAACAGCCGCCTGGCGGGGCGAACCTTCAACGCGGTCACGCTGATCGGGCTGAAATGGGGAGCCGCGGTCCGGATCGACACCGCACACCCCGGGGGATACGCGCTGAACATTCCACTTCGCGGAACATTGACCGCATACCACCGGGGCGGAATTCTGCGGAGCGGGACGAATCAGGGAATCCTCTGCCCACCGGACACCGACATCTCTTTCCCGGACTGGGGCAGTGAGGTTTCCATGCTCGGTGTCCGAATCGACGAAGGATACCTCCACCACCAGGCCGAACTGGCCGGTATCCGCTGTCCCGAGACCCCGGTGACCGTGGACCTGGGAAGCGGGGTCGGTCGATCCTGGCGGGAGTTCATCGGTACCCTTCTGCCCGAGAACACGGCTGACGGCCATCTCGGCCAGCATCCACTGGTGGCCAGGCATCTGTCGGCGACGATAGCTTCCGGTCTGGTCGCCGTACTCGCCGCGGCACCGGCGGATCCGCAGAAGAACACCTGCTCTGACCGTCGGATCATGACCGCAATCGACGCGCTGGAGTCAGACCCGGCGCGTCCGTGGACGATCGCCGAGATCGCCGCGACCGCGAATGTGAGCGTGCGCACGTTACAGAAACACTTCAAGGAGGCGACCGGGGTCAGCCCCACGGAATACCTCCGGAACCTCCGACTCGATCTTGTCAACGATGATCTCCACGCGACCAGTTGGGGCTCCGGGGTGACCGTCACCGACGTCGCGGTTTCATGGGGTTTCACCCACATGGGGAGATTCTCCGCCGCGTACCGGCGCCGTTTCGGGGAACCGCCGAGCGCCACCATCCGCAGTGGGTGACGCCGACCCGGCGCCTGGGTCACGTCGACGATGTCGCGACCCGGAGATCTGCCTCGATCCTCCCCGCGGCCTCGCGAAGATGAGGGAGCAGGTCCGAGGACAGCTGCGGGAGTGTGTACTGGGCGGTCTGCGTCGACGTGTTGATCGCGGCCACCACGGCACCGGTCGGGTCGTGAACCGGCACCGCCAACGACGTGAGCCCGATCTCCAGTTCCGAGGACACCACAGCGAAGTCACGCTTCCGTACGTCCCCGAGCTCCCGTTTCAGCTCCGCAGCGTCGCCGATGCTGTACCGGGTCAGGCGGGTGAAGTTCATTTCGGCGATGAGATCGTCGAGTTCCTCTTCCCTCAGGCCTGCGAGAAGCACGCGTCCCATGGAAGTGAGATGCGCCGGAAACCGCGTTCCGATGCTGATGCCCACCGTCATGATCCGACTCACCGCGACCCTCGACACATAGACGATATCGGCCCCGTCGAGGACCGCCATGGAGGCCGATTCCCCCGTCGTCGTCCGGAGCTGTTCCAGATGGGGTTGCGCCACCGCGGTCAGTGGCTGGGTCGACAGATAGGAGTACCCGAGCTCGAGGCACTTCGGTGTCAGCCAGAACCGCGAACCATCGCCGTCGGCGTAGCCGAGATCCTTCAGCGTCAGGAGGAAGCGGCGCGCGGTCGCCCGGGTCAGCCCCGTGGCCCGGGCCACCTCGGACAGGGTCTGCCGGGAGGATTCCGTAGAGAAGCTGCACAGGACCTGCAGCCCCCGTGCCAGGGACTGGACATGGTCGGTGGATCGAGCGGATTCTGACATCGTGGTCCTTCGGCGGCTCGTCGCACCGCCGGGATCCGTTTCCCGGCTCCGACGGTGTCTTCGGTTGGTCTGAGTATAAATGGTGGTGGAATCCATCCGATCGACGGTCCGTACCCGGCGACAACCGTCAGGCCATACCCGCGAGCCTCGCGCGGGCGACCACGTCGGCGATGACCCCGAGCACCCGGTCAACGTCGGATTCCGTGCTCGTGGAACCGAGTGTGAAACGCACGGCCCCGCGGGCGTCATGCTCACTGACCCCCATCGCGAGCAGCACGTCACTGGCCCTGTTGACTCCGGCGGAGCAGGCGGATCCCGTGGAGCAGGCGATCCCCGCGCTGTCGAGCAGCATGATCAGGCTGTCGCCTTCCGCACCGGGGAAGGACACGTGCAGGTGCCCCGGGAGCCGGTCGACGTCCGCGCCGTGGACCAGGACGTCGTCGACGCGGTCCAGGATCCCGGCCTGCAGCCGGTCGCGCAGTTCGGCGGTCCGGGTGGCGGCCCCGCTCAATTCGGAGACCGCCTCGGTGAGGGCCGCGGCGGTCGCCACGGCACCCGCCACGTCGGCGGTGCCGGGTCGGATGCCGCGTTCCTGTCCCCCGCCGAACAACACCGGTGCCGGCGCGGGTGAGCGTCTGGCGAGGAGCAGTCCCACCCCGCGTGGCCCGCCGAACTTGTGCGCCGCCGCGGCGAGCGTGGTCGCGCCGAGTGCGGCGAAGTTCACGGGCAGATGTCCGACGACCTGGGTCGCGTCCACGTGCACCGGTGTCCCGGCGGCGGCTGCGCGGGCGCAGATCTCGGATACGGGCTGGATCGCGCCGGTCTCGTTGTTGGCCCACATGCACGTGGCCAGTGACGCCCGTGTGTCCAGGCGGGGGTCCGGGACGACCACGCCACCGGGCCCCACGGGAAGTAGGTCGAGACCGGCACCCTCCCCGGCCAGTGCCTTGACCGTCTCCGCGACGGCCGGGTGTTCGATCGGGGTGGAGATGATCCTTCCCCGACCTCCGGCACGCCAGAGCCCCTGGACGGCGATGTTGCAGCTCTCGGTGCCTGACCCGGTGAAGATGACCTCGATCGGTTCACAGCCGAGGGCGTGGGCGATCCGTTCTCTGGCTTCCTCGAGGGCCGCCCGGGCGAGACGTCCGGAGGCGTACTGGCCGGCGGGGTTGAGCAGTCGCGCGGTATCCGCCCACGCGTCCACGGCGCACGGACGGATCGGGGCGGTCGCCGCATGGTCGAGGTAGTGCAGCGATTCCGGCACGGATCAACCCCGCCTGCGGCGCGTGATCTCCTCGGTGAGCGCCGGAGCGATGCTGAACAGGTCCCCCACGACGCCGAGGTCTGCGATCTCGAACAGGGGCGCGTCCTCGTCGTTGTTGACGACGACGATGGTCCTGGAGGTCTGCATGCCGGCCTTGTGCTGGATGGCGCCGGAGATGCCGAGACCGATGTAGAGCTCCGGTGCGACGGACACACCGGTCTGGCCGATCTGGTACTGACCGCCGTACCAGTCGTGGTCGATGGCGTCACGGGTGGCGCCGACGGCTCCGCCGAGCGCGTCGGCGAGGGGTTCGACGATGTCGGTGAAGCCTTCGGCGGACCCGACACCGCGTCCACCGGCGACGACGATCTTCGCCTGCGCGAGGGCGGGCCGCTCGCCGCGTTCGGCGGGGATGAATCCGGTGACACGGACGTCCTTCTCCCCTGCGCCGGGCAGTTCGAGGGTCACTAGTTCACCGGCACCGGGACGGGGTTCCGCGTCGACGGCTCCGGCGCGCACGGCGTAGATGGGGCACTCGCCGCCGACTGCGGCCGTGACGGAGACCGTGTCACCGAAGATGGACTGTTGCGCGGTCCGGTCGGCGTTGACCCCGACGACGTCGCACAGGACACCGGAGCCCAGGCGTACGGCGAGGCGGGCGGCGATCTCGTCTCCGGCGGGTGACGAGGGGACGAGGACCGGGGCGGGGTTCGAGGACGCGAGGATCGAGAGGGCGTCGACGGCGGGAAGGACGAGCCGCTCCCCGACGTCCGCCCCCTCGGCGGCGACGATCTGGTCGGCACCCGCCGCGGCCAGGGCCCCGGCCAGCGGAGCCACGGTTCCCGGGGCTCCGACGACGACGGCGCTGACGGCCCCGAATGCGCGGGCGGCGGTGATCAGTTCTGCGGTGACTTCGTCGAGCGCGCCGTCGGTGTGCTCGACCAGTACGTATGCGTGGGACATTGCGGGTTCTACTCCTGGGGTTGCGTGGATCTGCGGGGCGGGGCGTGCGACTAGATGAGGTTCCGGGACTCGAGGAAGTCGGCGATGGCGACGGCGGCCCGGCCGTTGTCGCGGATGATCTCACCCTGGCTGCGCTCGGGGCGTTCGGCGGCGGCCGTGACCGCAGTCGCGGCGTGGGCTCCCCCGACCTGTTCCGCGGTGGCGGCGGTGTCCGCCAGGGACAGGCGTGTGATCTGGGCCTTCTTCGCGGCCATGATGCCCTTGAAGTTGGGGAACCGGGGACGGTCGGCCTGGTCGGTGACCGAGATGATCGCCGGGAGGGTGGCGGCGAGCTCGAACTCACCCCGCGGGGTCTCCCGGACACCGGTGACGATCCCCTCTGCGGCGTTGACGGTGGCGCTGCGCAGGTGGGTCAGCGCGGGGATGGTGCGGTACTCGGAGAGGATTCCAGCCATTCCCCCCATCAGTCCGTCCGAGGACCGGTTTCCGGTGACGATGAGCTTGAGGTCGTCCAGCCCCAGGACGGACATCGCCGCATCGATAGCGCAGGTCAACGACCATGCCGTACCGGGCAGATCCGAACCGGCGATGCCCTCGTCGGACAGCAGGACGGCATCGTCGACGCCCATGGCGAGCGCCTTGCGCAGCGCCTCCTCCGCTCGGCCGGTTCCCGCGGTGAGGGCGACGACCCGCCATCCCGCGTCGGCGTCCGCCTCGCGGATCTTCAGCGCCTGCTCGACGGCGTACTCGTTGATCTCGTCGATGACCTCATCGACGTTGTCGCGGTCGAGGGTGAAGTCCTCGGCCAGCTTCTTCTGCGACCAGGTGTCGGGGACGTGCTTGACCAGTACCACGATCGTGGGCATGCGGTGTGGGCCTTCCTTGTTTTTCAGGTGTGACGGGTTTCGTGGTCGTCCGTGGGTCGACCCTCCGGCGCCGGAGGGGACACCACGGCTCCCAGGCTGGCCGCCAGTCTAGCCGCCGTCGACGCTCCCGTCGCCACCGGGCGAACAACCTGTCAGCTGCGGTCAACGCCCCCGGTCCGGGGACCACAGACCAGGGCGACCCCGGCCGAACCGATCCGGGTCACCACGACGGCCATGGGGCGTTCACCGGCGGGTTTGAGGTTCCGGCGGAGTTTGTCCGGATCGATGTCCACGCCACGCACGAGTATCTCCAGCGCGCCGCATCCGTGATTCCGGAGAACCGCCTTCAGCTTCTTCAGCGGCACCTGTTCGATGAATGGAAATCCGGTCCTGCCCTCCGGGATACGGTCACCGGTGAGGTGGGCGATCCGGTCGTCGAGCATCCACAGGCCCTCGCGCAGTGCGTAGTGGCGGACCAGCCCCGCACGGACGACGGCACCGTCGGGGTCGATGATGTACCGGCCGGGTGGACCGGTGAGACTCTCCCCGTCACCGTCACCGGAGAGATCGGTGATCCGGTCGAGGCGCGGTCCGGTCCCCGCCTTCGTGGAGATCATCACCGCCTCGCGCCGCTCACCGCCACCGAGTTGCGGCGAATACAGGCACGCCTCCTTGACTCCGCCGTCGACGCTGACGACACTCACGGGGCCGTCCCATCCACTGAAATCCAGCCCCGGTGCGCACTTCACCGCCACCGGGGTCCCGGCGTGGGCGGCGATCAGGGCGGGCAGCGGTGGTAGCAGCTGGTCGGGGCGGGTGATGCGACGCCCTCCCGCCCGGCGTGCGGGGTCGGCCACGACGACGTCGACGGCCCCCGGGCTCAGGGCCGGGACCAGGGCGTCCGCGACCACGACGCCCGCTCCGGTGTTGACCCGGGCCATCCGGGCCCGGACGGGGTCGAGGTCGGATCCGGTGACGGCCAGCCCCGCGTCGGCCAGCGGTGGCAGTTCGGTGCCGATGGAGCAGGTCACGTCGTGCACACGGGCACCCGCGCCGAGGTGTTCAGCGATCCGTCGCGCCCGGACGGCGACGACGACGGGCGGGGTCGCCTGCTGTGCGGATTCACCGCACATCAGCCAGTCGGAGGGCAGCTTGCCTGCGGACGAACGGCGCGCGGTGACGAGTTCGGTGACGGCGCGCGCGTGCCCACCGAAGTGCCTGCGGAGGACCTCGGTGTCGGCGATGAGGCTGCGGCGGGTGAGCGCGAGTTCCGCGGTGACCTCCGCGATCTGCGCGCGGTGGGACCGGAGGAAGTCGACCTCCTCGAGCGTGTACGACATCTACTTCCGGTGGCTCCCACGCCCGGCGCGGGGTGCCCGCCGGGCGAAGTAGCGTCCGTCGATCCGGTCGAGCTGGATCGGCTGGTGGAACGCGCGGGTGAGGTTCTCTCCGGTGAGGACGTCATCGATGAGCCCCTGCGCGACCACGGCCCCCTCGTCGAGGAGCATCGCGTGGGTGAAGCCTGCGGGGATCTCCTCGACGTGGTGGGTGATCATCACGATCGCCGGGGCGTCGGGATCGAGCGCGAGTTCCCCCAGGTGCCCGACGAGGTCCTCCCGCCCGCCCAGATCCAGGCCGGCGCCTGGTTCGTCGAGGAGGAGGAGCTCCGGGTTGGTCATGAGTGCGCGGGCGATCAGAACGCGTTTGCGCTCCCCCTCTGACAGGGTCCCCCACGTGCGCCCCTGCAGGTGGTACGCGCCCACCTGCTCGAGGATGGTGCGGGCCTGCTCGAGGTCGCGCTCGTCGTACTCCTCGCGCCACCTGCCGAGGATGGCGTAGCCCGCGGAGACCACGAGGTCCCCCACCTCCTCGGTCGGGGGGATGCGATTGCCGAGGGCGGCGGACGACACCCCGATCATGGCCCGGAGGTCACGCATGTCGGTGCGCCCGATCCGCTCCCCCATGATGAAGGCAACCCCGTCGGAGGGGTACTCCTCGGCCGCCGCCATCCGGAGGAGGGTCGTCTTCCCCGCTCCGTTCGGTCCGATGATCACCCACCGCTCGTCGAGTTCCACCTGCCAGGTGACATCCCCGACGAGTGTTGCCCCGTCACGGACGAAGGACACGTCGCGGAAGTCGATGAGCAGGTCCAGGTCGGTTTCGGTCTCATTCACAGTCACCCCTCCATCATGGACCATCCGGAACCGGTTGGGCGTCTGCCACGTCCGGGGTGGAAACCGCACCCCCCTTTGACTTGAAGGTGAGCCAAACCTATCATCGACCCCGTTCGGGCAGTCCCTTTTCAGGGATCTGGTCCCGATTTCCATGGTTCCTCCGAGCCGGGTCGCCTGAGACACCTCGCCTCCCCCTGTCCCGACCGAGACCACCATCCACCATTTTCCACAGGGAGAAGAGATGAATAAGCGCCTGATGAGGAAGGCTGCGGCCATCGCTGTCGCCGCCACCACAATCACAACCACGCTGACAGCCTGCAGTTCGGACGGCACCGAGGGATCCGCCGAGGAATCCACCACCACAGCTGCCGCGGCGACCTCCGGGCAGTCCGGTGAACAGGCCGGGGACCCCCGTCTGGAGGCCTCCGTGTGCGGCACCCCGGAGGATGACGGTGAGAACCACGAGATCCCGATCGGTTCCACGACCGCGGGCCCCTTCGACATCGACGCGGCGTACTTCCAGCCCGCCTACATGAACAACAACGGCGACAGCATGCCCTCGTACAGGGACTCGATCGCCCACATCGAAGCGGACGTCAAGACCAACGAGAAGGGCGAGGACTACGGTTGGTCCGTCGGGGAGACCCCCGCGGATCTCCGGATCAGTTACAAGATCACGGACGCGGACGGCAAGGAGATCGTGTCAGGCAAGTTCATGGAGATGAACGCGGTCGACGGCTCTCACTACGGAACGAACATCCCCCGGACCGCCGAAGCCAAGGGCCTGGTCGGAACGCTCGACGACCCCGCACACCTCACCCTGACGCTCAAGGTCGAGGCCCCGGAGCACTACCCGCTGCACATCGACCGCAGGACCGGTGTCAAGGAACACGAATGGTTCAAACCGATCACCGTCAAGATGGAGATGCTCTACACCGGTGAGCAGCTCAAGTGCATCGTGGATGATCCGGTAGCGGACAACTCCTGACAGTCCCCCCCATCCGGCATGCGGAACCCCGGGCACCATGACGGGTGCCCGGGGTTCCGCATGCCGGGGTCGGAATCAGGCGGGTACATCCGGGAGCACTCAACTAGACTTGGTTGAGCACCGGTGGATCGACCGCGGCACCCCGTCGATCCACCGTCCACCGGCGTGAGCCGGGGTAAACCGGACAACCACGAATGAGGAAACAGTGACTAATCGCCTTGGCCTAGATGATGTCCGCCCCGTGATCTCCGGGGGTCGACACCCCACGAAGGCTGTGGTCGGTGAGGTGGTACCGATCTCAGGTCTGGCGTGGCGCGAGGGACACGACGCGATCTCCGCCACCCTCAACGTCCGGGGCCCCGAAGCCTCGCCCGGGTTCCGGCGTACCGTCCGCATCCCGATGCACACCAGCCCGCACGACGAGGACCAGGTCAACGCCGTCGTCATCCCGGATGCTCCGGGGACGTGGACCTTCCGCATCGACGTCTGGTCGGACCCGGTCGCCACCTGGCGGCACGCGGTAACCTCCAAGATCGACGCCGGCCAGACCCGCGCGGACCTGGCCAACGACCTGGAGATCGGCGCGCGCCTGTTCCTCCGTGCCGCCGAGGGGGCTCCGAAGAAGCGCCGTCCCGAATTCACGTCCGTGGTCGAGAGTCTCCGCCGGGAGGACGTCTCCCCCGCCGAGGCTGTGGCCCCCGCCTTCGAAGCGGACTTCGTCGACCTCCTGGACAGCCATCCCCTCCGCGAACTGCTGACCCGCGGCATCACCCGTAAGATCAAGGTCGAACGCCCGAAGGCGCTGTTCAGCTCCTGGTACGAGTTCTTCCCGCGGTCGACCGGCGGCGTCGACGAGGACGGCCGGCCGGTGCACGGCACCTTCGCCACCGCAGCCGCCGAACTCGACCGCGTCGCCGGAATGGGCTTCGACACCGTCTACTTCCCGCCGATCCACCCCATCGGTGAGATCAACCGCAAGGGCCGCAACAACACACTCACCCCCACTCCTGAGGATGTCGGTTCACCGTGGGCCATCGGCTCCACCGCCGGCGGCCACGACGCCGTGCACCCCGCGCTGGGCACCATCGACGACTTCGACGCTCTCGTGTCCCGCGCGGAGGAACTCGGTCTGGAGGTCGCCCTCGACCTCGCGCTGCAGTGCGCCCCGGATCACCCCTGGGCCGCGGAGCATCCCGAGTGGTTCACGGTCCTGCCCGACGGCTCGATCGCCTACGCGGAGAACCCCCCGAAGAAGTACCAGGACATCTACCCCCTGAACTTCGACAACGACCCCGACGGGCTCTACCGGGAGGTCCTCCGGGTGGTGCTGTTCTGGGTCGGCCACGGCGTCACCACGTTCCGCGTGGACAACCCGCACACCAAGCCGGCCAACTTCTGGGAATGGCTCATCAACGCCGTCCACGAGAAGCACCCGGAGGTCATCTTCCTCGCCGAGGCCTTCACCCGCCGGCCCCGCCTGTACGGTCTGGCGAAGGCGGGATTCAGCCAGTCCTACACCTACTTCACGTGGCAGACCACGAAACGGGAGCTGACCGAGTTCGGCCAGGAGATCTCCCGGATGGCGGATGTGTGCCGCCCCAATCTCTTCGTCAACACCCCGGACATCCTGCACGCCTCACTGCAGTACGGGGGACGCGGTATGTTCGCCCTGCGGGCCGTACTCGCGGCGACGATGTCGCCGCTGTGGGGCGTCTACTCCGGCTACGAGCTCTACGAGCACCGGGCTCTCAAGCCCGGCAGCGAGGAGTACCTGGACAGCGAGAAGTTCGAGCTCCGCCCGAGGGACTACGCCGCCGCGGAGGAATCCGGCGACTCACTCTCGGTGTTCATCGGCACCCTCAACCGGGTCCGCCGCGAACACCCCGCCCTGCAGCAGCTCCGGATCCTGGACTTCCACGCGACCGACTCCGACCAGATCATCGCCTACTCGAAGGTCGATCCGGTGTCCGGTGACGCGGTCCTCGTCGTGGTCAACCTCGACCCCTACAACGCGGTGGAGACGACGGTCCATCTCGACCTCGAACGCCTGGGGCTCGACCCGGGCGCGATGTTCGACGTCCACGATGAGATCAGCGGCGCCGACTACCTCTGGGGCGAGCACAACTACGTCCGCCTCGAACCGTGGAACAACGTCGCGCACCTCCTCATCCTCCCCACGGTGGACCCCGAACGCCGCGAGCAACTCGCCTGGCGCCGGATCGACCGCTACCGGGCCTAGCTTCCCGCCCGGGTGCCGCGTACCGTGCAACAGCAGCGGCCCGCCCCGGGCGCCGATCCGCCAGCCCCGCGCCACAGTCAACCCCTCTAAGGACACCGCCATGAACTCCCCGAACGTCCCCGACCGACTCCTGATCGCCGACGGCGACTGGCAGCTGCTCTCGACCTGCCGCCACCACGACCCCCACGGCGTCTACGGCTGGCACCACACTGAGTCGGGTTCAGTGATCCGGACCCGCCAGATCGGAGCCGAACGGGTCCAGCTGCACGTGGAGGGACGCGAGCCCGTCGACATGCAGCCCATCGGCGACGACGTCTACGTCGCCGCCCTCCCGGACACCACCTCGGTAGCCTACGAACTGATCATCACCTGGTCCGGCGGGGGCACCGTGACCCGTGCCGACGGATACTGCTTCCTCCCGACGCTGGGCGAGACCGACATCCACCTGATCAACGAGGGACGCCACGAGCGCCTCTGGGAGGTACTCGGCGCGCGGGTCCGCCGCTACGACACGGTCCTCGGCCCCGTCATCGGCACCTCCTTCGCGGTGTGGGCGCCCAATGCGGCGGGCGTCGCCGTCATCGGCGACTTCAACGGCTGGAACCCGTCCCAGACGCCGATGCGCGCACTCGGATCCTCCGGTGTGTGGGAGGTGTTCGTTCCCGGCGTGTACGCCGGGGAGGTGTACAAGTACGCGATCCACACGCACGACGGCACCCGCCTCGACAAGGCGGACCCGATGGCACGCCTGACCGAGGCACCGCCCGCGACGGGCTCGATCGTCGCGGAATCGGACTACCGGTGGCGCGACTCCGGGTGGCTCGAGCAGCGCGACTCGACCGACTGGGACGCGTCCCCCATGAGCATCTACGAGGTGCATCTCGGTTCCTGGAAGTACGGCCTGACCTACACCGAGCTGGCGGATGAACTCGTCGACTACGTCGCCGACATGGGCTACACGCACGTCGAGTTCATGCCGGTCGCCGAGCACCCCTTCGGTGGTTCCTGGGGCTACCAGGTCACCGGCTACTACGCTCCCTCCTCGCGGTGGGGCACGGCGGATGAGTTCCGCGCACTGGTCGACGCCTTCCACGCCCGCGGCATCGGGGTCCTCGTCGACTGGGTTCCCGCACACTTCCCCAAGGACGAGTGGGCGCTCGCCCGGTTCGACGGCTCCGCACTCTACGAACACCCGGACTGGCGGCGCGGTGAACAGCTCGACTGGGGCACCTGCGTCTTCGACTTCGGCCGACCCGAGGTCCGTAACTTCCTGGTGGCCAACGCACTCTACTGGCTGGAGGAGTTCCACATCGACGGCCTGCGGGTCGACGCCGTGGCCTCGATGCTGTATCTCGACTACTCCCGCAAGGAGGGCGAGTGGCTGCCTAACGTCCACGGCGGCCGCGAGCACCTGGAGGCGGTGCAGTTCCTCCAGGAGATGAACGCGACGGTGCACCGCCACCACCCGGGCGCACTGACCATCGCCGAGGAGTCCACCTCCTGGCCGGGTGTGACCGCGCCGACCACCGAGGGCGGGCTCGGTTTCTCCATGAAATGGAACATGGGGTGGATGAACGACACGCTGCGGTACTTCGGTGAGGACCCGATCAACCGCAGCTGGCACCACAACGAGATCACCTTCTCACTGGTGTACGCGTTCTCCGAGAAGTTCATCCTGCCGATCAGCCACGACGAGGTCGTCCACGGGAAGGGCTCTCTGTGGGAGCGGATGCCCGGCGATTCCTGGAACAAAGCCGCCGGTGCCCGGACTCTGCTCGCCTACATGTGGGCGCACCCCGGCAAGCAGCTTCTGTTCCAGGGTCTCGAATGGGCGCAGACCTCCGAGTGGTCGGAGAGCCGCTCCCTCGACTGGGGCAATCTCTTCGGCTGGGAGGGCGAGTACCACACCGGCGTCCGTGACCTGGTGCGCGACATGAACCACCGCTACGTCGACGAACCGGCCCTCTACACCCGGGACTTCACCGGTGACGGGTTCGACTGGGTCAAGGCCGACGACGCCGAGAACAACATCCTCGCGTTCCTCCGTCACGGCGCCGGCGGCGAGAAGCTGCTCTGCGTCAGCAACCTCGGCGGCAACAGTCAGCTGTCCTACACCTTCGGACTGCCGGTCGGCGGCGACTGGGAACTCGTGCTCAACACCGACGCGGAGAACTACGCCGGTGCCGGGAACGACCTCCGCCGGGTCATCCACGCCGACGACTACGGCTGGGACGGCAAGCCGCACTCGGTGACCCTGCATGTGCCGGCGATGTCGACCCAGTGGTACCGCCACCGCGGCTAGGCCACCGGCTCCACCACATGACACGGTTGGTGCCCCGTGCAGTCCCCTGATGACAGGGGCCGCACGGGGCACCGTCTCGTTGATCGGTCGGTCAGAACAGGGCGCTGGCCATGCGGCCCCGGGCGGCGATGACCCGAGGATCGTCTGTGGCGAACAGCGCGAAGAGTTCCAGCAGCCGCTCCTTGACCGTGGCCTTCCGGTCGCCAGTGTTCGAGGCGAGCAACGTGATGAGCCGATCGAAGGCGGGTTCCGGATCACCCGCGGCGATGGCGGCGTCCGCGGCCGCGAAGGCCTTGTCGATGTCGGAGGGGTCCGCGTCGGCTTCGGCGACGGCGTCCACCGCGGGATCCGCCCCGGACAGGCGCTTGAGCAGACGGGCATTGTCCCGCGCGAGTTTCGCGTCCGTGTTCGCGGGTTCCTTCGCCAGGATGTCATCGTAGACGGCGATGGCCGCGTCGAAATCACCCTGCGCCATGGCGTCCTCCGCCGGAGCGAAGCGCGGGTCCCCCGGCTCCTCTTCGTCGGCGGAGTCCTCGGTGCCGTCCTGCTGCGGGAGCCCCTGGAGCTTCCCGGCGCAGGCCCCGACCACGGCGGCGGTCCACTCCTGGAGTGCGGACTGCGGCTGGCCGCCCTGGAAGTCCGCGAGCGGCCTTCCACCGGCTATGGCGACGACGGTCGGCAGCGCCGTGACGCCGAAGATCTGCGCCAGTTCGGGGGCGGCCTGTGCGTCGATGTACCCGAACAGCCAGTCATGTCCCGCGGCTGCGGCGAGATCCTTGAGATCGGTACGCAACTGCCGAGAGGATTCGACCTCATCCGAGCCGATGAGCAGGACGACCGGGACCTGCATGGACCGTTCGATCACCTCGGACTCGATGTTCGACCGGGTGACGGTGAAGGAGGTGGGGATCCCTCCCCCGGCGTTCCCTCCCCGGGACTGTGCCTGGGAGCGGGCCTCCGCCCGGGCCTTGATCTCGCCCAGGTCCACGGCTCCGGCGGTGAAACGTTCGGGAGTGGTCATAGTCCGTTCTCCTTTTCCTCGGCTGCGGCCAGGCGCCGGTTCACGGCGTCGACCTTGGCGGTCAGCTGACCAGTGTAGCCCGGTCGGATGTCGGCCTTGAGAACCAGCCCGACCCGCGGGGAGACGGCGACCACGGCGTCGGTGGCGCGTTTGACGACGTCCATGACCTCGTCCCACTCACCCTCGATGAGGGTGAACATGGCGTTGGTCTCGTTGGGTAGGCCGGAGGCGCGGACGACACGGACGGCTTCGGCGACGGCGTCCGCCATCTCCGCCTTGCTGCCGGGCGTTTCGGTGGGGGCGACTGAGAATGCGACGATCATGGCCCCAGGCTACCGAAGACCGCCGGGTGTTCCTCCGAACGAGGCCCGGTCGGGCTCCGACGGGAGTAAAATGGCCTGCATGAACAATCCCATCGATATCCCCCATGAGTACGTCACCTGCCTCGACCACGTCGGCATCGCGGTCCCCGACCTCGAGGCGGCTCTCGAGTTCTACCGGAGTGCCTTCGGCTGGGTGAACCTCCACCAGGAGACGAACGAGGAGCAGGGTGTCGTCGAGGCGATGGTCGGGCCCGCTGACCATGCGCCGACCGCCGGCGTCATCCAGCTCCTCGCACCGCTGAATGAGTCCTCCACCATCGCGAAGTTCCTGGAGAAGAAGGGGCCGGGCCTGCAGCAGATGTGTCTGCGCACCGACAACATGGACGCGTTGTGTGAACACCTCCGCGACAACGGTGTCCGCCTGCTCTACCCCGAGCCGAAGCGCGGCACCGGTGGTGCGAGGATCAACTTCGTCCACCCGAAGGACGCCGGCGGTGTCCTCCTCGAGCTCACCGAGCCCGCGTCCGATTAACGCCTTTCCCAGCAGTGCCGGTGCCAGTGCCGCCGGTCATCGGCGCCGCGCCCCAGATCCTTCGGCCACGCCACGATGTGTGCGACACCCGGCGGGATGTTCTGGTTGCAGCCGGGGCAGACGTAGAACTTCCTCGCTCCGGTCGACCCGATCCTCCGCACGAGGTGCGGCGCCCCACCGGTGTACGCCGGTCCGGGCATCTCCTGGGTCCCGTGGAACACCGCCCCGTCCCTCGGCAGCGGACGCGGGCCCTGCTGCGGGCTGGAGCGCCCGGTACGGCGCCCTCCCCTGGGATGATTGCGCCGGGGCATCAGAAGAGACGCAGCTCGGATGACTCGGTGCCCCGTAGCGCCTGGTAGTCGAGCACGACACACCTGATGCCGCGGTCCTCCGCGAGGGTCCGGGCCTGTGGCTTGATCTGCTGTGCGGCAAACACCCCGCGTACCGGTGCCAGGAGTTCATCCCTGTTGAGGAGCTCAAGGTACCGGGTCAGCTGTTCGACCCCGTCGATCTCGCCGCGCCGTTTGATCTCCACCGCCACCGCCTCGCCGGCGGCGTTCCGGCAGAGGATGTCGACCGGACCGATCGCGGTCGGGAACTCCCGACGGACGAGCGTGTACCCGTCGCCGAGGGTGGTGATCTGTTCGGCGAGAAGCTCCTGCAGGTGGGCCTCCACGCCGTCCTTGATCAGGCCGGGGTCCTGCCCGAGCTCGTGGGTGACGTCGGAGTGGATCTTCTCGATGGTGATCCGGAGCTGCTCGCCCCTGGAGTTCTCCACGATCCAGAGCGTGTGCCCCGCGTCGTCCTCGTCGACGTCGACCTCGACGGGCTCCTCCCGGAGCGTGCAGGGTGGCGTCATCCAGTTCAACGGTTTGTAGGCGCGGTCATCGGCGTGGACCGACACCGAACCGTCGGCTTTGACGAGGAGCAGTCTGTCGGCGGACGGGAGGTGCGCCTCCAGGCGTCCGATGTAGTCGACGGAACAACGGGCTATGACGAGTCGCATTCCTCGTAGTTTAGCGTGCCGTACCGCGCCGGTTGACGGCGCCCGCCACGGTCACCGGTCGAGCGG
Source organism: Corynebacterium sp. TAE3-ERU16 (assembly GCF_019209935.1). Lineage (GTDB taxonomy): Bacteria > Actinomycetota > Actinomycetes > Mycobacteriales > Mycobacteriaceae > Corynebacterium > Corynebacterium antarcticum. The sequence goes on from NZ_JAHUTN010000003.1 coordinate 199,722, forward strand.
CCGGAACCGTCGTTCCTGCCGGGCGCTGGGTGCGGATTCGATCCAGGACGTCAGGGCGGTTTCACCGTGTCCGTCGAGGGCGAGTTCGTAGCGGTCGTCGAGGACGGACAACTCGATGATGCGGACACCTGCGGGCATGAACGTCATTTCGGCGACAGTTGGTTCCCGACGCTCCGTCACCTCGGCACCGGTGCGGGGGAACCGGAGATCGGCGGAGGGAGAGACGGAACGCAGCTTGTAGAACTCGAGGCCATCCCCCGAGTACCGGAGCGCACCGTGCCGCCATCCGTGGACCCCGACGGCCGGAAGTCTCCGCAGAAGGATGCCGCAGCCCGTCGCCCGGACTCTAAGGAAGCGCCATCCCGCGAGAACGACGAGAACGCACAGTGACGTGAACAGCCCGTACCAGAAGAATTCCACCGATCACTCCCTCTTGCCCAAGGTGCGGCGGCACAGCTCCGGAACGTCAGCGACGCTGACACCTGATGCACCGCTTTTCTGCGATCCTACCCGTGGCACGTCTGATCAACGAACTTCTGACGCCGGGGGTCCCCGGGGATTGAAAACGGCAGGTTGACGGGGGTAAACGAGCCAACCGTACCGGATGCGACCGGGAAGGTGGTCGACACGGCGGCGATCACACGCGGAAAAAAGACGACGTGCCCCGGGGAACCATTGATGGTTCCCCGGGGCACGTCGTGCGTGAAGGATCGAGCCGGAGGCTCTAACTCTCCTGACTCCGCCGGACGGCGCGCAGACCGGCTTCGGCGCGTGCCCTGGAGTCATGGTCGTCCTCGTTGAGGGCGATCTCCGCGGCGGCGGTGTCGACCTCGGACGCCCATTCGGCGTAGTCCGCGAGGATGGTGACCTTGTCCTTGGACACGGAGATGAACCCACCCTGGACGGCCGCGACGAGACGATCGCCCTCGGCCGGGCGGATGGTCACGACGCCATTCTCGATCAGTTGACCGAGCATCGGCTCGTGACCGGCGAGTACGCCGATCTCACCCTCGGTGGTCTGGGCCGTGACGATCGTGGCGTTGCCGGACCACAGTTTACGCTCCACGGCGACCAGTTCAGCGGCGATTTCAGCCATGAGACCCGCCCTTCTACTTTTCGTTCATCTTCTGGTACGCGGCCTCGACGTCATCCAGTCCACCCAGGCCGTTGAACGCCTGCTCCGGGTAGTGGTCGAAGTCGCCGCGGCAGATGCGCTCGAACGCCACGATGGTGTCCTCCAGCGGCACGTAGGACCCGGGGATACCGGTGAACTTCTCCGCGACGAAGAAGTTCTGGCCGAGGAAGCGCTCCAGGCGACGGGCGCGCTGGACGGTGATCTTGTCCTCCTCGGACAGCTCATCCATACCGAGGATGGCGATGATGTCCTGGAGTTCCTTGTTCTTCTGCAGGATGTTGATCACGCGCTGCGCGACGTTGTAGTGACGCTCACCGACGATACCGGGCTCGAGGATCCGCGACGTGGAGGTCAGCGGATTCACGGCCGGGTAGATGCCCTTCGAGGCGATCGAGCGGTCGAGCTCGGTGGTCGCGTCGAGGTGGGCGAAGGTGGTCGCCGGAGCCGGGTCGGTGTAGTCGTCGGCGGGCACGTAGACGGCCTGCAGAGAGGTGATCGAGCGGCCCTTCGTCGACGTGATGCGCTCCTGGAGCACACCCATCTCGTCGGCCAGGGTGGGCTGGTAGCCAACGGCGGAGGGCATACGACCCAGCAGGGTCGAGACCTCGGAGCCGGCCTGGGTGAAACGGAAGATGTTGTCGATGAACAGCAGCACGTCCTGGTGCTGGACGTCCCGGAAGTACTCCGCCATCGTCAGACCCGACAGCGCGACGCGCATACGGACTCCCGGCGGCTCGTCCATCTGGCCGAAGACGAGTGCGGTGTCCTGGAGAACCCCCATCTCCTCCATCTCGAGGAAGAGGTCGGTACCCTCACGGGTACGCTCACCGACGCCCGCGAACACGGACGTGCCGGAGAACTCACGCGCGATACGGGTGATCATCTCCTGGATGAGGACGGTCTTGCCGACGCCGGCGCCGCCGAACAGGCCGATCTTTCCACCCTTGACGTAAGGGGTCAGCAGGTCGATGACCTTGATGCCGGTCTCGAGGATCTCGGTCTTGCCCTCGAGCTGGTCGAAGGGCGGCGGATCGCGGTGGATGCCCCACTGCTCACCGTCGCGGCCGAGGCCCGGCTCGTCGAGGCAGTCACCGAGGGCGTTGAAGACGTGGCCCTTGACGACGTCGCCGACGGGGACGGAGATCGGGCGGCCGAGGTCGGTGACCTCCTGGCCGCGGACGAGTCCGTCGGTCGGTGCCATCGAGATGGTGCGCAGGAGGTTGTCACCCAGGTACTGGGCGACCTCGAGCGTGATGGTCTTGGCGACTGCCTCGAGCTTGATCTCGACAGTCAGTGCGTTGTACAGGGCCGGAAGCTCGCCGCGCGGGAATTCCACGTCGACGACCGGACCGATGACGCGCACGACACGGCCGGCGGTGGACGCCTGCTGTGTGTTCTGCTCCTGGAGAGCTGTAGTCATAATCTAGTCACTTTCTCCGCTTTCGGCGAGCGCTCCCGCGCCACCGACGATCTCTGTGATTTCCTGGGTGATCTGTGCCTGACGGGCCTGGTTGGCCACGCGCGAGAGGTCCTTGACCAGCTCGTTGGCGTTGTCGGTCGCAGACTTCATTGCGGTACGTCGGGACGCGGACTCGCTGGCCGCGGCTTCGAGGAGCATGGCGTAGAGACCACGCGAGACGTACTGCGGCAGCAGTGCGTCGAGCAGCTCCTCCGCGCTGGGCTCGAAGTCGTAGTCCGCCTCGATTCCGTTGGAGGACGATGCGAGCATGTCCTCCCCGGTGTCGATGTGGTCGAGCTCGATGATCGGCTCGATGGGGAGGAGCTGGTGCGCCCGGGCGTTCTGGGTCAGCATCGACTCGAACTCGGTGTAGACGACGTGCAGCTGGTCGAATCCCTGGATGGGTTCACCCTCCGCGGTCGACAGTCCCTCGCGCCACTTGGCGGTGCCCGCGGAACCGGCGACGAAACCGTCGATCAGGTGCCGGCGCATGCCGTGCGTCTCCTTGTATCCCGGATCCTGGGAGAAGCCGGTCCACGCTCCGGCGATGTTCTCGCCGCGGAAGCGGTAGTAGCTCAGTCCCTTGTTACCCGAGACGTAGAGGACAACTTCGTAGCCCTTGTCCTCGAGCATGCCCCGGAGTTCCGCGGCCTTCTTGAAGACGTTGTAGTTGTAGCCGCCGCACATACCGCGGTCACTGGTCACCACGAGAATCGCGGCCCGACGTCCGTTCTCGCGCTCACGGAGCATCGCATGGTCGAGTTCGGTGGCGGACGCGAGGCGTTCGATCACACGGTGGATCTCCTCGGCGTACGGCATCGAAGCCTCGACCCGCTGCTGGGCCTTCGTGATTCGCGAGGTGGCGATGAGCTCCTGGGCCTTGGTGATCTTCTTGGTCGAGTTCACCGACTTGATGCGGGAACGTAGCTCGCGAAGATTGGCCATGGTCTATCGCCTCCCTTCTTTTCCTTGGACGGTCATGGTGCGTGTCACGACCCTATTTCTTGGTTGCCTTGCGGGAGACGGTGATCTTGTTCTTCTTCAGATCGCCCTCCGCCAACGCCTCGACCTCGGGTTCGTTGATGACCGGGGTACCGTCCGTGGTCTGGAAGGTGCGCTTGAAGTCCTCGGTCGCTGAGACCAGGGTCTCCTTGGATTCGTCGGAGAACGCTGCTCCACCGGCGATCTGGTCGTAGACCTCGCCGGCGTTGCCGTGCAGGTACTCGTGGAGTTCGGTCTCGAAGCGGCGGACATCCTCGACGGGAACGTTGTCGAGGTGGCCCTCGCCTGCGAGCCAGATGGAGACCATCTGGTCCTCGACGGCCATCGGGTTGTTCTCGGACTGCTTGAGCAGCTCGACGAGACGCTGACCGCGTTCCAGCTGACGCTTGGACGCCGGATCCAGATCGGACGCGAAGGCCGCGAAGGCCTCCAGGTCACGGTAGGAGGCGAGGTCCAGACGCAGCGAACCGGACACCTTCTTCATGCCCTTGGTCTGTGCGGCGCCACCGACACGGGAAACGGAGACACCGACGTTGATGGCCGGGCGGACACCCTGGTTGAACAGGTCCGACTCCAGGAACACCTGACCGTCCGTGATGGAGATGACGTTGGTCGGAATGAAGGCCGAGACGTCGTTGGCCTTGGTCTCGATGATCGGCAGTGCCGTCATCGAGCCGGCGCCCATGTCGTCGGACAGCTTCGCGGCACGCTCCAGCAGACGGGAGTGCAGGTAGAACACGTCACCCGGGTATGCCTCACGGCCCGGCGGGCGGCGCAGCAGCAGGGAGATGGCACGGTAGGCCTCAGCCTGCTTCGTCAGGTCATCGTAGATGACCAGGACGTGCTTGTTGTTGTACATCCAGTGCTGCCCCAGGGCGGCACCGGCGAAGGGCGCGAGCCACTTGAAGCCCGCGGAGTCGGAGGCCGGAGCGGCGACGATCGTCGTGTACTCCAGAGCGCCGTGCTCCTCGAGGGTCTTCCGGATTCCGGCGATCGTGGAACCCTTCTGTCCGATGGCGACGTAGATGCAGCGGACCTGCTTCTTCTCGTCGCCGGACTCCCAGTTCGCCTTCTGGTTGAGGATGGTGTCCAGGCAGACCGCGGTCTTACCGGTCTTGCGGTCGCCGATGATCAGCTGACGCTGACCGCGACCGATCGGGGTCATCGCGTCGATGGCCTTGATACCGGTCTGGAGGGGCTCTTCGACGGGCTGACGCTGCAGCACCGAAGGGGCCTGAAGCTCGAGGACACGGTCCTCTTCAGCTTCGATGGCACCCATGCCGTCGATGGGCTCACCCAGGGGGTTGATCACGCGGCCGAGGAACTTGTCACCGACCGGGATGGACAGGACTTCTCCCGTCCGCTTAACTTCGTCGCCCTCTCTGAGACTCTCGTAGTTGCCCAGGACCACCACGCCGACGCGGTCGGTGTCGAGGTTCTGTGCGACGCCGATGACGCCGCCCGGGAACTCGAGCAGCTCATTCGTCATCACTGACGGGAGGCCCGAAACCTGGGCGATACCGTCAGCCGCCGAAATGACCACGCCGACCTCCTCACGGGAGGCCTCCGGGGAGTAGCTCGAGGTGTAATTCTCAATCGCGCTACGGATCTCGTCGGAGGAGATCGTCAGCTCCGCCATGTTCTTCCTGCTCTCGGTTGTTTCTTCCAGCATTATTTGTCTAGTTCTCCTGGTCGTAGTCGGCGCCGGTCACGGCAGTTTCGACCGCAGGCGTTGGAGCTTGCCTGAAGTGGAACCATCGATGACTTCCGAACCGACGCGGACGACCACACCACCGAGGAGGCTGGGGTCAACCTCAGAGTGGATGGACATCTCACGACCGTAGATCGTGCCCAGCTTGTCCCTCAGACCCTGCTCCTGCTCCGCAGTGAGCTGGGTCGCGGCGACCACGTGGGCGACCGTCCGGTTCTGCATGTCGGCGGCGAGTGCACTCAGTGCGGCGATGTCCTGGACGGGACCGTGGTCGCGTCGCGTGATCGCCTGGAGTGCCAGCGCCTCGGTCACCGGGGTGACCTTGCCGTACAGGACACTCGCCAGCAGTCCGCGTTTCGCGTCGGCTGTCGCCGTACGGTCGTCGAGGAGCTGGGTGAGCCGGGGCTGGTCGGTCAGGATGCGGGAGAGCCGGAAAAGCTCGTCCTCGACCTGTTCCAGTTGTCCCTGGCTCCGGGCCGACTCCAGCAGAGCGCGGCGGCCGAGTTCGACCAGTCCCTCACGCATCTCGCGCGGGGTGGACCAGGTCAGTTCAACCGCATCCACGAGGACCCTGAGGGTGGTGTCGGAGATCTTGCCGCCGAACACCTCCCGCACCAGTCCCACGCGCTGCTCGGCGGGGTTGGATACCTCCGCTGCAGCGACACGCAGGGCGCGGTCGCCGTCGAGGATCTCCACGACGTCGAAAAGCTCGGTTCCGGTCTGTGCGGCGGTGGCCACGGCGTTGCCCTGGCCGGACAGGATGGTGTCCAGATTGCGCGTCGCCTTCGCCAATGCCTCGCGGCTCGCTGCGTGCATGTCGCTCACTTTCCTGCCGGGGCCACGGTGTCGAGATCGGAGAGGAACTTGTCGATCGTCCCGGAGCGCTTGACGTTGTCGCCCAGCTGCTCACCGAGCAGACGCTCGGCCAGGTTGATCGAATTCTGTCCCATCTCGCGGCGCAGTTCGGTGACGACCTGCTCGCGCTGGGCCATCAGCTGCTTCTCACCGGACTCGATGATTCGGTTGCTTTCTTCGGTGGCCTGGGTCTTCATGTCCTCGATGATCTGCTTGCCCTTGGTGCGCGCGTCCTCGCGGATCTGCGCGGCTTCAGCACGAGCCTCAGCGAGCTGGGCGTTGTACTTCTCGAGGGCGGCCTTGGCTTCCGCCTGCGCGGCCTCGGCGCGCTGGATTCCGCCCTTGATGCGGTCCTCGCGCTCGACGAGCACTTCGCGGGCCTTCGGAAGAACGAACTTCCAGAAGCCGATCAGGATGACGATGAAGCACAGCGCCGACCAGACCATGTCGTAGGTGAACGGGAACAGCGGCGAAATCTGGCCGCTCAGCGGCAGATTTCCGTGCTCCGCGCCACCTTCGGCAAGGTGGTAAAGGTGGTTAGTCATAGGTCCTCACAGCTTTCGTTGTCGGCGTGGTTCTTCGCTGTTCAGTGGATCAGAACAAGAAGCCGGCGACGAGGCCGATGAGGGCGAGGGCCTCCACGAAGGCGATACCCAGGAACATGGTGGTACGCAGCTGGCCGGCCATCTCGGGCTGGCGCGCCATGCCCTCGAGGGTCTTGCCGACCAGGATGCCGATGCCGATGCCGGGGCCGATCGCGGCGAGGCCGTAGCCGATGGCGCCGAAACCGGAGAAGGAGGTGGCGGCTTCCTGCGCGAGGATGATCTCGTTCATTGGTGTGTCGTTCCCTTTCTTGAGCCAGGAAGGTTCATGTTCTTCCGGGCGAGGTGGTGATGATGGGGTATTCAGTTGACCGTTTTTTCGCCCCGGCCTGGGCCGGTGCAGGTCCGCCGTACCGGATATCCGGAACCACGGACCACCCGCCGCCCTCGGGCGGCGGGATTGTCAGTGTTCGTCCGCGTGCAACGACAGTTCGATGTAGACGGCACAGAGGAGCGCGAAGATGTACGCCTGCAGGAAGATGACCAGCAGCTCGAACAACGTGAACGCGACTCCGGCAAGGAAGGTCACACCACTCACGATGGTCCAGCCATTCAGCTGCCAGAAGAAGAAGTTCGTGGCGGAGAACAGCAGAACCAGAATGAGGTGACCAGCGAGCATGTTGGCCATGAGACGCAGTGTCAGCGTGGCCGGCCGCATGACGAACGTCGAGAAGAACTCGATCGGGATCGTCAGCAGGTGGAGTAACGGCGGAAGATTAGGAACCACCGTCGAGCACTTCACGTACTTGAAGAAGCCGTAACGCTTCACACCGGCGTAGATGAACGCGATGTAGCCGACGATCGCCAGCGTCAGCGGCATACCGATTCGAGCATTCGGGGAAATGTTCAGGCCCGGCACCACGGACGGCAGGTTCATCGCGAAGACGGTGAAGAAGATGGCCGTCAGCAACGGCAGAAAGCGACGACCCTCCCGCTTACCGAGGATCTCCTCGGCGATGTGGAGCCGGACGAAATCAAGGCCCATCTCCCCGACGCTCTGCAGCCGGGACGGAATCAGCTTGGGATTCCGCATGGCAACCGCGAAGAAGATGACGAGCAGAACCGCCATGAGCAGGCGGACGAACATCAGACGGTCGAGTGCGAATGCGCCGTTGAGGAAGTCGTGGAACCAGAGGTTCACGACATTCCCGTGCTCATCCACGTACCCCGGGAAAATTTCTTGGTCCAGGTCGGGCTTGTGGAACTCACCCTTCATGGACAGTGTCATAACGCTCAGCGTTCTCTCCCGTGTTCGGGCCGCACCCGACGTTTCTGCTTCTGGGTGCGGTGCGATGGACGTCTGAAAAATACCTGGACCGACCGCGGACTCCGTCGCACATCATCGCGGTGATCGCTGGGGCCCGTGTCAGTGGACACGCCACCCGGAGAGCGGCGCGACCGTGCGGACGAAAGCATGTCGGCACAGTGGCTCCGTGGACCCGGGGATCAGACTATCAGGTGCCGGGTACGTTTACCGAAGAATGCCCCGGGGGTGGCTGATGCCCCCCGGAAACAGGGGTGCGGCACACCCGTTCAGCGGGGAAAACACTCACCTGTAAGCTCTGTCACACGGGAAGTACGGGCGCTGCCGGGGGTAAATTCATGAACTTTCCGGTGTGAGGTCCGAACCCGCCTTCACGATGCCCCAAACCTCCTGGAGCACGCGCAACCTGCAGGGAACCCGGGAGCCCGGCGGGCGGGCCGGTGACCCTGCGTGTCACTACACGTACGTCGTGCGGGTCCGGACGATCCCCCAGGTCTCTGAACCGATCACCGCCACCATCGCGACGACCACGGTCGTGAACAGCGCCCTCCTGGAGTAGAAGTCGAGGTCCCTGAGGACGAAGAGCACGACGAGGAGGACCACCAGCTTCAGCAGCCAGCTGCCGAGAACGACGGCGGCGGTCGTCGACGGCGACTGCCCGCTCGTGACCAGGACGCTCAGCACGGTCATGAGGAGGAAGCCACCCCCGACACCCGCCCCGATGAGAACACCCCACAATCCGGGCATCCCGTCGAGGCTTCTCCACAATGTACCGAGCAGGAGCGTGGTCACCACGAGGGCGACCGCCCCCAGGCGTGCGGCCCGGATCAGCGGAACACGGTGGTCGTCGTACTGCGATTCGGGGGTCTGCTTCGTTTCACTCACGAGTGGGATACTACGTGACCGGAAGAGACCCCGGTTACGCGCTCTCCCGGTCACGGGAACGCTTGTCGAGCACAGGTGCGATCGTCGCGATGAACGCGAGGACGAGCGCGAGGAAGAAACCGAAGAGCGCGTCGTAGACCGGGAGCACGGTGAACGCGACGGCGCCGAACGCGACCGCGAATGTCCAGAGATAGATGGCCAGGGCGACCTGACGTGGTGTGTGTCCGTGGCGCATGAGCTGGTGGTGCAGATGGTTCTTGTCGGGCACAGCCATCGACTGTCCGGTCAGCAGGCGCCGCACCACGGTGATGACGAGCTCCGCGAGGGGGACACAGACACAGCCCGCGGCGACGATCACCGGTGCCATGACCGCGAACACGTCGGCGACGCCGTACAGGGAGAGATTGATCTTGCCGGAGGCAGAGGTCGAGGCGGCGGCCAGCAGCAGTCCGATCAGCATGCTCCCGGTGTCCCCCATGAAGATCCTCGCCGGCGCGAAGTTGTGCGGGAGAAAACCCAGGCACACGCCGACGAGCCCGGCCCCGATGATCGCGGGCGGGTACGCCGACACGGCTCCACCCTGGTCGTGGAGGATGGTCAGGGCGAAGGTGAGGATCGCTCCCCCGGTGATCATCCCCACCCCCGCCGCGAGGCCGTCACTGCCGTCGACGAAGTTGAGTGCGTTGATCAACGACACCGTGACGAAAGCGGTGAGCACGGTGGAGAGGACCTGGTCGAGGACCACGGTGGTTCCGCCGCCGAACGGGAGGTAGATCAACGTCCACGTCAGTCCCATCAGACTCATCACGACGGCCCCGAGTGTCTGCCCGATGAGCTTGGTCAGCGCGTCGAGCTCCAGGAAGTCGTCGAGGATGCCGACCATGACGATGACGAAACCGGCGCAGACCACCGCCCCCATCTCGGGCGTGATCGGTTGGAAGCCCCGGTTCAGTGCCGGCAGCTGCTGCGCCACGAACACCGCCACGAGGAAGCCGGTGAACATGGCGACCCCGCCCATCTGCGGCGTCGGGTGTTTGTGGACGTCCCGTTCCCGCACCGGATCGACCTTGCCCGCCCGGACGAGGATGTGCCGGATGATCCCGGTCGTCAGGTAGGTCACGGCGCAGGCGACAAGGAGAACCAGCCCGAGTTCACGCAGGGGAACCCCGGCACCTCCGGCGCCCATGTCAGGTCAACGTCTCCGGTGCGATGCCCAGGGCCTCCGCTATCCGGTCGGCGGGGACCGCCCCCTCGCGGAGCAACCGGGGCCGGGCACCGGAGAGGTCGACGATGCTCGAGGGCATCGCGGTGGGACAGGTTCCGCCGTCGAGATAGACCGAGGCCGTGGTCCCGAGTTGCCGTCGGGCCTCCTCCACGGTCGTCGCCGGCGGTTGACCGGAGATGTTCGCGCTCGAGACCGCCATCGGCCCGGTTTCCCGGAGGAGCTCTATCGCCACCGGGTGCAGGGGCATTCGCAGCATCACCGTCCCCCTGGTGTCCCCGAGGTTCCACGGCAGACTCGGCGCCTGGGCGACGACGATGGACAGGCCCCCCGGCCAGAAGGCCTCGATCAGCGTGCGGGCGGCCGGCTGGTTGTCGCGGACGAGCCCGTGGACGGTGTCCCAGCTCCCGACCAGCACGGGGACCGGCATGTCCGGCCCCCGGTGCTTCGCCCGGAGGAGATCCGCGACAGCCCGGTTGTCGAAGGCGTCACACCCGATGCCGTAGAGGGTGTCCGTCGGCAGGACGACGAGCCCGCCGCCCTTGACCGAGCTCACGGCCGCGGAGAGGCCATTCATGCGGTCCTCGGGGTTCAGGCAGTTGTAGATCCGGCTCACTGGTCTGTTCTCTCTTTCCGGGTGGAACCTCGTTCAGCTTCGTCCGAGTCTACTCGCCGTGGTGAAACGTTCCCGACCGGCCAGGTCCCGGTGGGTCCGGAGGTCCGTGAAGCCCCCGTGATCGGCGAACGCCGTCCTCACGGCGTCGCCCGTGGCGTCATCGTGCTCGACGCCGCACAGTCCCCCGTCTTTCAGCAGCACGTGGACGTTCTCCAGCATCGGGAGAATGACCGACATTCCGTCCGCTCCCCCGAACACGGCGTGGTGCGGATCGTGCCGGACCTCCGGTGGTATTCCGTCGTATCCGCGCTCCGGAACGTAGGGCGGGTTGGACAGCACGAGATCGACGCTCCGGTGGAGCTCGCGCAGAATCCCCCGCTGCGTGGCGTCGGCCTCCACGAGCCGGACGGCCGGAGCGTGGGCGGTGATGTTCCGCCGGGCCCACTCCGCCGCGGACGGATCGAGTTCGACCGCGGTGACGGTCGCATCTCTCCTGGCCACGGCGACGGCCAGGGCGAGGGTCCCGGAGCCGGTGCAGAGATCCACGACGACGGGAGCGGTGCGGTCGGCGATCGCAGCGATTCCCCACTCGGCGAGCAACTCGGTTTCGGGCCGGGGGATGAACACACCGGGCCCGACCTCGAGATCGAGGGCCCCGACCGGGGCCGTACCGGTGATGTACTGGAGCGGCTCCCTCCGTGCCCGGCGGGCGACGAGTTCCCGGAACCCCTCCGGGATCACCTCATCACCGCGGAGGAAGAGATCCATCCGGCCGCAGCCGAGCAGATGTGCCGCGATGAGCTGGGCGTCGACGAGTGGCGTCTCCACGCCCGCGGCAGCGAGAACCGCCGCAGCGTCGCGCACTGCGGCGGTCACCGTGTTTCGCACGTGTACGGCCCCTACTCGGCTTCCAGACGGGCGTTGCGTTCAGCGGTCTGCAGCGCCGTGAACAGATCCTCGAGGCCGCCGTTCAGGACGGTGTCCAGGTTGTTGGACTTGTACCCGATCCGGTGGTCGCTGACCCGGTTCTCCGGCCAGTTGTAGGTGCGGATCCGTTCCGAGCGGTCCATCGTCCGGATCTGGGCCGCACGCCCCTCCGCGGCCTCCGCGTCAGCCGCCTCCTCGATCTGCTGCTGCAGCCGGGCGGCGAGGACCTGCATGGCCCGGGCCTTGTTCTGGATCTGGGAGCGTTCCTTCTGGCACGTCACCACGATGCCGGTGGGCAGGTGGGTGATGCGGACGGCGGAGTCGGTGGTGTTGACGCCCTGCCCGCCCTTGCCCGAGGAGCGGTAGACGTCCACCCGGAGGTCCTTGTCGTCGATCTCGACGGCCTCGATCTCGTCGGGCTCGGGGTAGACGAGGACACCCGCCGCGGAGGTCTGGATCCGGCCCTGGGACTCGGTGACGGGGACACGTTGGACCCGGTGGACACCGCCCTCGAACTTGAACACGCTCCATGCGCCGTCCGCGGACGGCTGCTTCGACTTGATTGACAAGGTCATGTCCTTGACTCCACCGAGATCTGATTCGCTGAGCCCGAGAACCTCCGTGACGAAACCGTGCTTCTCGGCGTAGCGCTGGTACATCCGGGCGAGCTCACCGGCGAACAACGCCGCCTCCTCGCCACCGGCACCGGACTTGATCTCCATGACGATGTCATCGGCGTCGTGGGGGTCACGCGGGGCGAGAAGATCCGCGAGCTTCTCCTCCAGTTCGACCTGACGTTCGGCGAGCCGGTCCGCCTCCGCGGCGAACTCGGCGTCCTCGTGCGCCATCTCCCGCGCGGCCTCCAGATCACCCTTCACGGCGGACAGTTCATCGTGCACGCGGATGATGGGCTGAAGCTGCGAGTAGCGCTTACCGACCCTGCGGGCGGCCGCCGGATCATTGTGGAGTTCGGGATCCGCTAGTTGCGCCTCGAGCCCCTGGTACTCGGACAGGATGTCGTCGACGGCGGAAACCTGATTCGACATCTTAGGAGTACTCCTCCTCGCCGTCGGACGCCATCGGGGCCGACGAGGCGATCTGCATCATGAACTCCGCGTTGGACTTCGTCTTCTTCAGCTGCTTGATGAGCAGATCGATGGCCTGCTGATTGTCCAGGGCGGACAGGATCCGACGCAGCTTGTGCATCAGTCGAGCCTCCTCGGGAGCGAGCAGCAGCTCGTCCTTCCGGGTACCGGAGGGATTGACGTCGACGGCCGGGAACACCCGACGCTCGGAAATCTTGCGGTCCAGCTTGAGCTCGGCGTTTCCGGTGCCCTTGAATTCCTCGAAGATCACCGTGTCTCCGGCGGAGCCGGTCTCGACCATCGCGGTCGCGATGATCGTCAGTGAACCACCCTGCTCGATGTTCCGGGCGGCACCGAGGAAACGCTTCGGCGGATAGAGCGCGTTCGAGTCGACGCCACCGGAGAGGATGCGGCCCGACGCCGGGGAGCTGTTGTTGTAGGCACGCCCCAGTCGGGTGATCGAGTCGAGCAGGACGACGACGTCCTTGCCCTCCTCGACGAGCCGCTTCGCACGCTCGATGGCGAGCTCCGCGACGGCGGTGTGCTCGCTCGGCGGGCGGTCGAAGGTGGAGGCGATGACCTCACCCTTCACCGAACGCTGCATGTCGGTGACTTCCTCGGGACGCTCGTCGACGAGGACGATCATGCAGTGGCACTCCGGGTTGTTCGTCGCGATCGCGTTCGCGATGTTCTGCATGATCGTCGTCTTACCGGCCTTCGGCGGGGAGACGATCAGCGCACGCTGCCCCTTGCCGATCGGCATGATCAGGTCGATCAGTCGCGTGGTCAGGATCTTCGGGTCCGTCTCGAGACGCAGACGCTTGTTCGGGTAGAGCGGGGTGAGCTTGTAGAAGTCGGGGCGCTTGCGCGCCTCCTCGGGGCTCATCTGGTTGACGGTGTCGACCCGGACGAGGGAGTTGTACTTCTGCCGGTTCCGGCCACCACCACTGTGCTGGTTGGCGGGCTGGCCGTCGGCGCGCATCTTCACCTGTCCGGTGATCGCGTCACCGGGGCGGAGGCCGAAACGGCGCACCATCTGCTGGGGAACGAAGACGTCCGCCGGCCCCGCGTGGTAGCCGGTGGTCCGGACGAAGGCGAGGTTGTTGTCGACGATGTCGAGAATGCCGCCGACGGGCGAGAACACGTCGTCGTCCCTGGACTCGTCGTTGCCGTGGTTGTTGCCGTGGTTGTCGTTGTTGCCGCGGTTGCGGTCCCGACGGTTGCGGCGGTTGCGACGGTTTCCACGGCCTCCCCCGTCGTTGTCGTCGCGGTTGCGGTCCCGGCGGTTGTTGCTGCGACCGTTGCCGTTGTCGGAGTCACGGTCGTCGTTGTTGTTGTTGCGGCGGTTGTTGTTGCGGCCGTTGCCGTTGTCGGAGTCACGGTCGTTGTTGTTGCGGCGGTTTCCGCGGCCGTTGCCGTTGTCGTCGTCGTCATCCTGCTGACCGCCGTCGTTGCTGTCGCGGCCGCCCTTGCGCTGCTGCTGACGGGCGCGGTTGCGACGCGCCCGGCGAGCCGCCGCCCGGGACTCGTAGTGGCCGTCATCGTCACCGTCGTCGCCACCCCGGGAGGAGTCCTCACCGTCGTTGCCGCGCCCGCGACCGCGGTCATCATCCCGGTCGTCGCTGCGCGAACGGTTGCGCCCGCGGTCATCCTGGTTCTGCTCGCCCGACTCCCGGACGTTGTCCGGGTGTTCGCCGGATTCCGGCCCGGATTCCCCGGGAGTGATCGTCGGCGTGGTCACCCGACGTCGACGACGGGCACCGCCGGACGCCTCCGAGTTCTGCGCCCCCTGATCATCGGTCGCGGACGCGGCCTCCGGGGCCGGCTTCTGTCCGCCCGCGCCGCGGATGGCCTCGATGAGGTCTCCCTTGCGCTTGCCGGAGATACCTCGGATACCGAGCTTCTGCGCCATCTGGCGCAGCTCGGTGAGCTTGAACGAGGCAAGATCCTTGTTGGCGTTGTCCGTTTCGGTCACGAAAGTCCTTTCAATCGCTGTACCGGCACAGTTGGCGTCACGCGCCACTGGGGCAGAAGTTGCTGCCGGCAGCTTTTCACGGAAAATGTCAGTCCTCGCAGATCCGACGGACTCGGGAACTCCGGATGAGGGATGTCCGCGGATACGCCGGGAACGGATGAAGCTCTGCTTCGGACTTGTCTGGGTGCTTCGTTCGGATTGCCCCGCGGACGTACCGCCGGACCCCGTCATGGAAGCCGTCTTACCGAGTCCGGATCTTAGAAATCCCGGACCCTCGAGTGTGCGGCCCTGGGAGGGAGTGCGAGAAACCGTCTTAGCCGACGATTCCCCTCCGCATCTCGCCCCTGGCGGTCACACTGCATCAACCTGTCGGTTCAATCAACCACTTTAGCGCATCCGGGACACTTACGCCCACACCGGCCTGCACCGGTCCCGACCGCCCAGGGGCCGGTACCGGGTGTGACCCTCCCGCCCGATCGCGCAGTGGGATCCCCGCGGTACGGGGAGCACGGATAAGGTGGTGGACATGCTGAGCACGATGCACGACATCCCCATGTCGCTGACCAGGATACTTAGGTACGGTTCGACCGTTCACGGTTCCTCGACGGTCACGAGCTGGGACGACGGCGAGCCCACCGCGCTGACGTTCAGTGAGATCGGGGCCAGGGCAGCGGCCCTCGCCAACGCACTCAGGGACGAACTGGGCATCGACTCCGATCAGCGGATCGGCACGTTCATGTACAACTGTGCCGAACACCTGGAGACCCTCTTCGCGGTCAGCTGCATGGGGGCGGTGTTCAACCCCCTGAACAAGCAGCTCATGGACGACCAGATCGCGCACATCATCAACCACGCCGACGACCGGGTGATCATCGCGGATCCCCGGCTCCTCCCAGAACTGGGGCGGGTTCTGGAACACTGCCCCAGGGTGACGGATGTCGTCGTCACGGGGTTGCGGGACATCGACACGCTGTCCCCGCATCTGCCCGTACACATCCGGATCCACTCCTACGAATCCCTCATCGACGGACGCTCCACGGAGTACGACTGGCCCGTCCTCGACGAACACACGGCGGCCGCGATCTGCTACTCGACAGGAACCACGGGCGCCCCGAAGGGAGTCGTCTACTCGCACCGGTCGATCTACCTGCACTCCATGAGTCTCCGGACCACGGACAGCTTCGCCGTCAGCCACGGCGTTCCCTTCCTCTGCTGCGTGCCCATCTATCACGTGCTGTCCTGGGGGGTGCCGATCTCCGCCTTCATGTCCGGGGCGCCGATGATCCTCCCGGGATCGGACCTCTCCGCGCCGTCCCTCGCGAAGATCATCGCGACCACCCATCCACGGGCCGCCTCGGGTGTGCCCACCCTGTGGATCTCCCTGATGGTGCACTACCTCTCGAACCCTCCCGAGCGGATGAGCCTCCAGGAGATTTTCGCCGGGGGATCCCCGGTACCACCGGTCCTGATCAAGATGTGGGAGGAGCGCTACGGCGTGGACGTCATACACATCTGGGGCATGACGGAGACATCGCCGATCGGCACGGTCGCCCGCCCCCCGATGGGCGCCTCCGGACAGACCCGCTGGACCTACCGGATCAGTCAGGGCCGGTTCCCCGCGTCCATCGAGTACCGCGTCGTCAACGAAGGACGTGAGGTCACCGGAACCGACCGGAACCAGGGCGAGATCCAGGTACGGGGCAACTGGGTCACCGCCTCCTACTACCACTCCCCCGAGGAAGACCAGGGCGGCCTCGCGCGGAACTTCCGGGGCGCGGAGGTCGGGGATGCCGCCGACAAATTCACCGACGACGGGTGGCTGCGCACCGGCGACGTCGGTTCGATCACCCGTGACGGCTTCCTCACCGTCGAGGACCGGGCCCGCGACGTGATCCGGTCCGGCGGTGAGTGGATCTACTCCGTCCAGCTGGAGAACATGGTCATGGAATCCGAGGAGGTCGTCGAAGCCGCGGTCATCGGTTATCCGGACGACAAGTGGGGTGAACGGCCGCTCGCGGTCACCGTCCTGCATGATGGCGTTCTCCCGGACCGTGCCACCGCAGAACGCCTCCGGGACAACCTGCGCGAGAAACTGCCCGCCTGGATGCTGCCCGAGTACTGGACATTCGTCGAACAGATCGATCGGACCAGCGTGGACAAGTTCGACAAGAAGGACCTGCGGCAGCACCTTGCCGACGGCGACTTCGAGGTCATCCGGCTCAGGGGCCCGGGCGAGCGCTGAAGCGATCGCCGGTGGTGAAGCGCCCCCCGACTTCTCCGGGGCCGTCGACCGAGATCCGGCCGCCGGTGACAACCGGCCCGGTCCGGGATACCATCAGGGAACGAAATCTGCAGCCCCGCCGAAAGGAACCCCCATGAATCCCAGGGAAGAACTGCCGTTGACCGAGACAACGGGTGCCTGCGGTTGCGGTGAACATGACGTGCCGGTTCCGGAACTGGATGCCGCCGCCATCCCGCACGCCATCCGCCACGGAGCGATCCACGGTGCGCTGGGCGTGCTCCCGGTCGGGGCGGCACTCGTGCTCGTCGCCCCACACAATCCGGTGCCGCTGCTCAACGAGATCGCGGCCCGTGCGGAGTCCTTCGACATGAGGTTCCTGGAGCAGGGGCCGGACGAGTGGCGCATCAAGTTCACCAGAATGGCCTGAACCCAGCCCCGGGGAGATTTCCCCGACCACACCTGGGACGAGCCCCACTGTGGCATCATGGGGTGATCTGCACAACACCGTGCAGTCAGTGTCATCCCGGGTCACGAAATCCGGTTCCCCGGCCGGCGGCGACGCCGGACCACGGCACCGGACACATGTGACGGGGCGGTACTCCACTCGGATCGTCCGGCACGTACCTGCCGGTGGAGGGAATTCAATCATGGCTACAGTGACCTTCGACAAGGCCAGTCGAATCTACCCGGGGGCCGATCATCCGGCCGTCGATGAACTTGATCTGCACATCGAGGACGGCGAGTTCCTCGTTCTCGTCGGGCCGTCAGGCTGCGGGAAATCCACCTCTCTCCGGATGCTGGCCGGCCTGGAGGACGTCAACTCGGGCCGGATCCTCATCGGTGACCGCGACGTCACCTCGGTGCTGCCGAAGGACCGGGACATCGCGATGGTCTTCCAGAACTACGCGCTCTACCCGCACATGACCGTCCGGGAGAACATGGGCTTCGCCCTGAAGATCTCCAGGACCCCCAAGGACGAGATCGCCCGACGCGTGGATGAGGCCGCGGGGATCCTCGGGCTCGAACCCTTCCTGGACCGGAAACCCAAGGCGCTCTCCGGCGGCCAGCGCCAGCGCGTCGCCATGGGCCGCGCCATCGTCCGGAAGCCCCAGGTGTTCCTCATGGACGAGCCCCTGTCCAACCTCGACGCGAAGCTCCGCGTGCAGACCCGCACCCAGATCGCCTCTTTGCAGCGCAATCTCGGTGTCACCACGGTGTACGTGACGCACGATCAGACGGAGGCCCTGACCATGGGCGACCGGATCGCGGTCCTCAAGGACGGGGTGCTCCAGCAGTGCGGCACACCGCAGGACATGTACGACCGGCCCGTCAACAAATTCGTCGCCGGATTCATCGGTTCACCGGCGATGAACCTCGGGACGTTCCACGTCGACGGCGACGAGGCCCGACTAGGTTCCGCCGCGGTGAGACTCCCGAGGGACACGGTCGCCGCCATCACCGAGGCGGACGGCGGTCGCATCACGATCGGTTTCCGCCCGGAGAGCCTCGAGGTCGTGAGCGAACAGGTGGGCACCACCATCCCGGTCGTCGTCGACCTCGTCGAGGAGCTGGGCTCCGACGCCTACATCTACGGACACCTCGCGGGTGCCGAGGATTCGGCGATCGGTTCGGGCCCGGATGAATCCGCCGATTCGCCCATCATCGTGCGGGTTCCTCCGCGTACCGCCCCGAAGCGCGGTGAGACGATCCACGTCCGGATCCGGGAGAATCAGCAGCACTGCTTCAGCGCGGCCACCGGCGAGCGGATCGCCTGATCCCGTCCCACGTCACCGGCGGGCAAGAGACGGGGTGGCCGGGAGCTCGATCGCTCCCGGCCACCCCGTTTTCACCGTCTAATCGACCGTGACCTCTACCGGTCCGGCGACCTCGAGTTCGTGGACGGTCAGACCGTCGGCACGCGCCTGATCGAGGATCTGCGGATCGACCGGTTCAGTCGACAGCACCATGACGGTGGGTCCTGCCCCGGAGAGGTACGCGGGCCAACCGCGGTTGCGCAACCGGTTCACCCACTCGGCGGTCACGGGGAGGACATCCGCCCGGTACGGCTGGTGCAGCCGGTCCCGTGTTCCCTCCCAGAGCAGCTCGGGATGGTGCTGGATCGCGACGGTCATCACCGCGCAGCGGGAGACGTTGAATCGCGCGTCCATGTGGGTCACATCGCTGGGGAGCACCCGGCGGACGGCCTGCGTCGAGGCGCGGAAGTCCGGGACCAGGGCGGTCGCCCGGATCCGCTCGTCCGCGGGGATCCGGACCGCACGGTACTGCGGTTTCGTCGTTCCGTCGACGGGGACCTCGGTCCAGCCGACGATGGCGCTGCCGAGCACGCTTGCCGCGGCGTTGTCGGGGTGTCCCTCGAAATCACTGGCGAGCTGCACGACGGCGGCATCGTCGAGCACGAAGCCGGCCAACCCGTTCGCCGCGGCGACGCCGGCGACGGCGGCGGAGGCGGAGGAACCGAGTCCGCGGGACTGCGGGATCGAGTTCCGGCACGTGACCTTCAGTCCGGGCGCGGTGACGCCGGCGGCATTCAATCCCGCCCGCACGGCACGGACCACGAGGTGCCGCTCGTCGAGAGGGACCTCTCCCTCGCCCTGTCCCTCGACGGTGACCTCGAGACCGGACTCCGTGACCTCGACGTCGACGTGGTCGTGGAGACTCACCGCGAGACCCAGGGTGTCGAACCCCGGGCCCAGGTTCGCCGAGGAGGCCGGAACCGTGACGTGTGCCGTCCGACCGACGGGAAGTGCGGTGCCCACGGCGATCACGCCCTCAGACCGAGCGCCTCGACCACGGCGGCCGGATCAACGTCGATCGGGGTCGGCTCCGGCATCTGCAGCAGCGCTGTCGTCGGGTCCTTGAGGCCGTTGCCCGTGACGGTGCAGACGACGGTCTGGCCCGGCTCGAGCCAGCCCTCCTCGTGCGCCGCGAGGACACCTGCGACGGAGGACGCGGACGCCGGTTCGACGAACACTCCCTCCCTACCGGCGATGAGGCGGTAGGCCTCCAGGATCTTCTCGTCGGTGGCGGCGCGGAAGACACCTTCGGACTCGTCGCGGGCGGCGACGGCCGAGTGCCAGGATGCGGGGTTGCCGATGCGGATGGCGGTCGCGATGGTCTCCGGGTTGGTGACGGGCTCACCGTTGACCAGCGGTGCCGCGCCCGCGGCCTGGACGCCGAGCATCCGGGGGCGGCGGCTGGTCACACCGTCGTTGAAGTACTCGGTGTAGCCCTTCCAGTAGGCGGTGATGTTGCCGGCGTTGCCGACGGGCAGGGCGTGGATGTGCGGCGCGTCGCCGAGGACATCGGCGATCTCGAAGGCCGCGGTCTTCTGGCCCTCGATACGCATGGGGTTGACGGAGTTGACGAGGGCTATCTCCGGGTACTCGGTCGTGGTCTTCTGGACGAGTTCGAGGCAGTCGTCGAAATTGCCGCGCACCTGGATGATCTCCGCGCCGTGCATGACCGCCTGGGCGAGCTTGCCCTGGGCGATCTTGCCCTCGGGGATGAGCACGGAGCACTTGATGCCTGCACGGGTCGCATAGGCGGCAGCCGACGCGGAGGTGTTGCCGGTGGAGGCGCACATCAGCACCTTCTTGCCGTTGGCGACGGCGTCGGTCACCGCCACGGTCATGCCACGGTCCTTGAAGGAGCCGGTCGGGTTGAGCCCCTCGACCTTGAGGTAGACGTCGCAGCCGGTGATCTCGGAGATGTGGTGGGCCTTCAGCAGCGGGGTTCCCCCCTCCTGGAGGGTGACGGCCTTCCAGCCCGGAGCCACCGGCATGCGGTCGCGGTACGCCTCGATCAGGCCGGGCCAGCCACGGTGGACGGGGTTGTGGGAACTCATTGGATCATTCACCTTCCAGTCTAAGGACACTGTTGACGGTTTTCACTGCGTCGAGCTTCTTGAGCGTCTCGACTGTTTCGGACAGATCGGCCTCGCGCGCGGAATGGGTGACGACGACGAGCCGCGCGGCGTCACCGCTCTCCTCCTGGCGAACCGTGCGGAGCGATATTCCGGCATCGGCGAACACGCGGGAGACGTCGGCCAGGACACCGACGCGGTCCTCGACCTCCATGTCGACGTGGTAGCGGGTATTCACCTCTCCGAACTGCGCGACAGGGAGGTTGGCGTAGGTGGATTCTCCCGGCGCCCGGCCACCGTGGACCTTGTTCCGGGCGGCGCCGACGAGGTCACCGAGCACGGCCGACGCGGTCGGGGACCCGCCCGCACCATTCCCGTAGAACATGAGTCGGCCTGCGGCCTCCGCCTCGACGAACACGGCGTTGAAGCTCTTGCTGACACTGGCCAGGGGATGATTCCGCGGGACGAGCGTCGGATGAACCCTCGCCGACACCTTCGTGACCCCGTCTTCACCGGTGATGCGCTCACAGATGGCGAGCAGCTTGATCGTGTATCCGGCGGCGCGTGCGGCCTCGATGTCGCGGGCGGTTATGGAGGAGATGCCCTCGCAGTGGACATCCTCGTAGGTGACCCGGGTGTGGAACGCCAGGGATGCGAGGATGGCGGCCTTGGAGGCGGCGTCATGGCCCTCGACGTCTGCGGTGGGGTCCGCTTCCGCGTACCCGAGGCGCGTGGCCTCGGCGAGCATGTCGTCGTAGGAGGCACCGGTAGCGTCCATGGCGTCGAGGATGAAATTGGTGGTCCCGTTGACGATGCCCGCGACGGATTCGACGCGGTCGCCGGCGAGCGAGCGCCGCAGCGGTCCGACGACGGGGATCGCGGCCGCGACCGCGGCCTCGAAGTAGAGGTCCACTCCTGCGGCGTCGGCGGCTTCCGCCAGTTCGCCTGAGTGCGCGGCCACGAGAGCCTTGTTCGCGGTGACGACGGATTTTCCCGCCTCGAGCGCAGCGAGCACGAGTTTGCGCGGGTAGTCGATTCCGCCGATGACCTCGACGACGATGTCGACGTCATCACGCTGGATCAGGCCCATGGCGTCTGTCGTGAGCAGATCCTCGTCGACGGAACCGCGGTGCTTGGCGATGTCGCCCACGGCGATGCCCTTGATCTCGAGCGGGCCTCCGACCCGGTGGGTGAACTCATCGGAGTTCTCCAGGAGGAGTCGGAATACCTCGCTGCCGACGGTTCCGTGGCCGAGGAGAGCCACGCCCACCGGGCTGCCCTCCCCCTTGCCTGGGTTGTAGGTTGGCTGATCTTTGACGGTCATGGTGCTCCATGTGGATTCTCGTGAATGTGCTCTGCTGGTGCTCTCCCGGAGACCTGTCCCTGTCCGGTCCACCGGGAGAAGACGCTACGGGAGGAATCTCCGGTGCGTCTGGACGTACCAGGCCATCATAGACAGACTGTTCCGGATGCTTCAGCGGTGGACCACCGATCACTCCGTTGCCCCGTTCAAGTTACCTTTAAGGATGTGATCCGTTCCGGGGATCCTCCTCACGGTGGAACGACTCCGACGCCGCGCGGGGGAACACGGGGTCCACCACGTCGCCCAGACCCATGCACTGTCGACCAACCAGGTTCGGGTGTTCGCGAAGGAGTCGGAACGCGGAACGGGTGCGGTCGAAGATCCGGCGTCACGACCATCGGCGCCCCCGGACACCGACGACCACGAAACAGCCCCCCCCCCAGAGATGGCCGGAGAAGCCCGCGGACGGCCCCGCTCCGCACCGGTCGACCCGCTGGAACCGGTTCCTTCCACGCCGGGGACACGGGAGGCGCTTCCCGGCCCGTCGAGCGGTACCACCTGCCCGTGATCCCCGGACAGGGGAGTCCGGGAGTGATCCCGCACGGCCTTCATCGGGGCGTCATCGCCACCGGAACGTCACTCGCGCTCCCGGCGGCTGTCCGGGGTCCGGGGTGCCACTCCCCTGCGGGGTTGTTCCGGCGCCCGTCCTGGGACGCCTCCGTGAACGGAAGGTTCGACGTCTCCGGTGGGGCCGGGGTAGGGTCGGTTCCTCTGCCGGGCGCTCCCCGCCCCGGGTCCTGAACTTCAGCTGTGGCCCGACCGTTCCACACCACCTCATCCCCCGTGCACCCCGGCTGCGACCGGCCCCACCTCGCCGCCGGGGTGTCATCGGGAACCGTCCCACGACGCTCACCGCTTCCGGAGAGGTTCTCCGGTCGCCCGTACGTGGGCCTCCGACGCCCGTGCCCGGGGGAGGTACCCCCGGGCACGCGGAGAGGGGCCGGACACCTGCATCCAGGTGTCCGACCCCTCTCCGGTCAGTTCGATGACGATGTCCTCCGACTTCGCCACGGAGTGCTCCGCGCCCCCTAGGAGGCGGTGGGTGCCTCCGCAGAATCATCTGAATTCTCTTCGACGATCTTGTTCTTCACGTTCTCGAGGCAGGCGTCACGCTCTGCCCCATCGAGCTCCTGGCATTCCTGGATCTGCTTGAGGTTCTCCTCACCGACGATGTCCTCGGCGGCCTTGAATACCACGAAACCGACGACGAAGCTCAGCACGATGGACAGGACGGAGAGGACGACGGCTGCGATGGACAGACCCCTGCCGGCCTTGGGGCCCACGACCTTCTTGGCCTTGACGATGCCGATGATGCCCAGCACGATGCCCACGATCGCCAGGACCCAGTTGAGCATCGGAACCCAGCAGAGGATGACGGCGAAGATGGAGACACCCAGCGCCCAGGGGGCGATGGCGTTCTTCTCGGGGCCGGAGGATGCGGCGGGGTAACCGCCGTAGCCGCCACCCTGCGGGTAGCCGCCGCCCTGCGGGACGTTGTTTCCGGGATCGTTCGGTGTCGTCATTGAGATAGCTGCTTTCTGTGTGTTCCGTGGACTGTATCGTGTACCCGCACAGACAGACTCTGCCGCGCAGTTGACCACCGGGGCGGCGGGCGGGGAGGTCTCGGTGCCCGGCCAGTCTACGTAACACCACCCGCTCCGACAACACCGTCACGGGTTCAGAACTCTCCCTCCTCCAGTGCGAGGAGATCGTCGAGGGTCTCCCGGCGCAGCATGAGCCGCGCCCGTCCCGCGCGGACCGTGACGACCGCCGGACGGGTGAACATGTTGTACCGGGAACTCATCGCGTAGCAGTACGCACCTGTTCCGGCGATCGCGAGCAGATCGCCTGCGGCGATGTCGTCCGGGTAGATGACGTCGCTGAGCAGGATGTCCCCGGACTCGCAGTGGGAACCTACGACCCTGGTGGAGATCCCCTCACCGTCGACGAAGCGGTTGACCACGCGACCCTCGTACTCCGCCTGGTAGAGCGCGGGGCGGATGTTGTCGCTCATTCCGCCGTCGACGGACAGGTAGCGGCGGGTGGAGTCCTGGGCGGTGTGGACGTCCTTGACGGTGCCGACGGTGTAGACGGTCACCGTCGACGGTCCGGCGATCGCGCGGCCGGGTTCAACGAGCAGTTCAGGCGGGGTCAGTCCCAGGGAATCCGCGTGCGCGTTGACCTCCCGGAGCAGAGTCGCGGCGACCTCCGGCACGTCGAGGGGGTCCTGTCCCTCCGTGTAGGCGATGCCGTATCCGCCACCGAGGTCGAGGATCGAGACCGCCTCAGACGCGTCCACCGGATCGAGATCGCGCTTCAGCTCCCCCATCAGTCCCAGGAGGCGCTCAGCGGCGAGGGAGAATCCCTGGGCGTCGAAGACCTGTGAACCGACGTGGCAGTGGAGGCCGACCAACTTCAGGTTCTCGGCTCCGGCGGCGGCGAGGCACGCGGTGTGCGCGGAACCGGATGCCAACGAGAACCCGAACTTCTGGTCCTCGTGGCTGGTGGCGATGAACTCGTGGGTGTGTGCCTCGATGCCGGGTTTGACCCGGACGAGAACCTCCTGGTCCACCCCCTCCTCCACCGCGATGGCGGAGAGCCTGCCGATCTCCTCGGCGCAGTCGAGAACGACGTGTCCGACACCGGCGGTGACGCTCGCGCGCAGGAGCGCGTCGGTCTTGTTGTTCCCGTGCACGGTGATGCGGGACGGCGGGAACCCGGCGGCCAGTGCGACCTGCAGCTCCCCCAGGGAGGCGACGTCCAGGGAGAGTCCCTCTTCGTCGATCCAGCGGGCGATCGTCCGGGTGAGGAACGCCTTGGAGGCGTAGTGGACGTTGTGCCCCCCGCCGAAGGCATCGGCCATGTCGCGGCACCGGGAACGGAAGTCATCCTCGTCGACGACGAAGACGGGCGTTCCGTAGGTCTCCGCGATCTCCGGGAGGGGGACCCCCGCGATGGTCACGACACCGTCATCCTGGCGCCGGGCGTTCCGCGGCCAGACGTGTCCGGGAAGCCCGTTGAAGGTGTCCGCGACCTGATGCACGGCTGACGTGGATCCGGATGACCCCGCGGCGCGCTTCTCGACGGAGTCGAACCCGCCGTCGGCGATTCCCGCGATGGACCGACGTTCGAGTGACGTCTCGTTGCGGTGATTCATCTACATCCGCTCCGGTGCTGTGACCCCGACGAGGCGCAGGGCGTTGGCGAGGGTCTGTCGGGTCGCCGCGGCGAGCGCGAGTCGCGCGCGGTGGACCGGCTCCGTCTGCTCCCCGCCCCGGGGCAGGATCTGGCAGGTGTCGTAGAAGCGGTGGAAGGTCCCCGCGAGCTGCTCCGCGTACCGGGCGACCCGGTGCGGTTCCCGAAGTTCGGCCGCCGCGGCGACCACTGCGGGGAACTCCCCGAGGGTCCGGATGAGGTCCCCTTCCCTGGGCTCGGTGAGCAGCGAGAGGT
Source organism: Corynebacterium sp. TAE3-ERU16 (assembly GCF_019209935.1). Taxonomy (GTDB): domain Bacteria; phylum Actinomycetota; class Actinomycetes; order Mycobacteriales; family Mycobacteriaceae; genus Corynebacterium; species Corynebacterium antarcticum. Next base: position 225,398 of record NZ_JAHUTN010000003.1, read on the forward strand.
CGGCACCCGCGTGGTCGACCCCGATCTCCGCCGCCTTCCTGGCGATGGAGCAGAGCCGGGCGTGGCCGTACTGGACGTAGTAGACGGGGTTGTCGCTGGACTGGGAGGACCAGAGATCCATGTCGATGTCGAGGGTGGAGTCGACGGAGGAACGGATCATCGCGTATCGGGCCGCGTCGACACCGATCGCCTCGACGAGGTCGTCGAGGGTGATGACGGTGCCCGCGCGCTTGGACATCTTCTTCACCTCGCCGTCCTTGACCAGGCTGACCATCTGGCCGATCATCACCTCGACGCTGTCGGGGTCGTACCCGAGGGCTGCTGCGGATGCCTTGAGCCGGGCGATGTACCCGTGGTGGTCCGCACCCAGCATGTAGATGCAGAGATCGTGTCCACGCTCGATCTTGTCGACGACGTAGGCGATGTCTCCGGCGATGTAGGCGGCGTCGCCGTCGGATTTGATGACGACACGGTCCTTGTCATCGCCGAAGGCGGAGGACCTCAGCCACCAGGCGCCGTCCGCCTCGTAGAGGTTGCCGTTCTCCTTGAGCATCTCGATGGACCGTGCGACGGCCCCGGACTCGAACAGGGAGTTCTCGTGGAAGAAGACGTCGAAATCGGTGCCGAACTCGTGGAGGGAGCTCTTGATGTGGGCGAACATCATGTCCACACCGCGGGACCGGAAGGTCTCCTGCATGGTCACGGGATCCTGTTCGAGAACACCCGGGACCTCAGATTTCACGGCATCGGCGATCTCACCGATGTAGGCGCCGCCGTACCCGTCGTCGGGGGTCGGTTCCCCCTTCGCCGCAGCGACCAGCGACCGGGCGAACCGGTCGATCTGGGTGCCGTGGTCGTTGAAGTAGTACTCGCGGGTGACGGTCGCACCGCTGGCGGTGAGGATTCGACCGAGTGAATCGCCGACCGCCGCCCACCGGGTGCCACCGAGGTGGATCGGGCCGGTCGGGTTCGCGGAGACGAATTCGAGGTTGATGCGGCGCCCGGCGACGATGTCGCCGTTTCCGTACGTCTGTCCGGCCCGGAGGATCTCCTCGACGATCTTGCCCTGCGCGTCCGCGGCCAGCCGGATGTTGATGAAACCGGGGCCGGCCACGGTGGCTTCCGCGATGGCGGCACACTCACCGAGAGCCGCGACGAGCCAGGTGGCGAACTCCCGTGGGTTGGTCCCCACCTTCTTCGCCGTCTGCATGGCGACGTTCGTGGCGTAGTCACCGTGCTCGGGGTTGCGCGGCCGTTCGACGGTGACCTGCTCCGGCAGGAGCGAGGAGTCGAGGCCGCGGCCGTCCAGCACGCCGGTGGCGGTGGTCTTGATGAGGGAGGCGAGATCTGTTGGAGTCACGGTCAGTCATGCTATCAGCCCACCTGACGCGATCCGCGGGGCCTCGGGGAATCCGGTTCCGCCCGTGGCGTCTCATCCCACGAACCGTAGAACCACCGGTTCCCGGAGCTCCGACCGGCGGCTCCGCCCGACGGGCGCGACGTCCGGAGGGCCACCTCCGTCAGAGCGGTGGGTACGGGCCAAGTCGCGGGAAACGACACCGACGGCCCGACGAGACGGAACCCGTAAAGGGGTGACCGCATCCCCATTCAGAGGTCTCGCGCCAACTGCATTCGCCATTGAGGTGGCGGGATCCACCCCCGCGATCGCCCCGGCTCCGGGTGTCGGAGCGTCCCCCTCCGGCGGCGGCAGGGCACGTCGGCCTCTACGGAAGAAGGCGACCGACACCCACGAGTTGTCCGCACACGACATCCGATGCCGGGCCGGCGAGAACCCGTCGATGGAGCCAGGCCGGAATGGGAGCGGTCATCCCGACCAACTCGCCGACCCACCCCCGGGGGTGGGTCGAATCCACGGCCCACTCTCAGGAATATCTCAACCCGGCCGAGGACGAAACCGGTCACCTCAGTGCACGGATACCGCCCCATGAGGTCCGCGCGGCCCCCCGTCACGGACATTGACCACGACAGTGACTTCCGGATCACACCGCCTTTCTCCGCCATTCCCCGAAATCGGTCCAGATACCCCCATAGGATTCAGGGAGACTCACCGTGGCTTCCGTCTGAACCACAGACTTGATCGATTCGGCACAGTCCGATCCGCCACGGACACACCACGAATCACAAGGAGGTCCCATGAGGGATTTCACCATTCTCACCAACGCGGTGGGCGGAAGCCTGGGGCTATCGGCCGCCGTCGCAACCATCCCGCTCCTGACATTCTTCGCGATGCTGATCTTCGTCAAGGCGCGGGCGCACACGGCCGCGCTCGTCGCACTGCTGGCATCGCTGATCGTCGCGGTCGTCGGCTTCAAGATGCCGGTCGTCCTGGCGGTGGCGTCGGCGTTCCGGGGTGGCGTGTTCGGCCTGTTCCCGATCGTCTGGGTCATCGTCATGGCGCTCTGGTTCTACGAGGTGACGGTCGTCTCCGGCCGCTTCGAGGATCTGCGCAGAACGTTCGACCGCCTGGGATCCGGGGACATCCGCATCCAGGCGATCCTGATCGCGTTCTGCTTCGGTGGCCTCCTCGAGGCACTGGCGGGCTTCGGCGCCCCCGTGGCGATCACCGCCACGATGATCCTCGCACTCGGCGTGAAACCGCTGAAGGCCGCGGTCGTCGTGCTCCTCGCGAACACCGCCCCCGTCGCCTTCGGCGCCGTCGCCATTCCCATCACCACGGCCGGGGCCGTCGCGGGACGGACCACGGCGCAGACGGAGAACATCGCCGCCATCGTCGGCCACCAGGCACCCTTCCTGGCGTTCTTCGTCCCGATCATCCTGCTCTTCATCCTGGACGGGGTCAGGGGGATCCGCGACGCGTGGATCCCCGCGGTCGTCATCGGCTTCTCCTTCGGCGTCGCCCAGTGGGCCACCTCGAACTTCTTCGCCTACCAGCTCACCGACGTCGTCGCCTGCATCTTCTCCCTCGGCGTCGCCGTCGTGTTCCTGCGCTTCTGGTCTCCGCGCGGCGTCCCCGCAATGCGTAAGCGCCTCGGGGTCGGCGAGATCAAGGCGGCCGAGGAACTGCCCGCCCGTCGCGTCTGGATGGCACTCATGCCCTACGGCGTCGTCACGGTGATCTTCGGCATCGCCAACCTCGGAAAGACGATCCCCGACGCGTTGAATGCGGCGTCCGTGACATTCGACTGGCCGTTGCTGTCCGACCGGCTGCTCACCGCGGAGGGAACCCCGGTGAAATCCGCGTACACCTTCGCCTGGCTCTCGAATCCGGGCACCCTGCTGCTGATCTCCGGGCTCGTCGTCACACTGCTCTACTCGATCTTCAACGAGGGCGGCAAGTACAGGATCACCTTCGCCGGCGCGTTCTCCGCGATGGCGCACTGCATGGTGAAGATGAGGTGGGCGGCGCTCACCATCGCCGCCGTCCTGGCTCTGGCCTACGTGATGAACTTCTCCGGCCAGACCGTCGCGATCGGCCAGTTCGTCGCCTCCCTCGGCGCGGTCTACGGTTTCCTCGCGCCTACGCTCGGCTGGGTCGGCACCGCCGTCACGGGATCCGACACCTCCGCGAACGCCCTGTTCGGGAAGATGCAGGTCACCGCCGCCGAGGGGGCCGGATACAACCCCGACCTCATGCTCGCGGCGAACACCACCGGCGGCGTCGTCGGCAAGATGATCTCCCCGCAGTCGCTGGCCATCGCGGCGACCGCGGTGTCCATCGACGGCAACGAGGCCGACAGCCCCAAGGAATCCGACATCTTCAAGGCGGTCGTGCCCTGGTCCATCGTCATGCTCTTCGCCGTCTGCTGCCTGGTGTTCCTCCAGACGAACGTCCTGAGCTTCCTCGTCGCGACGGTCGGGTAGACCCACCCCCGGAGGCACCCGCCACCGCAGCTCCACCACCGCCCCGGTCCACCCTGCTCCCACGAGCCACGGTGCACCGGGGCACCGGCATTTTCACCGGTGAATTCGGCGGACCGTCGCGCAGGGAATTCGCGCCGGAAATACTCAGGAATTGTCCGGCGAGAAGAATACCGACTTAGTGAACTGAGCAAATTGACATTCCCCCGGAAAGCCCCGGAATTTCATTCGGGGACATGTCGCCACCATGTTCGGTGGACAGCGGTGACGATCCCGAGAATGAGACGTTCACCAGCATCGTTATCGGAGATGCAGAGATGTTCCCCACCGGGGGCGGCCCCCACGGATGTTCCTGATTTTGTGTGACTCACAATCACCCGGAGGAGTATCGTCGGAACCATCAGTCCTGCCGCCACATTCATCCGCGAAGAATTAGGCAAGGCTTCAGTTAATTAAACAGCCCAACGACAGCGAGGAGCACCCATGCGTGTCGCTCTCTTCTCAACCTGTATCGGGGACGCGATGTTCCCGGATGCGGTCAAGGCCACCGCTGTGGTCATCTCACGCCTCGGGCACGAGGTTGTCTTCCCCCCGGAGCAGACCTGCTGCGGCCAGATGCACGTCAACACCGGATACCAACGTGAGGCGGTCCCGCAGATCGAGAACTACGTCGACGCGTTCTCCGACCCGTCGATCGACTGCGTCGTCGCGCCCTCCGGTTCCTGCACCGGTGCCGTCCGGGAGCAGCACGTCCACGTGGCCCAGCGCTACGGGAAGAAGGGCCTGGCGGACGCCGCCCGGAAGACCGCGGAAAAGACCTACGACCTCTCCGAATTCCTGATCGACGTCGCCGGCGTCGATCAGCTCGGAGCGTTCTTCCCGCACAGGGTCACCTACCACTCGACCTGCCACTCGCTGCGGTTCCTCAAGGTCGGGGACCGACCGCTCAGGCTGCTCCGCAACGTCGAGGGCATCGACCTCGTGGAACTCCCGCACGCGGACGAGTGCTGCGGCTTCGGCGGGACGTTCTCGGTGAAGAACGCCCACACCTCGGCGGCGATGGTCGCCGACAAGGTCCGCAACATCCGCGACACCCGGGCCGAGTACGTCACCGCCGGTGACGCCTCCTGCCTGATGAACATCGGCGGTTCGCTCTCCCGGCAGCAGTCGGGTGTGCGGGCCCTCCACATGGCGGAGATCCTCGCCTCCACGAAGCAGCACCCGTGGCAGCCCGACTCCGCGATCTACTCGAAGGAGGCCATGCTGTGACCACGCTCCTCGGAACCCCGAAGATGCCGCCCCGCGCCCCGAAGGGCGTCGGGCACCTCCGCGGCACCCAGAGCTTCACCAAGGCGGCGGAGACCGAGCTGGACAACGCCACCCAGCGCCGCAACCTGCACAAGGCGACCCACACCATCCGCGACAAGCGGATGCAGGTCATCACCGAGATCGATGACTGGGAGCGGCTCCGCGAGGCGGGCTCGCACATCAAACGCGACGTCATGGCACGCATGCCGGAACTGCTCGAACAGTTCGAACAGGCGGTGACCGCCCGCGGCGGACAGGTGCACTGGGCCCGGGACGCCAACGAGGCCGGCGCCATCGTCACCGAGCTGGTCAAGCGGACCGGCGAAACCAACGTGGTCAAGATCAAGTCGATGGCGACCATGGAGATCGGGCTGAACGACCAGCTCCGCGAGGCCGGGATCTCCGCGCGGGAGACGGACCTCGCCGAGTTGATCGTGCAGCTCGGCCATGACACGCCGAGCCACATCCTCGTTCCGGCGATCCACCGGAACCGTGCCGAGATCCGGGACATCTTCGTCCGGGAGATGCCCACCACCGACGAGACCCTGTCCACGGAACCCGCCGAACTGGCGGAGGCTTCGCGGCTCTTCCTGAGGGAACAGTTCATGCGCGCCAAGGTCGCGATCTCCGGGGCGAACTTCGGTGTCGCGGAGACCGGCACCGTCGCCATCGTCGAGTCCGAGGGCAACGGCCGGATGTGTCTCACCCTCCCCGAGACGCTCATCAGCGTCATGGGCATCGAGAAGCTCCTGCCGACCTTCCGCGACTTCGAGGTGTTCCTGCAGCTGCTCCCCCGGTCGTCCACCGGCGAGCGGATGAACCCCTACACCTCCCTGTGGTCCGGTGTCACCGAAGGCGACGGGCCGCAGGAGTACCACATCGTGCTCATCGACAACGGCCGCACCGCGGCGCTGGCCAACGAGATCGGTCGCGAGGCACTGAAGTGCATCCGCTGCTCGGCCTGCCTCAACGTCTGCCCGGTCTACGAGCGCGCCGGCGGGCACGCCTACGGCTCGACGTACCCGGGGCCGATCGGCGCGATCCTGACCCCGCAGCTCACCGGGATCGACTCCGCGGACGACCCCAACGCCTCCCTGCCCTACGCCTCCTCACTGTGCGGCGCCTGCTACGAGGCCTGCCCGGTGAAGATCGACATTCCGTCCGCGCTGCTGGAACTGCGGCACCAGAAGATCGAGGGGCACAAGCCGAAGATCGAGGGCGTCATCATGGGCGCGATGGGGCTGGCGTTCGGGAACCGACGCATCTGGAACGCCGCCACACACCTGGTGTTCCTCGGCAGGATCCTCGGCGGCTTCGACGGGCGGATCACCCACCTGCCGAGCTTCCTCGCAGGCTGGACCGACGTGCGCGACACCTGCGTACCACCGAAGAAGTCGTTCCGCCAGTGGTTCGACACCGACGAAGCCCGGGAGCTGCTCGCCGAAGCGCGGCGCACCGGTATCCCCGGCTCTGAGAACGCCGCCTCCGGCGACGAGAACGGGAAGGAGAACTGATGGCCACCGACACCCGCGGCGCGCTGGATCACTCGACGAATGCCGCCGCGAAGAAGGAGATCCTGAATCGGATCAGGAACGCCCACAAGCTCGCGAACACCGCACCCGGCCCGGTGGAGGTCCCGCGCGAATACAACTTCGAGCCCGACATGGACTGGCCCGAGCTCAAGGAGATCCTGATCGACCGTCTCCTGGACTACAAGGCGATCGTCGAGGAGACCACGGCGGACAAGATCGGCGACACGGTCACCTCGATACTGAAGGACCGGGAGGCCCGCACGGTCCGGTACGCCGAAGGACTCGACGCGGAACTGTTCTCCGGCTTCGACGGCGACGCCGGACCGGATGACTGGGACACAGATCCGCGCCTGCTCAACGACGTCGACGTCGTCGTCACCGACAGCAGGGTCACCTCGGCGCAGACCGGAACGATCTGCCTCGAGACCGGCCCCGACTGCGGTCGACGCGCCCTGACGCTCGTTCCGGACTGCCACATCTGCATCGTGCGCCGCGACAGTGTCGTCTACGGGATTCCCGCGATGATCGAGCGCCTCGACCGCCGCCAGCCGATCACGATGATCTCCGGCCCGTCGGCGACCTCGGACATCGAGCTCAGCCGTGTCGAGGGCGTTCACGGTCCCCGCACGCTGATCGTCGTGATCGTCGACTGAGCGTTCGACCGGAACTGCGGTGATCGGACACCGGGTGCCCCGTCGGGGCACCCGGTGTCCGTCATTCTCCGCAGGTACCTCCCCGTCACGTCTGAGTCCGGTGAACCGGAACGTACCTCTTCCTTCGGGGGACTCGACCGGGAGACGCCGCACCACCCGGTTCACGGGTACGAACCCCTCTGCCGGAACCCCGGGCACGGGGGATGTTCCCGTGTGGTGCGTGCAGATTCCGGCGGTGGGCACCGGGTCATCTCCTCCGCCCGGGGTCCGGGGCGACCGCTTCCGTGGCAGGGTGTGCCGTGCCCGTCCTCCTCCGCTGCGGCGCCGGTACCGGTGGATGGAGGAGCATTTGGTGACCGACCCCCTCCTGGTGCTAGAGTTATTCTCGTTGCGCAGTCACCGGGACCGGTTCACCGTCCCGACGTGAACGGCGTTGACACGCCTCCGTAGCTCAGGGGATAGAGCATTGGTTTCCGGTACCAAAGGTCGCACGTTCGATTCGTGTCGGGGGCACCACCGAAGTGAGGGAGCTCCACCGCCGACGGCGGTGGAGCTCCCTCACTGTTTGTCCGGCCATAGTCCGGCCGCTCTCCCGGCCACTCCGGGGTCCGGACCGGGAGATCGCCTCTCCGCACCGGAGACACTCCGCGGAGTACCCGGATCCGGTCCACGGGAGGCGACCGATCACCGTCCGTGGACCCGTCATACGGACAACACCCGGATTCAGGCGTCCTGACCGGGCATGATGAACCACATGACGAAGTAGAACAGCATCTGGGGGCCGGGGAGCAGGAACGACGCCACGAACAGGATGCGCAGCAGGGTGCTGTTGATGCCGTAGGTCTCCCCTATTCCACCGAGGACTCCGGCAACCAGTTTGTCGGTCGCACTACGACGCAGTTTCCGCTGGAGGAGTGGAGCATCGGCCTCGTTGTGTCGGTCATTGCCGGGGTTCTCGTATTCCATGGGTCACGCCTTTCTCTCCTGCCGGGGACGGGCTGGTCGGTTATCTCCCCTACACGTCCAATTCTCCGGACTTCGGGCGTGACCGGCATCAGGGATCTCCCCGATCTTCCCCCGATCTTCGCCGGGGACATCTCCGCGGTGGACCCGGGGGATGGCCAGGTACCCGGCGGGCGTCCGGAAGGCTCCGGTCACGCGGGTTCGCCGTCGGCGGCGGGAAAAGCGTGCCGCTCGGGGTCGAATCCCTTCGCCCCCGGAACATCGTCGACCGCGAGCACGGTCTCGAGCAGCCGGGTCAGGTGGGGTATGTCTGCGGGGTCCAGGTCGTCGAAGATGAGTCGCCGGACCGATTCGACGTGCTCGGGTACCGCGGCGACGAGCCGTTCGTTTCCCTCCGGGGTGATCTCCACGACCACTCCCCGCGCGTCGCCCGGGCACCGCGTCTTGGTCACTAGGCCGCGCCGCTGCATCCGGGTGATCTGGTGGGACGCCCGTGACCTGTCCCAGTCGAGGTCGACGCAGAGATCCCGGAGCCGCATCCGGTGCCCGGGGTTCTCGGAGAGACTGACGAGGACCGCGAACTCGGACGTCGACAGACCGTGATCGGTGACCAGTGTCTCCTCTATGCACCTGCTCACCTTGCGCACCGTGGCGAGGAGCAGGCGCCAGAACGCCTGCTCCTCCTGCGAGAGCCAGCGTGGCGCCGAGTGGGGATCCCTATTCATACGATCACTGTATCGGGCGTCACGCCAGGTTCGAAATCCCGGAAAGGCACGGTACGGCGGTGACGGCGCGGCCGCCGGGTGGGGTACGCGCTGGTACACGCTCGGATCCGGATACGGGAGAGGCAACCTGCCCGCCCCCATTCAACCCCGTCGAGGGATTCGCGGTACGCGGCGCAACCCCCGCACGGTACCGCCGGAACTCGCACCACGGTCATCCCCGCAGCTGCGACATGGTCAGGTGTCTGCGCCCGGGGACGTGGTCGTACCGGGCCGGCACGCAGGTGAGGACGAACACCTGCCCCTCCTTTCCGGCGTCCGCGAGAACCGCCGCCATGCGACGGAGGCGCCCGCTGTCCGTGCTCCCCAGCGCATCGTCGATGAAGACGGGAACCCCGTCATCCTGTCCGACGAGTTCGGCGATGGCCAGTCGGACGAGAATCCCGATCTGTTCCCGTGCACCACCCGACAGAGAGTCGACCTCGACGGTCGCCTGTCCGAGGGTGCGGTCCGCGACCGCGAGATCCTCCGTCAACCCGAAGCTCACGTCGGGACCGAACACGGTCGTCGCCATCGTTGTGAGTCGTCGGGCGAACGGCTCCGCGTACCGGCGGCGCGCCTCGGCCCGGTGCCGGAGAAGCACCTCCCGCAGTCTCCCGGCGGCCTCCGCACGGCGGAGGGTCGAGGACAGGGTCTCGCGGGCCCGGCGTTCAGCGGACGTCGCCTTCTCCAGGCGCTCTTCCGCGCCCGTGGCCTGCTCGATCCGCCCCCGGTTCTCCGCGACCGCGTGTTCCGCCCGCCGGATCGTCTCGTCGATCGACTGCACCTGCGCTTCCGCACCCCGGAGCAGTTTCTCGACGAGCCCTGGATTCACCTGCTGCAGCTCCGACTCCGCGGCCGCGAGCTCACCGGCGGCCGCATCCTTCGCCTCCGTCTGCTTCCCGATGAGCTCCTCCAGCTCCTCTTCAGTCGGTTCCGGTGCTCCCGGGGTGACTCCGCCCAGGGCCTCCTCCGCTCGGGTGAGCCCGGCGCGTGAGGACTCGATCCTCGCGTCGTGGACGGCCAGGGCCCCCTTCGCCCGTCGTTCCGATTGAGCGGACAACCGGGTCCGGATCAGTGCGACGCGGTTCTCCACCTCCAGTCTGGAGGCCTTCGCCGCCTCGAGCAGGTCCTCCGCTTCTCTGATATCGGGTTGCTCTGCCCCGGTCCGGTCCCCGGGATCGCCGAGTGCGGCCAACTCGTGTCTCATCTCTTGCTCGTCCCTGCCCGCGAGAGTGGCCTGCCGTTCCCTGCGGAGGGTCTCGAGCTCCCGTTGCCGGGCCTGGTGCGTCGCGAGCCGCTTCCTGGCCGTGTCGACATCCGGGCACTCCAGCCCCCGGAGGATATCCGCGAGTGATTGTTCCGCCGAGCTGACGTCCGCGTTGGCGCCCTCGATTCCGGCACCCGGAGTGATGACCGCCGTCACCCCCGATGCGGTGAACGTCATCGTCTCGGTCACATCGTAGGAGCGCCCGTCACCGTCCAGGGTGACGGTGTCACCGTCAACGGTGACGGGGGTCGGTTGCTCCGCGGTGAGGCAGAGTTCGGCGGACGCCGAGTCCCTCCTGCCGCGGGCGAGCCTGAGCTCGAGTTCCGCGCCCTCCGCGGCGGTGACCTCATCTTCGGTGACCACGTTCTCCGCCAACTGCGCCCGAAGCGCCGACATGCGCCCGTCGAAGACATCCAGTTCCTGGAGGACACCCTCCAGCTCCGTTCGCCGTAGCGCGGCACGCGCCTCCCTGTGCCGGCGCTCACCGGCGCCCACCACCGCCGTGGTTTCCTCGAGTTCCTCCTCGGCTCTCCGGAGTTCCGCCCGCAGCCCGTCGATCCGGTCCTGCTCCCGCTCAGCGGCCTCCGCGAGTTCCGTGCGCGCACCGGTGAGGGCGGCGAGCTCCTCCTTCATGGTGACCACCTGGGACCTGAGTTCCTTCCGGCGACGCAGATTGGCCAGCGACGCCTCGAGGGTCGCCGAAGCCGCGGTGAGGGAGTTCTCCGCCGCCTTCACCCGGGTTCCCGCCCGTTCTGCCCGCTCCGCGGCTTCACGGAGTTCCGCGCGTTCCTTCACGGCGTCGGGACGACGCCCCCTGGCCGCCGCTTCCTCCTCCGAATGGCGCCGGACCTCCTCCACGTAGCGGGCCAGCCTGTCGACGTCCCCGGTGGCGTCCTCGAGCTCCTCGGCGGCGGCGTCCGCGGCGTTACGTGCGGCCCTGAGTTCCCCCGTCTCCGTCCCACGGGCGGTGGTGTAGTAGCGCTCGTACTCCTGCTCCACCCGGCGCAGGAGCTGTTCCCCCTCCCCCGCCGAGTCGACGTCGGATCCCGATTCGCCGGGGCCGCCGAGTGCCCTGGCGAGCGACGGAACACCGGCTGTCGAGACAGCGGCATCCAGTTCGCCCTGCCTGACGAAGAGCACGTCCATGAGGGCGGTGTCGAGGTGCTCATCGAGGATCGCGCTCAATCGGTCCTCGGCCTCCCGTCCGGTCAGATTCTCCGGCCGGGGTTTCCGCACGGTGAGCACGGCGGACTTCTGACGGAGGTAGGTTTTGGTGACCGTGAACGAATAGGGTCCGACCGTCGCGGTGAGTTCGATGCGGGGGGCGACGTCCTCCCCGACGGGCTGCAGGGACCGGATCTCCCGGCGGTTGCTGGAGTGCGGGACGGTGAGTACCGTCCGCACGGACTCGAGAATGGTCGACTTCCCCTGCTCGTTGTCACCGCTGATGACGATGAGTCCGGTCTCGGGGAGATCGCTGAGCTCCAGATGGCCGATCCCGCGGACGTTGTCGATGATGATCGAGTTGATACGCATGTCAGTTCCCCTTCTCTGCGAATCGGTGGAACAGCCGGAGTGCGTCTCTGGCGACCGGGTCGGCGGGCCTGGTGTCGGTTCCGAGAGCGGCGTCGAGCAGTTCGTTCCACGCGCCGGCGGCGTAGCCGGACAGCTGGAGCTCCCGGAGTTCCGCGTCCCCCGGCACCACCGTGAGGTCCATCAGGCGGGGGCGCTCCCGCAGAGAGGCGAACCGGGGCTGCAGGCGCGAGAGCCCGGTTTCGAGCCGCTGCCACGTGGTCAGGTCGACGGAACCGCGCAACGCGTACTTGACCACGGTCCGGGCCTTCTCCGGGTAGGAGTCGAGCCGGGCGAGGAACGCCGTCACATCCTCGTCGGAGTTGATCTCCGCGCCGATCGCCTCGAAGGTCCAGGTACCGGTATCCACCTGCTCGACCGTGACGGCCGCCGGGGATTCCGGTTCGTCGTCATCGACGGTCACGGTGACCACGAGCGCGGTGCCCGAGTTGTCCTCCCCACCCCCACCGGAATCGAGATCGTGGTAGTCGGTGACCTCCGGGGCGCCGGAGAACCAGATTCTCCCCGTCCCTCCGACCGGTTGGGCCGAGTGTGTGTCCCCGAGGGCGACGTAATCGACCACCCGTCGGGACACCGCGTCCTCCAGGGTCCCGAGATCCAGCAGCCCCGGAGTCGGCTCCCCTCCCCGGTGCAGCACCTGCCCGTGTGCGGCCAGGATGCGTATCCCGGGTGTGGGGTCCAGATCGTCGAGTGCCCGTGCGGCGAGATCCTCGCTCGCGTACCGGGCGGTGAGCGGTGCGCCGACCAGTTCGACCCCGGGCGCGACCTCGACCGGTGTGTCGTCGGCCAGAACATTCACACCGGGAATCGTGCACGCCCCGTAGAACGGGTTTGCCGCGGTCAACGGATCATGGTTTCCGGGCAGGAGCCACACCGGTGTCCGCAGCGACGCCAGAGCCTCGAGTGCACGCCCGGTGGTGTGTTCAGCGAGGCTGTTGTGTTCGAAGACGTCCCCGGCGACGAGCATGAACGAGCATCCGTGGCTGACCGCCAGGGTGTCCAGGGCCCTGATGGCGTCGATGCGCGCCTGATCGAAACGCGCCTGCGCTTCGGGGGGAAGGAACCAGCGTTCCATTCCGAGCTGCCAGTCGGAGGTGTGGAGGAAGGTGATCGTCGTCATGTGCTGCTCCGGGTTCCGCGGGTGAGGTGATGGTAGAGCTCGGTGATGTCGGCGACCCCGGCACGGGCCTCGATTCTGGTGTACGAGGCCGTGAACAACGCGTCAGCCAGCTTCTCGGGGTCGGTGTCGTCGATGAGCGGGGCCACCGCCGGATCCGGGAGCGGAGGCAACTGCCCGCCCCGCCAGAACTCCTCCGAACTCACCGCCGCTGTTTCCCCGCGCTCGGCCACCGCTCCGCTCATGCTCCGCTGCACGGACACCGGGTCAACGCCGCGCAGTGCGTAGAGGAGGTGCGGACCGGCGTCGAACTTCTCCGACGCGATCCGGGCGACCGCCACGGAATGCTTGCACACCGGGGTCGGGTCCGGGCAGGTGCAGTGGAGGCGCAGCTCCCCGGCATCCGCGCAGAGCAGCACATCGAGAACCTCATCGGGGATGCTCCCGCGGCGCACGGCATCTATGCCGCGGGGATCCCCGGCCAGCACCCTGATCGCCTCCTGCAGGTCCTCGGCGCTCCTGTACGCGAGTCCAACGGTGACGGTGAACGGCTCGTTCTGGCTTCCGGCGACCGTGCCGGTGATGCGGTCCCGGTCGACCACGACCGAGAGCACGTTCCCGTTGTCGGCGTAGGCGCGGCCGCGCTTCCGTCGCCCCTCCTCGGCCAGCTCGGCGACCCCCTCACCGAGCCTCCGCGTGACGGGACTCACGGGGGTGTTCTTCTTCCGCGAGGTTCCGGGGTGGGGAGTCTCCGTGACCCGGGTGGTGCGTCCGAAGTTGGCGTAGATGACGTTGTCGGCCCCGGTCACGCGTCCCCTGCGGGGCTTGTCCCTTCGGCTCATCGCTCCGTCTCCTCCTTCAGCGTGACCGGGCCGGTCGGCGGATCGGCGGCCCGGGAACCCCTCGCACCGACCCTGTCCCGGTAGCTGAACAGCTCCGACAGTTCCTCGTCCGACAGTTCCGTGATCCATCCCTCTCCCCCGCTGATGACGGTCCCGGCGAGACGACGTTTCCCCTCGAGGACCTCCTGGATCGACTCCTCGATCGTGCCCTCGGTGACCATCATGTAGACGCGGACGTCCTTCAGCTGCCCGATCCGGTAGGCACGGTCGGTCGCCTGGTTCTCCACGGCGGGATTCCACCAGCGGTCCATGTGCACCACGACGTTGGCGGCGGTGAGGTTGAGCCCCGTACCACCGGCCTTGAGCGAGACGATCATCACCGGTGGACCGTCGGGAGCCTGGAAATCGGCGACCATCCGGTCCCGTCTGGTCCGCGACAGTCCTCCGTGGAGGAACGGGATCTCCCGGTCGAGGCGGGACGACAGGTAGGGGGCGAGGATGGTTCCGAAGGCCCGGTACTGGGTGAATACGATGGTTCGCTCCGCCGCCGCGGTCGTCTCGTCGAGCAGATCCATGAGTGCCGCGACCTTGCCGGATCTGTGTCTCCCCCGGAGTGAGACCGGTGAGCCGTCCCCCAGATAGTGCGCGGGGTGGTTGCAGATCTGCTTGGTCCTGGTGATCGCCGCGAGGACGAGACCCCGGCGTGCGGTGGCTTCGGTACCGGCCAGCTTCTCCTTCACGTCGTTGACGTAGCTCTGGTAGAGCGCGGCCTGCTCGGGTGTCATCGGCACGCGGAGGATGGTCTCGTTCTTCTCCGGGAGGTCATCGATGACCGCGGGATCGGTTTTGACCCGGCGGAGGATGAACGGGGCGGTGAACGTACGGAGCCGCTCGGACATCTCCTCGTCGCCGTACTTCTCGATGGCGTTCGCGTAGTGGTTGCGGAAGAAGTTGGCGCTGCCGAGGACGCCGGGATTGCAGTAGTCCATGATCGAGCGCAGTTCGGACAACCGGTTCTCCACCGGTGTTCCGGTCAGTGCGACGCGGTGCCGGGAGGGGATGGAACGGACGGCCCTGGCGACCGCCGTCGCGGAGTTCTTGATGTGCTGGGCCTCATCGAGCACCACCCGCCACCAGTCGCTGCCGCTGAGGGCCGCCCGGTCGCGGACCACGGTGCCGTAGCTGGTGATGACGATGTCGGCTCCCTCCACCGCAGCGCCGAGCGCATCCCCCTTCAGCCGGGATCCACCGTGATGGATGATGACCTTCAGGGACGGGACGAAGCGCCGGGCTTCCGCGGCCCAGTTCGCGAGCACCGCATTCGGGGCGACGATGAGGGTCGGGCCGAATTCCCCGTTCTCCCCGGCCTCCTCCTTCTCCACAGCGGTGAGCGCGAGCAGCTGGAGTGTCTTCCCCAGCCCCATGTCGTCGGCGAGGACCGCCCCGAGCCCGGCCCGTGACATCCAGTGGAGCCAGTCCACCCCACGACGCTGGTACGGGCGGAGTTCCGCGTGCACCGTCCCGGGTACCTGGACCCGGACGGGTGCGGGCTGCTCCGGGACGACGGACCCCCCGTCCCCGGCTGCGGTGTCGGAGGTGTCCCCCATGAAGCGTGCGTGCCATCCGGTCGCGGTGAACTCCACAGGGGTGTCGTCCTCGGCGGAGTTCTCCAGAGCCAGCTTGCGGAGTTCCGCCGCGGAGACGAAACCCGAGGTACCGGTTTCCTCGGCGTACGCCCGCTCTGCGTCGCCCAACGCCTTCTCGAGTTCCTCGATGTCCCCGCTCCCCGTCATCTTCGCCTCGGCCAGCGCCCCACGGCAGCGTTCGACATCCTCCCGCAGGTGTCCCTCGCCGGCCCGGACCAGTTGGCTGACGTATTTCGCCACCCTCGCGACACTCTTCCGGTCGGCCACCACCCAGTTTCCGTGGAGCTTGACCAGTCCGTCGCGGGAGTTGACCAGGTCGGCCATCTCCTGTGGCTCGAGGACCGTGTCGCCGAGACTGAGACGCCAGTCGTACTCGACGATCTGGTCGAGCCCGAACCGTCGGTGGGTGCTTCCCGCCACCCCGGGATCCTGGGGAGAGGAGGTGGAGACCTTCAACCCGACCTCCTGGCGGGACCACGATGCGGGCAGCATGACGAGGAATCCCTCCTTCCGCAACGCCTCAACGTCCTTCTCGATGAAGGTGAGGATCTGGCAACCCGTCAGCGCGACGTCCCAGTCCCCGTCGTCCCCTCCGACGACACCCCGGAGCGCGACCCCGTACCGGGAATCATCGAGGAGTCCGCTGATCCGGACGGCCCGCTGGTGCCGGTCACTCAGTTTCTGCCAGATCTCGACGGGCCATATCCCCCTCCGGAAGGGTTCCGGTGTTCCGCCGTCCCTGCGGATGGAGACCCGGACACGCCAGAGCTCCCCTGCAGGCACGTCCCCGGTGGGCGGCCGGACGGCGGTGTCGGCGAGCCCACGGAGAGCGGTGACGGTGTGCCGGGCCGCCGGGGGCCGAGACAATTCCGTGACCCGGTGTGAACCGGGACCGGGCGGAGGAGATCCCCCGTCGCCCGGCTCCACGGACTCAGGTTCCTCCACGACGAAGACCAGCTCCAGCCGTTCGCTGTCCAGGGAGCCACGCCACTCCGTCAGACCGGCGACCAGGCGCGCGTTGCCCCTGTCGAACGCCTCGCCGGCGAGTAGGGCACGGACGAACGGGTGCGGTTCCCGGTCCGGGGTCTCGGGATGGACATCGGCGAGATACGCGAGAGCGATCCAGTGCGGGAGGACACCGGCCATCTCCTCCGCGATCGCGGCAGAGGAATTGACGGTGAGGACCCTCGGTGCCGCCGCCGCCATGGCGGTCAGCCACATCGCCTCATCCGCCCCCATAACGAGCTGCCACTCGGGCCACCACCGGCCGTCCTGCCAACGGCACCGCAGGGACACCCGCCCCGCGCGGACGAATCGCTCCAGCCCCAGATACAACCGGATCAGCCAGAGCAGATCCGGGGCGACGGTCGCGCGCTGCCGCTGCGGCACCGCCGGACCCGGATGGTCGAGCGGAGCGAGCTGCGCCAACAGTTCCACGGCCTGGGCCGGCGTGAATGCGGCCGTGGGGACGGTGAGACTCACCCGCCGTTGTTTCGGTGTCTGGAGGACCACCGGGATCCGGTGCCGGAACGACCGGCCCGCGAGTGCGACCTCGAGTACCGCGGGCAGCGTACCGCCGGGCACCGATTCCGGGCCGACGACCCGATGCCCCTCCACCTGTTCGATCCACAGGTGGAATCCCGTGTCACGACACCACAGCCCGTGAACGAGGTGGGTGGGCGTCGGAGTCATGCTGTCTTTTCTACCACCGCCGCCGGACGGCTCACCCATCCCGGTTGAACAGATGTTCGCATCCGGCTACAGCAGGTGCTCCCGCCGGTCAGGGAAGCACCGATTCCCGACCACCCCCAAACCGGGCTGTTCCCCGGGATCGGCGGGCGACACATCCAGCGGTCCGGAGGACCCACCCCTGAAAAACAGCCTCACCACCGGTTTTCACCGCGCCTCCGGAACGATCCCCCCGGGTTCACGTCCCCTGCTTTTGCGGGACATACCTGTACAGGTTGCCAGCTCTAAGCTGGTGTGAAACCGTCTTTAAGGCTTGTCTCACGACCGGGGTGACCGACGAGCGGCACTGGTGCGCCCCCGAGAGACCTCACTGCACGAGACGGTAGCCAACGCACACACCGCCATCAAGCAAACTAGGAGGACAAATGGCCGAACAAACCTGGTTCGTCATAGCCATTGTCATATACATGCTCGTCATGCTCGCCATCGGCTTCTGGGGCTTCGGGCAGACCGACGAATACGACGATTACGTCCTGGCCGGCCGTGGCCTCAACCCGTTCGTCGCCGCGCTGTCCGCCGGTGCCTCGGACATGTCGGGGTGGCTGCTCATGGGCCTCCCGGGAGCCCTGTTCGTCACCGGATTCTCGGAGCTGTGGATCGCGATCGGGCTCCTGATAGGTTGCTGGGCCAACTGGTTCTGGGTCGCGCCACGCCTACGCAGTTACACGGAGGTCGCGAACAACTCGATCACGATCCCTTCCTTCGTCGAGAACCGCCTGCGGGACACCTCCCACACGCTGCGCATCATCTGCTCCGTCATCATTCTTGTGTTCTTCACCTTCTACGTCTCCGCGGGCATGGTCGCCGGCGGCAAGTACTTCCAGGCGACCTTCGACGGCGACTACAGCACCGGTCTCCTCGTCGTGGCCATCGTCACCGTCATCTACACCGTCATCGGCGGCTTCCTCGCCGTCTGCTACACCGACGCCGTGCAGGGCATGATCATGTTCGCCGCTCTCCTCATCGTCCCGGTGATGGCACTGTTCGTGATGAACGACCCCGGTTCGATCTTCACCTGGGCCACCACAAAGGAATACGGTCCCTGGACCGACGGAGAGGTCAACACCCACTACTTCTCGATGATCTCCGGTGTCTCCTTCGCCGCCATCGTCGGCAACCTCGCCTGGGGATTCGGCTACTTCGGTCAGCCCCACATCATCGTCCGATTCATGGCACTCAGCTCCCCCAAGGAAGCCAAGGCCGGCCGTCGCATCGGCATCGGCTGGATGCTGCTCTGCGTCATCGGCGCGGCGGCTGTCGCGCTGATCGGTACCTCGTTCTTCGGTCAGGACCCGAACATCGCGATCACCGACCGTGAGTCCTACGAGACGATCTTCCTCGACATGGCGCGCATCCTGTTCCACCCGCTGATCGCCGGACTGGTCCTGACCGCGGTGCTGGCCGCCATCATGTCGACCATCTCCTCTCAGCTCCTGGTCACGTCCTCCGCTCTCATCGAGGACCTGCTGCGCCTGTTCCACAAGCGCCCGATGACCAACCAGAAGCTGGTGTACTACTCCCGGACCGCGGTGGTCGGTGTCGCCACGATCGCCGCCATCCTGGCGTGGAACCCGGACACCTCGATCCTCGGACTGGTCGGCTTCGCCTGGGCCGGCTTCGGCTCCGCATTCGGTCCCGTCGTGCTCGCGTCGCTCTACTGGCGCCGCCTCAACACGCCCG
Organism: Corynebacterium sp. TAE3-ERU16; assembly: GCF_019209935.1. Lineage (GTDB taxonomy): Bacteria > Actinomycetota > Actinomycetes > Mycobacteriales > Mycobacteriaceae > Corynebacterium > Corynebacterium antarcticum. The sequence goes on from NZ_JAHUTN010000003.1 coordinate 244,352, forward strand.
GTGCCATCGCCGGCATGGCCACCGGTGCGCTGGTCTCGTTCTTCTGGGGACAGTCCCCTCTCGGCGATTTCCTCTACGAGATGGTTCCCGGCTTCTTCCTCGCGACCATCGTCATGATCGCCGTCTCCCTGATGACCGCTCCCCCGGCCAGGGACGTCACCGAGGAGTTCGATGAGGCCGCACGCCTCTCGAAGCTCGCGGACGAGAACCCCGAGCTCGCCGTGGAAGAGGTCCAGGCCAAGGCCGCCAAGGGCGAGATCTAGCCGGGCGCCGTCCTCCTCTGAAGCACGCCCGGAAGCCCGTCCCACCCCTGGGTGGGGCGGGTTCACCGCTGTCCGGAGGAACCCGGATCCGCCCGGGACGGTCGGAGTCTGCATGACGCACACCCCGACCGCCCCGCATCCCCCGAAGTGGACCGTCGGACTCCTCACCCTGTCGACCCTGTTGCTCGGGATCTACACCCTCGCGCCGACGACGGGCCGTATTCCGCCGGGACAGGTTCCCCCACCACCGTTGGCTGAGACGCTGTCATCCACCACTCTCGTCGAGCAGCGGCCCGACATCCCCGGATACCACCGCAACCGGTTCGGGGAGGGATGGGGCGGAGCACACATCGGCTCCCTGATCTGCTCGACGCACGAGGTGATGCAGGCGGCCCAGCTCCCGGAGGCGACCATCGACGAGGACTGCACCGTCCACGCGGCACCCGCCCGTGATCCCTACTCCGGGCAGACGATGACCACCGATAACCCGGGGCCCGGCCAGCGCATGGAGGTCGACCACATCTACCCGCTCTCCGCGGCGTGGGACATGGGTGCCTCCGGATGGGACCGGAACACACGGATCCGGTTCGCGAATGATCCGGAGAATCTCGTCGTCGTCACCGCCCGACAGAACCGGGAGAAGTCGGATTCCCTCCCGGCCGACTGGGTCCCCGCCGATCGTTGGGCCCGCTGCTGGTACGTGCGCCGCCTGGCCGCGGTCGCACGCGACTACCAGCTGTCCCTCACCGCCGACGACGCGTCGGCGATGCGGCGGCAGTGTCTGCTCTCGGGGCTGGCTGACGCGTTCCGCTGATTCAGCCCCACTCTTTGTCCCGGGCGCCGGTCGCCGGGTTATGGTGGTCGTTGACCTTCTTTCCCCGATCTTCGAGAGGCCGATCCCCGACGTGGACAATCTCATCAGCATTCTGCATGTGCTGGCAGCAATCGTTTTCCTGGGTCCGGTAACCATCGCCGTCTCCATGTTCCAGGGCCGCGCCCGCGCCGCACATGACGGTGACAGGCACGCGGTCGGTTCCGCGGCGACGCTCCACCGCATCACGAAAACCTACGGTTTCCTGTCACTGCTCGTTCCCCTGCTCGGACTCGGGTTGTTCTTCACCGATACGACGTTCCTGAAGGACGGTCGCTTCCATGCATCGATCCTCCTGTCCGTGATCGCCTGGGGAATCCTGTTCTTCCTGATCATCCCCCGGCAGAAGGCGCTGATGGCCGATCTCGGGGTTGCCACCGACGATGATGATCCCGCCGCAGCACTGAACGTCGGGACAACCGCGGAGACCACCGCAACAGCCGTCGACTGGACCGCAACCACGAAGAAGCTCTCCATGTTCGGCGGTCTCTTCTCCCTCCTGTGGTTCATCGTCGCCATCCTGATGATGATCTGAGTGCCACAGCACCACGCACACTTAAAGGACCCGTCCGACCGGCTTCGACACCGGATCGGGGCGGGTCCTTTAAGTGTGTCTCACGGCTGACTTTCCCCGGGGTACGACCGGTGCGATCAGCCGGGGCGGAGTCGGCCTGCTGGATGACCCGGCCGAACGTCCGCGAACGGGAGGATCAAGGAAGCGGCGGGCCAGGAAGCCCCGACGGTGCCCGTGGGACGGGGCACTGATCTCGATGGTTTCCCCGGCCGTGTGCCCCGGGATACTCCGGGAAATCAACTCGTGGGGCGCTCTGCGACGCTGCATCCTTCGGACGGCGGAGGGGACCTCACGTGAGGGCGGACCAGGGACGCTATCTCCGGTAGGCACGCTTCCTCCGGCGGTCTCGACCGCTGACGCCAAGCTGCATGTCACGGGATCCTCCCCCGATGCAGTCAACGGCGCGGGGAGAACCGCGGAGCCGGACCGGTCGGTGGCGGCCGCGTCACCCGATCAGGTGGCGGTGGAGGGATCGGGAGGAGGGGCCGTTCCAGCGGCGACCGCTGAACCGGAGTTGCCGCCGACACCACCCACACCCCACCTTTCCCCGCATGATCCACCCTGATCCGACCGGCGGAACATGGTGGGTCCGGCTGCCGGAACCCGGGTTTCCGGGAACCGTCAGCCGGACTTCTCTCCGAGAGGCCTGGTGCGACAGATGCCGCACCATCAGCAGCGGATGCATGATGAAGTGGAAGACCACCGCGATCAGTGCCGTCAGAGCACCGGTACCGAAGGAGCTGAACGGGAGCAGGTCCGGCTCTTTCGACGAACTGGGGGTTTCACCCTCGGTCGGCTCCGGGGTCTGCGTCGCAGTAGATGACGTCGTCTCGGTCGGCTCCGGGGTTTCCGTCGGTTCTTCCTGCACAGGAGCCACGTAGTCCATGTGGACCGGATCTATCTCGGGGGTCCAGCTGACTGGTGGATGAGGCCGGTGACAACCGGACGAGACCGACGAAGAAGTTCTTTCCGGATGGGTCCCGCGGGCGGTCGACGATGTAGAGCGATCCGTCGGAGAACTCCCTGATTCCTTAGTTGTACGGGAAACGGGTGTCTTTCACGTGCTGGCTGTAACCGATCTGATCACTGAGGCCGTCAAGTCCGTCTGGGGAGGGATCGACGATCGCGATCTCCCCGGAGCGTCCCCGAGGCGACAACAGCGTTGCCATTCCCGAGGAATCCGACTCCGGCATACTCATCGAATTTGTCTCCGACGACTCCTGCCCCAACACGGGCGAAGGTGTGATCGGCCCCGTTGTACCGGTAGAACGCGATCAGGGGTCGTGTCTGATCGCTCCGCGGCTCCGGGCCTCGGTCCAGGAGAGGTTGTTCCGGATGGCGATCAGGTCGCCGCGCACAGCGACACCCCTGATGCCGTTGGATCCGAGATGAACGCGGTGGATCTCGTTCTGGAGGTCGACCATGTCCAGGATCGGGGTCACGGTGTTGTCGGAGGGATCCAGGTGCACAGGCACTCCACCACTGAGACTTCCGTCGTCGTACAGGAAGTTGCCGTCCCTCACATGGATGAACGTTCCGTCCGGGAGGGCCCTGAGACCGGTACGGTACCCCGAGTTGTACTCGTCACCGTACAGCTACACGGTGTAGTCGTTGTTCAGTTCCTTACCCGGGACGTCGGAGGCCCGGGGAAGAGTCCAGTTCTTCAGTTCTCCCGCACGGTCGACCGAATTGAATCCACCGTACCGGCGGCCGGTCTTGTACAACACCCCGAGGGTGCCGGCATCGCCGGAGAAAGCGACGCCGGTGATCTTGTTCGCGGCTTCCTGTGTCTCTCCCTGCGCCGTGATGGTGGAGGTGGAGGGAACCGTGGCGACGACGGTGTCATCGGACAGTCCTCCGGGAGCCACGGAGACCCTGTGCACCGAGAGACCGCCGGAACCGGCGTAGTAGAGACTGTCCGTCTGCCCGTCCCATGCGGCATCGGTGCTGAGACGACTGTCGATCTCGCCGCTGAAGAGACGCGTCTCGAGATCCGCGGAGTACCCCTCGAGGTGACCGGTACCGTCGTGATTCGCCACGACGACCGCGGCTCCGGACCCGTGTCGAACACGCTCACCACGTTTTCCCAGGGGATATCCGTGATGACACCGCGGTGGCACGATATGCGGGCCCTTCAACTCCCCCGGTGAATGAGCCGGGGTAGCTGAAGTTCAGGGGGCCAGGTTACCTCCCGGGGTGTAGAAGTTCGAGAACGCGGTGCTCCGCTGCTCCGTCAGGGTTACGGTGACATGGTCAGGTCACCGCCCCGTCCTCACTGTTGAAACGTCCGGCACCCACGTTGAGGTCACCGAGCAGCACTTCCTCCGGTCCGGACCAGCCAACGTTGTACTGCTTGGTGTGCCGGTTGATGTGCAGCTCCCCCTCCCCCGAAACCGGTTCGAATACGATGTGGGGGTCCGCGAACGTCAGGTCGAGGTCGCACTGACCCCGCACGTAGCCGGTTCCGTCCTGCCGGCGGTACTTCATGAAATCGACTGTTCCGCCGTACTGCACCTGGATCCGCCCGTCGGCCGGCGTCGACGTCGAGATGCAGGTCCACTGTACCGATCCGTTGTGGAAACGGGCTCCATCGAGAACATGCTGCAGCCGGTGTCCGTCGACATGGGAGCGGATGCCCCACGCGAGTGCGAGATGGTCGTCCGGGTAGGACTGCTCCTTCCCCGGGGTGGGGTCGAGACCGATGGATGAATTGACGTCCGCCACGGCGACACCCGCGCCCATGGCCGACGTCAGTGGGCAGGCGATGGCGGGGGCCGCGAGGCGGCGACCGCAGCTCTGGAGGCTGAGTTCATCGTGTGTGCGTGTCCTGGTTCTGTGACGGTGCAGGGGCGTTGCGGGGCAGGGGAACGGAGTCCACACTTTCCTCATTGTTGTCCCAGCTTCTACACACAATAAAACCAGTATATTTTAGTTCAGGCTCCCCCTTGTTCCATCCCAACCGGCGATACCGCACATACACGAAACCCCCTGAGCGATCCCGGTTGAACCGGACTCTGCTCAGGGGGTTGAGGTTCAGGCCCCCGAAATAGACGGGTGAGCCTGTGGACCGAATCTAGTGGCGGAAACCACCACGGCCACCACGATCCTCACGGTCACCACCGCGGAAACCACCACGGCCACCACGATCCTCACGGTCACCACCGCGGAAACCACCACGGCCACCACGATCCTCACGGTCACCACCGCGGAAACCACCACGGCCACCACGATCCTCACGGTCACCACCGCGGAAACCACCACCGGAATGGCGTCCGATCGGGGCATCAGGGGTGTGCTCGAGGTGGATGAGCTGGCCGGAGATGCGGGTGTCTGAGAGCTTGTCCCAGACCTCGCGGGGCAGGTCCTTGGGCAGCTCGACGAGGGTGTGGTCGACGTTGATGGTGATCCGGCCGACGTCCTGGGACGTGAGTCCCCCTTCATTGGCTAGAGCACCGACGATGGCGCCCGGGCGCACGTGCTGCCGCTTGCCCACCGCGACGCGGTAGACGGAGAGATTCTTGTCGCTCCGGTCGAAGCGGGCGTTTCCACCACGCTCCCCACGGTCCGGGCGGTCACCGCGGTCGAAACGACCACCACGGTCACCCCGGTCGCCCCGATCACGATCGCGGTCGCGGTCGAAGCGCTCACGCTCACGCTTGGGCTGTTCCTTGAGCAGGAAGTCGTTGCCCGCCTGGGCCTGGGTGGCCAGCGCCGCGGCGACGTCCTCGAGCGGCACGTCGTGCTCCTCGGAGTAGGCCTTGACCAGGTGACGGAAGAGATTGACCTGCTTGTCCTCGAGCGCGGTGGTGATCGAGTCCGCGAACTTCGCCTTGCGGGACTCGTTGACCTCCTCGACGCTGGGCAGGTCCATCTCGTTGAGCGGGGCGTTGGTCGCCCGCTCGATGGACTTCAGCATGCGACGCTCACGGGGGGTGACGAACAGGATCGCCTCACCGGAACGGCCCGCGCGGCCGGTACGGCCGATGCGGTGGACGTAGCTCTCGGTGTCGTGGGGGATGTCGAAGTTGAGCACGTGGCTGATGCGGTCGACATCGAGGCCACGGGCGGCGACATCGGTGGCGACGAGGATGTCGAGACGGCCGTCCTTGAGCTGGTCGACGGTGCGCTCGCGCTGGGCCTGGGCGATGTCACCGTTGATGGCGGCGGCGGAGAAACCCCGGGCGCGCAACTTCTCGGCGACTTCCTCGGTCTCGTGCTTGGTGCGCACGAACACGATCATGGCCTCGATCTCGGTGACCTCGAGGATACGGGTCAGCGCATCGATCTTGTTGCGGTGCGCGACGGACAGGTAGCGCTGCGTGATGTTCGTGTTGGTGCGGGTCTTCGACTTGACGGTGATCTCCGCCGGGTCATTGAGGTACTGCTTCGAGATGCGGCGGATACCGTTGGGCATCGTCGCGGAGAACAGGGCCACCTGCTTCTCGGCGGGGGTGTCGGCGAGAATCCGCTCGACATCCTCCTGGAAGCCCATGTTCAGCATCTCGTCGGCCTCATCGAGCACGAGGTAGCGCAGACCGGAGATGTCCAGCGACCCCTTCTGCAGGTGGTCGATGACGCGGCCGGGGGTACCGACGACGATCTGTGCACCACGGCGAAGACCGCTGAGCTGAACACCGTAGGCCTGACCACCGTAGATCGGCAGGATGCTGATGCGGTTGCCGATGTGATCGGCGAACCCCTGGAACGCGTCGGCGACCTGGAGCGCGAGCTCACGGGTCGGTGCGAGCACGAGTGCCTGCGGCGCCTTCACCGACGGATCGATGCGGGAGAGGATCGGCAGTGCGAATGCGGCGGTCTTGCCGGTACCGGTCTGGGCGAGCCCGACGACGTCCCTTCCCTCCATGAGGAGCGGGATCGTCTGGGTCTGGATCGGCGAGGGGGATTCGTAGCCGATCTTACGGACGGCCTCGAGGGTGCGGTCAGGGAGTCCGAGTCCGTCGAACCCGTTCTCCTCCTTCTCCTCGACCTTCGGCTCGGGGGCCTTCTCCGGGGTGGTGTCCTGCTTCCCGGCGGCGGGCTCGGTGGCTTCCGGGGTTTCTTCGGTGGAGGCCTGTTCGGGGGCGGATTCCTCGGCGGGGACCCCGGTAGCGGAGGTGATGTCCTCATCGCTGGCGACCGTCACTGTGGCGGTCCCACTGTCGGGGGTCTCGGTGTTCTGCTCGGGGGTGCCGTTCTCGGCACCTGCGTTGACCACGTCATCCAGGGTGATGATCTCATCCGCATCACCGGTGGTATTCACATTGTTTTCGTTCTGGGCGTTCACTGCGCCATCCTCATTCTTCTGCGCGACTTCATGTTTCGCGCTGCTCATGTCATTCCGCACGCTGTTCGCGCGGCACACATTTTTCTTGTTTTGGTATCGGCACATGCCTTGGGGCCGCACCGACCGGCGGTACCCGGGACTGACGTCCCGGGCTGCCGTGTCCTGCTCGCCACACCTGAGCCTTGCCGGTCCGCATCTAACAGACAGCCCCTGTCGGGGCGTCTGACTCGTCGATGGGAGATGGTGTCTACGCGGGAGAAGCCGCCGCAGTCAGCTCCTGGCGACTGACGACGGATCCCGCGGACACGACACAACCAGCATCCCGATGATCCGGCGATGCCCTACTGGCCTTCGCCCGGATCAGGTGTACCAGCACCGGGGATGCCGGCTGGTGAAAAGCAGTACCCCACCACGGTACGCACTTGGCGCGTCTTTGGCGAATCCTCGGGCAACTCCGCACCCTCGGCTCGCTTCCACCGGTCGGATCAGCAGGGAACGGGTGTGGGGTGCGCGGACAGCCCGGGACGGGACAAGCCCCCGCCAACACGTTCGGCAGGGAGAGAGTCACCGCCCGAGCATCAGGGAAACCGTTCAACGTAGACATTCGCGGACGAAACCCCGGGGTTACCCGACCTCTGCACAATCGGCACGCAGAGTATCCGTAGAGTAGCCGGGGAAGACAAGTTCAGGTTGGTGATCGGGTGCCGGGGTAAACTGACACCCGCTCAGGTCCACACACAGGAGATTCGATGGAAAGCGATCTTGATCAGGGCACACTCGCCGAAATCGAGGAGATGATCAGGGACTGGAAGGCACTGGGGCGGTCTCTGGAGTGGATCGAGAACAAGCTGCGGCAACCTCCTTTCAGTCTGATCGATGGATCCCACAGATCGCAGGCTCTGATCAACTACCGGATCAAGAACTCGTTCTCGGCAGAGCCGTACATCCGGGACACCTCTTTCAGGGACAGACGAATCACTTCCGAGGGCATCTGGTATTCGCCCGAGGCGTGCGGCGACACCTACTGGGCACCCGTCAGGGAACTGATCCGACAGGACATCGGTGACGAGGCACTGGAGGAGGTGGACAGATCCTCGACCGCGATCATCAACTCCATCGACTGCCCGAGGGGCGAGAAGGTGGATTCCAGAGGTCTCGTGGTCGGCTACGTACAGAGCGGAAAGACGACGAACTTCCTCTCCGTCATCGCCAAAGCCGCCGATGCGGGATACCGGTTCATCATCGTCCTGTCCGGTATGACGGATGCGCTCAGGGAACAGACCCAGCAGCGCTTCGAGGAGAAGCTCCTTGCCCCCAACGGCGACAAGTGGCGGCGGATGACCCACCCCAACTGCGACTTCGGTGCATCAAAGGATGACGAGTACCAGAACGCCGCCTTCGATCTCAGCCAACCAGACGGACGGTACATCGCGGTCGTTAAGAAGAACGGGCACGTGCTCAAACGCCTCAACCGCTTCCTACGGAGCGGCGGTGTGCATACGGCACAGTGCCCGATCCTCGTCATCGATGACGAATCGGATCAGGCGAGCATCAATGTGTCGAAGCAGCAGAAGGCCGAGATCTCCACGATCAACGGACAGATCCGGTCCCTGCTCGAGAACAAGAAGGTCGCGTACATCGCCTACACCGCAACCCCGTTCGCGAACATCCTCGTCAATCCGAACGATGTTGAAGACATCTACCCCCGGGACTTCATCACGGTCCTGAATAAGCCGAAGGGTTACTTCGGCGCAGAGGATCTCTTCGGCCGAGAGGCGCTGAGCCACGAGAACTACGAGGAGAACGACGGCAAGGACATGATCCGGATCATTCCGGACGAGGAAGCCAAGTCACTCAAACCCCCGACCCGTCAGAAGGACAGGGATGCGGGGCCGTGGTCGCCCGAAGTCCCGGAATCACTCACCGACGCGATCCGGTGGTTCATCATGGCCAGCGCAGCCCGGCGGTTCAGAGGACAGGCGCACAAGCACTCGTCCATGCTGATACACACCGCGATGCGGACCGAGGAGCACGAGATCACCGCAGCTCTGGTGGAAGACGAGATCCGTGGTCTCCGTGCGGAGCTCGCCGGACACTCTCCGGTAGACGACTGGAGAAGCCAGTGGGAACAGGAATGCGCGAGAGTCCCGTCATCGGATTATCCGGATCTTTCCACCGTGAGTTTCGCGGATATCGCACCGCTGATTCCGGAGGTGCTGGGCGACACGAAGGTCGTGATCGACAACAGCAGGTCGGACAGGAGACTCGAGTACGGCGACGACAGACCGGAAACGGTCATCGCCATCGGCGGAAACACCCTGGCCCGTGGGCTCACTCTCGAAGGTCTTCTCTCCAGTTACTTTCTCCGCAACGCCAGCGCCTATGACACGCTCCTCCAGATGGGGCGCTGGTTCGGGTTCCGCAACGGCTATCAGGATCTCCCCCGGGTGTGGCTCACTTCCGAGCTCGCCGGTTGGTTCCGCGATCTGGCGCTGGTCGAAGCTGATCTGCGTATGGAGATGCAGCGCTACGTAGAGGAAGGCATCACGCCTCTGGAGTTCCAGGCCCGGATCCGTGTCCACCCGTCACTCGAGGTGACGAGTCGTGCGAAAGCCCAGAACATGCGGAAGGCGAAAGTCAGCTACAGCGGAAGTAAACCCCAGTCGATCCTCTTCAAGCATCGTGACCACGAATGGCTGAGCAACAACATTGAAGCGGCCAGGAATCTGGTTTCCTCGATCAGTGACGGCGGACCGGTACTTCTGGGAGACGGCCCGCTGTCCAACGGATCATACGTGTACCGAGGTGTCGACACCGACGACATCATCGCGTTCCTCCGGTCATACCGCTTCCACGAGAAGTCGACCCTGGGCAAGGACGCCAACGGAAAACTCATCGACTACATCCTGGAGGAGACGGCCGAAGGCTCCATCACGAGCTGGAATGTCTCGTTCTTCGGACGCGGGAAGACAGGCGAGACCGGGACCATCGATCTGGGGCTACCTGGTGAACTCCAGATGATCTCACGTGCCCGGATGCGGGACGGGAATCCCGAATACGCGAACATCAAGTCACTCACCTCCCCCTTCGACCGGATCAACGACGCCACCGCCGACAGCGAGGTTCGGGAGACTCTGATCAAGAGCTCCAAGGAAAAAGGTACGAGTCGGGAACGCAGGCTGCTCGAGATCCACGACGACCACGCCGGGATGGGAACAGGTCACCTGGCGATCTACGCGATCGACAGGAACTCGGTTCCACAGAGGTCGTCCGAGAAAGGGAACATGGTCCGCGAGCCACTCCGGGCCGTGGACGATCTGATCGGTGTGTGCGTCTTCTTCCCCGAGTCCTCACGAACCAATTCAGCGGTCGACTACGTCTGCACGGTCGCACCCGAGGATGAGGTGCTCGCCGCCTACCAGACGCAGGAGGAAGAACTCCGGGCGGAGACCGAGAGACAGTCAGAGGACGAACTGTGAATCCGGATTTCCGCGACTTCTCCCGTACCGCCTTCATCTCCCTGAGGACTCCCGCACCCGGGTTCGGGAAGGAGAACCTGTCCGGAGCACTCCTGAGGATCGCGGAGGGAGAAGTCAGACTGTCACACGGACACGGCGGCCAACTGTCCGTCCTGGTACCGGTGACGGAGACCGCCTACCGCAGTTTCCGGCCCGACACCCGCGGACAGGCGATCAAGGTTACTGCAGTGAGGGTCGAAGGAACCCCGCACATTCGTGTGCGACTCGAGCTACCGCGGTTCGAAGATACGTACATGCAGTTCACGGATGCGCTCCTGCGTGATCTGAAGGACGCCGACGGGCCATCGGAGACGATCATCCTCAGAGCAATTCAGGACTGGAGGAACATGCTCCTCCTCTCGATTCCGACGGGGCAGATCCCGGTTGAGGAGGAGATCGGGATCCTCTGTGAGCTCGAGGTCCTACGAAGCCTGATCCACCGGGACGGCCCAGCCGTTCTCCGCCGATGGACGGGACCGGAGAAATCCAGGCACGACTTCGAACTCGACGGTGTCTCCGTCGAATGCAAGGCGACGACGGCGTCCAACGGTCTGCCGGTAGTCATACACGGTGCCGAGCAGTTGACGGAATCCCCGGGCAAACGCCTCGATCTGGCCGTGCGACGATATGTTCCGGACCCTGACGGAACAATGTCCGTTCCGTCACTGCGTGACTCGATCTGCGCCATTCCGGGTGTCGACACGCGCAGGTTCCTTTCCTCACTATCCAGCCTCGGAGTCGCCATGGCGGACCGCGATGAATCCGGCGAAAAGCTGTTCAGGAGGTACTCCCCAGGCGAGGCGGTGGAGTTCGTCGTCTCCGATGGATTCCCACGTTTGACGGGGATCGGAACGACGGGAAGGATACAGCAGGTTTCATACACGGTCGATCTCTCCGACCCCGGTTCGATCACGGGTTACCGCGCCGGTAACCTCTACCTGAACCCGACAGGAGCACGATGAGAACCTTCCACCACAACCAGATCTTCGATCCGTCCGGTGGTTTTCACGCAAGCTCCGCGAAGCGGACCATGACCGGACAGTCGATGAACATCTGGGAGATGTTCACCCGCGAGTCCCTGCAGAACAGCTGGGATGCGAGAGACCGAGTTTCCGCCGAGGACGGTGTCACCTTCGCAGTGGACTACGACGTCATCGAGGGCGCGGAACTCGAGATTCTCCGTTCGGTGATTCTCGGTGACGACTTCATCGGTGTCCCGGCATTGGAATCACAGATCGAACAAGGGACGGTCCCCCTCCTGACTGTCAGCGACACCGGTACCGTAGGGCTACGGGGTCCGAGCAACGCCACCTCCGCGACCACGGGACACACTGAGTTCACCTCTTTCGTCCGCAACATCGGCCGCAGCGAACAGAAGGAGCTGGCCGGTGGAACCTACGGCTTCGGGAAAGCGGTGTTCTTCATCGCCAGCAGGGTCGACACAGTGATGGTCTACACGCGTACGGTCGACGAAAATGATCAAGCGGTGCACCGCTTCATCACCATGGCCCTGACCGACGGGTACCAGGACGGATCGGTGAATCACACAGGCCGTCACTGGTGGGGTGTTGAAGCCGAGGCGACCACCGAGACAGGCTCCGTGACGTACGCCGAACCGTTCACTGGCGAGCTGGCTGACCGGTGCGCGGCAGCCATGGGTATGGACAGGTACTTCTCGGAGGAACGTCCGACGGGGACAGCCATCTCCGTCATCGCACCCGATCTGGCCGACACGGAAACCAGCCTCAGGAACATCGCACGTTCACTGACTCGGTGGGCGTGGCCGCACATGGTCACCACCGAACCTGACCTCGATCCCATCGAATTCCACGTGAATCTGCGGGGTTCGAGAATCGATATTCCCGAACCCCAGGATGATCCGGCACTCAGGTCATTCGTCCAGACCTACGAGCGGGCGCTGTCCATGCAGCCCTCAGAGTCGGAGGAGTGGAGGGAATCGCTGATCTACAGAACGACGAGGGTATTCACCGGCAGACCGAGGAAGAAAGAACTCGGTCGGCTTTCGGTCAAGACTCTCGTCGCCCCTGTCGACGAGAGAGACACCGTGGTCGGTAAGACCATCGAGTCCGAGATCGCGCTGATCCGAAATCCACGGATGATAGTCGAGTACTGGAAGGGGCCTGCGGATATCACCGGCGAGCCATATTGCGGAGTGTTTCTCGCGGACGACTCGGCAGACAGGGTGTTCGCCCGCAGTGAACCTGCTGCACACCACGAATGGAACCACGAGTCAATCCAGAATGAGAAGGGTATTCTCGAGGAGTTCTGGGGTTCCGACAGTAGAAACAACCCCGTGAAGATATTCTTCGAGCACATGCGCTTGCTGTTGAAGCGATCGGTGAGGAAGAACATCGGACGAGGGGACGACCGTCATTTCGCCGCGGCAACCGATATCGCGAGAGGACTCGGCGACTATCTAGCCAATTCCGTGGGCGGTGTGGACACCCGCGTCAGAACACCCAGGCGGGCCTCCGGTGGAGGAGGAAGGCGGAAGTCCCGCGCCGGGCTTCCCGGCACCGATGTGAGACTGGTCGACCTCAGACGGACCGAGGGAGGTCAGATCACCGCGATCTTCGACATCGGAATCGACGCCGATGATGACGTCTATCCGGTCCAGCTGAAAGCGACACCCGTGATACGCACTGACGGGTCCGACGTCAGGTTCGAGGATGTCGAAGACGCCGGAGTCGATTTCCCGGTCTTCGAGAGGTGGGAAGTGATCTCCGGCAATCCACAGTCCAGCGCATCATTCACAGACTCTTCACTCATGCTCACCGAACCCGCCAGCCGAATTCGGGCATCAGTGATTCAGCCAGCTGACTGCGCGATCACCCTGTACGTCGACATCGTCCAAACCGACGGGGAAACGGAGGGCGCACAGCGATGAGAGTCGTCAGCTACGGCTACCTTCGTCCGGATGAGGACTGCGTCCTGATCTCCGGTTGGGACTTCAGTGTCGATGGCAAGCATGTTGCGGATCCTGATTCCCCTCCGGGTTGGGACTATGAAATTCCCGTCTCCTGTCGTGTCAGTCTGAACATCGATATGGCGGAATTGCTCACCGGCTCCCGGCTAGCCGAATCCCTTGCCGATGCCGAGAAAAGGGGGGTCAGGGTCTCCGCTGTTCTCCGGTGGGAATCCAGCCGGACCGGACAGAGAGGAGCCAGCGCCCGCCAGATCGTCAGGAACGGGGAGAACTCTCTCTTCCTCGAGGTTCCCGGAAATCTCCTCGGTGGGCACTTCGCGGTTACCCCTGTCGTCGTGCTCGAGGAGAATCCCCATCCCCTACCGCAGTCGATCTCTCCGGTGCGCCCGGGATCAATCCTCTGGGAGGGAACCAAACGGTTGCTCCCTCTCGAAGGAGTTGGAGCCCAGTTCCCGACTGCCGCGGTCGATTTCAGGAAAGCCGGATTCGAATCAGCCGGCGCCCTGTGGTTCATCGATCTGCATGAGGATCTCGATGTTCCGAGCCAGGCGGGAGCCCGGATATTCCTGAACACAGCGAACAAACGGATCCTCCGTATGCTGGAGGACCCTGAATGCACCGAATCCAAACAGCTCCGGGTGATCATGGAGTGCGAGGTTCTCACACATCTCCTCATCCATGCCGCACAACGGTTGGACTCCGGAACCGCTCACGAGGATCCCGACCCCGAGAGTTTCCGGGAGACACTGCATCAACTCCTCAATTCCTTCTTTCCTTCAGAGAGACCTGAACAACTCCGTGAGGACATCGGACGTATCGCCGCGGTCGCGCAGGACCGCGTACTCCACCAGGGCCGGAAATAATGACGACTAAGAACTATCCACGGTTGGGTTACGCCGCATCAGTCCGTCTCATCGAACGTATGAACCGTGTCGAGTTGGCGACCTTGGCGAGAACCGCATCCACCAGCCACCCCCAGCAGTACGACTATCCGACGGCAATCAACACCTGCAGTGAGTCCGAGCTGGCGGAACTGAGGATCAGGGCCCTCGAGATCGCCAAACGCCACGGTTACCCGGAGAGATCAACGAGGTCCAACAAGAAATCTCTCTTTGACAGGGACATGTCCGCGCTCCTCTACGGAAAACTCGACCTGATCGAGACAGAAGCCGCACAAGAGGAGGTGTGGAATTTCCTGACCCTCGTGGTCCTACCTGACATCGCGAAATGGCGGTACGAGAATTCAGGGAACTCCCTCAGCTACAACCGGTGGCTCGGAGGAAAGCGGAACGTGTTCCGGAAACTCTGGTGGCGCGAGGCCACGCTCGGCAATGCCCTGAACTCGAAGATATACGAGGACGAGGCGGTGAGTGTGATGGAACGGGCACGTCTGAGTGGTCAACCGGCGGTCGCCCGTGCCATGGTCCGAGGTTTCCTCGACTCGGTTGAACGGTACCCGGACACCGCACGCACTGTCCTCATGCGTGCGGGTGCACTGCGCGTCCGGCAGCTCGTTCCGATTCTGTGTCTCGAGTCACTGACCGAGGATGAGCTCGATGTACTCATCCTCGATGTCTTCCGGAAATCGAGTGAAGCCTGTGCCGGAAAGGTCCCTGGCCCGGTACCGGAAGAAGAATAGGGACCGGACACATCACACCTCGAGAGGTTCACACGTTGCAGCACACAGTCTCCGTCGCTCCTTCGGCACGGCGTTTGACAGGTTCTCTACGGGACATCGGCTACAGCTTCGAGTCAGCCGTGGCCGACCTGGTGGACAACAGCATCACAGCGGGAGCGACTCGCGTCGACATCCAGATCACTTTTTCCGGATGGGAGTCGTTCGTCCGCATCGTCGACGACGGTTCAGGGATGGATGACATCGGCATCGACGAGGCGATGCGCTTCGGGTCCGACCGTGTGTACGGATCCGGGGACCTGGGGAGATACGGTCTCGGGCTGAAAACAGCCTCCATCTCCCAGTGCAGGCGCCTCGAGGTCGTGTCCATGACCCGTACATCGGACACCCACGCCGCGAGAACCCTGGACCTCGACTTCATCCAGGACACCGACAGTTGGGTCGTCCTGGACACGAGGGATGAAGAGGAGACACTGGAGGCGAGAAGACTCCTCCGCAAGGGCTACGGAACGGTGGTGACGTGGCGCAGATTGGACCGTATTCTCCCACACAGGAACAAGGAGAACGGCTGGGCGCGGAAACGTGTCGAGAACCTGGTACCGAAGCTGAGTCGACATCTCTCGATGGTGTTCCACCGCTTCCTGTCAGGCGAACGTCCGGAGATCCTCGCCATCACCGTCAACGGTGAGTCCCTCACACCGTGGGATCCTTTTGCCCGGGAAGAGGCGGGGACCCGCTGCATCGGAACGGATTCCTTCGAGGTCGAGCACCGCCACGACAGCGGCTTCGTCACCCTCAACCGTTATCTTCTTCCCCCGAGATCCGATTTCAGTACTCCCGAAGCGTTCGAGAACGCGTCCGGGCCACAGAAGTGGGCGAAGCAACAGGGGATATACATCTACCGCGCCGACCGGCTGGTCCAGTGGGGAGGGTGGGCCGGTATCCGGACCAGCGACGAACACACGAAGCTCGCCAGAGCTTCACTCGATTTCGACACCGATCTCGACGCCGCGTTCAACATCAACGTCGCCAAGATGAAGGTCACCATTCCGCACCAGGTCCGCAAGATGCTCGCACGACCTATCAACGAGCTCTGCATCGAGGCGGACCACACCTACAGAAAGAAGACCCGGGAGGCGCTCACTGCGCAATCCGGTGGTGCAACGAACCGTCGCTCCGGCTTCGGAGGGCAGGGTGAATCCGCTGAGGTTCTGGGTACGGCACTTCGTTCCGCGGCGGTCCGTACCGGCAACGTTGACGCACTCAAGTCCATGATCCGGCTGCTCCGCGAGGAATCCCCCGAACTCGCGGAGCAGCTCGGCCTCTAACCGCGGAGAAAACCCTACCCACTCAACGGTAGGGACCTCTGCCCCTCTTTCCCGGTGTGGCCGCCCACGCACGGTGCTCCCTTCAGGTCAGGGCACAGTCCACACTCCGGTGAATTTGGTGTGCACCTGGAACGGGCGATCTCGAAGAGTGCGAGATGCGCCTCACGCGAGTGGACGTTCATTCCGAGCATCTGGGCGACGCTGAGACGACCGGAGCTGTTCCGGTTCCGTGATTCCGTGTCACGGTCCAGGAAACAGCTGGTGATCCGGAGGATTCCCCGTCCGGCGATCACGGGTTCTCCGCAGAACTCACCTGATTCATCCGCGACCGGGATCGCGAGCTCGAGGAAGTCGATGAGTGCGGGAGTCAGGGACGGCAACGCAGAACGTGAGATGTGGGGGGCCCAGAGTGCCTCCGGTTCACGGTCCATCTCGACGAACAAACGCTCGACACGTTCCAGTCGTTTCCCGTAGTTGGGGCCGACCAGGAATCTGATCGCCTCCCGGGTCGTCTCGGGAACCGTGGATCCCGTTTCCACGTCCGGAAGAGAACTGATTCCCTGCCAGACCGACCGGACCGTGGCCGGTGCCGCACGTTCGGTGAGGATCTCGGCGACGGCGGCACGGAAACGGGACCCCGATCTAGCCCACGGGTACATGAGATCACGGTCATCGAGCCCCCGGTACCACTCGGCGAGATGCCTCGCGGTTGCGCGCGCCCCGATGGGTTTCTCCTCTCCCCTGCGGAGGGAATCCATCACAGCCCGACCGACGGCTTCTCCGAGCCGGACCGGAACGGCATTGCCGATCTGCCGGAACGCCGCACTCGGTGGTCCGCTGAACCTGAAGTCGTCCGGGAAGGTCTGGATTCGGGCGGCTTCCCTCACTGTGAGTGTCCGGGACTGGCGGGGATGGATGAAGCTGTAGCCGTCCTTGGCGATGTGGGCGGTGATGGTCCGCGACAGATCGTCCTCATCCAGTCTCTTGTACTTGTCGTCGAAGATGTCGCTGCGGTACCTGCGGAGATGGTCGGGGAGATCCGAGTACTTGGTGTCCGACGTCATCATCTCGAAGGCGATCCGGTCGTCGTCCCGCACAGGGCGTGTGATGTGATCGTAGAGTTTGTGCCGGTCCTCCTCCCGGACACGGCGCCTCAGGTAACGCTGGGTTTCGGTCACGGGTCCCGGGTACCGGATCCATCCCTCCGCCCCCGCTTCCGGACGCCATCCGCCTTCGACCTCCGGCATGTCACCGATGGTGTTCCACACTGTGACCTTGGTCTTCCGTTCCTCCGGCCACTTGAACTTGACCCCGTCCCTCAGTGCGACGAGGATTAGGCGCTGCCGGAACTGCGGTACGCCGTATCTCCATGCATCGACGACCCGCTCCTCCACGGCGTATCCGAGCATCTCGAGTTCCTCGATCATGCTCCTGAGAATGAACATCTCCTTGTCCAGGGCCATGTCCGGGACGTTCTCCATGATGACAGCCCTCGGCCGTGCCAGTTGAACGACCTCCAGATAGGCCCTCCAGAGGTCACGCCTGGTGTCCCGCGGATCCCGGAGTCCCTTCTCGACCAGGCTTCGGATCCCGGACCTTCCCGCCTTCGAGAAGGGTTGACACGGAGGTCCACCGGCGAGGACCTCGATGCCGCATTCCGTCATGAGATCGGCGACCCGTTCCACCGACTGCGGGGTCGACAGGTCCCATTCCACCGACATTCCGGGAAAGTGGGCCGAGTGTGTCTCGACCGCATAGGAGTAGTGGTCGACGCCGAACACCACCTCGATTCCGGCTTCCGTGAGACCGAGGCTGAGTCCTCCCGCACCTGAAAAAAGATCGGCGCCGAGCACAGCTCCCTCCGAACGACGGCGACGACAGTAGTCCCGGAGTTCCTCTTCCGTCGTGCAGTGGTCGGCGTGCTCGGGCAGCTTCAGAAGCGGGCCACGAATCTGCTTGACGGCGTACGGATCTGTTGAGGACACCCCTAGAAATCTAGTCTCACCCATGGCACAGCCCCCAATTGCCCCACCCACGATCGGAACGACGGTGTCCACCGTGAGTTCCGGGCCGGGGATCTATCTCAGTTGTCTCCACAGCCATTCGATCTCGTCTGCGATCTCCTCGGTGTCGTCGTGTTCCCAGTAGTGGAGGGACGTCCACCCGAGCCGTTCCAGCTCGAGGTCCTTCCTCCTGTCACGTTCCCGGTTCGCGGCGATCTTCTCCTCCCACCACCGGCGGTTGTTCTTCGGCGAGGTCGCGTGAATCGGACATCCGTGCCAGAAGCAACCGTCCACGAACACCGCTATCCGGGCGGCGGTGAACACTATGTCAGGGCTTCCCGGAAGTCCACCGACATTGACACGGAACCGCAGACCCCGCCGGAAGAGTTCCCTCCGGAGCCTCAGCTCCGGTCCGCTCCCCCGACGTGGCATCTTCTTCATCTGCCGTGTCACGGTCTCGTTGAGTGGAAGAGGACGTCCGTGGTTCGGGCGCCGTTTCCCCGGGCTCTCCATGTCGATCTCCCGATGCTCCGATATTCTTCCGGTCACAATGGGATGACGCACCAGGACCGGTCGCCCCGATCCACTCCGGGGCCCCGTTGAAACAGCCTGCCACAGCTCCCACAGCGCTGCGGGGGTTGGGCCCGACGGCCACTCCACCGGCGACTCCGGGTGTGCCCATGAAAGAGTGGAGTCGGTCAGTACCGGCTGATCACCATCGCCTGGCCCTGGCCACCGGCACCGCATAGGCTCACCGCGGCGGTTCCGCTCCCGCGCCTGATGAGTTCGTACACCGCGGTCACCAGGACGCGGGCGCCGGAGGCACCGAGCGGATGTCCCAGAGCGATCGCGCCTCCGTTGGGATTGCACCTACCCATGTCCAGGTCCAGGTCTCGCAGGGATTGCACGACCACGGCGGCGAAGGCCTCGTTGATCTCGATGAAGTCGACGTCCCCGAGCCGTACCCTGCTGTCCGCCAGGGCCTTCTTCAGGGCGTCGGAGGGCTTGGAATGGAGGTGGTGGTCCGGCCCCCCGGTGCTTCCCGAGCCCTCGATCGTGGCGAGCACGTGCAGTCCGTGCTGTTCCGCGTAACCGCGGCTGACCACGACGAGTGCCGCTGCTCCGTCCGAGATCTGGGAGGAGTTGCCCGCGGTGATCGTTCCGTCGCGGGCGAATGCCGGGCGGAGTTTCCCGAGGCTCTCCAGGGTTGTGTCCGGCCGGATCCCCTCATCGGTGTCCACGACCAGGGGTTCACCCTTCCGTTGCGGAACGGTGACCGGGGCGATCTCGTCGCGGAACCGTCCCTCCTTCTGTGCCTCGTGGGCACGGCGGTTGCTGAGCTCCGCGATGGCGTCCTGCTGTTCACGGGTGATGCCGCGGTCCCCGTTGCCTTTCTCCGTCAGAGCACCCATGGTCTCCCCGGTGTACGGGTCCCGGAGCCCGTCGAACAGCATCGCGTCCTGCGCGGTGGTCGGCCCCAGTGCGGTTCCGGAACGTGCCGCGGTGAGCAGATGTGGTGCACGCGTCATGGATTCCTGTCCGCCGGCGACCACGACCTCCGCCTCACCGCACCGGATGATTCGCGCGGCCTGCGTGACCGCCTCAATGCCGGACAGGCAGGCCTTGTTCAGGGTGTCCGCGAACGCGCTGAGGGGAATCCCGGCGTTGATCGCGGCCTGACGTGCCGGAACCTGGCCGGAGCCGGCCTGGATCGTCTGTCCCATGATGACCTGGTCGATGTGTCCCGGTTTCACCCCTGCCCGTTCAACGGCGGCTCTGATGGCGGTTCCCCCGAGCTCAACCGCGGAGACGTCCTTCAGCGTCCCGAGCAGTTTTCCCTGCGGTGTGCGGGCGGCGCCCACGATGACGGCCTCGCGTTTCATGGTGTCTCTCCTTCGATTCGGGTCGCTCCACCGTCGTCGATGACGGTGAATGCTGCTTCGGTGGCTTCCTCGATCTCCGCGAGGCTGACGCCCGGCGCGAGTTCCCGGAGGACCATTCCCTCACGTTCGGTGATGTCGAACACCGCGAGGTCCGTGATGACTCTGTCGACGACCTGTGTCCCGGTGAGCGGCAGGGAGCATTCCCGCTTCAACTTGGGGCGTCCCTTCTTGTCGACGTGATCGGTGAGGACGATGACCCTGGGGGCGCCGGCCACGAGGTCCATGGCTCCACCCATCCCCTTGACCATGACCCCGGGGATGATCCAGTTCGCGAGGTCCCCTTTCTCGGAGACCTCCATGGCACCGAGCACCGCGAGTTTGAGGTTCCCGCCCCGGATCATGGCGAAGCTCTCCGCCGAGTCGAACACCACCGCTCCCCTGTTCAGGGTGACGGTCTGCTTTCCGGCGTTGATGAGATCCGGGTCCTCGTCCCCCTCGTACGGGAAGGGCCCCATGCCGAGGATCCCGTTCTCCGACTGGAGGATGATATTCACGCCGTCAGGTAGCTGGTTGGCGATCATCGTGGGGATCCCGATCCCCAGGTTGACGTAGTCACCGTCGTTGATCTCGGCTGCGGCGATGGCCGCCATTTCTTCTCGTGTCCAGGCCATGTCGGCTCAGTTTCCTTTCCCCGCGTCGGCCCGGTCGGGCCGTGGTCGGGTGGTCACCCGTTCGATGGGTTTGGTCCGGGGCGCGGCGGAGACTAAATGCTGGACGTAGACCCCCGGTGTGTGGATGAAGTCGGGGTCGAGTTCACCGAGGTCGACGATCTCCTCCGCCTCGGCGATCGTTGTACGTCCGGCCATGGCGCACACCGGGTTGAAGTTCCGCGCGGTGCGGTTGTAGACGAGGTTGCCGTTGAGGTCCGCCTTGGCGGCGTGGACGAGGGCGAGATCCGTCTTGATCGCATGTTCGAGTATGTAGTGGCGGCCCTCGATCTCGCGCACTTCCTTTCCCTCGGCGATGATCGTCCCGTAGCCGGTGGGGGTGAAGAACGCGGGTATTCCCGCCCCGGCGGCACGTAGCCTCTCGGCGAGAGACCCCTGGGGGACGAACTCCAGCTCCAGTTCGCCGGAGAGGTACTGGTCGGAGAACACCTTGTTCTCGCCGACGTAGGAGGCCAGAACCCGTTTCACCTGCCGGGACTCCAGGAGCAGGCCGAGGCCGAGGCCGTCGATGCTCATGTTGTTGGAGACGATCGTGAGGTCCCTGGCCCCCGAGGCGTGGACCGCCTCAATGAGGTCGTAGGGGCTACCGGACAGTCCGAAGCCACCTACGGCGATGGACATACCGTCCCTGATCAGTCCCGACACCAGTTCCATGGTGTCGGTGTGTAGCTTGCTCACGTGCTGCTCCTCAGATTTGTGGGTTCCCGGCCGGGACCGGAGGCACACTCGGATCGTGGATGTCTGGAATCTGCGCTCAGAGGGCTTCGAGACGTTCGAGGACGGTCTCCGGCTCCGCTTCGGCCGGAATCTGTGTGACGAGGAAATCAGCCTCCGGCACGGTCCCCGACCCCAGCCAGTACCCCGGTTCGATGGTGGCTCCGCGGACGTCCTTTCCCGCGACCTCGACACCGTTCTCCGTCTGCAGCATCACGGACCATCCGATGTGTTCCGCGGCGTTGATCACAGGCTGGTAGGCGGCGATGTCCTCGGGAGGGAGTTCCGTGTAGGCCCCGGAGCGACGCCCGTCGAGGAGGAGCCCGGTGACGGGCGCGTCCACGAAGCGGCGCAGCCAGTCGGCGACGTACATCGCGGCGGATTCGGCATGGTCCCCGGTGATCGAGCTGAAGTCGGCGTTTCCGGTGGTCTCGGCCGCCCATGCGAGCCAGATGAGTGGAGACGGCATGCGGAGCAGGAAGGGTACCCGGCTGGTGTGGCTCGTCGCCGTGAGGATTCGGCCGGCCGCGGTGGCGGGAGTGTCGTCGGCGAGCATCGTCCGCAGGGCGTATCCGGTCCGCGAGCGCGCGCCCATCGCCGCGACGAGATCGGGGTTCGACGCCAGTGCCGCGCCGTAGAGTGCCCCGAAGTCGACGACCGTGGCATCCGATTTCAGCATCCCCTGTGCCTGACCGTAGTAGCTGGCGGTGGCGGGGGCGTCGAGGTAGGGAAGCTCGCCATGCACGATGACCCGTTCGCCGAAGGGGACGTGATCGAGGAACACCGCGGTACCACGATCCGAGGGTGGGTTGGTGATGAGATCGGTGAGGGATGTCGGGGTCATGGGATGCTCCTTGCCACTGGGGCTGTGTCGGGTGTGGAGATGGTGATTCCCTGGGGCGGCGGGGCCACCCCAGGGTTGCGTGGAAACGGGTCAGCTCTTCTTGGAGACCATCTCGCCGTGCTTCTCCTCGAGTTCGGCGATCCGGGCCTGGAGAGCATCGATCTTCAGTTCACGACGGTCCGGGATCATGACGATCGGCAGTTCACCGGGCCTGCCGGTGACGCGCTGCCTGCCGTTGACGGTGAATACCGTCGCGGTGAGCTCCTCGGTGTCGTCGCCCCAGTTGCCGTAGTAGAGCAGATCCTCCGGCGGCTCATCGGTGACGAATTCCTCGATGAACTCGGCGTAGGGCTTGCCCTGGGAGAGTCGTTCCCTGCGGCGTGCCTCCCTCAGGCGCTTCGTCTCCTCGGCGTCGAGGCGGAAGTGCTCCTCGTCGTACGCGACACAGAAGATGTCGCGGGCGACCTTCGGGGATATGCGTCCGAGTTCCGCGTCATGGACGACGGACTCGGGGTCGCGTTCGATCGGGTCACCGTAGCCGCCGCCGGCACCCTGGGCGATCATGTACAGCTCGCCGTCCTTGGCCACGTCGAACTGCAGGCCCATGTGGGAGGTCATGTACTTGGCGCCCTCGAAGGGGCGCTCGTTCATGACCTTCTCGATGGAGAGATCGAAGGTGCGCGAGTCCCTGCGGAAACTGTCGTAGGTGTTGACTCCCTTGACCATCGAGAGCGGGTAGGCGCCGCAGCCGTAGCCACCGAACATTCCGTAGATGGAGCTGAACTTCGACCCGGAGGTCACCGTCATGAAGCCCCAGTGCGGGGTTCCCTCGGAGGCCACGATCATCTCGTAGCCCATTCCTCCGGTGAACTTGCCGAAGCCCATGTTGTCCTTGATCAGACGCTTCGACACGAGCTGCATGAAGGGGACCTCCTCCTCCATGATCTCCTGCTCGGCGGTGTCCGCCATGGCGCAGAAGAGCGGGGAGACGGAATCCTCACCGTCACGGAAGGGCTTGGCTCCACCCGGCATACCGTTGAGGTCCGCGCAGAGGTTGCCGACCTGGTCGCCGTGCTGGGTTTCCCCACCCCAGAGGAACGTGTTGATCTGGTTGTACCAGTTCGCCACGACGTTCGAGTACTTGCGTGGCGTGGAGAACTGCATCTTTCCGTAGAGCGCCTGCATGCAGGA
This sequence comes from Corynebacterium sp. TAE3-ERU16, assembly GCF_019209935.1. Lineage (GTDB taxonomy): Bacteria > Actinomycetota > Actinomycetes > Mycobacteriales > Mycobacteriaceae > Corynebacterium > Corynebacterium antarcticum. The sequence continues at coordinate 268,136 of NZ_JAHUTN010000003.1, forward strand.
GAAGCCACGGAAGGATGCCTGGAGGGACTGTCCCATCGGCGCGTCGTAGGATGCGTCCGACCAGGTTCCCTCGTCGGAGATGATCTCGATGCAGCTCATCGCCGAGGTGCACCGGGGCAGGTCCGGCCACCAGAACGCCAGGATCGCCTGCATCATCATCGACTTCACGGAACACAGTGGCGAGTTCATCGCCCGGTTGAGGATCTCCGGTCCGGATCCCCTCAGGTCCACCGTCATCTGATCACCCTTGACGGTGATCTTGCACGCCATCTTGATCAGGATGTTCTCCTTGAGGGTGGAGTCCATGAACTGGTTGAAGGAGTAGGTCCCGTCCGGCAGCTCGCCGATGCGGCGGTGCACCTCGGCGTCGACGTCCTCGATGGTGATCCGGATCGCAGCCACGAAGGTCTCGACCCCGACCTCGTCGATGAGGGTGTTGATGCGGTCCATGATCCGGTTGACCGCGGCGATCTTGACCTTGAGGTCGGCGAGCTGGAGCTTCGGGTCCCGGACGGAGTGCTGGAGGAAGGTCAGCAGGTCTCTGCGGAGATGCCCCTTCTCGACGATCTTGAACGGGCTCATCCGCAGACCGTCGTCGAAGGGGGTCTCGGATCCGGAGGGCATTCCTCCGGGTTCGCAGGCGCCGTTCTCACCCTCGTGGATCGTGGCGGCGACCCAGGCGATGATCTCCCCGTCGCGGATGATCGGCATGATCATCGACTGATCGGTGTTGTGCACGTTGCCGTAGCGGGCGTCATTGTGGATGAAGCCGTCACCGGGATGGATGCCCACCGTGGGCTCGTCCTTCCAGTACTTCATGATGTACCGGATCGGGTGGTGGAGGATCGCAGAGAAGGCGATGACCCCGTGGCAGGAGAGGTAGGACACGTCCCCTTCCGCGGTGTAGATCGCGGTGGTCAGGTCACCCCACTTCGCCCCCGGGGCCGCGCCCTGGGCCTCGCACATCTCGTAACCCTCGTCGAGGGCGCCGGAGATGCGCTTGCGGATGCGCTCGACCTGGATGCGGTCGATGCCCTTGGCGATGCACTCGTCCTCGTACTCGGTACGTTCGGCGATGCTGTGGCTCCGCATGATCTCCGGGTCGGGCCCGAGGAACAGGGTGGTCTCGTCCATGAAGGCGTCGACCCACTCCTGTTCCTGTGCGGTGAGTTCCTTGGCCGGGGTGGACGTTGTCGTGTCTTTGTCGACTGTGGTCATTGCAATCTCCTCGTGGTGTCGTTCATCAGTCCTGCAGGAGCCATACGGCGCCCTGTTCAGTGGGTTCCAGGTGCCATCCGGGTTCGACCAGGAATGTGGTGTTCTCCGTGGTGACGATCGCCGGACCCGGGATGACCGCATCGGCGGTCAGGGCGTCCTGGTTGTACACCGGAGTGTCAATGGCCCCGTCGACCTCGACGAAGTGGACGCGACGCTGACCCACGGCTTCGGGAACGGTCCTCTCGGCGCTCTCCGTGAGCGAGTCGAAGTTGACGGTGTCGCCTTCGACGTAGGAGGCGACGCGAACGGTATTCACGCGGATACCCGCCTCCGGGGCGGCGCAGTTGGAACCGAAGCGGTGACTGTAGACGTCGCCGAAGGTCTTGATCATCTGCAGGACGTCGCCGACCCCGTTCATCCTGTTGATGTCCAGCGTCACCGCCTGCGTGAGGAGCTGGTTCCCGTAGCGCATGTCGAGTTCGAGGCGGTACCTGACGTCCTCGGCGTCGAATCCCTGACGGCGCAGGTCCTCGCGTCCGCGGGCCTCGAGATCCTCGACGATCTCGTTGAAAGCGTCGTAGTCGTCGTAGAGCTCCCGGGTGGTTGCGTTGTACATCGTGATGTGGGTGCCCCGCTCGTGGAAGTGGAGCTGCTGCATGTTTCCCGCGCCACAGGCGGAGAACACGGAGCTGAACGGAGGAACGAGCACGCGGGTGATGCCGACGTGGCGCGCGATGCCGCAGGCGTGGAGCGGTCCGTTGCCGCCGTAGGCGAGCATCGTGAAGTCCTCGGGCAGGTAGCCGCGCACGCGCAGTTCCTTGCCGATGCCGATCGCCATCTGCTCATCGACGGAGTTCTTGATGAGCTTCGCGATGTCCAGGACATCCATGTCCATCTCATCGCAGAGGGTCTCCTCGATGGCGAACGTCGAACGCTTGGGATTCAGCTTGATGTAACCGTTGGCGTAGTTGTCCGGGTCGAGATAGCCGAGAAGCAGGTCGGCGTCGGTGACCGTCGGTTTGAGGCCGCCACGGTCGTAGCAGGCCGGTCCCGGATTGGAGCCCGCGGACTCGGGGCCGATCTTCACGGACTGGTGGATGCGGTCGTAGCTGGCGATGGATCCGCCACCGGCACCGAGGGTGTCGAGGTGGACCATGGGGACACTGACCAGCCACCGGTCGATGGTGGGCATGAAGTCGTAGTGCTTCACACCGCCCTCCGGTACCAGACCGATGTCGAAGGACGTTCCGCCCATGTCGGTGCTGATGACACTGCCGATGTCGGTGGAGTTCGCGAGGTGCTCCGCGGCGCCGACGCCGGCGATCGGCCCGGAGTGGATGGTCTGCAGGGCGTCCGTCGAGTTCATCTGGGCCATTCCACCCGAGTTGTGGTTGACCAGCATCGGCTTGGTGTAGCCGGATTCACGGAGGTTGTTTGACAGCTGGCTCAGCGCGTGGAACATGATCTCGTGGAGGAAGGCGTCGACGATGGTGGACGTCGCGCGGACGTACTCACCCTTTCGTCCGGATACCTGGTGTCCGAGGAGTACCGGGACGGCCCCGAGTTCGTGGGAGGGGTATTCCTCCAGGAGGATCTCCTGGATCTTGAGCTCGTGGACGGGGTTCTCGGTGGCGTTGGTCAGGGAGACGACGATGGCCTCCGCACCTGCGTCCATCAGTTCCCGGACGACGTTCCGGACGTCCTCCTCCCGCAGTGAGGCGACGACCTCACCCGCGGAGTTGATGCGTTCCTTGACCGAGCGGATCAGGGCACGCGGTACGAGGGGTTCGGGCCGCTCGGCGGCGGGCATGTTCTGCTGCATGGAGTAGTCGAGGCCCTCGCCGTAGCCCCGGCCACGGGACAACGGGATCGTGTCCTCGAAGCCGTGGGTGACGATCGCTCCGACCCTCGGGCCCTTGCGCTCGATGAGCGCGTTGGTACCCAGCGTGGTCGCGTACCGTACCGAGTCCACTCCGGACAGGGCCGTCCCGCGATCCAACCCGGCGCGCTCACAGGCCAGGTCGAGTGCCTCGTTGAAGCCCAGAGCCAGGTTGTGGTGTGTAGTCAGTGCCTTCGCTTCGATGTAGGTGTCGTCCCACACGAAGAAGCAGTCGGTGAATGTGCCGCCAATGTCGACGGAGATGCGTTTCATGGATGTCTCCTGTTTTCGTTTTCGCAACTCATCGCTGTGAGTCGGCGGCTTTCTTCTTGAGTTCTGCTGTGTACTTCTGGGCGTCTTCGCCGGGGCCGTAGTTGAACACTTCCTCCGCGTCGACGCCTCTCTCCTCCCACTGCTTGCGCAGGGCGGCGACGTCGATGACGATGTCGCGGGTCGGAGGGTGTCCCGGCGGGACGTACTCGGTCTCGAGCTGGGTCGCGCAACCGGGGCAGTAGAACTCGAGGATCCGGCAGTATTCGGGGTCCGGGGAGAAGGTGTACTCGTATCGTTCGGGATCGATGATCGGCTGGTGGATCTCGCTCGGATCACGGTCGTACACCAGGCAGCCCGGCTTGTAGTTGTCGTTCGCGTCACCGATGTCGTGGCCGCAGCTGCGGCACATCCATCGTTCGGTGTCGAGATCGATGAGCAGGTACTCGGTCATGGGGACTCGCACAGTGGTTCCTTTAGGTCTCGGGTGAAGGTGGATCAGCGTTCGTCGGTGATGATGAGATCGCCGTTGCTGGTGACGGTGAATTCCCAGCCCGGGGTGACCCGTGCGGTGAAGAACGGGCCTTCGAGGATCGCCGGTCCGGCCGCCGTGGCTCCGGGGACCTGGTCCTCCAGGACGTAGACCGGGAGATCCCGGGTCTCATCGGCACTGACGCGGATGGTCCGGGTGCCGGTCGAGGTCGCCGCAGACGTGTCCACGCTGTCGTCGACCTCGAGGCTGGCGTGCGGGAGCACCTTCTTCACGTCGAGACAGAGCATGAGCTCGTGGCCGGAATCGGCGACTTCCTCACCGTGCTCGTAGGGACGGCTCGAGACGACCTCGCCGTTCTCGTCGTGCTCCTCGATGGTCCACTTCGTCTGGCACTCATCGAGGGTGTAGCCCTCCTGGAACATGTCCCGCTCGGCCCGGTGCAGCAGATCGTCGTGGTTCCGCTGCAGCCCCTCGGGGCCGTTCTCGGAGACGCTGATCTCGTAGGTCTTCCCGATGTCGGAGAACGAGATGCCGAAGGCGGAGAAAACGGCGGCCATCCGCGGTATCAGCACGCGTTTGACGCCGGCCTTCTCGGCGGCACCGCAGGCGCTCATCGGTCCCGCTCCACCGAATGCGGCGAGTGTCGTGTCGGGTCTCACCAGGTCACGGAAGGTCTCCGCCATGGTCTCGAGGTACGCGTCCTCCATCCGGAGCAGGGCCTCTTCGAGACTGATGCCCAGGGGTTCCGCGATCGTCTGGGTGATGACCGCGCGGCTCCGGGCGGCGTCGAGGTGCATCTGTCCGTTGAGGTAGGTCCCGGGATCGAGGATTCCGAGCAGTACCTTGACGTCGGTGATCGTGGCATCCTTGCCCCCCAGGCCGAAACAGGCCGGTCCCGGGGCGGCGCCGACGGAACGCGGGCCGACGACGATCTTCCCGTCACGGACGCTGATGATCGAGCTTCCTCCGACTCCGGAGCTGTGCACGCTCGACATCGGGAATGAGATCGTGGCTTCGCCGACCTGGCCGCGGCGTTGCGTGTCGATGGTGCATCCGTCGACGACACCGACATCCGTGGTGGTGCCACCGACGTCCATCATCAGGACGTGGTCGAGTTTGTAACTCCGGGCGAGGGCTGCCGTACCCTCGAGTCCTCCGCGCGGCCCGGATGAGTAGGTTCGTAGTGCGACCGACTTCGAGACGCGCGAGGACGCTCCATCGTTCCGGTAGACGAGGAGAGGGTTGGTCACCTTGTTCTCCCGGAGCCGCGACTGCGCCTGGTACAGGAATCGTTCCATGACGGGGTGGAGGAAGGTGTTGACCACGGATGACCACGCGCGCCGCGCGTCATTGGCGTCGTCGACGAACTCCCAGCTGCACAGAACCGGTACGGAACCGAGCAGCTGACGGGGGAAGTTGCGGAGGAGCAGATTCCTGACGGTTCGCTCCGACTCCGCGTCGCTTCCTACGACGACGAGCCGTGCGGCACCGTCGGTGGTGAGTTTGTTGACGGTCTGGACGAGGCTGAATTCGAGCTCGTCATCAGACAGGTTGAACGTCTCGACCCGGGTGCCGATCAGATCGGCGAAGAGTGTGGAGTGGTCGTCGTCCGACTGCATGGCGTCGATCACTGAGGGGTCCTCGACGAGCAACCCGATGGAAGGGCCCTTGCGTTCGACGAGGGCATTGGTCCCCTGTGTCGTGGAGTAGCGGATGTGGTCGGCCTCGTGGAGCAGGCGGACGAGATCCCGCTCGTCGTACAGGTTCGCGGACGCTTTGGCGATCCCCTCGAACAGGCACTCTGACAGGTCGAATGGCGTGGTCAGTGTCTTCGTGAATGAAAACTGATCCCCGTCCCATACGCAGACATCGGTCAGGGTTCCACCGTTATCGATGTTAATGAGGTGTTTCATGTGTCCTCCTCACGCGCCCTTTAACGAAGGCCGCGGCATTCCAGGAACTCAGGTGTTACTGGTACCAAAACTGTAACACCCTTTAAACCGTTTGGTGAGACAGGTCACATAAATTGATAATTTACCCATTGGGACGCAGGTCACACGAATTCACGGGGGTGACAGGGGGCAATTTCAACGGCCACCACCCCGTCGCCGAAACGGCGCCCATCGGACCCCGCGAGAAAAACCACTCCCCACGCACTCGCCGGAACACGCACCGAGCTGGCACTTCGCCGGAGAGATCACCGCAGGAGAGATGCGGGAGCGTCTGACCGACGTCGACCGGACCGCCGAACCGGACCCCCGGAGCGGCCCCGGTATCCGATTGGACGAAACTAGATTTGATCCACAAATATCGAAAAGAACTGACCGAAATGAATAATGCCCCCAATAGTGCACTTGGCTTGAAACCGTCCCGGAAAAAGAGGGACATATCAACGCCAATGAATTCACGAGGGAAAAAGACCCCTTTTACCGGAATTACGGAGTCCCGGTGAACAGATGAAATTCGACCGGCACACTCGAACGTTCCTCCGGAAAAACCGGACGGAATCAGGAACCGGATTCAGACGGGACAGGCACCGGTACCCGACGGTCGACCGTCAGGTCCGGACGGGCCTGACGGCCCGCCGATCCTCCAGGGTTTCCCTGCCCCGGAACCACGCCGTCGCCGCCAGCAGGCTCACCGCTCCACACGCGGCGAACGCCGCACGGTACCCGAACGCATCCGCCAGTGCCCCGACGATGACGGGTCCCGTGATCGCCCCGAGGTCCTGGGCCATCTGGAAGTTCGCGAGGACCTTCCCACCCGATCGGTGGTTGCCGATGATGTCCGCCAGCGTCGCCTGCTGCGACGGGAGGAACAACCCCGCACCGGCGCCCGCGCCGACGGACACCGCCAGCAGGGTCCACGGCACCGATGTCAGACCGATCGCCGCCGTGAACAGTCCGTTGACGACGAGTCCCGTGATGATCAGCGGCTTCCTGCCGATCCGGTCGGCGAGACGCCCCGAGACCTGGAGGGCGGAGGCGTTGCCGACGGCGAAGGCCGCCAGGGCGATCCCCGCCACCGCTCCCCCGGTGTGGAATGCGGCTGCGGCGAAAAGCGGGAGCAGCGCCACCCGGACACCGAGGTTCGCCCATCCGTTGGCGAACCCGCCGATCAGGGCGCTGCGGTAGGCCGAGTCCCGGATCGCCTCGGCGAACCGCATGGGAGGAGCGGACGAGTCATGGTCATACCCGTAGATCTTCGCGGCGCTGAGCTTCCACCACACGATGAAGGACGCGAGAAACAGCGCGGCGCCGTAGATGAGGAACGGGATCCGCATCCCCAGGACCGACAGGGCCGCCCCGATCACGGGTCCGATGATCGAGCCGGTGAGAAAGGCGGTGGCGTACACCGAGGAAGAGCGTCCGCGGATCTCCGGCGGGGAGATCCTGACGATCAGCCCCATGGCGGAGACGGTGAACATCGTCGAACCGATGCCTCCGATGGCCCTGAGCGCGACGATGTGCCAGTACTCCTGCGCGAAGGCGATCAGGCCGGTGGTCACCGCGACGGTGATGAGGCCGGTGAGGTAGACCCGGCGTGATCCGATGAGGTCGACGAGCCTTCCCGACACCGGGGCGAAGAAGAGCCTGGACCCGGCGAAGACGGAGACGACCAGGCCCGCGGCGGCCATGGACACCCCGAAGCTCCGGGCGAACTGCGGGAGGATCGGGGCGATGAGCCCGAATCCCACCGCGATCACGAATGCCGCCGAGACCAGTACCCAGATCTCCTGCGGGATGGGTGTCCTCACCGGCTGCCGGTCCTTCTTGTCTCGAGCCACGAGTTCAGGCTAACCCCGCACGCCGGTGGCGACACAGTCGGGCCCTCCCGACGACGGGACGGATCACCGTACGGATGCGTCGAACACATGTTCTATCGCCCCGGGGACGGTGTCCCCCTCAGGCCGTACATTCGGATCATGTTCACCACGAAGAAGACGAGCGCCATCTCCCACCGCCCCTCCGCCGTCCCCGGTGCGCACCTCACGGACTTCCGGAATGAAGGCCGGACCGGACCGTCCCCGGTGCCGGCGACCGGGTCACCGGGCTGGGCGGTACGCACCCGATTCGCCTCAGAACTGGCCGCGGTGCACTCGATGATGCGCCATCCCCGTTCCCTCGCACGTCCGTCCGCCACATGGCGCCCGCCGTCCGCCCTGATACCCGGATTCGCGGATCATCCCCGTATGAAGGTCACGCTGCAGCGGTATCTCGTGGGGCACGCGGTCCGCGCACGGCTGCTCGCGGAGGGGGTGCACCAGTCCCCTGCGTATCTGGTCACGCTGCGCCTGACCACCCCGACCGGGGTACGGATCGAACCGGCGCTGGCCGAGGCCTGGGCGGCCGCCATCGCGGGTCCGGGGAGCGGGGACTGTGTGTTCGAGTTGACGGACGAGCCGGCCCCCACCTTCTGCTGGCTCGTCGAGCGGTCGTTCCTGCCGATTCCCGCTCCGGATCAGTTCTTCAGCGGACACCCCTATGCGGCGTGAGCCCCCGGTTACGCCCCGGGAGCGTGGCTAGCGGTTCTGACCGTCGTCTTCGTCGCCGTCCAGGTCGAAGTCCTCGAGGTCATCCCCGTCCTCCTCGACGGACCAGTTCTCACCGAGGTCACCGAAGAGGGCGTCGTAGCCGTCAGCGGTGTTGGTGAGGTCCTCCTCCCACTCGGCGACGTGCTCGGCGATGAACGGCATCACCGTCAGCAGTCGGCTGAAGTCTGTGTAGGTCCCCAGCCCCATGGTCTGCTCCGGGAGAATCAGTCCCTCCGCGAGGAAACACGCGATGAGTTCCTCGATCACCTCGTCGTCCACCGGCGAGTCCACGCCATTGAGCTGATCGTCCAGGAGTGATTCGAGATCCGGATCGAATGTGGTGAGGGTGACGGTGGCCGTCGGCTCCCCGTCCACGATGTCTATCACGATGTCGAGCTCGGAATTGTCGGCCGCCGGGGAACGGACCGTGATCGGTTCCCCCTCGACGGCCGTGAACTGGAGGTCCCCGAACCGGCCGTCCGGATCCGTGACCAACTCATCGACCAGATCCACGATCGCGTCGGTCGCCATGTGATCGAGAACCGCGTCCACGGCCGCATCGACGGAGAAGACCGCTGAAACCAGCACCGCCTCGAACTCCTCCTCGTCAGCGTCCGGGATCACCTCACCGTCGCCGGTGTCGGGAGCCGCGGCGATGTAGATGTTCGCCGCCGGGAGCAGCTCATTGGTCACGTCGAACTGGATCTCGACCCCCGACGAGATGGGCACGAACAGGGTGTCGTCGTTGACGCGTGATTCGATGCCCTCGGCATCCAGGGCGGCGGCAAGATCCTCATAGAAACTCATGTCGTGGTGCACCCTTCCGGTGACTGGCGGTCGTGTCGGTGAGTTGGCGGGAACTCGGCTTATCCGGCACCCTCATCCAGGTGCAGGCACCGGGACACCTGACAGCCTAGTGCCGCGGCGCCCGGCGCGGTGGCGACCCCCGCCCGGCCCCCCACGGTGCCGGTCCGCACCACACTAGGAATCGAGTGCGGCGATCAGCTTTCGCTCACGGTCGGCCGGGTCCTGCCTGGGGCAGGACAGGCACTTTCCCGAGGTCGGTGAGCGGTAGATCATGCAGCATGAGGCTCTCCTGACGACGGTGTGCACGTCGTCGGGTTCCTCTTCAGCCACCACGGCGTCCATGTCCGTCGGGGTGACCGCACCGCCCGCGATGTCGAGGAAACGTGGGGCGGGGACCGTGACCCCCTCCGGTACAGCGGTCGCCAACCCGGAGACGAGACGCAGCGCGACCCGTACGCCGAGGTACGGATCGAAGGCCCCGTTGCCGGCCTCGACCGCGGCCTGTGCCAGGCCGTCCGCGGCCACCGCCCAGAGCGGGGCCGACCTGATGCCCGCGACGCGGGACAGCTCGGCGACCACCGGTCGGACGGACCTCGCGAACCCCTCACCGGCGGCATGGTGCGTCTCACCGGACCCCCCGGAGAATTCACCGGGGGTGAACCCCACCCAGTAACCCGCACCCGGTTCATCGCACCGGTCGGCCGGGTCGCGGAGGAAGAGCCTCCCCGTCGTGACGTCGAGATCAGGTACCCGGTCGTACTCGACCATCATCGTCACCGCGGGCCCCACGAGAGAGTTCACGGCGGAGAACCACCACAGTTGTCCGGCGTGCCTCGCATCGGTGACCCCGAAGATCTCCCCCGCGGCCGCCACCGCCCGCTCGATGACCACCGGCTCCGCGAGCTCGTCGACGCTGAGGTTGCGGCTGTGCTCCGCGGGTTCCAGCGCGGTCAGGAAACGGGGATACTCCGCGAGCAGTTGTCCGAACACGGGATCCATTCGTCATCTCCTCGGTCAGGGTCCTGTGCACACGAGTCTATCCGCCGGGTTCCCCGGAATCCTCAGACGAGGGGTCCTCATCCGGCGCGCTACCACGGATCTCGAGGATGTCCGGCCGCCCGGCGCCCCATTCCCTCATGTCGTAGTCGCGCCAGGCACGCCGGAGGTGGGCTCGGGGATCATAGACGACGGCGGACTCGGAGTCGAAGATCCGGGTGGCACGTCCGGGGCGTGTGTCTCCCGCGAGCCGGTACCGGGGCCAGCCCGATCCCGGAATCGAGTGGTGGATGAAATTTCCCCAGTACGCCTGCATCTCGGAGGTGACCACCCCGAGATCGTCGATCCCGCCGAACCGGGTCAGCGTGTGGGTGCGGGACTCCCGGTGGGCGGCGAACACCGCCGTCAACTCGAAAGAGTGCATGGCCCCCAGACCGATCCACCGGAGAGCGGCCGGCGCGTAGTCGAACCGGTACATCCAGGTGTTCGCGTACCGGGAGTGGTCCTCGGCGATGCGGAGCGACGGTGCCCAGAAGACGGCGTCGGTGAGCATACGAGCGAAGTCCGCCCGTTCGATGGCACCGTTGTACGCGTCCAGCAGCACCGCGGAGTTCGAGTGGTCGTAGGCGTCGAGCATGCGGGCGGCCGCCCGACTGCGTGCCGTCTGCCGGAGATAGAGGAGCTTGGTCACCGAGGCCTCGTCGTTGTTGGTGCCGATGAGCAACGGGACCCTGATCTGCCGTCCGGCGGCGAAGGCGTCGAGCGGGTGCTCCGGGAGCAGTTCGCCGTCCACCGTCGGGCCGTAACAGGAGTTGAGCTGCAGCACCTCCCGGGACCGCCACAGCATCGACTGCCCGGCGCGGACGAGATCCGCCGCTGATTCGAGCCTGAGGTCGCCGCAGGTGGTCCCCAGTGGGAGTGCCATCGCATCGACGAGCTGCTGCGCCCAGTACTCGGACTGCACCGGTGCGTGCAGTGTCGCCGCCGGAGCGGACTGGGCGATCGCCTTGTGGAAGAGACCCTCGGCGGAGGGTACGCACATCAGGGTGGTGACCGCGGCACCGCCCGCGGACTCCCCCATGAGCGTGACGTTGTCCGGGTCACCTCCGAATGCGCGGATGTTGCCGCGGACCCAGTGGAGGGCGAGCAGCTGGTCGCGGACCGCGGGATTGGCCACACAGTCGTCACCGCCGAGGCTCCGCAGATCAAGGTATCCCAGTACACCGAGACGGAAGTTGACGGACACGTACACGACATTGAGATTGCGGACGAAGTTGTAGCCCCGGAGCATCGTCTCGTGCGATGAGCCGACGATGAATGATCCACCGTGGAGGTAGACGACCACGGGCAGATCGTCGTCATCGCTGTCCGGTCGGACGATGTCGAGATTGAGGCAGTCCTCGCCTCCGCGAACCGAATCCTTGTAGGAGTACACGGGCTGGGGCGCGACGGTGCCGAATTCACCGCAGTCCCGCACACCTGTCCACGGTTCGGGTGCCGAGGGTGCGCGCCAGCGGTTCGGACCGGAGGTGTCGGCGCCGTAGGGTACGCCACGCCAGGTCCGGATCCCGGAGACGAGTGTGCCACGGATGAGGCCGGCTGTGGTGACTGTGATATCGTCCATTGCCCTACACCGTAGTGACCTCCGCAGGGCACCGGAGAATCCGAGCCCCGGCAGTTGGTTCCATCGCGGCGTGAAACCGCGGGGACCCGCCGGGGAACGACTTTCTCTCCCGACCGGGAGACGGTCACCGGTCCGGTGGGGGACACCGGTGCTGCACCGCACCACCGGTGTCAGCCGCGCACCGGTCCCCGGGCGCATCTACGATGTAGCGCAGTACCGTCGCCGGGAATCTGGCGCACCCCGGCGAGCTCTCTCCCGGGGCCACCCACGAGAACGAGAAATGAGTGAGTGCACCCATGGGTCTCTTTGACGGACTCTTCGGAGATGACAGGAACGACCGGCGCGACGGGCGCCCGATCACCGATGCCGTCGGTTCCGATCCGAAGGCACTCGAGGGCCGCACGGGGGCGACCGGCCGGATGCTGATCTCCGGTCTGGACAAGGCCGTGCACATCCAGGCGGGGACGATCGCGAAATACGTGGACTGGATGCGGGCCAAGAACCCGGAACTCAGCCCCCGGGAACTGCAGAAGGCCATCGACAAGCACTTCTCCGTGCTGGCGACGGGCTCCGGAGGCGCGGCGGGCATCGCCGCGGCTGTCCCCGGAATCGGTCTGGTCACCGGAGCCGCGGCCATCGGTGTCGAATCCCTGGTTTTCCTGGATCTCGCGGCGTTCTACACCATGGCCTCCGCGAAACTGCGCGGTGTGGACATCCACGACCCGGAGCGGCGCCGTGCGCTGATCCTGGTCGCTCTCACCGGGTCTTCCGGAACGGCCATCGTCGATGCGGCGGTGGGCGATCTCTCCGCGGGTGTCGGCAGCCGCTCGGTCGCCACGACCCTGTCCAGTTTCTCCGGAGCGAAACTGACGACGGTGAACAACCGCATGGTCAATGTCGCGGTGAAGACGATGGGCAAGAAGTTCCGGCGCGCCTGGTTCGGGAAGATCCTTCCGCTGGGCATCGGAGCGATCGCCGGTTCCTACGCCAACCACCGCCTCGCGGACAAGGTCGTGTCGAACGTGGGCGAGTCACTCGGTGGGCTGCCCGCGGAGTTCTCCACACCGCTGCCGAAGGATGTCCCGGAGGACATCGACGTCCCGGCGGAGATCGCCCGCGACATCGCGGAGGCGAACACCGATTCGGACGGAGACCGGTAGATCCTCCCCTCCCCCGTTGACGGGTCGCCCGGGGCGCCGCCCCCGCTGTACACGCCCCCGATCGGCTAACCCTGTCAGTCCTTCTGGAATGATCTGGAGCAGACGTCTCTAATCGGGGAAAGAGGTGGGGATGACGGTCGCCGATCGGACAGGAGACACCGGGCCCGGTATCCGGAGCTCCCTCATCCGACTGCTCCGGGCCGCGGCCCGGCGGAGGGTGCCCGCGCTGTCCGCACTGTCGGCGACGGTGCTGGTGACGCTGTTCGAGACCGCGGCACCGCTGCTCACCCGCGACGCCGTCGACATCGCGCTCGGTCTGCACGCCGGGAACACGGTGACCCGGTTGTTCCCGGGCTTCTCCCCGCTGACCGCGGTCGTCGCCGCCCTCTGCGCGGTCGCGGTCCTCCGCTTCCTCTTCCAGTTCATCCGCCGGTTCACCGCCGGTGTCGTCTCACTGGACACCCAGCAGCGTCTCCGGGTCCAACTGCTCGACTCCCTGCAGCGCCTGGACGGACCGGGGCAGGATGCACTCCGGACGGGTCAGGTGGTCAGCCGTTCCATCTCGGACATCAACACGGTGCAGGGCATCCTGGCGATCTTCCCCCTGACCGTCGGGAACATGCTGAAGCTCACCCTGACCACGGTGGTGATGCTCTGGTTGTCGCCGTTGCTCGCGACCGTCGCGCTGGCGACGCTGCCGATCATCGTGTTCCTCGGCGCCAGAGGGAGGAAGAGCCTCTTCGCCTCCACGTGGTCGGCCCAGCAGAAGGCCGCGGACCTGGCCACCCGGGTCGAGGAGACCGTCACCGGGGTGCGGGTGGTCAAGGCGTTCGCCCAGGAGGAGAACGAGATCACCCGGATGGAGTCCGCCGGACGCGAGCTCTACTCCCACCGCATGCGCGCCGCCCGAATCAACGCCAGGTTCCAGCCCGCGCTCGACCAGTTGCCGATGCTCGCCCTGGTCGTCAACATCGCCGTCGGCGGGTGGCTGGCGCTGCACGGCAGCATCACCGTGGGCACGTTCGTGGCCTTCTCCACCTATCTGACCACGCTCACCACGGTCGCCCGGGTTCTCGCCGCGACGATGGTCCGGCTGCAGATGGGGGCCAGCTCGATCCAGCGCGTCTTCGAGGTGATCGATCTCCGTCCCTCGACGGACACTCCCCGCGAAGGCACAGGTTCCGGTGTCCCACCGGGGCCGGTGGGGATCCGACTCGACGGGGTGAGCTTCGCCGAGGGCGACCGTCAGATCCTGTCCGGGATGTCCCTGGAGGTCCCCGCGGGATCCACGGTGGCGCTCGTGGGACCACCGGGTTCCGGCAAGACGATGCTCGTCCAGTTGCTCGGACGTTTCTACGCCCCCGACTCGGGGCGGATCCTGCTCACCGGTGCCGACGGCGACGAGACGGATTTCGCCGAGGTGTCGACGGCCGCTCTCCGCGGCGTGGTCATCTGCGCCTTCGACGAGACGTTCCTCTACTCCGCGACGGTCCGGGAGAACATCGCGGTGGGCGCCCGTGGCCGGGACGTCGACGACGATGCGGTCCACGCCGCGGCACGGGTGGCACAGGCCCACGACTTCATCATGGATCTCGAGCACGGTTACGACACCCCCGTGGGAGAGAAGGGCCTGACGCTCTCCGGTGGTCAGCGCCAACGGATCGCGCTCGCCCGTGCACTCCTGGCCGATCCTCGCGTCCTCGTGCTCGACGACGCCGCCTCTGCGGTCGATGCGGTCACCGAAGCCGCCATCTACCGCGCACTGAAACAGCACCACCCGGACATCACGGTGCTGACCATCGCACACCGGCAGTCCACCCTGGAGCTCGCCGACCGCGCCGCCCTCATCGTCGACGGCCGGGTGGTGGATGAGGGAACTCTGGGTGAGATGCGCCGCAGCCCCCGATTCGCCCGACTCATGGATCTCTCCCTCCGGGACCGTGGCGTCCGCGCCGGTGACCGGGTCGACCCAGTGCACGGCCGCTACGGGGACGTTGAACCGACGGACGCGGAGCTCTGGCCGGAGGTCGCACCGGAACCAGGGCTGCGGTGGAACCCGAGCCCCGGAATCAGCCGGGCGGTGCCGGTCGCCGGCGGACGCGGCCGCGGGGTAGGGGCTGTACCCCCCAGCCCCGGACTTCTGGCTCAGGTCGACGCCCTACCCCCGGCGACCGAGGACCCCGGAATCGATGCCGGGGCGGCTCGGGCCGATTCGGGTGACTTCTCGCTCCGGACACTGTTCCGGCAGGTCCGCGGCCTCACCGCGGCGGTGATCGTGCTCCTGCTCGTCGGTGTCGCCACCGACCTGGCGTTCCCGAGCCTGGTCCGGGTGGCGATCGACAACGGAGTCACCGGGACAGACAGTCGGGTGCTGTGGTGGGCGGCTGCCGCCGGCGCGGCGGTCGTCCTGATCGCCTGGTCCGCCGCGGTTCTCCGCACCGTCCTCACGGCACGGACCGGGGAAAGGCTGCTGTTCGGCCTGCGACTCCGTTCCTACGCCCACCTGCAACGGCTCAGCCTCTCCTACTTCGAGTCGACCATGTCCGGGCGCATCATGACGCGGATGACGACCGACATCGACGCCCTGAGTTCCTTCCTGCAGACCGGCCTGGCGCAGTCCGTCGTCGCGGTCGGGACACTGTTCGGCATCGCCGGAGTCCTGCTGGCCACCGACGTGACCCTCGCACTGTGGGCGTTCTGGGCGGTGCCCGTGATCCTCGTCGCCACCATCGTGTTCCGGAGAATCTCCAGGAGTCTGTACACCCGGGCACGCGAACAGGTCAGCGCGGTCAATGCGGACTTCCAGGAGTCCGTCTCGGGCCTGCGCACGGTCCAGATGCACCGGACCGAGGCCCTGCGTCTGGAGAGATTCAGCGAAAAGGTCGAGGCCTACCGACGCACCCGGATCCGCGCCCAGACCGCTGTGGCCCTCTACTTTCCGGGGATCGCGTTCATCTCCGAGCTGTCGCAGGCACTCGTGCTGGGGGTCGGGGCCGGAATGGTCATGGAGGGCCGGATCACCGCAGGTGTCCTCGTGGCCTTCACCATGTACCTCGGCCAGTTGTTCAGTCCGATCCAGCAGCTGAGCCAGATCTTCGACGGCTACCAGCAGGCGTCGGTGGGGTTGTCCCGGATCACCGATCTCCTGGCGACGGAGACGCAGGTACCGGACCGGGGGACGCGGGAGGGTGCGGACCGCGCGGCGCGGGGACCGGTGTCGGTCGACGAGGTCGATTTCTCCTACTCCGGGACGAACGGGCGGGTCGTCACCGAAGGCCTGGATCTCCGCCTGGAACCGGGAACCAGGGTCGCCGTCGTCGGACCGACCGGCGCCGGGAAATCGACGCTGATCAAACTGCTCGCCCGGTTCTACGATCCGGTCAGCGGTTCCGTGCGGGCCTCCGGAACGGACATCCGCGAGTTCCCGCTGGACGACTGGCGCCACCAGATCGGGCTCGTCCCCCAGGAGCCCCACCTGTTCACCGGGACGGTCGCCGACAACATCTCCTACGGGAGGCCCGGGGCGGGCCGTTCCGCCATCACCGCCGCCGCCCGGCGGGTGGGCGCACTGGCCGCGATCTCCCGTATCCCCGGGGGATTCAACCATCTCGTCGGGGAACGGGGGCGGGGGCTGAGCTCGGGGCAACGACAGCTGATAGCCCTGGCACGGGCAGAGCTCGTCGAACCCACGCTCCTGCTCCTGGACGAGGCGACCGCGACACTCGATCCCGCGACGGAGACAGCGGTGCTCACCGCCGCAGAACGCGTGACCGGCGGCCGGACCTCGGTCGTCGTCGCGCACCGGTTGGCCACGGCCGCACGGGCCGACCGGATCCTCGTGCTCGACCGGGGGCGGGTCGTCGAAGACGGCACGCACGCGGGATTGATCGAGGCCGACACCCGCTACCGGGCGATGTGGAACGCCCACACGCGGGTCGACACGGGTGACGGCGGGCGCGTTCCCCCGCCACCCGCCGTCGGAAACCGGTAACGTGAGCGCGGTGTGGTGTCCGTATTGATGTGTCCCCGATCCCACCACGGCACGAGACTGCACGATCCCACGCCGCCACGATGCGACAGAACGGGGTCTCGGCAACTAGCCTGTAGTTGACGACTACAGTGAATAAACTGACGTAGGTTAACCAAGGAAATGAGGCGAGCACCTGCCGTGAGCAGCGCTAGTACTTTCGGCCAGAACCAGTGGCTGGTAGACGAGATGTTCCAGCAGTTCCAGGAGGACCCCGGGTCCGTCGACAAGGAATGGCGGGACTATTTCGAGACACAAGGTGCACCTTCAGGCACCCCCGAAAAGACCCCCGCTGCCGCTGTGCGGAAGCCCGCCGAACCCGTTTCCGGGAAAGACGCCAAGGCTGACGTGAAGAGCGCGGCTTCCTCCCGTCCCACCGCCCCTGAAAAGGGGATCGGCATAAAGGCGAAGAAGGAGAACCCCGAAACGCCCGCAGCCAAGGCCCGCGACCACGCGCCGAAGCGCGAGGGCGACTCCGCACGCCGGCAGGACGCCGCGACCGAGCGATTCGCGAAGTCTCCCCTGAGCCGCATCGGGGAACTCCCCGATGCGGGCAAGAGCCAGTTGACGGGTATCGCGAAGGCGATCGCGAAGAACATGGACCTCTCCCTCGAGGTCCCGACCGCCACCTCCGTGCGGGACATGCCCGCCCGCCTGATGTTCGAGAACCGCGCGATGGTCAACGACCAGCTGCGCCGAACCCGCGGCGGGAAGATCTCCTTCACCCACATCATCGGCTACGCCATGGTCAAGGCGACCATGGCGCACCCGGCGATGAACAACTCCTACGATGTCATCGACGGCAAACCGACCATGGTGGTCCACGACCACATCAACCTCGGTCTCGCGATCGACCTCCCGCAGAAGGACGGTTCCCGGGCACTCGTCGTCGCGGCCATCCGCGAGTGCGAGAACCTCTCGTTCTCCGAGTTCGTCGACGCGTACGAGGACATCGTCTCGCGCGGCCGCAAGGGGAAGCTGACCGGCAAGGACTACTCCGGGGTCACGATCACCCTGACGAACCCGGGCGGCATCGGCACCCGGCATTCGGTGCCCCGTCTGACCAAGGGCCAGGGCGCGATCATCGGCGTCGGCTCGATGGACTACCCGGCTGAGTTCGCCGGTGCCTCCGAGGACCGCCTCGCCGAGCTCGGCGTCGGCAAGCTGGTCACCATCACCTCCACCTACGACCACCGCATCATCCAGGGTGCGGAGTCCGGCGAGTTCCTGCGCACGATGAGCCAGCTGCTCACCGACGACGCCTTCTGGGACCACATCTTCGACTGCATGCAGGTCCCCTACACGCCGATGCGCTGGCGCCAGGACATCCCGAACACCGGGGTGGACAAGAACACCCGCGTCATGCAGCTCATCGAGGCCTACCGCTCACGCGGCCACCTCATCGCGGACACCAACCCGCTGCACTGGACCCAGCCCGGAGTTCCGATCCCGGATCACCGCGATCTCGACATCGCGACCCACGGCCTGACGCTGTGGGACCTGGACCGCAAGTTCTCCGTCGGTGGTTTCGCCGGCCGCGAGCAGATGACCCTCCGCGAGGTCCTGACGACCCTGCGCCGGGCGTACACGCTGAAGGTCGGTTCCGAGTACACCCACATCCTCGACCGCGACGAGCGGACCTGGCTGCAGGACCGGCTCGAGGCGGGCATCGACAAGCCCACCGGAGCTGAGCAGAAGTACATCCTGCAGAAGCTCAACGCCGCCGAGGCCTTCGAGAACTTCCTGCAGACCAAGTACGTCGGCCAGAAGCGCTTCTCCCTCGAGGGCGCCGAGAGCCTCATCCCCCTCATGGACGCGTGCATCGACACCGCCGCGGGCCAGGGCCTCGACGAGGTCGTCATCGGCATGCCGCACCGCGGTCGCCTCAACGTCCTGGCCAACATCGTCGGCAAGCCCCTGCACAACCTGTTCAACGAGTTCGAGGGCAACTTCGACCCGGCACAGGCCGGCGGCTCCGGTGACGTGAAGTACCACCTCGGCGCCGAGGGGCAGCACCTGCAGATGTTCGGTGACGGCGAGATCAAGGTCTCCCTGACCGCGAACCCCTCCCATCTCGAAGCCGTCAACCCGGTCATGGAGGGCATCGCCCGCGCCAAGCAGGACATCCTGGACAAGGGCGAGGACGGCTACTCCGTCGTCCCGCTGCTGCTGCACGGCGACGCCGCCTTCGCCGGCCTCGGCATCGTCCCCGAGACGATCAACCTCGCCCAGCTGCGCGGATACACCGTCGGCGGCACCATCCACATCGTGGTGAACAACCAGATCGGCTTCACCACCACCCCGGATTCCGCCCGCTCGATGCACTACGCCACCGACATCGCCAAGGGCTTCGGCTGCCCCGTGTTCCACGTCAACGGCGATGATCCCGAGGCCGTCGTGTGGGTCGGACGGCTCGCGACCGAGTACCGCCGCCGCTTCGGCAAGGACGTCTTCATCGACCTCGTCTGCTACCGCCGCCGCGGCCACAACGAGGCCGACGACCCGTCGATGACCCAGCCGCAGATGTACGAGATCATCGACAACCGGGACACCGTCCGCACCCGCTACACCAACGACCTCCTCGGTCGTGGCGACCTGTCCTCCGAGGACGCCGAGGCCGTCATCCGCGACTTCCACGACCAGATGGAGTCCGTGTTCAACGAGGTCAAACAGGCGGGGAAGAAGCAGGCCTCCGCACAGGAGGGGATCACGAGCTCGCAGAAGCTCCCCCACGGCCTGGACACATCCATCTCCAAGGCCGATCTCGTGGAGATCGGTGAGGCCTACGCCAGAACCCCCGAGGGCTTCACCATCCACCCGCGCGTCCAGCCGGTGGCGAAGAAGCGTGTCGAGAGCGTCCACGAGGGTGGCATCGACTGGGGTTGGGGCGAGCTCATCGCCTTCTCATCCCTGGCGAACTCGGGCAAGGTCGTCCGCCTCGCCGGTGAGGATTCCCGCCGCGGTACCTTCACCCAGCGGCACGCCGTCCTGGTCGATCCGAAGACCTCCGACGACTTCAACCCGCTCAATGAGCTGGCCCAGTCGAAGGGCGACGGCAAGTTCCTCGTCTACAACTCCGCGCTGACCGAGTACGCCGGCATGGGCTTCGAGTACGGCTACTCCGTGGGCAACCCGGACGCGGTCGTCGCCTGGGAGGCGCAGTTCGGTGACTTCGCCAACGGTGCCCAGACCATCATCGACGAGTACGTCTCCTCCGGTGAGGCCAAGTGGGGCCAGACGTCCGGTGTCATCCTGCTCCTGCCGCACGGCTACGAGGGCATGGGCCCGGACCACTCCTCCGCCCGGATCGAGCGCTACCTGCAGCTGTGCGCCGAGGGCTCCATGACCGTCGCCCAGCCGTCGACGCCGGCGAACCACTTCCACCTGCTGCGCCGCCACGCGCTCAGTGAACTGCACAGGCCGCTGGTCGTGTTCACCCCGAAGTCGATGCTGCGCATGAAGGACGCCGCCAGCCCCGTCGAGGACTTCACCGAGGTGACCAAGTTCCGCTCGGTGATCAACGACCCGCGTCTGGTCGACCGCGACAACAACGTCATCGGCGACGTGGACGAGGTCACCACGATCCTGCTGGTCTCCGGAAAGCTCTACTACGAGCTGGAGAAGCGCCGGAAGAAGGACGGCCGCGAGGACGTCGCGATCGTCCGACTGGAGATGTACCACCCGATCCCGCACAACCGGCTCAAGGAAGCCTTCGCGTTCTACCCGAACGCCACGGAAGTCCGGTTCTGCCAGGATGAGCCCGCCAACCAGGGCGCATGGCCCTTCCTGGCGCTCAACCTGCCGGAACGCATCCCGGAGATGCCGCCGCTGAAGAGGATCTCGCGTCGTGCGCAGTCCTCCACCTCGACGGGCGTCTCGAAGGTCCACCAGTTCGAGCAGCAGCAGCTGATCGACGCGGCGTTCGCCCCGGACGCCTGATTCCGAGGCATCGTTCCCCGTAGCTCCGGGGACGTGGAAAGGCCCCTCCACCGGAAAATCGGTGGAGGGGCCTTTTTCCGCGTCTCGGACATCGGGTGCGGTGCGAAACCGGGCCGCTCCCGTCACATCAGGTGGCTACAGGCCCTCCGCTCGCAGATACGGCACGACGGCCGCCGAGACGGAATTGGACTCCAGGGCGTTCTGTGTCAGTTCCCGGATGTCGGCGGTCGATATGGTTCCGCCCACGGAGTTCAGGATGAGCCGGTCGCGTCGGTCGAGCATCGGCTTCCGGTACACCGGAACGATGTTCTGCGGGAGCTCCGGGCCGTCGTAACCCTCACAGCCGAGGGCGTTGGAGGGGTCGGTGGCCATCATGTTCCCCGGAAGCGAGCCGACCAGAGCCGAGTACACCTTCTCCCGCCACTCGCCTGAGTTCCTGTCGATCTCGCCGTTCTCCAGCGCCGCCGTGTACTCGCGGGACAGCTCCTCCGCGGCCACTGGATTGAGCTGGTGGAGCAGCTCACCGGTGCAGCCGACGACGAGATCGGCCTTCCGCTCATTGAGCCGCTCGATGCGCTGGTTGTCGTTCGAGGCCGTCTCCAGGGTGAGGTAGGCGTCCCGGTCGTGCGCGCGCAGTGTCCGCTGGTACATCTCGCCGAGGATCCGCTGCTCGATGGACGAGGAGTTGACCGAAATCTGCACCGGGCGGAACTCCGACTCCACGGGAGGGCCCGCCGGTTCGGGTGCGCACGCAGCCAGGACGGGTACGCAGATCACCGTGGCGAGGAACAACCTTGACAGCGTCCTCGGTGACGGTGGCGTTTCCTCTGGCGTCATGAGTTCTCCTGGCTCGTCCGGTGTACGCGCGGTGTTCCCGGCCCGACGTTCCGGGAACACCGTCTGGTTCTCCAGTGACACTCTACTTCGCCCGGCCTCGGGCGCGCGGGAACGCCCGATGACCCGGCGATGGTGTACCTGCGGAGGAACTCGGTACACTCACTGCTGATCCTCGTCCGAAAGATTCCGGGGTCCCGGCTCCTCCGGTCGGAATCCACCTGTACCGCAGAAGGAGCGTCACCGCCCGATGCCCAGTATCCGACGTGTACTCAAGCCGCGGACCTCCCCCGCCGACAAGATCACGCCCTCTCCGATGGGGCCGGATGCACCTGTTGAAGAGGCCATCGAGCGCTGCACCGTCTACGTCGACGGCGCCGATGACGGGCAGCCGCACACCTACCGCAGCGCCCTTGAGCATGTCCGCAGGGAGGGCCGCGGATGGGTCTGGCTCGGTCTCCTCGAACCCAACGAACGTCAGATGATGGAGATCGCCGAGGCATTCAACATCCACGAGCTCATCGTCGAGGATGCGGTCAACGCGCACCAGCGCCCGAAGGTCGAGCGCTACGACCAGCAGCTGTTCATGGTCGTTCGGTCGGTCATGTTCAAGGAGCACGAGTCCGTCAACGACGCCTCGGAGATCATCGAGACCGGGGAGATCCAGATGATCCTCGGGCCCGACTTCATCATCACCGTCCGGCACGGCAAACCCTCCAACATCAAGGGACTGCGCAAGCGCGTCGAGGAGGACCCGGAACAGACCGCCCTCGGACCGGCCTCCGTCGCGTGGATGATCATGGACACGGCGGTCGACGAGTACGTGCGGATCGGCGGTGAGCTCGCCGCCGATGTCGACGAGCTCGAGGCCGAGGTGTTCACCCCGAACGAACGCTTCGACATCCAGACGATCTACATGCTCAAGCGGGAGATCCTGGAGATGCGGCACTCCATCGATCCGCTCGCCGCCGCCCTCCGGCTGCTGCTGGAGCGCAACGGGGACATGCTCCCCGGCGAACTCGTCCGGTACTTCCGTGACGTTCTCGACCATGAGCTGCTCGCGGTCGACAGCGTGCGGGGTCTCGATGAGCGGCTGTCCGCCCTGATCGACGCGGGCGTCGCGAAGATCACCCTGCAGGAGAACGACGACATGCGGAAGATCTCCTCCGTCGCCATCATGGCGGCCGTGCCCACGGTCATCGCCGGCATCTACGGCATGAACTTCGAGTTCATGCCGGAACTCGGGTTGAGGTACGGCTACTACATGGCGCTCCTGCTGATGGTCGGCTCGGTGCTGTTCCTGTGGTGGCTGCTGCGCCGCAAGAACTGGTTCTGAGCCGCCCCGGCAGCGGATTTCCGCGTACCGGCCCGTCTAGTGGCCGGGCTGGCGCCTTTCCCCCAGGTTCGCGCGCGCGATCTCGTCCCGGGCACGTCGCGCGTGTTCCGGTGTGCAGAGAACGTCGTAGCGTCCGGCCACGATCTGCGTGGTCGTCGCGAAGTCCCGACGGCCCTTCGACGCCGCGTACGGCACCGCCGCCGCGATCAGCCCGAAGATCACCCCCATGACGATGCCGTAGATCATCGGTGCCAGGAAACTCTCGCTGAACAGGCTCATCAGGATGCCGACGAAGAGCCCCATCCAGGCACCCGACGCGGCACCCGCCGCCAGAACCCGCCCCCAGGTCAACCGGCCGACGACCCGTTCGACCTCCATGAGGTTCACGCCGACGATCGTGAGCTCGTTGACCGGGAAGTCACCGCGGTCGCTGAGCATGTCGACGGCGGCCTGCGCGGAGGCGTAGTCCCCGAAACTGCCGACGGGCCAGCCCTCCGGACGTAGGCGTTCCCCCGGCTGGTTCCGCGCCTGGGGGGTTCCGAACGGTGTCATGCTCACGATCTCCTCCTGAGGTTCGGTGGGACAGGTCCACCACCGGGGATTCCGGAGGGCTCTCCTCCACTCCGTAGAACGGTCCGACCGGGTGGAATGTTCCCGGGCGGACGGCACAGTAAAGTGGATCTCCATGAGCCCTATCACCCGTGTGTACGCAGGACGTCTCTCCGGCATGGTCGTGCGTGGTCCCGACACCGACGTCATCGGTCGCGTCCGCGACATCGTCATCGCGGTCAGACCCAACGGGCAGACGTCCCGGGCACTCGGCCTCGTGGTGGAGATGCTGAACAAGCGGCGGATCTTCCTCCCGATGCTCCGGATCGCGGAGATCGAACCGCAGGAGATCATGCTCGCCACCGGTTCGGTGTCCCTGCGGGCGTTCCAGTCGAGAACCGGTGAGCTCACCATCATGACGGACATCGTCGGCTCGAAGGTCCAGGTGGATGACCCGGAGCTCGACCATCTCCACGGCAGGGCCCTCGAGATCGCCGATGTCGAACTGGAGCGCACCCGCACCCGCGACTGGGTGATCTCGCGCGTCGCGGTGTACCACGAGAAGCCGAAGTTCGGGCGACGCCCGAAACTGGATGTGGTGCCCTGGACACACGTCCACGGTATCTCCGCAGGCGGCACCGGTGACCCGGACGCGACCGCGGAGATGATCGCCCAGTTCGACGACATGCGCCCGGCGGACATCGCGACCCAGCTGTACACGCTTCCCGCCCAGCAGCGGGAACAGATCGCCGTCGAGCTCGACGACGAACGGCTCGCCGATGTCATGCAGGAGCTGCCCGAGGACCGGCAGGCGGAACTCCTCGACGCCCTCGACTTCGAGCGGGCCGCCGACGTTCTCGAGGAGATGGACCCCGACGATGCGGCGGACCTGCTCGGTGAGCTGCCGGACGCCAAGGCCGCGGCCCTGCTGGAGGAGATGAACCCGGAGGAGTCCGCGCCGGTCCGCCGGTTGATGAGCTTCTCCCCCGACACGGTGGGCGCCCTGATGACGCCGGAGCCGCTGGTGCTGACGCCCCAGACGACCGTCGCCGAGGCGCTCGCTTTCGCACGCGACCCGGAACTGCCCACGTCCCTGTCATCGATGGTGTTCGTCGTCCGTCCGCCGACGGCCACTCCGACCGGGAAGTACCTCGGATGCGTCCATCTGCAGCGGCTTCTGCGCGAGCCACCCGGATCACTGATCGGCGGCTGCCTCGACCCCGATCTGCCGCCGCTGTACGCGGACGACGACCAGGAGACGGCCGCGCGCTACTTCGCGACCTACAACCTCGTGTGCGGTCCCGTACTCGACCCCGACAAACACCTCCTCGGAGCCGTCGCCGTCGATGACCTCCTGGACCACATGCTCCCCGATGACTGGCGTGAGCGCGGTCTCCGCCCCGATCCTGAACTGGGTGGCAGGCGACCTCTGCTGCAGCCCGGATCGCGGTAACCGGGTGAGCACCCGGAACATCAACCCCGCCCGACATTTCCAGCTCATCATGAAGGAGCCCACCCGTGGCTGATTACCAGCGCAGCGATCTCGACACCCCGGTAGCCGGCCAGCGCCGGAAGCTCATCAACATCGACGGCGACTCGGTGGGCGCGTTCGCGGAGAAGGTCGCCCGGTTCTTCGGCACCGGCGAATACCTGTTCTGGCAGACCGTTTTCGTCATCATCTGGATCGCGCTCAACGTCGGCGCCTGGAGATTCAGCTGGGATCCCTATCCGTTCATCCTCCTCAACCTCGCGTTCTCGACCCAGGCCGCCTACGCGGCGCCCCTCATCCTCCTCGCCCAGAACCGGCAGGAGGACCGGGACCGAGTGGTCATCGCCGAGGACCGACGACGAAGTGAACAGACAAAGGCCGACACGGAGTTCCTCGCCCGCGAGCTGGCCGGTGTCCGGATCGCCGTCGGCGAGACGGTGACCCGTGACTATCTCCGCCGTGAGCTCGAGGAGCTGACGGATCTCCTCGAGCGCCTCGAGGCCAAGATCGACGATGAATCGGCGGCGCGGCAGGCGCGGGAGCATCTGGAGCACGGGGAGCGGGACGGGAAGGACCTCCTCGCGGAACCGACCATGGGCGAGATCAACGACCGCGACGACGACAACCGGTGACCTCGACGGGGCGGTGAGACGACCGGTCCACCGGATGCCCCGCACGGCGTTGCGGGGTGGCGGCGCGCTAGGATCGTCTGGTGATGACTACCGTGACTGAACCCGAAGTCCGCGCCGCACTCGCCCGGGTGATCGACCCGGAGATCGGGCGCCCGATCACCGAGCTCGGTATGGTGAAATCCATCGCCATCGACGGCTCGTCCGTGCAGGTCGAGATCTATCTGACCATCGCCGGTTGCCCGATGAAGTCGACACTGACGGAGAACTCCAGGGCGGCTGTCGCGGAGGTGGACGGTGTCACCGACGTCACCGTCACCACCGACGTGATGAGCGACGAGCAACGCCGCGAACTGCGCACGAGCCTGAGGGGAAACGCCACCGAGGTGGTCAACCCCTTCGCGCAGCCCGGGTGCACGACCCGCATCTACGCCGTAGCCAGTGGCAAGGGTGGTGTCGGCAAGTCCTCCATGACGGTGAACCTCGCGGTGGCGCTCGCCGCCCGGGGACTGTCCGTGGGTGTGCTGGACGCCGACATCTACGGCCACTCGATCCCGCACATGCTCGGATCGGACGAGCGACCGCACCAGGTCGACGACATGATCATGCCGCCCATGGCCCACGGTGTGAAGATGATCTCCATCGGCCATTTCGTGGAGGGCAACTCCCCCGTCGTCTGGCGCGGCCCCATGCTGCACCGGGCGATCACCCAGTTCCTCACCGACGTGTTCTGGGGAGATCTGGATGTGCTCCTCCTCGATCTCCCACCCGGCACCGGCGATGTCGCGATCTCCGTCGCCCAGCTGGTCCCCAACGCGGAACTGCTCATCGTGACCACGCCGCAGGCGGCCGCGGCCGAGGTAGCCGAGCGGGCCGGATCGATCAGTCAGCAGACCCGGCAGCGCATCGCCGGAGTCATCGAGAACATGGGGGCCATGGTTATGCCCGACGGTTCCACCGTCGACGTGTTCGGTGCCGGAGGCGGACAGACGGTGGCGGACCGGCTGTCCATCCTGACGGGAACCGAGATCGATCTCCTCGGTGAGGTTCCCCTCGATCCGGCGCTCCGCGCCGGTGGTGACGTCGGGGTCCCCGTGGTCATCGCCCACCCCGAGTCGCCGACGTCCGCGGCGATCGGGGAGATCGCGGACAAAATCGTTGTCCGGCGAGAGTCGCTGGCCGGGAAATCCCTGAATCTGGGGGTCGCGGACAAAACGCGGTGAACGGCGTGACGGGGACGCAGAACAGTCCCCCGGGAGCCAGGTGACATCCGGGGGACTGTGCTGCGTCCGGGCGGTGTCCGGCCGGTGCCGGACACCGCCCTAGGTGACGTCCGACCAGTCGGCGCCACCGGACGGGTCAGGCACCGACTGGTCGGCGGACCGGGGGGTGTACGCGCCTCCGTCTGACGGCCGATCGACTCGGACGGTCTCTTCGGCGGCCTGCCTGACGGTGGTGCCCTGTTCCGCGGCCCGCTGCCTGTGTGCCCGTCCCGCGGTGTCGCCGGACATGATCTTCTTCGGGTCGAAGACGTCGAGGAGGCTGTCGTCGCCGTCGAAGAGA
>NZ_JAHUTN010000004.1 GCF_019209935.1 Corynebacterium sp. TAE3-ERU16
GCCCACCAGCGCCGATGGTACTGCATGCGGGAGCGTGTGGGAGAGTAGGACACCGCCGACACTACAACTTCACATAACAGGCACCGGCCCGGATCGACAGGAACGTCGACCCGGGCCGGTGCTTTTTCGTGATTCAGGCCTGTCTCGTCCTGGGGCGGGGCCCGGGAGGTTTGTACCTGGCGCGCTGGCCTCCGGGGCGGGGCGGTGGGTGGGTTGCGGCGACCCGGAGTGGTGGGTACGGGGTGTGCTTCCTGACTCCGAGGCTCCGGTTTTCACGGCAATGACGGCGGTGCGTGGACATGATGAAGCTCACGCGTCGGAATACCTGGCGTGGGCTGTTCGGGCGGCAGCCGCGGGGGGGGGGACACTCCAGACGCTTATGTCTACGGGACGAGACCGAAGTACAGGGTGGGAACCTGAACGGGTCGCGGGGTTGTGCCGCCGGCATCCGGGTGTAGTTGTCGGCGCTCCATCCGATCGTGACGGCCACCCCTTTCCCCGGCGCCGATTCGATGTCGACGACTCCGCCCTTCGTGGTCTGCAGGCGGCCGAAGGCCGTCAGCCGGAGCCCCGCCCTGTCGTCCGGAATCCGTCTGATGTCGAAACCGGGACCGTCATCGCTGTAGCGGACGGTCAAACCACGCAGACGGTTGTCGCTGTCGGCGACGATGATCGCGCACCGGCGTTGGGCGTCCGGAGCGTGTTTCACGGAATTGAGCGGAGTCTCGCGGAGAGCGTCACAGATCGCCGCCCCGGCCGAAGCCGGGAGGGTCACCGCGGTGGAGGGCACGGGTGTCGATGTGACAACGGTGGACGGATCGAACGTCATCACGATCTGCAGCACCTCATCCATGAGGTCACGGACCGCGACCGGGGCACCGCCCGTGTACGGAACCCCGTCGGGTGACAATCTTCCGACGATCTGTTCGGTATCAATCCCGGGATTGCCCCGGGCGACGGAGCCGAGGAGGGTGAGGACGTTGTCATGCACGTGGGCCAGAAACTGGGTCTCCGTCTCCCGCAGCGTCCGGGACCCGGCGTTCACCAGTGCGGCGCGGTGCAGTGACGCAACGCGAGCATCGAGTTGCCGGGCGGTGCTGGTCGCGTAGGCGAGGAACACGAGGAAGGGGAAGACGATGATCTCACCGTGGGCGATCGCGAGAAAGAAGTGGCTACCACGGGGAATCGTATTGTTCAGGAGTGTGGAGGCGGCGATGATGATCGCGCCGAGAGCGTATCCGAGCGGCGGTCGGAGTGAGGCGGCGAAGAACATGGCGGGAAACCCGGCGTAGTCCTCCATGTGGAGGTCGCCGAGAGGAGAACTGCCGTACACCGCCTTCAACACGATGTGGGTGCTGATGATGACGGTGTATCCGGTGGCGGAGAGAACCATCAGCCGCCGGTAGCGTCTCGGATCCGGGCTGAAAAACACCAGCAGGGGAAGTGCGGCACAGATCAGGAGGATGGCTGCCGCTGCGAGCGGTCCGCTGAAGCTCCCCGCGGTGAGTTGTCCCGCGACATGGTTCCCGGTCCTGCTGAATACCAGAGCCAGGATCCAGGCGACGCTCGTAGCGGAGGCGGTGACCCGCAACACCGCAGCTTCCGCCCGGTGTCGGCTGGTCGTGGGTTCGGAGGGGCTCTGCTCGAGGTTCCCGACGGACCGCGCGGGTGCGGGGATGAACGGAGGATCGACATCCGATTCATGGATGCGACGCCCACGGTCGTCGGAGACACCGGTTCCGGGGCTGTCCGCTGATCCACTCATGCCGTGGCACCGCGCCAGTCGAGGTCCATGTGGTCGCTCTGTTCACGGTGGGGATCCCGGGTCGACCGTCCGTGGTGGATCGGCGATTTCGACGGGAGAACCCGGAGCGGTCGGTGACCCCGCGCACGGGGGGGGGAACCCGGACCGGTGAGGGCGACCCCGTGTCTGAGCCGACGCCGCTGGAGCCGTCGCGGCCGGCCCCGGTGCCGCCGGCGCGCGACCGTCCGGCGGGCGCAAACTCCGGGCCGCGACCCGTCAGTCGAGAACGAGCAGGTCCGCGGGGGTCTCCCGGACCTCGGCGAGGCGGCCGAGGGACTTCTCCAGGCGTTTCCACCGGGCCGCCGGGATGGCGTCGGCGGCCCGGTCGATCACGCTTGTGTCCGGTGTCGCCCAGGAGATCGGCATCGGGGTGACCTCGCTCCAGTGTTCCCTGTCCGAGAGGTTCCGCTGCCCTGACACCGCCACCGACGGGACCCGTTCACCGACCTTCCGCGGATGGCCCGTGAGTCTGGTGACCGTCCGTGCGGCGAGCGCCCACCGGGGCTCCCCGGCCTCGTCGACGGTCGTGTCGACCAGCGCCAGGAGCACGAGATCCCGTTCGTTGACCTCCGCGACGATCGCGGGTGCCAGTGGGTAGCGGTCGTAGAGTTCCTGCGCCGTGCCGACCTTCCTGGGCAGGACCACCATCATGCCGAAACTCACCAGGGCCATCACGGCCAGGGCGATCGTCATCATCCAGACCCACGGCTGTCCACCGAAGTACAGGAGGACCCCGGCCGCGACGGCGAGCTGGATCAGACCGAACACCCCCGCGGAGACCACGAGGCGACGGGAATCCCGGAACAGTTCGTTGTTCGCCTTGTTGTGGGTCTCGTCGACGGTGAAGGGGAAGTCGGTTGCGCTCATCGCGTGGGAGTTACCTTCCGTGGTTGGAATCAGTGGCCGGTGCCACCTGTCAGTCTAGATGCCGGGGGAGGGAAGATCGGCCGCGTCCATGATGCGGTACGCGTAGCCCTGCTCAGCGAGGAAGCGCTGCCGGTGCGCCGCGTAGTCGGTGTCCAGGCTGTCGCGGGAGACGACCGAGTAGAAGTGGGCCTCACCTCCGTCGGCCTTGGGGCGCAGGAGCCTGCCGAGGCGCTGCGCCTCCTCCTGCCTGGAACCGAAGGTGCCCGACACCTGGATGGCGACCGCGGCCTCCGGAAGGTCAATGGAGAAGTTCGCGACCTTGCTCACGACGAGGACCTTGATCTCCCCGGCACGGAACGCGGCGAACAGTTTCTCCCGCCGCTTGTTCGAGGTGCTGCCCTCGATGACGGGGGCATCGATCGTCTGCCCGATCTCCTGCAGCTGGTCCAGGTAGGCGCCGATAACCAGGGTCGGTTGGCCCGCGTGCCTGGCCAGTAGTTTTCGGACGACCCGCATCTTGGATCCGGCGCACGCCGCCAGCCGGTACCGGTCGGCGGCCTCCGCTGTGGCGTAGGCCATGCGTTCGGCATCGGTCATGGTGACCCGGACCTCGACGCAGTCGGCGGTGGCGATGTAACCGCGGGCCTCGATGTCCCTCCACGGGGCGTCGAAGCGTTTCGGGCCGATGAGGGAGAACACGTCGCCCTCACGACCGTCCTCGCGCACGAGGGTGGCGGTGAGTCCGAGGCGTCGCCGCGACTGGAGGTCCGAGGTCATCCGGAAGACCGGCGCGGGCAGCAGATGGACCTCGTCGTAGATGATCAGCCCCCAGTCGTGGGAGTCGAACAGCTCGAGTGCCCGGAACTCGCCCCTGGTGCGGCGGGTGACCACCTGATAGGTCGCGATGGTGACCGGGCGGATCTCCTTGACCTCGCCGGAGTATTCGCCGATCTCGTCGGCGGTGAGGGAGGTCCTGCGGATCAGTTCGTCGCGCCACTGGCGCCCGGCCACGGTGTTGGTCACGAGGATGAGCGTCGTGGCCTTGGCCTTCGCCATCGCGGCGGCACCGACCATCGTCTTACCTGCACCGCATGGGAGCACGATCACTCCGCTGCCGCCCGCCCAGAAGGCCTCGGCGGCCTGGGACTGGTAGTCCCGCAACTCCCACTGTTCGTTCTCGGTGGACAGTTCGATCGGGTGCGCCTCCCCGTCGACGTAGCCGGCGAGGTCCTCGGCGGGCCAGCCCACCTTGAGAAGTTCCTGTTTGAGTCGGCCCCGTTCACTCGGGTGCACGGCGAACGTGGTGTCGTCGATCCGTTGTCCGAGCATCGGGGCGATCTTCCGGTGCCGGATGAGCTCGGCGAGGATCGCGGCCTCGTCGGATTCGAGGGTGAGACCGTGCGCCGGGTCCTTGTGCAGCCGGACCCGGCCGTAGCGGCTCATGGTCTCCGCGACATCGATGAGCAGCGCCTGCGGCACAGGGAAGCGCGAGTAGGTCTCGAGCATGTCGACGACCTGTTCCGCGTCGTGTCCCGCGGCGCGTGCGTTCCACAGTGCCAGCGGCGTGATCCGGTAGGTGTGCACGTGTTCCGGGGCGCGCTCGAGTTCGGCGAACGGCGCCAGCGCCGATCTGGCGGCGTCGGCCTTCTCGTGCCCCGTCTCCAGCAGCACGGTCTTGTCGGACTGCACGATCAGCGGTCCATCGCCGATGGGCACAGGCGATCACGTCCTCTCCAGCTTCGCGGATGATCCCCGGGCAGGGGACAAACCACCATTATTGCACCCTCCGCCGGGGGATGTCCGCGCGTCAGTCGTCGCCGAGAATGACCTCGGTGATCCGGTGGAGCAGGAAACGACGGGTTTCCCCGGTCGCCTCGTCGACGGCGTCGACCTGCCCGCCCGACACCATCACCGGGGTGATGCGCCGGTACCCGGCCTGGCCGTGATTGTCGACGAATCCGAGTGTCACCGTCCGGTTCGATCTCGCGGCGGCCTGCAGGATGCCGAGGGTACGCGCCCCCTGAACGACCCGTCCGGTGTCGTCGGTGGCGGTGCGGCCCTTCCTCGCCGCATCCTGTGCGGCTTCACCCCGACGCACGGCGGCGACGACGTCGCGGGTGCGTGTGGAGTCGGTGCCGGGGGACACGGCGTTCGCGGGTCGTGGTTCCGCCCGCAGCCGTGAGGGACGTTCCCGGAGATCGAGGCTGGCCCCGGTGGCGGACTCCGCGACCGGTTGGAATCCGTCGGCCCGGAGGGCGTCGAGCACCTGGATCAGCGGGGCCTGGGCGACGGCGACGGTGGGGGCGATGACACGGAGCGCGACCTTCCGTGCGCCGGGGGCCTGCGCGACCTGCAGAAGGAGTGCGGCGTCGTCGCACCGCAGGTAGCAGAGGGCCGGGCCGCCGCGCAGGGCGCCGTGGCGCCGGGAGACGTCGGTGATGAGGTAGTCGATGTTCTGCGGGAGCTCGCCCAGGGTGTGCCGCTCCAGGAGCGAGCGGATGTCGGTGCCGCTGCGTCCGGCGTCCAGTGCCCGCCGGATCGAGCCTTCGGTGATGCGGAACACACTGGCTACCCCAGCTGATTCGATGTCCGCGGTCAGGGTCAGCTCTGATTCGAGTTCGGGTTCGAGCGGCCCCGGGGCGAGAACGGTCATGTCGCCCTGCGCGATGAGGGTGTCCACGGAGGCCGGGGTCACGGAGCCGGTGGCGGCGAGAACCGCCGGGCCCGGGGTTTCCGGGGTGGCGGAGGATTCGCGTGACAGGACGCGGAGCGGAGTGGTCGCGGTGCCGTGGGCCAGCGCCCCGATCCAGGACGCCTCGGCGAGGATCTCGTCGACGGTGCCCGGACGGATGCGGCTGGCGGGGACCGGTGCGGTGAACCGGAGATCCTCGTCGAGTTCACCGCGGCTGAGCCGGATGCCTTCCGGAGGTCGGACGAACTGGGCCATGACCAGCGCGCGGACGTCGGGGAGTCCCTGGTGCTCGGTCGCGGAGGACAGGAGGTGGATGGAGCGACCACGCGCGTCGGTCCGCCCGTTGCGCCAGTACGCCCAGGTGGACCGGGACCAGCCGACGAGGAGCGTCGCCCACCGGGCGGCCAGCCCGGTGGCGAGCCAGGCGTCCGACTCGATTGTCGGTGCGAGCAGGTCACCGCCGGGATCATCCGCCGGTGGCGGATCCGGCTCACCTCTGCCGAGCAGTCCGGACGAGACACCGAGACAGATCAACCGGTTGACGGTGATCTCATCGCAGTCCAGGTCCCTCGCCAACCTGGTGAGGGACCGGACACCGATACCGCCCTCCTTCAGACACGGGGCGGGATGCTCTCCGAGTACGGTGATCAGGCGTCGCATGAGGCGGGTGACCTCGAGTCCGGCGGCCGCTCCCTCATCATCGGCCCGGCGCTGCGCCGCCGCATCGGCGGCGAGACCGTCCGCGCCTTCGCCACCGCACCGCGGGGACGGCAGCAGCGGCTGGGGGGCCACTCCGGTCCCGTCGAGGATCCCCCGTACCAACGCGGGCATCTTGACCGTTCGGTTGTCCACCCGAAGCAGCAGTCCCTCATCGATGAGCCGGGGAACCGGGCGTCCGGGATCGGCGTCGGGCGCGGCGTCCTTCGACAGTCCGAATCCTCCGGAGGATACGAGGGTGTCGAGGATGCGGCGTTCCCGGGGGGAGAGACCGGCGATGCGGGCCCGCGCGGCGTCCTCGTCGAGTTGTTCCGCGCGGCCGCCGGGGTCCGGGAGGAGCTGCCAGTTCGCGGGGAGGGAGGACATCGCCTCAGCGGTCACCCGGAGATGCTCGTCGTCCCCGTAGACCAGGGCACGGTCCATGAGTTCCCCCAGGGTGCGGGTCACAGTCCCCGGGGTGATGCGCGCGGAGCCACCACCGGCGCCCAGCCGGTCGGTGACCAGTTCCACCACTTCGGGGGAGCCGACCGGGTGGAGCTCACCACCGAGAGCGGCCGCGGCCTCGAGGACGACGAGCTGGAGGGCCGTGAGGCCCGCGGTGGCGCGGGCGACGGAGGCCCGCAGCTGCAGTCGGGCCGCGAGCGCTCCAATTCCGGGAGGTAACGGCCACGCGGTGTCGGGTCGGTTGTCGATGATCCGGGAGAGCCGGTCATCATCGACCCCTGACAACCACTGACGGAACGTGGGGCCGGAATCGGAGGCGGAGTCGGGTTTTTTCATGGTGCCGACAAGTTTAGATGGTCATAAGGTGACTTTTCTCCACCGTGTTTGAGACAATGGTGGCATGTCGAAAATCGAGAAGAAAACCTACGTCGATCCCGGTTGGCCGGACCATGTTCCCGGTGGCGGACATCCGGTGACTGAGCTGGTCTCCAAGGTCGACGGCGCGTCGAGCCCGTTCGGTGATGACACGGTGTTCCCGCGCCCCGTGGAGGAACTCGGCTACGTCCACCCCTACACCCGGGTGAACCGCTAGAACCGAAACTCCTCCGGCCTGCGCCGGTGGCTGCCGCTTGGATGCGGTGACCACCGGCTTTTCGTGCTGCCGGAGGGGCGGTGCTGCGGATCCTCCTCAGGTTGACCGAGGAACCACCGAGCCCGGTGCACACATACGCGATGTGTGCACCGGGCTCGGTGGGCTGTCACCCTGGATCCCCGTGAAGGGGGCAGGCGGATTAGCGGCCCAGCAGGAATCCGATGCTGTCCCGGTTGGCGTTGTAGAACGCCTCGAAGTTGTTGCGGTTCGCCTGGTAGAAGGCGGTGAGCTCGCGGGGAACCGGGATTCCGAGGTTCCGCATGGCGGCCACCAGAGCGTTGTAGAGCGAATCGACCGGCGTGAGGTAACTGGAGCCGACGGCGGCATCCTCCGCCTCGGTCACTTCGGCGTTGAACTGGGCCGGCGCGGGAACGTTCCCGACCTCCGGTGCGGCTGCCGGTGCGGGGACTCCGCGGTTCGTGTTCGGCGCGGAATTCAGGCCGAGTCGGGCCGAGCAGGCGGGCCATGCTCCCCAACCCTGGCCGGCGAGCGTCTTCTCCCCGATGGCGATCTGCTGTTCGCGGGTGGCCTGGTGCGGCAGCGGCGCGTACTCGGTACCGCCGTAGGCGCGCCAGGTGCTCGGGGTGAACTGCAGCCCACCGTAGAAGCCGTTTCCGGTGTTGATGGCCCAGTTTCCGCCGGCCTCGCACTGTGCGAGCCGGTCCCAGTCGGAGTAGGGGGCCGCACCGGCGCTGGGCGCCATGATGGACACCGCGGCGCCGACGGTCACGGCGGAGGCCGCGAGACGGGTCATACGGGAGTGGGTTTTCTTTGCGTGGCGGGCCATGAAGTGTTCTGTTTCCTCTCGGTCATCGCTCGGCGGGGCCACCCCGGCTTCCGGTTCCCCGGTCGCCGGCACCGGAGTTCTGGACTCCGGTGCGGTGGTGCTCCGTCCCTGTCCTGGCTGTCTGTGTCGGGTGCTCCACGTGCCGTCCCGGGTGGGATCGGCCGTGTCATGAAGATGTTCTGCGTTGTGGTCGTGTGGAGATCCACGGGCCCCGGTGGTGGCTGCCGCGTCGCCGGGTGTCCCGGACAGGGGTGCGATGGGTCCTGCGGCGCGGTGGTGGGGCCTACGACTGGATACGGTACTGGTTTATAACGAAACTGTCACGTTCTTTGCCGGGATTTGACGTATCTGACGATCCGAAAATGGAGAAACAGCAGGTGAGGGCGGGTGATCTGGTTATGTCACAGTTTTCCGTCTTCGCCGGTCCACCGGACGAAAACGGTGCAGCCGGTCGATTCCCGCGGGCGGCGGTGCTCTCCTGCCCTCCGTGGCAACCCCGGAACGGCGAGTGTGTGGGACGCCGGGTTTGCCGGGGTATACTGGATGTTTTACGCGATACGCGGGTGTCGGTGGGGCAGGTCTTGATGGACCCGATCTCCCGACGTAAACGGACCCGCACGGTGCTCAAGGAAAGGGTGGCTCCCAATGCCCATAGGCAAGGTCAAATGGTACGACTCCGAGCGGGGCTTCGGCTTCGTCTCCAACCCCGGCGACGAGGACTGCTTCGTGGGAAAGCAGGTGCTCCCGGAGGGGGTTGAGGAGCTCCACCCGGGGCAGCGTATCGAGTTCGACTTCGCGGCCGGACGCCGGGGGCCGCAGGCACTGCGGGTCAAGCTCCTGGACAGCCCCCGGGTGTCCAGGCGGGTGCAGCACAAATATCAGCCCGAGGAACTCCACGGGATGATCTCCGACCTGGTGACACTGATGGAGTCGAAGGTTCAGCCGGATCTGCGTTCGGGACGCAGGCCGGACCGGAGGACCGGACGCCAGGTGGCCGAGATTCTCCGCGCGGTTGCGCGGGAACTCGACTCCTGACCCGACCGCTGGAGCGGGGCCTGGACTGGGGCCGGCACTAGGGCTGGGCGTTGATCGACCAGACGACACGGACTGGGCTCTCCGTCCCGTCCTCGCCCACACTGATCTGAGGTGATCTCACCTCGACGACGAGCAGCCTGGCGTCGGTCGATTCTCCCGCGTCGTCGGCCTTGAGTGCCACGGACCCCGGAACCTCGACCTCCCTGGTGCTGTTTCCGGGGTAGAGGCGCTGGTCGTTCGCGGCCGGGTTGTCGTAGATCATCAGCAAAGAGAAATCGTGGTCGTAGACCTCGGGGGGAAGCGTGACGGTGAGGGTCTCGTCCGCCCCGACCGCCAGATCCGTCACCTCGCCCTCGGGGCACTCGACATCGATCTCGCAGGCGCTGTACGGAGACACGGTCACGGTCCGTCCCCCGGCTGACGCCTCGATGGTGATTTCCCGGGGCGGCGGTCCGGGTCGGTTGTTCCACCAGTGCTGGAACAGCACCGACACCACGACGACGATGACCACCGCGACGATGAGCGTGACGAACTGCCGGAGGTTCCTGCCCTTGTTCTTTCGATCAGCCATGCCCGAAGTCTAACCGTCAGTCGGGGGGCGTTCGGTCAGACGCACCTCGTAGAGGGTGCCCCAGCGTTTGCCGGTGAGCAGCAGCCTGTCCGTACCCGGTATCCGGGCGATACCGTTCAGGACGTCATCGGGATCGCGGGGCGCCGGAGCGTCCAGATCCGAGGCGTCGATCACCGCGTCGACGGTGCCGGTCACCGGATCGATGCGCACGATGTCGGTGCTCTTCCAGACGTTCGCCAGAACGGACCTGTGGCCATGATCTTCGATGCACTCCAGTTCGTTGAGCTGCTCCAGCGGTTCGCCCCCGATCGTGACCGGTACCCGTGAGCGTTCCCGGAGATCGTCGGGGTCGAGCAGCCGCAGGTGATCGCTGCCGTCCGACATCACCACGGTGTCGCTGAAGGAGCACAGCCCCCACCCTTCTCCGGGGTAGGACGCCCGTCCGGTCTCCCGCAGGGTCTCCCGGTCCCGCCTGATGGCGGTCCGACCCTTCCACGTCAGCTGCCAGATGACGGTGCCGGTGTCGGTGACCCCCTCGCCGAAGAACTCCCCGGGCAGGGCCGCGGATCGGATTTCCCTGCCGTCCAGCCCGGAGGTGTAGACCCGGGAGACGCCGGTGAGCCCCGTCCCGACGAGGAGTCGTTCGCCGTCATACTCCAGACCCTGGGTGAAACTGGTCGGATCCATCGGATGCCGGTCGACGATCTCCACCCCGAATCTCGCCACCTCCCGGTCGTCGTCGGCCGAAGGTTCCGGTCCGCCACCGCAACCGGTGAGCAGAGCGGTGAGCAGAGCGGCGGTGAGTGCGCGGCGAGTTCTCCGGGGCGTGACAGGGGGCATTCGTTCATCATGCACCAGATACGGGATAATGAACGCGTGCCGAAGAGAAACCGCAGACGAAACCGGAACGCTGACCCGCAGCAGAAGCCGACGGGGGACCCCCTGCTCGGAGCCGGGGCGATCGCCGTCGCGCGGGACGCCGTCCTCGAGCTCGGTGAGGGCGGGGTCGGCGTTCACCTCGGGGTGTCGCGGACCGGGGAGCACGCCGCCACCCATCGGTTCGCGGCGGACGTACCCGGGTACGGGGGATGGGAATGGGTGGCCGTCGTGGCCTGTGCCCCGGATTCCGAGCGGATCACCGTCAACGAGGTGGCCCTCCAGCCGGGCACTGACGCGCTCCGGGCTCCGGACTGGGTGCCGTACGTGGACAGGGTCCGGCCCGGCGACCTGGGCCCCGGAGACGTCATGCCGCCGCGGCCCGATGACGGGCGCCTCGTCGACGCCGCCGAGCTCGACGACACCACGGGCCCGGACCGTCCCGCGATTCCGTGTCAGCACACCGGCAAGCGACTCACCCGGCGTGGTCTCGACGAGACCCTCCACAGGTGGCGGGGAAGTGACTTCGGTCCGACCAGTGAGTTCGCGCGGCACGCGGCACTGCACTGCGGCAGCTGCGCCTTCTGGGTGCCCCTGCCGGAGAAGGTCATGGGGAGCTTCGGGGTGTGCACCAACGAGTACGCCGCCGACGGACGTGTCGCGCACAGCGGGTACGGGTGCGGCGCGCATTCGGACACTCCACCCGCGGACGCCCTCGGCCGGCCGGAGGGGACCGCGTTCGACGACGAGTCCACCGTCGAGTTCTAGAGCTGCGTCGCGTTCCGCCAGAGCCACACACCGACCCCGGCGACGCCCTCCGGGCCGGCGGTGGTCGCGTCCGGCGCGGTGGTGACCCCCGCCGCCGTGACCCATCCGCTGACGGCCCGGACCCCGGAGAACGCGTTGAGTAACCAGACGGGTGAATCCATGAGTTCCCCCGGTGTGATCTCCGCCCGGTCGGTCACCGTCCATCCTGCGCGGCGGAGATGGCCGGAGACCCCGGCGGCCGTCGTGGACTGCAGGGACCGGGGGTGCCGGACGAGCGTCGCCCGGCCGCGTCCCAGCACCAGGATCGCGGAGTAGACGGCCTCCACGACATGACCGGAGTCGTCGAGGAGCAGTCCCTCCCCGGCGCCCCGGTCCCGGGACTCCGCCAGCCGGTCCGCGAGCCATCCGAGATCGGGTCCCTTCACCGTCGGGGACCGGCGCAGGTCCCGGTGTCCCACCGCGTCGACGGTCACCCGGTCGCTGAACCCACGGTCCGGACGGATCAGCACCTCCTCCACACCATCCGGTCCCACCGACACCATCGGGTTGAAGGCTCCCGGCCCCGCTTTCCGCAGCTCCGAGCGGATGCGTGACTCGGCCCCGTCCGACAGGAACGGCCCGAGGCGATCCATGTGCGCCCCCCAGCACCGGACCCGGCCGTCGACCATCCGGAACGATGTGGCGACCCGGGCACCGCCGGTCATCGGTCCTCCCCCGGAAGATCCGTTCCCAGGAGCAGCCGGAACGGGAGCATCTTCACCATGACCTCGGCCCATTCCTCCGCGGGATCCGACAACCGGGTCACCGCACCCCCGGCACCGTAGGTCAGGGTCCTGCCGGTGACCACCACGGTGCGGATCAGCACCGACAGGTCCACGTCTCCGTTGGCGGAGAACCAACCCATGCATCCCGAGTAGACGCCACGGGGAGTCTTCTCGAGCTCCGCGAGGATGTCCATGCTGCGTTGTTTCGGGGCTCCGGTCATCGACCCCGGGGGAAACGCCGCGAGTGCCGCATCGATTCCCGTCGAGGTCACCGGGAGCCGACCCGTCACGGTGGAGATCAACTGGTGTACCCGATCGAAGGTGTGGACGGCGCACAGCTCCGGGACGGTCACGGAGCCGGGAATGCAGCTGCGTGCCAGATCGTTGCGCAGCAGATCGACGATCATCATGTTCTCCGCACGGTCCTTCACACTCGAGGCGAGTTCCTCGATCAGTGCGGCATCGCGCCCGGGGGTCGTGCCCCTCGGACGGGTCCCCTTGATCGGGGACGCCGCGACCGAGCCTGCGGTCACCGTCACGAACCGCTCCGGGGAGACCGACAGCACGGACCGGTGCGGGGTGATGAACAACCCCGCACGGGGTGCCGTGGCGAGATGCCGGAGACGGAGGAACAGGGCGAACGGATCCGGATCCTCCGCCAGCTCCGCGGTGGCCCGTGTCGTCAGACAGAGCTCATAGGATTCGCCGAACTCTATGTAGCGTCTGCACCGCTCGACCAGCTCCCGGTAGGTTGTGGCGTCGTGCCGCAGCTGGACCTCGCCGGTGAGGGCCGGTGCGGTCGGAACCTCGGCGGGGCGTCCCGGCCCCGAATCAGGCAGGAGCGCCAGGGCCTCGCCGTCCGACAGGTCGGCGGGGAACGTGAGATACCCTCCGGTGGGTCCGCACTGGTAGACGACGTCCGGGACGAGCAGCTGTTCGCCCGGGTCGACCTGCGCCGGGGTCGCGCCGTCCCACCCGCCGGACGCCTCGTAGGTCAGGACCCCGAACGCGCCGGGCACGATGTCGGGCCGGGCCGGTGAGCTGTCCGGGGTGAGCCGGCCTGCGGGGATGTCCGCCGGATGGACCAGGCGATGTCCGGCCGCGACGATTCCGGTGGCCCGGGGGAGGGTCGACTCCGCCCCTCTCTCCCCGGCACCGGTCGTGGCTCCGCCGGTACCGGAGGCGGAGCCGTCGAGCCAGATCAGCGCCGGGTACCTGCTCCGCCAGACGTCGGCGACCTCGAGTGCCCCGGGTGGGGCGGAGACGGGGATCCGCCGCCACCGGCGCACGCCGTCGGCCCCGCGTGATCCGGTGTACCGCAGCGCCTCCTCGACCATGTTCCGCAGAAGCCTCTCGCCGTGGTGCGTTCCGATGGACTCGGGATGGAACTGGACGCCCCACTGCGGGGCGTCCGTGCGCCGCAGTGCCATGATCGTGCCGTCGTCCGCCCGCGCGAGAACATCGATGTTCGGCGGAGGGTCGGTGACGTCGAGTGAGTGGTACCGCACGACCTCCATGGGGGAGGGGACACCGCTGAAGATACCGGTGCCGTCATGGGAGACCCTGCTCGCCAGGCCGTGGCGGGGATGGCGGGCGCGGTTGACGGTCGCGCCGGCCGCCAGGGCGATGGCCTGATGTCCGAGGCAGATGCCGATCACCGGTACCCGGTCCTGTGCGATCGCGGCGGCGGAGACGCCGAGATCCTCGCGGCAGTGTGGCGAACCGGGGCCGGGGGAGATGACGACCACATCCGCGGAGCTCATGAGCCCGGGGGTGACCCGGGGGGAATTGTTCGGGAGGATGCGGGGGGTTATCCCGGTCGCGCGGTGAATCAGGTCGCCGAGCAGATGGGTGAAGGAATCGTGGTTGTCTATCAGCAGAATTGTTGTCACAGTCAGGTCCGGGAGGTCGGGGTGCGTCCGCGGGGTGTGTCCGGCGGGCGGTCCATCGGGCGCGGGGAAGACACCGAATCACGTCCGGTCCTGCAGGAAGTCCGGTTGCCCACGGGTGCGTGCCGGTGCCATTGTATCCGTGGCACAGTATTCCTCTTGCCCGGTTGGACGGGAGGGCGTGTGACATTCCCTGACCGTACGTACGGAAAGACACCCCACACTCATGACCGAGAGCAACGGCGGCGTTCCCGCTGCCGCGCCGACGACACACCAGTCCGACGGCGCACTCGACCGTTTCTTCCACATCAGCGCCCGCGGTTCCTCCGTGGGCACCGAGATCCGGGCCGGCGTGGTCACCTTCTTCGCCATGGCCTACATCATCATCCTCAACCCGCTGATCATCGGCACCACCGCCGACATCAACGGTGACACCCTGGGTATCCCGCAGGTCGCGGCCGTGACGGCGCTCGCCGCGGGCGTGATGACCATCGCCTTCGGTGTGATCGCCCGGTACCCCTTCGGTATCGCCACGGGACTCGGGATCAACACGCTCGTCGCGGTGACCCTGGTGGCCACCGAGGGTCTGACCTGGCCCGAGGCCATGGGGCTCGTGGTCATCGACGGCATCATCATCGTGATCCTCGCGGTGTCCGGATTCCGGGTCGCCGTGTTCGAGGCGATCCCCCACTCCCTGAAGGCCGCGATGGGCGTCGGCATCGGCCTGTTCATCGCCCTCATCGGACTCGTCGACGCCGGTTTCGTGCGTCGTATCCCCGATGCCGCGGGCACCACGGTCCCGGTCGGCCTCGGCATCAACGGCTCGATCGGCTCCTGGCCGACGTTCGTGTTCTGCGCCGGACTCATCATCTGCGGAATCCTCGTCACCCGCAGGGTCCGCGGCGGACTGTTCATCGGTATCGTCGCGACCACGGTCATCGCCATGATCGTCGAGGCACTCACCGACTCCGGCCCCTCCTTCGTCGAAGGAAAGCCGGTTCCCACCGGCTGGTCACTGGCCGTGCCCCAGCTCCCCGACACCGTCGGCGGCGCGCCGGACCTGTCACTCGTCGGTGCGGTCGACCTCATCGGTGCCTTCAGCCGCATCGGCGTCCTCGCGGCCTCGCTGCTCGTGTTCACCCTCGTGCTGGCGAACTTCTTCGACGCCATGGGCACCATGACCGCGCTGGGCAAGCAGGGGCGCCTCGTCGACGAGAACGGCAACCTCCCGGACATGAAGCGCGCCCTGATCGTCGAGGGTGCCGGCGCCATCGTCGGCGGCGGCGTCTCCGCGTCGTCGAACACGGTCTACATCGATTCCGCCGCCGGTATCGCGGACGGCGCCCGCACCGGTCTCGCGAACGTCGTCACCGGCGTCCTGTTCCTCGCCGCGATGTTCCTCACCCCGCTCTACGAGGTCGTTCCGATCGAGGCCGCGGCGCCCGTGCTCGTCGTCGTCGGTGCGATGATGATGGGACAGGTCGTGGACATCGACTTCACCGAGTTCCACATCGCGCTCCCCGCGTTCCTGACCATCGTGATCATGCCGTTCACCTACTCGATCGCGAACGGCATCGGCGTCGGGTTCATCGCCTACGTCCTGATGGCCCTGGCCGGCGGACAGGCGAAGAAGGTCCACTGGCTGCTGTGGCTGATCTCCGCGCTGTTCATGGTCTACTTCACCATCGACCCGGTGATGCACGCCATCGCGTAGCCCCTCACCCCGAGCCGACGGCGCCGGCCCCGACACCGCTTTCCCGCGGGCGGGACCGGCGCCTTCCGTGTGTCAGGTCGGGGCCGTGTCCTACGATGGCAGCGTGTTGCGCATACCCGTCACCTCATCCGATGATCCCCGTCTCCGCGACTACCGGGATCTCAACCACTCCGACAACCGGCCCGATCTTCCGGGCGGTAAGGGGCTGGTGATCGCCGAGGGACCACTGGTCGTCGGCAGGCTCCTCGCCTCCCGGTTCCCGGTGCGTTCCATCGTCGGTTTCGGCAACCGGCTCGACGAGTTCCTCGCGGACCCGGAGATCACCCGGATGGTCGCCGCCGACGACATCGCCGTCTACGAGGTGGAGCGACGGACGCTCGCCGAGACCGTGGGTTTCGATATGCACCGGGGACTGCTGGCCGCGGCAGACCGGGTAGCGGGCATGGGTGTCGGTGCCGCGATCGAGAACGCCCGAACCATCGCGGTGCTCGAGGGTGTCGGCGACCACGAGAACATCGGCTCGCTGTTCCGCAACGCCGCGGGACTGGGCGTGGACGCGGTGCTCTTCGGCGCCGGCT
Source organism: Corynebacterium sp. TAE3-ERU16 (assembly GCF_019209935.1). Taxonomy (GTDB): domain Bacteria; phylum Actinomycetota; class Actinomycetes; order Mycobacteriales; family Mycobacteriaceae; genus Corynebacterium; species Corynebacterium antarcticum. The sequence goes on from NZ_JAHUTN010000004.1 coordinate 16,159, forward strand.
GCGCCGATCCGCTCTACCGCAGGGTCGTCCGGGTCTCCATGGGGCATGTCCTGAGGACGCCGTTCGCGCACCTGCCCGGCACGCCCACGACGTGGCAGCGCGGACTGGCGGATCTGCGGGCCGACGGGTTCACCCTGCTCTCCCTGACCCCGGATCCGGCCGCCGTGCACCTCGCCGACGCCGTCACCCGGTCCGACGGCGAACCGGTGGACAGGCTGGCACTTCTCGTCGGCGCTGAAGGACCCGGGCTCTCGGAACACGCGATGCGGGCGACCGATGTCCGGGCCCGTATACCGATGGCCCCCGGGACCGATTCACTCAATCTGGCCACCGCAGCCGCCGTCGCGTTCTATGAGCGGCAGCGCAGTCTGCGCTGAGGACGTCACCGGTCGGGCCCCGGTGACGCGGGCCGGACACGCCGTGCCGGAGCGTCAGGGATGGTCGGTGTGCCGTAGTTTCTGCCCGATGGTCGCCCCCAGACGCCGGCCGCGGCGCGCGACGTTCCGTCCGATCCGGCGGGCGGCCGCGGCACCGGCCTCCGCCAGCCGACGGAACTCGTCGCCGTCCCCGTCACCGCTGTCATGGGTCTCGTAGTCGTCGTATCCGGGATCACGCACCGAGATACCGAGTTTCGATGAGGCACGACCCACGACGCTGTCGAGGTCCGCTGCCACACGGCGGTCCGGCCCGTCGAGGAAACGGGGCTCCGGGCGGCCGTCGACGGCGAAGGCCGTCACGTGGACGTCGGGGCCGTCGGCCGCGAGGTCGAATCCCAGCCACGCCCGCTGGGCCGCGGGGACCAGGTCCACGGGATGGAAGGGCAGATCGATCCCGGAACCGTTTCCGTCATCGTGATCACCAGCCCAGAAGGGTAGTTCGAACGGGTCCGGTAGACCGATGTCCTCGTACAGCCGGTCCCGTCGGGCGCACAGTGAACGCACGACCTCACCGTCACGGAAGTGGGCGATACCGCCGAAGTCCGTCGCGGTGTCCGTCGCGAAGACGTAGACGTCGTTCGCGGGCAGTGAGGTGAGCAGGCGGGGGTCCAGTTCGGACAGGCGGCGGACGTCCCCGATGACCGTCTGGACCAGGGTGATTCCCGGGTACCCGGCGATGTAGTACTCGCCGGTGGAGGCGGGGGCACTGCGGTTCAACGCGAACTGCCCGATCGGCGTTATCGGCCATGCCGGATTGAGTTGAGCCAGGTACTTACGGCCGAATCCCCGGTCGGAGCGGGGTTCGCCGGCGATGACGGCCGCCGGGTCCGTCGTGGTGACGAACCAGATCGTGACAACGGCGCCGCTGTGGGCGGAGGTGCTCACCTTGCGTTCAGTTCCTCGGTCGTTTCGTGTTGGTCCGTACACCCAGCAGGACGTCCTCCCAGTGCGGGGTTATCGCCCTGCGGCGGGGGCGTCGCTGCGGGTCCTCGTCCGGATGGCGGAGGAACTCGTCGTTCTCTCCGTCCGCCTGCGGGGTACCGGTCCCGGCGGTGTCCCGACCGTCGTTCCGCCGGTCGGTGGATCCGGTACCGGGGTCCCCGGAGGAATGCCGCTGATCACCGGGGGCGTCATCGCCGGATTCACGGACCGGGTTCAGTGGGCGTGAGGGACGCCCGAAGTTCGGGTCGAGCAGGGCTGCCGCGACCGAATTCCGCGCCACCGCCGTCGCGTTGCTGATTCCCTGACGGTGGTACGACCACTCCGCGGTGGTCCGGGTCTGCCCCTCGAGCCAGGTGACCAGGATGACCCACTGGCCGCCGGCTTCCCGGTAGGCGTCCCATTCGCTGTCGCCCAGATCGTCGCCCCGGGCAGCGAGGGCGGTGGCGAGGACCTCCCACAGGGTGAGGGGGGCGGGACCGTCGTCGCGGACGGGATGCGCCTGCTTCGCCATGTCGGCGATGCGGCCGCGTTCGAGGAGTACCGGGTGGGCGAACGGCTCGATGCGGCTCTCCGGGACCCCGCACTCGGCCGCCAGCTCGGTGATGTTCGCGCCGCCCCTGATCCGGGCCTGGATGTCCCGGGGACTCATGGTCAGCGGTGCGGACAGCCGGGGATCGGGTTCGCGGGTGGTGCGGGGGGCCGACGGCGCGTCCTTCTCTGGGGTGGGGGCGGGATCGGTGTCCCGGCGCCCACGGTCGCTCCCTTCGGCGGTGCCGTCGTCCCCGGATCCGGTGATCACCGCGCGGAGGGCGTCGTCGACGACGAGGAAGAACTGCCCGCCGTCGCCGGCGTCCGGATCGTGGTCGGCAGGGCGGAGAACCAGCGACCCGGGCGTTGATTCCTCGGGTATGACGTTGAGCTCCCGCATGCGATCTCCCTGTGTGCTCTGATGGAACCGTACACGCCGGAGAGAACCCCGGCTCTCATCCCACTCTAACGCACACACCACCGCGGAACCGGTCGGAAGAGCCGGTCGCGGTGGTGTGTTGGTGGTGCGCTTCCCCGAGTGGGTGGAGCGGTCCGGCTACGCGCCGGCGAGACCCTCGTCGAGGACGTAATCGACGGCTGCGGTGAGCTTCTCGATGTCCTCCGTGTCGATCGCGGGGAACATGCCGACCCGCAGCTGGTTCCGGCCGAGCTTGCGGTAGGGCTCGACATCCACGATGCCGTTCGCGCGCAGGATCTTCGCGATGCGCGCCGCGTCGATGGAATCGTCGAAGTCGATGGTGCCGACGACCAGGGACCTATTGGCGGGGTCGGTGACGAAACACCGGGCCTCGGACCGGGCGTCGGCCCAGGAATAGAGCGCACGGGAGTTGGCGGTGGTGCGCCGGACCATGCCCTCGAGGCCCCCGTTGGCGTTCATCCACTGGACCTGGTTGTCCATCATCAGCAGGGTGCCGACGGCCGGGGTGTTGTAGGTCTGGTTCTTCCGGGAGTTGTCCACGGCCGTCTGCAGGTTGAGGAAAGCGGGGATGAACCGGTCGGAGGAGTTGATCTCGGCGATCCGCTCGATCGCGGCGGGGCTCATCGCGGCGAACCAGAGTCCACCGTCGGAGGCGAAGCACTTCTGCGGGGAGAAGTAGTACGCGTCGGCCTGATCCATCGCCACCGGGAGGCCGCCCGCACCCGAGGTCGCGTCGATGACGACGAGGGAGTCGCCGGATCCCTCGGGGCGGGTGACGGGGACCATTGCGCCGGTCGACGTCTCGTTGTGTGCCCAGGCGATGACATCGCAGCCCTCGAATGCCTGCGGGGTGGGAGCGTCGCCGGGCTCAGCCGCGAGGATCTCCGGATCGGCGAGCCACGGCGCCTTCTTGGCCGCGGTCGCGAACTTCCCCGAGAACTCCCCGAAGGTCAGGTGGCCGGAACGCTCGCGGATCAGGCCGAAGGTCGCCGCATCCCAGAACGCGGTGGCGCCACCGAGAGACAGGACGATCTCGTAGCCCTCGGGCAGGCTGAACAGTTCGGTCAGGCCCTCGCGGAGGGATCCCACGACATCGCGGACGGCAGCCTGGCGGTGGGAGGTGCCCACAATTCCGGTGGCGCCGTCGACGATGGCCTGGACCTGCGCGGGACGGACTTTTGACGGGCCGCAGCCGAAGCGGCCGTCAGCGGGCAACAGATTCGCGGGGAGGGTCGAGAACTGGTCGGTCATGGTGGTGTGGGGGTTCTTCCTCGTCGGGTACTGGGGCTGTGATCACCTGTGATCACCTGTGGCTGTCCGTGGCTGTTTCCGTGGTCGGCTCCAGACACAGCAACCGTACCCGGGCAACTCTAGTCCCCGGACGTGAATGAGGGGCGCAATCCGGGGTAGTGGGATGTGGACCGGGCGGTCGGTGACCACGGGTGCGTCCCCTGGTCCGGGTGCGCCACCGTCCGCGCGTTCCATCGGCCGCCGGGGACGCGGCCCCGGCCTCGCGTCGGTGATCCGGGGGCGGTGCGGTCTACGGGGGTGGCCGGGGGTCTTTGTCTCCCCCGTAGCGGGTGTAGCGGGGCTGTCTGCGGTGGACTTGCCGTGTCGTTACGGTCACATCATTTGATAAACTGTGCCACACCCCACTCCATTGGGTATTCCGTGTGGGACCGTGAAATCATGACCTGCCGGAGCTTTCGGACCGGCGCCGTGCGTTCCCTGCTCCGGGGCTCCGAAGATCCCCTGAGCTCGGGGAACACAGACAACTTCACAGCGAGTGTCACGTGCTCAGGGCGTTCGGTGCCGCCCGGTGGCGAATCGACTGAAGTGGTGGTTGCGGGTGTCCGTGTCCGTGACCGTCGTGGAACGGGCGTGATGCCGTGGGTGCAACCGAAATTGATGCCTGCGCGTGGCAAACCGTATAGCGTGGAGGTGATTATCCGGACTGTGGTCCGGGCAACACCTCTCGGTGGGCGTGGAAGTCCGACGCGGCGGAACACGCTGCGGTGCACTGCGGTGCAATGGCCGTCCCAGATCCGGGAGGGTGACACTTGACAAAGCTTGAAAGGTACATTGTGGCAACTGACAACAAGGACAAGGCCGTACTTCACTACCCCGGTGGTGAGTTCGAGATGGACATCAAGCGGGCTTCCGAAGGTCAGGACGGCATCGTCCTGGGCAAGATGCTCGCTGAGACCGGACTCGTCACCTACGACCCGGGCTATGTCAGCACCGGCTCCACGGAGTCCGCTATCACCTTCATCGACGGTGACAAGGGCATTCTGCGCTACCGCGGTTACGCCATCGAGGACCTCGCGGAGAAGGCGACCTTCAACGAGGTCTCCTACCTGCTGATCCACGGTGAGCTTCCCACGCAGGAGCAGCTCACGAAGTTCAACGACGAAGTCCGTCACCACACCCTCATCGACGAGGATTTCAAGAGCCAGTTCCGGGTGTTCCCCCGCGACGCGCACCCGATGTCCGTCCTGGCTTCCTCCCTCAACATTCTCTCCACCTACTACCAGGACTCCCTGGATCCGCTGGATCCGGAGCACCGCGACAAGGCCACGGTCCGCCTGATGGCCAAGGTCCCGATGCTGGCTGCGATGGCGCACCGCGCCCGCCACGGTGAGCCGTGGATGTACCCGGACAACAAGCTCAACGCCCGGGAGAACTTCCTGCGGATGATGTTCGGTTTCCCGACCGAGGAGTACGAGGTCGACCCGGTCATGTCCAAGGCCCTCGATCAGCTGCTCATCCTGCACGCCGATCACGAGCAGAACTGCTCCACCTCGACGGTCCGTATGGTCGCCTCCGCCCAGGCGAACATGTTCGTCTCCATCGCCGCGGGCATCAACGCGCTCTCCGGTCCGCTCCACGGTGGCGCGAACCAGGCTGTACTCGAGATGCTCGACGAGATCAAGGCCAACGGAGGCGATGCGACCGACTTCATGACCCGCGTCAAGAACAAGGAGGCCGGTGTCCGCCTCATGGGCTTCGGTCACCGTGTCTACAAGAACTACGATCCGCGTGCCGCGATCATCAAGTCCACCGCGCACGAGGTGCTGGAGAAGATGGGCGGCGACGAGCTGCTCGATCTCGCCCTGAACCTGGAGGAGATCGCCCTCGCGGACGACTACTTCATCTCCCGCAAGCTGTACCCGAACGTCGACTTCTACACGGGTCTCATCTACCGTGCGATGGGCTTCCCGACGGACTTCTTCACCGTGCTCTTCGCCATGGGCCGCCTGCCGGGCTGGATCGCCCAGTACCGCGAGCTCATCGAGAACCCCGGTTCGAAGATCTACCGCCCGCGCCAGATCTACACCGGCGAGACCCTGCGCGAATTCGTGCCGCGTCCGGAGCGTTAAACACACCACCGGTACCGGTGGAGGAACCCGCGGTTCTCCGCGGGTTCCTCCGTGTCCGGCAGCCCCCGGATTTCTTCAAGGCAAGAAATCCCACGTAAGGTGGCTTCCGGCGTCACCGACCCCCGAATCTGATGGTCCGGGCTCCACCGTGACCCCGCCCATCACGTCTAAAGCCCCAAGGAGCGTTCATGGACAAGCCCACGATCGAAGCACAGACTGGCCCCGCCCCGGAGGACATCGTCATCGTCGACCTCATCGAAGGCGACGGCCCCGAAGCGCAGTCGAACGGACTGGTGGAGGTGCACTACGTCGGTGTCGACTTCGAGACGGGCGAGGAGTTCGACTCCTCGTGGGACCGTGGACAGACCATAGAGTTCCCCCTTCACCGCCTCATCGCGGGATGGCAGGAGGGGATTCCGGGCATGAAGGTCGGTGGTCGTCGTCAGCTGACCATCCCGCCGGAGGCCGCCTACGGTCCCGCCGGCGGTGGACATCCCCTGTCCGGCCGCACCCTGGTCTTCGTGATCGACCTGATCAGCGTCGGCTGACGGCCGGACACAGCTCCGTCCGCACAATGAAGAAACCGCCGCCCGGCCGAACTGGCCGGGCGGCGGTTTTTCGTTCACGCGGTTCTCACCCCTGTTCGATGGCCCACCGCTCGTAGTGCCGGAACCTGTGCTCGCGGCCGACCCTGGTCGGATCGGACGCCAGATCCCGGAGGGCGGCGGCGACGGAGCAGAGGACCCGGGTGATGAACTCGTCCGGTTCGTCCGCCGCGTCGGGGTTCTCCGGGATGAGCGTGTCCACGATGCCCGCCTCCCGCAGCGCGAACGCCGAGACCCGCTGCTCACGCATCATCTCCGGGGCGTGGGCCGTGTCCCGGTGGATGATGGCCGAGGCGCCCTCGGGCGGAAGCGGGGAGAGCCAGGCGTGTTCGGACGCCAGGACGGTGTCGGCGGGCAGCATCGCCAGCGCCCCGCCGCCGCATCCCTGTCCGAGGATCACGGAAACCGTCGGGACGTCGACGTCGACGAGCTCCCCGAGGGTCCGGGCGATCGACCCCGCCATCCCGGCCTCCTCGGCAGCGGCGGACAACTCCGCTCCCGGTGTGTCGATGACACTGACCAGCGGCAGGCCGAGGCCGTGGGCCAGCGCCACACCGCGGCGCGCGAAGCGGAGCGCAGCCGGGCCGAGCTCGGTGTCCGCGTGCGGCGGCTGGGCGTGCCGGTCCTGGCCGATGAGCACGCAGGGCTGTCCCTTGATCCGGGTCAGGGCGACGATGACGGCGGGGGATACGCGGCCGTCGCCGGTCCCGGACAACTGGATGAGGTGTTCGGAGAGTCGCCCGACCAGGCTCCGCAGCCCGGGCCTGTCGGTGCGGCGGGTGGCGGTGATCGCGTCCCACACGTCGATCCGGGGCTTGTCCGGGGCCGTCGTCGCCGCGCCGTCGATGGAGTGCGCGTCAGTGGTCTGGGGACGCAGGACATCGACGATCTTCACCACGGCCTCCCGCAGCTGGCCCGGTGAGACGACGCCGTCGATGACGCCGCGGGCCGCCAGGTTCTCCGCGCGTTGCACGCCCTCCGGCATCGGGGTGCCCGTGGTGAGCTCGACGACCCTCGGGCCGAGGAATCCCAGCAGTGCGCCGGGCTCCGCGAAGGTGAAGTGCCCCGCGGAGCCCCAGGACGCCATCACCCCACCGGTCGTGGGGTTCCGGAGGTACACCAGGAACGGCAGGTGGGCGTCCTTGTGCCGGTAGACCGCGGTCGTTATGGAGACCATCAGCGCGAACGCCGGGGTGCCCTCCTGCATCCGTGTTCCGCCGGACGCGGGCGAGATCAGCAACGGGAGCCCACCCTCCGTCGCCCGGTGGATCCCGTCGATGATCCGGCGGGCGGTCGCCGCCCCGATTGAACCACCGAGGAACCCGAACTCACTCAGGACGAACGCCACCCGCGCCCCGTTGACGGTTCCCTCGCCGGTGATCACCGCCTCGTCCACCCCCGACTTCTCCCGGGCCCGGTCGAGGGTCGCCCGGTAGTCGTCGCTGATGTCTCCGTACACGGGTGGGGTGTCCCAGGAGATGAAGGACCCGGGGTCGAGAACCTGATCGATGAGGTCGTGGGAGGTGGTGTTCGTCATGGCTGACACTGTAGCCGCCGGAGCGGCCGCCCGGGGCTGGTCCGGGTCAGCCCCGCCGTACCCCACCCAGTGCCTTCAACCACCCGACGGGTGAACCGGTGTGCAGGATCGACGAGCGGTAGATCCGGGCGGCCAGCCAGCTCGTGGCGACGGTCGCGAGGGCGAGGATGAGGGCCGCGCCCAGGACCCCTCCGACACCGACGTTGCCCACCGCGTACTGCAGGGGAATCGTCGACGAGGAGAACGGCGGCACCCAGGCGACTGTCCGCATGAACGTCGAGTCGACCTGCGTCAGACCGAAGAAGGGGACATACATCACGGCCATCAGCAGCAGGATCACCGGTGTCTGCACACCCTGGAAATCCTCCATCCGGGACACCAGCGACCCGGCAGCCGCGTAGAGCACCGAGAAGAAGAGGTATCCGAGGACGTAGAACAGCAGCAGGACGGGGAGAACGGTGAGGTCGATCTCGACGTCGAAGCGTTCGCCGATCCCGGTGAGGCCGATCCCCGCGGCCGTGACGGCGAACAGCGTGGCGACGAACACCAACCCCACGCCGCCGACGCCGATGATCTTGCCCCACAGCAGGTCCAGGGGACGGACCGTGGCGACCATGAGCTCCACGACCCGGGAGGACTTCTCCTCGATGACCGCGGAGCCGATGGTGATCGCGAACATCATCACCGACATCACCAGAACGCCGAGACCGATCAGGGTGACCATGACCGTGCCCGCCGTACGCGGGTCACCGAAGGCCCCGCCGTCCGATCCACCTTCGACACGGACGGTCGTCACCGTACCGGCGGCGGTGATCTCGGCGACCTGTTCGCCACTGATCCCGAACTCGGTGAGCAACCCGTCCCGTGCGATCGCTCCCTGCGCCGCCCGGAGAGCCGTGAGTGAGTCCGTGTCGACGGACGACTCGGAGACCAGCTCCCATCCCGTCCCCGACTCCGCGGGCCGGTAGATGGCGTCGATGTCCCCGTCGGAGAGCGCTGCGAGTGCCGTGTCCCGGTCCGGGTACCCGGCGGATTCCATCGCGGGCCCGTCACCGTTGTCGCCGGCTACGGCGGCGAGCGCTGCGGGCTCCGCGCCGACGTAGCCGATGACCTGTGGTGCGCTCTCCTTCGATCCCTGCCAGGCTCCCCATCCGAGACCGCCGAGTACGGCGGCGAGCATGATGGCGAGGGTCACCCAGACGGATTTCCGGGTGAGTACGGCGCGTGCCTCACGGGCGGCGATCAGCCGGATCGCTGCAGTCGAAGAATAGGTGTCGGTCGGATGGCTCATGGTTTCACTACTTCCTGGAACAGGTCGGACAGGTCGGGGCGACGGCGGGTGAAATGATGGACGGGACCGGCGGCCATGGCGGCGCGCAGGATGTCCTGGTCGGTGGCCGGGGATCCGGGGTCGAGGGTGAGTAGCGTCGCGGTGTCGCTTCCCCCGGCCCGGCGGATGCCGGGCACCGACCGCCACCAGTCACCCGGGGTGTCGACACGCACCTCGTAGGTGTCCTCACCGGTGTCCCGGAGCTCATCGACGGTGCCTTCCGCGCGCATCCGGCCTGAGGCAATGATCCCGACGCGGTGGCAGAGACGTTGGACGAGGTCGAGCTGGTGGGAGGAGAACAGGACCGGGACCCCCGCATCCGCCCGCTCGACGAGGATGTCGCTCATCACGTTCACCGCCACGGGATCGAGTCCCGAGAACGGTTCATCCAAAACGAGGACGTCCGGGTCGTGGACGAGGGCGGCGGCCAGCTGCACGCGCTGCTGGTTGCCGAGGGAGAGTGACTCGAGCTGATCGTCGGCACGCGCACTGAGACCGAGCTGCTCAAGGAGACCGGTGGTGCGGTTCTCGGCTGAGCGCTTGTCGACGCCGTGCAACCGCGCCAGGTAGGTCAGCTGTGCGCCGATCTTCTCCTTCGGGTAGAGGCCCCGCTCCTCGGGCATGTAGCCGATGCGTCGACGGGAGGATTCGGTGAGCGGTTCGTCACCGAGCCGGACCTCTCCGGAGTCGGCTGCGATGACCCCGAGTGCGATGCGCATGGTGGTCGACTTGCCGGCCCCGTTGGATCCGACGAAGCCGTAGATCTCGCCGGGGTGCACGGTGAAGGTCATGCCGTCGAGGGCGGTGAGGTCGCCGTATCTCTTGGATATCCCGTCGATGACGAGCGGGGATGGTGAGCGTGTCATGGTTTTTCTTCCTTACTGGTTTTTCAGTCCGCGTCGGGGAACAGCAGATCGGGGTCGGTGGGGTCGGGCAGGGTCCACGCGAGGACGAGTCCGGGGATGGCGCCGATCAGACCGATGATGAGGAACATCGTCATGCCGGTCGTGTACGTCAGGTCGTACAGATCGCGCATCGCCCACCCTCTGTCCAGCGCCCAGACCGATCCGAAGGTGACGATTCCGGCGTAGACCAGACCGATCGCGTAGTAGAAGTGGGTTGTCGTGGCGCGTAGTCGGAGCTGTCTCTCCAGCTCGTATTCGTCGAGGAACTCCGGCGGCGCCATGTCCTCCAGTCGGATCAGCGTGCGGATCATGGACCAGATGGCACAGGACGCCAGACACAGAGCCGCGGTCATGGCGAGCAGGGTCGCCTGTTCACGGAGTACCGCCGCGACGCTGAGTGTCACCCCGGTGAGGTAGACCCCGCAGAACAGGAGAACCAGGGCCCGCCGGTGGCGGAGGTTTCGCCACCGGTGGAACCGGGAGTCCAGCACGTCACGCCGACGTTCGAAACTGTTCAGTCGGCGCCGTCTGTAGCGGGTCGCCGGGGAGGGCCTGCGGCCGGTCATTCCTCCTCCGTGTCCGGTGTGATCCACGCGGTCACCAGGTTCGGCCAGGTCAGGGAGAAAAGGACCGCAAGGAGGAGGAACGCGGTGGTGGCACGGATCAGATCCACCGAACCGGATTCCGCGGAGACCCCGATGACCAGCGCACTGACGCCGGCGCAGGCCGACAGTATCCACAGGGCCTGCTCGCGACGGTGCGATCTCCGTGCGTGCTCGTATTCGTCCAGATCGCGGGACCGGTCGTTCATCCCGGTCACCGTGCCGAGTCGGTTGGACAGAACAGCGAGAATGAGGCAGACGGCTGCGAACGGATAGACGGGAACCGTGCCCGTCCCGATCCCGATCACGATCAGGCCCGCGACGGCGGTGGCCGCCGTGAATGATCCGGCGAGAAGACGCCGCCCGCGCAGGCGGGCGGTCGGTGCGATTGTCCTGGATGTGGTCATTGTCGTGCTCCTTTCCGTGCGTTCACCGTGTCACCGGTGAGGGGTAGAGGTCGTGGGACATGGGGCTGAACTCCTCGCGGGAGAACACCGCCTCGACCGGTAAGTGGAAGGTTTCGGCGATACGCATCGCCAGATCGAGGCTGGGGTAGTGGTCGCCGCGCTCGAGGGCGCCGACGGTCTGTGGATTGACCTCGATGACCGCCGCCAGGTCGGCGCGTGACATCCCGCGTTCCGTCCGCAGGACCTTGATGCGGTTGTAGATTGGCCGCGTCGGCCTCTTTGATGGAGACATGAACTAAAGTGTTGTATAAACACAACAAACTGTCAAGAATCTACCCCTCTAGGTTGTCTGGATTCTGTCTGAACGGGGAGACGGGTCCGCTGCCCCCGTGTCCGTGGACCCCGTGCGCGTCCCCGGACATGGGTGTTCAATGGGGCCCATGACTGAGAAGACCTTTCCCACGACCGTGACCCTGAACGACGGCAACGAGATACCGCAGCTCGGATTCGGTGTCTACAAGCTGAAGGACGACGAGTGCGTCACCGCGGTCCGGCACGCCATCGAGGTCGGCTACCGGCACATCGACACCGCCGCCATCTACGGCAACGAGGAGCAGGTGGGCAACGCCATCCGGGACGCCATCGCGGCAGGTGACGTCACCCGCGAGGAGCTGTTCGTCACCACCAAACTGTGGAACGACCGCCAGGGTGCCGAGGAATCGACCCGTGCCTTCCAGGAATCACTGTCCAGGCTCGGACTGGACTATGTGGACTGCTACCTCATCCACTGGCCCTGCCCCCGGAAGGGGCTCGCGGTGGAGACCTTCAGATCGATGGCGAAGCTCCAGGGGTTCGGCAGTATCCGGTCGATCGGTGTCTCGAACTTCTACGCCGAGACCCTGGATGAGGTGATCTCCGGCACCGGGATCACCCCCGTCCTCAACCAGATCGAACTGCACCCGGGGTTCTCCCAGACGGAACTCCGCGAGGTCAACCGCGAGCGGGGGGTCGCCACCGAGGCATGGTCCCCGATCGGCCGCGGCAGGGGACTCGATGACCCGGTGATCCGGCGGATCGCCGAGGAACACGACCGGACCCCGGCGCAGGTGATGCTCCGGTGGCACCTCCAGCTGGGCAACATCATCATCCCCAAGTCGGCGCACCCGAAGCGGATCAGCGAGAACTTCGACATCTTCGACTTCCAGCTCGGTGACCGGGACATGGAGTGCATCACGTCGCTGGACGATTCCACCATCGCCGGACGGATCGGTCCCGACCCGCTGACGTTCCCCGAAGAATGAGTCCGGAACAGGAAACCGGGGATCCGAGTCTCCACGCACACGACGGGGACGGGTTCAGGGTGCTCACCCTGAATCGGCCCCGTGTCCGCAACGCCCTCGACATCGGCCTGTGTGCCACGCTGACCGGAGCCGTCCGTGCCGCGGGTGAGGAGGGGATCCGTCCGGGAAGAGGGACCGTACCCAGGGTGCTGCTGCTCCGGGGCGCGCCACCGGCATTCTGCGCCGGGGCCGACCTCAACCGGGCGCACTCACCCGAATTTCTCTCCACCCTGGGCGAACTCCTCCGTGCCCTGGTGGAGTGTCCGCTGCCGGTGATCGCCGACATCCAGGGACCCTGTGTCGGTGCGGGACTGCAGCTGGCCCTGGCCAGCGATCTGCGTGTCGTCGGCCCGGATGCCTGGTTCGGACTCCCACCCGCGTCCCTGGGGATCGCCCTCGACGACTGGACGGTCGGCCGGTGCGTCGACCTCATCGGTGGTTCCCGTGCCCGGGGGCTGATGCTCGGTGGGCTCCGGATGTCTGCCACGGAAGCCGCGGACTGCGGTTTCGCCAACGTCTCCGGCAGCTCCCGGGACGCGGAGGAACTGGCGGCTCGGGTCGCGATACTCGCGCCACTGTCGGTGAGACAGCTCAAACTCGCGCTCAACGACACCGGGAACGTGGCCGCGGGAACCGGAGCCGCGGCCCGCGAACTCCACGACATCTGCTGGGCGAGTGAGGACGCGGCTGAGGCACGGAAGGCCAGGTCGGAGAAGCGGCCGGCAGAGTTCACCGGTCGCTGATCCGTCACGGCGGACACCGGAGGCCGATCTCTGAAGTACCTGCGTACGGCGGCCCGGCGGGCTGAACAGCCGACTTGCGGACATCCGACGGTGAATGCTGTCAGCCGGGGTCCCGCGGATTAGAGTTGGCGCCATGAACATGGATCCAGCAGCCACCGCTGTCGCCACGACCGGCTACACAACCGGCCCGGAGGGGCTCGACTCCGGGACCGTCCGGGAGCGGATGGAGTCGGGGAAGGTCAATCACGCGGTACGGCGTACCGGACGCAGTGTCCCGGACATCGTCCGGAGCAACATATTCACCCGGATCAACGCGATCCTCGGCGTGCTGCTGGTCATCGTCCTCATCACCGGATCGATCATCAACGCGGCCTTCGGTCTGCTCATCGTGGCCAACTCGGCGATCGGCATCATCCAGGAGCTTCGCGCCAAGCGCACCCTGGACAAACTCACCATCCTCGGCGAATCCATGCCCCGGGTGGTCCGGGACGGGGTGACAGCCGAGATCGTCCGCGATGAGATAGTCCTCGATGATCTCATCGACGTCGGTCCGGGGGACCAGATCGTCGTCGACGGCTACGTGCGTTCCGCCGACGCCCTCGAGGTCGATGAATCCATGCTCACCGGGGAATCCGACGCGGTGGTCAAACAGAGCGGGGACGAGATCCGTTCAGGATCGTATGTCACCGCAGGGTCGGGGAGGTATCAGGCGACCGCCATCGGGGAGGACTCCTACCAGGCTAAGCTCATCGCGGAAGCGGGCCGGTTCACGTTGACGGATTCGCAGCTGATGGACGGCATAAACCGGATTCTCCGGATCATCACCTGGCTGCTCATTCCCACGGGCGTCCTCACCGTGTGGACCCAGCTCGGGCGGACCGGTGCCCCGTGGAGGGAAGCCGTTCTGTCCATGGTCGCGGCCCTCGTCCCGATGGTCCCCGAGGGACTCGTGCTGATGACCTCCATCGCCTTCGCGGTCGGGGTCGTCCGGCTGGGTAAACGCAAGGCGCTGATAAACGAGCTGCCCGCGATCGAGGGCCTCGCCCGCGTCGATCTCGTCTGCGCCGACAAAACCGGCACCCTGACCGAGAACCGGATGGAGCTCGACGGGATAGTCCCCGTGGGTGGCCGCTCGGACGCCGAACTGGCGCGCCGGGTACTCGCCACGATCGCAGCCGCGGACGATCACCGGAACGACACCATGCAGGCGATCGCGGAGGAGGTCACCGATGTCGAACCCGACGGTGTGACCTCGACGATCCCCTTCGATTCCGCCCGGAAATGGTCCGGTGTGTCCACCGTGCGGACGGGGGACTGGGTCCTCGGCGCGCCCGATGTCCTCGTCGCGGACGGGGATCCGGCACTCGCCGCGGTGGAACCCTACATGGACCGTGGTCTCCGCGTGCTGATGCTCTGCCGGGCGAAGGCACTCGGGGATGTCTCGGCGTCGCCCGCCGCGCCGGGCTGTGCGTCACTGACCCCGTGTGCCCTGGTGGTGCTGCGGCAGAAGATCCGGGAGGACGCCCGGGAGACGCTGGAGTTCTTCGCCCGTGAAGGGGTGGAGGTGAAGGTCATCTCCGGCGACAACGCCGTCTCGGTCGGTGCCGTCGCCGCATCACTCGGGCTGACTGGCAAGGTCGTCGACGCACGCGAGCTTCCTGTGGCCGATGATCCCGACTTCGTCCGGCAGGTGAGTGAGGGGACGGTGTTCGGCCGCGTCACCCCTGAGCAGAAACGCGACATGGTGGTGGCGCTGAGATCGCAGGGGCACACCGTCGCGATGACCGGCGACGGCGTCAATGACGTGCTGGCGCTGAAGGATGCGTCGATCGGGGTCGCCATGGGATCGGGTTCCCCCGCCACGAGATCGGTCGCGCAGGTGGTGCTCCTGGACAACCGCTTCGCCACCCTGCCGCACGTCGTTGCGGAGGGACGACGGGTCATCGGCAACATCGAGCGCGTCGCGAATCTCTTCCTGACCAAGACCATCTACTCGATCGTGCTGGCTCTGGTCGTCGGGTTGTTCGGGGTGACCTTTCCCTTCCAGCCGATCCACGTCACGATGATCGGCTGGTTCACGATCGGGATCCCGGCGTTCGTCCTGTCACTCGCCCCGAATCATGAGCGGGCCCGGCCGGGATTCGTTGCCCGGGTCCTCCGTCTCGCCCTTCCCTCGGGATTGCTGATCGGGGTGTTCACCGTGGCGTTCTGGCTCCTCGTGAACCCGGGGGCTCACGCGCCGGCCATGGAGGTGAGGCAGGCGGGAACGGCCACCCTCACGGTGACCCTCGTCATGGCGCTCTGGGTGCTCGCCGTGGTCGCCCGACCGTACCAGTGGTGGCGGATCGCGCTGATCGCCAGTGGAGCGGTCGCCTACGTCGTCATTTTCTCGGTGCCGCCGCTCGCACGCCTGCTCTTCCTGGATGCCTCCGATCCCGGACTGCTGTGTCGGGCGCTCATCGTGGGCGGTGTCGGGGCCGCACTGATCGAGTTGTCATGGTGGATCGGGCAGAAACGGTCCGGTCAGGCCGTGAGGATCTTCGCTTTAGAGGGCTGAAGCACTCACCGGGGGGCCGTTCCGGGGTGCTTCCGGCGCTCCACGGGGCGGAAACACGGATTCGCAATCTTCACAACGCCCGAACATGCGGGCGATGGGGGGTTGTTGACGAATGGGGAAAGTGCTGGCCAGTGGCTTTTGTGGGGGTGGGGAAAAGCTGCGAATGCAGTTATTCCGGCGATTAGCTTTCACATTGCAACGTGAGCTAGGTAACTTCACACCTACACCTTGTTTTGTGATCGCTTGCACAATGATGTCCGGCGGACCAGTTCCGTCACCATCACCAAGCCTCCGACCGTGGTGTGCGAAGTGGGGGATGGACGACCGATCGGTGGTCTTCCGTCCCGTCCCGAACAGAATCTCCGTCAAAATTAATTACAGAAAGCGAGATGACCCTCACATGAGTGCAGACTCATCCGCCCCGGTGCGGCGCCGTGAACCCGGTGCCGCAGAATTCCGGGCCATGCAGAAAGATCCTGAATTCCTCGACCTCAAGAAGACGTTCCGCGGGTTCGCCTTCCCGATGAGTATCGCGTTCTTCCTCTGGTACATGTTCTACGTCTTCCTCGCGGTCTACGCGAAGGACTGGATGGGAACCCCGGTGTTCGGCAACGTCAACTGGGGCGTGATCATGGGACTTCTCCAGTTCGTGACCACCTTCGCCATCACCTGGATCTACGTCAACTTTGCCAACAAGAAGATCGAGCCCAAGGCGGCAGCGATCCGTGAGAGAATGGAAGGCTAATACCTCTCATGAATAACACCATCAGTTACTCCGCCCAGGAAGTGGGCGCGCAGGCCGGTAATCCGATCCTGAATATCGCCGTCTTCATCATCTTCATCGTCGTCACGATGGGTGTCGTCATCAAGGTGGGTAAGTCCACCAGTGAGGCCTCCGACTTCTACACCGGTGGCGCCCAGTTCTCCGGTAAGCAGAACGGACTCGCCATCGCGGGCGATTACCTGTCCGCCGCCTCCTTCCTCGGTATCGTCGGTGCCGTCGCCCTCGCGGGATACGACGGCTTCCTCTACTCCATCGGCTTCTTCGTGGCCTGGTTGGTCGCGCTGCTGCTCGTCGCCGAGCCGCTGCGGAACACCGGTAAGTTCACGATGGCCGACGTCCTGTCGTTCCGACTCAATCAGAAGCCCGTCCGGATGGCCGCCGCACTCGGCACCCTGTTCGTGTCGCTCTTCTACCTCATCGCTCAGATGGCCGGTGCCGGTTCGCTGGTCGCCGTCCTGCTGAATGTGCACGACAAGTCGCAGCAGGCCATCGTCGTCGCCGTCGTGGGTGTCATCATGATCGCCTACGTGCTCTTCGGCGGTATGAAGGGCACGACCTACGTCCAGATGATCAAGGCCGTCCTCCTGGTCGGTGGCGTCGGTATCATGACCGCACTGATCTTCATCAAGGTCGGTTCCTTCCCGACGCTGCTCGACGCAGCCGTGCAGAAACACGCCGAGTCCGACTACCTCGCCAGCAAGGGCTACGACGCCCACGCGATTCTGGAGCCCGGTCTCAAGTTCGGCAAGGACAGCGTCACCAAGATCGACTTCATCTCCCTGGGTCTGACCCTGGTTCTCGGCACCGCGGGTCTCCCGCACGTGCTGATGCGCTTCTACACCGTCCCGACCGCACGTGAAGCCCGCCGCTCCGTCACCTGGGCCATCGTGCTCATCGGCGCCTTCTACCTCATGACCCTGATGCTCGGCTACGCCGCAGCAGCGATGGTCGGACCGGACCGCATCCTCGGTGCGCCCGGCGGGCAGAACTCCGCGGCACCGCTGCTCGCGCTCGAACTCGGTGGCTCCTTCTTCATGGCCGCGATCTCCGCAGTGGCGTTCGCCACCGTGCTCGCAGTGGTCGCCGGACTCGCCATCACGGCGTCGGCCTCCGTCGCCCACGACATCTACCACTCGATCATCCGCAACGGTGAATCCACCGAGGCGGAACAGGTTCGGGTCTCCCGGATCACGGTGGTCGTCATCGGTGTCACCGCGATCATCCTCGGTATCCTGGCGATGAGTCAGAACGTCGCCTTCCTGGTCGCCCTGGCCTTCGCCATCGCAGCCTCGGCCAACCTGCCGACGATCCTGTACTCGCTGTACTGGAAGAAGTTCAACACCACCGGAGCCCTCTGCTCGATGTACACCGGCCTCATCCTGGCTCTGGTTCTCATCGTGTTCTCCCCGGCCGTGTCCGGTACCCCGTCCTCGATGGTCCCCGACGCCGACTGGGCCTGGTTCCCGCTCCGTAACCCGGGTCTCGTCTCCATCCCGGCGGCGTTCCTCGCGGGCTACCTCGGTACCATCTTCGGTAAGCCGGACAACCTGGACGACCTCCAGGCTGAAATGGAAGTCCGCTCGCTGACCGGTGTCGGCGTGGAAGCCGCGGTCGAGCACTAGTACCGTTTCCACTTCGCACGCTGATCGGTTTCCACCCGTGACGGCGGGTGGGCACCAGACATCACAGCAGTAGAACAAGACGGCGGCCCCGTCCACCAGAACCCGAGAGAATTGGGGGGGTGGACGGGGCCGCCGGTATCATGTCCGACATGGCTAAGCATTCCGTCGGGCACCGGGATGGCCCGGACGGACGAAGCGACCGCTGGCGGCGAATGGTGCGCGTGACCCCGGTGATCGTCGCAGTATCCTGCCTCCTCTCGCTCCCGTTTCTCCCCGTCGTCGACGACGGGGATTCCGGCGCCGGTGTGACCGACCGGGTGCCCACCGCATCGCCGGTGGGCACCCGAGCCTCGAGCGTGAGTCTCTCCAGTGAGGACCTCGGCGAGTTCACCGCCAACGCGACCGGGTCGCAGGTTTCGTTCACACGGCTCTCCGACGGCTGGCACACCGGTACCGCCACGGAGAGGTACGCCCGCCCCGCGCTGAGCCTGATCAAGCTCTACATCGCCGACTACGTGCTCCGGTACGGGTTGCCCGAGGACAAACTGGCGGCCGTCGAGATGATCCGCTCGTCCGACGATGACCTCGCCGACGAGCTCTGGGACCGGTATCCGCGGGCGATCGACGTCACCGCGAAGAACTACGGGCTGCTGTCGACCAGATCGGACGAGGAACGTTGGGGATACAGCGTCACCTCGACATACGATGTCGTCTCATTCATCCAGCAGAAGTTGGCGACCGACCCCAGGTCGCCGATCCTCACCGCGATGACCCAGTCCGACGAGTTCGCGGCCGACGGGTACCCACAGGATTTCGGTACGGCGGTTCTGCCCGGGGCGGTGGGAACCAAGTGGGGATGGTCGAACGACTACTCGCTCCACTCCTCGGTGACCTTCGGGACGGATTTCGTCGCGGCGGCGGCCGTCACCGGGTCCGCGGACGATCTCACCGCACTTGTGGAGACCCAGCTGGGCGGACTCGTCGGTGATCGTGCCGGATCCGTCCCCCCACCTCCCGGGCGCCGTCTGGAAGCCGGGGGATAGGGCTGTCCGATACGGTTCCACTGCAGTGGTTCTGCTCCACCGGCTTATCATGGGCAGTCGTCAGGGGCCGGGTACCGCCCCATCCGTAGTTCCCCTCCACGAATTGAAGGTCGACGTTGAATTCGATAACTGTGCTCGCCTCCGGCGCCGCGGTCGCACCGGGGGTCATCGTCTCGATGATGTGGATCGCGATCGCGGCCCTCGCGTCCCCGCTGCTGTCCTTCCTGACCGGCAAACGGGTCCCGGGCGTGGTGTTCATGCTCCTGCTGGGGGTCCTCATCGGTCCGGAGGTCCTCGACGTGGCCCATCTGGACGGGTCGAACGCGCTGCTCCGGGAACTCGGCCTGGGGATGCTCTTCCTGCTCGCGGGCTGGGAGATCGATCCCGATGTCATGCGGGGGAGGCAGGGCCGCCGGGCCACCGGAACCTGGCTGCTCAGCCTGGGGCTCGCCGTCGGTGCGGCGCTGCTGCTCCTCGGTACCGATGACCTGCTCCGGAGCATCGTGATCGCCATCGCGGTCTCGTCCACCGCGATGGGCACACTGCTGCCGGTGATAAAGAACTCCGGACGTGCGGATTCACCGGTCGGTCAGGGAGTTCTGGTCCACGGTGCCGTCGGGGAACTGGGACCAGTCTTCGCGATGGCCCTGCTGCTGTCCACACGGACGACCTGGCTCACCCTGCTCATCCTCGTGCTCTTCATGGGAGGCGCGATGATGGTGGCGTTCGTTCCGCGCACCGTGTCCCGTCTCGTGCCCTGGGTCGGACACGCGGTCCGTGACGGAGCCAGTCACACGAGCCAGACCGTGATGAGGATGGTGATCGTCCTGCTCACCACCCTCATGGCGATGGCCGCCGTCTTCGAACTCGACGTGGTGCTCGGGGCCTTCGCGGCGGGCATCATTCTCCGCGGACTGGTTCCCGTGCGTGCGCGGAAGACGGTCGAGGCGCGCCTCGATGTGATGGGTTACGGTCTGCTCATCCCGGTGTTCTTCATCACATCCGGGATGGCGATCAACGTCCGTGAGGTCCTGCACTCGCCCTGGGCGGTTGCCGTCGGGATCGTCGTCATCTACGTCGCGCGCGGACTGCCGATACTCCTGATGGAACGCTTCACCGACACCGGCTCCGGGATCCGGGGCTTCCGGGACCAGATGGAGCTCTCGCTGTACTCCGCTACGGGGCTCCCGATCATCGTGGCGGTCACCGAGATCGCCGTGGACCGGGGGCTGCTCGGTGAGGGCCGAGCGTCGGTCATGGTCGCCACGGGGGCCGCCACGGTGCTTCTGTTCCCGATGCTGGCCGCGAACGTGCACTCCCACGTCCCTGCCCCGGAGTATCCCGAGGACGACGAGGAGCGCCGCCGGGTGGAGGGGGACATCGAGGCTGAAGCCGCCGAGTACCGGAGTGAGACGAGCGGTGGCGCACGACAGTCGGGTGCCGTCCGTCCCAAGCCGAGGCCGAAGAGCCGCACCGTCTCCGACGACGAGATCACGATCGATTCGGACGGGGACTGACGCAGGCTCCGGGCTCAGCTGGACAGGCCGGTGAACTGCGACAGCAGCTGACCGAGCGGGCTGGCCGGGGTGCCCGCGGGAGCGGGAGCTACGGCCTCCGGAATCTCCGCCGGAGCCGGGGTCGCGGGGTCCGGGAAAACGGCCGTCCACTGTCCCCAGTCCCGGGAGTAGACGTCGTTCACGTCAACCTCGACACCTGATATCCAGGCTCTGCGCTTCGCCGGCTGGTGCAGGTCCGCCCTGTGATGGAGGCGCCCGCCGGAGCCCCAGTCGTGCTGCCAGAAGAACTCGCCGAGTCCATCGGTCAGGGCCCACTCGATGACGTTGTAGTTGCCGTACACACCCAACCGGAGCCCGGCGACCTCGAGCGCGGTCCTGAACGCGGACAGATAGGGGCGGACCTGGCCCTCGTACTGGCCCCGGGTCGGGTTGTCGTCGATGGCGACGTAGATCGGTCGTCCAGCAGGCCCGCCCGCAGCGGCGTGGAGGGCGATGGCCTGGGGCGCATGGGCGGCGGCACCCGCCGCACCCGGGAGCCAGTCCGCGGTGTCGGCGCGGCCGAACTGGTAGACGCTGGCTGTGGCGAGCCCCGCTGACCGGAACGCGAGGGTTTCCGCGGCGGTGACGGGTTTCCCCAGCATCCAGTTCTCGGCGCCCGGGCGCCTGCCGGAAACGTACCTCACGGCACCCAGGTGGCCCGCTGCCGCGATCGCGCGGGCGTCGGGAACCCCTGCGGCGTAGTCCAGCACCGTTCCCAGTACGGGGCGAGCGGCGTATGCCCGGGGGAGTGTTCCGGTCGAGGATGCGACGGTGCCGCCGGCCGCGGCGAGCGCGGCCACCTTGAGCAGGGTGCGGCGGTGGATGAGGGGGTGCTGCGATGTCATACGGTACCTTCTGCGGTCATCGGGAGAACCCGCCATTCCCACGGGTCACATGGACCACAGTAGCAACTTGGGGCCACAACGGTGACCCATGATCCCGGTGACCACCCAGGTAGGGTCGGGTGAGGGCGTCCGTGCTACCCGGGTCATCCATCCGCGCGTGACGCGGCACGGGTTCAGGTGCACCGGGGCGCGGCCGCACAGGCCGCCCGAGGTGCGGGATGGTCCGTAAACACGGGAAATCCTCGGCGGTGGGCCACAGGACTCCGGGGGATCGAGCCCGAAGGGGGTGCACCCCGGAGCGTCCCGGGAAAGGTGTGGCGGTGGGGATCAGGGAGCGGGGGCGGAGCTGTCCTCCGTTTCGGCTCCGGCGGATGGTGCCCGGTGATCCGCCGCCCGCGTAGGCGCCCCGTCGTCCGCAGCGTCACCATCTCCCTCCCGGAGCCCGCCGGCGTCAGTGTCGGCGGGCTGCCGCTCGTCCGCGTCGACGGCCGAGGCTCGGTATCCGTTGGTGAAGTGGATGATGACGAGCAGTGCCGCGAGCAGGGCCGGTACCGCAGGGATCCGGTACATCTCGTGAGGGAGGAGCAGCGTCCGCCAGTCCAGACACGCGACGAGGACCATCTGGACCGCGACGACCAGTCCGAGCTCGTCGCGGCGGATCAGACCGATGACACCGGCGGAGAGCATGAGAACCGCCAACGCGATGAGCGCGGGAACCGCGGTGGAACCGATCTGGGATGCGTGCATGTCGGAGTCCACGCGCATGACGCCGGCGAAATCGAAGATCCGCAGCCACCCCACGATCGGCATGCCGATGTTGCCGGGATCATAGGTGAGCTGATCGTCGTCGAAGCGGCTACGGATGAACGGCAGCCACGCCGCGAGCGCGACCGGTCCGCTGGCCAGCGCGAGCGCCCGACCCCAGTACAGGCGCCGGTCCCGGGCCATGTGGATAAGCAGATGAACGCCGAGCGCGACGGGTATCAGGGCGAGCTGTTCCTTGGTGAGACAGAGCGCCACGCACAACGCGGCGATCCATCCGGGGTGCACCCGGGCGCGCCACGCGAGCAGCAGACCCGCCACCAGTGCGAGTTGGAACGGTTCGGTCAGATTGGTGGTGGCGCTGAACATCAGACCGGGACTGACGGCGACCAGCAACCCCCACCAGGCTGAGCATCCGTGGGAAACCGCCAACCGGGAGACCAGATACGCGGCTGTCCCGATCGAACCCAGACCGAGGGCCCAGAACGCGGTCGACAGCAGGTGCGGTTGCCCGAACGCCAGGAGAGAGGCCATCCACGAGTAGAACGGATGACCGTAGCGGTAGGCGGCGAGATCGATCAGGTCATGGGCGTCCCCGGAAGCGAACGGGTCGCGGGCCATGGCCCACAGGTAGACCCCGTCATAGTGGTCGGCGCCGCCGGTGAACCTGAATGCCGGGTCCTCCGCCCGGACCAACTGCGCGAGAGGCACCCCTTCAGTGACGTTGAGCAGAAGACTGTGGTGGAAGGAGGGCCGGTGTGAGGCAACCTGTGCGACCAAAGCTGCGAGAACGGCGATACATGCGGTGATGAGACCGTGCAGGCCCGGATGTCTGAAACTCGCGTGAGGGGCGGTCATGGATTTCTTTCCATCGGCTGGAGGGGTCGTCGCACGGCGGACACGCGAAGGCCCCGCGGGTTCACGGGGCGGCGCAACCGGCGGACGGCTTGAGGGGTGAACTGACGGGGCGCGGCGGCATATTCCCCGGCACCGGGTCACCGGGTCCTGGGACGGTGACCGGAGGGGGCCGTGCATGGTTGAGGCTATCCCGGTTAGTTCGACAGGAATGAACATGTCGGAGGTTCTCTGCGGGATGCATTCGCGTGGACCGGAACGCGTCCGGTGGACGGGCACGCCGGGAACAGACCACCGTTGCTCCGGTGGCGGCACAGGAAGTCGGAACCCCCACGGGAGTACGCGGCGCGGGATGACGAGGTCGTGCCTCCCTTCGGACAGTGCACCGACCCTCACCGCTTCCGGGACCGAGGGCGTATCCCCGTCTGTCTTCGGTGCATGGGATCCGGCAACGTCGTCGCCACGCCGGGAAAACACCCCGGCGGAACGCTCGATCCGGTGGATCCCCGGAGTGTTTCTGGTGGACCCGGGAACGGGGGATGAACCCCTGCCGACCGGGATGCGGTGGCCCGGTCCCCCGGATCGTCGTGAGAACCACGGTCGGACAGGGGAGAATTCTGTGGTGCCCCAGAGAGGAATCGAACCTCCGACACCGGCTTTAGGAGAGCCGTGCTCTATCCACTGAGCTACTGGGGCCTGGCACCGACCTTATCCAAGTCGGACGGTGTCAGATTAGCCCATCGGCGCGTGGTGGTGAAAACCGGCCGAATGGGAGACATCGGGGGTGGCTCCAACTGTGAGATCAGGGACACTACCCCCGAGCTCACTTCAACGGCAGCGAAAAGAACATAGGCTAGGGGTAATACTTGTGGGTCCGAGAGGGCCCGTTCCGGATCAAAGGAAGGTACATCATGCCGAACAAGAAGCCTCTGTTCACCGACGTCAACCGGGTCGAGGTCATCGCCAACATCGTCACCGGAGAGAAGGGGCCCGTGCTCTCCCTGGACAAGATCGAGGAAGACGGCACCTTCAGCAACATCCTCCTCCTGAATATCTACGATGCGAAGCACCTCTCCGAGGCGTGCACCCGCTACCTCGGGCAGTCCTTCATCGCGAACTTCGACGGTTTCACCTCCGGGCTCTCCGCGAAGGACCACGAGGAAATCCACGGCGACGACTAGACGACCATCCGGTGTGTCCCGGAGCCCAGTCACAGGACTCGGGTTCCGGGACGTTTCTTCGAACGGAGCGGAAAGGGCTGATCCAGGATGCGGACACTGCTGGTCATCGGAATCGGGGCGGGTGACCCCGGCCACCTCACGCTCGGCGCGATAGATGCGCTCCGCTCCGCGGACGTGGTCATCGCCCTGGACAAGGGCGAACAGAAGGCCGACCTCCTGCAGGCCCGCCGGGCCGTGGTTGACGCCCACTCGCCGGGGACCCCCATCGTCGCGGTGACCGATCCCGAGCGGGACCGCGACCCCGATGACTACCGGGCGGAGGTCCGCCGGTGGCACGGGGAGCGCGCAAGATTGCTTTCCGAGGCGATCGTCGGTGCGACCGGCCCGGACGGTACCGCAGCGTTCCTCGTCTGGGGGGATCCGTCGCTCTACGACTCGACCCTGCGCATCATCGACCGCATGCGGCGCGACACCGGACTCGAGTGCACGGTGAGGGTCATTCCAGGTATCACCGCGCTCCAGACGCTCACCGCCGCGCACGCCATCACCGCCAACCGGATCGGCGAGCCCATCCACGTCACCACGGGCCGCCTCCTCCCCACCACGAGCGCCGCCGACAGGCGCAACTGCTTCGTCATGCTCGACGGAGGAACGACCTGGAACGAGGTCGCCGGGCCCGACACCTACATGTACTGGGGCGCGTATCTGGGGACACCGGACCAGATCCTCCGCGCCGGGTACGTGGAGGACATCGGCGACGAGGTCGCGGCCCTGAAGTACACCCTCCGGGAGAACCACGGATGGATAATGGACACCTATCTCCTACGCGAGCTCAGTGGGGAATGACCGGGCACAACTCGCCGGTTGGTGCTCCCCGTGTTCCCGGGTAGGTTGGCTCCGACGGACGGTGATGGCCGTTCCGGGCCCCGGGAACGAGAGAAGGTGACGGCACAGTGGCCGTGAAACGCAGGAACGCGAAGCGGAAGAAGCAGAACGTGCCGTTCAGTCCGTGGATCGTCGTCACCTGGATCCTCGCGGCCGTCTGGGCGGTACTCGCTCTCCTCGCGCACCGTGCCGGTATCCATGCACTCACCTGGGGTTTCGGGGTCAGCTCACTTCTCACCGCCATGACCGCGGCCGGGGTGACGGTAATCCCGGAACTGCGCTCCTCTGCGGGGCTCGCCTGTCCCGTGGGACTCATCCTGGCCGGGACGGTCGCCGTCACATTCAGCTGGTGGTTCCTTCTCGCACTGTTCGTCGGCGTACCCTGGCTCGTCCTCGCGCTGATCAGCCTTTCCGCACCGCGCCGGACCGGCGGAGGTCTGCACCTCTGGCGTGGCGGCGACGACTAGCTGTTTACCGTAACCGCGCATCCGGTCCCGGTCGTGCCGGCGGCACGGTTCGGAACCCGGCTGACCGCCACGAACTGGTGGCGTGTCCGGTTCGTCCATTCGCCGATCGAATCCGGGCGGCGAACCCGGTGTGTCAGGTTCCCCGACCGGCCGTACACCGGTGAACAGTCGACCGTCGCAGGAACGGGAAACGGCCCCCGCACGCATTACCGCGTCCGGGGGCCGTCGGGTCTCATCGGGGTCAGCCCTGCAGCTCCTCCAGCTTGCGGCGCACCTCGGATGCGGCCGGATTGGTGGCGTGCGTACCGTCCGAGTACTTCACGGTGGGCACGATCCGGTTGCCGTCGTTCACCGACTCAACCCAGGCCGAGGCCTCCGCGTCCTCTTCGACGTTGACGGCGGTGAACGGCGTCTCCGTGCGGTTGAGGGCCTTCACCAGGCGGTTGCAGTACGGGCACCAGTCGGTCAGGAAAACTGTGATGTGATTGTCGCTCATGCCCGGTACAACGCCACCGGGCGTGGGGATTATTCCACCGGGTCGCGGCGGTAGGTAAGCACCCGGTAACGGAGCGGCCCCTCCTGCCGGGCTGCCTCGGCCGCGCCGGTCAGCCGGCCCTTCGCGGATTCGATCCAGTCGGTGTCGTCGGTGCACGTGAACGCGTCCCCGAGCTCCGGTGCGAACACCGCGACAGGGCCGAGAACATCGCGCAGCTCGGCGTCGACGAGCGTCACCCGAACCTCATCCACCATCGGCAGGGTGTCGGCGTAGACCCGGCCGCCCCCCATGATCCACGCGTCCTCCGGGGCCTGGGACGGATCACCGATCACGGTGGTGCCCTCCGACCACGTACCTGGCGGGCGGGTGGTCAGGACGTAGTTGTCACGGCCGGGTAGGGGACGGAAGCGTTCCGGGATCGTCTCCCAGGTGCGCCGTCCCATCAGGACGGCGGAACCGAGGGTGGTTTTCCGGAAGTACCCGAGGTCCTCGGGAATGTGCCACGGCATGTCCCCGCCGTCACCGATGACCCCGTCGACGGACTGCGCCCAGATCGCCCGGTAGCCCATGTCTCAGACCGCCACCTTTCCGCGGATCGCGGGGTGGGGGTCGTACCCCGTGACGGAGATGTCGTCGAAGGTGTAGTCGAACATCGAGTCCGCCTTACGCAGCTGCAGCTGCGGATACGGGCGCGGTTCGCGGGACAGCTGGAGTTCCACCTGCTCCCGGTGGTTGTCGTAGACGTGGCAGTCGCCGCCGGTCCAGATGAACTCACCGACATCGAGCCCCGCCTGCTGCGCGAACATGTGGGTGAGCAGCGAGTAGGAGGCGATGTTGAAGGGGACGCCGAGGAACATGTCCGCGCTGCGCTGGTAGAGCTGGCAGGACAGGCGCCCGTCCGCGACGTACAGCTGGAACAGCAGGTGGCACGGGGGCAGTGCCATCTTCTCCAGGTCCGAGACGTTCCACGCCGAGACGAGGATCCGGCGGGAGTCCGGGTTGTTCCGCAGCTGGTCCAGGACCTGCGAGATCTGGTCGATGTGCCGGCCGTCCGGGGTCGGCCAGCTGCGCCACTGCACCCCGTAGACGGGGCCCAGCTCACCCTCTGGGGAGGCCCACTCGTCCCAGATCCGGATCCCGTGATCCCTCAGGAACCCGATGTTCGACTCGCCCCGCAGGAACCAGAGCAGCTCGCCGACGACGCCCTTCAGATACACCTTCTTCGTGGTGATCAGCGGGAAGGAGTCGGCGAGGTTGAACCGCATCTGGCGGGCGAACAGGCTGGTCGTTCCCGTTCCCGTGCGGTCGTCCTTGTGGGTTCCCTCGCGCATGATCTGCGCGAGGAGATCCTCGTAGGGGGTGTGGATGGCGGTGACGCTCATGGCGTCCAGACTAACGGAACACAGCCCCGGGCCTTTCCGGTGGGGGCTGTGTTCCGGAACACGGTACGGCCTAGGTGTAGGAGCCGTTTTCCTTCAGGAACCCGGCCGCGATCTCCAGGATCTCGTCGGCGAGGTCCTTCCGGCAGATCAGGAGATCCGGCAGGTAGGTGTCCTTGTTGTTGTAGGTCAGCTCACTGCCGTCCAGACGGGAGCAGTGCAGGCCGGCCGCCTGGCAGACACCGACCGGTGCGGCGGAGTCCCATTCGTACTGCCCACCGGCGTGGACGTAGGCGTCGGCGTCGCCCAGCAGGACGTGCATGGCCTTCGCGCCCGCGGAACCCATGTCCATCGGTTCGAAGCCGAGCTTCTCCGCGACGTGGAAGGCGACCTTCGGGGGCCGGTTGTGGGACATGATGATCTTCCGGGCGAACGGGCCGCTCACCGCGCGGGCGTCGTGGGAGCTGAACACGACGCCGAGGTCGGGGAGGGCGACCGCCGCCGACAGGGGCCTTCCGTTGTCGACCAGGGCGATGTGCACCGCCCAGTCCTGTCGACCGGTGGCGAACTCGCGGGTGCCGTCCAGGGGATCGATGATCCAGACGCGGTCCTTGCCGAGGCGTGCCGGGTTGTCCGCGGCCTCCTCACTCAGGACGCCGTCGTCCGGGCGGTGCTGCGCCAGGACCCGGGCGATCCAGCTCTGGGCCAGCTCGTCACCGGCGTCGCCGAGGCCACGACCCCGCAACAGTCCGACGTCACGCACCCCCTTCAGGATGTCGCCTGTTCCCTGGGCGAGTCGGGCGGTGAGAATGGCATCGTCAATGTTCGCGGTCATGGTCCCCACTCTAGTTGTTGGAACGGGCGCCCGCTCGGCGCCCGAAGGGTCATACCCGTCACACGGTCGGGCATGTTCGGAAATCATCCGACCGTCCGACGCGGATAACCCGCCGATGCGAACATTTGGTTGAATGGGGGACATGCCGACGTCCACACTCGACCGCTTCCGACCGGAGGTCAGGACCTGGTTCACGGACGTCTTCGCCCGACCCACCGCCGTGCAGGAACAGGCGTGGGCCGAGATCTCCACCGGAGGACACGCACTCGTCGTCGCCCCCACCGGTTCCGGCAAGACCCTCGCGGCATTCCTCTGGGCGCTGAACTCGCTCGCCGCACGCCCCGGCCAGACCCGCCTGCCCGCCCCGGACGGTGTTGAAGCGGTGCCCGCGTCCACCGGCACCGACGGCTCCGGGGTGAAGGTCCTCTACATCTCCCCGCTCAAGGCACTCGGCGTCGACGTGGAGAACAACCTCCGTGCCCCGCTGACCGGGATCGCCCGTGCCGCCGACCGCCTCGGCGTCGCGGCGCCGGACATCACCGTCGGCGTGCGTTCCGGCGACACCCCGGCGAAGGAACGGGCCCGTCAGCAGCGCAACCCGCCGGACATCCTCATCACCACGCCCGAATCGCTCTACCTCATGCTCACCTCGAAGGCGGCGGGCACACTCACCGGCGTACGCACCGTCATCATCGACGAGATCCACGCCCTCGCGGGAACGAAACGCGGTGTGCACCTCGCGCTGTCCCTCGAACGCCTGGAACTGCTCACCGAGCGGCCGGTGCAGCGCATCGGGCTTTCAGCCACCGTCCGGCCCCTGGAACGGGTCGCCGCGTTCCTCGGCGGAACCGACCGCAACGTAGCGATCATCGCACCGGGCAGCGGGAAACGGTGGGAACTCGACGTCCACGTCCCCGTCCCCGACATGTCCGATCTGCCCACCCCGGAGCACGCCTCCACCATCGGGGACGCGGTCATCGACGATCCCCTCGGTCTGACCGCGCCGCTCGACGGAACCGACGGGCCGGAACCGGCGACAGGTGGTGCACCGCAGGAATCGGCGCTGCCCACCGCAGGCTCCATCTGGCCGTTCATCGAGAGCGAGCTCTACACGGAGATCACCCGGGCACGCTCCACCCTCGTCTTCGTCAACTCACGCCGTACCGCGGAACGACTGACCAGCAGACTCAACGAGATCCACGCCGAGAAACATGACCCGGGTGCGCTCTCCGCACCGACCCGCAGACCACCAGCGCAGCTGATGAAATCCGTCGACGTCGCCGGGAAGGCCGACACGATCCTCGCCCGCGCCCACCACGGTTCGGTGAGCAAGGAGGAACGCGCCCGCATCGAGGAACAGCTCAAGTCCGGGGAGCTCACCTGCGTGGTGGCCACCTCATCCCTGGAACTCGGCATCGACATGGGCGCCGTCGACCTCGTCATCCAGGTGTCCTCACCGCCTTCGGTCGCCGCCGGACTGCAGCGCGTCGGTCGCGCCGGGCACACCGTCGGCGCGGTCTCCAGGGGTTCGTTCTACCCGCAGCACCGCTCCGATCTCGTCCAGAGCGCGGTCACCGTCGAACGGATGCGGGCCGGGGCGATCGAGGAACTGACCGTGCCCCGCAACCCCCTCGACGTGCTGACCCAGCAGACCGTCGCCACCGTCGCCGCCCGCGACATCCATGTCGACGAATGGTACGGGGCCGTCCGCCGCGCCCATCCGTACTCCACCCTCGCCCGCGAGGTGTTCGACGCCGTCATCGACCTGGCCTCCGGCGTGTACCCGTCCACCGACTTCGCGGAGCTGCGCCCCCGCGTCGTCTACGACCGGGTCACGGGGATGCTCACCACCCGGCCCGGCGCCCAGCGGGTGGCCGTCACCTCCGGCGGCACCATCCCGGACCGGGGCATGTTCGGCGTGTTCCTCGCGGGCACCACCGGTGAGGGTGGCGGGGCACCCCGCCGGGTCGGTGAACTCGACGAGGAGATGGTCTACGAGACCCGGGTGGGCGACGTATTCACCCTCGGGGCGTCGAGCTGGCGGGTCGAGGAGATCACCCGCGACCAGGTCATCGTCACCCCGGCACCCGGGCACACCGGCAGGCTGCCGTTCTGGAACGGGGACCAGGCTGGCCGGCCCGCCGAACTCGGAGCCGCGCTCGGGGCGTTCCGCCGCGAGGTCGCCGCCGATCCGGTGCGCGCCGCGGGGCTCGGCCTGGACACCTGGGCGCACGACAACCTCACGCGCTATCTCGCGGAGCAGGCCGACGCCACCGGCATCGTCCCGGACGAGAGGACGCTGGTACTGGAACGCTTCACCGACGAGCTGGGGGACTGGCGCATCATACTGCACAGCCCCTATGGGCGTGGGGTGAATGCGGCGTGGGCGCTCGCCGTCGGGGCGCGGATCGCGGAGAACACCGGCATGGACGCCCAGGCGGTCGCGGGTGATGACGGCATCGTCCTCCGCCTGCCGGACATGGACGGTGAACCCGGTGCCGACCTGTTCACCTTCGACGCCGACGAGATCGAGGACCTGATCACCCGGGAGGTCGGCAACTCGGCGCTGTTCGCCTCCCGGTTCCGGGAGTGCGCGGCCCGCGCACTGCTCCTGCCGCGCCGCACCCCCGGCAAACGGGCACCGCTGTGGCAGCAGCGCCAGCGCTCGGCGCAGCTCCTCGACGTCGCCCGGAAATACCCGTCGTTCCCCATCATCCTGGAGACGGTGCGCGAGTGCCTGCAGGACGTCTACGACCTGCCGGCGCTGAAACAGCTGTGCTCCGATCTCGGTGCACGTCGCGTCCGCATCGCGGAGATCACCACCGACCAACCCAGCCCCTTCGCCTCCTCGCTGCTGTTCAACTACACCGGCGCATTCATGTACGAGGGTGACACCCCGCTGGCGGAGAAACGCGCGGCGGCACTCGCCCTCGACCCCGCGCTCCTGGCGAAACTGCTCGGAACCGTGGAACTCAGGGAACTCCTCGACGCCGGGGTCATCACCGAGGTCCACGCCCAGCTGCAGCGCACCGCCGACGGCCGGAAGGCCCGCGGCCCGGAGGAACTCGCCGACGTACTGCGCATCATCGGCCCCATCCCCGTCACCAGGGTCCACGAGCACTGCACCTTCGGCGAGCCCGGCACCGTCGTCGACCTCTCCCTCGACCACCTCCGCGACCGGGTCATGCTCGTGCGCATCGCCGGAACCGAGCACCTGGCGCAGTCCCCCGACGCCCCGCTGCTCCGCGACGCCCTCGGTGTTCCGGTACCCGCCGGCGTGGCCGCGCAACCGGCCACCGTCACCGACGCCCTGGCCCAGCTCGTGAACCGCTTCGCCCGAACCCGCGGCCCGTTCACCCTCGGGGATCTGGCGGAGACCTTCGGGCTCGCGCCCGCCGCCGCGCACACCGCGCTCCGCCAGGCCGTCACCGACGGAACCGTCATCGAGGGGCACTACCGTGCCGGGGTCGAGGGACCCGAGTACTGCGCAGTCGAGGTCCTGCGCACCATCCGCGGCAGATCACTGGCGCTCGCCCGTTCCCAGGCCGAGCCCGTCAGCGGTTCGACCTTCGCGCGTTTCCTCACCGACTGGCACCAGATCGCCGGCGTCGGTCGACGCCCGGTGCTGCGCGGCGCGGACGGCGTGTACACGGTCATCGAACAGCTCGCCGGTGTCCGCCTGCCCGCGAGTGCCTGGGAAACCCTCGTCCTGCCGGCCCGCGTCGGTGACTACACCCCGCGCCTGCTCGACGAGCTGACCGCCACCGGGGAGGTGCTCATCCTGGGCGCCGGCTCCGCCGGTTCCCGCGACCCGTGGATCATGCTGCTGCCCGCCGACTATGCCGCGCAGCTCGCCCCGCAGACCGACCCGCCCACGCTCACCGAACTGCAGGAGGCGGTGCTCGCTGTGCTGCACCGTGGCGGGGGTTTCCACTTCGCCGAGCTGCTCGGGGAGGTGTCCACCCTCGCTCAGGGCGACCTCGACATCGCCGTGCCGCGCAGGGTCGGGGCACGCGATCTGGCGGACGCCCTCCGGGAACTCGTCGAACTGGGACTGGTCAGCCCGGACAGCTTCGCGCCGCTGCGGGCCCGCCTCGCGGGAACGACCTCCGGCGCCACGGCGCACCGGGCCAAACGCCGACCCGTCCGCAACCGCCTGCGCATGGGACGCACCCGTTTCGCGCAGGCCGAACGGGCGAACGCGACGGCGGTGTCCGCTCCGCCGGACATGGTGGGCCGGTGGGCCGCGGCCGTGACCCCGGCCACCGACCCGACGACCCGTTCCGTCGCGCACGGCGAGGCGTGGCTGGACCGGTACGGCGTGGTCACCCGGGGAAGTGTCGTCGCCGAGGATGTCACCGGCGGGTTCGCGCTCGCCTACAAGGTCCTGTCCTCCTTCGAGGAGACCGGTAGAGCGATGCGCGGCTACGTCATCGACGGCCTCGGCGCCGCGCAGTTCTCCACCACCGCCGTCATCGACCGGCTCAGAGGCCTGGCCGACACCCCGGACGTCGAGGGCTGGCCGTCGGGAACCACCGATCCGGACGTGGTCCTGCTCGCGGCCGCTGATCCGGCGAACCCCTACGGAGCCGCTCTGCCGTGGCCGGACTGCCCGGGGGCCCGGCCGACCCGCAGTGCCGGTGCCGTGGTGGTCCTGGCCGACGGGCTGCCGCTGGCGTACCTCACCCGGGGTGGCCGCAGCCTCACCCTGTTCACCGGAATCTGTCCCGTCGGGGAGGCGGAGATGGTCGCCCTCGTGGTCGCCGCCCTGGTGGACGCGGTCGCGGCGGGGCGGATGTCCCGGTTCACCGTGGAGAAGATCGGCGGGAAACCTGCCCTCGAATCGCCGCTGGTCGGGGCCTTCCGCTCGGCGGGGACCGCGATCACCCCGAAGGGACTGCGGCTGGCCGGAACCACCGGCACCGTCACGCCCCGGGTGGCGCGCACCCGACCGGGGCGCTCGCTGGCCGAGGCCGCAGCCGATGCCGACACCTCCGACATCGACCTCACCTTCGACGATCCGCCGCCCGGCGGCGGGTTCCGCAGGCCGAGGCAGCCGGGGCGGTGAGGGGGCCGCGGCCCGGACGCACCGGGAAGATGGCCGGGTCAGCGCGGTGACGGCGCAGTCCGGATGAGAGACCTCATGTTCATCTCTTCCGGTGAGCACGACGACCGTCCTCCGTCTTCACTGTTCCCGTGGGGACCATGATCCGCTCGTGAATCTCCCGATGGTTCTGCCACCGAGGATGTCCGCCAGATCCTCCATCGCCTGCACCGCCGGGACGAAAACTCGGGTGAGACGACGGTGGCCAGACGTCCGGCACCCCGGGAAGTGATCTCCACCGGTACGCTCCGTGCGGTAGTGATGCAGGCGCTCTGGTGACTGCGAAACCGGGACAACACCACGGGCATCATGGGAAGAGGTGCAACCTGCGAGAGTCGTACTCAATGATCTGAGGGTGTTTCCGCCCGGAGAATCGTGTCGCCGCACAGTGGAGATTGGTGCGGTGGCAGTCGCCCGCCATCCCGTCGCTGTTGCGGATGGATCTACGGTGGACGTACAACCACTGTCGCCACCCCGGTGCCGGACGATCACCTGCACCCACAGGTTGATCAGGTGCCCCCATGATCCTGAAAGGAGCCCCGTGCCCGAGGGTGATTCCGTCCACCAGCTGTCCGCCCGGATGCAGTTCATGTGCGGACGCGAGGTGACCGCGACGTCGATACGTGTACCCCGGTACGCCACAGTCTCCTTCACCGGGGAGACCGTGGGCGCGGTGTGGCCGCTCGGCAAGCACCTGTTCATGTCCTTCGGCGACCGGATCCTGCACACGCACCTGAAGATGGAGGGCACCTGGTCGGTGCACCGGGAGGGGACCCGGTGGCGGAAACCCGGGCATGCGGCGCGGGTGGTGCTCCGGCTCAGTGACGGTCCAGATCGTGCACCGATAGAGGTCGTCGGTTTCGACCTGGGGCTCGTGCGGGTGTTTCCCGCGTCCGGGTACCGGGAACGGATGGGGTATCTCGGGCCGGACGTGCTCTACGACGACTGGGCTGAATGGGGGCGGGATGAGGCGCGGCGCCGCATTCTGGCCCGCCCGGATAGGGCCATCGGCGCCGCGCTGCTCGACCAGAGGAATCTGGCCGGGGTGGGCAACGAGTACCGCGCGGAGATCTGTTTCCTGTGCGGTGTACATCCCGCGAAGCCCGTATCGGAGGTGGACGTGGATCGGATTCTCGATGTGACCCGCCGGCTGATGTGGGCGAACCGCGTTGAACCGGTGCGGGTGACCACAGGTGTCAAGCGGGCGGGGGAGACGGCCTACGTGTTCGGACGCAACCACCGCCCGTGCCGCAGATGCGGGAGCCTGATCGAGCAGAGTTTCCTCGGTGGCGTCGACAGGGGCGGGGATGACGGCGAGCTGGAGCGGGTCATCTGGTGGTGCCCCCACTGTCAGCCGGTGCCGGACGGGTGGGCCGGAGACGGTCGGTGATCCGTGTCGTACTCGGGGGCGAAGCACAGGAAGTGCCCAGACAGTGGCCGTAGAATGAGGGCATGAAGCTCCTCCTGAACATCATCTGGTTCGTATTCGCCGGCGTGTGGCTGGCTCTGGCCTACGTGATCTTCGGGGTTCTGGCGTGCATCTTCATCGTCACCATCCCCGCGGGCGTCGCCTCCTTCCGGATGGCCAACTACGCCCTGTGGCCGTTCGGCCGCTCGGTCATCGTCCCGGACACCGGTTCCGGCGGACTCAGTACATTCAGCAACGTCATCTGGTTCGTCGTCGCCGGTTTCTGGTTGGCCCTCGGTCACCTGACCACGGCGGTGACCCAGGCGGTGACCATCATCGGGATCCCGCTGGCGCTGGCGAACCTCAAGATGATCCCGGTGACCTGTTTCCCCTTCGGTAAGCAGATCGTCGACAACCACCGGATCCCGGCCGGGTATCACCCGATGGTGCAGATGTGACCCACGGGCAGGGAAGACGAGGCGTGGGCGGGCGCTCCATGCAGGCGTCCCCGCAGCGACATCGATGAACTACCCCCAGGAGATGAGGCGTGGTGCGCAGTAATCCGGAGACCCGGTCCAGATTGGCGGCGGCGACCCGGGAGGTGATCGCCTCCCACGGCTTCGAGGGGTGCACCCTGGAGCGGATCTGCCAGACCGCGGGCTTCACCCGGGGTGCGTTCTACTCCAACTTCGCGGACAAGGACACGCTGTTCACCCTGGTTGTCCGGGAGGAGTACTCGCGGGTGATCGAGCTTCTCGACGCCGTGACCCGAGAGTGGGTCGCGGCGTTCCATCCCGGCGCGCGCCACGCCTCATGCCCGGACGAGGTCGCGGCCGAGAAACTGACCGACGCCCTGCTGCGGACCAGGGAGCGGTTGGGGCTGGACCGGGATTTCCTCGTCCTGCACAACGAGCTCCTCGCGCGCGCGGCCCGGGAACCGGAGTGGGCGATGCAGTTCATGGAGATCAACCGTGACTTCGTCGTCGGTGTCGGACGGGCTCTCGAGCTGATGCTCGCGGAGGTCGGTCGGGTCCCGGTCAAACGCACCGAGGCGATCGCGCAGGCCGTCATCGGCATCACGATGCGCTACACCGGGGTGTCGGTGTGGCGGGACCGGCTGTCCGAAATTGAGGCCGAGCACCACCGGCGGGGGACGATGCTCGAGCTGGACGACATCCTGGACCTGGTTCTCACTCTGCTGATGGCCTCGTCGAGGCCCGCGATGGAGGATGTGTCGGAGTAGCCCCGGGGAGCGGGCCCGCACTGCGGATGTCATCTCCCGCATGTGCTTGACCGGGGTGGGGGCAACCATTCGGCCGACCGTGTGAAACGCTGTTCCGCCGTTCCGTTACGGGTGCGTGAAAGAACACATCAGAGGTTGTCACGGCTGTGAGCGGCTGCGATACATGATCGTATTGCTTTGATACAGAAATGTATTCGACAGGCTAACCTTACGGTCTTACGCTCCGGGGGAGACGGGTCCGTCATCTGTCCGCATGCCCCGGTGACCCGGCTGGTCGCCGGACGTGGGGCACGGGATGGGGCCGTCGATCAGTAGTCAGCACACGCCAATCCGAGTACGACGGCGGGCGGACGCGGCGGGAAACCAGCTCCCACACTCCCGGATTCCGGGCCCGGATGGCCGACGCGTGCGTACCACCGTCGACGTCCTACCGAGGAGTCCCACCAGTGACCACCACGCACGCCGACACCAACGACATCACGAGCTTCACCGCCGGTGAGACCCCGCTGCACCAGATCCCGCACCCGGGGATGCTGTTCGCCGGACAGGCGTCCCAGTGGGTCGAGGCGCTGGCGGACAGTGTGACGGACACGTCGACCGCCCGGCTCCTGGATGAGCTTCTCGACGCCGCCTGGCACCGGTGCGCCCCAGCCGCCCGCGACATCTCCATCATCGTTCCCGGCGCCCGTGAACGCCTGCACTCCCTGATCGGCGGGGCGGCGGCGCACCGGCTGCCCCTCGACCGGGAACCCGCGGTCTCCGTCGCGGGCATCACGCTCGCGCAGATCGGCGCCCTCCATCAGCTCGTGGATGCCGGGGTCAGCCTGAGCTCCTGGCGGTTCGCCGGTCACTCACAGGGCAGCCTCGGGGTCGCCGCGGCCGAGGCCATCGCGGACGGGGACCGTTCGCGGCTGGTCGACGTCGTCGCCTTCGCTCTGATCCTCGGGGCCGTGACCTCCGCTCGCGCGCGCGAACTCGACATCAGCTCGGACGAATCCTGCATGCTGAGTGTCCGCGGTTTCTGCCGCGAGGGACTCGACGCCGCGATCGCGGAACTCCCCGGATCCGGCGTCGAGGTCGCACTGCGCAACAGTCCCCGGCATTTCGTTCTCGCCGGGACTGCAGAGGGACTGGCCCGTGTCCGGGGGGCGCTCACGGCGGCCGCCGAGACCCACAACGAGGGAATCATCGGCAAGAAGCGGGGTGGTTCACTGATCGAGCCCTTCTTCGACGTCCTCGAGGTCGCCGCCCCCTTCCACCACTCGTCGATGACCCCGGCCGTGGACCGCGCCGCGGCGCTGTCCGCACGGTGCGGCCTGGAGGACGTCCCCGCGACCGATCTCGCGCGGTCGATCCTGGTCGACCACCACGACTGGGACACGGAGCTCGCCGACTGCCTCGACAACTGCTCGCACCTGCTGGTCATCGATCCGGGCGGGGCGCTGGACCGGATGACCCGCCCGCTCCTGCAGGGCAGGGGAATCGCGATCGTCGACGCCTCGACCGTCGCGGCGCGTGACCAGCTGGCGACCCCGGGCACCGAGCTGCCGCAGGCCAGTGACTTCTCCCGGTTCGCCCCGAAGCTCCTGCACCTCTCCGACGGTTCGTTCAGCGTGGAGACGAAGTTCACCACCCTCACCGGCAATTCGCCGGTGATCCTCGCGGGCATGACCCCGACCACCGTCGATCCGGGCATCGTCGCCGCCGCGGCGAACGCCGGGTTCTGGGCGGAGATGGCCGGTGGCGGACAGTACTCGGAGGAGGTCTTCGCCAAGAATCGGGACGGACTCGTCGCGCAGCTCGACCAGGGGCGCTGCGCGCAGTTCAACTCGATGTTCTTCGACCGCTACATGTGGAACCTCCAGTTCGGTGCGCAGCGCATCGTCTCCCGGGCACGTGCCACGGGAGTCTCGCTGAATGGCGTGACCATCTCCGCGGGTATCCCCGAGATCGAGGAGGCCACCGAGCTCATCACCGGCCTCAACGCCGACGGGTTCCCCTACGTCTGCTTCAAGCCCGGCACCGTGGAACAGATCCGGGCCTGCCTCGCCATCGCGGAGGCCAACCCGGACACCCCGGTCATCATGCAGATCGAGGACGGGCACGCGGGTGGCCACCACTCCTGGGTCAACCTCGACGATCTGCTGCTGGCCACCTACGCGGAGATCCGCGCCCACGACAACGTCGTCGTCCTCGTCGGCGGCGGCATCGGGACCCCGGACAAGGCCGCGCAGTGGATCACCGGATCCTGGGCGACCCGCCACGGCATGCCCGCCATGCCCGTCGACGGTGTCCTCGTCGGCACCGCGGCGATGACCACGAAGGAGGCCACCACCTCACCGCAGGTCAAGCAGCTCCTCGTCGACACACCCGGCGTCGATCCGGACGACGCCGGGGGCTGGGTCGGTCGCGGCGATTCCCGCGGCGGGGTCACCTCGGGGCTCTCCCACCTGCACGCCGACATGTACGAGGTGGACAACTCCTCGGCCCGCTGCTCCCGACTGCTCAGCTCCCTGGACACATCCTCCGACGAGGCCGTCGCCGCGCGCCGCGACGAGATCATCGCGGCCCTCGACTCCACCGCGAAGCCCTACTTCGGTGAGGTCTCCGAGATGACCTACGCGCAGTGGCTGCAGCGCTTCGTCGAACTCGCCTGGCCCTGGACCGACCCGAGCTGGTCGGACCGCTTCCTCGACCTCGTCCACCGCATCGAGGCGCGCCTCGCGCCCGCCGACCACGGCGAGATCCCCACCCTGTTCCCGGACATCGACTCCATCACCGATGGCCCCGCCGCCGTCGAGAAACTCCTGGACCGCTACCCGGAGGCCACCGACACCATCGTCGGCGCCCGGGACGCCGCCTGGTTCATCGGGCTGAACCGCAAGCACCACAAGCCCATGCCCTGGGTACCGGCCATCGACGCCGACATCGCCCGCTGGTGGGGACTGGACACACTCTGGCAGGCACACGACGACCGCTACGACGCCGACAAGGTCCGCTGCATCCCGGGGCCGGTCTCCGTCGCGGGCATCGACCGCGTCGATGAACCCGTCGCTGAACTCCTCGGCCGCTTCGAGGCCGCCTGCGTCGAGGACCTGAGGGAACACGACGCTCCCGTCCACGAGGTGTTCTCCCGACTGGCCTCCGCCGTCACCGAACGGGACTTCCTGCTGGCCGCCCCGCACATCGTGTGGCACGGACACCTCATCGACAACCCCGCCCACGTTCTCGACCCCGAGGCGTTCGAACTCCTCGAACCCGACACGGACGGTGACCCGTGGACGATCCGGATCCTCTGCGACTCCTACTGGGACGGACTCGAGGGAGAGCATCCCTTCGTCATCGAGCACGTCGACATCCCCGTCCTGCTGGGGGAGGCCTGCGCCACCGGCGCCGTTCCGGTCGTCTCCCGGGAACACCTCCCCGACAGCGTCTACGCGCTGCTCGCCGGCGTAGCGGGCGTCGGGTCCACCTCGGCGGCCGGTGACGACATCACCGACCTGCCCCGCGTCCACGAGGATGAGGGCTCGGCGTTCGGCGTCGTCCGCGACTCCTTCACCCTGCCCGCCCACCTGTTCACCGCGCACACCGCGGTCACCGGCGCCGCACTCACCGGGGTACGCACCGCGCCCGGTACCGCCGACGCCCTCGTCGGGCCCTGCTGGCCCGCGATCTACACCGCCCTCGGCTCCGGAAAACTCTCCGACGGCTACCCCGTCATCGAGGGCCTGCTCAACGCCGTGCACCTCGACCACTGCGTGGACCTCCGGGTCCCGCTCGCCGAACTGCGCGACGGCACCGACCGGCACATCGACGTAGAGGCCCGCACCCGCCCCTTCGACGAGTCCGCCTCGGGCCGCATCGTCACCGTGGACCTCGTCCTGCGCCACGACGGTGACGTGATCGCCACGATGGTCGAACGCTTCGCCATCCGCGGCCGCGTCACCACCACCGACCCCGCACCGGCGGCACCCGAGTTCGGTGGCGTCGACGCCACGATCGACGACACCCCGCGCAGCTTCATCCGCCGCGCGACGGTCACCGCGCCGGGCGACATGACCCCCTTCGCCGTGGTGTCGGGTGACTACAACCCGATCCACACCTCCACCAACGCGGCCCGCCTCGTCGGCCTCGACGCACCGCTGGTGCACGGAATGTGGCTCTCGGCCACCGCCCAGCACCTCGCCACCGCAGCGGAGCCAGGCAGTCGCCCGGCCCGCCTGCTCGGCTGGACCTACTCCATGTACGGCATGGTGCAGCTCGATGACGTCGTGGAGATCACCGTCGAGCGCGTCGGACGCAGCGGCCCGAACCCGGCAGTGGAGGTCACCTGCCGTATCGACGGGGTCGTCGTCTCCCGCGGTCAGGCGCTCCTCGAGGCACCGACCACCGCCTACGTCTACCCCGGCCAGGGCATCCAGGCACAGGGCATGGCGAGCGCGGACCGCGCCGCCTCCGCAGCGTCCCGCGCCGTCTGGCAGCGGGCCGACGAACACACCCGCGCCGCACTCGGGTTCTCCATCATCCAGGTCGTCGACGACAACCCCGTCGAGCTGAAGGTGGGGGAGACCGTCTACCGGCACCCGAAGGGTGTCCTCTACCTCACGCAGTTCACCCAGGTCGCTCTCGCCGTCGTCGCCTACGGTCAGACCGAGCGTCTGCGGCACGAGGGACTGCTCGTCCCCGGCTCGATGTACGCCGGGCACTCGCTGGGCGAGTACACCTCGCTCGCGTCGACGGCCGGGATCTTCGAGCTCGAGGGCGTCATCGACATCGTCTTCTCCCGCGGTTCGGCCATGCACTCCCTCGTCCCGCGCGACGACCGGGGCCGCTCCAACTACGGCCTCGGCGCGCTGCGACCGAACCAGTTCGGCGTGGACGACGACGGTGTGGTGGAGTACGTCCGCTCGATCGCGGAAGCCTCGGGCGAGTTCCTGGAGATCGTGAACTTCAACGTCGCCGGCCAGCAGTACGCCGTGGCCGGAACCCTCGCCGGACTGAAGGCACTGGAGGCTGACGCCGCCGCGCGCGCGGAGGCCGCGGGTGGACGCCGCGCGTTCATCCCGATCCCCGGAATCGACGTCCCCTTCCACTCCTCGGTGCTGCGCCCCGGTGTCGCCGCCTTCGCGGAGAAGCTCGACGCCCTGCTGCCCACCGACCTGGACGTCGACGCCCTGGTCGACCGCTACATCCCGAACCTCGTCGCCCGCCCCTTCGAGCTGACCCGCGACTTCGCGGAGTCCATCCTCGAGGTCGTCCCCGCAGAGCCCCTCCGGGAGCTGCTCGGTGAGGACGGTGCGTTCGACAAGCTCGCCTCCGATGACCCGGCGGCACTCGCCCGGCTGTTGCTCATCGAGCTGCTGTCCTGGCAGTTCGCCTCCCCGGTCCGGTGGATCGAGACCCAGGCGCTGCTGCTCGGTGACCGGGGCGTGGAGCACGTCGTCGAGGTCGGCCTGGCGTCCTCCCCGACGCTGGCGAACCTCATGGCCCGCACCCTCGAACTGCCGCAGTTCGCGACCGCGACCACGACGGTCCACAACCTGGAGCGCGACGAACAGGTGGTGTACCTGACCGATCAGCAGGACGCCCCCGCCACGGACACCGCGGATGAGGACCAGGTCGACGCGGCCGCGGACGAACCCGCCGCAGTCGACCCCGGGACCGCGACCGCCACCCCGGACCCCGTACCCGCAACGGCGGAGGTCGCCGCCCCCGCAGCCGATCCCGCCCCCTCAGGTGGGCAGGCCGCGGGACCCGCGCCCGAACTGAACTTCACCGCTGCCGACGCGATCATCACCCTGTTCGCGGTGCAGAACAAGCTGCGCACCGAGCAGATCACCGGCACCGACACCACCGAGACACTGACCAACGGGGTCTCCTCGAGGCGTAACCAGCTGCTGATGGACATGGCCGCCGAACTCGGCGTCCCCACGATCGACGGCGCCGCCGAGGCGGACGTCACCACGCTGAAGTCCCGCGTGACCACCGCCGCCCCCGGCTACACGCCCTTCGGACCGGTGCTGTCCGAACTGACCGGCGCCCGCCTGCGCACCCTCGCCGCGCAGGCGGGGTCCAAGGCGGCCCACATCGGCGACCGCGTCACCGGAACCTGGGGTCTGCCCACCAGCTGGGTCGCCCCCGTCGAGGTGGAACTCGTCCTCGGCACCCGCACCGAGGAATCGGTGCGGGGCGGTGAGCTGGGTACCCTGCCCGGCGCGCAACCGACCTCGACGGCCGACTTCGACGCACTCATCGACGCCGCCGTCCGTGCCGTCGCCGCGGCGAACAGCACCGAGGTATCCCTCGGCGGCGGATCGACCGGCGGTGGCGGGGGAGTTGTCGATTCCGCGGCCCTCGACGCCTACGCCGACACCGTCACCGGACCGGACGGTGTCCTCGCGGCCACCGCCCGCACCATCCTCGACACCCTGGGGCTCACCCCGTCGCCCGAGGAGACCGACGGTGGTTCCGCGGACGGGGCCCTGCTCGAGGCCGTGGAATCGGAGCTCGGCCCCCAGTGGCTGAAACTCGTCACCCCGGTATTCGACGCGGAGCGGGCCGTGCTCTTCGACGACCGCTGGGCGATCGCCCGTGAGGAACTCGCCCGCATCGCCACCGGCGCCGAGGCGGCCACCGACGACACCGCCACCATCGCCCGCTTCGCGGGTACCGGGGAGACCGTCGCCGGACAGGCCCGCTGGTGGTCGGAGAGCACCGACGACGAGACCCGTCGCGAGGTTCTCGCCCGCATCGCCGAGGCCGCCACCGGTGACTCCACCCCCGAGTTCGACGGGGAGGTCGCACTGGTCACCGGTGCGGCGCCCGGCTCCATCGCCGGCTCCATCGTCGCCGGCCTGCTCGAGCGCGGGGCGACGGTCATCATGACCGCCTCCCGCGTCACGCAGGCCCGCAAGGAGTACGCGCGCGGCCTCTACGCGGCGCACGCCACCGCCGGCGCCCGGCTCTGGCTGGTACCGGCCAACATGTCCTCCTTCCGGGACGTCGACTCCCTGATCGACTGGATCGGAACCGAGGAGAAGGTCACCGTCGGGGAGAAGGTCACCGTGACCAAGCCCGCACTCATCCCGACCCTCGCGTTCCCGTTCGCCGCGCCCCGGGTCTCCGGATCGCTCGCCGACGCCGGAGGGGCCGCCGAGAACCAGGCCCGCCTGCTGCTCTGGTCCGTCGAACGCACCATCGCCGGGCTCGCCCGACTCGCGGCGACCGGCTCCGTCGGCACCCGCGCCCACGTCGTCCTTCCCGGCTCCCCGAACCGCGGCACCTTCGGCGGTGACGGGGCCTACGGCGAGGTCAAGGCCGCATTCGACGCGATCCTCGCCAAGTGGCACTCCGAGACCGGCTGGCCCGAGCACATCAGCCTCGCCCAGGCCCGCATCGGCTGGGTGTCCGGCACCAACCTCATGGGCGGCAACGACCTGCTCGTGCCCGCCGCGGAGAAGGCCGGCATCCACGTCTACACTCCCGACGAGATCACCGGCGACCTGCTCGGACTGGCCACCCCGGACGCCCGCCGTCGCGCGGCGGATGCCCCGATCGACGCCGACCTGACCGGTGGTCTCGCCGACTCCGAGGTGTCCCTGCCTGAACTCGCCCGCGGCATCGACCGTGACGCGCTGGCCGCGGCCGCCGCCGGCACCGACGAGTCCGGGGACACGGGAGCCACGA
Source organism: Corynebacterium sp. TAE3-ERU16 (assembly GCF_019209935.1). Classification (GTDB taxonomy): domain Bacteria; phylum Actinomycetota; class Actinomycetes; order Mycobacteriales; family Mycobacteriaceae; genus Corynebacterium; species Corynebacterium antarcticum. Next base: position 60,062 of record NZ_JAHUTN010000004.1, read on the forward strand.
TCCGCGCCCTGCCCACCCCGGCCCGCCGCGCACAGCCGCAGCCCGTCGACATCGGCGAGGTGACCACCGACCTCGAGGACCTCATCGTCGTCGTCGGTGTCGGCGAGGTCTCATCCTGGGGCTCCGGGCGTACCCGCACCGAGGCCGAGTACGGGATCCACCGCGACGGCAGCGTCGATCTCACCGCGGCCGGTGTCATGGAACTCGCCTGGATGATGGGTCTGATCACGTGGGCGGAGGACCCCACACCCGGCTGGTACGACGACTCCGGTGCCGCGGTCGCCGAGGAGGACATCTACGACCGTTTCCGCGACGAGGTCGTCGCCCGCTCCGGCATCCGCACCTTCGTCGACGACTTCACCCTCGTCGACCAGGGATCGATCGACCTCGCGACCGTGTACCTCGACCGCGACATCGAATTCACCGTCGCGAGCGAATCCGAGGCCCGCGACTACCTCGACGCCGACCCGGCGACCACCCGGATCTGGGAGGGCGACGACGGTGAGTGGACGGTGCACAAGGCGAAGGGCGCCCGCGCCTCGATCCCGCGCCGGGCGTGCCTCAGCCGCACCGTCGGCGGCCAGATGCCCACCGGCTTCGACCCGGCCCACTGGGGCATCCCCGCCTCCATGATCGACGGTCTCGACCGGATCGCCTGCTGGAACCTCGTCACCGCCGTGGACGCGTTCCTCGCCAGCGGCTTCACCCCGGCCGAACTGCTCACCGCGGTGCACCCCGGTGACGTCGCCTGCACCCAGGGCACCGGCATCGGCGGCATGGAGTCCCTGCACAAGGTGTTCGTCTCCCGCTTCATCGGTGAGGACCGCCCCAGCGACATCCTGCAGGAGGCCCTGCCCAACGTCGTCGCCGCACACGTCATGCAGTCCTGGGTCGGCGGTTACGGCGCGATGATCCACCCCGTCGCCGCCTGCGCAACCGCGGCCGTCTCCCTGGAGGAGGGCGTGGACAAGATCCGGGTCGGGAAGGCGGAGGTCGTGGTCACCGGCGGCATCGACGACATCAGCGTCGAATCGCTCACCGGCTTCGGCGACATGAACGCCACCGCCCGCTCGCAGGCGATGGCGGACAAGGGAATCGACGAGCGCTTCTACTCCCGCGCGAACGACCGTCGCCGCGGCGGCTTCGTCGAGGCCGAGGGTGGCGGCACCGTCATCATCGCGCGCGGCGATGTCGCGGCGAAGCTCGGTCTGCCCGTGCTCGCCGTCGTCGCCCACGCCCAGAGCTACGCCGACGGGGCGCACACCTCGATCCCGGCCCCGGGGCTCGGTGCCCTGGGTGCGGCCCGCGGCGGGGAACGCTCCGCCCTGGCCCGCAACCTGAAGGGCCTGGGCCTCACCCCGGACGACGTCCGCGTGGTGTCCAAGCACGACACCTCCACCAACGCGAACGACCCCAACGAGTCCGAGTTGCACTCGCAGCTGTGGGCGGCTCTCGGCCGGGACACGGACAACCCCATGTTCGTGGTCTCCCAGAAGACGTTGACCGGCCACGCCAAGGGCGGTGCCGCCCTCTTCCAGATCGGCGGACTGACCCACATTCTCGCGACCGGAGCGCTGCCCGCCAACGCGGCGCTCGACTGCGTCGATCCCGAGATCGCACCGAAGGCCACGAACCTCGTGTGGCTGCGGGAACCGCTCGACCTCGGGGTCGGGGCAGTGAAGGCCGGTGTGCTCACCTCGCTCGGGTTCGGGCACGTCTCGGCCGTCGTGGTCCTCGCACACCCGACCTGCTTCGAGAAGGCCCTGGCGAACGCCGGCCAGGACGTCGACGAATGGCGACGGCGGGCCAGCACCCGCCTGCAGGCCGGTGTCCGCAGGCTCGAGGCCGGCATGATCGGTCGCGCACCGCTCTACGAGGTGCCCGTCGGGCGCAGGCTCCCCGAGAAGGGCGGACACGAGGCGGAGATCAACCTGATCCTCGACCCGGATGTCCGGCTGGGGGAGGACGGCGTGTTCCCGCGGGCCTGACGGTGAACGCCTGATGTCATGAACAACCCGGCCCCACAGACGTCCGGATCGTAACGATCTGCGGCTGTGGGGCCGGGTTGATCTGTTCCGTGCAGGTTTCCGGCTCGGGGCGCACCGTTCACTTCATCGGGTTCCCGCTGCCGCCGGTGTCACGTCGGGTACGCCTGATCCCCAGGATCCGGTGCCTGTGCTTGCCCGCTACCCCGGAAGCCTGGGTCGGCTTCAATCCCGGGCCCCGGGCCCGCTTCACCGCGGCGTACAGCTCCACAATTACAGACCCCATTCTCCCGGCACCCCCACCCCGTAATTCACGCCGATCGCCGCGAAGTGTTTCCTGGCCGCGGCGATCCTCGCGTTCTCCGAGGGATCTCTCTGAGCCGGATCGGGTGCGTGTCCGGTGTCGAGGACCGTGTAGATTCTCTCCCCGCCGTCCCCGCTCTGCGCGATCGCCCCGGCGGGGCTGTACGGGCCGACCGGCGTATCGATCATGAACCCGTCGGGCAGCTTCATGAACAGTCTGACGTCCCCACGGCCGTCGAACAGCTCGGCGAGCTGTCAAAATGCTGGTAATATCGATAGATATCCCCAATTGACATTTCTGATCAGTTCATATCTGATCCAAAAAGTACGATCTTTTTGAGGCGTGGCATCAGTCAGAGGCCATCATCTTTGATGTCTTCCACGAGTGCTCTACCTATGCTACCGTTGCCCGGAAAGTATTTTCCGAGAAAATGAGATAGGTTCACATGCGAAGAACAATCCCCATTGCCTGGGCTACCGCCATCATCACTGCACTGACTCTTGCTGGAAGCGCAGACGCATATGTCAGGGTGACTACCGGGTACGATCATATCGATGGTGCGAAGTACTGTCTTTTTCACACCGACGGGCATTTTGGGGATGGTAGCGTAATTGAAGATCGTTTCTACATGGATCAGGCTTCCACCTTTCCTCAGAGAGTGATTTGGGAGGCAAAAGGCCTAGATTTTATTGATGATCTTCTGAGTCTCTCGCCATCCAACCCTTCCGAAGAATCGTACATAGTGGAGGAGGATATACCCGAAGCTCTGGAGCAAAGGATCACCTCCCAGGGTTTTAATCTTGAAAATGCCGTTTATCTGACGAATGCGCTGGAAAACAAATACTTGGCGAAAGCACTGGACAACGAGCCGCCAGAGTTTATCCTTGCATCCGAGATCTCCGCTGATCTTCCTGACCAATACCCTCATCTTGACGAAACTGGGGAATTGAGCCCAGAACACTTTGAGCGCCTCAAGGAGTCGGCATCTAAAACTGACTTCACTTCATTGGAAACGTTCAATGATACATCTTCCTATTTTCAATCTTCCTATTTCCCCCTGTACAACCCTGGGGACTCGCCTGGGATGACGAAACTGAAGGAAGCTGCATTCCAAAAACTGAGGCCCAGTCTCGAGGCTTCTTTCAATCAATTGCTGGAGATGGATTTCGAGCAGTACAGGGCAGCGAGAGTTTCTGACTGGCAGACCGCATACGCTCATCTTGAGGCCTGTCGCAAATGGGAGGATGGAGCGATCGACGTAGGGGAAATACCTGATTACGCGGGAACTGAAAGCGGCTATAAACCAGGAACGCTGGACCCCGGGCCTGAAGGAAACGGAAGCTCGGCGGCACCCACGCCCACCAGCACCAGTGCCCCGACACCGACCGTGACACCCACTCCCACCAGCACTAGCGCCCCAAAGCCGGCCGTGACACCCACTCCCACCAGCACTAGCACCCCAAAGCCGGCCGTGACACCCACTCCCACCAGCACCAGTGCCCCGACACCGACCGTCCCAGAGGCTCATGAGGATTCAGGCGTCGCCAAGCGGCTCACGATGGTGACCGTGCTCTTGGTCATAGCCGCCTTCGGTGGTCTCTTTGCCTGGCTCACAGGATTTCTCCAGGCATTCCCGGCGCTTTTCTAGGTTGTATTTTCTGTGCAATCTCGGAGTTATGGTCCGGGCGCAATTCGACCTCTACGGTACTGCTCAGTTCTGGAAATGAAATAGCACACTTTTGGGTGGTTTCCTTTTTCTGTGGCTGAAGAAAAAAGCTGTCTTCCTAGCGTGGAGCGTTGAGATATTTATGTCCAAGCGTTTCGTCGAAGAAAAAGTGAACCTAGGGATCGTGCTCTGATCTGGGCCGCATCAACGGAGACTCAAGGCTGAAGTTCGGTGGTGTCAGTATGGGGTTGAGGTGTAACTATGTCTGGTCCTTGATGCTGTGTAGTCTCATAGTTTTGGGAATAACATCGAAGATGGTGAAGTAGTCGCTGGGGGTGACCATAATTTCCTGTGCACGGTATTTATGGCTCTGAGTTTGTTTTCCATGAACCCAATCGACGGATCGGGCTATGGGGGCCGGATGTTCAAATGACCATCGTCTGATTCGAGGTCGCTACGACCGCGTTGGCGTTTATCTTGTGTCGCCGTCGTTTTCTCACGACGCGGTGCTGATACCTGCCGTCGAAAACACGTCGGGGTCTTCCGGTACGTGGAACCCGATTAGACGACTAGAGCCGTTACCTGGCAGTAACCCCCGCGTGCAGCTTCAAAATCACAGACACCATCCGCCTGGTACTCCCACCGCATAGTTCACGCCGATCGCCGCGAAGTGCTTCCCGGCCGCGGCGATTCTCGCGTTCTCCGAGGGATCTCGCTGAGCCGGATCGGGTGCGTGTCCGGTGTCGAGGACCGTGTAGATTCTCTCCCCGCCGTCCCCGCTCTGCGCGATCGCCCAGTCGGGGCTGTACGGGCCGACCGGCGTATCGATCATGAACCCGTCGGGCAGCTTCATGAACAGTCTGACGTCCCCACGGCCGTCGAGCAGTTCGGCGAGCTGTCGCTCCGCGTCCGAGTCGCAGATGACGAGGTCGAAGTCCGTCTTCCCGGTGTTCTTCACCCGGTAGGGTCGGTCGATGAAGCGGTCCTTCTCCGCCTCCGCGACGGCGTCCGCACGGAGATCATCCAGCTCGTAAACGGAGCCACTGATCCTCTCGTACCGGACACCGTCAACCAGGAATGAGGGAAGGTGCGTGTCGATCGCGTCTCTGACCGTCCGGATGAATTCGCTCGGGTTGGCGGGGAACTCGGCCAGCCTGCCGGACCCGATCAGGATGTCGATGATGGTCCTGCGCGTCAGCGGGGTGGCCTTCTGGAGCCGGTCGACGATGTCGGGCAGGGGATGGTCCCTGGACGGAGCACTCGTTCGCGTCGTGCGCCCAGTGGCTTTCGCACCGTCACGGGTGATCGCCACGTCTGAGCGGGTGACGCGGACCCGGGCCGGGGTGATCGCCGGGGCGTCCCTGATCGTGGCGATGGTCGCGTCGATCAGCTTCCCGCGGTCGAGGCCCACCCTGTAGGTGGTGCGTGCCGCGATGGCCCCCCAGAATCTCCCGAACTCGGCGGTGGAATGGATCCGTCTGTTGAGCCTGCGGCTGGTCCGGTCCCTCCGTGGCCGGATGATGCCGTTGACGCAGGTGGTGATCCGGTCGATGATCTCGGTCTCGATCCGCGTGTAGGGATCGGGTAGTCGCAGAGTGAAACCGGGTTCATCGGGACGGAACGAGGCCTGTACCGTGCCCCTGTCGTCGATGAAGCCGGCCTGCCGCAGGTACCCGTGGATCTCCTTCGAGCGTACGAACCCGAGCCGGTGGGGCCCGGTGCCGTCGCTGACGGTGATGCGGGCGAACTCGCCTTCGCGGACATGCCCGACGGGGACGTGGGCACTCGCGTACTCGGCCTGCAGCCCCGCGGCGAACTCCCGGTACGACTCGTCGGCGATGACCGTCAACTGCGCCAGGCTCCGGTCGGTTTGTCGCTCACCGGCCTGGTTCACGGGTAGTCGGAGTCCACGGCCGATGATCTGTCGCCGTTCCGTTTCGCCGCCCATCTCGCGGAGGGTGCAGATCTGGAAGACGTTGGGGTTGTCCCATCCCTCGCGCAGTGCCGAGTGGGAGAAGATGAACTGGACCGGCTCATCCGTGGAGAGCAATCGGGATCTGTCCCTCATGATGAGGTCGTAGGCGTCATCGTCCTTCCTGGTCGTTCCCGGCGAATCGACGAAGGTGACGGTCTTCGCCGTGCCACCGCCCTTCCGCATCTGCGCGAAGTATCCCGCTCTCAGGTCCCGTGCCGGACCCGGCGCCGCGGCCGCCCAGTCCGGATCGCCCGCCCGTTCCTCATCGAGGATCCGGTCGAACCATCTCGCGAAATCGCCGTCGGCGTCGGCGTTGTCGCTGCCCGATCCGAGATAGTTGGCGACCCTGTCGATGAAGAAGAGGGACAGCACCTTGATCCCCTCCGCGTTCACCCGGGTGGCCTTGCGCAGGTGTTCGCGGATGGTCTCGCGGATCATCTCCCGGTGGATGTCCCCTGATGCCCCGCCGATCGCCTCACCGGCGAGGAGGAGTCCGGGGTGGTTCGTGAGCGTCACGCACTCCGGTGCGAGGCTGATCTCGTCGATGTGCCAGTCGCCCGAGTACGCCGGGTTCCCGGTGACGGCCTCGAGGTCCACGCCCGGTTTGACCCATCGTCGGGCCCGCTTCAGTGTTCCGGTCCGACCCGCGACGACGAGCTCCAGCCGGGCCCGGAAACTCGGTGTGTTCCTGACCCCGAGCAGCCTGATGTACGGAGTCGTGGCCTCGCCCTCCCGGACGGCTTCTGCGACCACGATCTGTTTGACCAGACCGAGTTCGTGGGCGTCGACCGGGTCGAGCCGGTACACGGTGTTGCGGGTGGTGCGGTGGGTGGCCGAATAGCGCAGCGTGCACATCGGGTCGAGTTCCCCGACCGCCGACCGCGACAGCAGGGACTCCATGTTCTGTGGCTCGTCCATGATGATGATCGGCCGGACGGCCCTGAGAAACTCGATCGGTTCCAGTCCGTTGAGGCGGTCGCGCCGTTGGTGGATGATCCGGTTGTTCCTGTCCCCGCGCAGCGAGGCGATGGTCATCACCATGATCTGCACGCAGGTGGAGGTGGCGAATGACCGCACCTCCTCCGGCCGTTTGCCGGAGTAGACGAAGGAATCGAACGGCTGCTCCGGGTAGAGGTCGCGGAGGTGGTCCCGCATCGTATCGATGGAGCTTCTGACTCCCTCCCGGATGGCCACGGACGGCACGAGGACTATGAACTTGCGGAAGGCGTAGCGCCTGGCCAGCTCGAGGATGGTGCGCAGGTAGACGTAGGTCTTGCCCGTGCCGGTCTCCATTTCGACGTCGAACTGCAGGCCGTCGATCAGGGAGTCTGTGACCTCCAGTCCGCCCCGGTCCTGGATCCTCCGCAGATTCTCCAGGATCGTGTCCGTGTCCAGGAGCAGGTTGTTGCCCACGGCGTCGATTCCGTCCACCTGGGTGGTGCCGGTTCCCGGTTGTGTGACCGGACTCCCGGGTGACGGGGAACCGTGCCCGCGGCATACCGCGTTACCCGGGATGTCGGACCCGGCGGGTTGTCCCCGGAACAGGTCGACGACGGAGTCGATCGCCTCGAGCTGGTGGGGCTGCCTGTCGTCGAACACGAATTTCACCGCTGCGCTCCTCTACGCGATCGACAGATCGATGCCGTGGGACTTGCACAGTTGCACGAGATTCGTCTTCAGCTCATCGTCCCCGTGGAAGGTGTCCTCCAGGATGATCAGCCGTACCTCTACGGCGTCCACCAGTCCGCGGAGCTGCTCGAACGTGGGTTTGAGGTGCCGGTCGAAGTAGCCGATCACACTCCCGTGATCCACACTGAACACCTCCAGACCACAGACGGTGGCGGCGGCGTAGGTCTCCGTCAGGGAGCCTCCGAGCTTCAGGAGAGTCTCGACGAACAGGTCCTCCGGTGAGGCGTCATCCCGCACGGATCCCCGGGCCGATTCGAGAAGATCAACCAGCTCATCCGCGGTAGAGTCCGGATCCGCACGCCATCCGGTGAAGTTCGTGTCCGCCAGCGTGTAGGCCCGGAAACCCGTGTCCGGCAGGGCGTCCCCGTCGCCCTGACCGGTCCCGGAGGATGCGATCCGGGCACCGGCCCGGCGAAGGCGCTCGCGGGAGATGTCGGCGATGGTCCGGAAACCGGCGTCGCGCGCGGCGGAATCCCCACGGATCGGTTCCGGCAGCTGGACCGAGATGCACCGGCGCCGACCCCCGTCCCCGGCATTGAGTTTCAGCACGGCGTGCGCCGTCGTCCCCGAACCGGCGAAGAAATCGAGCACCGTGCCGTCGTCGGGGACGGCGGCCGACACCAGGAGCTCGAGCAGTTCCGTGGGCTTCGGGTAGGAGAAGTACCCGTCCATGCCGAGCTCCGCGAGATCATTTTTCCCTCGTTCGGACAGCGCCCTGATGATCGAGTACATCTTCGACTTCGCCCGGTCCACGGGCTCGTACCGCACGACGATGTGGTTCCCCGTCTTCCCGTCCACCTCGAGCTCCAGGGCACCCGACGCCAGATCGGCGTCGATCTCCCGTTTCTTCTCCGGTCCCTTCAGCTCCTCGATCTCCTCGTAGAAGCACCGCCGTTCGGTGCCCTTCGAGTACCTTCCGAAGACCTTGCGGACGACGTCGTCGTTGCGGAGGTACGCGACGCCGTCGCGGTGGACCACCCTGCCCTGGACGACCTTCTCCCGCACGAGAGGAGGGGCGTGCGAAATGGAACGGGCGTAAACGTGGATGAGATCGTGGCCCTTGACCACGTACTTCGCCTGTCCACCGCCCTTTGCCCGTTGGTGGACCAGGGAGGCGATGAAGTTCTGCTCGCCGAACACCTCGTCGCAGAGGTCCCGCAGCTTCGCCTGTTCGTTGTCGTCGATGGAGACCATGAAGATCCCGTCATCGGACAGGAGATTCCGCGCCAGCTTGAGGCGCGGGTACATCATGCTGAGCCAGTTGGAGTGGTAGCGTCCGGCCGTCTCGGGGTTGGAGGAGACCCGCCCACCATGGTCGAGCTGCCCGGTCCAGTCGAGGTAGGCGCCCACGCCGTCACGGAAGTCATCCCGGTAGACGAAATCGTTGCCGGTGTTGTACGGCGGATCGATGTAGATCATCGCGATCCTGCCGTGGTAGTGCGTCTGCAGGATCTTGAGGACCTCGAGATTGTCGCCCTCGATGAAGACGTTCCGGGTGTTCTCCCAGTCCCTCGAGTTCTCCCGGTCGGGTCTCAGGGTCGCGGTAGTCGGCACCTGAGCCATCCGCTGTGCATCGCGCTTGCCCGGCCAGTTGAGACCGAAACGTTCGGGACCGTCCGCGGCGTCGTCGTCGAGGAGCTCGGAGAGCTTGTCGAGATCGAGCTTTCCGTCGCTGATGATCTCGGGTGCGAGCTCGGCGAGTTTCCGGCCCAGTTCGGTGCGGAGGTCGGGGCTGGTGCGGGGGACACCGAGGTGTTCGTCGCTCACGGGGTTACCTTCCATCGGTCGGCAGGCGCGGGCCGAAGATGCACGGGTCTGCACATTTTCCCGACTATACCGACAGTCCCGACCGTGGCACCGGTCCACGGTGCCCGCCGTGGTGGCCCCGGAACCCCGACGGACGGGCCCCGTGGTCCGCCTTCCCCCGGTATCCCGATCCATCGTTTCCGCTGCTGTTGATCGGGTACCGGACGGAACAACCGGACGCCGTCCCCGCCCGCGTGTCAGTCAGCGGGCCGGGACGGCGTCCGGTTGATGTCCGTGGAGACGGGGGAGTTACTTCCTGGAGCGGTACCAGTTGATCAGGGAGTCGGTGGAGGAGTCCCCGGATTCGGGCTTCTCGGCGCCGGTGACGGCGGGAAGCAGGTCACCGGCCTGCTTCTTGCCGAGTTCGACGCCCCACTGGTCGAAGCTGTTGATGTCCCAGATGACGCCCTGGGTGAAGGTGATGTGCTCGTAGAGGGCGATGAGGGATCCGAGGATGTAGGGGGTCAGTTCCTCGGCGAGGATCGTGGTGGAGGGGCGGTTGCCGGGCATCACCTTGTGGGTGACGAGGTTCTCGGGGACCCCCTCGTCGGCGATCTCGGCCTTGTTCTTACCGAAGGCCAGGACCTTGCTCTGGGCGAAGAAGTTGCTCATCAGCAGGTCGTGCATGCTGCCGGTGCCGTCGGCGGTGGGCAGGTCCTGCTTCGGGCGGGCGAAGCCGATGAAGTCGGCCGGCACCATGCGGGTGCCCTGGTGCATGAGCTGGTAGAAGGCGTGCTGGCCGTTTGTGCCGGGTTCGCCCCAGTAGATCTCGCCGGTCGCGCAGTTCACGGCGGAGCCGTCGATGCGCACGGACTTTCCGTTGGATTCCATCGTCAGCTGCTGGAGGTACGCGGGGAACCGCGACATGTCCTCCGAGTAGGGGAGAACCGCGTGGGTGCCGGCGCGGTGGAAGTCCCCGTACCAGATACCGAACAGACCCATGAGCGCGGGAATGTTCTCGCGGATGGGCGCGGTGCGGAAGTGGACGTCCATGTCGTGGAAGCCCTCGAGGAAACGCATGAAGTCCTGCGGTCCGATGACCGCCATGAGGGACAGACCGATGGCGGAATCGACGGAGTAGCGGCCGCCGACCCAGTCCCAGAAGCCGAACATGTTGGTCGTGTCGATGCCGAACTCGGCGACCTTCTCCGCGTTGGTGGACACCGCGACGAAGTGCTTCGCCACGGCGGTCTCGTCACCGTCGAACGCCTCGAGCAGCCAGCGCTTCGCGGCGTGGGCGTTCGCCAGCGTCTCCTGGGTGGTGAACGTCTTCGACGCGACGATGAACAGGGTCGAGCCGGGGTCGAGGCCGTCGAGTGCGGCGGTCATGTCGGCCGGGTCGACGTTGGACACGAACTTCGCGTCGATGCCTGCGGTGGCGTAGGAGCGCAGCGCCTTGACTGCCATCGCGGGGCCGAGATCCGAGCCTCCGATGCCAATGTTGACCACCGTCTTGATCGTGTGGCCGGTGTGGCCGAGCCATTCGCCCGAGCGCAGCGCGTGGCAGAAGTCCCGCATCCGGCTGAGTACCTCATGGACGTCCGCGGCGACGTCCTGGCCGTCGACGGTGAGCTCGTCCTCGACGGGCATACGGAGCGCGGTGTGGAGGACGGCGCGATCCTCGGTGATGTTGATGTGCTCGCCGGTGAACATCGCCTCCGTGCGTCCCTTGAGGTCGGCGGCCTCGGCGAGGTCCACCAGGAGATCGACCGTCTCGTCGGAGACGAGGTTCTTCGACAGATCGACGCGCAGTCCGGCGGCATCGATCGTGTACCTCTCCGCCCGGTCTGCGGATTCACTGAACAGGCTCCGGAGGTTGGTGCCGGCGAAGTGCCGGTAGTGCTCGGCGAGTGCCTTCCACTGCGGGGTGGTGGTGATGTCGTTGGGCATGGACGTCTCCTTTATAGGGATGTCGGTCGCCGGGCCGGTGCGCAGCGAAGGTGACCAGTCAGGGTGACGGGACGCCGCACTGCACCGATCCCGGTGTCGGCGTTTACATCCCCACGTTAGTCGTTCTCGCGCCGGTGGGCCGGGCCCGCGACCCAGACCGGCGCGATGCAGGTCGGGTCCCACGGGGAGGGGCCGTGGCATGTGGGGGTGTCGGGAAGCGGAGGTGCTTACCCCGGGTCGGTTACCGGGGATCACACGCCGGCGGGAAAGCGGGCATAGTGGGGGCATGACTGACTCCGCAATCAACCTGACCACACTCATCGGGAACGCCCCGAAGAAACTGTTCATCGGAGGGGAGTTCGTCGCCGCCTCGGACGGCGGAACCTTCGACGTGACCGATCCCTCCGACGGCTCCGTGCTGGCGATGGTGTCATCCGCGACCGGCGACGACGCCCGCCGTGCACTGGACCTGGCGGTGGCCGCCCAGGACGACTGGGCGGCCACACCGGCCCGCGAACGGTCCGAGATCCTCTACCGGGCCAACCGGCTCGTGCTGGACCACACCGAGGAGCTCGCGTACCTCCAGTCCGCTGAACTCGGACGCGCCCTGCCGGATTCCCGTGGCGAGGTGGCGTACGGCGCCGAGTTCTTCCGCTGGTTCGCCGAGGAGGCCGTGCGGATCACGGGGGACTACCGCCACAGCCCGTCGGGCAACGCCCGGATCGTGGTCACCCGGCAGCCCGTGGGGCCGAGCCTCGCGGTCACCCCGTGGAACTTCCCGCTCGCTATGGGGACCCGGAAGCTCGGGCCGGCGCTCGCCGCGGGTTGCACGATGATCATCAAGCCCGCCTCCAAGACCCCGCTGACGATGCTCTATCTGGCGAAGCTGCTGTCCGAGGCAGGCGTCCCGGACGGGGTGGTCTCCGTGCTGCCCACCGCGAAGGCGTCGAACGTCTCGTCGCTGCTGGAGGACCCGCGCCTGCGCAAGCTGACGTTCACCGGATCGACCGAAGTCGGGCAGATGCTGGCGTCGAAGGCGGCCGAGAACACCGTGCGTGTCTCGCTGGAGCTCGGCGGGAACGCCCCGTACGTGGTGTTCGACGACGCTGATCTCGATGCGGCCGTCGAGGCCGTCGCCACGGCGAAGATGCGTGGTGCGGGGCAGGTGTGCATCGCCGCGAACCGGTTCCTGGTCCACTCGTCCATCAAGGACGAGTTCGTCGCCGGTGTCGTCGAGAGGATGCGTCGGTTCACCGTCGGACGGGGAACCGACCCGGACACCACCGTCGGCCCGCTGTCCGGTGATGATCAGCTCGAGACCGTCCGGGACCTCGTCGACGATGCGAAGGAGAAGGGCGCGAAGGTCCTCCTCGGTGGGGACACCTCCGAGCTCCCCGACGTCCCGGAGAACGGCAGCTTCTACCCGCCGACCGTGCTCACCGACGCCCCCGAGAACGCCGAGATCCGGTCCGCCGAGATCTTCGGTCCGGTTGTCTCGGTCACGACCTTCGACACGGACGAGGAGGCGATCCGCATGGCGAACGACACCCCCTTCGGGCTCGCGGCCTACGTCTTCTCCGAGAACCTCACCCGGGCACTGGACGCCGCGGAGAAGATCCAGGCCGGAATGGTCGCCGTCAACAAGGGGGCCCTGTCGGACCCGGCCGCGCCGTTCGGCGGGGTGAAACAGTCGGGGCTCGGCCGTGAGGGCGGTCTCGAGGGCATCGACGAATTCCTGGAGACCAAACTGATCTCGCTGCCGAGCTGACGAACTTGACGGCAACGGAATGGCCCGCCGATCGCCGGACTCGGTGGGCCCCTCCCATTGTTCGGTCCACGGCCCCGGGCGGGACAGGATGATCGGCGTCCGGGAGACGCGTGGACTGACAGGGAACCACGGTCCGGTGTCCACCGCACGTGAAGCGGGCCGGTGGACATCCGGCTCATTGACACCGACCACCCGGGGCGCAAGAGTGGAGACATGAGCGACGGACACGGAAACCACATCGAGATTGACGCGCAGCTCCTGGCTGAACTCCGGGAATGTGCGCGACGGCACGATGCCGGGACGGACGCGTTGATCGAGCACGTCCTGCGGGAGTACGTGCGCCTCGAACGGATCGCGGAACTCCGTTTCCGTTCGGGTGACGGCGACCGCGAATTCACGTCGTGGCGCGAGCAACTCGATTTCCTGCACCGGCGCGCACGCGGGAACGCGGACGATGACCCGTCGTTGAGCACCGGTCGGGGGTGATCCCCGGGAGCCGGCGCCGGATCAGCCGAGCTTGCCTCGCCCCATCCGGAGAAGGATGCCTGCCAGCGCCGGCCCCTCCTCACCGATCTCGTCGCGGAACTGGTTGATGATCGCGACCTCCCGGCCATGGACCAGGCGGGTTCCACCCGACCCCATCCGGGTTTTGCCGATCGCCCGGGAAATCTCGCGCCGACGCTTCACCGCGGCGATGATCTCGCGGTCGAGCCTGTCGATCTCCTGCCGGTAGAGCTGGATCTCGGCGTCGGACAACGGGTCATCTGTCCCGGAGGGACTACGGATCTCGAAACGTTCGGCGTTCATGCACCGTATTCTGCCACGCCCGCGGGGAACCGGGTCCGGGTGGTGACGGGCAGGGGCGCACGACCCCACCGGCTCCCGGGCAGACGTCCGGGAGGGGGAGCGGAGACGGTACCGCGGGAACTGTAAGTTGGAGGAACTATGAGCACCTTGTCCGATGGAACCCAGTCCTCCTCCCCGTTCCGCTCCGGCGGTTCGGACGCGATCCAGCCCCGGGGCGGTCTCGGAAACCGACCCGGTTCGGGAACCGGCCACAGTGCCGCAGACGCGTTCGGGTCGCCGACGGACCTGGTGGACGGGCTGAACGAACAGCAGCGTGCCGCGGTGGAACACACCGGCGGCCCGTTGCTCATCGTCGCCGGTGCCGGGTCCGGTAAGACCGCCGTCCTGACCAGGCGCATCGCCTACCTGCTGGCGCACCGGGGAGTCCATCCGGGGCAGGTGCTGGCGATCACCTTCACCAACAAGGCCGCGGCAGAGATGCGTGAGCGGGTCCGTGGTCTGGTGGGCCCTTCTGCGGAACGCATGTGGGTGTCCACCTTCCACTCCACCTGTGTGCGCATCCTCCGTCAGCAGGCGGCCCTGGTGGACGGACTCAACACCAACTTCAGCATCTACGACTCGGACGATTCCCGCAGGCTCCTCGGGATGATCGCCAAGGACATGGGCCTCGACGCGAAGAAGTTCACCCCGCGTGCGCTGGCGAACGCGATATCCAATCTGAAGAACGAACTCATCGACCCCTCGGATGCCGCCGCACAGGCGTCCCGGTCTGCCGACAGGTTCGGGATGACGGTCGCCGAGGTCTACGCCGAGTACCAGACCCGGCTCCGGCGCTCCAACGCGGTCGACTTCGATGACCTCATCGGAGAGGTCGTCGGTCTACTGGTGTCCCATCCCGACGTCGCCGAACACTACCGGCGCCGGTTCCGCCACGTGCTCATCGACGAGTACCAGGACACCAACCACGCCCAGTACCGGCTTGTCGCCGAACTCGTCGGGCGGTCGCAACCGGACGCTCCCCATGCGGTGCCGCCGAGCGAACTGTGTGTGGTCGGCGACGCCGACCAGTCCATCTACGCGTTCCGTGGGGCGACGATCCGGAACATCGAGGAGTTCGAGAGGGACTACCCGGACGCGCGGACGATTCTCCTCGAGCAGAACTACCGCTCGACGCAGACGATCCTCTCGGCGGCGAACGCCGTCATCGCCAGGAACGCGGGTCGGCGGGAGAAGAAGCTCTGGACCGCGCTGGGGGAGGGGGATCCCGTCACCGGGTACGTGGCGGACAACGAACACGACGAGGCCCGGTTCATCGCCGCCGAGATCGACGCCCTGTCCGACAAGGGGCTGCGCTACTCCGACATCGCGGTGATGTACCGGACGAACAACGCCTCCCGCGCGCTGGAGGAGGTTTTCATCCGGTCCGGGGTTCCCTACCGCGTCGTCGGGGGGACACGGTTCTACGAGCGCAGGGAGATCCGGGACATCATCGCCTACCTCAAGGTGCTGGACAATCCCGATGACACGGTGAGCCTGCGCAGGATCATCAACACCCCGCGCCGGGGGATCGGCGACCGGGCGCAGGCGTTCGTGGCGCTGCACGCGGACACGAACCGCATCAGCTTCCACCGTGCGCTGCTCGACGCCGTCGCCGGGGAGGTCGACATGCTGGGGGCACGGGGGCGCAACGCGATCGCCGGATTCGTCAATCTGCTCACGGAACTCCGTGAAGTGGGCGCGAACACCGTGAATGAGGAGACCCGCATGCCGGATCTCGGGGAACTCATCACCGAGGTGTGCACCCGTACCGGATACATCGCTGAACTGGAGAAGTCGAACGACCCGCAGGACGCCACCCGGCTGGACAACCTCAGGGAGCTCATCGCGGTCGCCCGGGAGTTCTCGAGCGACGCCGCGATGCGGGTCGCGTATGAGGAGATGGACGGTGGAACCTACGAGCCGGAGCCCGGGGAGCCGGAGCCCGGAAGCCTGCAGGCGTTCCTCGAGCGGGTCTCCCTCGTGGCGGACGCCGATCAGATCCCGGACGACGATCAGGGGGTCGTGACCCTGATGACGCTCCACACCGCGAAGGGCCTCGAGTTCCCTGTCGTCTTCGTCACCGGGTGGGAGGACGGCCAGTTCCCGCACCTGCGTTCACTCGGGGACCCGGGGGAACTGGCCGAGGAACGGCGCCTGGCCTATGTCGGCATCACCCGGGCTAGGAAGCGTCTCTACCTGACCCGGGCGGTGCTGCGGAGTTCCTGGGGCAATCCCATGACGAATCCCCCGTCCCGGTTCCTCGCGGAGATCCCCGCAGAGCTCATCGACTGGCGACGTGAGGAGCCGGGGGCCACCGGTGGTGGCGCCTGGGGTGGTGGAACGGGGAACCACGGTACGTACCGTGGTCGTTCGGGCTCCTCGTCCGGCGGGGTGGGCGGAACCGGGCGGGCGACACGTCCGCGGTCGGGTGGTTCCGGACGGCCGGCACTCAAACTCGCGGTGGGGGACCGGGTCAACCACGACAAGTACGGCCTCGGGACGGTGCAGGAGGTCTCCCCGGTGGGGGCCTACGACTCCGCGACGATCGACTTCGGCTCCTCCGGAACGGTCCGGCTCATGCTCATGGCGGGCCTACCGATGGAGAAGCTGTAGATCCCGCGCCGACTGGACGGGCCTCCGGTCCGGGAGGTGATCACCCCGCGGACCGGAGGCCCGGGTGTCGCAGACGCATGAAAAAAGGACACGCGACACGGATGGAACCGTGGCGTGTCCGGGTGTCCCGGAGAAGGGCCGGGGTCTTAGAGGAAGATACCGCGCTCGGCGAGCCAGGGCAGCGGGTCGATGGCGCCGCCACCGTTGGGGTGAACCTCGAAGTGGACGTGGACTCCGGTGGAGAAACCACGTGATCCCATCCCCGCGATACGCTGACCGGCCGAGACCTGCTGGCCGACCGCTACCTCGATGGTCTCCATGTGTCCGTAGACCGTGACGGTGCCGTCGGCATGCCTGATACGGACCCACTGGCCGAATCCGGAGGCGGGGCCCGCGTCGATCACGGTTCCGTCCTCGACCGCGGTGATGGCGGTGCCGAGAGCGTTGGCGATGTCGACTCCGGCGTGCAGGGTTCCCCAGCGGGCTCCGAACGTGGAGGTGAGGGTCCCCTGGGCTGGAGCGGAGCTCTTTGGTGCGCGGGCCGCGAGATCAGCGGCGATTCGCTCGGCGTTGTACTGGATGGCCTTGTTGAGCTGTTCCGCGAGGTTGTCGATCGGCTTGAACTCCGCGATGTTGAGGATCTGCGGTGCTTCCGAGCTGCCGATGACAGGTGCCGCCGTGTCGGCGACGAGGGTGTAGTCGGGGGTTTCGCTCTGTGCCTCGGCCGACGTGGCCGGGTGGGTGGCGTGTGCGGCGGCCGCACCACCTGCTCCTGCGGTGGACACCGCTCCTGTCGCTACCGCGACGAGAGCGATGCGGCTCTTGGCGTTCGACGAGACGGACTGCTTGCGGTGCGCGCCTGCGGTCTTCCGCTGAGCCTGCTTGTGCATGAAGCCTTCTTCCATCTGTTTTCCGCCACATTCGCCGGAACATCGTCTGATGTGACCGTCTCGTTACCTACCGGTTCACAACGATAACGGTTTGTTACAAACCTGGCAAGTCATTCCCACATATTGTTTGTGAGGATCGTCACCCCGGGTGTGGAGAGTTGTTCTGAATCTACTTGTCTGACAGCGCAGCGTTGTCACCGCGGTGCCTGACCCGGGTAACAGTACACCGCGCGCCCCGATGATGCAGGCGAACCGGGAGGCATCTGATCGGCAGGTCCGACATCCTCCGGTTCCCGGACCGTTCCGGTCTCCCCGGGTGTCCCCGGTGGGTGAGGGGCACATGGTCGTGTCAGCCCCCCGGGAGGCGGGGAAGATGGCACAGTTGGACCGGTGAGCAGAAAGACACGTCAGAACCCCCGCCCCAACCGTCCCTCGACGTCGCGTAGTCGACCGGGGGGCGGTCCACGGAAGACGGGTGGACCGGGCCGCTCCCGCACCACTCCGGGCGCCGAAGCGGTGGCGGGTACACGGCCCCCGGAGGTCAGTTCCCTCCGGCGGAGGCTGTTCAACTTCCTGCCGGTCGCCCTGATCCCCAACGCCGTTGTCGTCGCCGGCGTCGTTCTCTTCGCCCTGTGTGCGCTGATGCTCACCGATTCCGGCTTCGTCCCGCTCGCGGCGACGGTGGCGCAGCTCTGGCTCGCGGTGAACCTGGCCCCCGTGGCGTCCGACTCCGCGGTACTGTCCCAGCTTCCGATGCTCCCCGCCCTGGGGGTCGTGTGGCTGGTCTCCCACCGCGTGCGGGTGGCTGTCCGCGACCGGATCTCGATTCTGGACCTCGCCGTGCTCACCGGTTGCGTCCTCGTCGTCCCCGCACTCCTGGCGCTGACCGCCGCCGTGATGCTTCTCGACGCGCGCTCTGTCCTCCCGGTCGAGGTTCCGCCGCTCGCGACGGTGTTCGGCCGGGTTCTGCTCCTCCATCTCACCGCGCTCGCCATCGGGATGGGGCCGAAACTCTGGCGGGCGCTCGCGCGGAGGTTCTCGGTGCCGGCTTCGGTGATCGACCCGGTGGCGCCGGCCGTGCGCTTCGTGCTGTCGCTCGGGGCCGCGGGGCTCGTGCTGACACTGGTGTCTCTCGCGGTGCACTGGCGCGTCCTGGGGGAGCTGCTCTCATCCTTCGACGGCGGCCCGGCGGCAGCCGGTCTGCTCGGGCTCAGCCTGCTCTATCTTCCGGATGCCGCCGTCGCGGGTGCCTCCGTGCTGGTCGGATCCGAGTTCCACATCGGGGACGCCTCGGTGTCCCTCTACGATGCGACGGTCGTCCCACTACCGCCGCTCCCGATCCTGGCGGCTTTCCCCGGGTCCGTCGCCGGGTGGGCGCTCGCCCTCATCATCGTCCCGCTCGCGCTCGCGGGTACCGTTTCCCACGCTCACTGCCGTACCGCCCCGCGGGCCTGGTCGGAGATCATCGCAGCCGGAGTCTGGGCGGGTGCATTCACCCTCGTCGCAGGGTGGCTGACTGGCGGTACCGTCGGTGTCTACGGCTCCAGCGGGATGATGGTTCTCTTCACCGCGTCCCTCGTCGCCGTGGAGCTCGCGGCGGTGGGCGCCGTCGTGAACGCCGTCGTCGGCCTGCGGCAGCGCCGGGCCGGACACGCCCCCACGGACGGGGACGACGACGGGGCCGGGTCAGTGGACTCCGGTGACCCGGTTGCGGAGCCCGCCGGCCGGCCGGGATCACCGGACACCGATCCCGCTGACGATGACGGGGACACCGACGACGCCGCGGATCCCGCGGAATTGCTCGATGAGGAGGACCTCATCGCGGCCGGCGAGGAGGAATCCGGCGGGGATACGGACGCCGGAGGTTCCCCCTCCGCCGGCGAACGCTCCCCGGACACCGGAGGGGCCGGTACCGCGGGCTCCGCGGATCCCGATGAGAGAGGTGGGGCGGAGGACGGGACCCGGGAGGGGACGGGGACGACCGGTTCAGCAGACACCGGATCCGGGGTCGCGGAGACCGGCGGGGACTCCGGGGATCCTTCCGGAGCTACCGGGTCGGAGGGCGGTGAGTCGGCGGAGGGTTCGTCCGACGGTGAGGCCCCGGAGACGGCGGCGACCGGTGAGGCGCGGAACGGATCCGACCCGGACCAAGGGACCCGTCCGTCGCCGTGACCGGTCGGGGTCGCCACCACCGGGGGCCGAAAGGTGACGCGAACCCGCAGGACCACCCGCCGGGTACTAACATTGTCCCGGTGACCGAAGAAAGACAACTGACCAGAGTGGTGGTCCTCGCGTCCGGTACGGGGACCCTGCTGCAGGCGATTCTCGACGCCGGTGATCCGAACTACGTCGTCGTCGGCGTCGTCACCGACAAGCCCTGCACGGCAGGGGATCGTGCGGCCGCCGCCGGAATTCCGGTGGAGGTCGTACCACTCACCGGGGGGCGGCCCCGGACCGCGTGGGACGAGGAACTGCGGGACACCGTCGCCGTGATGCGACCTGATCTGGTGGTCTCCGCCGGATTCATGAAGATCCTCGGCCCCGGGTTCCTGGCGGGCTTCCCGGACCGGGTCATAAACACCCACCCCGCGCTCCTTCCCTCCTTCCCCGGGGCGCATGCGGTCCGGGACGCCCTGGCGCACGGGGTGAAGGTCAGCGGCTGCACCGTCCACCTCGTCGACGAAGGAGTCGACACGGGCCCGATTCTCGCGCAGTCCGCGGTCCCCGTCCTGCCGGACGATGACGTGGACGGTCTCCACGAGCGCATCAAGACCGTCGAACGTCGACTCATCGTCGAACTGCTCGACACCGTCGACCCCACGGACGTGCGCGGCACCGCACCGTAGCCGTACACCCCTGAGACCCGCCGGGAGTCACCCCCGGCACCTACGCTGGACCACAACGACACAACCCCCGAACGACCGAAAGGCCCACACAGCAGCCATGAGCGACGACCGCAAGGCAATCACCCGCGCACTCATCAGCGTCTACGACAAGACCGGTCTGGAGGAACTGGCGCGTTCCCTCGATTCCGCGGGCGTGGAGATCGTCTCCACCGGCTCCACCGCCGCCCGGATCGCGGAGGCCGGGGTGAAGGTCACCCGGGTCGAGGAACTCACCGGATTCCCGGAGTGTCTGGACGGACGTGTCAAGACCCTCCATCCCCGTGTGCATGCGGGCATCCTGGCCGACACCCGTCGGCCCGAGCACCTCAACCAGCTCAGTGAACTCGGTGTCGAGCCCTTCGAGCTCGTGGTGGTCAACCTCTACCCGTTCACCGAGACCGTGGCCTCCGGCGCGGACTTCGACGCGTGTGTCGAACAGATCGACATCGGAGGCCCGTCGATGGTGCGTGCCGCCGCCAAGAACCACCCCTCCGTCGCCGTCGTCGTCGACCCAGCGCGCTACGGGGAGGTCGCCCGTGCGGTCGCGGAGGGCGGTTTCACCCGCGATGAGCGCGCACGGCTCGCGGCCGAGGCGTTCCGCCACACCGCCGACTACGACGTTGCCGTCGCCGGCTGGCTCACCGGGCAGACCGGTGCGGACGAGGCGTTCCCCACGTGGATCGGCTCCACCCACGTGCGCTCCGCGACGCTGCGCTACGGGGAGAACCCCCATCAGTCCGCCGCCCTCTACGCGGACATCGACGGCGCCGGACTCGCCCAGGCCACGCAGCTGCACGGCAAGGAGATGAGCTACAACAACTACACCGATTCCGACGCCGCCTGGCGCGCCGCCTGGGATCACGAGCGGCCCTGCGTCGCGATCATCAAGCACGCCAACCCCTGCGGGATCGCCGTCTCCGACGGGTCCATCGCCGCGGCGCACCGGGCGGCGCACGCGTGTGACCCGGTATCCGCGTTCGGTGGCGTGATCGCCGCCAACCGGGAGATCAGCGTCGAGATGGCCGAGCAGGTCGCCGAGATCTTCACCGAGGTCATCATCGCGCCGTCCTACGCGGACGGTGCGGTCGAGGTGCTCTCCCGGAAGAAGAACATCCGCATCCTCGTCGCCGAGGCACCCGTCCGGGGCGGATTCGAGCAGCGCCAGATCTCCGGCGGTGTCCTCGTCCAGGAGCGTGACCTCGTCCACGCCGACGGAGACGACCCGGCGAACTGGACCCTCGCGGCCGGTCAGCCCGCGGACGACGCGGCCCTCGCCGATCTGGTCTTCGCCTGGCGCAGTGTGCGTGCGGTGAAGTCGAACGCGATCCTGCTCGCCGCGGACGGCGCGACCGTCGGAGTGGGCATGGGACAGGTGAACCGGGTCGATTCCGCGCGTCTCGCCGTCCAGCGGGCCGGGGCGGACCGCGCCCGTGGCGCGGTCGCCGCGTCCGACGCCTTCTTCCCCTTCGCCGACGGGTTCGAGGTACTTGCCGAGGCCGGGGTGACCGCCGTCGTGCAGCCCGGAGGATCGATCCGTGACGCCGAGGTCATCGAGGCCGCCGAGAAGGCGGGCGTGACGATGTACCTCACCGGAGCACGCCACTTCGCACACTGACCGACCGATCCCGGAATCCCGCGTACGGACGGAGCATCTCCGGCATAATGGCCTCTGAGACGCCGCACCGGCCCCCGGTGCGGCCCAGGTGTGGCCGACCCACGACCGCGCCACCGAGTGCGAGAGGACCGATGATGACCGGAACCAGCGGACAAGGCGGGGCACCGGACCCCGTGATCACAGGCCCCGCACTGCTCTTCGCCCCGGCCAACCGCCCTGAACGTTTCGGCCGCGCGGCGGCGTGCTCGGACATGGTCATCCTCGACCTCGAGGACGGGGCGGGCTCGGTCTCCCGTGAGGAGGGGCGACGCAACATCATCAATTCGGGCCTGGACCCACGGCGGACGATCGCCAGGGTCTGCGGTCCGCAGGATCCCGGGTTCGCCGACGATGTCAGGGCGATCCGGGAAACCGACTACCGCACCGTCATCGTCCCGAAGGTGACCGACCGGATCCCGGACGAGGTGCGCGGTTTCCGGATCATCGCGCTCATCGAGACGCCGCAGGCCGTCCTCAACCTCGGCGCACTCGCGGCGGACCCCGATGTCGTGGGGCTGTACTGGGGTGCCGAGGATCTCTGCGCCTATCTCGGCGGCACGCACTCCCGGGTGCAGCCTGACGAGGGCGCTCCCGAGGACCGGCCCGGCCGCTACCGGGACACCATGCTGATGGCCCGCTCCCTCATGCACATGCACGCGGCGGCCGCCGGTAAATTCACCGTCGACGCCGTGCACGCGGACTTCAACGACGACCGCGGACTCTACGAGGAGGCCGCCGATGCGGCCCGGTCCGGGTTCGCCGCCACCGCATGCATCCATCCCCGGCAGATCGAGGTCGTCCGCCGCGCCTACGCCCCCGAGCCCGCCCAGCTGGAGCGGGCCCGCAGGATCGTCGAGGAGGCGCGGAGACATCCCGGTGCGTTCAAGATGGACGGTGAGATGATCGACGCGCCGCTCATCGCCCAGGCCCACCGCCTGGTGGCTCGCGCGGGATAGGGTGCCCGGGGCCGGGTCTCAGCCGGTGACGAGGAGCTCGAGGGTCCGGGAGACCCGGTCCGCCGGGGCGAGACCGCCGAGGACCGTCAGCGCCGCGTCGGCGAGCATCACGGCGGTCGGGGGAAGGGTCTCCGCGGACAACGGGAACGGAACCACACCGTCATTGCTCCGCATCTCCGTCGCGGACTGCGCCAGATAGAACGGCAGCTCGATGCGCTGATCATCGCGACCTCTCAGCTCCGCCGCCATCGAGCGGAAGATCTCCTTCAACTCGCGGTGCTGACCGTGGAAGTCCGTGAACTCGGCCGACGACGCGATGGGCAGCTGGTAGAGCCGGCCGACGTTCCAGCGGGTGGAGAGCAGCAACCGTGCCTCGGCGGCGACGAGTGCCCAGAGTTTGAGCTCCGGGCCCGCATCCGAGGCCTCGAGCCGCTCGGCGAGAGCGAGCGACGGTTCCACCGTGGACTGCAGCAGCGTCAGGAAGATCTCCGTCTTCGAGGGGAAGTGGTAGTACAACGACGCCTGCCTGATCCCCACCGCATCGGCGATCTGGTGCGTCGAGGTCGTTGCGAAACCCTGGGTGGTGAACAGCTCCGCGGCCGCGTCGAGAATCTCCTCCCGGGCCGTGCTCCCCCGGCGGCGGGGGCTGTTCTTGCGTGGCCGTCCGACAGTGCCAGCCATCTAGCTCACCCGCCTTTCTTTTTCGAGGACCATGGATCTCCAGAGTCTAGCCGGTGAGCCCGGGGCGCACCGGCATCTCCCGGGTGAGGTCGTCATGCGTCCCTGCCGTGTTCCCGGGTGTCGACACCGTGGCGTTCCGCCGTGGACCGGGTGACGTCCGCGAGCATGCGGCACGCTGCGCCGAAGGTGGAGCGTTGAAGCTGGGGGAGCATGTCGAGGGTCGTCGGTTCATCCTGCACCCGCTCCAGCCACCGGGTGAGCGTCAACTCGAGTCCGGCCTCCCATGCCTCGAGGAGATAGTCCGCCTCGGAGGACAACAGGACCCCGGCCGCCCGTGCGGCGCCGATTCTCTCTGGCACACCGGTCTGGGTGCACCCGGCGGCGATTCCGGCCCAGCGGGCGATCTGGCCGAGAGGGGTGAGCAACTGCCCCTGGACGTCGATCGCGACGTCCTTGCGCGGAAGGCCTTCCCGGGACCGCACCGCCGGAGGCCTGTGCGCCACCGCCTCGGCGAGCAGGGGAGTGAAGTCCCGGCAGCGTTCGATGACCGCCCGGGTGAACCAGTCACCGGCGTCCGCGAGCCATCCGAGCGCGGCTCCGTCACCGGTTCCGGCCGCGGCGTCGATGCGGGCCGACCATGTGGCCCTGCCTGCGGGCCCCATCGACCCGGGCAGGTATCCGAGCAGGACTCCGGATTCCGCGACGAGTGCGGCGAGCTCGGTGGAGGGGTCACCGGTGGTGTCCTCCGCGTCGGACGGGAGAATCGTCAACCAGTGGAGCTTCGCCGTCGGTGTCCCGGACCCACGGCTGTACGGGCCCGTGACGACGATCTCCGAGCCCCGGGTCAGTGATTCCGCGCCCGGGCTGTGGAGGGTGTCAGCCACCAGGGTCGTGTACCAGCGGGTGACCTCCAGGACATCGGCACCGTGGTTGAGGGCGTTGCGCAGCAGATCGTGCGACTCCGTCAGTACCCCTCGCACGGTTGCCGCTGAAGTGCACAGGGGGGCCTGTTCAGCCAGGTCGGTGAGTGAATCATGCAGCACGGTGTCGTCCTCCGGGATGGTCATGTGTTCGAGGATCTTCCGACTCAATTTACCAGCACCGACCGGTGACACCCGTGATCGACGGCGGATCCGGGCCCGGGGACACGAAAACCGGCCCGCAAGCGCCACTACCCGGTGAAGGGGTGGTTGTTGCGGGCCGGTTGTTCACGACGGCTGTGCGCCGACGTTACTTTGGCCGTGTCACGAGTGGTCAGCGGCAAAAGTTCGCTGTCATCGCATAGACGCCCTTTTCAGGCGGCTGCGGAAGGAGACCCTTGCGGGTCCCCCGATGAATCCTCGATCTAGCGGCTGGTGAACGGCAGAAGAGCCATCTCACGTGCGTTCTTGACCGCGGTCGCGACCTGACGCTGCTGCTGCGGGGTCAGGCCGGTGACCCGGCGGGACCGGATCTTGTGACGGTCGGAGATGAACAGCCGCAGGGTGTCGATGTCCTTGTAATCGACGCGGTCGATCTTGGCGGCCTTGAGCGGGTTCTTCTTGGGGCGGCGGGACTGCTCCATCCGCGCCTTCTTCATGTTGGTGCGCTTCATTTCGCTACTCCCTTACCAGCTGGACTTACGGACGCCCGGGAGCTCACCGCGGTGAGCCATTTCACGGACGCGGACACGGGACAGGCCGAACTTGCGGAGGTAACCGCGGGGACGGCCGTCAGCGGCGTCACGGTTACGGACGCGAACCGGGGAGGCGTCACGGGGCTGGCGATTCAGCTCGTACTGCGCATCCATGCGCTCCTCGTCGGAGGAGTTCGGGTTCTTGATGATGGCCTTGAGCTCGTTGCGACGCTCCGCGAAGCGGGCGACGATTTCCTTGCGCTTTTCGTTCTTGGCGATCTTTGACTTCTTGGCCATGAATTATCGCTCCTCGCGGAATTCGACGTGCTTGCGGACGATCGGATCGAACTTCTTCAGCGTGATGCGATCGGGGTTGTTGCGCTTGTTCTTGCGCGTCACGTAGGTGTAGCCGGTGCCCGCGGTGGACTTCAGCTTGATGATCGGACGGATGTCATTACGTGCCATCTCTAGACCTTCTCTCCGCGAGCTCGGATACGGGCGACAACGACCTCGATGCCGTCGCGGTCGATGACCTTGATGCCCTTGGTGGACACGTTGAGCGTGATGGTCCGGCCCTCAGAGGGCAGGTAGTACTTGCGGCGCTGCACGTTGGGGTTCCAACGGCGGTTGGTGCGCCGGTGCGAGTGCGAGACGGACTTGCCGAAACCCGGCTTGCGTCCCGTGACCTGGCAAATAGCCGACATGGGTTTCTTTCTCCTAGCCGCCCGGCTACAACGCTGACCGCAGCCGCTCCGCCTCGCTGACCTGCTTGAACAGGTGGGAAGCGGGGCGCGGCCATGACAGATGTGCGGGCGATAACGAATATTTCGACAACAGCAAGGGACAACCATACCGCCAAGACGAACTTTTGCCTAATTCGCCGGTCGGCTGAGGCCGCAGGGCTTTCGGGGGGGGCTACCGGACTGTGGGTGGGGGCGGCCGTGGCGCAGGGCCCGCCGCCGGGTCATCCGGTGACTCCCGGTATCGGCTGTTCCGGTGTTCGGGGGCGTCGTCCCGGCCGTGCCGACGTCCGGGCCGTTCGTGGGGGTACGCGGAAAACCTGTGTTCCCGGTCGCGACTCCCGGGGTGTCGCCGCTCCCGGGGCCGGTCCGGCCCGGTGTATCCGCCGGTGTCCGCTGTGCCGCGCCACGGCGTCCTTGCAATCTCCACGAGGGGACGACTAGTATGGGCGGGTCGAATTGAATCCATGGTTCGGGTCGGTCCGGGTATCCGTCAGGATGTGCGGGCGGACCCTCTGCGGTGGCGGCTCGCCCTTCTTATTATTTAAGGAGTATCGGGCTCCGTCGTTCCGGGATTTCGGTATTCGGCGTTCTACGTTGTAGGATTCACCGATGCATACACGGCTGCGCCGCGGTATGCCCCCGGAACGGTCGCCGCAGATCTGGCCGGGGGTGTCACCAGCGTGGGCGGGTACGGCGCCGGTTCATCCGGATGACGTCGCTCGTCGAGGTGGCGTGGCAGGCCTGCGGGCACCGTTAGTACCAGTATCTGTCAGCGGCTGCACTCCGCGCTCCCAGAGCGCGGTACGCCGATCAGCACACGTACGTGATCTTAAAGGGATGAGAATGAAGAAGGATATCCACCCCGACTACCATCCGGTGGTCTTCCAGGATGCGGGCACAGGTCACAAGTTCCTGACCCGTTCCACCGCCAAGAGCCAGCGCACCGTTGAGTGGGAGGACGGAAACGAGTACCCGCTCATCGTCGTCGACGTCACCAGCGAGTCGCACCCGTTCTGGACCGGTGCGCAGCGCGTCATGGACACCGCCGGCCGTGTCGAGAAGTTCCAGCGTCGCTACGGGTCCCGTGCCCGTCGCGCCAAGAAGGCTTGAGGAGGGAATAGAAAATGGCAGTTCCGAAGCGTCGCATGTCCCGTGCCAACACGCACCACCGTCGTTCTCAGTGGAAGGCCGACAATGTCGCCCTCCAGGAGGTCAAGATCGACGGCCGCGAGCACCTGATCCCGCGCCGTCTGGTCAAGGCCGCGCAGCTGGGCCTCGTCGAGGTCGAGCAGTTCTGAGGTAACGCTCCTTCGACCACTGTCGAGAGGCGTTGCCTTGACCCGCCCCCGCACATCTGTTGCGGGGGCGGGTTTCTCATGTCCCCGGCCGGGGTGTGTCTCCGTGTCCCGAGGCGTCGCGGAACCGGATTGATCGAGGCTCATGCCATTAGGGCGCGGTGTTCTCCCACGTCAGAGCGCATCCCGCGGCGTGCGTGGAGGATGCTCAGCGAAAACACATGTGATGAGGGCACAATGGGTGCATGAAGATTCTGGTTGTAGATGATGAACAGGCGGTCCGTGAGTCGCTGCGGCGTTCGCTTTCCTTCAACGGGTACGACGTCCTGCTCGCTGAAGACGGTGAGGCTGCGCTCGAGCTGATCGCCAGGGAACAGCCCGATCTCGTGATTCTTGACGTGATGATGCCCAAGATCGACGGTCTCGAGGTCTGCCGCAGCCTGCGTTCCACGGGTGATGATCGCCCCATCCTCGTGCTGACGGCCCGGGACGGGGTCTCGGACCGGGTGGCCGGTCTGGACGCGGGGGCCGACGACTACCTGCCGAAACCTTTCGCACTCGAGGAGCTTCTCGCCCGGGTGCGGTCACTGCTCCGGCGTGCGGCCGCGGACGCTGTGAACAGCGTCGGTTCGCGGGAGCTCGAGTTCGAGGACCTCCGGCTGGATCCCGATACCCGGGACGTGACCCGGGGCGAACGTTCCATCAGCCTGACCAGGACGGAGTTCGCCCTCCTCGAGCTGCTGATGAGCAATCCCCGGAGGGTGCTGTCGAGGGCGTCGATCCTGGAAGAGGTGTGGGGCTACGATTTCCCGACCTCCGGTAACGCTCTCGAGGTCTACATCGGCTACCTGCGTCGTAAGACGGAGGCCGACGGTGAACCCAGGCTGATCCACACGGTCCGCGGCGTCGGTTACGTCCTCCGGGAGACCGCTCCGTGATTCTCCGTACGCCGACGCCGGACTCCGGCCCGGCTATGGGGGCCGACGGGCCGGATCCACTCGAACAGACGCACGCCGGTTGGTCCCGGCGTGCCCCGCTACGATGGCAGTTGTCACTGGTCACCGCGGTCATGGTCGCGGTGGCCGTCGGTGTGATGACCGTCGTCGCCTATTGGACGGTGTCCACCTCCCTGACCCGGCACGTGGACCAGGAGCTCGAGGACAAGGCGTCTTCGCTGCTGCAGAACAGCTTCGACCCCGCCTTCGTCTACAATCCCGCGGTCGAGGTCGCGGCGTTCAAGACCTACAACCCCGACATCCGGGTCGCCTACTACCCACCGGGGTCGGTGAAACCCATCGGGGACAGCGTCCCGATCCTCGATGAGGTCGACGTTCTCCAGGGCAGTCGTGAGGTCTCCGTTCGCAGCAGCGGGGACGAGCGCATCTTCGCCCGGCAGAACAAGATCGGTGCAACCGTCATCCTCGCCCAGGACATGCGCGGCACCCACCAGCTGATCTCATCGCTGGGGCTGGTGCTGCTCCTGATCGGCGGCATCGGGGTTCTCATCGCCATCGCGGCAGGTATGGTCGTCGCCACGACCGGACTCCGTCCGGTCAGCCGGCTCCGGCAGGCCGTCGACTACGTCGCCCGCACCGATGATCTCCGGCCCATCACGGTGGTGGGCAATGACGAGCTAGCCCAGCTCACCCGCAGCTTCAACGGGATGCTGGCGGCACTGTCGGCGTCGCGTCGTCGACAGGCGGAGCTGGTCGCGGACGCGGGACACGAGCTGAAGACGCCGCTCACCAGTCTGCGCACCAACGTCGAGCTGCTCATGATGGTCGACAGGCGGGGGGGTGCCTCGATCAGTCCGCAGGACCGGAGGGACCTCGAGCACGATGTCATCGCCCAGATCGAGGAACTGTCGACCCTCATCGGGGATCTCGTCGATCTCGCCCGCGAGGACGGACCACAGCAGATAGTCGAGTGCATCGATCTCGTCGAGTGCATGGAGACCTCCCTGGAGCGGGTACGCCGCCGTCGGCCGGACGTCACCTTCACGTTCAACTCGACACCGTGGTTCCTCTACGGAGATCCCTTCGCCCTGGGGCGGGCGACCCTCAACCTCATGGACAACGCCGCGAAATGGTCACCCGAGGGCGGCGAGGTGCGGATCGACATGGAGCAGATACGGGAAGGGGTGATCGAGGTCCGCTTCTCGGACTCCGGCCCGGGGATTCCCGTGGAGGACCGACAGAAGGTGTTCGAACGCTTCTACCGGTCCATCGCCGCGCGCAGCATGCCGGGATCGGGACTCGGTCTCGCGATCGTCGCGCAGGTCATCGCACGACACGCGGGAACCATCGCCGCCGAGGAATCCGACGACGGGGGAGCGATGATGCGGGTCACCCTCCCCGGCACGCCCACCGTCGACGACGGCGCCGACAGCTGATCTGACGCAGGTATCCAACCGATCTACAGTTGACTCACAGTCAACGTACAGAAGCAAGGACGATAATCGGACCCATGAACAACGACAGCTTCGACCGCAACCAGGTCACGGGTGGTTCAACAGGCAACCCGTACGGCATCACAGGATCGGGCTTCGCCGGCACCGGTGACGGCGCCGCACAGTGGCACCCGGGCCGGGGGGCCTCGGGCGAGACCGCAGCGCCGTATCCGCAGCAGACGGGGAGCGGGCAGACCCCACCGCCCCCGGGTGGTTTCCCCACCCGGGGCGTGCCCCCGACGCCCCCGGAGCCGCAGGCGCGGCGGCACCGGTCAGACAAGAGGCAGGGGCTCGGCGTCGTCCCGGTGACCGCGCTCATGCTCACCACCGCCATACTCACCGGAACCATCACCGGGGTGGTGGTGAGCCGGGACGGTCAGCAGGCTGTTCCATCCACGCCGCAGGTGAACGCCCTCAACGAACCCGCCGCCCACCGGACCAGCCTGCCGGCGGCCGGAAGCGTCGAGGACGTCGCGGCCAGTGTACTGCCCGCCGTGGTCTCCATCGAGGTCACCGGACCGACCAAAGCGGGGGAGGGGTCCGGATCGATCATCTCCGCGGACGGAATGATCCTGACCAACAACCACGTGGTCACGGGAGTCGGCGAACCGGCGGAGATCAGGGTCAACCTGAATGACGACCGTTCGTACCTCGCTGACATCGTCGCCACCGACGCCCAGACCGACATAGCGGTCATCAAGCTCCGCGACGCGAAGGACCTGCCCGTGATGACCTTCGGTGACTCGGACGACCTGACGGTGGGTGAACAGGTCGTCGCCATAGGATCGCCGCTCGGCCTGAGCGCGACGGTGACGACGGGCATCGTCTCGGCGCTCAACCGTCCCGTGCGCGCCGGTGGCGACCGCGGGGAGTCCTCCCTCATCGACGCGATCCAGACCGATGCCGCGATCAATCCGGGCAACTCGGGTGGGCCCCTGGTGAACATGGAGGGGCAGTTGATCGGGATGAACTCCGTCATCGCCTCCACCGCCAGCGGCGAGGCGGGGTCCATCGGGCTCGGTTTCGCCATCCCCGTCAACCAGGCCCGGCGTATCGCCCAGCAGCTCATCGACACCGGCGTGGTGACACACCCGCTACTCGGGGTGCTGCTCGCCCAGAAGTCGCGGTACCGGGGTGGTCTCATCGAGTCACTCACCCCCGGTGGTCCCGCGGAGAAAGCCGGTCTGCGCCCCGGTGAGCTGGTGCTCAAAGTCGATGACCGGGTGATCGACAGCAACGATGCACTCATCGCCGCGATTCGCTCGCATGAGTTCGGTGAAACTGTCACACTGAAGGTGGCTGATCCGGAGAACCGGACCAGTCGGGACGTCGAGGTCACGTTGACCGAGAGTTGATCGGCGGAGACCGCCAACGTCCGCCGAAATGAAACGATCAATCGACGCCGCTGGTGCGGAGAAAGTACACTCCTAGGACATGGACAACAACCTGGCCCCCGACAGCAGCGTCCTCGACGATTTCGGTGAGCCGGACCCGGAGTTCCTGAAGGCCGCCGAAGGCAACCGGCCTCTTCCGGCTCCCCGTCGGGCACTCGTGGTTCTCGTCACGGATCAGATCGCAGACGATCGCGACGACACCGATCGTCTGGTCACCGAGTTGCTCCAGGAGGATCAATTCACGGTCGACGCCGTGGTCAAGGTCACCTCGACCAAGAGCACGATCCGCAAGGCCATCGAAACCGCCGTCGTCGGCGGTGCGGATCTGGTCATCACGGTCGGCGGCACCGGGGTCGGTCCCCGGGACAAGACACCCGACGCCACGCGCGCCGTCCTCGATCAGATTCTCCCCGGAATCGCCCAGGCACTGCGTGCCTCCGGACTGGCGTGCGGTGCGATCGACGCCGGCACATCCAGAGGTATCGCCGGGGTGTCGGGGTCGACCGTCATCGTCAACCTCGCCCCCTCCAGGGCGGCGATCCGCGACGGAATGGCGACACTCGGACCGTTGGTCCACCACATCATCGATCAGCTCCAGGCATGGTCGATGGACTAGTGGAGTGAGCATGCCCACACCCTCACGCCGACGTCGCCGGGTGGTCAGACCGTCCACCGCTGAGCACATCGACCGTTCGGTCGACAGGGCGTCGGTGACCCGCCGCATCACGGGAGCCCCCGGGCAGGGCGGATCTGACGCTTCCGTGTCCGAGGGCTTCGATGAAACATACTGGCGGAGCCAACGTCCGCCGCACTGGGGCTAGCCCAGGCGCTCCGCCGTGGGGCCGTGGCCCTGCTCCTTCAGCAGGTCGCGGATCTCCGTGAGGAGCTCCACCTCCACAGGTGCCGGAGTCTCCTCGTCCTCTTTTCCGGCACGCGCGGCCTGGATCTCCTTGATCCGGTTCATGGGGGCGACGAGAACGAAGTAGATCACCGCCGCGATGATGAGGAAGTTGATCGCGGCGGTGATGATCGCCCCGAAGTCGATGAACGTCGCGTCGTTGCCCGGGCGCAGGTGGAAACCGAGGCCGGCGTAGTCGGTGCCGCCGAACACGGCGAGCAGCGGATTGATGAGGTTGTTCGAGAAGGCGGTGACGATCGCGGTGAATGCCGAACCGATAACGACCGCAACCGCGAGGTCGACGACATTGCCCCGCATGATGAAATTCTTGAAACCGTTAAGCATGAAGGTCTGTAGCTCCTAGTTAGGTGAAAAACACGGTCTTCGTCGCTGAGGCGACGTGAACACTCTAGATGGCTCAGGACCGTTTTCCCGCCCCAGTCGCCCGTGGACCGGTCAGAACGACCGTGACGGGGGACGTCAGCGACACGGCCGCGACCCTCCGCGCGTCCTCCTCCGGCAGGGCCAGCAGAACGGTGGCGGCGCTCTGACCTCCGTGATCGCCCGGAGGTG
This sequence comes from Corynebacterium sp. TAE3-ERU16, assembly GCF_019209935.1. Taxonomy (GTDB): domain Bacteria; phylum Actinomycetota; class Actinomycetes; order Mycobacteriales; family Mycobacteriaceae; genus Corynebacterium; species Corynebacterium antarcticum. The sequence continues at coordinate 92,637 of NZ_JAHUTN010000004.1, forward strand.
CCGTCAGTATCACACGTGCTCCGGTGGCGATGACGTGGAAACCCGCATCCACCCCCGGTCCAGCGGGGTCGGTGTGTGCGCCCGGGCCCTCGTCGCCGGCCGAGAGAACGGTGACCGTATCGCCGTGGACGAGGAAGGGGACGACCGCGGGTTCCGCGAGCCGGAGCGGGACCATGGTCGGTCCGCCGTGTCCGGAGCCGTGATCGGTTCCCCCGAACATCCGTGCCGTCGCACCGGGGTCGATCAGAAGCGTCGTCGTCAGGATCTGTCCCGGGTCAACCGAGGTCACGACGATCCGTCCGACGCCCGCATCGACGGACTCGAGGGTTCCCTCCGGGTGCAGACCGGGTGGGACCCGGACCAGTTCCAGATCCTCACGGCGCAGCTCCGCCCCCGCGGTGACCGGACTTGCCAGCGTGACGGCCCACGGATCGTCGCTCCGGGTCGATGAGATCGCGGTGACCGCAGCTAACACCACGAGCGCCAGAGCCGTTGACCGTCGGATCATCCGACTACGCCGCCAGCCCGGCGTCAGCGCCCGGATGACTGGGGAGGGCCACCCCTGGATCCGGTCGGCCCTAGCTGTCTCACACCTTGTTCTGCCGGGGAGTCTCATGCCCGTGGGACACTCCGGGACCGTCGGAGGTTCCCGGATCCGCGGTCGACGGCACGCAGTTGTGGAATGCGCCCGGTGTGAGGACCCCGTCCACAGGTTCGTCGTGCGCTTCCGCGGGCAGGCGATCAAGCAACTCTGAATCGTATGTCAATGCGATGATCCTGCACCGGTTCCGGCTCGCACCCGCCAGTGCGCGATCGAAGTAACCGGCGCCTCTGCCGAGCCGAACCCCGTCCACCGAGCATGCGAGCGCCGGACACAGCAGGAGCTCCACATCCCGGGGGAGCGTCTCCACTGCGGGGCCGGCAGGTTCGGTGATCCCGAATCTGCCCCGGTGCAGGTCTCCGATTGACTCACAGAAGGCCCAGCTGAGTCGACCGGCCGCTCCGCTCACCGGCAACCAGATGCCGGGAAGCACCGACAGCAGCGCCCCCACCAACTGTCCGCCACCCGGTTCACCCGACATCGGCGAGTACGCGGCGACCGCGGTCGGGTCGTCGGAGTGGATCAGCTGCAGGACGCCCTCGACCAGACGGGTATCCAGGATGCGGCGCCGCTCGGGGGGTGTGGTCGCCCGGGCATCCAGGATCGAGCGGCGGAGTCCCTCCTTCACCTCCCGGGGGGTGGCGAGTGTGCCGGAAGTCGTCTCCGGCGTCCGAATATCCATGTCAAATGATCCTAATCACCCACTCGGGTATCCGTTGTCCGTTTCGTTATACGGGGCCGGTAGGCTCAAAGTATGAGCAAGCCGATGAAGATGCACAAGCATGCGGTGAAGACGGTTGTTGTCCCCGCAGCGGGGTTGGGCACCCGTTTTCTGCCCGCGACGAAGACTGTCCCGAAGGAACTGCTACCGGTCGTCGACACGCCCGGGATCGAACTGATCGCCGAGGAGGCGGCCGACCTGGGGGCCTCCCGGCTCGCGGTGATCACCGCCCCGAAAAAACAGGGCGTTCTCGCGCATTTTCAGGAACACCCCGAACTTGAACGCACCCTTGAGGAACGGGGTAAGAACGAACAGCTCGACAAGGTGCGGCGCGCCCCCTCACTGATCCGCGCGGTGCCGGTCGAGCAGGACAAACCCCTCGGACTCGGACACGCGGTCGGGCTCGCGGAGAACGTGCTGGATGACGATGAGGACGTCGTCGCCGTCATGCTCCCCGACGATCTCGTCCTCCCCACCGGGGTGATGGAACGGATGGCCGAGGTCCGTGCCGAACTCGGCGGCAGCGTGCTCTGCGCCTTCGAGGTCGAACCCGACCAGGTCAGCAACTACGGCGTGTTCGACATCGAGGAAATCGACACCGATGCGAGTGACGTGAAGCGTGTCCTCGGCATGGTCGAGAAACCTGCTCAGGAGGACGCCCCCTCGACCTTCGTCGCCACCGGACGCTACCTGCTCGACAGGGCGATCTTCGATGCGCTGCGCCGGATCGAACCAGGCAAGGGTGGGGAGCTTCAGCTCACCGACGCGATCGAGCTCCTGATCACCGAGGGACATCCCGTGCACATCGTCATCCACGAGGGACGCCGCCATGATCTCGGGAACCCCGGAGGGTACATCCGGGCGTGCGTCGACTACGGAATCCACCACCCCGAGTACGGGCCCTCGTTGCGCAGATGGGTCGGCGAACTCCTCGAATCCGACTAGACGCTGTGGGGCGGCGGTACGGATGAGTCGCGACACCCGGATTCTCCCCCGGCGATAGCGCCCCAGAGCAGCTTCACCGCACTACAATGACGGCGGAACGATGCGGTGATCAGGTCCGTGTCCGTCGGGAAGGAGACGAAGCGAGTGCGTTCCGTCGAACAGCAACTGTCCCTCGTGACCCGTGCCGCGGTCACCCCGGAACCGGTTCGCATCGCCATCTCCGAAGCGCTCGGCCTCATGTGCGCCGAGGAGGTCCAGGCGACACGCCCGCTCCCCGGATTCACCCAGGCCGCGATCGACGGGTACGCCGTCCGTGCCGTTGACGTCGGAGGAGAACGTGGAATCGGCTCCCCGGAGCTCGCTTCCGCGAAGGACAATCAGGACGGGGAACCCAAGGGGGCCGCAAAATCGCTTCCCGTCGTCGGTGAAGTTCCCGCGGGCTCGCAGCAGCCACTCCGGCTGCAGCCGCGACAGGCCGTGCGCGTGCACACCGGAGCACCTCTGCCCACCCTCGCCGACGCGGTTCTCCCGCTCGCCTGGTCCGACCGCGGGCACAAGAGAATGACCGCCGAACGCCCCGTACGCTCGGGTGAGTTCGTGCGCAAGGTCGGGGACGACATCCGTGAGGGTGACGTGGCGGTGTCACCGGGCAGCGTGCTCGGTCCCGCGCAGATCGGGCTGCTCGCCGCCGTCGGTCACCCGAAGGTCCTCGTCTATCCCCGTCCCCGGATGTCCGTGATCTCCGCGGGCGCCGAACTCGTCGACATCGACCGGGAGCCGGGCCGGGGACAGGTCTACGACGTCAACTCCTACGCGCTCGCCGCCGCGGGCAGGGAAGCCGGCGCGGATGTCCACCGGGTCGGTATCGCGGCCGGGGAACCCCGGAGGCTGCGCGAGATCATCGAGGGACAGATGCTGCGCAGCGAGATCATCGTCATCTCGGGAGCGGTCGGCGGCGCCGGCTCGGAGACCATCCGGAGGGTGCTCTCGGAGATCGGTGACATAGACACCACCCGCGTCGCCATGCACCCCGGATCCGTGCAGGGGTTCGGTCTTCTCGGAGATGAGGGCATCCCGGTGTTCCTCCTGCCCTCGAACCCGGTGTCCGCCCTCGTCATCTTCGAGACATTCATCCGCCCGGTCGTGCGCCTGTCGCTCGGCAAGCGCAACGCCACCCGCCGGGCCGTCAAGGCCCGGGCACTCAACCGCATCACCTCGAGGGAGGGACGCCGCGGACTCATTCGGGCCCGGCTCATGCGTGACGCCGAGACACGCGACTACCTCGTCGAGGGACTCGGTGGTGCAGGCGGCGCGCCCGCCCACCTGCTCGCCGGGATGGGGGCGGCGAACGCGATGATCCGGATCCCGGAGGAGGTCACCGCGATCCGCCCCGGAGACGTCGTCGATGTCCTCTTCCTCTCCCAGAGTCAGTGACAGGACCGGCAGGGGACGTGGACGCGCGTGATTGATCCCTTCGGGTGTGCGGTCGGACAGTCGGAGAAACGGGCGAGCCGAGACCCGCACCCCGAGCACCCGGGCTGGCCCGAAGTGACCGACCGGGTCGTTCTCCCCGACGGAACCCTGGTCCGCCTCCGCCCCCTGCTGCGGCGTGACGCCGGATCCTGGTGCGCCATGCGGACCGAGGACGTCGAGATCCTCCGCCCTGTGGAGCCCACCGTCGCAGGAACATGGGAACGCGCCCACGACCGCTCCGCCTGGTGGCGACTTCTCCTTACCCTCCGAACGATGGCGAACACGGGGGTGCTGGTCCCCATGGCCATCGAATGCGACGGGCGTTTCGCCGGGCAGCTCACCCTCGGCAACATCCAGCACGGTGTCGTGTCCGACTGCTGGATCGGCTACTGGGTGTCCAGTCGCTACACCGGGCGCGGTGTGGCGACGGCCGCTGTCGCACTCGGTACGGACCACGCCTTCGACAGGGTCGGTGTGCATCGGGTCACCGCGACCTACCTGCCCGCCAACCCGGCATCGGGAAGGGTCCTCGCGCTCAACGGGTTCCGTGAGGAGGGCTACCTGGTGCGGTGCCTCCACATCGACGGTGACTGGAGGGACCACCATCTCGTGGCACTGACCGAGGGGGAGTTCCTCGATTCCTGCGTCGACCGGTTGATACGCGGCGGCAGAATCCTCCGGAAGGCGGTCTGACGCAGGCTGTCCCGACCCCGTGAACACCCGGCGTGCCTACCGGGAAGCTCCGTCGAACACGGTTAGTGTTGGGTGGAAGTGGCAGTTCACCCTGCCCGTCATTCTGTTGCAATCAAGTGGAAGGTGGGCGGACGCTCATGTTCGGGACATTCGTGATCGGCCTGATGATCGTGGTCTGGCTGTTTGTGCTCCTTCCACTCGTGCTGCGCAACCGGCGACCCATCCGGCACGCGGGTGAAGGGTTCGACGACACCCGCATCGTCTTCTCCGGGGACGATGCCACGCAGGCACCCCGTCGTAGGCCGCGGCTCGGGCACACCGGCATCCACGGCCCGGCGGAATCATCGACGGATCCGGTCAATCCCGGGGACCCGGTCACCGGTGAGTACGAACTCCTCGATGATCCGGAGATCGTCGCCGGACGGGGGCGCACGGACGACGCCGAACCGGCGGACCATGACGCCGGTGAGCACGCTGAAACCGAAACCTCCGGGGACGGAGGCGCGACGCACGTCACCGGGATCGGTGGCTTCTTCTCCGCCCTGTTCGGTCGGAGATCGGCGGTCGACGACGGTGACGGTCCGGGTACGGAGGACGGAGACAGGAGTTCCGGCACCGCCACCGCCAGCGAACGCCGCAGGGCGGCGGCAGCGGAGATCCGCAGCCGGATGCGCGCCCGGACACGCCCGACCGAACAGGACGCCATCGAGATCCTCGAAGGTGAGGTCGTCACGGAGCTGCCCGCCCTGGCCGCGCACCCCGAGACGGTCGACACCGTGGTCGTCCCCGCGGTCGACCTCGACGATGACGACGAAGATGCCTTCCACCACGACGACGCCTACACCGACCCCGCCGACCTCCTGCACCCGGCTGGTGACTACCGGCCCGCCGACGACACCGGTGAGGCCTACGACTACGGGGATGAGCCGCATACCGCGGATACCGCTGTCGCCGAGATCGAGGAGGCCGAACCGGAACTCACCGAAGAGGACATCGCGTTCGCCGCGAGCCGCCGTGGTCGTGGCGGATTCGATCCGGAGACCCACGACGCCTACGCCGCCGCCCGGTTCCGACGGCGCCAACGCACCCTGGTCATCCTCGCCGTGCTCCTGTTGGCGGGCCTCGGGATAGGTTTCCTGTTCGGCGGACTGTACTGGCTGGTGCCAGCCGCCGTGGGGCTGCTGCTCGGCATGTACCTCTACGCGCTGCGCACCCAGGTCATGGCCGAACAGGAACTCCGTGCCCGCCGAATCCGTCAGATCCGCCGCGCACGTCTCGGCGTACGTAATGCAGCCGACGCCGAACTCGGGCTTCCCGCACGCCTGCGGCGCCCCGGTGCGGTCGTCCTGGAGATCGACGACGAGAGCCCGGATTTCCACGAGCTCGAACTCCACGAGGGCTGCGCGGGGGCCGGGACCGATGAGGACACCGTGATCGACATATCGACCTATCACCCGCGCCGGGCGGGTTGACCGGGCGACCGGTACCACCGGTTTCGGGCGGGTGACGGGCACTGATCCGGGAGGACAGAGTTCAAATTGTGTCGCCGGGCCTGTGGGCGTAACATGTCCACCAGCACCGAGTGGTCCGGTCAACGCCGGATCCCGGTACCCGGGTGTCTCCCTAGGGAAACACCGTGAGGGGCTATAGCGCAGTTGGTAGCGCGCCTCGTTCGCATCGAGGAGGTCAGGGGTTCGATTCCCCTTAGCTCCACGTCGAGGGGAAGTGTCGAACTCTTTGGGGTTCTCACTTCCCCTTTTCCGTGTTTTCCGGGGCGATCGTGCCTCCGTGGTCGAGGTACCGTTAGGCGACGGTGATGGTGTGGTCACCGATGAAGATCTTGTCCGTGGAGTATTCAGGGGGCTCCCGCGTTTCAGCGGTGCCCACCGTGGTGTGGGCGTATTTCTCCCAGACGCTACCGGTGCAGACCCCGCTTTCGGAGAGTGTGGCTTCTGCGTTATTGAGTTGGATTGCTTCGTTCTGGTTCCTTTTTGTCGTTCGAGTCCTTTTCATGGCTTGTCGGTGGAGTCACTGAATATGCCAGGGCCTACTGCTTCAATGAAGTCACCGCGTGGAGACCCAACGACTTTCCTGCGAGCTTCCAGGCTTTTCGGAATCTTCCGAGCGGCCCCGTGTGTCTGCTGGTAGAGATTTGTCGTGTCCACAGCTGGGGAGGAGGGCATCTCGGTGTCGGGAACCGGATCGTCAAACGTCGCCATTCCCACTGGTTTCGCTATGTGACGGAGGTGCACCCGAGAGGGAGATGCGTTCGGGCATGCGGTGGACATGTCGGGCATCGCCTCCGGGTTGACTCTCTGTGCGGGTGTACCGCCAACGTCTCTTGAAGAGCTCAGTCCCCTGAAGTAATCTGAACATGTTCAGTGAACAGGTTCAGGAGGTGGAGATGAACGGCATCCGGGCTGAGGCGCGTCAGGCGACGCGCCGTGCCGTGCTGGAGGCGGCAGGCAAGTTGTTCGACGAGCGTGGATTCCTTGAGACGACCGTGAGGGATATCGCGCGGAAAGCGGGTGTGAGTGTCGGGACCGTGATGGCGGCCGGGGACAAGGAAACCCTGCTGGTGGAGTTCTTCGACGGCCTTATCGCGGAGCGTCAGCAGTACGCCGATGCTCTCGCCCCGGGTGTCGGAACCCGGTGCGACGAAGAGGCGGTGGCAGTGGTTGAGCCGTTCGTGTCGCTCTTCGATGAGCGTCGTGACCTCGCGCAGGCGTACGCCTCGATTCTGGTCGGTGGGAGACATTCCTCCGTGGTCTTCACCGACCTCGCGCGGCGGCTGATCGCTGTGTTCGAGCATCTGGTGGAAGCCTGCGGTTGCCCGAGGTCCGTCGACGCACGCGGGTGTGCCGACGCGTTCCACGCGGCGTACATCGGGAGCTTGTTCATGTGGTCGGCCACGCCGGAGAGGTCCGTGTCGGAATTCACGGCTCAGTTGCGGGACGTCTTCGCGGCGATCTGCCCGCATGAGGGAGGTCACCCGTGATTCTGCTTCCGTCGTGGTGGGTGCCACCAGCTCTCCTGGCCGCCGTCCTTCTCCTGGACGTGGCGCTGTCGATCCGGCCGCTCGGCTTCATCCGCATGTGTCTCCACGGTGTCCGGTTCCCCGAGGAGTGGTGGTGGATCCTGCTCGTTGTCAAGGTGCTTGCGGCAGGGGGGCTCATCGCGGGCATCTGGGTCCCCGGAATCGCCTTTGCAGCCAACAGCGGGGTCATCGCCTACTTCCTGTGCGCATCAGCAGCCCACATCCGGGCGAAAGCAACCGGAGCCGCTTTCCGGGTCAATTGCCTGGGGATGCTGGCATTGTCGTGCGTGACCCTCGTGTCGAGCTTCCTCTGAGGTCTGAACTGGCGATGCTTCAGACCTGACCGCAGAGGGATGGGCCGCATCGGTGAATGTACGCCGATAACGTTTCTTCATCCGCGGCATCCACGACTGCACGATTGATGTCGTGCAGTCCACCTGCGTAACCAACGCAGAAGCAGGCAACACATGATCCCCACGAGCATGGAGTCGGACATGTGCCCCTGACCCCACCGCAAGAGACCGCCGGCACCCGGATCTCCTGCTGTCGACGGGATCTGTCCGTCCCGGGAGAACAATGCTCCGGATGTTCCTACGACAACCCCTATCGCGGGGTTCCGGGGTGGCGGAGCCCTGCGGTACCCGCGTTTAGCGCGTGGTGCAGATCCAGGGTTGCTAGGCCTGTTCTTCCGGTCCTTCGTTCTCCGCATTCGGGCTCTCCGTGAGTTGGACGGCCAACGGAGGTGTCCCGATGGTGATTCCGTTCTCGGCGAAGGAACCCAGGACGTGCTCGATCACCGCGTCCTGAGCTTCCTTGGTGTCGAGCTGGCGGGCGCTGGTCCAGAACCTCAGGTCCAGCTGTATCGTCCCGGTTCCGACCTGTGAGAACAGTGCCTGTGCCGGGGGATCGGAGAGCACGCTGGGCAGCTCGCGGATGGCGTTCAGCGCCACCTCGCGGGCTGCGGTGGGATCGCTGCCGATGGTGAGGTCGAAGACGACGGTGGAGCGGACGTACTCGAAGCCCGTCTGCACGGTGACGATCTCGGAGTGCAGCGCGGAGTTCGGGATGAGCACCAGTCGACCGTCGAAGGTGCGGATCGCGGTGTGGGAAAGCTGCATCTCCACCACTGTTCCCGCGTGATCCTTCAGCGATATCTGGTCGCCGACACGGAACCGGTCCCGGGCGAGGATGACCATTCCGGCGAACATGTTGCCCAGCACCGTCTGGAAGGCGATACCGATCGCCAGGGAGAACAGTCCGATCCCGCCGAGGATGTCGACGGGTTTGACGCTGGGGAAGACGATGGTCAGGGCCGCGCCGAGGGAGATGACGATCACGGCCGCCTGGACCAGGCCCGCGAACACCCGGCGGGAGGAGTCGCTGCGGCCCCGCCAGTACAGGAACCGGGAGGTCGCCCAGTTCATCAGCCGGGAGAGGACATAGCCGCACACGGCCACGGTGAGTCCGAGCAGTACCGCTTGCCAGGTGATCGGCGGTAGTTCGAGCATCTGTCGGCGATTCCTTCGCGTCGTCGGCCGGGCAGGGGCGGAGATGTTCCCGGTGATGCCAGGGTAACGGGGCTCCGTGCGCCCCGCCAGACAACGGCGATGGGGATCCGCGCGGGTCGTGACGACGGCGGGAGGACCGCGGGGTCCGCCGGCCCGGACGGTCGGCGGTGACCGCAATCCGTGACGGGAGCCCGGGTGGAGGTGGCGCTCCGGGGGAGGGGATGATGCCCCGGCCGGCACGGCGTGCGACGGAGATGCTGCTGCACACGAGCTGAATCACGTGGATGTCCGTGAATCCTCCTGTTTCCCGGCGGTGTCCCGCCTGATGTACGCCCGGCAGTGATAGGTTCAGTGGAAACGAGACCATTCCGTTACCCGCCGACAGAGGTCGGTGGCCACGACCTCGATCCCGGTCGCGCGACAGACGAACCCAGGCAAGGAACCCACATGGACATTCTCATCACCGGCGGCGCAGGCTTCATCGGATCGACGGTCGGCTCCGCGTTGATGGAGCTCGGCCACAACGTCATCGTGCTCGACAACTTCTCCACCGGTCGGCGGGAGTTCGTCACCGACCGCACCGTGTACGAGGGCGACATCGCGGATCGGTCCGTGGTGGACCGGGTCTTCACCGAGCACCCGGACATCGCCGTGACGATCCACTGTGCTGCGTCGATCGTCGTCCCCGAGTCCGTCGCGGAGCCGATCATGTACTACCGCAACAACGTCGAGGGAACGCTCGAGCTCGTCGACGCGCTGCTCGCCAACGGCTGCCGGCGGATCATCTTCTCCTCGTCGGCGTCCATATACGCGGTCCGGGAGGACTTCGCGGTGGACGAGGACTGTGACATCTCACCGACCAGCCCCTACGCACGCACCAAGGCCCACGTCGAGGGCATGCTGCGGGACATCGCCCACGGCACCGACCTGAAGGTTCTGTCCCTGCGCTACTTCAACCCGATCGGCTCCGACCCGAAGATGCGCACCGGTCTGCAGCTCGAATTCCCCTCGCACGCCATGGGCAAGATGATCGAGGCGAAGAACGCGGGAAAGCCGTTCACCGTGACCGGTGTCGACTGGCCCACCCGGGACGGATCCGGAATCCGTGACTACATCCACGTCTGGGACCTCGCCCAGGCGCACTGCCGGGCCGTGGAGCGTTTCGACGACGTGGTCCCGGGTACCGACGCCGAGAGCTCCTACCGGGTGATCAACCTGGGCACCGGTGACGGGACCACGGTGTTCGAGCTCGCCGACGCCTTCTCCCGGGTCTCCGGTGAGAAGCTCGAGGTCGTCACCGGGCCGCCGCGCCCGGGCGACGTCGCGGGTGCCTTCACCCGGTCCAACCGGGCGAAGGACGAACTGGGCTGGGTCGCGGAGCACTCCATCGACGAGGGCATCGCCGACACCCTGAGGTGGTTCGAGGTCCGCGGGAACATCCTCGAGGAGTTCTAGGAATTCCGGACCATGGGAGCAGAGCGCGTGGGTACCACCGGGTAGTCTGTCGATATGGATAAACCGGTTGTCAGGGACGGCATGCTGCTGGTGTTTCGCGCCATCCTCGGGCTGGTGTTCGTGGCCCACGGATGGGACAAGCTCTTCTTCACCGGCATCACCGAGACCACGGGACAGTTCAGTGCGGCGGGTGTGCCGCAGCCGAAGCTGTCGGCGTGGATCGCCGCGCTCGCCGAGCTCGTGGGCGGGGGAATGCTCGTCGTCGGGCTCCTGGCGACGTTCGTCGCCGCGGGTCTCGCGCTCCTGATGGCCTGCGCCTTCTACTTCGTCCACCTCGGCTCGACCGTGTTCGTCGCGGACGGGGGGTTCGAGTACGTCGTGGTACTCATCGCCGCTCTGCTGATGGTCGTGGTGTTCGGTCCCGGTCGCGCGAGCATCGACGGGGTCCTGGGCAGATGATGGACTGCGCCGGGATCCAGCGGGCGTTGTCGGCCCGGCTGGACGGGGAACCCGCGGGTATCGCCGACGACGTCGTCGACGCCCATGTCGCCGCATGCGTGGAGTGTCGGGCTTTCCTCGACTCCGCCGCCGCGTTGAACCGCCAGCTGAAGTTGTCCACCGCCTCCGGTTCGGGGCCGATGGTCGCCCCGGATCTGTCCGAGACCATTCTCGCGGGCATCGAGCCGGAGGCCCGGCGCCGGGCCGCGGCCCGGGCGTTCGGGCTGGCCCTGTCCCGCGTGGTTCTGGTCGGGATCGGGCTCGCCTACGTCATCTGGGCGATCGTGCTCCTCGGGGACTCGGCCGCCGTGGTGGCGCCACCGGTCGATCCCGGTGTGGACACCTCCGTCACCGCCGGACTGTTCGTCGACGCCGCGGCCGTGCGGCTCGCGCTCGCGTTCGGCCTGTTCTTCGCCGCGTGGCGCCCGCAGAATGTCGCGGGCATGGTCCCGGTCTACGGTGCGCTGTGGGCGTTCAGCTTCGGTTTCGCCACCCGGGACGTGGTGCTGGGCTATGCGAGTGCCTCCGATGTCTTCGGGCTCGTTCTGCTGCTTCTCTCGACCCTGGTTCTCCTGTGGACCTGGTTGTCCGGTTTCGGTCTGGTGGCCATGGGCCGGGCCTGGCGGGCGGCGACCGCCCGTCCCGACTGAGGGCTCCCGTGGGCTGTGTGCATACGGGGCCTCCGTGGCAGACTGGGGCCGGGTCCGATAGACGTCCTCGGATCCCGTCTACCTGAACTCGATTCCCCAGGAGCTAAAACACGTCATGAGTTTCGTCGATCACGCCATCACCTGGCACGTCTATCCCCTGGGATTCACCGCGGCTCCGGTGCGCCCGTCCGGCCCCGGGGAGCGTGAGCTCACACACCGGCTGCCCGCCCTGATCGACTGGCTGGATTACGCGGTCGGACTCGGATTCAACGTGATCCAGCTGGGTCCTGTGTTCGAATCGACGTCCCACGGCTACGACACCCTGGATTTCCTGCGCATCGATCCACGGCTGGGCGATGACGGCGATTTCGATGAGCTGATCGACGCCGCGACGGACCGCGGGGTCGGCGTGCTCCTGGACGGGGTGTTCAACCACGTCAGCAGTGAGCACCCGCTGGTGCAGAGGGCTTTGTCGGAGGGCCCGGACGGCGAGTACGCGGGAATGTTCCGGATCTCCTTCGACGGGGAAACCGCGTCCGCCGAAACCTTCGAGGGACACGACGGGCTCGTCGAGTTCAACCACGGGGATCCCCGCGTCGCGGACCTTGTCACGGACGTGATGCTCCACTGGCTCCGGCGGGGCATCGCCGGGTGGCGTCTGGATGCCGTCTACGCGGTTCCCGCGGAGTTCTGGTCCTCCGTCCTGCCTCGGGTGCGGGAGGAGTTCCCGGAGGCGTTCATCTACGGGGAGATGATCCACGGAGACTACGCGGACTACGTGCGGAGGTCAGGCGTCGATTCGATCACGGCCTACGAACTGTGGAAGGCGACGTGGAGTTCACTCAACGACGGGAACTTCTTCGAACTCGAGTGGAGCCTCCGGCGGCACAACGACATGCTGGGGACCTTCACGCCCTACACGTTCGTCGGCAACCACGACGTCACCCGGATCGCCACGAAGGTCGGCCCGGACAAGGCGGCTGTCGCAGCCGCCGTCCTCTTCACCGTCGGTGGCACCCCCGCCGTCTACTACGGCGACGAGTTCGGGATGGAGGGGGAGAAGTACGAGCGGATCGGCGGTGACGACGAGGTCCGTCCGGCGTTCCCGGTCTCGCCCGACGAACTGGGGGGGACCGGTGACCGGCTGCGCCGGCTGCACCACGATCTGATCAGTGTCCGCCGCAACCATCCCTGGCTCGTCCGGGCACGCGTGGAGACGGTCGATCTGTCGAACACGGCCTACACCTACGACTGCGTCGGCGAGGGGGGCGAACGGCTCCGGGTGGAACTCTCACTGGAACCGTCCCCGGCCGTACGGATCAGCCGCGACGGCGAGGAGATCTACGGCTTCGGCCGGTGACGGACGTTTCCGCCCCGCACACCGTGAGTGGGGCGCGGGGCGGAAACCGGGTGTCACTTCCAGCTGCGGAGCCACATCAACGACTCGAAGTGTGCGTCGGTGATCCGGAAGCCGTAGAGGATGGGCAGGAAGTAGAAGAACAGGGTCACCGCGAGCGCCAGGTAGCAGATCACACCCAGGCCACCGGTGGTGAGGCTCCGGGGTACCGGGAGCCCGGGGAACCTCGCCCGGACGGAGGTCCCCGTCCGGGCGATCTGGGCGAGCGTCATCCCGAGCAGGATGACCGTGAAGGGCACCATGGCGGTCGCGTAGAAGAAGTACATCTGCCGGTCGTAGGCGACGAGCCACGGAAGCCAACCCGCCGTGAAACCGGTGACCGGAACCGCGAACCGGAGGTCGCGGCGGATGATCAGGCACCACAGACCCCACAGGACGACGGGGACCGTCAGCCACCAGACGGCGGGATTGCCGAAGAGCAGGATCATCCGTCGGCAGGTGTCGTCACCGCAGCTGAGACCGGTCTGCGAGTAGTACAGGATCGGCCGGGTGGCGGCCAGCCACGACCAGGGTTTGGAGTCCCACGGATGGCTGTGGCCGCTGGAACTGGTCAGCGAGGCGTGGAAATCGAGGACCCGGTGGTGGTAGTACAGCCATCCCGCCAGGGCGTCGGGGAGTTTGGTCAGCGGGGAGTCCGGTGAGATGTCGCCGTTGACCGCCGAGTGCCGGTACACCCCCGTCTCCGAGGCGAACCACGCCCGCCAGCTCCAGGCGTAGACGAGAACAGGGACGATGACGGTCGAGGCGAACGCCGGTACCGCGTCGCGGACGAGCATCCCCGTCAGGGGGCGGGCGATGCGGTAGTGGTGGCGGAGCCAGATGTCCAGGCAGACCGTCAGGACACCGAAGAAGGCCATGTAGTAGAGGCCCGACCACTTGATGGAGAGAGCCATTCCGAGCAGGATCCCGCACCCGAACCGCCACCATCTGAACCCGGCCCGGGGGCCGAACGCTGAGGACACCGACCGGAGTGTCCCGTCCTCCCACGCCCGGTGATAGTTTTCCCAGACCTGTGCGAAGTCCCGTGCGAGGCAGTATGCCGCGGCGATGACGAAGAACGCCTGGAAGATGTCGAGCATGCCGAACCTGGAGGAAACGAGGAGCACCCCCTCGACAACGGCGAGGATCCCGGCCGCTGCGGTCGCGACGGGGGACCCGGTGAGGCGGCGGGTCAGGGCCATCACGAGGACGACCGTCGCGACGCCGAACACGGCCGTGCTCAACCTCCATCCCAGGGGGGTGTACCCGAACAGCATCTCCCCGTAGGCGAGGAGCTGTTTCGCCAGTGGCGGATGCACCACGAGCCCGTATCCCGGGTTCGCCTCGATGCCACCGGTGACCGGATTGCCTGCTGAACGGACCATGTCCCATGCCTGCGGGACGTAGTGCTTCTCATCGAAGACCGGTGTGCCGTCACCGGTGGCCGAGGTGAGTCTGAAGAAGCGTGTGATCAGGGCGAGCAGGCCGATGACCAGGAACGTGGTGGTGTCGGTGCGGGTCCACGGGTAGTGCATCGGGCCGGTGGGGGGAGGGAGCTGGAAGCGGTGCCCGGACCTCCGTGCCGGGGGCGTCACGGCACGGGATTCGGCGGAGGGGAGGGTGTCTGCTGCATCGGTCACCCGAATGAGTCTATTGGTTGTGCTGCGGGTGCGACAGTGCAGGTGGTCCAATTCGGTGTCCGCGGTGCACCGGGCGGGGTATGTGGGAGACTTGTCGCATGCATTCCGAACCCCGTCAGCTGCCGACAGGTGTGATCGTCGCCGCCACCCCGCTGGGGAACATCGCCGATGCGTCGCCACGTCTCGCCACGGCCCTCGAGTACGCCGATGTCATCGCCGCGGAGGACACGCGGAGGTGCTCCGCGCTCGCCTCCGCGCTGGGGGTACGGCCGCAGGGGCGGATCATCTCCAATTTCGACCACAATGAGGTCGGGCGTGTCCGGCAGCTCCTCGATGTCGCCCGGACGGGGACCGTGGTGGTGGTCAGTGACGCCGGAATGCCCGGTGTCTCTGACCCGGGATTTCCGCTCGTTGAGGCGGCACACGACGCAGGTGTTCCCGTGACCTGTTTCCCCGGACCGTCCGCCGTGCCCACGGCACTCGCTCTGTCGGGTCTGCCCGTCGGGCGGTTCTGTTTCGACGGGTTCGCGCCCCGGAAGCACGGGGCCAGGGTGTCCTGGCTGGAGGAGCTGGCGACAGAACGCCGGGCGGTGTGCTTCTTCGAGTCCCCGCACCGGCTGGCGCAGACCCTCGCGGATGCCGCCGCGGTGCTCGGTCCCCGGCGTCGGGCCGCGGTCTGCAGGGAACTCACCAAGACCTATGAAGAAGTGAAGAGGGGCACTCTGGAGGAGCTCGCCCGCTGGGCGGACGGGGGTGTCCGGGGTGAGATCTCGGTGGTCATAGAGGGGGCGCGACCCGCCGTCAAGGATGTCTCGGAACTCGTGGAGGAGGCGGCTGCCAGAGCGGCCGCCGGAGAGCGTCTGAAGACCGTGTGCGCGGAACTCGCCGCAGCGCACGGGGTCTCCAAGAAACAGATTTACGACGCCGTCGTGACACTTCGTGACTGAACTGTTGCCGATCTGTTACGTAAAAGGTCCGGCGGACACTCTGGTCAGGGGATATGGAGGGAACGCAGAGCTGCGATTAACCCCGTATTTTCCTTAAGCGGGTGATAAAAAACGCTGGTCATTTGATTAATCATGCGTTTGGCACCATGTTGGAAACATGACCAACTCTGACCCGAATGAACAAGACGCGCACCACACCCATCAGCGCGGACCGAAGGACGGTCTGACTGAACCCGAGCCCCGCTCAGCGACGCAGACCCTGGCGTCGATGCTGGAAGCGCCGGATCGGCTCCACCACATCGACGACACCGAGGACATCGTCTCGGAGGCCGACGCCGAGTTCCACCGGCTCTGCTGGCCGGTGATCATACCGGCGATGGCGATCGTCATCGCCGTCGTCGTCTGGGGGCTGGTCAGCCCTCTGACCTTCTCCGACTTCGCCTCCGACACCCTCGCGGTCGTCGTGAACAACTTCGGTTGGGCCTTCGCCCTGTTCGGTACGGTGTTCGTCGCGTTCATCGTGATCCTCGCGGCCACCAAGTTCGGCCACATCAAACTGGGTCGGGACAACGAGGCCCCCGAGTTCTCGACGGTGAGCTGGATCGCGATGATGTTCGCCGCAGGCATGGGCATCGGTCTGATGTTCTACGGAACCTCCGAGCCGCTCGGCCACTATCGTGCCGGGGTCCCCGGTCATGAGGAGCAGGAGGTCGGCACCGCATTCGCCACGACCCTGTTCCACTGGACCCTCCACCCGTGGTCCGTCTACGCCATCGTCGGTCTGGGTATCGCCTACTCCACGTTCCGCGTCGGCCGTAAGCAGCTGCTCAGCTCCGCCTTCACCCCGCTGATCGGGGTCAAGGGTGCGGAGGGCGTGCTCGGCAAGATCATCGACATCCTCGCCATCATCGCCACGGTCTTCGGTACCGCGGCATCGCTGGGAATCGGTGCCGTCCAGATCTCCGCAGGTCTGGACAAGACCGGTCTGATCCCGGACGCCTCCGACAACACCATCCTGATGATCGTGCTCGTCCTGACCCTCGCCTTCGTCATCTCCGCGATGTCCGGCGTCGGTAAGGGCATCCAGTACATCTCCAACGTGAACATGATCCTGGCCGGTCTCCTCGCCGTGTTCGTGTTCATCCTCGGGCCGACGGTCCACATCCTCAACATGATCCCGACCGCCGCAGGCAACTACCTCCTCGAGTTCTTCGAGATGGCCGCCCGGACCGCGGACTCCGCCAACGGCACCGCCGGCGACTGGCTCGCGGGCTGGACCATCTTCTACTGGGCGTGGTGGATCTCGTGGAGCCCCTTCGTCGGCATGTTCCTCGCCCGGATCTCCCGCGGCCGCACGATCCGTGAGTTCGTCATCGGCGTCATCGCCGTGCCGACCGCCGTCTCCGTCGTCTGGTTCTGCATCTTCGGCGGCACCGCGATCCACCTCGAGCAGATCGATGAGTCCATCTACGGTGACGGTGACGCCAAGCGTCAGCTGTTCGACCTCCTCTACACCCTGCCCGGTGGTTCCATCGCCGCATTCCTCGCGATGCTGCTGCTGGCCACCTTCTTCATCACCTCGGCGGACTCCGCGTCCACGGTGATGGGCTCGATGAGCCAGAACGGCCGGCTGGAGGCCAACCGCTTCGTCACCGCCGGTTGGGGAATCGGTACCGCCGCAATCGGGCTGACCCTCCTGATGAGTGGTGGCGAGGACGTGCTCAGCAACCTGCAGAACGTGACCATCATCGTCGCCAGCCCCTTCCTCCTCGTGATCTTCCTGCTGATGTTCGCGATCGTGAAGGATCTGCGCAACGACCAGCTCTACCTGGATCACAAGGCGCAGCGCGAGTTCGCCATGAACCTCGCCCGCGAGGCCCGCATCCACGCGGAGCACCAGAAGCGGGAGGCGAAGAAGGCGGCCAAGGCGGCGAAATCGCCGAAGGTCAAGGCCTCCTCCAGGTCCGCGAAGAAGGAAACCGGCAGGTAACTGTTTTCCACGCATCGCCGAAACCCCGCCCACGGTTCATCCGGAGGCGGGGTTTCATCGTGCTCCGGGCCCCGGGGGCGGCACCCGGGGAACCGATAAATTAGGCTGGTGCACATGACGAAGTCTGTGCTCACTGCTGTTGCCTGGCCCTACGCCAACGGTCCCCGCCACATCGGACACGTGGCGGGGTTCGGTGTCCCCTCCGACGTGTTCGCCCGTTTCCAGCGAATGTCGGGGTCGGATGTGCTCATGATCTCCGGCACCGACGAGCACGGCACCCCGCTGCTCGTGCAGGCGGAGAAGGAGGGCGTGGGCGTCCAGGAGCTCGCCGACAGGTACAACCGCCAGATCGTCGAGGATCTCGCCGGACTCGGCCTCTCCTACGACCTGTTCACCCGGACCACGACCCGGAACCACTACGCCGTCGTCCAGGAGCTCTTCCGGGGGCTCCACGACAACGGCTACATGGTCGCGGAGACCACCATGGGGGCCATCAGCCCGTCGACGGGCCGCACCCTGCCCGACCGGTACATCGAGGGAACCTGCCCGCTCTGCGGGGCCGCGGGGGCCCGTGGGGACCAGTGTGACGCCTGCGGCAACCAGCTCGACCCGGCCGATCTCATCGATCCGGTCAGCAAGATCAACGGGGAGACCCCCGAATTCGTCGAGACCGAGCACTTCCTGCTCGATCTCCCCGCCCTCGCCGGGGCGCTCGAGGAATGGCTGAAGGGGCGCACCGACTGGCGCCCCAACGTCCTGAAGTTCTCGCTCAACCTGCTGGGGGATCTGCGTCCGCGGGCGATGACCCGGGACATCGACTGGGGCGTGCCGGTCCCGATCGACGGCTGGTCCGGGAACGGTGCGAAGAAACTGTACGTCTGGTTCGACGCCGTCGTCGGCTACCTCTCCTCGTCCATCGAGTGGGCTTGGCGCACCGGGCAGCCGGAGGCGTGGCGGAAGTTCTGGACCGACCCGGAGGCCCTGTCCTACTACTTCATGGGCAAGGACAACATCACGTTCCACTCCCAGATCTGGCCGGGAGAGCTCCTGGGATACCGTGGCCTGGGCGCCAGGGGAGGACAGCAGGGCGAGTTCGGTGCCCTCCAGCTCCCCACCGAGGTCGTGTCCTCCGAGTACCTCACCATGTCGGGCTCCAAGTTCTCGTCGTCCAAGGGCGTGGTCATCTACGTCAAGGACTTCCTGAAGGAGTTCGGCCCGGACCCGCTGCGCTACTTCATCGCCGTCGCCGGCCCGGAGAACACCGACACCGACTTCACGTGGGACGAGTTCGTCCGCCGGGTGAACAACGAACTTGCCAACGGCTGGGGCAACCTGGTCAACCGGACGGTGTCGATGGCGCACAAGAATTTCGGGGAGGTTCCGGCACCGGGTGAGCTCACCGATGCGGATCGCCGGATCCTCGACCTCGCCGCCGAGGCGTTCGACGTCGTCGGTGGGGCACTCAGCCAGTCCAAGTTCAAGGCCGGTATCACCCACGCGATGCACGTCGTCGGCGAGGCGAACGCCTACATCGCAGAGCAGGAGCCCTGGAAGTTGGCGAAGGATGAGTCGCAGCGCGAGCGCCTGGCCACAGTGCTGCACACCGCCCTGCAGGTGGTCAGCGACTGCAACACCCTGCTCACGCCGTATCTCCCGCACACCGCGCAGAAGGTGCACGAGACCCTCGGTCGCGACGGCGTCTGGGCCGCGATGCCCGAGATCCACGAGGTGACCGACGACATGCCGGTCGAGCCGGTCGGTGTCGGCATCCCGGAGAAGGGACGCAGCTATCCCGTCATCATGGGCGACTACGCCAACCAGCAGGCCCGCTGGGAGCGCATCGGCGTCATTCCGGGGACCACCCTCGCGAAGCCGAAACCGCTCATCGCGAAGCTCGACCCGGAACTCGGGGAAACCGGCCCCGAGTGGGCACCGGTGCAGTGAGGGGCTGAATCGACGCAGCCCATCCCCTTTTCACGGTCACCCGTTGCATCGGCTCCGGTAACCTCGGGAAAGAACGATATTTCGTGCACGTAGCCCAGGGTCTCCGGGGTCCGCTGAGGGCTCGCTCTCGGCGACGGCCGATGATCCCGGGAGCTGACAGCAGTGATTCACCCTCATGGTGCAGGCCGATCCGACACCGACACGAAGCCATGGAGGATGATTCTCGGGGCTGTAGTTGCGGTGTTTCTTCTCGGCATCGCCGCCTGCGGAGCCCCGGGGATACCCGGGGGCACGGTGGCCGAGTCCGGCCGGGACATTTCCGGGACGGACGCGCACGCCGTCAGCTCCCCGTACCTGTCACGGATCACGTTTCCGATGACCCCCGTCGGCGCCTGGCACGCACCCGCCCTGTCCGGGCGATCCGCCGGAGCCCCCGGCTCGAACCCCCTCATCAGGGCTCCGCTCTACGTCGACCGGGGCGTGGCGGTGCTCGACTCCGACGGTGACGGTGTCGTGGCGTACGACACCGGTACCGGCGACGAGGTGTGGCGGGACGATGAACTGCGGTGTTTCCCGGATTTCGCGCACTCCGGACAGCTCGTGTGCCGTTCCGGTGACGGGGAACTCCACCTGATTGACGCAGCCACCGGTGCCAGCCGCAGAATCGCGGGGAATCCGGAGGCGGCGGGCGTCATGCGGTTGCTGGTGGGCGGATTCGTCCACCGGGGCGCGGTGTACCTCCACGGATATCCAGGTGAGGGGGACGGCTACCTGCTGGCCAGGAGGGACATCGACGGCTCCGGGTGGTCGACCGGGACGATCGCCGCATCCCAGACGTGCCCGATCCTCGGTGACCCGGTGCCCTCCGCGACATTCAACGGTTCGATCGGGCTGGACACCGGCAGCGCGGGAGCCTTCGTGTTCGATCCGGACACCCTCGGGATCCTCACCACGGGCGCGAACTTCTCGGCTGTCCCCGGTCCGGACGGGCCGTTGTTCGCCCGGCCCTGCACCACACCCGCCTCCGGCGCGAGTGGAGGTCCCGCCGGCCCGGGAACACTGACCGCCCTGAACGGTGAGGTCGTCGGCGACTACGGGTCCGTGATTCTGCCGTCGTGGCAGGTGAGCGCAACGCCGCGGGACGTCGCCGTCGCCGACGGTGATCTCGTGGACCTGGCGACCGGGAGTGTCACCGCCGGTGTGTTTCCGTGGGCACCGGATTCCTCCCCGGGCCTGTCCGGTCTGGTCGTGGTGGGGGACACCGCCGTGTTCACCGCGCCAGATGCACGTGCCGGGGTCGACCTGGTGACCGGCGAGGTCCTCTGGAACGGACCTGTTGAGGATCCCGGGAAACCGGTGGGGACCGACGGGCGGCTCCTGTTCTTCACCACCGGTCAGGCCATCGACCTCGCGACAGGTGAGGTGGCGTGGACGCTACCCGTCACCGGTACCGGTGGCGGGGTCGGTATCGCACCGGACGGCCTCATCGTGAGTGATCGGGCCGGCGTGAACTTCTACCGCGCGACGGGAGATCCCGTCACGTCGCTCCCCGGACAGGGGAACATCGCGGTCACCGGGGCGGGGAATGCCGACGGGGCAGAGTTGTCGGCGACCTCCCCCGGACCACCGGCGGACGTGTCCACCGGTGGACGCGGGGTCCTCACCGACTGTGGCCGGGTCCCGGAGCTGAAGGCCGAGGCCCTGTCGCTCGACGGGGGAATCCTCACCGCCGACATGTTCGTGAAACCCACCTGCCCCGAAGGTGATGTCCTCGCAGGACGCGGTTTCACGATCCGGTTGCTGACGGAAGGCGGAACCACGGTCGCCAGTGGTGTGTTCGATCTCTCCGCGTCCCCGGTCGGGATCCCGGCTTCAGGACGCAGCGTCCGGTTCGTGTTCCCCGAGGGCAGCTACTGGATCGCCCCGGGCAGCCTCGCCGGTGACCGGGCCGCGGCCACCGGCGAGGTGTCCGGTACCGTGCGACTGTCGGGTGCGACCCTCATCGTCGAATGTGAACGTGGTGACGGGGGAGCAGAACGAAAGACGCGACCGGTGGAAGTCGATCTCAGCGGGTCCACGGAAGCCGGGGTCGCGCGGGACAACGGGCTCGGAGCCGAGGAGGTCGTAGAAACGGCCTGTGAGGCACTCGAGGAGATCCGTCGACGTGACCGGCCGATCATCGAAGCCGAGCTCGCGGGCCTGTGGCAGCCACAGCTGGCGTCGATGCGGCCGGGAACCGGGGGACACGACTGTGATTCGATTCTCCGCGCCCACCTGGAGTTCCGGGACCCGTACCCGACCTCACGTCTGGTGTGGAGCGGTGACTGGCGGAACTACGACCGCAAGGACTGGTGGGTCACCCTGTCTGGCGTCGGTTTCCCCACCGCGGAAGGTGCCCTGCAGTGGTGTCGGGACCAGGGCTTCGGACACGACGACTGCTATGCCCGTCTGGTGTCCAATGACGTGGGACCGGAGGGAACCGCCCGGTACCTGTAGCGGGTTGGTGGCGGTGCTGCCGGTGCGGGAGGATCGACCGACCGGTCCGGTCCCGATGGACTACCGTGGGCAGCATGCGTACGCGATCAGATGTATCCAGTTGGCTCACCGACATGGACGGTGTCCTCGTCCACGAGGAGAAGGCCCTTCCCGGTGCCCGGGACCTCATCGAGACCTGGAAGAAGGACGAGACGCCCTTCCTGGTCCTCACGAACAACTCCATCTACACCCCGCGGGACCTCGCGGCCCGTCTCCAGGACTCCGGGCTCGACGTCCCGGAGGACCGTATCTGGACCTCCGCGCTGGCGACCGCGACGTTCCTGAAGGAACAGGCCGCCGGGGGGACCGCCTACGTCATCGGCGAGGCCGGCATCATCACCGCACTTCATGAGGCGGGTTTCGTCCTCACTGACCGGGATCCCGACTTCGTCGTCGTGGGGGAGACGCGCAACTACTCCTTCGAGGCGATCACGACGGCGATCCGGTTGATCGACGAGGGTGCGCGGTTCATCGCGACCAACCCGGATCCCACCGGGCCCAGCTCAGAGGGGATCATCCCCGCCACCGGTGCGATCACCGCGCTGATCACCAAGGCCACCAGGAAGGAACCGTATGTGGTCGGCAAACCCAACCCGATGATGTTCCGCTCCGCGCTCAACAAGATCGGCGCCCACAGCGAGAACACCGGAATGATCGGTGACCGGATGGACACCGATATCGTCGCAGGTATGGAAGCCGGGCTCTACACCATCCTCGTGCTCTCGGGCATCTCATCGAAGGACTCGGTCCGGGAGTTCCCGTTCCAGGCCAACGAGATGCTCGACGGCGTGAATCAGCTGCTGAAACCCGCGAAAGAGTCGTCGAAGAAGAAGTAGTCCGGTTCACAGCTGCGCGGTCATCCGTGCAGCTGCAGCTCCATTCCCCGGATCACGAACTCGGTCTTGCGCTGCAGCCAGTTGTAGTCCCACAGATCCTCCCTGATGGGGAAGTGCTGCCTGTCCTCGCTGCGGACGGACCCGAGACGCTGCCTGGCCAGCTCGAATCCGTCACCGTCGCGCAGGGACTGCGTGACCATGCTGGCGACCAGGGCATTGTCCCCCAACAGGTCCACGATGAAGTGCATGTCGTCGTCTCCGCCGGGGAAGCCGCCACGGAGCAGGCCCTCGGTGAGGTCGTCCAGGTAGTCCTGGATGGCGAAGTGTGAACCGGGGAACGTCAGCAGGGAATGGGCGATACCCGGGTACGTCCCGCACATCTCCCACACCGCGACCGTGTACTCGCGGAGCTGGTCCTGCCAGCTGTGCCCCGGATCCGGCAGGCTGAGCTCGCCGGTGGCGCGGAGGAAGCAGTGCATCAGGAGATCGTCCCGGGAGCTGATCACACGGTAGAGACTGGGGGCGGCGACCCCCAGTCTCTTGGCCACGCCGGTGAGGGTGAAGCGGTCGATTCCCTGTGCGATCGCGGCATCCACCGCTTCATCGAGCGTGAATACCGGTTTGGGGCCGGTCTTGCGACGTGGGGCCTGGCGATGTTCCATGGATCACAATATTATCAGGAATGTGTCAGGCGCCACCCCGCGGCGGCTTCGCGACGATCGCAGAACCGTCGGTAGGGCCCCTGCTCGGTGATGAGCTCGTCGTGCGTACCCTTCTGTACGATGCGCCCGTCCTCATCCAGGACGATGATCTGTTCGGCGGCCCTGACCGTGTCCAGTTTGTGGGCGATCGCGATCACGGTCGAGTGCCGCGCGAGTTCCGCGACGGAAGCCACGATGTTGGCCTCGTTCTCCGCGT
The DNA here is from genome assembly GCF_019209935.1 of Corynebacterium sp. TAE3-ERU16. Taxonomy (GTDB): domain Bacteria; phylum Actinomycetota; class Actinomycetes; order Mycobacteriales; family Mycobacteriaceae; genus Corynebacterium; species Corynebacterium antarcticum. The sequence continues at coordinate 116,424 of NZ_JAHUTN010000004.1, forward strand.
CGAGGGCCGCGGTCGCCTCATCGAGAAGCACGATCGGCGCCTTCTTCAGCAGCGCCCGGGCGACGGACACCCGCTGACGCTCACCACCCGACAGGGAACGGCCACCTTCGCCGACCCTGGTGTCCCACCCGAGGCGCTCGGCGATGATGTCCACACCGGCTAGCCGGGCCGCTTCCCGGACCTCCTCATCGGTGGCGTCGGGACGTCCGATCCGGACGTTCGCCTCGAGTGTGTCGTCGAACAGGTAGACATCCTGGAACACCATCGAGACCTGCTCCATCAGCTGCTCGGTCGACTGGTCCCGGACATCGGCCCCGCCCACACGCACGGATCCGGAATCGGCGTCGTAGAAGCGGCAGATCAGTCTCGCGATCGTGGTCTTCCCGGAGCCGGAGGGGCCGACTAGTGCGGTCAGGGTTCCGGGGCCCGCGGTGAAGGAGACACCCTCCAGGACGGGCGAACCGGGCTCATATCCGAAGGTGACGTCGTCGAGGACGACCTCTCCCGGTTCCGTCACACCGGCCGGGTTCTCCGGGGCCTCGTACACGGGGGTGTCCAGGATCTGCCGCATCTCCTTCATCGGTGTCCGGACGACGCTGATTCCGGCGTAGCCCTCGCCGAGTGCCTGCAGGTTCTGTGTGAAGCGGAGGACCATGCCGATGAACGCGATGGTCTCGATCGGTCCCAGTGCGCCGTTCGTCGCCAGGATCGCCGCGGTGGTGATCAGTGCGACGGACACCAGCTGGATGAGCAGACCGTTGATTCCCAGGACCACCGCGGAGATGAAGAAGTCGCGGAGCCGTTCGGAGTCGTTGCGTTCACCCGCCTCGACCAGCGGGGTGAAATCATCCGTGAGACCCGCCGCACGAAGCTCGGGTTGGCACACCGCGAACTCGACCAGGCGGTCGGCGAGAACCGCGTCGGTGGCGCTCACCCGTTCATCGCTGCGGATCTTGACCGCCCGGAGTCCGGCCAGGGAGATGAAGATGAACGGCGTGGCGACGGTCATCGTCAGACCGATGCGCCAGTCCCACAGCCAGCAGCCGATGAGGATCACGAACACCGACACCGCCTGTGAGATGACCATCTGCAGCATGTGGGCGAGGATCTGGCAGATGAGGACGAAGCTGGTGGAGACCAGTCTGGACAATCCGCCGGTGGACAGCGAGCTGAACCATCCCAGTGGCAGTGTCGCCAGGTGGTCGCCGAGTGCATGGTGGGTGTGTCGCATGTAGTCGGTGGTGGCCGTGAATCCGGTCACCGCCTGGGTGTAGCGGAAATAGAAGGTGATCACGGCGAGGACGGCGAGGATGATCAGCCAACCGGTGAAGGATATTCCGAGGGCGTCGGACCCGGTGGCGAGTGTGCTCGCCGCGGGCAGGAGCGCGAGGAGGGAGATCCCCTCGAGTGCACCATTGGCGACGTTCGCGAACAGGTGCTTGTTGAGCTGGCGGATGCCGGTGTCGCTCATCTGGCGGCGCAGGATCCCGAGCTGCAGCGGATCGATTCCGTGTGTGGACATGACGGTCACTTCCCTTCGGTGCTGAGGCCCATGAGGGCGTCGATGGCGGGGTCGGTGACCTCGTCGCCGGTGAGTCGGCCGGTGATCCGGCCTGATTCGAGACGGATGATCTGGTCCGCGCCCCGGACGGACTCCGGTCGGTGTGCGATGACCAGCACCGTGCGCCCCGCGACGAGCCTGTTCAGTGCGAGCTGGATCTCGGACTCGGCGTCCGGATCGGTCGCGGCCAGGGCCTCATCGAGGATGAGAATCGGGGCATCGGCAAGTAGCGCACGGGCGATGGCGATGCGTTGCGCCTGGCCGCCGGAGAGGTCCGTCCCGGATTCACCGCCGATGACGGTGTCGAGCCCGTCCGGCAGTGCCTCGATCTCCTCGGCTATGCGGGCTGAACGAGCCGCGGCCCAGACCTCCTCATCGGTCGCCTCCGGAGTGGCGAGTCGGATGTTCTCCCGGATCGTGAGCTGGAGGAGCTTGGGGTTCTGGAGGACGAAGCTGACCTCGCCGTAGAGCTGCCGGGTGGTGAGTTCACGGATGTCGACGCCGCCGATGAGGACGCGTCCGGAATCCGGGTCCGTGAACCGCGCGAGCATCGTCGCGAGAGTCGACTTACCGGAACCGGACGGACCGACCAGCGCGGTCACCGTCCCCTCCGGGCAGGTCAGGTCGACATGATCGATGGCGGTGTTCCCGGTGCCGTCACCGTAGGAGAAGCTGACGTCCTCGAAGTGGACGGTGTGCCCGTCGGGTCTCCCGCCGGAGCCCACCGGGAGTGACGGGGCGCTGAGGGTTTCCTGCAGTCGTTTCGCCGCGGCTCCGGCCGTGAGATAGCCCCAGGATGAGTTGGCCATGACGACGACGGCCGTCGGAATGACGAGCGAGATGAGGGTCGTGGCGAGGACGTCCGCGATGGAGACGGTTCCGTTTCGCACGAGCAGTGAGCCACCGGCGAAGTTGACCAGGATCAGCAGGGGGACGCTGATGATCGCCTCCGCTATCGCGGACCGGCGCATCTGTGGTCCACACCAGTCGTAGAAGAAGGAGGAGAACCGGTCCGCGGCATCGGCGTACCGCCGGTGGGCACGACCGGTCTGCCCGAACGCCTTGACCACCTCGATGCCGTCGGCGAACTCGACGGCGGTCGCGGAGACGTCGCCGAGCAGGACGTCCATCTCCGTGGTCTTCTCCGCCATGCCGCGCATCGACAGGATCATGATCAGGATGTACAGGGGCAGGTTCGCCACGGCGAGCAGACCCAGCCGCCAGTCCACGATAAACGCGTAGACGATGAGCGCGACGGGGGCCGCCGACGCCGCGGCCGACTCCACGGGTGCATGGGCGATGAGTGTGTGCAGGGTACGGATGTCGTCCTGCACGGCCTTGCGCACCCGTCCCGAGTTGGTGTCGCTGAACCACGCCAGCGGGGCGGTGGCGACGCGGGCGACCAGGCGGTTGCGGACGAGGGTGCCCAGTTTCAGGTCCGCGTAGTGGGTGATCCCGAGTCCCGTGAGCATCAGCATCGCCTGGGCGGCGAAGGCGCCGATGAGCCATGCGGTCACGGTGGTCACCTCGGCGCGGTCGGGTGACACCCCGGACGCCCGTGCCGTGAGGAAGATCTCACCGAGCCGGACGAGGGCGATGTAGGGGGCGATGGCGGCGATACCGGAGAGCACACCGAACACCCGCCCGACGTTCAGTGCCCCCGCGACGGGGGAGAGCAGTTCCTTCAGCGCCGCCTTCTCCGCGGCGGAGCGCTCGGCGGCATCGGTGATTCTCTCATCGTCCGGTTTCGTGTGGTTGGTTGTCATGTCATTCCTCGGATTCGTGTTCTGTTCGGTGTGGTGTGAGTTCGATGACACGGTCGCAGCAGGCGGCGATCAGTTCGACGTCGTGGCTGATGACGATCACCACCGCGCCGGCCTCCGCGAGCTCCCGCAGCTTGGTCGCGATCGCGTCCAGATGCGCCAGATCGACCCCGGAGGTGGGTTCGTCGAAGACGTAGATCCGCTTGTCCTGCGCGAGCGCTGTGGCGATGACCAGCCGTTGGCGTTGGCCCCCGGACAGTGACAGCGGGTGGCGGGTGGCCGTGTCGGCCAGGCCCAGTGCCGCCAGCAGCTCGGCGGCGTGGTCACCGCCGTGGTGGTCGCCGTCCGTACCGAGGGTGACCTCATCGATGACGGTGTCCGCGAACAGCTGCCGCCCCGTGTCCTGCATGACGATGTACCCGTTCGCCGCCCTGGCCCGGGCGGAGAGGGGACGGCCCGCCAGCGAGACGCGACCACCCCTGGCCGGGTTCTCGAGTCCGCAGATCAGTCGGGCGAGGGTGGTTTTCCCCGCTCCGTTCGGTCCGGTCAGTCCCGTGACGGTTCCTGCGGGGAACACCATGTGGGGGATGTCCAGTACGGTCCGTGACCCGTACGAGAAACGGATGTCCCGTAGCTCCAGACCGTCGGTACCGGCCGGGGCCCCGGGGTCCGCCGTGGGGACCGGTGCCACTGGACGGGTGAGCGATCTGAGCCCGAGTCGTCGTCGCGTGCCGTCGTCGAGGGTGAAGAACTCCCGCCCCGTGAAGCTGCGTTCGATACGGCCGTCGCGTAGGTAGTGCACCGTGTCGGCCAGATCCCGCAGGTGGTGGAGGCGGTGCTCGGCGGTGATGATTGTCGTACCCTCTGCCTTGAGCTCGGCGAGCAGTTCCGCGAGCTCGTCGACGGCGGTCGGCGAGAGGTTCGATGTGGCCTCGTCCAGGAGCAGGACAGGAACCCCGGCAACGACCGCGCAGGTGCACGCGACCCGTTGGAGCTGCCCACCGGACAGGGTCGACAGTTTCCGTCCGAGGAGTCCGGAGATTCCGCACCGTTCGGCTGCCGCGGCGACCCGGGCACGGATCTCCGGGGGAGCGACCCCGAAGTTCTCCGGGGTGAAGGCGAGCTCCGTGATCACCGTCGAGGTGAAGAACTGCGTGCGGGGATTCTGGAACACGGTGGCACTCAATCCCCCGACCTCCGCCAGAGGGGTCGTCGGCATGTCGGATCCGCTGACCCGGACCGTTCCGCTGATGTCGCCCGGATGGAAGTTCGGGGCGAGGCCGTTGATGAGACGGAGCACGGTCGATTTCCCGGAGCCGGATGGGCCGCAGAACAATGTGAGGCTTCCCGGTGAACAGCTAAGGGTGATGTCGCTGACCCCACGCCCGGGCTCCGCCGGCGCCGTTGTGTCGGTCCCGACAACCCCGAAGACATCGTCGGCTCCGGCGGCGCGGTCGGCGCGGTAGCTGAAGCTGACGCCGTCGAGGGTGATCCGTCCCGTGCCCGTCATCGCTGCAGCTCCAATCCGCTGAAGTGCAGGCCCACGAGCGCTGCGACGGCGAGCAGCAGCACCAGATCGGTCAGGCCGAACCCGATCCGGGTCACCGTGGTCGGGCGGACGGTTGATCCGTCGGGCAGGGTGGTGACCCCCAACCCCCGGATCAACGCGGCGGCAGCCAGCTCGTCACTGATCCGGATCGCCGAGGACAGCAGTGGGATGACGACGTAGATGCCGTAGCGCACCGGGTGGAGCAGCATACCGAGCACGCCGGGCCGGATTCCGCGCAGGCTCATGGCCTCGTTGATCGCACGGGTCTCCGCCAGTAGTACGGGGAGAAACCGTACGACCACGGCCAGCGGGATGATGAGCCAGTTCGGGGCGTGCATCCTGCGCAGCGCCGCATTCAACTCCGTGGGGCGTAGCTGCGTGAGGACGAACGCGGCGATACCGACGGCGACCGTGAACCGGGAGATCCAGTAGGCCAGCACCCCCGCCAGCGCCGCAGGTGAGTTCGACCAGTGGGCCGGGATCCAGTAGGCGCCGGCCGTCAGGATGGAAACCGACACCAGGATCACGATCGCCCAACGGGTCCGTCCCGTGACCAGGAGAGCCGTGACCGTGAGCAGTGCGCCCGCGATGGCCACGAGTTGATCGGTCCGGCCCATCATCAGGGCGTTGACGGTCAGCAGCAGCAGAATGAGGGTGCGTGGATCGGCGTGTCTCACGCCAGCCCTGCCCGTGCGAAGTTCCGCCGCCCGACGCGGACCCCGATCCGTCCTCCGATCAGGGCCAGGACGAAGACGAGGATCATCCAGACGATCATGGACCGGGGCTGCAGGAAGAACTCCAGTGCATCGATGTAATCCTGGCCCATGGTCCCGGCGATGTCATCGACATACCGGGTCGAGTTGTACAGCAGGGGCACCCACGGTGCCATGTAGAGCTGGGAGAAGATCGCGTAGGCGACGGGCATACGCCAGCTGCCGCGGAGACGGGCGAAGGCGATGTCGCCGCCGAACCCGGCGAGGGTGGAGACGATCGGGGTGATCCAGGGATGCCCGGTGAGGACGAAGAGGATACCGACGATCAGGCTCATCAGGGTCAGTGCGCCCATCTTCGGGGTACGCGCGAGATACAGGGCTATGACGGTGCCGTTGAGCAGCAGTCCCAGTCCGAACCCGACGAACATGATCAGGGGGCCGATCATCCCGAGCATGCCGGTGGCGAAGAGGATGAGGAAGTAGATGACGGTGAAGATACCGACATTGATGAAATCTCTGGTGTCGAGGCGGGATGCCACTCGGTGCTCCTTGGGATGATGAGGTTCGCGGTGCGACCGCCTGATCTTTTGATCTCTCGTGCCGTTTGCGGATGGGGGCACCCAGGGCCCGTGCTCCATAACTGTGATCGATATTCAGTAATAGCATAGGCTTACCCTTTTCGACAGGGGGGTGGGATGATTCTTGGGGACTTTCCCGTGACCGGGTGTCATCCGGCCGGAATCCTGTGCCGGATTCATGGTGCTTCGTGGGGGCCCGTCGGTGGCCGTTAGAATCGACCGACATGGCCAAGAACAAGAAGCCCCGCCCCACACCTGTTCCCGCTGACCGAGTCGCGGGACTCGTCGACGCCCACACACACCTCGCGAGCTGCGGTGCCAGCACCCCGGAGGAGGTCGATGCCATCGTCGCCCGTGCCGTGGACGCCGGTGTCGAGAAGCTCTGCACCGTCGGCGACGGGCTGGATGAGGCGTGTGCCGCACTTGAGGCGGCCAACAACCACGAGCGGGTCTACGCCGCGTGTGCCGTGCACCCCACGAGGGCGGATCAGATGGATGACGTCGTCCGCGCCCGACTCACCGAGATGGCCCGCGATCCGCGCTGCGTCGCCATCGGGGAGACCGGTCTGGACGCCTACTGGATCACCCGGTCCGACACCTGCGCGTCGATGTCCGCCCAGGAGGAGGCGCTCCGCTGGCACATCGACCTCGCCGTCAGTTCCGGGCGAACCCTGATGATCCACAACCGGGAGGCCGACGCCGACCTCCTGCGGATCCTCGCCGATTCCCCGGCGCCCCGGGAGGTGATGCTGCACTGCTTCTCCTCTCCACTGGACGTGGCGGAGGAGGCCCTGTCCCGCGGATACGTCCTCTCCTTCAGCGGCAACGTCACCTTCAACGCGAACGACCACCTGCGGGAGGCGGCGCGGATCGCCCCTCCGGGCCAGCTGCTCGTGGAAACCGACGCGCCCTACATGACGCCCGTCCCGTACCGCGGAGCGAAGAATGAGCCGGCGCTCATCGGGCACACCTACGCGCGGATCGCCGAGGTCCGTGGTGTGGAGGTCGGGGAGCTCGCGGACGAGGTCAACGCGACGTTCGACCGGATATACGGACTGGATCTGCCGGGCTGAGCCGCCACCGGAGGGTCGGGAACGCAGCTGAAGACCGCGGGTGAGATAAGGTTAGCCTGATGGTAATTCCGCCGGACCGCACCGGGCGGAGCTGATGCTCCGCTCCCAGTCCGGTGACCGTGTCTCTCCGTCCGACCCCGCCGAGAGGATCGCTCCGTGTCCCCGCAGTCACCGCAACCGCCGTACCTTCCGCAGCACCGCGACGCTTCCGGGGGCCGATGCCCGCTGATGCCGCTGTGAGCGCGGTGAAAACCTCCGACGGTGCCCCGCAGCGGAGGAGCCGGTTCCGGCTCCCGGCCCTCACCACCCGGGCGCTCATCGTCTGCTGCGTCCTCGGTGCCGCATCCGGGCTGATCATCCAGATCGCCCGCCCCGTGGGCTGGGTCCTGAAGGTCACTGTCCCGTGGCTCGCCTTCCCCACCCCCTTCCCGTGGATGCTGCCGATGATCACCGCGGCGTTGCTGCTGCGCCGACCCGGGGTCGCCACGATCACCTCCGTCGTCGCCGGGATCGTGGGGTTCAATCCCTTCTCGCCGATGTCGGGCCTGATCATCGACGCGGTCCTCGCGCCGTGGACGCTGCGCGGGAACCGTGACTCCAGCGGTGGCTGGCTGCTCGCGGCCATCCTCGCCAGTACGGCGGTCGGCGCGGTCAACTGGATCTCCATGTTCTTCTACCGCGAGTTCCTGCTGCTGGACACCGTCTGGATCGTGATGGCCGGGGTCGTGCGCATCGGTCTCGGTGCGGTGTACGGCTGGCTGGCGTGGCTCCTGGCCGAGCGCCTGATCGGTGCCGGATTCGACCTGCGCGGTATCGCGCTGGACAAGGCCCGGTCCCGGGACTCCGGCCGGATCACCCGGACACCGGGTAGGGGAGACGTGGCTCCACGTTCCGCGGAGGTCGTCATCGACCACCTGAGTGTCACCTACCCGGGTGCGTCGGCGCCGGCGGTCGATGACGTGGACATCACCCTCGAAGCCGGCAGCTACACACTGGTGTCCGGACCGACCGGGTCCGGTAAATCTACCGTAGCGCTGTCGGTCGCAGGCGTGCTGGGCGCGGGATTCCCCGCGCACACCACCGGATCGGTACGGATCGACGGCACCACCGTAGCCGGCCCCGAGGGCACGGTCGCCCCGGTGGCCGACGTCAGTCGACGGGTCGCCGCGGTCTGGCAGCACCCGGAGAGCCAACTCTTCGCCGCGACCGTGATCGACGAGATCCGGCGGGGACTCGACCACCTCTGCGTTCCGGCCGAGGAGGGGACCCGCAGATCCCTCGCCGCACTCGACGATGTCGGGCTGTCCCACATCCATCCGCTGCGCGACCCCTGGACCCTCTCCGGCGGCGAGCAGCAACGGCTCGTTCTCGCCGCGGCTCTCGTCCTCGACACCCCGGTGCTGGTCCTCGATGAGGTGACCAGTCAGCTCGACGACGAGGCGACGGAGCGGTTCACCGAGGTTCTCGAACGGATCCGGAGCACCAGGGACATCACCGTTCTCGCGGTCGACCATCACGCTGAGGCGCACATGGGACTCGCGGACCGGGTCGTCGTCATCGCGCCGGGCGGCTCGGTGGCGGTCGACGGCACTCCCGCGGAGGTCTACGGACGGCATTCCGCGGAATGCCGGGAACTGGGATTACGGGTGCCGGAACCCTGGGCCCACGACGAGACCTTCGTCGGCTCCGGCCGGGACTGCCCCACGGCGTCGAGCGGCACCGCGGTGGACGGGGGCCCCGGGATCCGCCTTGAAGGCGTCGGTGTCCACGGGCACGGCCGGGAGCTTCTCGACGGCGTCGACGCCGAGGTTCCGGCGGGTTCGGTCCTCGCACTACGTGGCCCGAACGGATCCGGCAAGACGACGCTGATCCGGGTGTTGTCGGGTGTGCGTCGTGGCCTCCGTGGACGGGTGTCCCCGGATCGCCGGGACCGGATCCGGGCGGGTATCGGCTGGGCCCCGCAACGCAGCGGCGACCTCATCCTGAGCGACACCGTCGACGCCGAGTTGAGCGCGGCCGCCCGGGCCGCGGGTCTCACCGCCACCGAGGACGATCTCGCCGGGTGGCGGTGCATGATCGGGCTGACGGACGCGGGGGACAAGCATCCGTTGAAACTCTCCGGAGGACAGCGGCAGCGTCTCGCGGTCCTCGTCGCGATGATCGGGGAACCGGAGCTCGTGCTGCTCGATGAGCCGACGAGCTCCCAGGACGGCACGGGGGCCCGGCAGATCGCCGACATCATCTCGACCCACGCCGGGGGCCGGGTGACCGTCATCGCAACCCATGACCCCGATTTCGCCGATGCGGTGGCCACCCACCGGATGCGTCTGGTCGGCGGGAAGACCGAAGGAGTGAACCCCGCATGAGTTCCGTTCCAGAGAAGATGCGGACGCTGACGGAGCGGGAACGGACCGCCGCTGTCCGTGCCTACGACCGCCGCACGACACGCAGCCGGTGGGCGCACCCGCTGCTCGTCACCGCCGCGGTGGTTGTCCCCATGGTTGTCACCCTGATGGCCCGGGGGCCGGAACTCCCCGCCGTCGTCCTGGCCGTCACCCTCATCGCCATCTGGCTGCTCAGCCCCAGGTGGGGGCTCGCTGCCACGCTGTCGCTGCCGGTGCTCGTGGTCGTCGTGGGGCTGAGTTTCCTGTTCTGGCTCCCGGATCCGCCGGTGCCTTCGCCGTCGGTGGACTGGCTGCCCGGGGACCCGCCACGGGAGAAGGTGCTGCAGGGTCTGACCGGGGGTCTGCGGACGACGGCCGCGGGCACCGTCGCGGCCCCACTGCTGCTCATGGTGACCTGGCGCGAGTTCACCGACACCGTTCTCCGGTACATTCCGGTCAGCTACCGGGTGGTGGACATCCTCGGCCTGGGATTGCGCTACCTGCGCATCATCGGTCGGGACCTGCTGACGGTCGGACGGATGTCCGTGCTGCGGTCCCGGGGAAACAGGGTGGCGCAGCCGAGGGTGATGGCCGCAGCGACCGTGCCGGTTCTCGCCGCGTCGATGCGTCAGGGCGAGCAGCTCTCCGTCGCGGTCGACGGTCGGGCCTTCGGCGCCTACCGGACCCGGACACTGCACCACGCGATCGAACTACGGCCCGTGCACTGGGTGCTTCCCGCCGTCATCGTGGTCGCCAGCATCGTGGCGCTTCTCGTCCTCGGGTGACTCGGGACGCCACGGCAACGGTGAAACGGACGGGGTCCGGGAAATCGCCTGTCACCTGCTGTGACTCCTGTGGCTTAACTCCCGCTGAAAGGTCGACAAGCCTGGTGTCGTTACCGTATCGTGACGGTGATTGAGCCGGGTGGCGGACTGGGTCCGCCCGTACCGGACCCCAGTTCATCCAGGCAGACAGGTATTCCCACCACCATCATGACAGCACAGCACCGGCAGTCCCGTATCAACCGTCTCAACGGCAGCCGCAGCGTTCCCCTGCGCATGGCCACCGGCGGCATGCTCGCGACCCTCATGGTCGGTGGCGGCCTGGCGGTCATCGCCAAGAAGGATGTGGCGCTCGACGTCGACGGGGAGACGATCCGGCTGGCGACCCTGTCCACCACCGTCGACGATGTGCTCGACGAGGCCGGCGTGGATCTCCGCTCTACGGAAGCCGTGGTCACCCCGGCTCTGGGGGCGAGAATCGAGGGACAGGACGCCCGGATCACCGTCCGCACCGTCCGCCCCGTGACCGTCTCCGTCGACGGTGCGCCACGTACCGTGGAGACCACCGCACTCACCGTCGGCGCCCTCATCGAGGAGCTGGGGACCGTCGGTCCCGAAGACAGGGTGAGCGCCTCCCCGGACACGACCCTCCCGGTCTCCGGGTTCACCCTGGAGATCACCACGCCGAAGACCGTCGATCTCTTCGACGGTGGCACACGGCGTACCGCGACGGCACCGGTGGCGACGGTCGGCGATCTCCTCGACGCGGAGGGCGTGACCCTCGGTGAACTGGACACCATATCCCCGTCCGTGGATGCACCGGTGACCGAAGGCATGAGTATCGTCATCGACCGGATCCGCACCGACACCGTCACGGAAACGGTGCCGTTCACCGTCCCCCCGGTCTACGTCGACGATCCGGAGGCCGAGCAGGGCACCGAGACCGTCACCGCGGAAGGTGTGGAAGGTACCCGTCGGATCGTCCGCGACGTCCGCTGGGTCAACGGCCGTGAGGTCGCGAGCACCGTCATCGAGGACACGGAACTGAGCCCGGCCGTTCCGGCGACCATCGCCCGTGGTACCCGCCCGGCGGCCCCCGCCGTCACGAACGGTTCCGTCTGGGACGCTATCGCGCAGTGCGAGTCCACCGGCAACTGGTCCATCAACACCGGTAACGGATTCTCCGGTGGTCTCCAGTTCACCCCGTCCACCTGGTTGGCCTTCGGTGGCGGACAGTACGCTCCGATGGCGTGGCAGGCGACCAGGGAGCAGCAGATCGCGGTGGCGGAGAAGGTCCGGGCCGGTCAGGGCTGGGGTGCGTGGCCCGCCTGCACCTCCAAGCTCGGCATCCGCTGACGTCCCCTCCCCGGTCTCCGGGGCGGATGGCCGTTCCGGTACCGTACTGCGGTAGATTTGGCGACATCATGGATACGCCCCTGGAGAAGTCCCCCGCAGGTCCACGGCCTGCCGCGCTGCTCGGCCCGGTGGAGATCCGGCAGCTGGCCGACGAGCTCGACATCACCCCGACGAAGAAGCTCGGGCAGAACTTCGTGCACGACCCCAACACCGTCCGCAGGATCGTGGTGGCCGCTGCGGTCGCGGACGACGATGACGTCGTCGAGGTGGGCCCGGGGCTCGGCTCACTGACTCTCGCTCTGCTGGACACGGTGCGCTCGGTCACCGCCGTGGAGATCGATCCGCGGCTCGCGGGCCGACTCCCGCGGACCGTCGCCGACCGGGCCCCAGACCACGCGGACCGGCTCACGCTCATCCTCCGGGACGCGTTGACGGTGACACCCGAGCACTTCCGGGCGGCCGGAGCCCCCGTCCCCACCGCTCTCGTGGCGAACCTGCCGTACAACGTCTCCGTCCCGGTGCTCCTGCACCTGCTGGCCGAGTTCCCCACGATAAACAGGGTGCTCGTCATGGTCCAGGCTGAGGTCGCCGACCGGCTGGCCGCGGCACCCGGATCGAAGATCTACGGGGTGCCCAGCGTGAAGGCCGCGTTCTACGGCACGGTCCGGCGGGCGGGATCCATCGGCACGAACGTGTTCTGGCCCGCCCCCAAGATCGATTCCGGGCTCGTCCGGATCGATCGTTTTCCCGCGGGAAGTGAACCCTGGCCCGTCACCGCTGAGGCCCGGGCCGCAGTGTTCCCCCTCGTTGACGCGGCCTTCGCACAGCGGAGGAAGACCCTCCGCGCCGCCCTCTCCGGACACTACGGCTCCGGTGCTGCCGCGGAGCAGGCACTGCGTTCCGCGGACATCGACCCGGGGCTCCGGGGGGAGAAGCTCGGTGTGGCCGACTTCGTCCGGCTCGCGGGAGTCGGACGTTGAGCGCGGTCACCGCCCTCGGGCACGCGAAGATCAACCTCGCCCTCGTCGTGGGGCCGCTACGTGCCGACGGTTTCCATGAACTGGACACCGTCTTCCAGTCACTCGATCTCCACGACCGCGTCACCGTCACCCCCGCCGACGGTCCGACCGGTGTCCGCCGGCTCACCGTCGAAGGACTCGGAGCCGCGGATGTACCGACCGACCGGAGCAATCTCGCCTGGCGGGCCGCGGAACTCATCCTCGACGACGCCGTCGGTGCTCCCGCGGTGGACATCCACATCACCAAGGGCATCCCCACGGCCGGTGGCATGGCGGGTGGTTCCGCGGATGCCGCGGCCGTACTGCGGGCGACCGCCGAGGTGATCCGTGAGGCCACTGGAACGGTGCTCTCCGAGGAGCGGTTGCTGGGGCATGCGACAGAGCTCGGATCCGACGTCCCGTTCACCCTCCTCGGTGGGACCCGCCGCGGAACCGGACGGGGAGAGCGGCTCGAGGAGATACCCGCGACCCGGACCTGTCACTGGGCGCTGGCGTTCAACCGGACGGGACTGTCCACCCCGACGGTGTTCCGGACCCTCGACCGGATGCGGTCCGGCTCCGCGGTCGCCCCCGGCGACACGGCCGGGCTCCGGGCCGCGCTCCTCGCCGGTGCAGGACCCGGGGAGATCGCACCGTTGCTGGTCAACGATCTCGAGGCGCCCGCACTGCACCTGTCCCGGGCTCTGGCGGAAGTCCTGAATGTCGGGCGGACCGCCGGGGCGCTGGCCGGAATCGTCTCCGGATCGGGACCGACCTGTGGTTTCCTCTGTGCCGATGCCGGCACCGCCCGCCGGGTCGCCGAAGCGGTGACCGGGGTGGGCGACGTCATCATGACGGCGACCGCCACCGGGCCGGCGCCCGGGGCCGAACTTGTTTCACGATGAAAGGTAAGCGGCTGTGGCCAATCTGATCAATCTGGAGAACGTGTCCAAGACCTTCGGTCTGAAGACGCTGCTCGACTCGGTGAGTATCGGTGTGCAGACCGGTGACCGGATCGGTGTCGTCGGACTCAACGGTGGTGGCAAGACCACACTCCTCGAGATCCTCGCGGGTATCGAACCGCCGGACGCCGGCCGGGTCTCCCACACCGGGGACCTCCGGATGGCAGTGGTGACCCAGCGGGCGAACCTGACCGACACCGACACCGTCGCCGACGTCGTGCTGCGTCCGCTCGGGCTGGACACCTATGAATGGGCGTCCCAGGCCCGGGTCCGGGAGGTCCTCAGCGGACTCGGCATCGTGGATCTCGGGCTGGACACACCCGTCGGCCAGTTGTCCGGCGGTGAGCGGCGTCGGACCAACCTCGCCGCGGCCATGGTCCGGGACCTGGATCTGCTCATCCTCGACGAGCCGACCAACCATCTCGACATAGAGGGGGTCCAGTGGCTCGCCGCGCATCTCGTCGCACGCCGGTGCGCCCTCGTCGTCGTCACCCACGACCGGTGGTTCCTCGACACCGTGGCCACCCGCACGTGGGAGGTGCACGACGGTGTCGTGGACGCCTACGAGGGTGGCTACAACGACTGGATGTTCGCCCGGGCGGAGCGGGCGCGGCAGGCCGACGCGATCGAACAGCGACGGCAGAACCTCGCCCGGAAGGAACTCGCTTGGCTCCGTCGCGGTGCACCCGCGCGGACGTCGAAGCCCCGCTACCGGATCGAGGCCGCCGAAGCATTGATCAGCGACGTCCCCGCGCCCCGGGACACCGTGGAACTCATGGCCTTCTCGCGGAAACGGCAGGGGCGGGTGGTCATCGAGCTCGAGGACGCGACGATCACCACCCCGGACGGCCGCGAACTCGTCCGCGATCTCACCTGGCGGCTGAACCCGGGCGAACGGATCGGTCTGGTCGGGGTGAATGGCTCCGGGAAGACCACCCTGCTGCGTACCATCGCCGGGGAGCACGAGCTCGCCGCGGGGCGCAGGATCGAGGGTAAGACGGTCCGTCTCGGATGGCTGCGCCAGGAGCTCGACGACCTGGATCCCGATCAGCGGCTCCTCGACGCTGTGGAGGATGTGGCGAGCTACGTACAGATGGGTAAACGCGAGCTGAGCGCCTCACAGCTGGCCGAGAGGTTGGGTTTCTCCGCGAAACGCCAGCGCACCCCCGTCGGAGATCTCTCCGGTGGTGAACGGCGCCGACTGCAGTTGACCCGGGTGCTCATGGCGGAGCCGAACGTGCTGCTGCTCGATGAACCGACCAACGACCTCGACATCGACACGCTACAGGAGCTGGAGAGCCTGCTCGACGGCTGGCCCGGAACCCTCGTGGTGATCTCGCACGACAGGTATCTCATCGAGCGGGTGTGTGACAGCACGTGGGCACTGTTCGGGGACGGTGACCTGACCAATCTTCCCGGTGGGATCGATGAGTACCTTCAGCGCCGGGCGCGCGCGGAGGCGGAGGGGAACACGGGGGTCCTGAACCTGGGTTCCGCCAATGACCTCGGCGGATCGGCCGCCGGGGCGTCGGACGGTGGCGCCGGTGGGGTCGATAGAAAGATGTCCGCCGCGGAGGAGCAGAGGCTGACGAAGGAGATGCGGTCCGTGGAACGGAAGATGGGCAAGCTCCAGTCCCGGCAGGCCTCGCTCGCGGCTGAGATGGCCGAGGCGGCGCAGAACCTCGACCAGTCGAAACTCGTTGAGCTCGATGCACGCAGAGTCGAGTTGGAGGAGGAGATCGATCAGCTGGAGACCCAGTGGATGGAACTGGGGGAGGCGCTCGAGGGCTAATGTTGTTACCCCCCGTATTGGGGGGAGTGGTAACGAAACTCTGCACCGAATGCGCAATACGTTAAACTGACGCCTACTTAAGAGAAGGCTAAAAGCCGAAGGGTATTTGTGAATATCCTCATTCGGCCGTGTTCGCGGAAGGTGGTGTCCGGTTGAGTTCGGAGGAAATTCGGGGTGCGGAGACGACCCCGAATTCGGACGGGCGCGACCGGAACATGAGGTGCCCGCACATGCTCGGCGCGCTGATCGTCCTGCTCTCCCTGGTGGCGGTCGGGGTGTTCATCGGAACGGACGTCATGCGTTCCGGGGGGATGGCCGACCGGGATGGTCGGGGATCCCTCTCCGGGCAGGTGGACTCGCCGGGATCACCGGGAGGGGAGGATTCCGGTCCGATCCCGCCACTGCCGTACTCGACCCCGGAATGTGACGGATCAGGTGTTCTCCTCCTCGGTGACTACGCGACCGTGGAGGATGTCGGAACGGCCATGACCCGGACCCTGGGGGCCACCTACACCTCATCGACGACCTGCGGTTCCCTCGGTGGGGACGGCGACGCTCCCGGATACTACGTCGTCTACCTCCCCGTTCTCGGAGACAGGGATGATCTGTGCCAGGCCCTCGAGAGCACACGGGCACGGCTCGACACACCGGTCCGGGCGACCCTGCTGGACGATGAGATCCACACCACCGACAGCCTCTGCCCCCAGGTCGACGACTGACCACGGTGACCCGCCGCGTGCCCGGATGCACGTTCCGCTGCACTGATGACACCATCACGCTGCGTTAGGATTGAGGCCATGATCCTCATCAACGTACGTTTCAACGTCAAGCCCGGGCACGCCGACACCTTCCGGGAGACCGTCGCGCCGTTCACCGATGCGACGCGGGCCGAAGACGGCTGTCTCTTCTTCGACTGGTTCCGGTCCACCGACAACCCGAACGAGTACATCCTCGTCGAGGGTTTCAGGGACGACGCCGCCGAGGCACACGTGAACTCGGATCACTTCAGGAAGGCCTGCGAGCTCTTCCCGACCGTCCTCGTCGAGACCCCCCGGATCATCAACACCCTCATCGAGGGGAAGACCGAGTGGGACCGGATGGCCGAGTTCAGCGTCGACTGAGGTCCCTCTTCCCGTGTGTTCCGGAGCGGGGGCCGGAAGTATGCTGACCACGCTCCGCCGTCAAGGGTAGGCTGGTCAACATGGGTAAAAAGGATGCGAAGAAACCGCCGAAGCTGTCCAAGAAACACTATGAGGCCGAGCTGAAGAGGCTGCAGGCCGAGCTCGTCGACATGCAGCAGTGGGTCGTCGAGACCGGGGCCCGGGTGGTCGTCGTCATGGAGGGGCGCGACGCCGCGGGCAAGGGCTCCGCCATCAAGCGGATCACCCAGTACCTCAATCCCCGCACCTGCCGCATCGAGGCGCTGCCCGCGCCCAGCTCCAGGGAACAGGGGCAGTGGTACTTCCAGCGGTACGTGGAGAGGCTGCCCACCGCCGGCGAGATCGTGATCTTCGACCGGTCCTGGTACAACCGCGCGGGTGTGGAGCGGGTGATGGGGTTCTGTACCTCGCAGGAGTACCGCCGTTTCCTGCACCAGGCCCCCATCTTCGAGCGACTGCTCGTCGAGGACGGGATCATGCTGCGGAAGTACTGGTTCAGTGTCTCGGACGAGGAGCAGGTGAAGCGCTTCACCTCCCGTCGTGAGGACCCCCTGCGCCGCTGGAAACTCTCCCCGATGGATCTGCAGTCGATCACCCGCTGGGAGGACTACTCCCGGGCGAAGGACGAGATGTTCATCCACACCGACATCCCGTCCGCCCCCTGGTACACGGTGGAGAGCGAGGACAAGAAGCGGTCCCGCATCAACGTCATCAGCCACCTGCTGTCGACGATCCCCTACGAGAAGATCGACCGCGAACTCCCCGAGATCCCGCAACGTCCGCAGTCCACGAACGACTACGAACGGCCCCCGCGCAGTGACTTCCGGTATGTGCCGGACGTCGCCGCGGAGCTGGAGCTCGCCCGGAAGAAGCAGAAGAAGGAAGCGGCCAAGGCCGCGAAGAAGGACAATAAGTCGGGGCACAAGAAGAAGTAGTCTCCGCTAGGGACGGCACGATCCCCGGGGTCACACCCAGGGGATTTTCCGTGCGGAAACCGTGGCGCGGTCGTGGTGGGATGTGACAGACTTCGTACATGAAACAACGTCCCACCCAGAACCTCGTCAACGCTTTCGTCCGACACACGACCGGTGTGCTCGAACTGAATCGGCCGAAGGCCCTGAACTCCCTCAACCACGAGATGGTGGACATCATCTCGGAGGCCCTGGAGACGTGGCGGGACGACGATTCCGTGCACCGCGTCGTCATCTGTTCCTCGTCCGAACGAGGCTTCTGTGCGGGCGGGGACGTCCGATCCTGCCGCGAGGAGGGTCTGTCCGGGGACTTCGACTCGGGTGACCGGTTCTTCCGTGCCGAGTACGAGATGAACCGGCAGCTCGAGGAGTTCCCGAAAACCATCGTCGCCGTCATCGACGGCGTCGCGATGGGCGGTGGGCTCGGCGTGTCCGTCCACGGTTCCCACCGGGTCATCACGGAGAAGGCGTTCGCCGCGATGCCCGAGATGGCCATCGGGTTCATCCCCGATGTCGGCACCACCTGGATGATGCAACGGATGGTCGGGGAGAGCGGGGCTGCGATACCGGAGCTGGCCACGTTCCTCGGGATCACAGGGTGGCGGCTGACACCGGCTGACATGCTCTGGTCCGGCCTCGCCACGGATCTCATCGCTTCGGAGGACGTCGACCGGTTCATCGACACCGTCATCGCCGAGTCCCTCGACGATGCACTCGAGCAGTACGCGCGCCCCGTCGACTTCGTGGATGCCGGGGAACTCGAGGGGATGCTCCCCGACATCCGGGACACCTTCGGGCACGACTCCTGGGCGGAGATCGACAACGCGCTGAATTCCCACGGCAACGCCGGTTTCGTTGCCCGGGTCCGGGAACTGATGGCGAAATCCAGCCCCACCTCGGTCGTCGCGGCGGCCGAGCTCTACGCGGCGAACCGCGAAGCCCGGGACATCGCGCACGCTCTCGAGAACGAGTACGCGTTGGGGGCGGTGCTCCGGAGGGAGCACGACTTCTCCGAAGGTGTGCGCGCCGTTCTCGTGGACAAGGACCGGAACCCGGCCTTCGACCCCTCCGAAACAGGGGAGGTCGACGTCGACTTCTACCGGACGATCCTGCAGCACCGTCAGCCACCGGGTGTCCCGTCCTGACCGCGCAGGGCCCGCACGCGTACCGCGCGTGCGGGCCCTGCCGTCGTCGGACGGAAGATCAGACCGTGGCGTGCAGCCGGTCCGGTTCGGGTGACTCGTCCGACTTCTTGTGCACCTTCATCCAGACGGTGAAACCCCATATGACGAACGCCCCGTACACGATGTAGAGCACGGCGGAGGGGTAGTAGCCGGCGGCGAGGAGAAGGGGGACGCCGACTATGTCGACGCCGATCCAGATGAGCCAGAACTCCGTCCAGCCACGGGCCATCCCGTAGGTCGCGAGCACGGAACCGGTGAAGATCCAGGCGTCGGCCCACGGGCCCCAGGACCCGAGCGCGGAGAAGATCATCGCGCACCCGACGGTCCCGACGACGCCCGAGATGAGCAGTCCGAGGCGTTCGCGTCCGGTGGCCCAGCGGGGCTGGACCGCGGCGGTGTCCTCGTGGGGCTCGGTCACGATGGACCGGGAGGGATCGGTCTCCGCGGATTCGCGGAGACCCTGCTTCCGGGCGCGCGACCACTGGTACCAGCCGTAGACGGAGACGATGAGGAACATGACCTGACGGCCGGCCTGACCGTAGAGGTCCAGTGCCTGGGGGGTGTTGAAAACCCCACCGAGGAAAACGGTGAACAGGAGCAGATTTCCGACGATCCCGATGGGCCAGGCCCAGACGACGCGCTTCATTCCGCCGTACGCGCTGGCGAGTCCGAAGGCGTTGCCGATGATCTCGCGCCAGAGGATGGGGACGCCGCCGATGGAGATCGTGGCGTCGAGTAGATCGGTGAAAGGATTCATGGTTCTCCCTGATGTGAAAGAGGGGTGTGGACATGGATCCTCGGGGCTGAAAAACTGCCCGGTCGCAGTCGGGACGGGTGGGCCGCGGGTACGGCTCACCGACGTCCGGGTACACCGGCCGTGCAGGTTCTCTCTCATCCGGACTATCACCGTCGGCTCCGGAATCACACCGGATCTGCTGACCCACCGCACGGCATCCGTGTGGTGGCGCTCGCGGGCTGCACCGTGAAGGTGTCACCGCCGGTGGGGACTTCCACCCCGCCCTGAGAACACCGATAAGCTTAGTCGGTCATCCGACGGTCGTGTTCATCACCCTGCCGTCGGGGGAGAAGTGTACGGTCACCGTTCCGTCCTGCGTCCGGAGCTGCACGTACTCCCGGGATCCGGGGTCGGGGGAAATCCCGAGGCCCCGGTGCCGCGCGTACGCGGCGACCGCGCGGCGTGCGTCGACTCCTCCCAGTTCGACACCCCGGATCGTGTCGATGACCGCACTGACGACCGGCACCGTGGGGGCGGGAAGGACGAGACCGCGGTCGGAGAACACCACGATCGCCCAGGTGTCGGCGGTCAACTGCGCCGTCGTGTGGAACCACCTGCCGAGCACCGGTTTCGCCGCGGAGACGAGGTCGAGCTCCCGGGCGAGCGACAGTGGAAGTGTCGGGGACACGAACACGGGGATGCCCTCGCGGCGTCCGAAGTCCCGGATCCGGTGGCAGTCGGCTGTACCGGGTGCCGCGGAGATGTTGCGGTCCGCCCAGCCCCAGCACCAGGTGTCGCCGGTGACGGTGGCCAGGACGACCCCCCGGGCCTGCATCCGGGGACCCGCCGGCGTCTCCAGGGTGATCAGCCCCTGCACGGGGTCCGCGATGGCCGTGGCGCCGGGAAAGGTCGCATCCAGGTACATCTGGGATTCGATGGAGGGGAGCAGCGCATCGGCGCGGACGGGATCGATGTCGAGCCCACCGGCGATGTCCCGCAGACGGCCGTCCTCCACCCGGATGGCGGCGCCGTCGGAGAACAACCACACCGGTCCGTCGACCCGGACGTCCAGGCCACGTATCGCCGCGAAGCCGGACAGTGCCCGGGGGAGGTCTTCGCCCGCAATCGGGATCCCGGCCGCCGTGATCAGGGCGGTACGGGTGTCGCCCATGGGTTGCGGGGGATCGAGGCACACGACCGCCGTCGTGCCGTCCGGCATCGGGGCGAGCAGCCCCGGGGCGCAGCCGTGGAGGGTGCGGGCGGCGGTGAGGAGATCGTCGGTGGCTGGGCGGGTTCCGGACAGCTGCGGAATCCCGAACCGGGCGGCCGCATCTGCCGCCCGGGGGCCCCGCCAGGTCCACCTCCCGTCCCGGATCTCCGCGACGACGGTTCCGGCGGTGGAGACGTCCGGTGCCCCGTGGCGGGCTGCGCGGACCTCCATCCGGTCGCCGTCGCGGTTGAACTCGATTTCCCCGGGTCGCCCGATCAGTGCCGTGAACGCCGCGTCGGCGTCTGCGCACGCGATCGTGCCGTCGGTGACGATCTCCGCGAGTGTCCGGGGTGCTGGATGTTCCATGGGGATGCTCCTTCAGCGGGGTTGTGGATCCACCTTATCCGTCGGTACCCGACGGCCTCCGGGTGTCGACCGTGTACTAGCCTGAGCGGTGCAGTTGTACCTGTGACAGTGGAGGATCCCACCCCCGATGGACATCCGTCTCGACCCGCTATCGGACACCCCGATCTTCATGCAGCTCCATGACGGGATCGTGGGAGCCATCGCCCGTGGCGACATTTCGGCGGGCGAGCACCTGGATTCCGTGAGATCGGTCGCCGGCGCGCTGGACATCAATCCGGCGACCGTGAAGAAGGCCTATGATCTGCTCCGGTCGGAGGGGATAGTCGCGACGAGCCACCGCTCCGGCAGTGTGGTGCTGGCCCCGCGGGAACCGGTGCCCGGGGCCGAGGAACGTCTGTCCGCGGAACTCCGGGCGCTCGTCGCCCGGGCCCGTTGTCAGGGCATCGACGGATCGACGGTCCGTGGCCTGGTCGAGAAGGAAATCGGGCGCGCCTGACCATCGGTCGGCGTGGGAGTTCCGTCCACCCCGCCCCGGACCACGGTGAATGCCCTTCTGATGAGGGTGAGCGGATCGTCGACGTCGCGTCCGTGCCGGGTCTCGAAATCGTGGTAGATCAGCGCCACGAATCCGGCGTGCAGGATCGCGTGAACCGCGACCATGTCCTCGAAACCGGTCAGGCCCAACTGTTCTGTGAGGATCCGGTCGACCGCGTCACGGAGTGCCGCGAGCTGGGGTTCGCCGGCGTCCGCGGGGTTCGTCGACAGTAGTGCACGCGTCAGCCGGTCGAGGGCGAAGAAGGAGTCAACGCCGACGGCCCCTGAGGTCACCTCGTTGATGACGAGCTGTTCCACGGCGGAGATCGGGTCGCTGTCCCCGGCGAGGGCGGCGAGCTTTCCACCCAGCTCCTCCATGCTGGATTCGATGAACGTGAGCAGTGCCTGTTCGCGGGAGTCGAAGTAGTTGTGGAATGTCCGCTGCGAGACTCCCGCGGCCGCCGTGATGGCGGCGACGGTCATGCCCTCGACCCCCTGCTCGTAGGCGAGTTCGGCGGTGCACCGGGCCAGGGTGGCCCGGGTGGTCGCCTTCTTCGTCTCGCGTATTCCGGTCATGCGTCAAGTTTAACGCGCCGGTTGCTGGTCACCCGTTGGGCGGTGAGAGCTTCATCTGTCGTGTGAAGCACGTCGGATACCTTAGTTCGGGGGGGGGTGTGGTGAGGGTCTCAACGCCCGGCCGGGGTCGTTCGAACGCCGGGTGCTCCGTGTGTCCGGCGAGTGTGGCGTCGTGTGCCGTTACCCGGCCCGGGCGTCCCGGCGCCAGGGTGTTTTTCTGCTGTGAAGTGCGGTTTTCCGTCGTACCGGAGATGGATTCCAGGTGCTGTCGGGCGAAGATCATCAGGCATGGGAAGCCTATCTAATTGAGGATCATATGCAGTAGTGAAGCCGTGGTGCATGAACGAGTGCAGGGGGCGTTAAGTGAGGCTCAATTAGGCGGCTGTTTTTGCGAGTGGCGAGCGTAGGTTAAGCAAACAGGAGGACATTCATCCTCCCCGGCCCGGTATCCCCGATCCGATCACCGGTCCGCGCACCCATTCACCGGGGCTGACCGGCCCCACGTCGAGAGGACTGACCATGTCCACGGTCGAACAATCCGGAACCGGGAACGCGGGACACCCCGGTCCGGTCACGCTCTACAGCCTCAAGGCAGGTTCGGGCGGGGTGATGGTCCGCGCGGGGTCCGAGCCACGACTGCGGCGCCGACTCGCTGAACTCGGTTTCCGGAACGGATCCCGCATCGAGGTCGTGCAGACCTGCTCCGGCGGCGCCCGGATCGTGAGGATCGGGCAGTCCCGCTACGCCCTCGACAGACGCACCGCAACCGACATCTACGTCGCCTGAACCCACCCCCGGTCTCCTGCGGCACAGCCGCCGCCGGGTACCGGTTCACTCCCCATCACCGAAGCGGACGGACATCATGAACACCCACACGACCCGAGCGAAGAACCACGGAGCTTCCTGCCACGGGAGCGGAGGGCTCGCACCGGCGCCACCCGGAACCCCCGTCGTGGCTCTGGTCGGAGCCCCTAACGCGGGAAAATCCACGCTGTTCAACGCCTTGACAGGGGCCCGGGCCGTGATGGGGAACTGGCCGGGGACCACGGTGGAGGTCTGCCGTGGACGCTGGCGCACCGGGACCACGAAGAACCGCACCGTCGACATCATCGACTTCCCCGGTGCCTATTCACTCGATCCGATGAGCCCCGACGAGGAGTTCACCCGCGCGAAGCTCATAGAGGATCCCGTGGACGAGCGCCCCGACGCGGTTCT
Organism: Corynebacterium sp. TAE3-ERU16; assembly: GCF_019209935.1. Classification (GTDB taxonomy): domain Bacteria; phylum Actinomycetota; class Actinomycetes; order Mycobacteriales; family Mycobacteriaceae; genus Corynebacterium; species Corynebacterium antarcticum. The sequence goes on from NZ_JAHUTN010000004.1 coordinate 139,887, forward strand.
CGTCGTCGTCGACGCCGCCAATCTGGCCCGCTGCCTCTACCTGGTCGCCCAGATCGCGGAGGAGCCCTACCGCATCGTCGTGGCACTGACGAAGCTCGATGTCGCCGCTTCCCGCGGAATCTCCGTCGACGTTGAGGCACTGTCCCTCGCGATGGGGGTGAAGGTCGTCGCCGTCGATCCGCGCCGCAACGAACTGTCCGATCTGACGGACACGGTCGCCCTGGAACTCGAACGGAGCTCGTGCTGCGTGACACCCGTCCGACCCGTCGCGACGGGTGACGGTGCGGGGAAGAACGGGGAGGATGCGGACTTCGCCCGGGAGGACGCCCGCTTCGCCTGGGTGGATGAGGTCTGCCGGAAAGCCGTGACCAGCAGTCCCGCCGCCAACAGCATGTCCGACCGGATCGACCGGGTCGTCCTGCATCCCGTGGCGGGGCCCCTGGTGTTCCTTGCGGCGATGTGGCTCGTCTTCCAGATCACCACGACCGTGGCGTCCCCGTTGCAGGACCGTCTGGGCAAGCTGTTCGACGGACCGGTCACCGACGGCGCGCGCCGTATCATGGACGCCGTCGGTCTCACCTGGGAACCCCTCCGTGGGTTGGTCACCGAGGGGCTGATCGGCGGGGTGGGCATGGTGCTGACCTTCGTGCCGCTCATGGCGCTTATGTTCCTCTGTCTGGCGGTGCTCGAGGACTCCGGCTACATGGCCCGCGCGGCGGTGGTCGCAGACCGGCTCATGCGCGCCATCGGACTTCCGGGAAAGGCATTCATCCCGCTGATCGTGGGCTTCGGCTGCAACGTGCCTGCGATCTCCGCGACCCGGGTCCTGGGTTCCGCGCGCCAACGGTTGGTCGCCTGCCTGCTGGTCCCGTTCACCTCCTGCTCGGCGCGACTCACGGTCTACGTCATGGTCGCCAGCGTGTTCTTCCCCGAGCATTCCGGGACCGTGGTGTTCGTGATGTACCTGATCTCCATCGGGCTCGTGGTGCTCACCGGACTCGGGCTGCGCACGATGGTCTGGCGGACACTCGGATCCGAACCTCTCGTCATCGATCTTCCCGTGTACCAGCTTCCCGGCCCCAGGCTGGCGCTGTCCGTGATGTGGATGCGGCTGAAGGGTTTCCTGCACACCGCCGGCCGCATCATCGTGGCCACGGTCATCGTGGTCTGGGCGCTCCAGTCCACCCCGGTGGTCGGGGGATACGGTTTCGGTGACGAGGACCTGCCGCCCCAGGACAGCGCGTACGGTGCCGTGTCCTCGGCTATGGCACCGGTGTTTGAACCCGCGGGCTTCGGCACCTGGTCTCTCACCGGGCCGTTGATCACGGGCTTCGTGGCCAAGGAAGCGGTGATCTCGTCGTGGGCGCAGACCTACGCGGTCGATGATCCCACGGACGCCGATCCGGAGGAGCAGGCGGAGAGTCCGCTCGCGGCCGCGATCCGGGTGGACTTCGCCGGGGCCTCCGGTGGACACGCCCTGGCCGCGGTGTGGGCCTTCATGATCTTCCTGTTGGCCTATACACCGTGCGTGGCGACGCTCGCGGCCCAACGGCGCGAGATCGGCCTGTGGTGGACGGTGGTCGGTATGGTCGTCCAGCTGACCGGTGCCTGGGCATTGGCCGTCCTGGTGTTCAACGCACTCAAGCTGGTGCTGTGATGGAGGGGCCGTTGACGAGGGTCTCCGAGGCCATAGCCGACGGGGCGGTGAACCGTCGGGCCATCGTCCGTCAGACCGGGCTCGGCGCAGATCTGGTCGATGCCGCGATCGAGCGTCTGGAGCGGATGGGGAGGCTGTCCCGCGCGCCGCTCGGCGCGTTCTGCTCGGGGGGTGGGTGTTCCTGTTGCCCGGCCGCCGGGTCCGGGGGCGGGTGTGCCTCCGGTGGGGGATCAACCGGGCCGGTGGCCCTGGTTCTGCGGCGTCGGGGCGGGGACCCGACCCCCGGTCACTGAGCCGGTCGCCGACCGACCCGTTCCTGTTGCGGTCAGTCGGCGACGAGCGCCTCGAGCGTGAACTCGGGGTGCTCCTTCTCGATGAACTGGAGGCGCCACTTGTCGCCGAACAGGGCGATCAGTTCACCGTCCGTGCGGGTGAATACCTCGACACCCCGCTGTTTCGCCAGTTCCGGAACGGTCGCGGCGTCGGTGCGCCGGGCCACGGTGTACGGGACCGCGTCGGTGACGGTCTCCACGTTGTACTCGGCGAGCATCCGGGCCTGCATGACCTCGAACTGCATCGGGCCGACGGCGGCCATCACGGGCGCGGCATCACCGCGTGCGTCGTTCTTGAGGACCTGGACGACACCCTCGGAGTCGAGCTGTTCGAGCGCCTTGCGGAACTGCTTGTACTTGCCCAGTGACTTCGCCCGCAGGGTACGGAAGTGCTCGGGTGCGAACTGCGGCATCGGCGGGAACTGGACCTTGCGGCCCTCGTAGATGGTGTCGCCCGGCGCGAGGGAACCGGCGTTGACCAGACCGACGATGTCACCCGGGTAGGCGGCCTCGACGGTGGAGCGGGTCCGTCCGAAGACCGTCAGCGCGTACTTCGTCGAGAAGCTGCGCCCGCTCTGTGCGTGGGTGACCTGCATACCGCGGGAGAACTCGCCCGAGACGACCCGCATGAAGGCCAGGGAGTCGCGGTGGTTGCGGTCCATGCCGGCCTGCACCTTGAACACCACACCCGAGAAGTCGTCGCCCGGTGCCCGGGATTCGTCGACCGCGGAGGACGCGGCCGCCAGGACCTTCGGGTCCGTGTGTCGGGCCGCCGGCCCGGGCGCGAGCTCGCAGAGCGCGTCGAGGATCTGGTGCACACCGAAGTTGAGCATCGCGGAGGCGAAGATGACCGGGGAAGTGGTGCAGTCGAGGAAGAGATCCCGGTCGTGGACGGCACCGTCCGCGGTCATCAGCTCGACCTCCTCCACCGCGGTCTCCCAGGCGACGTCCTCCTTCTCCGCGGCCTCATCCGGGGTGAAGTGCTCCTCCGGGGCGATGGTGGAACCACCTGCGGTGCGGATGAAGTGGATGTACTCCTCGATCTCCCCTTCGGCGTCCAGGCGCGCGAGCCCGCGGAAGTCGCCGGCCTCGCCGACGGGCCAGAACAGGGGGGTGGGCTGCAGCCCGATCTCCGCGACGATCTCGTCCATGAGCTCGAGCGGCGACTTGCCCGGCCGGTCCCACTTGTTGACCACGGTGACGATCGGCAGGCCGCGTGCCTTGCACACCCGGAACAGCTTCAGCGTCTGCGGCTCGAGGCCCTTGGCGCCGTCGATGAGCATCACGGCGGCGTCGACGGCGGTGAGCACCCGGTAGGTGTCCTCGGAGAAATCCGAGTGGCCGGGGGTGTCGACGAGGTTGATCATGTACGGCTCACCCTCGTGGCCCGCCGGGGCGTACTCGAACTGCAGGGCCGAGGAGGCGATGGAGATTCCACGGTCCTTCTCCATCTCCATCCAGTCGGAGACGGTCGCCTTGCGGCCGGCCTTGCCGTGCACCGCACCCGCCTCACTGATGACGTGCGCGTGCAGCGCGAGCGCCTCGGTCAGGGTGGATTTACCGGCGTCCGGGTGGGCGATCACCGCGAAGGTGCGGCGGCGGGTTGCCTCGGACGCCGGATCGTTGTGGGTGGTGCTCTCGCTCATGTTTCGGTGCAACTTTCAGACGAACGGCCGGACGGGGGTGGAAAACGTGACTCCCGTCAGGGTACGCCATCAGCTGCCTCCCGTTAGCCTGGGCGCCATGAGCATCGTCGAAGACCTCACCTGCCCGGTCCTCGCCGCCCCCATGGCCGGGGGCCCGTCCACGCCCGCGCTCGTCGACGCCGCGGAGGCGGTGGGGTCACTCGGGTTCCTCGCCGGCGGGTACCTGGGGGCGGAGGACCTGGTGGCGCAGATGGATGCGACCCGCGCCACCCGGTTCGGAGTCAACCTCTTCTACCCGCAGGCCGCTCCCGACGCCACCGATCTCGCCGCCGTCGCGGACTACGCGCGGGGGCTGGCATCCCGGATGCATCGACTGGGGCTCGACCCGGGAAAGGTCCCCGGATGGCTCGCCGCCGCTGACCCGACGGACCGTTTCGCCGCGAAGCTCGATGCGGTGTGCGGTGTGGATCTGCGGCGGAGACCCGCCGTGGTGTCGTGCACCTTCGGCCTGTTCACCGCGCGGGAGATCGATCGGCTCCACGGGGCGGGGACGGAGGCCTGGGCCACCGTGGCCGATGTTCCGGCCGCGCGGGATGCGGTGGACAGGGGAATCGACACGTTGATCGTCCAGGGGCCCGGTGCCGGTGGACACCGTGCCACCCGCACCGTCGCCGAGGAGCCCGGTACGCAACCGCTCCCGGAGCTCGTCGCCGCCGTGCACCGCGCCGTCGACGGCGCGGTGCCGCTCGTCGCCGCCGGTGGGCTGTCGGACCCCGTCTCGGTCGCGGAGGCACTCGCACTGCCCGGGGTCGTCGCGGTCGCATCCGGCACGGCGCTGCTGCTCTCGGACGAGGCCGGTACCGCGCCGGTGCACCGTGCCGCACTCGCCGGTGCTCCCCGCACCGTCGTCACCCGGGCGTACTCCGGACGTCCCGCCAGGGGAGTGGCCACCCCGTTCGTCGAGGGCCCCGGCGCCGCTGCCCCGGCGGTCTACCCGGGGGTCAACGCCGTCATGCGGCCGATCCGGGCCGCCGCCGGGCGGGGTGGGGAACCGGAGCTGTTCGCGGCCTGGGCCGGGACCGGGGTCGCCCACGTGGAAGGTGGTTCCGCGGCCGATGTCCTGCGTCGGCTCGCCGGTCTCTGACGCTTCAGGGCAACTGCCCCCGGGGGTGAAGAAAACGGACACGTCGAGCGGGAAATTGGATACCGTGGTGTTGGTATGTCCCGTTGCGTTCATACACCCCTGATCCAGCGTCTCCGACCCGCCTGAAAGAGGAAGTCACACACCCATGACGGACCTGACCGCCACCCACCGGAACTTCAATGAACGGCTCGCACTCGCGGAGGAGATGGTGCCGCTGCTCGGCCGGTTGCACCGGGAACACAACGTGGTCACCTCGATCTACGGTCGGCTGCTCGAGAACGTCACCGCGATCGACATCGTGAAGTCGCACCGGTTCGCCCGCCGGATCACGGAACAGGAGATGTCCCTCGCCGCGACTCTGCCGATCGTCCGGGAACTCGTCGAGATGGACCTGGGTACCGCATCGATCGACATCGGCCGCCTGGCCACCCGCTTCCGGGAGCAGGGGGGTGACCTCAGGGCCTTTCTCGAGGAGGAACTCGCCGAGGTTATCGGCACCGCGGAGAAGACCCCCGAGACGGACGTCGTGCTCTACGGCTTCGGTCGCATCGGTCGGCTCCTGGCCCGTATCCTCGTCGCCCGCGAAGGCCGTGGGCTCGGGGTCCGGCTCCGGGCCGTGGTCGTCCGGAAGAACGGCGACATCGATCTGGAGAAGCGTGCCTCCCTGCTGCGGCGTGATTCCGTCCACGGACAGTTCGACGGAACCATCAGCATCGACCGGGAGAAGAACATCATCTGGGCTAACGGCACGCCCATCCAGGTGATCTACTCCTCGGATCCGGCCAGCGTCGACTACACGGAGTACGGCATCGACGACGCCGTCGTCGTCGACAACACCGGCCGCTGGCGCGATCGCGCGGGCCTGGAGCAGCACCTGGAGTCGAAGGGGGTGTCCCGCGTCCTGCTGACCGCACCGGGCAAGGGCGACCTGAAGAACATCGTCTACGGGATCAACCACTGTGACATCGAGGACTCCGACCGGATCCTCTCCGCGGCGAGCTGCACCACCAACGCGATCACCCCGGTGCTCAAGGTCGTGAACGACCGTTTCGGGGTGCGTTTCGGACACGTGGAGACGGTGCACTCGTTCACCAACGACCAGAACCTCATCGACAACTTCCACACCGGTGAGCGCCGGGGCCGGGCCGCGACCCTGAATATGGTGCTCACCGAGACCGGTGCCGCGAAGGCCGTGGCCAAGGCGCTTCCCGAACTCGGTGGCAAACTCACCGGCAACGCGATCCGGGTGCCCACCCCGGACGTGTCGATGGCGGTTTTGAACCTGACCCTGGACACGGAGACCACCGTCGACGAGGTGAACACCTATCTGCGGGACGTGTCCCTGAAGTCCGTGCTGCGTCAGCAGATCGGGTACATCAAGTCTCCGGAGGTCGTCTCCACGGACTTCGTCGGTACGACGCAGGCCGGCATCGTCGACGGGCTGGCCACAATCGCGCAGGGCAATCACCTGGTGCTCTACGTCTGGTACGACAATGAGTTCGGCTACTCCAGCCAGGTCGTCCGGATCATCGAGGAGATCGCGCACGCCCGCCCGATCGTCCTGCCGCGTCGTCGGGAGATCGACGAACTCTGACGTACTCTTCCCCCACAGACCCGCACCGTGATCCGATCCGGGGCGGGTTCCGCCCTTTCCGGGGGTGATAGGTGCCCGTGTTCGCTGCGGGAGGTGTCAACGGCGGGGGACGGTAATAGGCTCGGTATCGTGGACATGACGAAGATGCGGCGGAAGGCCGCCAAAGGGGGGAAGAAGAAGTGCTGCCGGTCCAGGCGGCGCTGCAAGCTGTGTCCCGTGGTCCTGAAGCGCCTGGAGAAGACGCACGCCTTCGACCTCGATGACGCCGCCCTGGAGAAGGTCTGGGCCAAGGCGCGCATCCGCTGACCCCGGTGTGCCGTCACCCGGGGGCGGATCGGCTGCCACCGACCGGCTGAGAGGGCCGGGCCCCGGGGTGGTGGGCGGTGCCCGAGGATCCCGCCTCCGTCATCGGGCGTGGATCGTGTTCTGTGCGATCGCCAGGCCGGACCCGGCTATCAGTTCCACCCCGTCCGCGGCATCCGCGCACTGGATCGCCAGTTCGGCGCACACCGACTGTGGGATGGGTCGCAGCACGTAGTCCGCGGGATCCATCCGCCCCGGGGGCCGTCCGATGCCCATACGGACCCGGATGTAGTCCCTGGTGCCCAGCGACTTGCTGGTCGACTTCAACCCGTTGTGGCCGTTCTCCCCGCCGCCGAGCTTGAGCCGGACGACACCGGGCTCGAGATCCAGTTCGTCGTGGATGATCACGATGTCCGCCGGCTCCACGTCGAAATAGGAGGCGAGTGCCTTGACCGGGCCGCCCGAGAGATTCATGAAGCTGCGCGGCTTCGCCAGGATCACGGGACGCCCGCTGATCCGGATCTGCGCGATCTCGGCGTTCGATCGCTTGTGCACGCTGAAGGTGGCGGGCATCGGGGTGGCCCGCTCCGCGAGCTCGTCGACGACCATGAAGCCGACGTTGTGCCGGGTGGCCGCGTACTTCGGACCGGGATTACCCAGTCCGACGACGAGCAGGGGGCCGGTGGGGGATCCAGAGGTGTTCCGGGGTGCGGTGTCAGGTGAGCTCACGTCGAACATTGTCGCACACGTGGACCGGGGCTCACGGACACCCCGTGCACAGCGGAAAACCCGCCCCGGCGGCCACCGACCACGTGTGCGGTCGGGATGCCCCGGAGCGGGTGTTCAGTCGGGCGGGCGGTTCAGCCCGTCCGTGACAGGAGACTACTCGCTGTCGTTGGTCGGGCCCTCTTCGGTGGCCTCGACCGAATCTCCCTCGGCGTCGCCTTCGCCATCTTCGCCCTCGGGCTCCGGCAGCTCCTCTTCCTCGGGCTCGACGATGTTGATGATCAGCGTCTCGGGATCGGAGACCAGCGTGATGCCCTCCTCCAGCTTGACGTCGGCGGCGGTGATCTGGGTACCGATCTCCAGACCCTCGATGTCGATCTCGAACTCTTCCGGAATGGAGAGCACGGGAGCCTCGACGGCGAGGACGTCGGCGTCCTGGATGACCATGGCGCCCGGAGCCGGTTCACCGGTGTGGACGACCGGGACCTCGACCTCGATCTTCTCGCCGCGGGAGATGGCGAGGAGATCGACGTGGTCGATGTTGAAGGTCAGGACGTTCTGGTCGAGGTGCTTGACGATGGCGAGCTGCTTCTCGCCCTCGATGTCGACGTCGACGACGGCGTTGACGCCGTGGTTGCGGATGATCGCGGTGAAGTCGAGACGGTCGACGGTGACGTGCAGCGGCTCATCGATGGACTTGCTGTAGATCACGACGGGGATCAGGCCGTCGCGGCGGGCGCGGCGCGCCGCGCCCTTGCCGAACTCGGTACGGGGTGCTGCTTCGAGCGGGATAGCCTTGTTGATGGCCATGGTGTTTCTCCTGGGCGTTGGTTGGACAGTTATGTGTGGTCCCGGACGCAGACACAACAAAAGCCTGCGGGACCCGGGTTCTCGTCGAGTCATCGCAGGCTGTCCGTCCTCCGCGTACGGAGGTGGGGCGCTTCATGCGTCACATCGCGTCGATAACGGCTGATCCGTGGGATCGGCCCTCGCCGAGACGCTGATGACAGTACCACGCCCCCGGAACCGGACACAATAACCGGACACAATGTGCCGCGGCCCGGGGGCGTGGTCGGTGGCGGTGGATCAGGCCTGGCCCTCGAAGAGGGTGGTCACCGATCCGTTCTCGAAGATCTCGTGGATCGTCTTCGCCAGGAGCGGGGCGATGGACAGCACCGTGAGGTTGTCCCAGCCGTCCGTGTTCTGGGGCAGGGTGTCGGTCGCGATGACCTCACGGGCACCGCAGCGGGACAGACGCTCGCGGGCGGGACCGGAGAACACGCCGTGCGTGGTGGCGATGATGACGTCACCGGCACCGGCTTCGCGAAGGACCCCGACCGCGCCGGAGATCGTTCCACCGGTGTCGATCATGTCGTCCAGCAGCACGCAGGTGCGGCCCGCGACGTCACCGACGACACGGTTCGCGGTGACCTGGTTGGCGACGTCGACGCTGCGGGTCTTGTGGACGAACGCCATCGGTGCGCCGCCCAGGGTGTTGGCCCACTTCTCGGCGACCTTCACGCGACCGGCGTCGGGGGAGACGACGCAGATGTTCTCCAGGCTGTAGTTCTTCTTGATGTGCTCGGTCAGGATCGGCATGGCGTGCATGTGGTCGACCGGCCCGTCGAAGAAGCCCTGGATCTGATCGGTGTGCAGGTCCACGGAGACGATCCGGTCGGCACCCGCGGTCTTCAGCATGTCCGCGACCAGGCGGGCGGAGATCGGCTCGCGACCGCGGTGCTTCTTGTCCTGGCGGGCGTACGGGTAGAACGGCAGAATCGCGGTGATCCGCTTCGCCGAGCCGCGCTTCAGTGCGTCGATCATGATGAGCTGTTCCATCAGCCACTTGTTCAGCGGCTGGCTGTGCGACTGCAGCACGAAGGCGTCGCAGCCGCGGACGGACTCCTCGAAGCGGACGAAGATCTCGCCGTTGGCGAAGTCCCGGGCGGTGGTGGGGGTCAGCTGGACGCCGAGCTCCCGCGCCACGGCCTCGCCGAGCGCCGGGTTTCCCCGCCCGCTGAACAGCATGAGGTTCTTCTGGTTGTCGATCCACTGGGCAGACATGTCTATTCTGCTTCGCCTTCCTGATTGTTGACGCTGAGCTGCGCTGCTGCGCGTTCGGCGGCGTCCGCTGCCGGGGTGCCGGGCCGTTTGCGCCGCACCCAACCCTCGATGTTGCGCTGATGGCCGCCGGAGACGGCCAGTGCCCCGGGCGGGACGTCATCCTTGATCACTGTACCCGCCCCGGAGTAGGCCCCGTCACCCACGGTCACGGGTGCGATGAACATCGTGTCACTGCCGGTGCGCACGTGGCTGCCGATCGTGGTGTGGTGTTTGTTGACGCCGTCGTAGTTGACGAAGACACTGGACGCGCCGATGTTCGATTCCTCGCCGATCGTCGCGTCCCCCACATAGGTGAGGTGCGGCACCTTCGATCCGCGACCGATCGTCGCGTTCTTCGCCTCCACGAAGCCGCCGAGCTTGCCCTTCTCGCCCAGGGACGTCCCCGGCCGGATGAACGTGAACGGGCCGACCGTGGCCCGCGGGCCGATCTCCGATTCGGAACCGTGCGTGCGGATGACGGAGGCGCCCTCGCCGACCACCATGTCGGTCAGTGTGGTGTCGGGGCCGATGGTGCAGTTGTCGCCGATCACCGTCCGGCCGCGCAGCTGGGTGCCGGGTTCGATGATGACGTCCCGGCCGATCCGCACGTCGATGTCGATGAAGGTCGAGGCCGGGTCGACGATGGTCGCGCCCCCGCGCATCGCCGCCTCGCACAGGCGCCGGTTGAACTCGGCACCGATGTCCGCGAGCTGCACCCGGTCGTTGACTCCGGCGATGATGGACGCGTCATCGAGGCGGTGCCCCCGCACGGAACGGTCGTTGTCCCGGGCGATGCCGATGACGTCGGTGAGATAGAACTCGCCCTGCGCGTTGTCGGTGTCCAGTTGGGTGACCGCGGTGCGCAGGAGCTCCGCGTCGAAGGCGTAGACGCCGGAATTGATCTCGGTGATCTCGAGCTCGTCCGCGGTGCCGTCCTTCTGCTCCACGATCCGGGTGACCTCGCCGTCCGCGGTCCGCACGATACGGCCGTACCCCGTCGGGTCGTCGACGGTGGCGGTGAGGACTGTGACCGCGGCGCGCGGCTTGGTGTTGTGTTCCTCGACCAGGGCGCGCAGGGTCTCCGAGTTGATCATCGGCACATCGGAGGTGGTGACCACGACGGTGCCGGTGAAGTCGGGGGCGAGCTCCTCCAGGCCGCAGGCGACGGCGTGTCCGGTGCCGTTCTGCTCCTCCTGGCGCGCGATCCCGACGGATGTGGTGCCGTAGGCCGCCTCGAGTGCGGGCACTTCCTCCGCCACCGCCGGGATCACCTTGTCCCGCTGATGCCCGACGACCGTGATGATGTCGGCCGGCCGCAGGCCCGCCGCCGCGTGCAGGGCGTGGGCGAGCATGGTGCGCCCGGCGACGCGGTGCAGCATCTTCGGCGTCGCGGATTTCATCCTGGTGCCGGCTCCGGCGGCGAGGATGATGACGGCCACATCGTCAGAGGGGATCTCTGTCATGGGGGCTCCGATCGTGGGGTGTGAAAGACGGATTCGTTCACTCCCACGCTACCGGAGCTCCGGAGATTCACCCCGGCCAGGGTCAGCGTCCCCGGGATGACCCGGAGGCCACAGGTGGCCGAACGGAGGGGGAACAGCCGGGGAACGTCGGGGAATACCACCGGCCGATGAACGAACCGTCCGGGGAGGACTCCGGCGGGCACAACCGCGACAAAGCCGGTATCCGTGTCCACGCGGCTTCCGGAACCGGGCTCCGAACGGGGCTCGACGGAGTCGGGTCAAAGCCCCGGGCCCAGATTCTCCACGGGGTGGACGGCCAGGCTTCCCCGCCAGGACTCGAACCTGGAAAGCTGGTACCAAAAACCAGAGTGTTGCCAATTACACCACGGGGAAACGCCGCTCGGAAGTTCGCGGCGCTTGAGACTCTACCGTACGGGAGGGCGGTCTCCCGATTCGGTGGGGCGGTAGGATCATCACCATGGTGAGGCAGCGGATGACCGGCAAGCAGCGTCGTGAGCAGTTGATCAGGGTCGGTCGGGAAGTGTTCGCCGAACGCGGTTTCGAGGCCACCAGTGTCGAGGAGATCGCCGCCCGCGCGGGGGTGTCCAAGCCGGTGGTCTACGAGCACTTCGGGGGTAAGGAAGGGCTCTACGCCGTCGTCGTCGACCGCGAGATGCTGCGGCTGGAGGCCCTGATCACGGGATCGCTGTCCACGGGACGATCGCGGGAACGCATCGAGCGCGTCGTACTCGCGCTCTTCAGCTACGTGGAGGAGCACACCGACGGATTCCAGATCCTCGTCCGTGACCTGACCCCCGGCGCCGAACGCAGTTACTCGACGATGCTCAACGACGCTGTGGGACAGGTCGCACACATCCTCGCGCACGCATTCACCCGCTCGGGGCTCAACCCGGACTACGCGCTGCTGTACGGTCAGGCGCTGGTGGGTATGGTTTCGACGACCGCCCAGTGGTGGCTGGACGTCCGGAAACCCCCCAAGGAAGAGGTCGCCGCGCACATCGTCAACCTCTGCTGGAATGGTCTGGCCGGGATGGAGGCCGTGCCCCGGCTGCGCACCATGGGCACCTCGGACGATGCCCCGGAGACCGGAGCCGCGGGCACGACGGGGGAATCCGGCGGTGCCGTGGATCCCGAGGCCCAGGGGGCCGGCAGCTAGCCCGGCGCATCCACCGGCAATCATCAACGACGGGGCCCAGCGCCCCGGAACGTCACGTCAGGAGTCACTTTGCCCGAGAAACCGTCCGCGTCGACACCTGCGCTCTCCGGTCTGCTCAAGATCGCCGCGACCGACCCGAAGCTCAAGGGACTGGTCGGCCAGATCGGGGAATCCCGTCTGCATGTGACGGGGATCGACCAGGTCCGGCCCTGGATGATCGGGACTCTCGCGCACCACGCACCGCTGTTGGTCGTCACCGCCACCGGCCGGGAGGCGGAGGATCTCACCGCGGAGCTGAGCGCGATGCTGGGGGAGCGGGTCGCGTGGTTCCCGTCCTGGGAGACGCTGCCGCACGAACGGCTGAGCCCCGGGGTGGACACCGTCGGGCGTCGGGCGAAGGTCCTGCACGATCTCTCCGCGGGACGCCTGCGCGTCGTCGTGACCGCGGCGCGCGGCTTCTGCCAGCCCGTGCTCGAGACCGCCGCCGGTCGCGATCCGGTGGTCCTCGCCGAGGAACGCGAGTACGACTTCGACACCCTCGTCCGCGAGCTGGTGAGCCGCGCTTACCGGCACGTGGACATGGTCGCGCGGCGCGGCGAGTTCGCGACCCGCGGCGGCATCATCGACATCTTCCCCACCACACTGAACTACCCGGTGCGCGTGGAATTCTGGGGCGACGAGATCACCGACGTCCGCCAGTTCTCCGTCGCGGACCAGCGCACCATCTCCGAACTCGAGGTCGGGGAGGTGGAGATCTATCCGTGCCGCGAACTGCTCGTCGATGCCGCTGTCTCCGACCGGGCCCGGAAACTCGCGGTCAGCCACCCGGGCAACGCCACCCTGGTCGAGCTGCTCACCGCGCTCGGTGAGGGACAGCCCGCCGACGGTATGGAGGCGCTGATCCCGGTACTCACCGACACCCCACTGATCAGCCTCCCCGAACTCATGCCCGAGGGCACCCACGTTCTCGCGTGCGCCCCGGAGAAGATCCGGACCCGCATCGACGACCTGATCACCACCGACGACGAGTTCCTCGCCGCAGGCTGGGAGGCCGCCGCCATGGGGGCGACCGGCCCCGTCGCCGCCGAGGGCCTCGACCTGTCCGCCGGGTCCTACCGTTCCTGGGAGTCGCTCGAGGTCTCCGCCCGCGCAGTCGGGTCCCCGTGGTGGACGTTCGGGCCGGCCGGGATGCTCGGGGACGCCGCCGAATCGGAGACACTCCCGCTCGATTTCGCCCCCGGCCCGACACCGCGCGGGGACCTCAAGGAGATCGACGCCATGATGGCGCTGCTCCTCGAACACACCCGCGCCGGGGGACGCGCGGCGTTCATCGCGCCGGGCGCCGGACCGGTCAAGCGGATGACCGAGAGGTTCCGGGAGAAGGGGATCCCCACGCACGTGGCGACGCCCGGGTGGGAGCCGTCCCCGGGCGAGGTCACCCTCTACCGGGCCCTGAGCCACGCGGGCCTGGTGTTCCCGAAGGTCCGCAAACTGAAGGACACGGCAGCCCTCCCGCTGGTCGTGATCACCGAGACCGACCTGACGGGCAACCGCGTCGGTGACATCGCCGGTGCCAAGCGGCGTCCGGCGAAGCGACGCAACAAGGTCGACCCGCTGGCGCTGAAGCCCGGGGATCTCGTCGTCCACGAGTCCCACGGCATCGGCCGTTTCGTGGAGATGACGGAGCGGACCATCACCACGGGCGACGGCACATCCCGCCGGGAGTACCTGGTCATCGAGTACGCGCCGTCGCGGCGCGGCGGGCCGGGCGACCAGCTCTACGTCCCGATGGACGCCCTCGACCTGCTCTCCCGCTACGTCGGCGGGGAGAAACCCGCACTGTCGAAGATGGGCGGTTCGGACTGGAAGAACACCAAGAAGAAGGCCCGGTCCGCCGTCCGGGAGATCGCCGGTGAGCTCATCGAGCTCTACGCGAAGCGTCAGGGCTCCCCGGGGCACCCGTTCGCGCCGGACAGCCCCTGGCAGCGGGAGATGGAGGACAACTTCCCCTACGTCGAGACCGAGGACCAGATGCTCGCCATCGACGCGGTCAAGGAGGACATGGAGAAACCCGTGCCCATGGACCGGGTCGTCGTCGGAGACGTCGGCTACGGCAAGACCGAGGTCGCCGTCAGGGCGGCGTTCAAGGCGGTGCAGGACGGTCGTCAGGTCGCGGTCCTCGTCCCGACGACACTGCTCGCCCAGCAGCACCTGGCTACCTTCACCGAGCGGATGGACGGATTCCCCGTCACCGTCGAGGGACTGTCGCGGTTCACCTCCGGCGCCGACTCGAAGCGGATCCTCCGGGGGCTGAAGGACGGGACGATCGACATCGTCATCGGCACCCACCGACTGCTCCAGACCGGTGTGGGCTGGAAGAACCTCGGACTCGTCATCGTCGACGAGGAACAGCGTTTCGGTGTGGAGCACAAGGAACACATCAAGGCACTGCGCACCCACGTCGACGTGCTGACGATGTCGGCGACCCCGATCCCGAGGACCCTGGAGATGTCGATGGCCGGGATCCGCGAGATGTCGACGATCCTCACCCCTCCCGAGGACCGGCACCCGGTTCTCACCTACGTCGGTGCGCAGGAGGACAGGCAGATCGCGGCGGCGATCCGGCGCGAGCTGCTGCGCGACGGCCAGGTCTTCTACGTGCACAACAAGGTCAAGACCATCGAGAAGCGTGCCGCGCAGCTGCGTGAGCTCATCCCGGAGGCGAGGGTCGTCGTCGCCCACGGACAGATGGCCGAGGAACAGCTCGAGCAGACCGTCCAGGGATTCTGGGACCGCGAGTACGACGTGCTGGTGTGCACGACCATCGTCGAGACCGGTCTCGACATCGCCAACGCCAACACCCTCATCGTCGAGAACGCCCACCACATGGGCCTGAGTCAGCTGCACCAGCTGCGCGGCCGGGTGGGTCGCTCCCGGGAGCGCGGCTACGCGTACTTCCTCTACCCGAAGGGGCAGATGCTCACCGAGACCTCCTACGACCGGTTGGCGACGATCGCGCAGAACAACGATCTCGGCGCCGGTATGGCCGTCGCCATGAAGGACCTGGAGATGCGCGGAGCGGGCAATGTGCTGGGCGCGGAGCAGTCCGGACACATCGCCGGTGTCGGCTTCGACCTCTACGTCCGGCTCGTCGGTGAGGCCGTCGAGATGTACCGCGCCATCGCCGACGGGAAACCGTTGGACGCGACGGACAAGGCACCGAAGGAGATCCGGGTCGACCTCCCCGTCGACGCACACATCCCGGAGAACTACATCAACTCCGAGCGGCTGCGCCTCGAGGTCTACCGGAAGCTCGCCCAGTCCCAGTCGGAGACGGACCTGCGGCTCGCGGTGGAGGAGATGGAGGACCGCTACGGCCCCGTTCCCCTCGAGGTCGAGCGGCTGCTGTCCGTCGCGCGGCTGAGACACCAGTGCCGCGCCGCGGGAATCACCGACATCGGGGTCCAGGGCACCCGGATCAAGGTGCACCCTGTCGATCTGCCGGACTCGAAGCAGGTCCGGCTGAAACGCCTCTACCCGGGATCGAACTACCGGGCCGCGGCGAAGGCCATCCAGCTGAGCTTCCCGAAGGCCGGCAGGAAGGTCACCGATCCGCCGTTGCGCGACGTGGCCCTCATCCAGTGGTGCGCGGACTTCCTCTCCGCGATGTTCGATGTGCCGACCATGGACGTCACCGGCGGGAAGGCGGGCGCGGGCGGCCGGAAACCCGGGATCATCTCGATCGGGGGATGACCCGCGCCGCTACGATGTCCGCATGACGGTTCTGCTGCTCGACCCCGCCTCGCCGACGCTGGTTCCGGCGGAGGTGATCACCGCCGCCGCCGAGGCGGGGGACACCGTGGCATTCGGTGAATCCGTCCCCGATTCCGTGCGGGAACTCGTGCTCGGCCACGGACTGCGGACGGGAACACCGGCGACGGTCTGGGTGGACACCTCTTCCGGTTCTCCGGAGGTCCTGCGCCGGTCGGCCGCGGGGGAGGAGATCCGCGGGCCGGGAGCATCGGGTATCGCGGCGGCCCGGGCGGTGATGACCAGGGCGCTCGACATCGGCGAGTGGGAGCGGAACCAGGACCACGTCAGTCTGCTCCCCTATCTCCGGGAGGAGGCCGAGGAGTTCGCGGACGCCGTGCGGGCCCACGCCGAAGGCGCCGGCACCGCCGTCGAACTCCGCGGGGAGCTGGCGGACGTGCTGCTCCAGGTGCTCTTCCACGCGGAGATCGCCGCGCGCCGGGGAGACTTCGACCTCGACGGTGTCGCCGACTCCTTCACCTCGAAACTGCGTCGCAGGGCGCCCTACCTGTTCGACGGGACGAGAACCACGGTCCCCGTGGGGCGGCAGGAGAAACTGTGGCGGGCCGCGAAGAACCGGGGCGGGTGATCCGTCGCCCCGCCCCGGGCCCCACCGTGCGGGTCGGGAGTGCGGTCCCCGGATCGGTGCGGCACACCTCCGCGGCGGTGTCCGTCCCGGGAGAGCCCCGAGGGTGTCGAACGGTGATGTGGCCGCGGGGACGGTGAGTCAGGTGGCGGTCCCGTCCGCACCGGGGAGCTGACGGGGAGAACGGCTCCTCCGGTTCTCCTCCGGCGCACATTCCCTGCGGCCCGGTGGCGAATGCCGGTCGGAACCGCGATCCGTTGGGCCACCGGAATGAGGGAGAACGACCGGAGGGGGCTGCCGGAGTACGAAATCCGGACGGCTCGCATCCGGGAGGAGCGGCATGGGTAGAATTCGCCGCTATGAGATCCGCAGTCCGCCGAACCTTCGTCGCCGGCCTCACCTCGGTCCTGGCCGTGGTGATGGTCGTCGCGTTCGTCGGCTGGGTCCTGTCCTTCCTCGATGGTCCCAGCCCGATCAGGCAACTGCAGCCCGTACCCGACAACGTCCCGCCCGCGGTGGGTGAGGCGGTCCCGCAGATCGACGTGAATGCTCCGGGCCGGACCTCACTCAAACTCGGATTCTGGGCCGAACCGCTCGCCGCTGACACCGGTATTCCGGTCGCCGCGGTGCAGGCGTACGGCAACGCGACCCTCATCGCCCAGCAGAGCTGGCCGAACTGCCATCTCTCCTGGAACACCCTCGCCGGAATCGGCCAGGTCGAGACCCGCCACGGGACATACTCCGGAAAGATCTTCGGGGGCTCGCGGATCGGTGAGGGCGGGATCGTCGACCCGCCGATCATCGGGGTCCCCCTGGACGGCGGCCCCGGACTGGCCCGGGTGCCGGACACCGACGGCGGCCGGCTCGACGGCGACACCGAGTTCGACCGCGCGGTCGGTCCGATGCAGTTCATCCCCTCGTCCTGGCGGATCTACGGACGCGACGCCGACGGAGACGGCGTCGCGGACCCCCAGCAGATCGACGACGCGGCACTCGCGGCCGCGCGACTGCTCTGTGCGCACGACCGTGACCTCGCGACCCCGGAAGGGTGGACGCAGGCCATCCGGTCCTACAACAACTCCGCCGACTACCTGATCAAGGTCCGGGACGCCGCGGCGGCCTACGCGCTCCGCCAGCCACCGGTGTGACGGCGGTGTGACGTGGTGCCCGGATGTGTGGTCCTGCGGCGCGTCGGGGGATTTCATGGAACAATTGAAGGTGAGCGTTCCGCATGGTCGCCGACCATCAGATCCCTCCGGGATACATCTCCCTAAAACGCCCGGTTATTTCCGGTTGTGTGGGGTACTGCCCGGGTGGTGTGTTTCGGTTGAGGGCCTGTGCGGCGCCACGTAGAACGACAATCGAAGCAGCACCCAAAAGGCATAGGAGGCCACTGTGGCTGAGATCATGCACGTATTCGCCCGCGAGATCATGGATTCCCGCGGCAACCCGACCGTCGAGTGCGAGGTCGTCCTCTCCGACGGCTCCGCAGGCAAGGCGGCCGTCCCCTCCGGCGCGTCCACCGGAGTCCACGAGGCACACGAGCTGCGTGACGGCGGCGACCGTTACCAGGGCAAGGGTGTCCTCAAGGCGGTCGAGGCCGTCAACGAGACCATCGTCGACGAGCTGGCGGGCATGGAGGCCGACGATCAGCGCGAGATCGATCAGGTCATGATCGACGCCGACGGCACCGCGAACAAGTCCAAGCTCGGCGCGAACGCCATCCTCGGCGTCTCCATGGCCGTCGCACACGCCGCCGCCGACTCCGCCGGTCTCCCGCTCTTCCGCTACATCGGTGGGCCCAACGCCCACATCCTCCCCGTCCCGATGATGAACATCGTCAACGGCGGCGCCCACGCCGACTCCGGCGTCGACTGCCAGGAGTTCATGATCGCCCCCATCGGTGCCTCCAGCTTCGCCGAGGCACTGCGCATGGGGGCGGAGGTCTACCACACCCTCAAGGGCGTCATCAAGGAGAAGGGCCTGTCCACCGGCCTGGGTGACGAGGGTGGATTCGCTCCCTCCGTCGGGTCCACCGCCGAGGCCATCGACCTCATCGTCGAGGCCATCGAGAAGGCCGGCTTCACCCCGGGCGAGGACGTCGCCCTGGCCCTCGACGTCGCCGCCTCCGAGTTCTACAAGGACGGCAAGTACCACTTCGAGGGTGGCGAGCACACCGCCGAGGAGATGAGCAAGGTCTACACCGACCTCGTCGCCAAGTACCCGATCGTCTCCATCGAGGATCCGCTGGACGAGGATGACTGGGAGGGCTGGAAGGCCATCACCGCCGAACTCGGCGACAAGGTCCAGATCGTCGGCGACGACCTCTTCGTCACCAACCCGGAGCGCCTGCAGAAGGGCATCGACAACGATGTCGCCAACGCCCTGCTGGTCAAGGTGAACCAGATCGGCAGCCTCTCCGAGACCTTCGACGCAGTCGAGCTCGCCCACCGCAACGGCTACCGCTGCATGATGAGCCACCGCTCCGGTGAGACCGAGGACACCACCATCGCCGATCTCGCCGTCGCACTGTCCTGCGGCCAGATCAAGTCCGGTGCCCCGGCCCGCTCCGAGCGTGTCGCCAAGTACAACCAGCTGCTCCGCATCGAGGAGCTGCTCGGACCGGCCGCACGTTACGCCGGCCGCTCCGCGTTCCCGCGGTTCAGGAAGTAACACCCGGCGCTGAAGCGCAGGAACAGGCCCGGACACCCCGCCAGAGGGGGCGTCCGGGCCTGTCCGTGTCCCGGGGCTCGCACGGCCACGCGCCCGCGCGGTAGAATCGACGGACAATGGTGAATCAAGCGCACATGCGGCGGAAACGGGTACCCGTGACCAGCCGCAGAACATCAGGACAGCGACCCGGTAGGGCGGCGGTGCCGTCAGGTGCGCGTGGAAAACGGGGGCGGTTCAGCGCGGTCCAGGTCGCGATCCTGATCCTCGTACTCATCCTCGTACTCGTCATGATCGCGGTCCCCGTGCGCAACTACTTCCAGCAGCGTGCGGAGATCACCCGGCTCAGCGCTTCGATCGCCGAGCGCACCGAACGCCGCGACGCCCTCGTCGACGAGATCGAGAAGTACCGCTCCGAGGCATACATCCGCGAGCAGGCCCGGCAGCGCCTCGGAGTCATCGAACCGGGGGAGACCCCCTTCCGGATCATCGATCCGGAGATCACGACAGCCACCGCCACCACCAGTGGAGGGGAGGACACCGCACCGACGGTCAGCGGACCCTGGTGGGATGTGCTGTGGAACTCGGTCGCCGACCGCGACGCCGGGGTCAGTCTCCCCGGCACCGCCCCGGACCCCGAACCACTCGACGAGAACGCGAAGGGCAACCTGCCGACCGCGGTTCCCGCACCACCGGAGGCAAAGCCCGCCCCCGCCCCCGCGGACTGACAGAATCTGACCACCCCGCAGCCCGGGGCGACAAGGAGAACACATCAATGACAGTCAACGACGCCGACATCGCCCGGGTGACCGAACAGCTCGGTCGCGAACCCCGCGGAGTCATCGACATCGCCTACCGCTGTCCGGACGGGGAACCCGGTGTCGTCACCACCGCGCCGCGCCTGCCGGACGGGACCCCGTTCCCGACGCTGTACTACCTCACCGACCCCCGACTCACCGCCGAGGCATCGCGTCTCGAGGTCGCGCACGTCATGAAGTGGATGAGTGACCGCCTCAAAGACGACCTGACGCTCGCCGCCGACTACGACGCGGCACACCGCCACTACCTCGAACGGCGCAACGCCCTCGAGGATCTCGGCACAGACTTCTCCGGCGGCGGGATGCCCGAGCGCGTCAAGTGCCTCCACGTCCTCATCGCCTACGCCCTCGCCGAGGGGGCGGGCCACTTCCGGCTCGGCGACGAGGCCGTCGCGCTGGCCGCCGAACACGCCGGGCTGCGTGGAACCGCCATTCCCGCCGATTGGCCCTCCTGCGCCGACCTCGGCATCGACATCGAACAGTTCGACTTCACCCACGCGGAGGTCCGGAAATGACCCGCCTCGCGGCGATCGACTGCGGAACCAACTCCCTCCGGCTGCTGATCTGTGAGGTCGGTGGCGGGCAGACCCGGGAGATCCACCGGGCCATGGAGATCGTCCGGCTCGGGGAAGGCGTCGACGCGAACGGTGAACTGTCACCCGCGGCCCTCGAACGAACCCGCGCGGCCCTCGAACGCTACGTCGAGATCATGGAGATCGAACGCGTGGCCGATGTCCGCATGGTCGCTACCTCCGCCACCCGCGACGCCCACAACCGCGAGGACTTCTTCCGGATGACCCGCCGGCTCCTCGGGCGGATCAAACCCGGGGCGGTCGCCGAGGTCATCACCGGCGAGGAAGAGGCCGCACTGAGCTTCCGCGGCGCGGTCGCCGATCTGCCCCCGGAGACCGGACCGTTCTGCGTGATCGACCTCGGGGGAGGATCCACGGAATTCGTCGTCGGGACCATCGGTGACGGCATCCTCGGCAGTCACTCGGCCCAGATGGGCTGCGTCCGCGTGACCGAGAGGATCATGCGCTCTAATCCGGCCACCGACACCGAGATCGAGATCGCCCGCGAGTACGTCGCGGAGCGGCTCGAACAGGTCCGGGCCATCGTCCCCGTGGATCGCACCCGTACCTTCGTGGGCTGCGCGGGAACGTTCACGACACTCTCCGCACTCGCCCTGGGTCTGGAGAGCTACGACGCCAGCGCGATCCACGGCTCCGTTCTCCGTTTCGACGCGCTCAAGGTTCTCACGGACCACCTCATCGCCGAGACCTCGGAGCAGCGGGCCACGAATCCGGTCATCCACCCGGGCCGCGCGGACGTCCTCGGCGGTGGGTCCGTCGTCGTCCAGGGCATCATCGACTTCGCCCGCGACGTCGCGGGCGCAGATTCCATGGTGATCTCCGAGAAGGACATCCTCGACGGCATCATCGCCGGTCTCGCCGACGAACTGGATCAGTGACGGTCGGGGAGGGAACACCGCCACCGGTGCGTTAAACTGTGCCGGTATGCCCCTATAGCCCAATTGGCAGAGGCAGCGGACTTAAAATCCGCGCAGTGTGGGTTCGAGTCCCACTGGGGGCACCAGTATGAGAATGTGCCCGACTGACATGGCTACGGCCGTGCGGATGGGACGGAACGGGTGCGACTTCCGGGACCCCTGAGGCCCGGGGTGGGCGGGAGCCACCGTCCCACCACATGGTGGTACCGCATCCCACGGGCGTGCTTCACTGAAGGATGAGATTCCGGATTGTCGTCTGTCCGGCCTGAGGGTGCCCGGCTCCGCGGCATGGCAGGCAGACCGGCCCTCCGCCAGTGGTCTCACGGAGACGAACGGGTTGTCAACCACGAAAGCTGGCGGGCTCCGCCGTCTGTCTGAGGTGAAGGTAGCGCATGAGGTGGGAAAGGAATCGTCGACGGCTGCATCGTTCCCACGGGTGATTCATCCTCCAGTTGATGATGGGGTTTCGACGGCAGACCGGAGGATGGTCCTCGCGAACGCGCGCGAGCGGGCATGGATCGAGGCGATTCCGCATGCGGTGGCCGGTACCTCGGGAGCACCGCAAAACAGCTGTTGGTGCAATTCCCCTGCCCTCCGGGGCTGTGACTTTTCGCACGACACCCCATAACGGGGGTGGGTGAACAATTGGGGGTAGACGAAAGAAGGATGCCTTGACCTCAACGAATGGTTGCACTAAAGGCAATTGGCAAGGATTTTCGTCCAGACCACTAGTGTCTTAGTGTTGCCTTACCGTTACTATCGTTTAGGTTAGCGTCGCCTAAAGATGATTGAGGTACGACATGGTTGTCTCCTACCCCCACCCGGCCCTCCTGTGGTGCCATTCGGGTTCCGCGACGATCAGGGTCGGCACCTGGAGGTGTGAACTCCCCGCCGGTGAACTCTGTTTCGCCGCAGGACCGTCCACGGTGTCCGGCGATGGTCTGGTCATCCCGATCGTCTTCCCGAATCTGGGAATCTCCGGGTCGTCCCGTCGAGTCCACCTCGGTATGGAGTGGGGCGATTTCATGGTCTACGAATTCTCCAGATCACTGGGGTATCTCCGTGGCGCCCGAACTCTCTCCCCGGAGATCGCCAGACTCTTCGATGATCCAGCGGCCCCGCCACCGGCGCCGGAGGCTGACGAGGCCAACGCGGTGGCCGAGCAGTTGCGCGTCAACCCCGGTGATCAGACCTCACTCGAGGACTTCGCGGAACAGCACCGGGTTTCCGCCCGGACGCTGCAGCGGCAGTTCCTCGCCTCCACCGGCCTGACGTTCTCCGAGTGGCGCACCGCCTACAGGGTGTCCTCCGCGGCTGAACTCCTCGCACGGGATTTCTCGGTTGCGGTCGTGGCGAATCTCGTCGGCTTCGCCGCCACCTCATCACTCACCCGGGCCTTCCGCCGTCACACCGGCTGCACACCGTCCGCCTACACCCCCGGTTCCGTCGGAATGGCCCCGGCGGGGACTCCTCCGGAGATCCCCTCGTCGAGTACCTGGCACCGTTCCACCGGATCAGACGTCGTCCTGTGGGTCTACCGCGGAACCGCGACATTGACCACCCCGGGCTACTGCCGTTTCCTCGGAAACGGGGACAGTGCGACGATTCCCGCCGGGACCAACACCCGGCTCGACATCGCCGCCGGATCGATCGCTCTGCCGATGAGTGCGGACACCGACCTGGACGCGACACCGGAGCTCGCGGACGTCGTGGACTGTTACCGCAGTGCTCTAGGAGTGGTCACCCGGGCGGACACCGCCTCGGCGCCATCGGTGTTCACCTTCACGCAGAAGATGGACGAGGCGCGGAAGCTGCTGCGCGCGGGCCTGCGCCCCAAGGACGTGTCCCGGACGGTCGGGTACCGTTCAACGGCCGCGTTCTCCCGGGCTTTCAAGGGGATGCACGGCGTCTCACCGCGGGACTTCCAGAATGGGCAGTTCCTCGAAATCGCCGGTGGGTCGACCGCCGGGTAGGGTATCCGACCGCGGTCCCCGGCTTTATCTGTTTGTTGTCCGAACCCGGGAACTTTAGGGTCGGAGGAAGCGTTATACGGGATGTAATGCTCTCAACGACAAATCCAGGACAACAGAAAGGACCAGGGACGACGTGCGTAGTAGCAACCCTGTTCTCAGTTCACTGACGGGCAATCGGAACCAGCCCCAGCCGAACCCCTACCAGACGGGCTACCCGCAGGCCGGATACCAGGACCCGTACCTCGCCCAGCAGGGTGGCACCTCCGATACCCAGCGCCCGATCACGGTGGACGACATCGTCACCAAGACCGGTATCGTGCTGGGGATCATCGTGGCGCTCGCGGTGGTCAACTTCCTCATCGGAACGATGGTCAATCCGGGCCTCGCCATGCTGCTCACCATCGTCGGTGCGATCGGTGGCCTCGTCACCGTCCTCATCTTCTCGTTCGGCAGGAAGTACGGTTCCGCCCCCATCGCCCTGACCTACGCCGCGTTCGAAGGTCTGTTCGTCGGCGGAATCTCCCTGATGTTCTCCGGTGTACTCGTCGGCGGCGCCAACGCCGGAGCCCTCATCGGCCAGGCGGTGCTCGGCACGGTGGGTGTGTTCCTCGGCATGCTGTACGTCTACAAGTCCGGCGCCGTGAAGGTCACCCCTAAGTTCACCCGAATTCTGGTCGGCTGCATGGTCGGTGTCCTCATCCTCATCGTGGGCAACATGCTGATGTCGATGTTCACCTCCTTCAACGTCCTGCGTGACGGTGGTCCGATCGCGATCATCTTCTCGCTGGTGTGCATCGTCCTCGCCGCCATGAGCTTCCTCGTGGACTTCGACTCCGCGGACAAGCTCGTCCGTGCCGGTGCGCCCGCGAACATGGCCTGGGGCGTCGCCCTCGGCCTCGCGGTCACCCTGGTCTGGCTCTACACCGAGATCCTGCGTCTGCTCAGCTACTTCAACAACCGCTGACCGGGTACCACCCGGACGAACCGGCAGACCTGAGAACCCCGGTAGCCCCCGCACTGACAGCGGGCGGCTACCGGGGTTCGTCCGTATGAGGGGGAGAGAAGAAGGGACTCTGCGTGATCATCTCCGTGTGGTCAATTCTCCGGCAGACCGTCAGCGGACGGACAAGAGAAAACCCGGCGACCGGTGAAAACTGGAACCGGTTGCCGGGTTGAGTCGGGGGAGAGGCTCCTCCCTAGAGGGCGATCGTCTCCCCGTCGACGGTGATCTGGGTGAAGGCCGGACCCTGCGGGGTGTTGCGGGGCAGGCTCAGGACGACCTCGACGTCGGGGGTCGTCTCCTCGGTGCCGTCGACGCAGGTCGGTTCACACGTGTTCGTGATACGGGTCGCGGTGCCGGTGGCCTGTTCCTCGTCCCACGTGAGCCAGACGATGTCGACGAGGCGGTCGTCGTTGCCGGAACAAGCGAGGTTCAGGGTGGTGGGGCGCTGCGAGGGAGTGCTGACGCAGTTGATCACGCCGGGAAGCGTCTCGGGGTCCGCGACGCTGCTCGTCATGGTGGACATGGTGGCGGTGGTGGAGTCATGTGACGTGGACTCACCGTGCTGCGCGCTGGTGGGCATGGCCGTGGTCTCGTCCATCTCGATGCTGGCCGGCGCGGACAGCTCCGTCGCGGTGACGACGCGCTCATCGGTGGGAACCTGATTGGGCGGTGAACACGCTGCGAGAGCCAGGGTGGCGGCGGCGACGGCCGCCAGGGTACGGGTGCGGGTGGTCATGATCGTTTCCGGGCCTTTCTCTGTGGGGGCTGGGTGGGGGCTGGTTTACTGGCTCTGGGAGCGCAGGGTCGCGTACTTCTCGGAGTTGTACGGTTCAGCGGAGACGACGGTGACGCTGATGACGCGGCCGTTGGGGGCGGTGTACTCACGGGTCTCGCCCTCGCGGGCACCGAGGACCGCCTTGCCCAGCGGAGCCTGCTCGGAGTAGGTCTCCAGGTCCTTGTTGTCGCTCGCGGCCGCGCGGGTACCGATCAGGAAGGTCTCCTTCTGTGACTCGTCTCCGTCGTAGTAGACGTGCACGACGGAACCTACGTGTGCGACACCTTCTTCGACGGCCGCACGCTCGGTGGTGGAGCTGGCCAGGATCTGGGAGATCTGCTGGATGCGGGCCTCCTCCTCGACCTGCATCTCGCGGGCGGCGTCGTAGCCGGCGTTCTCCTTGAGGTCACCCTCCTCGCGGCGCTCGTTGATCTCGGCAGCGACCACCGGCCGGTGGGCGATGAGCTCGTTGAGCTCCGCCTCGAGCTTCTTCTTGGTTTCCGGGGTGATGTACTGCTTCTGAATGTCAGCCATGGTGTCGGTGCCTTCCCAGTCTTCGTCGTCGTGATCGGACGATGGCGGGTGCACACCATCCGATCGCCCTGCGCCGATGGAGTCATCGGTACCTGTGTCACCGGCACGGGATGTTCCCGGACAGCTGACAGTGCCCCGGGTGCCCGCACGACGGAAGACGCGGAAGCGTCCGGGTGCGGCCCACGGGGCGTGACTGTGGTGCCTACAGTGATCACCCGGTGAAACGGGATCCACTGTTCGGGGAACAACGCCGGACACACGTGTATCGTCAGGGCTGTTTCGCGATGGATTCTAACACACGGGACGCTGCCGGGAACCCGGTTCAGCGGGGCTCGGATTCCGTGAGATACGCGGGTACCTTCTCGTGGCAGCCGTACACCTTCCCGGCGACGGGGAGACCGCGGGTCGGGATCTCCACGGTGTATCGCTCCGTGGAATCCCCTCCCGGGGGAATGAGGAACTCGCGGCGCCCGACCTCGATCTTGTCGTAGTCCAGTGCCTGGATGATGCAGTAACTCTCGGTGCCGGTGTTCTTCCGGGTGACGTCCACGAACATCCGCAGTGTTGACTCGTCCTCGGCGCGTTCGAAGCCTGAGGTGGTTGCGCTTACGGTCGCGGCGGCGGTCTTCTGGAAGTACTGGACGGTGACCACGACCGCGGCGATGAGGAAGAGGACGGATCCGATCGCGATGAGACGGCCCGAGAGGTTTCCCCGGCTGCCGTCGGCGGTGACCGCGTAGCGGTCGGCCGGGAGGTGTTGGCGGGGGGACGGCTTCTCCACGGTGTCGGCCTTCCTGTCTGTCCGTGCGTCCGGTTCCGGTCGTGACCGGATCCGGTGCAGCCCGTCGGGGTGCACGGATTCCATGATAGACGTGTCCCGGGGCCGCGGTGCGGGGCGGTCCGGGGGTTGTCTAGGATGGTTCCGGGACAACGCCGTCGTCGGGTGCGAACCTGCCCGACGCACCGCAGACAGCCGCGAAAGAAGGACGACGAGACTGTGAGTCAGCACCGCCTACTGGCCATCCACGCGCACCCGGATGACGAAGCGAGCAAGGGGGCCGCCACGCTCGCGCGGTACTCCGCCGAGGGCGCAGAGACCATGGTCGTCACCTGCACCGGCGGTGAGCGCGGCTCGATCCTCAACCCGGCCATGAATCGTCCCGGGGTCCTGGAGAACATGGACCAGATCCGGAGGGACGAGATGGCCGCCGCCGCCGAGGCACTCGGGTGCCGGCACGCCTGGCTCGGGTACGTCGATTCCGGGCTGCCCGAGGGGGATCCGCTACCGCCGCTTCCCGACGGGTGCTTCGCGCTTGCCGACACCGACCGCGTGGTGCGGGATCTCGTCCGGATCATCCGGGACTTTCGGCCGCAGGTCATCGTCACCTACGACGAGAACGGCGGCTACCCGCACCCCGATCACCTGAAGGTTCACGAGGTGTCGATGGTCGCCTGGGATGCGGCCGGTGACCCGGACTACCACCCGGAGCTCGGGGAGCCGTACACCCCGCTGAAGCTGTACTACACCCACGGATTCATCCGGCAACGCATGAAGCTGTTCCACGACGAACTCGTCGCCGCGGGTCGACCCAGCCCGTTCGGTCCGATGCTCGAGCGCTGGAACAGTGACCGCGCGGACATCATGGCCCGGGTGACCACCCAGGTGCCGTGCGCGGACTACTTCGACCGCCGGGACGATGCCCTCCGGGCGCACGCCACGCAGATCGATCCGGCCGGCATGTTCTTCGCCACCCCGGTTGAGGTGCAGCGTAGGCTGTGGCCGACGGAAGAATTCGAACTTGCGCGGACCAGGGTGCGGACCACCCTGCCGGAGACGGACCTGTTCGCGGGTATCGGGACAGAGGAGAACTAGATGGACATCCAGGATGTCGCCGGTGTCATTCTCGCGCAGGCGGAGCGGTCCGGCCCGCTCGGCCCGGAGTTCGGCAAGGCCTCCCCGGTGGGGCTGTTCGTGCTCGTGCTCCTCGGTGCGATCGTTCTCTACATCGGATGGGCGCTCAGTCGGCGCGTCCGCAGCATGGCCCGGCGGAGGGAGTTCGCCGAGGCACACGGTATAGATCCCTTCGATCAGGACGCCATCGACAAGGCGATGGCCGATGAGGGACTGAAGGCACCGAAGCGGCTCTGGTTCTGAGGATCCACCCCGGAATCGTGGAGTTCGCCGTGGAAGTCCCCGCATCATCCACCCCGTGACCCTCCTCTCGGACGCCCGCGACTAGAATCGGTACCGTGAAACTCCTCCCGCAACTGCTCTACCCGGTCTATGAGAACCGGCTGCGCCGCGAGATCCGCGGTCGGCGGCGACCGAAGCATGTTGCGGTCATGTGCGACGGGAACCGGCGGTGGGCCCGCGAGGCGGGCTTCGCCGATGTCAGCCACGGGCACCGCGTCGGGGCGCGGAAGATCGGCGAGATGGTCCGCTGGTGCGATGAGACCGGCGTCGAACTCGTCACGGTCTACCTGCTGTCGACCGAGAACCTCGGGCGCGCGGAAAATGAGCTGCAACTGCTGTTCGACATCATCGGCGACGTCGTCGATGAACTCGCGGATCCGGAGACCAATTGCCGGGTCCGCCTCGTCGGGCATCTCGACCTGCTACCGGACGACTTCGCCGAACGGTTACGTGCCGCGGCCCGGAAAACCGGGGAGCACACCGGGGTGACCGTCAATGTCGCGGTCGGCTACGGCGGCCGCCAGGAGATCGTCGACGCCGTCCGGGATCTCGTCGCCGAGAAAGCCGGTGAGGGACTGACCCCGGAACAGATCGTCGGCGAGATCGGCGTCGACTCGATCTCCCGTCACCTCTACACCTCGGGACAGCCGGACCCCGATCTCGTCATCCGTACATCGGGCGAACAGCGCCTCTCCGGATTCCTGCTGTGGCAGGCCGCCTACTCCGAGATCTGGTTCACCGACACCTACTGGCCGGCGTTCCGCAGGATCGATTTCCTCCGGGCGCTCCGCTCCTACGCCTTCCGGAGCAGACGCTTCGGGAAATGACCCGCTTTCTGTGAGGACCCAACGATGAGCACGCCCGAGTTGACCGTCATCTTCGATTCCACCTACGGCTCCACCGAGCAGTACGCCCGGAGTTTCGCTGAGCGTCTCGGGGTGATCCCGATCGCCCTCGGTGACGCCCCCTCCGCCGTCGCGCAGCTCCCGGGCACCGGACCTGTCGTCGTGTTCTCACCGAACTACGCCAACCAGATCAGCGGGGCAAAATGGCTGCGGGGCAATGATCTCGGCGGCCGCCCGACCGCACTGGCTGTCGTCGGCATGAGTGTGAGTACCTGGGTCCGTGAGCAGGACGTGGCGGCCAAGGCACTCGGCGACAATGCCGGGCGCGTCACCCGTTTCTACCTGCCGGGCAGGCTCATGCACTCTCAGCTCAGCAGGGTCCACAGGGGGGCACTGTGGTCGTTGAACCAGATGCTCCGCCGCAAGTCGAACCGCAACGAGAACGAGGAGGAGATCGTCCGTCAGTACGGGCGTGACATCGACCGTGTCGATGATGCGGAGCTCGGACCCGTGGAACAGTGGGTGCACCGCAACAGGGTGTGAACCGACCCGGAGGTTGATCCGCCCGCGTGGTTGACCCGGATCAGATCTTGCGCATCCGGACCCGCTGCACGAGGTGGTCACGTCCCTTCACGAGAACCAGTGACGCACGCACCCGGGTCGGCAGGATGTTCTCCACCAGGTTCGGCAGATTCACCGACTGCCAGATCTCCCGGGCCACCTGTCGTGACTCCTCGTCGTCAAGTTCGGCGAAGTGTGCGAAATGCGAACCGGGCTTGCTGAACGATGTCGCGCGCAGGGCCATGAAACGGTGGATGAACCACTCCTCGATGTCGTCACTGTGCGCGTCGACGTAGACGGAGAAGTCGAACAGATCACTGACCATCAGGGTCGGACCCGTCTGCAGGACGTTCAGCCCCTCCAGGATGAGGATGTCCGGCTGTCGGACCTCGACCATCTCGTCGGGAACCCGGTCGTAGAGTTCGTGCGAGTACACCGGTGCCCGGCACACCGGGCTGCCCGACTTCACGTCGGTGACGAAGCGCATCAGGGCACGCTGGTCGTAGCTCTCCGGGAATCCCTTCCTGGAGGACAGACCACGGCGTTCCAGCTCAGCGGTGGGGTAGAGGAAACCGTCCGTCGTCACCAGATCAACCCGCGGATGGGACTCCCACCGTTGCAGCAGCACCTGCAGCAGACGTGCCGTCGTCGATTTCCCCACCGCGACGGAGCCGGCGACACCGATGATGAATGGCACGTGCTCGGCCGGCTTGTCGACGAAGGTGGAGGTGGTGCTGATCAGTTTCTTCCGCGCCTTCACCCGGAGATGGATGAGACGGGACAACGGCAGGTAGACGTCGGCGACCTCGTCGAGGTCGATGTTCTCACCGATACCGCGCAGCTGGACCACCTCGTCCGCTGTCAGGACCTGCGGCATCGACTTGCGCAGATGCCGCCACTCGGTCCGGTCGAAGTCCAGGTACGGGCTGATCTCCCGTGGGCGTGCCATGGCTCCATTGTGCACACCGGCGCCCCCACACCCCGACACGGGGGCCGGATGAGCCCGGCAACAGACCTCTCTGTCCACATTCCCCGTCGTGCGGGATAGACTGGCGTGGCATTTGAATATCCCGGGGCGTGGTCTTGTCCCGGGAGGTGCTGACACGAAGGGAAACCGGGCACACATGACCGAATCCAGCTCCACCCCGAACAACGACTCACGATGGCTTCCACTGGCCGAACTCGACCCCGCCGTCGAACAGGTCCTCCGCGACGAACTCGCACGTCAGCGGGACACCCTCGAGATGATCGCGTCCGAGAACTTCGTCCCGCGCGGTGTCCTGCAGGCACAGGGCTCCGTCCTGACGAACAAGTACGCGGAAGGCTACCCCGGGCGCCGATACTACGGCGGCTGTGAGCACGTCGACGTCGTCGAGGACCTCGCCCGCGACCGGGCCAAGGAGGTCTTCGGGGCGGAATTCGCGAACGTCCAGCCGCACTCCGGTGCCCAGGCGAACGCCGCCGTCCTCATGGCACTGGCCAACCCCGGCGACAAGATCATGGGTCTCTCACTGGCCCACGGTGGGCACCTCACCCACGGCATGAAGCTCAACTTCTCCGGCAAGCTTTACGAGGTCGCCGCCTACGGCGTCGAGGAGGACACGTTCCGCATCGACATGGACCGCGTCCGTGAGCAGGCGATCAAGGAGAAGCCGCAGGTCCTCATCGCCGGCTGGTCCGCCTACCCGCGCCACCAGGACTTCGCCGCGTTCCGGTCCATCGCTGATGAGGTCGGTGCGAAGCTCTGGGTCGACATGGCCCACTTCGCGGGTCTCGTCGCCGGTGGCGTGCACCCCTCCCCGGTCCCGCACGCCGATGTCGTGTCCACCACCGTCCACAAGACCCTGGGCGGCCCCCGTTCCGGCATGATCCTGGCGAAGCAGGAGTGGGCGAAGAAGCTCAACTCCTCCGTGTTCCCGGGTCAGCAGGGCGGACCGCTCATGCACGTCGTCGCCGCGAAGGCCGTCGCCATGAAGATCGCCGGCTCCGAGGAGTTCGCAGCCCGCCAGCAGCGCACCCTCGACGGTGCCCGCATCCTCGCTGAGCGCCTCACCGGCTCCGACTGCGCCGCCGCCGGCGTCGACGTCCTCACCGGCGGCACCGACGTCCATCTCGTGCTCGCGGATCTCCGCAACAGCGAGCTCAACGGTCAGGAGGCCGAGGACCTGCTGCATCAGGTCGGCATCACCGTCAACCGCAACGCCGTGCCCTTCGACCCGCGCCCGCCGATGGTCACCTCCGGCCTGCGCATCGGTACCCCGGCGCTGGCCACCCGTGGCTTCGACGACGCCGCGTTCACCGAGGTCGCCGACATCATCGGCACCGCCCTGGCGAACGGAAAGAACGCCGATGTCGACGCGCTGCGTGCCCGCACGGCTAAGCTCGCCGAGTCCTACCCGCTGTACGAGGGCCTCGAAGAGTGGAAGATGCTCTGATCCCTCCCGTACCAGGGCCGGATGACCGATCCGACCCGTGACGTGGAAAACCGCCCGTCCCACCGTTCGCACCCGGTGGGACGGGCGGTTTCGCGTCCGGCTGTTGTCCGGGCGGGATCAGACCGCGGCGGTGAAGTGATCGGCGAGCAGCTGGTTGACCACGGCCGCCTGCTCCACATTGACGAGGTGGGCGGCCGGGCTCACGGACTCGAGACGGGCACCGGGGATCCCGTCAGCGAGGACACGCACCACGTCCGGTGGGGTGGAGGGGTCGTCAGCGGCGGAGATGACCAGCGTCGGGACGCTGATCTCACCCAGCCGGGGGCGGGAGTCGAACTCGGCAAGTGCCTCGCAGCACGCCGCGTAGCCCTCGTCCGGGCAGGCGGACACCATGGCCTCGTACTCCGCGAACGCCCCGGCCTCACCGAACGTCGGTGTGAACCAGTTGTGCGCGACGGTGTCCGCCAGGGCCTTCGTCCCCTCCGCACGCACGGTGGCGGCCTTGTCGCGCCACGTCTGTTCCTCGCCGAACTTCGCCGCGGTGGACACCAGGGTCAGACTGGTCACCCGCTCGGGTGCGTCGAGCGCGATCTGCTGGGCGATCGCGCCGCCGAGGGAGAGGCCCACGATGTGGGCGCGCCGGACCCGCAGGTTGTCGAGGGTCCCCAGCACGTCCGCCGCGAGAGCCGGCATCGAGTAGGGCCCGTCCGGCACCGGGGAGGCGCCGTGGCCACGCAGGTCGACGGCGATCAACGGCCACTTCTCCGACAGCGGGCCGATCTGTTCCTCCCACATGGACCGGTCCGAGCCGAGGGATCCGATGAGGACCACGGGGATGGCGTCCGCGGTCTCCCCGGTGAGTTTCACGTCGAGGCGGACGGTGGATCGCCCGGAGTTCGTGGTGTTCTCGGTCATGGCGCAATCATCCTTCCGTTGCCGTCCCGGGAGCCGGGCGGCTGCGTCTCGTGGTGGTCCGAACACCGCCGAGTGTAGTGACGCCGGGTGCTCCCGGGGGGGAGGGGCGGACGTCAGTGGCGTCCGAACAACCGGGAGAGGAATCCGGTCGCGGGTTCATCGGCGTGCCCCGGACACCGCTCCGATTCCGGGACGTCGCGCATGACCTGGTCGACGTGCTGGCCGCATCCGGCCCAGGTTGTTTTTCCGCATTTGCGGCAGGTGACTGCTCTGCACATTGTTTTCCTCCGTGTGGGGTTGGTTTGTCGTGGGGTGGTGGTTTGTCGGGTGGTGCGGCTCAGGCGAGCATGAGGAACAGCTTCTCCAGCTCCTCGGGGGTGAGATCACCGTCCTCCCGGGAGTCCTCGTCCCGGATGCAGCCCTTCATCGCCCCGGAGATGATGGCGTACCCGGCCCGGTCCAGTGCGGAGCTCAGGGCCGCCAGCTGGGTGACGACGTCCCGGCACGGCGCACCGGATTCGGCCGCCTCGATGACTGCGTTCAGTTGTCCGCGGGCGCGGCGCAGCCGGTTGAGTAT
The DNA here is from genome assembly GCF_019209935.1 of Corynebacterium sp. TAE3-ERU16. GTDB lineage: Bacteria > Actinomycetota > Actinomycetes > Mycobacteriales > Mycobacteriaceae > Corynebacterium > Corynebacterium antarcticum. The sequence continues at coordinate 173,238 of NZ_JAHUTN010000004.1, forward strand.
GCGTTTCTTGTCCTCGGGCTGGAATTCGGTCATGGTGGTTCCCCCTCGTCGGGATGGCATCGGTGGGCGTGACTGTTTTACGGGTCAGTTCCGCCCGTGTTCGAGGACGGTGTCGGCACGGTGCCCCAGCCAGCCTTCGAGGGTGAGCATCCCTCCCGAGAGGGTCGCTGTGTCGAAGCCGTGCTGCGTCAGGAGCCGGTACGCGAGATAGGAGCGCACGCCGGAGGCGCACAGGATCCGCACGGGTCTTCCGTCCGCGGCGTCCCGGACCTCGTCGATGCGGTCGCGGAGTTCGGTGTGTGCGATGTTCAGCGCCCCGGGGATCCGCACGGCATCGACCTCGGCCACACCCCGGACGTCGAGGATCAGGCAGTCGCGCCGAACCTCGGGCAGGTCCCGCGGGTACCAGAGCCGTACCGTGCCGTCGGTGACGTTCGCGGCGATCATGCCGAGCATGTTCACGGGGTCCTTGGCCGCGCCGTAGGGCGGGGAGTACGCGAGATCGAGGTCGATGAGGTCGGCGGCGGTCATGCGGGCGCGCAGTGCGGTGGCGAGGACGTCGATCCGCTTGTCGACGCCGTCCGCCCCGTACGCCTGTGCGCCGAGGAGGGTGCCGTCCTCCGCGTGGATGTGCGCGAGGAGATGGACCTGCGTCGCGCCCGGGAAGTAGCCGGCGTGCTGCAGGGGATGAAGGTGCACCGTGAAGTACGGTATCCCGGCCGCCTCGAGCGCCGAACGGTTGGCGCCGGTGATCGCGACGGTCGCCTCGCCGACCCGCACGATGGCGGTGCCCATGGGTTGTGGTGTACGGCGTGCGGTACCCGGACGGAGGATGTCGTCGGCGACCAGCCTGCCCGCGCGGTTCGCCGGACCGGCGAGAGCCACCGGACGTCGGGCCCCGGTGACGGGATCGGTGTCGGCGACGGCGTCACCGACGGCCCACACGTGGTCCAGGTTGGTGCGTCCGTGTTCGTCGACGATGATCGCCCCGCGCTCACAGGAGACCCCGGCTTTCTCGAACACGGTGGTGTCGGGGCGCACGCCGACCGACAGGACGATCAGGTCGGCGCTCAGCCGGGTGCCGTCGGAGAGGACCACGGTGTCCGCTTCGGCCCCGGTTTCTATCCGCTCCGCGGCGACCCCCGTCCGGACGGTGACGCCGGCGCGTTCGAGTTCCGCGGTCACCGGGCCGGCGATCTCCCGCTCCACCGGCGGGAGGATGTGGTCGGCGAGTTCCACCAGGTCCACCCGGAGCCCCGCCGACGCCAGCGCCTCGGCGGCCTCGACCCCGATGAAACCGGCGCCGAGGACGACCGCGTTCCGGGCACCCGAGGTCACCCGTTCCCGCAGGTCCGTCGCATCGTCCACGGTGCGCAGCGTGGAGACCCTGGGGGAGTCGAGTCCCGGAACGGGCGGGAGGAAGGGTTTCGCACCGGGCGCGAGCACCAGTGCGTCGTAGGAGATCCGGATGTTCCCGTCGGGCGTGTCGACGGAGAGGGTTCGGCTCGCGGCATCGAGGCCGACGACATCGTGGTGGACGCGGACGTCGATGTCGAGGGCGTCGCGCAGTGACTCCGGGGTCTGGACGAGCAGAGCACCCGGGTCGGTGATCTCCCCACCCACGTAGTAGGGGAGTGCGCAGTTGGCGAAGGACGGGTGGGAGCCGCGTTCGAGGACGATGATCTCGGCGGATTCGTCCAGGCGACGGGCGCGGGCGGCGCAGCTCATTCCGCCGGCGACACCCCCGACGATGACGAGTCTCATGGTGTGCTCCCGGTGGTCTCGGTGGTGGATGTCTCAGCACGGTGAATATACCCCCCGGGGTATATTCAAGACAAGAGGCTGACCCCCGTACCGCTGCTGCGGGAACTGTCGGGGCATCGCGATGAAGTGTCCCGTTGAGTACCGTGGCGCGGGGGATCATCTCCCGCAGACCTGTCGGAGCCCGGCGGTGACAGAAATATCCGTCACCACTGCATCGGTGTTGGGCTCCGCGCCGCGCCCTGATCCGACCGTCGTTTCCCGGGTCGGCCACCCCGATCCGGAACCCACGCCACCGGGGTCAACGCCGCCGAGAGGGATCCCGACCTTGATCGGATCACGGTCGGTGACACGGAACGGGTAGGTGAGAAGGACCCGACGACATCGAGGTTCCGCCTCGAGTGTTCGACACGGTGTCCTCGTCGGAGTTGATTTCCCGTACACCGGCACCCGTGGCTACCTCCACTCCGCGCGGTTGACCGGCCGCGGCCCGGGGGGGGGGATGGCCGTGTGACGGAGGCTCGTCCCGGCATCGAGGTGTCTTCCGTCATCGGTCGGTCCGGTCATCCTCGACGCCCCGCACCACATCTTGCACGGAACGGGAGTTGAGGTCCCCGATGATGGGTCGGGTAGGGGGATGACTCCTCCGGCCCGCTGGCCGGGAATTCGGGACAGGGGACTGGAGGCGTATGACCCTGGCGTCGTTTCCCGCCCGTCGCGGGAGTCCCCGTCCTCACGGTCGGTGGACCTCTCTGACCACCGACACGCCGTGTCCCCCGACCACCGGCGCGACCTCGAGGTCCGGGGTCCGGTGCGGTGGTGTCCGGCGATGTCGCCGCGAATCCCGCACTGTGTACTGTCTCCCTGTTCTACCTGATCAACGACCTGACCGACCGTGTCCGGCAGGCGGTGCCGGCCGGTTGTCCCCTGGGGAGATGCCGGGCCAGTGCCCTGCGGGCCTTCCCGTCTCCGACCGCATCCGGGATTTGCCGCGTGCGTGTTTCCCGGTGCCTGTGGTGGTCGACAGTCTGAACAACCTTCCCCGGTGGCGGTGTCGGAGGTGCCGGCACCCGCCACGTCATCTCCCGTCGCCCCGGAAGTGGTGCCGTGCCATGCCAGTACATCTGCGGCACAGGCCCACAGCCCCGACCGTTCGACATCTCCTTCTGAGGCGCCGGCAGAAGATACGTTCAATCCCTCACGTGGCGATCCACTGTCCAGACGGACCGCCTTTTCCGATCATCTCTGCTGGTGGACAGTCATTTTCTCTCAGCACCATCGACGACCGCTCTGATCCGCGTGCGGATCTCAGCTGGTCAGTTGTCGCAGGTGGTGTGGGGACCGGTGGTTCACGGCATCAGGGAGTGGTGTCTCCCACCACGGGGAACCGGTCGCTGATCCAGCTCCGTTGATGGAGGAAGAACCATCGGCGTGACACCGGTGGGAGGTAACCGTGTTCGGGCGTTCCGTGAAGCTCCCAGTGGTCCACGGGCTGCCGGGTGGAGCATTGCAGGCACCGCAACTTTCACCCCGACTCCACAAGGATCTTCGGCTACTTCCGTAGACGCTCTTCCGTCGAGTGCCGATGGAGCCGAAATTAGCTGGACGCCAGCAGGCTGTCGAGTTTCACCGGAACTTCCCGCCGGCGGATGACGGCATGTCGGATGTCCGCGACCACGTCGACCGGTGGTGTGTCGCAGTGCTGCGACCGACCGGTCCGGGCCGGAAGACCTCACTGGACATGCTCTGACCTTCCGGTTGGTCCAGAACCGTGCTCAGCTCGACCGCTGATACCCTCCTCGCTCGCCGGGTCGACGTCCTCTTCATCGGTAGTCGTGGAGGATGAGCGAATCCACTCCCGTGGACAGACACCTGTTGTGACGCCGTCGACGAGCTGAGGGGCCGCTGGTTTCTCCATCGCCCACTTTTTTCGCCCCGCGGAATTCTGGACTTACGTCCGGGTATCCGTTAGGCGCGTACGTGCGGGCCCCGGGGACCGGGCTACGGGTGGGCGGACGCGGCCACGAAAGTGGGGGAATACCCTGCCATCTCCCGTGTGCCCGTCCCCCGAAAGAGTGGAACCCCACGGCGAAGATCACATCTTAATGGGACACCCCACCGGGAGACACGAGGGCAGTCGACACCGTGACCGGCGTCGGCGGTGCAGTCCTCATCCCGTCAATGCCCGGATCCTCCGACCCTACGGCGGGTATGGCCCACGCCGGGGTTTACTGCACATCCCCATGACATGGTGGTACCGGCGACCTTCGGACGGAACATATGGTTTCCCCGGGGAAATACCCGGGAAGTGGGACCCTGTAGCCTCTGTGCTCATCCCACAGGGCGAGGCATTCGGGCATCACCCGAATGCCGGAACGGTATGGCGACCTGTTCAGCGACATCACGGATACTCTGAATGAGTGGAGTGACCTGAGAGCGTACCGAAAAAACAAGCCAGGACAGTGGATAAGGACCGTGCCGGAGATCGGCCACCTGTTTCTCGTGCGGTGCGGTCCCGACGTTTCTTCGTCGACCCACCGTGGGTTCTTCCCGCGGCTGCCCGCATCAGCTGCGGAACCGGATGCTAACCCTCGTCCGGAATTCCCTCGTCCGCGGTGGTGGCTTCGCGGGCGGCTGCGGCAGCACGCTCCTCGGCGAGTGTGGTCCTGGCCTTTCGCAGCCACTCCGGCTGATCGGCGAGAAGGTCCTTGATCTCCGCGGTGGTCAGTGGCCGATCCATGTCGTTACGTTTGAGTGCGGCAACTGTGATCCCCAGCTTCCGGGCGACCTCCGGGCGGGGATGGGGGCCGGTGGCCCGGAGATCCGTCAACCACTGCGGGGGATTGTGCTGCAGTTCAGAGAACTCCGCGTGGGTCAGCGCGTTGCGCTGGAACTCCTCAGGTGCCGCAGGCAGGTAGATGCCCAGCTTCTTGGCGGCGGTGAGCGGTTTCATCGCGGTGCTCGACGGAGGGCGTACTTCAGAGTCTGTCATTGTCCCACGGTAACATTCCGTGCATGAATCCCCGTAGCCCCGAGCGTGCTCTGTCCATCAGTTTCGTCACGGGTACGGCACCCGGGAAGTGGTTCGACCGGTTCGCGGAACGGACCGGCCACCGGGAACCGGTGACCGGGGAAAGTCACGATCCGATGGCGGAGCTCATCGGTGGTCGGGTGGATCTGGCGCTCGTCCGGTTACCGGATCCCCGGATAGATGACACCCACCACCTCGTGCGTCTCTACGAGGAGGAACCCGGTATCGCGGTCCCCAAGGACAGTGAACTCACCCTGCTGGACACGCTCGGCAGGGATGAGATCTCGGATCAGACGGTTTTCCACGTCCCGGATGCCGACGGAATCGTCGACGTCCGGGCGGTGGGGGAGGCGGTGGACGTCGTAGCGACAGGTGTCGGTGTGGTCCTCGCTCCGCGGCCACTGCTGAGGCGGCTGGGCTCCCGACGTACCGAGAACCGCGGTTACCGCGACGGATGTCCGACGACGATCGCTCTGGTGTGGCGGGTGGTCGATGACTGCGACGCGATCCAGGATTTCGTGGGCATCGCGAGGGGCAGGACAGGGGCCAGCTCCAGAACCACTCAACCGAAGCGGACCGCGTCGGAGAAGGCTTCCGCGAAGAAGGCGCGCCGGACAGCTGCGGGGGAGAAGTTCCGCAGCAAGGCGTCCGGCCGTGGAGCGGGAAGATCCTCGCGTGGACAGAGGCGGAAGTGAGGATGTCACCTGGGTGTCCGAACCTGAGGAGGTGGGATCGCATACGGTAGGCGGTGGTGGTCCTGGTGTATCAGGATTGGCATCCTCTCATGGGTGTCATAGTATGTAGTTGTACTGTCCATCCCATATGCTTAGGATTTGATTTTAAATGACAAAAAAGACCCGTGCCCGCGTTCTAGCCGGTGTTGCTGCACTGAGCCTCTCCTTCAGTGCGGTCGCCTGCTCGCAGGACGCCAAGAACGACATGGATTCAGCAGCTGACAAGGTTTCGGAAGCTGCCTCCGACGCCAAGGATGCCGCGAAGGATGGCGCCGACAAGGCCAAGGACGGCGCCGAGGATGCCGCTCGCGACGCCAAGGATGCCGCGAAGGACGGTGCCGACAAGGCCAAGGACGGCGCCGACAAGGCGAAGGACGGCGCCGAGGATGTCGCTCGCGACGCCAAGGATGCCGCGAAGGACGGCGCCGACAAGGCCAAGGACGGCGCCGAGGATGTCGCCCGCGACGCCAAGGACGCCAAGGATGACGTCGAGCACAAGACGGAGATCACTGACGCCGCAGGCAAGGAGATCGCCGTCCCGACCCCGATCGTCGAGATGTACGAGTCCATGGGTGGTACGGCCGGTCACCTCGGCAAGCTGACCGACCTCAAGGAGAAGCACGGACGCTACCTCGCGGCATTCAACAAGGGCTACTACATCGCCTACTCCAAGGAAACCGGCGCTCAGCGTCTGAACGGCAAGATCGCCGAGACCTGGATGGCCGAGGGGGGACTCGAGTCCGACCTGGGTATGCCCACCGCGTACGAGGTTGAGCGTCAGGACGGCAACGGATGGACCCAGAACTTCCAGCACGGCGACATCATCTGGTCCCAGACCGACGGTACCTGGGGTCCCACGATCGAGAAGAACTAATCCGGTGAATCCGTTCCCCTCCCTCGTCTGACGATGAGGTGAGGAGCTGATGAGAAAAACCCCGGCAGTCCCCGGGGTTTTTCTCATTTCCGGGCCGGTGGCCCCACCGGTGGTACAGGAAAAGGCCGTCGGGGAGAAGGCGCTGGTCAGATGCTTTCCGGAACTCTCAGGTTGCTGTGTGGCATCGAGCACAATATCCTTCCGTTCATGTCTGAACGCGATTTCATCATCCGACCGCTGACCGAGGACGACTACGGTCAGGTCCGGCACATCTACGAGCGTGGCCTCGACACCGGACATGCGAGCTATGAACGTCACGCGTTGACGTGGGAGGAGTTCAGCGGACGGAAGATCATGGAATGTGCTTTCGTCGCGGTTGAACGGTCCGACAACGAAACTGTTCTGGGCTGGGTGTCGGCGGCGCCGATCTCGCAGCGTGAGGTCTTCCACGGGGTCGTCGAGGACTCGATCTACATCGATCCCAGGGCTCAGGGCCGTGGCGTGGCCGGTGCGCTGCTGGACACCCTCATCGAGAAGTGCATCGAACTGGAGAAGTGGGCCATCCACTCGTGGATCTTCCCGGAGAACACTGGGTCGACGAAGCTCCACCAGTCCCGTGGCTTCGAGAAGGCGGGCATCCTGAGCCACCTCGCCAAGATGCCCTACGGGGAGCTCGCCGGGCAGTGGCGCGACACCGTCATCTGGGAGAAGCTCCTTCCCAAGCCCGAGGCGTTCTGATCTGCGGAGCTTCCGGTCCGGCTCGGCACGCGGACGTGGACGTCCACCTGATTGAGATGGGGACGTCCACGTCTTTCGTCTGTCACCCGTGGTGGTCCACTAGCTCACGGTTTCCTTCAGTCGCTCCTCGTGGACGAAGAACAGAACCACCGCAGAGAGGATGGCGAGGGGTGCGAGAAGCGCGAACACGGGGGTGAGCGCGTCGCTGTAGGCCGCGTCGATGGCGATACGGACCGGGGTCGGCAGTGACTGCACCAGCCCGGGGGTGAGGTTGGCGCCGTGTCCCGAGATCCTCGCACCGGTCTCCGCAGCGTCCTCGCCGAGCTGTGACAGGGCCGCCGGGAGACGGTCGTTGAGCAGACCGGACAGGTTGCTGACGAAGATCCCGCCGACCAGGGCGGAGCCGGCGGCGCCGCCGATCTGCCTGAAGAAGTTGTTCGCTGCGGTCGCGGTTCCCACCACCGCGATCGGGAAGGAATTCTGGACGATCAGGACGAGGATCTGCATCGCACAACCGAGTCCGAACCCGAGCACGAACAGGTAGCCGCCGACCTCGGGGAGCGAGGAATCGTGGGAGAGGCCGGACAACAACCACAGTGCGAGTCCGGTGACCGCCATTCCGACGACCGGATAGATCCGGTATCGGCCGGTTCGGGTGACCAGCGCACCCACCACGACCGATGTACCCATGAGTCCGATCATCATCGGCACCATCATCAGACCGGCCTCGGTCGGGCTCATGGAGTGCACCATCTGCAGGTAGGTCGGCATGTACGCCAGGGATCCGAACATGAAGATTCCCGCGATGAGACCGGCGGCGGTGGTCAGCCGGAAATTGTGGTTGGTGAACAGCCACATGGGGACGAGTGGATCCGGGGCCCTCCGCTCCACGATGATGAAGAGAACGGAGAACACCACTGCGGCCGTGATCAGTCCCAGGATGGCGGGGGAGGTCCAGTCGTACTCCCTGCCTCCCCAGGTGACGGTGAGGATGAAGCTCGTCGTGGCCAGTGCCATCGTCGCCATCCCGGCCCAGTCGAGTTTTCCGCCCTGCGCGTGGTTCGGCAGAGTGAGGAACAGTGCGATACCCACGAGCGTCAGGGCGCCCATCGGTATGTTCAACCAGAGGCCCCAGCGCCAGCCGGGGCCGTCGGTGAACCAACCGCCGAGGACCGGGCCGAGGACGGACGACAGTCCGAAGATCGATCCCATGATACCCATGTATTTCCCGCGCTGTCGGGCGGAGACGACATCGGCGGTGATCGCCTGGGAGAGGATCATGAGGCCGCCACCGGCGACACCCTGGATCGCCCGGGCCAGGATGAGAACATCCATCGAGCCCGCGAATCCACCCAGCGCGGAGCCGGCCATGAACAGACACACCGCGAACATGAACAGGTACTTCCGGCCGAACTGGTCACCCAGTTTCCCGAAGATCGGGAGCGAGATCGTCTGCCCGAGCAGGAATGCGGTGATGACCCACGTCATGTGCTCGACACCGCCCAGTTCGCCGACGATCGTCGGCAGGGCCGCGGAGAAGATCATCTGGCCGAGGGCGCTCATCAGCATGGCCAGGATCAGCGCGGTGAAGATCAGCGGCAGTCGGGGCTGTTCCGCACGGGTGGAGGGTGAGGTCTCCGGTGTGGTTGTGGTCAGTGCGCGGCTCACGCGTTCTCGACCTCCTTCGTGAGTAGTCGGGTCATGTCCTCGAGTGCGTCGGTGCACCGGGTCCGCAGGTTGTCGGCCGTGGGGTCCGATCCCTCCATCCAGAGGTGGAACCCCAGCCTGATGGCGGTGGTGGACACGGCGACGACGGTCATCGCCTCGGCCCGGGGGGTGGCCTCGGGGAGCCGTCGTTCGGCCGGCCATGCCTGGAGATAGGAGGTGACGGTGTCGATCAGGCTCTCGTGGATGTCCGGGTATCTGGCGGTCCGTTGCAGGGAGAGCCGGGGTTCCGCCCGGCAGATCCGTCGCCGCCGGCGCAGCAGCTCTCCGGTGTCAACCGTGCACGGTGTGGCCAGGTCGCCGGCACAGGGCCGGAAGAGGTTGCTCATCCGGAACGCGCACCGCATCACCGCGTGGAAGAGATCCGGATGACGGTCCGAGACGAAGTCGGTCACCTCCTCCTCGGTCAGGGGCCGGGGGTGTTCCCCGATGACGGCGGTCTCCTTGGAATCGACGTAGTTGAAGAACGTGCGCCTCGAGATTCCCGCGGCGGAGCAGATGTCCTCGACGGTGACCGCGTCGAATCCGTGCTCGAGGACGAGCCGTGTCGCGTGATCGTCTATCGCCGCTCGTGTCGCCAGCCGCTTCGCCTCGCGCAGCGGGAGATTGTCGTTGGTCATGTCCGTGACTGTACGCCCAAAAGTGCACTAAGTGTAAAAATGCACGCAGTGAAATTAGGTGCTGTGTGGGGAAGCTGTGACACCGACCACGGTCCGGGGAAGGTTCTGCGGCAACACGGAAAAACCCCGCAGCGCGAGAACGGCTGCGGGGGTCGGATCCCACCCGGACGGATGGGGGAGCTGCTGGGAGACTACTTCGCGTCGCGGTCCGTGTTGCACATCGCGAGAACGTCGAGGCGCTTGTCCAGCTCTTCCTCGGTGAGCTTGTCGCCGTCGACGAAACCGAGGTCGATCACCGTCTGGCGGATGGTCTTGCCTTCCTTCAGCGCGGTCTTGGCGACCTTCGCGGCATTCTCGTAGCCGATGGCCGAGTTGAGGGGGGTCACGATGGACGGGGAGGACTCCGCCAGAGTCTTCATGCGCTCCTCGTTGGGCTCGATGCCGTCGACGAGACGTTCCGCGAACACCCGCGAGGTGTTGGCCAGCAGGCGTGCGGACTCGAGGACGTTGCGGGCCATGACCGGAATGAACACGTTCAGCTCGAACGCGCCCTGCGAGCCGCCGAAGGCGACCGCGGCATCGTTGCCGATGACCTGTGCGGCCACCTGGGTCGCGGTCTCGCACAGGACCGGATTGACCTTGCCGGGCATGATGGAGGAGCCGGGCTGCAGATCGGGCAGGTGGATCTCGCCCAGGCCAGTGAGCGGGCCGGAGCCCATCCAACGGATGTCGTTGGCGATCTTGTTCAGGGAGACGGCGATGGTGCGCATCGCACCGGAGAACTCGACCAGCGCATCGCGGTTCGCCTGAGCCTCGAAGTGGTTCACGCACTCGCGCAGTTCCTCGATACCGGTCAGGTCCTTGAGCTCCACGGTGACCTTGGCGCCGAAGTCGGCCGGGGTGTTGAGACCGGTGCCGACGGCGGTACCGCCGATGGGCAGTTCACCGAGGCGGGGGAGAGTTGCCTCGACCCGCTCGATGCCGGCCTCGATCTGGCGGGCGTAGCCCGAGAATTCCTGGCCGAGGGTGACCGGGACGGCGTCCATCAGGTGGGTACGACCGGACTTGACGACGTTCTCCCACTCCGTGGCCTTCTTGGCCAGGGACTCCTGCAGGACCTTCAGGCCCGGGATGAGATCCTTGACCGCGGCTTCGGTGGCGGCGACGTGTGTCGCGGTGGGGAAGGTGTCGTTCGAGGACTGGCCCATGTTGACGTGGTCGTTGGGGTGGACCTCGACGCCGTTCCTGCCCGCGATGGAGGCGATGACCTCATTGGTGTTCATGTTGGACGAGGTGCCCGAGCCGGTCTGGAAGACATCGATGGGGAACTCGTCGTCGTGCTCGCCCTCGGCGATCTCCTTCGCCGCGGCGATGATGGCGTTGGCCTTCTCCTCGTCGAGCAGGCCACGGTCGAGATTCACGCGGGCGCAGGCCGCCTTCAGCAGACCCATCGCGCGGATCTGCGCGGACTCCAGGCCGCGGCCGGAGATCGGGAAGTTCTCGACCGCGCGCTGAGTCTGGGCGCGCCACAGGGCCTTCGCCGGTACCTTGACCTCGCCCATGGTGTCATGTTCGATGCGGAATTCCTGCTCAGTCATGAATAACCAACCTCTTCATTGTGTGTGTGGATGTCACACCGCGGAGGTGCCCGGGAGGCACGGAAAGGCGCCCCGGTCGTGGTGCGGTGCAGCTGATCCAAGTATGGCGGAAAAACCCGGGGGCCGTCAGGTTCCCGTCACCCTGAACCGTGTCCTGTGAAGCAGATCGCAGGGCAGGGCCGCAACCGGAGGTTGCGTGTGCACACATTCGGGGGTGGTAGGCGGGAATCGTCACCCGCCCCGGCGTGTTTGTGTTCCTCCCGAAATGCGGTGAGGGCGCCCGCCCCGGTGACCGGGAGAGGCGCCCTCAGATGGCCCGGGGTCATGCGCCCCGGCACCTGATCGATCTAGGAGCCGTAGTCGACGACGGAGTACTCCTGGAGTTTCGCGAGCTGGTGCACCGACTCGATGTGGCGCACCGTGCCGGAGCGGGAGCGCATGACCAGGGAACGCGTCGTCGCGGAGGACGCGCGGTAGGTCACGCCCCGCAGCATGTCTCCCTTGGTCACACCGGTCGCGACGAAGTAGCAGTTGTCCGAGCGGACGAGATCGTCGGTGAACAGCACCCGGTCGAGATCGTGCCCCGCGTCGAGTGCGCGCTGGCGTTCCTCGTCGCTGGTGGGATGGAGCTTGCCCTGGATCTCGCCACCCATGCACTTCATCGCGCACGCGGTGATGATGCCCTCCGGGGTGCCGCCGATACCCATCATCAGGTCGACCGAGTTCGTGGTCTGCGCTGCCGCGACCGCACCGGCGACGTCGCCGTCGCGGATGAGGCGGATCTTCGCGCCGGCCTCGCGGATGTCCGCGATCAGCGAGCGGTGGCGCGGGCGGTCCAGCACGACGACGGTCACGTCATGCACCGGAATTCCCTTGCCCTTCGCCACGGCCTTGATGTTGTACTCGACGGGGGCGAGGATGTCGATCTTGCCGGCGGACTCCGGGCCGCACGCGATCTTGTCCATGTAGAAGACCGCGGACGGGTCGTACATCGAGCCACGTTCCGCTGCGGCGAGTACCGAGATGGCGTTCGGCCGACCCTCCGCCATCAGCGTCGTACCATCGACCGGGTCGACGGCGATGTCGACGTCGGCACCTTCACCGGTACCGACCTCCTCGCCGTTGAACAGCATGGGGGCTTCGTCCTTCTCACCTTCACCGATGACGATGACACCACGCATGTTGACGGAGTTGATGAGCTTTCGCATCGCATCGACTGCAGCGCCGTCGCCCTCGTTCTTCTTGCCGCGTCCAACCCATCTGCCGGATGCCAGTGCGCCTGCCTCGGTGACGCGGACGAGTTCCATTGCGAGGTTGCGGTCCGGACGCTCGGGTTTCTCGATGCTCATGATGTCAGTGCCTCCTGTAAGGCGCTCATGTGCGGCCCCGCCCCTCCTCCGTTGCCGGGAAAACAACCGGTACAGCAGGCGGGACGGAATATGACCGCTTGTTTGTAGTCGTAGGTCATGTGTTTTTCAGCTGCGGGCGCGCAGCCATGTTCCTCCAGGAGGCGCACCCGGTGCATCCCCGCACGTGCGCGGTACTGCGGCCGGGATCTGTCCGTGCGTCCGCTGTCTCCCATTGTTGCACTTTCTGGGCACCGCGGGGGGCAACCTGTTCGGTCCAGATGCCTGTTTCACCCCCGAACCGAGGTGCCCGGCGCCACCGGGTGCCGCCGTCAGCCGGGCGGAAGCTCGCGGAGAGGGGTCTGACATACTGTTCCCCGTGGCCGAAAAAAAACCCCGTATCTTCCAGGACAGCAGGGACATGGTGATGTCTCTGCTGGTCATCGTCGTCATCATGGCGCTCGTCGTCACCTTCACCGGGATGTGCTCCCTCCGCAAGGATCCCGTGGAGAACGGGCCCGTCCGCGAGGTCGACGCGCAGAGCTTCCTCGACCTCCAGGCACGGGCGGTGACATTCCCGGTCAGGCTGCCCGAAAGCCCCGGGGGGTGGGTGGCGAACTCCGCCCGCAGGCACCCGGTCAACAACACACCCGCCCCGCTCATCGGTTGGGTCACCGCGGACCGGGGGTATCTCCAGCTCCTGCAGACTGATCAACCTGCGGAGGATGCCGTGGAACAGATCGACGTGCACCCCCGCGAAGTCAACGGAACCCGTGAGGTGGACGGTCGGGAGTTCACGGTCTGGACGCCTTTCGAGGACACCGCCGACACCGTCTGGACGGCCACCTTGAGCGATGTCACCCTCGTGTTCGCGGGAACCGCCGACGAGGGGGAATTCCGTCAGCTCATCCACAACACCCTGGTCGCCGAGCCGATCCGGAACTGAGTCGGAGCGAACCCGGCACCCGGTGTCACTCGGAGTCCGGTGCGTCCACTTCGTCGGACCGCAGGATGGCCTCGACCCGGCGCCTGGCTCCGTCGAGATGCTCCTCGCAGCGTTTTGCCAGTGCCTCGCCGCGCTCCCAGAACCTCAGGGACTCGTCCAGCGGCATCTGGCCGTGTTCGAGGATTTTGACGATCTCCACCAGTTCATCCCGCGCGGCCTCGTAGTTGAGTTCCGCGACCGGGGGAAAGGCGTTCTCCTTCGGCTGTCCCGTACCTACAGCGTCACTGTTCACGTCGTCTCTCCTGCATCGATCTCGGGTGGGTCCGGTCAGTCAGCCGGGCGGATCGCCATCGTTGCGGCGGTGATCGCACCATCGGCGACGCGGATGCGCAACTGGCTCCCGGGTGGGGTCTGGTCGATCGAGGTGACCACCTCGGGTTCGGACCCGGCTGGCCCCACCTGCACGACAGCGTAGCCGCGGGCGAGCGTGGCGGCCGGACCCAGGGTGGACACCCGCGACCGGAGCGCCTGGATACGGGTCTCCTGCCTGTCCAGATCGTGGGTCACCTGGACGCGGAGATGCCGGACGAACTGCGCGAGTTCGTCCGAGCGCCGGGTGATCGGGAGCATCGGGTCCGCCAGGACGGGACGGCTGCGCAGATCCCGCAGGCCCTGCGACTGGCGCTCAACCCAGCCGCGCAGCGCCTGGGCGCTCCGTGCCCGCAGCTCCTGGATGAGGGCCCGTTGCTCGGCGACGTCGGGGACGACCCGCTTCGCGGCGTCCGTGGGGGTGGCTGCACGCAGATCCGCCACGTTGTCCAGCACGGGGGTGTCCGGCTCATGTCCGATCGCGCTGACCACCGGCGTCGATGCGGCGGCGACGGCCCGCTGCAGGGACTCCTCCGAGAACGGCAGGAGGTCCTCCACCGATCCACCGCCGCGGGCGATGATGATCACGTCGACCTCCGGGTCGGCGTCGAGCGTTCCCAGGGCCCGGATGATCTCGGGTGCGGCCGTCGCACCCTGGACGGGCGTGTTGATGACCCGGAAACGGACCTCCGGCCACCGGTCCCTCGCGACGGAGAGCACATCCCGCTCGGCGGCGGAACCCCGGCCGGTGATCAACCCGACGCAGTTCGGCAGGTAGGGCAGCCGTTTCTTCCGTTCCGGGTCGAACAGTCCCTCGGCGGCCAGGGTCCGGCGCAGCATCTCGATGCGGGCGAGCAACTCACCGATGCCCACCGGGCGGATCTCGGTCACCCAGAGTGAGAAACTGCCCCGCCCGGGATAGAAAGCGGGTTTGCCGTGCACGAGCACCCGTTCCCCGTCACGGAGCGGTGTGGTCGAGTTGCGGAGCAGCGACGTGTAACAGGTCAGCTGCACGCTGGCATCGGCCTCCGTGTCGCGGAGGGTGAGGTAGGACAGCTTCCAGGTCGGTTTCGCGTTGATCTGCGTGAGCTGTCCCTCCACCCATATGTGTCCCAGCCGCTCGATCCAGGCCTTGACCTTGGCGTTCACCTCCCGGACGGGCCACGGATTGTCGGGGGAGGGAGCTGCTGGACTCACAGGCGCGCTTCTCCTTACGGGAACTCGGGATCGTGGGCTTCGGGAACCGTGCTCTCGGCCGGCTACGAAAACCTGATTGTAGGCGTTCAACCGGACCATTGGTTACGCTGTAGCCCATGACGTCACCCGTAGCCACCGAAAAAAAGGTCCTGCTCGCCGCCCCGCGCGGTTACTGTGCCGGGGTCGACCGCGCGGTCGAGACCGTCGAGCGGGCCCTGGAGAAGTACGGCGCCCCGGTGTACGTGCGTAAGGAAATCGTGCACAACCGATATGTGGTGGACACCCTCGCCGAACGCGGGGCGATCTTCGTCGATGAGACCTTCCAGGTGCCGGAGGGTGCCCACCTCGTCTTCTCCGCGCACGGTGTCAGCCCCGCCGTGCACGCGGAGGCCAGGACTCTCGACCTCAAGACCCTGGACGCCACCTGCCCGCTCGTCACCAAGGTCCACAACGAGGTGAAGCGGTTCGCGAGGCAGGGGTACCAGATCCTCCTCATCGGCCACGAGGGACACGAGGAGGTCGAGGGAACCGCCGGTGAGGCTCCGGAGGTCGTCCACCTCGTCGACGGCGTCGAGGGCGTCGACAAGCTCGACTTCGACGGTAGCGAGAAACTCATCTGGCTGTCCCAGACCACGCTCTCCGTCGACGAGACCATGACAATCGTCAACCTGCTGAAGCAGAAGTACCCGCAACTCCAGGATCCGCCCTCCGACGACATCTGCTACGCGACCCAGAACCGTCAGGTGGCGGTCAAGGCCATCGCCGAGCAGTGCCAGCTGATGATCGTCGTCGGCTCCCAGAACTCCTCGAATTCCAAGCGCCTCGTCGAGGTCGCCCTCCAGGCCGGGACCGACGCGAGCTATCTCGTCGACTACGCCTCGCAGGTGGACACCTCGTGGTTCGAGGGGGTCAGCTGTGTCGGGGTGACCTCCGGCGCCTCAGTGCCTGAGATCCTCGTCCGCGACGTCCTCGAGCTCCTCGCCGAACACGGTTACTCGAAGGTCGAGGAGGTCACCACCGCCGCGGAGAAACTGGTCTTCGCCCTTCCCCGTGACCTGCGGCCGAAGGACTCGGTCGGGCGTCGCTGACCGGTCACGGAGCCGTCCGGGTGGTGACCGACGCGATGGGCGACGGCGGGGTGATCATCAGACGTTGGGCCCATCCCCTTCAGCCTGTCGCAGATCCCGCGACTCGATGACGAAGGGAAAACCCGGAACGCCTCGGCAGGGTCCCGTTCTGGTTCGGTCTTTCGGCGAGAGGATTCCCGGCGGGATCGTCGAATCGGGCCGACGTACCGGACTCCGGGAGTGGCGGCACCGGCGGATCGAGGTCGGTCGGGCGGGCGCTGTGCGTTCCGCGTACCACGGCTCCATGTGACGGTCCGCCGCCACGGGACCATCCCCCGTTGTTCGGGTGGGGGAGGAGATCACGCGGAACACACCGTACCGGACGACAGTGGCCGAACGGTGGCGGAACCGTGGTGGGGACCGGGAGACCGCCGATCACTGGCGGTGGTCAGCTGTAGAGATCGTCGTCCAGCCACCGTCGACGTCGCTTCGGTGGTGTCTGGGGCGTCTCCTCCGGCAGGTGGGGGCGACGCGCCGCCTGATCCGGGCGGCTGTGCCGGGGCGCGGGCCCCTCAGACTCACGGCCTTCTCCGATGAGGTGTTGCTCTCTGCGGGGGCGCTGCGGTCGCGCGACAGGCCGCCGGCGGGGACCGCGCGGGTAGTCGGAGGAATCCTCCCGCTGCCGCAGTTCCCGTGGATCCTGAATCCGACGACGGGCGGGCTCACCGACGGAATAGCGCTCGCGCCGGACACCTGGACTCGGACGGCGGTCCTCCTGATCAAGGCTCCGGCGTGGTACCGGCCGGCCCCGTCCGGGTTGGTCGATCTGTCGATCAGGCCACACCACCCGCCGCTTGCGTGGTGTACCGCCCGGTTCGTCCGGGGTCCGTCGCGGATGGACCTGTTGCTCGGAGTTCGGCCTACCCGGGGCGTCCGCGGGCCGCCGGCCGGGGCGCTGTCCACCGCTCTGACGGTTGTCCCCGGAATCCGGCCGCAGCCGCCGGCGCCGCTGTGCGGCATCCTCCGCGCTCTTCCGGCGGAGTTCCGCGACCGTCGGTCGGGTGTCCCCCTCGGTCTTCTCCCGACGTGCCCGGGCGCTGACGCTGCGCGCTCTGGCCGCCGTGGCGATGTTGCGCTGCTCGGCGTCGGTTATCTGTTTTCGGGCCTGACGGTGGGTGCGCTCGGCGACGGCCTGCAGCTGGCGTACCCGGGTGAGGCGCAGAACGGCGATGAGGATGCAACCGACGGTGGTCGCCGCGAGAATCGGGAAATGCTGGGCCAGCGGATAAATCGCCGTGGCGATACCCGTCGCTGAGAATGCGTCGCTTCCCTCCGCGGCGCCGGAGCGGGCGATCGTCCACGCGGCCACCGGGGTGGCCACACCGAACATGAGCGGTACGCCGGCGGTGGTCAACCACAGTCCCCGGGGTACCACGAACAGGGTGCAGCCGAGGGCTGCCGCGGAGAAGAGTGCGAGATATATGCCGCTGATCTGCTGCTGGTCGATGCTGACGAACGTCCCGACCGCCAGCGCGAGGATCATGATGACGGGACAGCACCATGTCGGAATTCCGGCGCGCCGGGCTGAGGGGCCGGGGCGCCGGGTACTAGACCGATTCGGAGGCTGCTGGGGCACGAGACGCTATGTTACCGACTTCCGCGCTGAAATTCGGTACCGTCACCCCGTGGTGCGGCTGGACCCCGTCGTTCAGGCATCCTCGGTTCCGGACTCCGGGGCGCCGGAACCCTCCACCGGTGCGATCCTCCGGCCCCTCCCCGTCGCCTGGCGCAGCACAGTGGGGCGGGTGGATCCCCCGGGGCCGGCCTCCATGTCGTTGAGGGTGCGTGCGGTGACCATCACCCGGGACTCCAGTGAACCCAACGTCGAGTTGTAGGCGTCCACGGCGCGGTCGAGCGCCACGCCCACCTTGTTGTAGTGCTCGGCCATGGTGTTCAGCCGGGAGTACAGCTGCCGCCCGAGCCGGTGGATCGCCGCCGCCTGGTCATTGACCGCCTCCTGCTGCCAGCCGAGCCCCACCGTGCGCAGGAGCGCCACCAGCGTCGTCGGGGTCGCGAGAATGATGTTCCGGGAGAACGCGTGCTCGAGGAGATCCGGGTCCGTGGTCAGGGCGGCATCGAGGAAGGGATCGGCCGGTACGAAGAGCACGGTGAACTCGGGGGTCCGCTCGAACGCGGCGGAGTAGTTCTTCGAGGACAGCTGATTGACGTGGCTGCGTAGCTGGTGCGCGTGGCGGCGCAGGTGGGCTGCGTGCTCCTCGGGGTCCTCGGTGTCCAGGGCGTCCAGATACGCGGAGAAGGGAACCTTGGAGTCCACGATGATCGTCCGCCCCCCGGACAGACGTACCACGAGATCGGGACGCAGCGGACCCTCCGGTCCGCGTGCGGAGACCTGCGTGTCGAAGTCGCAGTAGCGCACCATGCCGGCCATCTCCACGACCCGTTCCAGCTGCATCTCGCCCCACCGGCCGCGGACCTGGGGCGCGCGCAGCGCCGTGACGAGTTTGCCCGTCCGGTCCGACAGCATCGTCGACGTTCTCGTCATCGACTGCACCTGACTGCTCAACGCGGCGTAGGCCTCGACCCGCTCCTGCTCCAGCGCCCGGACCTGCTGGCTCAGCTGAACCACGGCCTGCTGCAGCGGTGCGAGGGAGGTACTGACCCGTCCGGTGAGCTGTTCGGCGGCGGCGGAGGTGCGTTCTGCGGTGTCCGCCCGGAGTTGCGCGGAGGCGAGTTCCGCGAGCCGTTCGACGTCGGTGGCGGTCGCCCTGGAATTCTGTCCGCGGGCGAGCCAGCCGAGTGCCGCACCGATCGCGATGCCGATAACCAGGGTTAGGAGGAATGTGACAGACGGACTCATGGGAACCACTGTGCCATCCGCGCCGGACACGGGGACGGCGCTAGTGCGGCGTGTCGAAAAGGTGTACGAATTTCGAGGTGAGGTCCTGGAAACGGGTCCGGTATGCCGCGGATGAGTGCGGCCCCGGGGCGGCGCCCATGTCCCTGTCATCGTCGGGGGCACACAGATCGCCGGTCCCGCCACCGACGGAACGCCGGGCCGCCCGCATCCTGCGCCCCGCCTCCTCGCCGTGGCGGGCGGTCAGTGATCCGGCGACGGTGGCGAAGACGATCTGGTCCGCGGTCTTCTCTCCGGCGCGTAGCGCGACCATGTCCGAGAGGTACCGGAAGAGCACCGCGACCATCGCCGCCGTGGGCACCGCGAGAAATGCCCCCACGATGCCGAACAGGCCACCACCGACGGTGACGGAGACCAGCACGATCACCGGGTGCAGGTTCATCGCCTTGGACTGGAGCCAGGGGGAGAGGACGTAGCCCTCGAACTGCTGGACCGCGATCACGAGTATCAGCACCAGGACCGCCTCGGTCATCCCCAGGGAGACGAACGCGATGAGCACCGCCAGTGCTCCCGCCACGACGGCGCCGACGATGGGGATGAATCCGGCGATGAAGGTGAGCACCGCGAGGACCAGCGCCATCGGTACCCCGATAAGCACGAGGCCGAGACCGATGAACAGTGCGTCCATCAACGCCACGACCGCCTGCGCGCGGATGAACCCAGACAGGGTGTTCCAGGAACGGGTCAGGAGTTCGGTCAGGTGCCAACCGATCCTCGGCCCCGTCACCACCCGCAGCCAGGGCAGGAACCTGTCGCCGTCCTTGAGGAAGAAGAACGTCAGAACCAGGACGATGCCGAGCATGATGAGGATGGTCGAGGCGACACCGAGTCCGGCGAAGATCTCCCCGGCGATCGTCGAGGCCTGCTTCTGCAGCCACGTCGCCCCCTCGGCGAGCCAGTCACCCAGATCATTGCCCTGGAACTGGACGGGAGGATCCTGAAGCCACAGCTGGACCCTCTGGACGCCCTCGAACGCCTGGTAGTAGAGAGCCTGCGACTGCCGGGCGACGCTGGGGGCCATCAGCGCGATCATCCCGCTGAATAGGGCGAGGGTCCCGACGATCGTGACGATCGCGGCCAGTGCACCGGGCACGCCGTGTCGTCGGAGCCAGTACGCGGGCTGGTAGAGCACGGAGGAGACGATCAGGGCGAGGACGACCGGCAGGACCCCCTGCCACACCTTCAGTAGAACGAACCCGACCATGTAGGTCGCGGCGGAGACGATGAGCAGGCGGAGACACCAGGCCGCGAACTCACGCAGCCCTTCGGCGATGATCTCCGAGCGGTCGATGGGGGCGTCGGGCTGGAACTCCTCGAACGTTCGGGAGGCCTCGTTGGCGAGGGTTTCGGGCCCGCGCAGCGACTGATCGCCCGTCGGATGCGGCGACGCCGTCGGGTCGAAGGACCCGGACAGCGTCGAGCTGTCCCCGGGGCTGGTGCCGGAGACGCGGTCGGATGAATCGCGGGGGTCGTTCACAGTCCCTATATTGCCCTAAAACAGTGTGCGCCTGAACACGGTGCCCCGATGGTGGACTGAAGGGATGGTGGGCAGAGCCCCGGTCCCTGTCCCCGGAACCGGAAACCCGCCCGCGACCGTGGTTGACGGTCGGGGGCGGGTTCGGGCCCGTTGGGATCACGGGCGGATCAGTCGTTGTTGCGGGCCGGGGGACCGGCCTTCTCCTGCTCGATGAGGACGTCGTCCGTCGCCAGGTGCGAGTCGCCGAGGATTCCGGAGGAATCATCGGGGTGCTTGCGCAGGGCGAAGATGCTGACCAGGAGGCCGCCCCAGATGACCACCATGAACAGGATCATCATCATGATTGCGATACCACTCATTTGCGGGCTCCTAACTGTTCGACCGCGAAGCCGGCGTGACGCGGGCGTTCCGGATCGTATTTCTGCGGGGTGGTGATCTCGAGCTGCAGGTCGGGGTCGACGCCGAAGTCGGAGCCGGGAGGACCGACCAGGGCGATGTTGCCGCGCCACGGGACGAGACTCATGACGACCGCCGCGACGACGATCAGCCCGACGACGCCCCAGCCCCAGATGTTGATCTGGAGGTCGGTGTAGCCGCCGTAGTTCTCCCGGACGAGGCTGATGAGCTCCTGGAGGAGGGTGTAGCCGAGAACGATGGTGGTGATGTTCACGACGCAGATCCGCCACAGGTTGCCGACCCGGAAGCTGGACACCGCGTTGAGGTGCAGTGCCATCTCGTCCGCACGACGGAGAATCCAGTCGAGGATGATGATGGCGACCAGTGCGATGCCGACGATGCCGATGTTGTTGACGAACTTGTCCATGATGTCGAGAGTCGCGAGACCGGAGGTCGTGGCGAACAGCGTCAGGGAGATCAGTGTCATGACGACACCGACACCGAGGGCCGTGGCCTTGCGCGGCAGGTTGAGCTTGTCCTTGACCGCGGAGACGACGACCTCGAGGAGGGAGAACAGTGACGTGAAGCCGGCGACCGTCAGGCAGCCGAAGAACATGACGCCGAAGACCGGTCCAAGCGGCATCTGGTTGATGATCGTCGGGAAGGCGATGAACGCCAGACCGATTCCGGATGTGGCGACCTCGTCGACGGCGACGTTCTGCTGCACGGCCATGTAGCCGAGAGCGGAGAAGACGCCGATGCCGGCGAGAACCTCGAAGGAGGAGTTCGCGAACGCGGTCACCAGGCCGGTGCCCGTCAGGTTGGTGCGCGGCTTCAGGTAGGAGGAGTACGTCAGCATGATGCCGAAACAGATCGACAGGGAGAAGAAGATCTGGCCGTACGCGGCGACCCACACGCCCGGATCGCTCAGCGCGGCCCAGTTCGGGGTGAAGAAGGCGTCGAGGCCCTCGGCCGCGCCCTCCAGGGTGACGGAGTAGCCGACGACGAGGATGAAGAGCACCGTCAGGATCGGCATGAACACCTTGGAGATGCGTCCGATGCCCTCGTCCACGCCCATCGCGAGAACGATGATGGCCAGAATCCACACGAACGCCAGCGCGAGTGCGATCTGCGGGACGATGTCCATCGAGATCATCTGGGTGCTGTCGAACCTGAGGAAGTCCTCGAAGAAGTAGGTGTTGGGGTCGCTGCCCCACGCCGTGTTGAAGGACTTCAGGGTGTAGAGCGCCGCCCAGCCGATGATTGCCGCGTAGTAGATCGTGATGATGAAGCAGACGCCGACCTGCACCCAGCCGACCGGCTCGGCCCAGGTCCGCAGACGGCGGTAGGCGAGGGGAGCGGAGCCACGGAACCGGTGGCCCATGGCGTAGTCAAGGAAGAGGAGGGGGATACCCGCGGTGATCAGAGCCACCATGTAGGGGATCAGGAATGCTCCGCCGCCATTTTCATAGGCGACGTAGGGGAAGCGCCAAATATTACCCAGGCCCACGGCGGAACCGATCGCCGCCAGCAGGAACGCTATGCGGGTGGAGAATACTTCGCGACCTTGAGAAGTGTCAGCAGCCATTGCCGGCCTTTCGGATCAAGTCGGATGAGGAGATGCCGCGGCGATCGGTGGGCGTCGGGGTGGTGACTGGGATCACGGCCGCGGTCAGGTGTCCGGCTCAGGTGTCGGTGGCAGGGGTGGTGCCACGCCGATTACCTTCAGCGCGTTCTACGGTTTTTCTTAACCTGGAATGACTCTAGCAGCTCATTTCACTGCATGGAACAGGGCTTCCGTCGGATGGGAACGCGGGTGGGCTCCGGGGAGTGGAGGAGGGCGGCCCGCGACCGGCGTACGTCGAGGTGGCTCCGGCGGTGTCCGGCCCGGAGGACGGAGATTGATAGGATGTGCGACTGTGAGCCTTACTCTTGGAATCGTCGGACTGCCCAACGTCGGCAAGTCAACCCTGTTCAACGCGCTGACCCGCAACGATGTGCTGGCGGCGAACTACCCGTTCGCCACCATCGAGCCCAACGTCGGGCTGGTCGAACTGCCGGACGCGCGCCTGAAGCGTCTCGCGGAGATCTTCGGGTCCGAGCGCATCCTGCCCGCGACCGTGTCCTTCGTCGACATCGCGGGCATCGTCAAGGGTGCCTCCCAGGGTGAGGGCATGGGCAACAAGTTCCTCGCCAACATCCGCGAATCCGACGCCATATGCCAGGTCGTCCGGGTCTTCAACGATGACGACGTCATCCACGTCGACGGACGCGTCGACCCCGTCAGCGACATGGCCGTCATCGAGTCCGAACTCATCCTCGCGGACCTCGAGACCATCGAGAAGGCAATCCCGCGCCTGGAGAAGGAGGCACGCAAGGACAAGGCCAAGGCCGCCGAGGTCGAGGCCGTCAAGAAGGCGCAGACGATCCTCGAGGACGACCGCACCCTGTTCAAGGCCAAGGACGAGATCGACCTCGGAACGCTGCGCGAACTCCACCTGCTCACCGCGAAGCCGTTCCTCTACGTATTCAACGCCGACGAGACGGTCCTCACCGACGAGGACCGCAAGCGGGAACTCCGCGCCCTGGTCGCACCCGCCGACTGCGTGTTCCTCGACGCCAAGACCGAGACCGAGCTCCTCGAACTCGACGAGGAGGAGGCCGCCGAGCTCCTCGAATCCGTCGGTCAGCACGAGCCGGGCCTGCACTCCCTCGCCCGCGCCGGTTTCGACACCCTCGGCCTGCAGACCTACCTCACCGCAGGCCCCAAGGAATCCCGGGCCTGGACGATCCACAAGGGCGACACCGCCCCCCAGGCCGCCGGCGTGATCCACTCCGACTTCGAACGCGGCTTCATCAAGGCCGAGATCGTCGCCTTCACCGACCTCGACGAAGCCGGCTCCATGGCGGAGGCCAAGGCCAGAGGCAAGGTCCGCCAGGAGGGCAAGGACTACGTCATGGCCGACGGCGACGTGGTGGAGTTCCGTACAGGGATTCCGTCTGGGAGCAAGAAGTGAGACCGACTCACACAGAGCCGAGGAAGTGGTCTGAATGGCGAGAGATTATACTCGGTGATCGTAGCAGTAGATGCCAAGTGAGAGTAGGGGTTAAACAATGACGTTCCTGCAAGAACTAGAAACCGTGCTCAAGAGTGATGAGCGTTTCATTTCTCAAGATGGTCAGTTGCTTAAACCGCGTGTGCGGGACGCTGTTAACCAGTTCGATACCAATCTTATTCGCAGCCTCGTGGCCTCCCCCATTCTCAAGAGACATTTTTTCAAAGATGTCGATGGCATCACCATCTTCGATCAAGAGAAATTCATGTGGGTCGTCAGCTCTAAAGAATTTCTACCCGACAGCTACACGAGCTACCGCAACAAGATCGGCCTCTCAGCCAACGACCGCGACCTCATTACCTCGTCAAACGAAGTAACCCTGGTATGGCCATACAAAGACTGTGTGCTCGAAGGTGGTCAAGCCAAAGAAGACGAAAAACGCCAAGAGATTTTCTATAACGAAACCCTTGCGCCCGACGAAGTAGGTAGACTCCTAGCGCCCAAAGCCTTCTGCAACGCCACCCGATACACGGCAGAAGGGAGAGAACAGGTAACGGAATTCGATGAGCACGAAAACCTTCTCATCAAAGGAAATAACCTTCTTGCTCTTAGTTCGCTTCTGGAACGGTACGAAGGGCAAGTGAAATGCATTTACATCGACCCTCCGTACAACACCGGTTCCGATGGTTTCGCTTATAACGATCGATTTAATCACTCAACTTGGTTGACGTTCATGCGTAGCAGGCTCGCACTCGCAAAGCGACTATTGAGCGTTGATGGGGTGATCTTTGTTCAGTGTGATGATAATGAGATGCCGTATCTAAAAGTCCTTATGGACGAATTGTTTGGTGCTGGTAACTTCATACAGATCGTGGAAATACGTATGAATGAGGGGGCCGCTAACGAGGCGCAGAACCCGTTTATGCCAAAGAACTGCGAGTACGGCATCTTCTTTGCCCGTAACCGTAAACTACGCAAATACAGACCTCTCTTTTTGCCTTCTGCTGAGTATGACACAGCGTACAACCAAATCATTCTGAACTTTGATGCGGAGTCAGTTCCTTCGAGCTGGGAAGTGATGTCCCTGAAGGCGCACATGAAGGAGCGCGGTATTGCTCCCGAAGAACGGATTAAATTCGTTGTCGAAAACGCTTATAGAATATTTCAGACAATCTCTCCGAAAGGAGCGGGGAGGGGCCTGCGGGAAGCGATGGCGCGTTCTGCAGAAAGCAATTCTTGGGATGTATACCGCCGCGAAACTCTTGATGACATTCTCACGTACCGCGGTCGAATGGTTCGTTTTTACGAAAAAAACATAAAACTCTTGAATGGTAAACGCGTCATAGTCAAAGAAATTGGTTCGCTATGGACGGATATCAAGACTACGGGAATTTCTTCAGAGGGGGGCGTGAAGCTTAAGAACGGCAAGAAGCCAGAGCGTCTGATTGAAAGAGTGCTCGAAATGAGTTCTGACCCCGGCGATCTGGTCCTAGATTTTCATCTTGGATCTGGCACGACTGCTGCGGTAGCACATAAAATAGGCCGCCGATACATAGGCGTCGAGCAGATGGAGTATATAGAGAGCCTCGCTCTATCCAGATTGAAGAACGTAATTGACGGTGATGCTAGTGGTATTTCTAGGGCCGTTCAGTGGCGGGGCGGCGGCTCGTTTGTATATGTAGAACTCGCTGAACAAGGTGAAGCGTTATTGGGCGCTCTTCAGAGGGCGTCAACCACTAGCGAAGTCCAGGGCGTGCTACACCTTGCGACCCAGCGCGGACTCCTACGCCCTTCGGTTCTTCCCGGGGAGCTGACGGAGATGGATAATGAGTTCGTGAATCTGACTTTGGATGAACAGAAGAGGGTTGTCGCCGAGCTAGTCGACAAGAACCGTCTTTATGTCAATGCGTCTGATGTGGACGATGAAGATCTTGGTCTCTCAGAATATGACATAGCCTTCACCAAGTCCTTCTACGAGAAGGGCGAATGATGAGCACTTCATCTAGCCAGGATTTGTTTCTGTTTCAGCAGCTTGATCAGTTTTACAACTTCGGGTCAAAGCGTGAGCTCCCACCTCACATCGCAAGGAATTTCGCTCCACACATTGAACTGCGTGAGTACCAGGAGCATGCGTTTTCAAACACCCTCGAGTACTTGAGTAACGACAAGTTGTCGAAGAACCGGCAGACGCATCTTCTGTATCATATGGCAACAGGTTCGGGTAAGACTGTGATGATGGCTGGCCTTATCCTGCACTATTATTCGCTTGGCTACCGTAACTTCCTCTTTTTTGTGAACCAGACGAACATCATCGAGAAGACCAAAGCCAACTTCTTGGACTCGACGTCAGCGAAGTATCTTTTCGCGGAGTCAATCGAGATCGATGGTATGCGGGTTCCCATCAACGAGGTGAGCAACTTTGCTGCTGCCGATCCGAATGCGATCAACCTCTGCTTCTCGACGACGCAAAAGCTACACATAGATTTCCTCGAGCCGAAGGAAAACGCGCTCACCAGCGACGACTTCGAGGATGCACCCGTGGTGATGATTTCTGACGAGTCACACCACGTGAACACGCGAACCAAGAGGGCAACGAAAGCTGAGGACGAGGAAGACCGCTCGTGGGAGTACACGGTCAGCTCAGCCTTTTTGGGCAACCGGGACAATGTGCTGCTGGAGTTCACGGCGACTGTCGATCTGCGCGATCGCAACATCCTTCGGAAGTACAAGGACAAGATCGTCTTTGACTACCCACTGGCGCGTTTCCGCGAGTCGGGGTTCACGAAGGACTTCCAGAACTTCCAGTCCGTCCTCGACCCGTGGGGTCGAACGCTGCAAGCACTGATCGTGTCTGAATACCGCCGTGCGTTGTTCGCTGACGGCGGTGTCTACTCGAAGCCCGTTGTGCTGTTGAAGTCGCAGCGGATCGATGATTCAAAAGCGGTCTACGATGAGTTCTTCCAGCGACTCCAACGGCTTACTGAGAACGAAATCCTGGACATGGCCACCGACGGTCTCATGAAACAAGCGATTGGCTACTTCCAGGAGAAGGATCCTAGCCTGCGCTCCCTGCGCTCAAGCATCCAGCAGGGGTTCGCGGAAGAGAACGCCATCATCATGAACGGTTCGACCGACAACTCTACTGAGAAGCAGCTGGCGGTGAACTCGCTCGAAGATCACTCCAACCCGTATCGGATTATCTTCACGGTGGACATGCTCAACGAGGGCTGGGACGTGCTCAACCTGTACGACATCGTCCGCCTGTACGAGACACGTCAGGGAGGCAAAGCTGGCAAGCCCGGTGCGTACACGATCAAGGAGGCGCAGCTGATTGGGCGCGGAGCCCGCTACTTCCCGTTCTTGCTCGACAACGAGTCCGTGGACCGCGATCAAGAAGACATGTTCGTCCGCAAGTACGATCACGACCTTGACAGCCCGAGCCGGCTCCTTGAAACCCTGCTCTACCATTCCAAGCAGGACTCGAAGTACATCACCGAGCTGCGCCTCGCACTGCGCGAAACGGGTTTGCTGCCCGATGAAGTCACCGAAGTCACCTACGAACTCAAACCGTCGTTCAGGCAGACGGACTTCTACCACAAAGCGATGGTGTTCAGTAACCGCCGCGAGGAAGTCTCCCGCCACGAGGTCACTCAGCTGGATAACCGGGTGAAGTCGGCGATCTACCAGCTTGATGTCCGCCACGCGCCCTCACGGCTCGTGAGCCTCTTTGAAACAGACACTGGGCAAACAGAAGCGCCCAAGAGCCCGAAGGTTCATACGATCCGCCGAAAGATCAACGAGATGCCGTTGAATGTGGTCTTGGGATCGTTGGCGTGTTACGACGCACTGCGCTTCGAGGCGCTCAAGCACTATTTCCCTCATCTGGAATCGACCCGCAAGTTCGTTACATCTAGCGATTATCTTGGTGAAACTGAGATCACCTTCCAAAGCGACACCGAAGACCTCACTGCGGCCGATCTGCGGGCAGGCTTAGACAAGGTGTTCCGAGCCGTCGCCAGCTACCTGGCAGGTATCAAGGCCACCTACAGAGGTGCGCACCAGTTCGAAGCCACACGGTTGAATGAGGTGCTCCGAAACAAGCGCCTACAGATCGCGAACCCGGTCGAAGGCGGGATCGGCACCAGCCAAACCAACGATCCCGAGTCCAGCCGCCGCATCGACCTCGAAAACGCAGACTGGTACGTCTACAACGACAACTACGGCACCAGCGAAGAAAAGTCCTTCGTCAAGTACTTCTCGACCGTCGTCGACGACCTCAAGAAGCAGTATGACGAGGTCTTCCTGGTGCGCAACGAACGGCTGGCGCCGTTGGCCATCTACTCGTTCGCAACCGGAGAGAGATTCGAGCCGGACTACCTACTATTCCTGCGAAAAGGGGGGCAGCCCTATAAGCAGGAACAGATCTACGTGGAACCGAAGGGAACGCACCTACTCGAAACCGACAAGTGGAAGGAAGAGTTCCTCCTCGCGCTCAGGGAGAACGCGGTCCCTCACACAAATTATGTGGACAATACGGAGTATCGGATAACTGGGCTTCCGTTCTATAACTCGGACATTCGTATGGGTGACTTTCGACTGGCTTTGCAAGCGGCAGTCGAGGACTAGCCTTAATGTAGCAATGCGCGGAGTTGAGGGAGGGCCACGAGCCCAGACTTCATGTATCTGCTTAAGCGCGACGATGGCGGCTCCCGCGTAACCACCTCATCGAAACCAAGGACGTCAAGAAGCGCTCCGGCGTGCGAGAGAGCGAGAAACTCAGGACGACGGTGCTTCAGGTCGATGAGGTCGGAGGGTATTGAAGTGACGTTCCGTGAGCAGGTTCAGCAGGTTCAGCGGGATGACATCGCGGCGTTGATCAAGCGGGTCTTGGCCGGCTGATCGGTCGGCCTGGGAATGTTCGCGCGTAAAGCGAAGGTTGTCTCACGTGGCGTATCAAGCCGTGGACCCTGTCTAGATAGTTGGGGCACTCGTGGCTTGGTCGGGGGTCCAGCTCGAGTTCGAGTTTTCTGCCGCGATCCCTTTCGCTCGGCGGTAGAGGGCGCCCGCGTATGTGTCGACCGTTGCCGTCCATGCACGCTGGATGATGTCGCTGACATCCGCAGTCTCGCCGCCCTCCGGCATCGTATACGTCAAGACGCGCTTGAAGTCATGGCCGGCGTTGATGTTCGTATCGATGTTAGGCAGCCGACCATCGAGTTGAAGAGTGTTGAGTAGTTTCATGAATTCGGGATCAATCCACATCTCGCACAGTGACGCTGACTCTGTGAACCGGGCACGGCCGGTCTCGGAAAATTCCTGAACGAGCGTCTTAAGCTCGGGGTGGACTCGGTTTGCGTGCTCGGCAAGGTCGGGGAAGCTGAGGGTCAGCTGCGGCATGGCCGTCTCCTGGGGTGCCTTGTGCGTTTGGTTAGATGGCTCAACTCTATCACTATGCACACTGATGGTGATATTATCAGTCATGGACGGCGCTTACGTCAGAGGCTAGTCTGGGTACATGAACGAGCGCTCCACTTCACACCGCAAAGCAGCGATCTACCTTCGCATCAGTCAGGACCGCGAGATGGACGGGCTCGCCATCGACCGTCAGCGCGAGGACTGCGAGAACCTCGCCCGGTTCCGGCGCTGGGACGTCATCGAGACCTACGTGGACCAGTCCAAGAGCGCCACCGACCGGACCGCGATCCGCCCGGACTACGACCGCATGGTCGCCGACTACCAGTACGGTCGGTTCGACGCGATCATCTGCTACGACCTTGACAGGCTCACCAGGCAGCCCCGGCAGTTGGAGGACTGGATCGATGCTGCTGAGTTGCGAGGCCTTGCCCTCGTCACGGCCAACGGAGACGCGGACCTCTCCACCGACGGCGGCCGAATGTACGCCCGCATCAAGGCCGCCGTCGCACGAGCTGAGATGGAGCGCAAGAGCGCCCGTCAGTCCGCAGCCCAGCGTCAGCGCGCCATGCAGGGGCGTGCTCCGAAGGGCATGCGCCCACTCGGCTACGCCGTAGACGGCGAAGTGATCCCCCACGAGGCTGAGGCCGTGAGGGCGATCTACGACCTGTTCACGAGGATCGAGCACCCCGAGTCGCTGCGATCGCTCGCCCGGGCTCTCAGTGGCACCGAGCAGATCGATGGGATCACACCACTTCCCAAGCACACGCACACCGTGAGCGTCGAGCGCGCCACCGCCCGCGCGCAGCAGGGCCTCGAACCTAGGCCGATCGTCGAGGACGGTCCGTGGTCTCCCTCGACCGTGCTGGGCATCCTGCGGAATCCGCGCTACGCCGCGCTGAGCACGTACACACCGAAGTTCGCTCAGGCGGACGGGAAGCGCCGCCGGATGTGGAAGGCACAGATCCTTCGTGACGACGCCGGAGAGCCTATCCGGGGGCAGTGGGAACCAATCGTCGACGATGAGACATGGTGGAAGGCGCAGCAGGTCCTCGACGACACCGAGCGCGTCACGAACACGTCTGGCTCCACGAAGCGAAAGCACCTCGGCAGCGGACTGTATCGCTGTGGTTATGTCCTCGACGAAAAGACCGGCGAGACCTGCGGAAAGAAGGTGACCGGGGCACCGCGCGGGTACAAGTGCGCGGGGCACATCGTGCGCTCGGGCGCCGCCATCGATGACTTCGTCACGAAGGTCATGGCCAAGCGTCTCGCGCGCAAGGACGCGACCGCAATGGTTGAGGCGCCGGATGGTGGAGCGCACGCCGCAGGCCTCGACGCCGCCATCAGTGACCAGCGGGCGCGGATCCTCCGCGCCGAGGCCGACTACGACGCCGAGATCATCGAAGCGCGCGACCTCAAGCGCGTCCGCGACGGAGCCGAGGCGCGCATCCAGGAGCTGGAAGCCGAGAAGCTCATGCGTGGCCGTTCTGGCGCCCTGGCCCCGATCCTGGGCGCGGAAGACCCTGCCTCAGCATTCCGGGAAGCGTCACTTGACCTCCGCCGTCAGACCATCGACACCCTCGCCACGATCACGCTTCTCCCGCAGCCGCGCGGGCGCAAGGGGTTCAGGACCGAGTCCGTCGTCGTCGACTGGAGGTAGACCCCCTCGTTGGGTAGCCACGCGGAGCGTGGCCGGGAGACCTCTTGAGAGCGGCGACGTGGCGTAAGCGCGTCGATTCACCGAGCACGACTGCCTGTCGCGCCCGCCGCTCTCCTCAACCACGGAGGAGACCCGCCATGACCACCCGAACGAACACCGACACCACGCCCCGAGCCTGGATCGGCTGCCTCGCCTGCTACAACAACGCTCGTCTCGTAGGCGAATGGTTCGACGCCGAGACCGCCGACGAAGTCACCCTTGGTGACGTCCACGGCGGCGCTCATCGCGTGCGCCCTGGATGCGAAGAACTGTGGGTCATGGACCACGAGAACATCCCCACCTCGGGCGAGATGAGCCCGTCGGAAGCCGCAGAGTGGGCTCGCGTCCTCCTCGCCGCCCCCGAACACCAGCGCGAGGCCCTGTGCGCTTGGGTGACCTCCGGTAGCTACGTCGCAGAAGGCACCGGAGACCTGCCGTCGGTTCCCGACTTCGAAGAGCGGTTCTGCGGCACGTGGGGCAGCTTCCGAGACTACGCCGAGACTCTCGCCGAGGAGATTGGCCTCATCCCGAAGGACGCGCCGGAGGAACTTGCGCGCTACTTCAACTGGGATGCCTGGACCCGCGACCTCGAACACGACTACACGGTCGTCCGCGCCGACGCGATCTCCGTGTACGTCTTCAGGGACCTGTGAAGGGAACGATCATGAGTGCTGAGTCCAACGCCTACAGCCACGCCGAATCGTTTCGCTGGTGGGTCGGCAACCCCGAGATGAGCGATGAGGAGGCTCACCTCCATGACCTGCTCGCCCTGCACAAGGCAACCGTCGAGCTGATTCGCCAGCAGCGCGACCTTCTCGGGTATTACGACACCGATGCCGAACTGTTCGGCGATGACCCCGACGTCGACTGAGTTCAGAGTGCCCGTAGCTTCGGCTACGGGCACTCACTTTTCTTCCGACTACCAGCCCCGATAGCTCTCGTACAGCTTCTTTCCGAGCCACCAGAGCAGCCAGCCGAACAGAGCGCACCCGCCTAGGGCGGCGAGGGCAATGAGTGCCTTCGCCCACCAAGCACTCGCGTCGGCGAACGAGTCCCAGGCCCATCCGAGCAGCGGTCCGAGGCCGAGCATCTGCGTGATCCCACCAACCATCCCCGTGAGCATGATGAACGCGACGGTGAACGGGAGGAGGGCAAGGCACATACGACCGACCGTCGCCCAGGTGACCTTCGCCGAGAGCCGCTCGACTCGCCGCTCGGCCCGTCCGACAGTGCTGACCACTTCGCGGGCCCGGTCGGTCACCTCGGCGAGCTTCTCGGTGCCGAGCCTGACCACCCGCTCTTCGAGCCCCTCGACGGTCTTTTCGACCCTCTGGACGGGAACCTCGACGGCCTTTGCAAGTCGGTCATCGAGTACCTTCACAGCGTGCTCGGTGAGCCTGTCCGTGTCGATACGGACGTGGCCGCGCTTGCGCACGGCCTCGGCGAGGTCAGCCGAGGCCGAAGCCGTCATCTTCAGCTCCTCGCTGATCTTCGTCGTCATCGAGTACGCGGCCAGGTCCGCCCGGGTCACCGAGGACCCGCCGGGCAGCTTCACGACCTCGCTGCTGCTCAGCTGCTGCGCGACGGCGCTCAGCGTCTTCTCGATTTCGGTCAGCCGCCTCTTCGTCTCGGCGTCGAGCGGCAGCGTGGAGGGCAACTCGAGCCGCGGCGAGGTCGACAGGCGATCCAGCCGTATCGTCTGCTCCTCGTCCATCACCTTCACGTACCCGGTCAGGTCGGCGACGGCCTTCGTCAGCCGCTCGATCTGCTGCCTGTCGGCGTCGCGCTGTGAGATCAAGGCCTCCAGGAGCTCGGTAGTCTTCTGCTGCTCGTCGGCCTGCTTGATCCTGTCCAGTGCTCCCATGAGCCTGTCCCTTCTGTGAGTGGTAGTCAAAGATCTCTTGAGCACCTTCGGCGGTGAACTCGGGTGTCAGCGCCGAGGCCTTCTTCCGGCCGAGCTTCCCGTTGTCATCCCGGCGCATCTTGTAACTCCAGCCGTCGCGGTTCGTCACCGCGAGCGTGACCCCGCGCTCGGCGAGGACGTGCTCGAACGCCCCGCGATTCGTTGAGCGCGAGTCGGTCAGTGCGTCATAGACCTTGTCCCCGAGGGCCTGCTCGAATCCGCCCGGCGCGAAGTCCTCGCGCCGCAGCTCCCAGTCGGGCTTCGGTTCCGCGGGATCGGGGAGCATACGCAGACCCTCGTCTGCCATCAGCTCGTCGTTCAGCTGGCGCAATCCGTGCTTCCACGATGTGTACCGCTGGAGGCTCTTACCGGTGAGGTTGTCGTGGTTGATGACCAGGATGTGTGCATGCCCGTGACCTCCGGCGGAATCAGAGTGCACCGCGACCATGTAGTCAGCGCTGTGCATGCGTTCCGCGAGTTCGACGGCCACGTCCCGGATGCGCTCAAGGTCGGCCTGCGAGGTCACGTCGAACTCGTCAGGGTGGAACGCCAGAACGTAGCTCTGAAGTTGGTTCGTCCGGCCATGAGCAGCGGCGTGCGCCTCAGCACACGCGATGAACTCCGCCGGAGTCGACCCGCCGTCGACCATGGACATCGCATACGCGGCGGCACGCGTCGATCCGACCCTGAGCAGCTCCCTGCGCACCTCAGGGTCACGCCCGTAGAGGATGTACCCCACGGCTCCTGCAGCGTTGGTCGAGGGGCGGACGTTCACGGTGCTCATGTCCGCGTCCGATCGCCGAGCGAGGCACGCACCTCGTCCACCGCAACCATCACCTCGTGAAGGAGGCCGTCATCGACGGCAGCACTCTTGCGGAGCGCCTGGTTCAGGTTCACACCAACTCGACGCAGCTGCTCTACTGCAGGAACAAGAGACGTAGGCGTCGCCTCCTTCACTCCCGCGTTGTTCTCCAGCTGATCGACCTTCGAGGATCTCGAGTCCAGCGCGTCGAGCATGACGGCACGAGCCCATGCGCTCGGCTTGACTCCGAGCACGTGGGCACGGCGGCGGATCGCATCGCGATCAGCCACCGTCAGCCGCACGTCGAGAGAGACCTCCCGACGACGGCTGTTCCGAGGCTCCACCGGAGCCTCGGCCGACTCTGCCCTCTGCGCAGCACCACGACCGGTGTTCACCTGGGAATCGTGGTGCAGCTCCGCTGCCAGGGCCGGGTCTTCCGCACACCCCTCCGTACGAGCACGACCAGCGCTGCTTGGGGAGTCGGGCTCGCTCTCCGGGGCGTACGGAAGACGGCCAGCAGGGTTCTTGTCGGACATTTCGCTGGCGCTCATGTCCTCCAAGAACCGCTGGCCCTCGTCCTCGGTCGCTGCGCTCCCTGCGGGCGAGGGGGTCCCGGGACGCTGGCGCAGGTCCCGGATCGAAGTCGTCAGCCGTTCCACGGTGCCGCCTCCTCATGCTCGGGATCGACGGTCTGCGAGGCAGTCCCGTCGTTCACCGATCCCGAAGACGATGCCGCCTTCTTCGCACGCCTTGACCTCTTCGCCTTCTCTGCCTCCAGGGCATCGGCCGCCTCCTGAGAGAGCCGGTCGTAGAGGCCGGGGCTCTGGGCGCGCAGCAGATCGATGACCTTCCCGTCGATACGGCGCTGCTCGGCAGCGGCGGCACGCTTGAGCTTTGCGATGCGCTCGGACGCACGGCGGCGCTCCTGCTCGATCAGCTCGTCGAGGTTGGTCGTGGTCTTGTTGCTCATGGTCAGTTCTCCTCTTCGTTCAGGGTGTCGCCCTCTCCGAGGGCCATTGATACGATCTCGGCCGGAAGATCGAGGGCAGCGATGATCGCGTCTTCGGGCACACCTTCGTCTCGTGCTTCCTGCACGTCCTCACGGAGCCGGTCGAGCACCGCGCCAAGCACGAGTGCCTCAGAGCGCAGGGACCCCTCGATCGTGGTGCGCCTGGGGTCGCGGGCCTGCCAGGCGTCGCCGGGAGCGCGTCCACTGATGAGCCAGTCCGTTAACGCGACGCGCACCGTGTTCCAGTCCTGCATGTCCTGGATCAGGTCGTCGAGCATCTGGTCGTCGTTCTTCATGGGCGTTCCTTACGGGTCGTTGAGCTGGTCAGTACGGGAGCCGGTCGGCGTCCGTGGGGTGTTCGCCGGGAGACATGGACTTCATCCGGCCGAGGTATGGGTCGAGCGTGTCGATGGGGAGCATCTGGGACGCCCGCTCGGGCCGGCGGGCGTTGTCCCAGTCGCCGCGCGATACGGTGCCGAGCCCCCACTCGCCGAGCCAGTCGAGTCGCTCGGTGATGCTCAGCGAGCGGTCAGCGAGCGTCGGGATCGAGACCACACCCTGGCGATGCGCCATTACGATGGACATCAGGACAGCGCGCTGCGGGGTCCTGATGCGGCGGCCCTTACCGTGCGCGAACTTCAGGTTCCAGTTGCGCCACTGAGCGACGGTGCGCAAGCATCCCGTCTCGGCCATGTCGCGGGCGATCTGGCGAGCGCGCAGGCAGTCCTCGACTCGCTCCCACGGGTGCGTGGTGAAGGTCGCAATCTCGTGGGTGGTGCCGTCGGGCAGGGGCACCATTTCGGGCGTCATGGAGGGCATGACGGGCCTGCGCTTGAGGTCGTAGTCCATCGAGACCGAGCGTTCGACCCGGGACGGCAGGAAGTCCTTCCGGCCCTCCGTACGAGACAGCTCCTGGAACGACGGAAACCTGGTGTATCCGTTCGGGACCCGTCCTTCGCGGGTCACGACGGAGGCCAGCAGCAGCTCACGGTCCTTGGCGCTGTCAGGGACAACGCCCTTTGGGGCCTTGAGGCCGTTGTGAGCGCACACGCCGCCGAGGTCGAGGGAGACGTTCCCACGCGTCGTGAAGTTCACCAGGCCGGACTGCGCATGCTTGGCTTCCCAGATAGACGGATCCCCGGTCAGAGCGGTCCTGGCGTCGCTGAGCACCTCCTTCAGCCCGTAGAGGTCCAGGGCGGCGACCTCGGTCACGGTGGCGTTCGTGATGAAGCCGTCGGTGGTCACTGAGTAGACGTCCCTACCGTTCTCGTTCAGCTGGTTCATCGTCGCCAGCAGCTGTGCACGCACCAGAGACGTGGTGGTGGCCGCGTGGTAGGGGCTGGACACGGCGGAACCGCCGACGTTGCCCATCTCTTGCGCACGTGCATCCCAGGACCGCTGCTCAGCAACGTCCTGCGCCGTCTTGCCGTAAATGCTGTTCACGGCGGTCTTGAGAGTCTGCTCCTCCAGCGAGCCCTTGCCGAACAGCGCCTTGGCCGCGTTGCGGTCGTCGATGAGCTGCTTGACGCCATGCCGGAGGGAGAGACTCGGGCCACCGTTCTGCCGCAGCTCACGACCCAGGTACCCGATCTGGCAGTGCACCTCAGCACCGAGTCTGAGCGCGAGCCACAGCTCAGGACCGCACACCCACGTCCCGGCGACGCCCTCGGACGTGCGCGGATAGATGAGCGTCCCATCGGCGACGATGGGCAGGCACGGGTACAACACGTCAGCCGGGAATGCGAAGGAGACGAACCCGACGAAGGGCGTCGTCGCCGTCGGAACGTCATCGATGGTGATGACGCGTTCGTGCGCGACATCCTCGATAGCACCGGCCTCCCAGTCGAGGTCACGCACCAGCGCCATCGCCGTCGGGTACGCGTTCCGTGCGTCGATGTCCACGGTCGGGAAGGCGTAATAGCCCGGCATTGGGCACGAGTTCAAGCCACCGTGGTAAGCGCGAGCGAATGCCGTGGACAGCTGAGCTGCTGCGCCGTCGAGCGGGTTGCGCCCCCGCTTCGCGTAGAAGCTCAGCCGGTCGCCTTCCTCGACGGCCTCGACACCCTCGTCCTCGTCCACCAGCCCAGCGAACAGCCGACGGAACTCAGCAGGAGAGGACGCTTCGAGGTAGGCACTGCCCGCGTTGACGAGCGCGGCAGCGGCACCACCGCTGAGCGTGATCGGCGGGACGGTGCCGTCGCCCCACAACCGGGCGAGGTACTCCACGACGATGACGGCGTCGTTGACGCCGTACTCCAGGAACTCCGCCAAGTGTTCGCGCCGGTAGTCGGTCATCCTGGAGATCCAGCCATCCGGCACGTCGAGCTTCGCGACGCCGCACGCCTCGCCGAGCGCTGTCAGCGTCTTTTTCCCAGCAGGAGCCTGCGACATGGTGTCGCGCACGGTCACCGACAGGCTCTGCCACCAATGCCCGTTCTCGTTGCCGCGCTGCGAGCGAAACGGCAGGAGACTAACAAGGCCACCAGCAGCTGAGGTCAGGCGGACGAGGACGTCCAGCTCCCGAGCCTTCCCGCCCGAGCGGAACGTCGTGAGGTCTGCTGCCCCGTAGTGGCAGGCAAGGACGAGGGGAACCCTCAGCCTCGCCAATGCCTCGCGGCGCTCCTCCCAGTCCTCAGACCAGAACATGCCACGGGGCACGCCTCGCGAACCCACCGCATCAGGCACCAGAGGCGAGCGCCACAGCTCAGCAGCAGCGACTACGGTCCACAGTGCCGTGTGCAGCGAGATACGCGCGCCGGAGCCCAACGGAGGCAGGATGACGACCTCGACCATCACCGACGGATCGAGTGGATCCGGCACGGCGAACTGGTAAGAGTCGACGACCCGAGCGCCGCCCACGATCGTGAACTCCGTGTCTAGGCCGACGACGATCCCGGCGCGGCCCGTGCCCATCGCCTTTACCGACGAGAGATCGCCGAACGCCGTCGCGGTTACGGACTTGCTCGCGACGACAGCGCTCGGCGCGAGCGGCGCCGAGCCGGTCTCAGAACCACGGTCACACGGTCGAGACTCGGGGCTCCCCATAGCGGCTTGTGACCGTGCCCGAATATCTTCCCCACGACCAGGGGAAACACCCGTCTCGGAGGGGCCTAGTAAGTGTGACAGTTCGGAACTGTCACATCCGGCGGCCGGATTCTCGGATTCTGACTCCCCACTGGTTGAGACATCCTTGGGCACGGTTGCACCACCGCTGACCGCTTCTCGGGCGCGACGTCGCACGAGCACCTCGAAGACGATGCCGCGCCGTGCGCCATCAGTGATCTCGTGACGCGCCCAGCCGAAGGCCGCGGCGCTCATGACGCACTGCCGAAGATCGTGCTGAGGCGACGAACCTGGACGTCGCTCAGCGGGGGAGCGGAGGCGGCGAGCCGTTCTGCGGCGGCTTCGATCTCGTCGAAGGTCGCACGCTTGACGGTCACCGCGAGAGCGTCGAGGTCGGTGCGCAGAACTTTGACGCGCGAACCGACCTTGACGGCGGGCAGCCGGCCGTCAGCGATGTACTTCCGAAGTGTGGAGTAAGCGGAATAACCCTCGGCGGCTGCCTGCTGGAGGGTAAGAAAAGTGGACTGGACGTGGCGTGTCGAGGACACAGGGACTCCCTAGGAGTCAATACCCGTGTACTCGTGGCCGCCTCTACGATCCCTCACCTACCGATGAGGGCGGCTGCGCTCTGGCCTCTGTCCTCGTCGCTGGAGCGCCAGGCCCGACGAGTGTGGTTCGCAATCGGCCGGTCTACCCGAGCGCGTCCATCTCGCTCGGAACCCGTGACTCTGGCCTTTGACCTCGCGCCGGGAGTCACGCCGGTACCGCGAGTGTGGGTCACCAGTGGCAGTCGGAGGAGCCCATCCCTTGTGCCCGACACGCGACCCTGCCCTGTTATCCGAAGGTGGCGGGTCGCCCGCCAGTCCCTCTTACCCCGGTGTGCTCGTGCTGGGGTCTTCATCTTTTCCGCCGGATGAGCACTGCTCCGGTCGGGGTAGTAGTCGACGTTCGACTACGCCATCAATTATAGCAAGGTGGGACGCGGTTTGGCAGTTGAGAGCGTAAGACATGGAGATCAACACATAAGTAATGTTCGGAACGTGGTGGACTTCAAGTTCAACGTTTAGCCAACTGTCCATCACTGCTTCTGTGATCTCCGTCCCGCGCCGCACCCGTGCTGGGCACCGGGCAAGATGTGGAACCGGGGCCCTCCCGGATCATGGACCTGGACTTTAACGCCTGGCGTCAATGACGGATTCCGTTATACACTGCTGATGTGATCAGATCGTTCGGCAACAGGGACACCGAGCATATCTGGCAGGAGAAGTACGTCAGGAGCATCGATCGGACGGTTCAGCGGAAGGCCCTCAGGAAACTCGAGCTCATCCACGCTGCCAAGGATGTTTCGGATCTGCGAATACCTCCGGGTAACCGGCTGGAGCGCCTGATCGGTGACCGACGAGGACAATACAGTATTCGTGTCAACGCCCAGTGGCGTATCTGTTTCATCTGGAGGAAGGGAGGTGCGGACAATGTCGAACTCGTCGACTATCACTGAAACCGATCTGATCAGTCCGATTCACCCCGGGGAGATTCTCATGGAGGACTTCATCGAGGGCTTCGGCATCACCCAGAACAAGCTCGCCGTGGAGATCGGTGTTCCGCCCCGGAGAATCAATGAGATAGTCCACGGTAAGCGGGGTATCACCGCCGATACCGCGATCCGGCTGGCTCGATACTTCGGTACCTCCGAGGAGTTTTGGATGAACCTGCAGGCGAACTACGAGCTACGTATGCGGCGGAGGGCCCTGGGTGGATCGATCGCCGGTATCAAGCCTCTGCAGGTCGCGTGACACCAGGCGGCTACGGTGTCCGCTGGATGAGGGGATGGGGGCTCCGACGGTGGCGCCTGTTCTGGAGAATTGACCTCGGGGGTGTCCCGGAAAGCATGGCCGGATTTTCCCTTCCCTCACGCAAGATGGCCCACATTTTCCTGCGGAGAGACCGCGGGCTCCGGTAGGTCGTGTCGAACCATCTTCGTCAGGAGTGGGTGGGCCCACAAACACCCCTACACTTCTTTCATGATCAGTTCTGTTCCGGTTGACTCGACCGCACCTAGGTACGTCCACGGCCATGACTCCGCGACTCTCGCGTCACACTCCGTGCGAACCGCCGCGAACTCCTGCGGCTATCTCCTGTCGTACCTGAAACCGGGAATGAGTGTTCTCGACATCGGGTGCGGCCCCGGAAGCATCACCCTCGACCTGGCGGAGATCGTCGGCCCGGAGGGGCGTGTGACCGGACTCGAGAACACCGCCGAACCACTGTGGGCCGCCCGGCGGCTGGCTGCGGGTCGAGGCGATTCGGGGACCCGCTTCGTGGTGGGGGATGTTCTTCAGCTTCCGTTCCCGGACGGATCGTTCGAGGTGGTGCACGCGCATCAGGTGCTCCAGCATGTCGTTGACCCCGTCAGGGCGCTGACGGAGATGCACAGGGTCTGCGCTCCGGGCGGGGTTGTCACGGTGCGGGACGCCGACTACGCGGCGATGTCCTGGTACCCGTACTACCCGGGTATGGAACGGTGGCGACACACCTACCGGGAGCTCGCGAAGCGCAGCGGCGGGGAACCGGATGCGGGGCGTCATCTTCGCGCGTGGGCACACGCCGCGGGGTTCGTCGATCCCGTCATCACGACCAGCGCATGGACGTACGCGGACACCGACAGTTGCCGGTGGTGGGGCAATGGTCAGGCCGACCGCATCTCGGGGGCGATCTTCCGTGGTCGGGTGACCGACATCCCGGGGGTCACCGACGCGGACGTGGACGAGATGGTGAGGGACTGGCGGAGCTGGGCGAACCATCCGGATTCGTGTTTCACGATGACCCACGGTGAGATGATCGTGTTCCGCTGAATGAACGGGATCTCTCCGTGTGGGGCGACGGGATGATGATGTGATCGGATTCTCCTCGGGAGTTGAACCGGAGCCTGACACAGGAGCATTTCATGCAACTACCGCGAAAGTCCGATACCGGTCAGCGCTCCGTGCCTGCGTGCTGCCGGGGGCACCTGATGGGACAGGTACAGGACGGTCGTCGCCGACATCCGGGCCATCGGTAGGCGGAGCCTCTCCGACCGTGGCTCCGCCAGTTACCTAAGGCAATGCGGCGTTGCGGTCAGAGGGCCGGAGGAGCATGATTCAGGTATGTCGTCCAACAAAACTGCAGAATTCGGTGCGCCGAGAGACGGCGGAGTGAAGCGTCCGCTCATAACGCTTCTGGGACCGGCATTCATCGCCGCGGTCGCCTACGTTGACCCGGGTAACGTGGCCGCGAACATCTCCGCCGGGGCGACGTACGCCTATCTGCTCGTCTGGGTGCTCGTGTTGTCCAATGCGATGGCGGTGCTGATCCAGTACCAGAGCGCCAAGCTCGGTCTGGTCACGGGGAAATCCCTCCCTGAGCTGCTGGGGGACCGGCTCGGAAAGCCGCAGCGGCTGGCGTTCTGGGGACAGGCGGAGCTCGTCGCCGCGGCGACCGATCTCGCGGAGGTCGTCGGTGGGGCGATCGCGCTGAATCTCATGTTCGATCTGCCACTCGTCGTCGGCGGGGCCATCGTCGGCGCCATCTCCATGGGGCTGCTGCTGTTCCAGAACCCTGAACACCAGCGGCACTTCGAGTTCATCATCATCGGTCTGCTGCTCATCATCACGGTCGGATTCCTGAGTGGTCTGGTCATCAGTCCGCCGTCCGCCACCGGGGTTCTCGGTGGTCTGGTGCCTCGTTTCGCGGACACCAACTCGGTGCTGCTGGCCGCTTCGATGCTGGGTGCGACCGTCATGCCGCACGCCATCTACCTGCATTCCAGCCTGGTCAACCACCGGTTCCCGAAACTCGGACGGGATCTGCCGAGACTGCTGAAGGCGACGAAGCATGATGTGGTGTGGGCACTGGTCCTCGCCGGAACCATCAACATCGCGCTGCTGCTGCTCGCGGCGTCGGCACTCGGTGGGGTCCC
This sequence comes from Corynebacterium sp. TAE3-ERU16, assembly GCF_019209935.1. Taxonomy (GTDB): domain Bacteria; phylum Actinomycetota; class Actinomycetes; order Mycobacteriales; family Mycobacteriaceae; genus Corynebacterium; species Corynebacterium antarcticum. The sequence goes on from NZ_JAHUTN010000004.1 coordinate 214,954, forward strand.
CGGAACCGACAGCATCGAGGGCGCGCACCACGCCATCGAACAGGCGCTGGGCCCGGTGATCGGTGTCATCTTCGCCATCGGGTTGCTCGCCTCCGGTCTGGCGTCCACCTCCGTCGGCGCGTACGCCGGCTCGGAGATCATGGCCGGTCTCCTGCACATCCGGGTTCCGCTGGTCCTCCGTCGGGCGATCACCCTGATTCCCGCCCTGATGATCCTCTGGCTCTATCCGGACCCGAGCTGGGCGCTGGTTCTCTCCCAGGTCGCGCTGTCCTTCGGTATCCCGTTCGCCATCATTCCGCTGGCGCGGATGACCTCGAGGCGGGAGCTGATGGGGCAGTGGCGGGACAACGCGTGGGTACGGTCCGTGATGGTCGCGATCTCGGTGGCGATCGTGGCCCTCAACTTCCTGCTCATCTACCTGACGTTCGTCCAGTAGCAGGGCAGCCGCGTTCCGGTGACGGAGTCACCCGCGGGCATGCCGTATCATCGGGGATCCGCGGTCGGAGGTCAACCGGCCGTCACGTTGACCGGCCCTCAGTGGCCGACTGAAAACACACGGGAGAAAGTCACCATGTTCGGCGCCACCGTCACCTTCACCGTCCTCGCCATCTTCACGGCCGCATCCGGTTTCTTCACCTGGGAGCGCAACAAGGGGGTGTCCCTCCTGCTCGGCGTAGCGACCGTCATTCTGTCCTCGATCGCCCTGATCCTCGCTTTCGTGGGTGCGGTCGTCGGATTCTTCAAGTTCCTGCCGATCCTGCTGCTCCTCGCAGGCTGCTACATCCTCTACCGCCGACTCAGCTCAGCCGGCTAGATTTCCCGGGCGGTGATCCCGCGCGGCAGTGGAGGCTCCGGTCCCGAGTAGCGGGCTCCGGAGTCTTTCTCATTTTCTCATGCCGGTGGATCAGTGTTTCTTCCCACGGAACGGTAGATTGTGGATGATCCCGAACACGGTCGCGCCCCAGGCCAGGCCGAGAACCATGGAGAAGAACGTGTTGACGATCCATGCCGCGGCGCCGCCGATACCCGACCAGCCGCGCACGACCTCCTCCATGTGGTGCACGAACCCGTAGGGTGCGTGGAGCCCGAACTCGTCGATTCCGACGAGGATGATGTGCCCGCCGACCCACAGCATCGCGAAGGTACCGATCACGGCGATGAGGTCCAGGACCTTCGGCATGGCGGAGACCAGCGCCCGGCCGAACTTCCTCGACCGGCGGTTGGGTCGTTTCGCCAGCTTCAGCCCGACGTCATCCATCTTGACCAGGACGGCCACTGCCCCGTAGACGAGGGCGGTGATGAAGAGGGCGACGATGACGAGTACGACGGTGCGGGTCCAGAAGGGCTCGGTCGCGACCTCGTTGAGGGAGATCACCATGATCTCCGCGCTGAGAATGAGATCCGTGGTGATCGCGCCCTTCACCAGCCGGTCCTCCGCGTCCGGCCCTGATTCGCGGACCGGGGTGTCGTGGCTCCCCCCGGAACCGAAGAACTTCTCCCGCACCTTCTCCGCGCCCTCGTAGCAGAGGTAGGTGCCGCCGAGCATCAGGATGGGGGTGAGGATCCAGGGGGCCACCGCGCTGAGCAGCAGCGCGAGCGGCAGGATGATGACGAGTTTGTTGAACAGGGATCCCTTGGTGATCCGCCAGATGATGGGCAGTTCCCTGGCCGGTCGCACCCCCTGGACGAAGCGTGGGGTCACCGCGGCATCGTCGACGACGACCCCGGCGGCTTTCGCGCTGGTGCGGCCGGCGGCGGCCGCGACATCGTCGACGCTGGCCGCGGCCGTCCGGGCGATGAGGGCCACATCGTCGAGGAGGGCCGCCAGTCCGCCGGCCATCAGAGGGCCCGCGGTCGGTCAGTCAGCTGTGCATGCATGGGCACAGTATTACTGATGTACGCCGTCACCGGCGAATGAGTCAGGTCCACAGCAGTGCCTTGATCTTCCGCCGCTGATCCATGGCGGCGTATGTGTCGGACACCCCGTCCAGCGGGTAGTGGTCGGTGAACACCGCGCCGGGGTCGATCTCCCGGTTCCACACGAGGGGCAGGAGCTCGTCGAGGTAGGCCCGCATTGGCGTGACCCCGCCCCGGATCCCCTTGTTCCTCCAGAAGAGCCGCTCGGCCTCGAGCCCTCCATGTGGCAGCTCGACCAGACCGATCATTCCACCGGGCCGTACGGCGTCGACCGCCCGGCGGCGCGCCCCTCGGAACCGACGCACTCCAGTGCACGGTCGGCGTCGATGCCGTCGGTGAGGGTCCGGACCGCCGCTGCACCATCGTCGCCGCGCTCGGCGATGATGTCGGTGGCCCCGAACCGTCGGGCGAGATCCTGCCGGTCGGCCTGCCGGGACATCGCGATGATGCGCTCCGCCCCGAGCTGTCTCGCGGCGATGACGCCGCACAGTCCCACGGCGCCGTCGCCGACGACCACCACCGAATCCCCGGCACCGACACCCGCGGATATCGCGGCGTGCCACCCGGTGCACATCACCTCGGACAGCGTCAGCAGCGAGGGGATGAGTTCCCGGTCCGGAGCCCCCGGTGTCGTCACGAGGGTGTCGCCCGCCAGGGGTACCCGGATCAGTTCGGCCCGGCAGCCGTCGTATCCGCCGCCCCCGGTGGGGCGGTTGGTGTGCATGCCGGCGCGACAGGTCGGGCAGTCGTTGCAGGAGTGGAGGAACCCACCCACGACGAAGTCGCCGGGGGAGGCCGTGAACACGGCCGAGCCGACCTCCTCGACGACCCCGACGTACTCGTGGCCGATGGGGTTCGGTTCCGGGATGTCGTTGTCGCCCCGGTACGGCCGGAGGTCGGATCCGCGGACACAGGTGGCGACCGTGCGGACGATGGCGTCGGTCGGCCCCCCGATGACCGGGTCGGGGCGGGTCTCCAGGCGGATGTCGCCGGGAGCGTGGATCATGGTTGCCTGCACATGGTACGTGGCGGATTCCGGGGCTACCGCAGCGTGGCCTCGGTTCCGAGCACGATTCCCGCCATGATGAGCGCCAGTCCCCCCACGGCGAGAAACGTGACGACGAAGAAGAAGGGATCGACCGTCGGCGGCCTGCGGACGTCGCCGGTCCCGTGCTCCGTGACGAACAGATCGACTCGCTGGCCGACCTGTTCCCGGGCGAAGGACGTGTGGTGCGGGTCGGTCCACTGGTGGAGACCGCCGTCGGGACCCGTGAAGGTGATCACCGCACACCGGAACGGATCGCCGGCGGACGCGCCGGGCCGTGGCACCGCATCGATGATGGTGCCCTCGGTACGGTACCAGCTCCGTCGCCGCCGGATGCGGCGGAAGACGAGACCTGCGGCGACGGCGATTCCGAGCAACCCGATACCGAGGAGTACCGCTGCGTCGAGAAGTCCACTGGCCATGTCTGAAGAACCTACCCTCGTGGAAGGTTTGGCGGTACCGTCGGAGGTGCACAAATGGAGATGCGCTGTGGCGCCACCCTGTCCACCGGATCTCCTTCTGACGACCTGACACCCGAGGGGTTGGATACATGAACACACACGTGAACAAACTCGTCATCGTCGGACTGGGGCACGTCGGCTCCTATGTCCTCGCGGATGCGGTCGCATCCGGACTCTACGGCGAGATCGCGCTGATCGACACCGCCGACGGAGTCGCTATCGGAGAGGCCCTGGACCAGCATCACGCGACCGCGCTCAATACGAGGGTCAACGTCGATGTCCACGCCGGTGACTACGGCGACTGCGCGGACGCCGACGTCGTCATCGTCGCGGCGGGCCCGTCCATCATCCCCTCGGAGGAGAACAGGGTGCCGGATCGCGCCGAGCTCGCGAAGACGAACGCCGCGGTGATCCGCCAGGTGATGGGAGACATCGCCGCGGTGACCCACGACCCGGTAGTCATCGTGATCACCAACCCCTGCGACACGATGGCCCACATAGCGGCGACGGAGTTCGGATTTCCCCGCGGGCGGGTCTTCGGTACCGGAACGATGCTGGATTCGGCACGGATGCGGCGGCTCCTCGCGGATCGCCACGGTATCGACCCGAGTTCCGTGCACGGACTGATGCTCGGGGAACACGGCCTGTCCGCTGTTCCGGCGTTGAGCCTGGTCTCTGTGGCTGGTGTGCCGAATTCCGGACTCGGTGACGCGTTCGGCGGTGATCCCTATGAGCTGGATGAACTCGCCCATGATGTCGTCAGAGCGGCCTACGACGTCTTCAACGCCAAGGGCTGGACGAATGCGGGGGTGGCGCAGTCAGCGATCGTGATGGCTCGGGCTGTGCTGCTCGATGAGCGCGCCGTGTATCCGGCGACATATCCGCTGGACGGCGAGTACGGATTGGACGGCGTCTCTGTCTCGCTGCCCTGTGTCATCGGCAGAGGAGGGATTCTGCGCCGTGTCGCACCTGAACTCGCCGATGATGAGAAGGCGTTGTTGATGACGTCGGCGGACGCCGTGCGGCAGGCTATGACCGATGCGGGTGCGCTGGTGATGTGATCAGCCCGCACTCACCCCGGTGACCGTGATCGTGCTGATCCGTTCGGAACCGCAGGTCGGTTGGCTCACCGGGACCGTGAGCCAACCGGTGTCGTTCGGTGGGTAGATCTTCAGCCTCTGGGCGCGTTCGGTGGGCTGGCAGGCTTCGGCGTTGTAGGCGTACGGCTGACTGAACCTGGTGGAGAAGACCGCGGATGTACCTGGATTGAGCCGCACGGGGGCACCTTTCGCCCCGATCTCCCTGTCAGCTGGCGCTCCCACCTGGTTCCCTGCGGCGTCGATGAGGGACACTCCCGGGTACCCGGACACGGTGCAGGGGGCGCCGGTGTTCGTCAGCCGGATCGAGTAGAAGGTGTGGCCGGCACCTGCACTGGTGGAGTCGACGGACGCGTCGAGCTGTTCTGCGGGACAGGCGCGGGACGGGTCCGGAGGGCTGCTCGACCACGGCGTGGTTCCGGTCGTGACCGTGGAGCTGAATCCCGCACCGGAGGACCCCGCCAGGGTCACCTCCGACGGGTTGCCGGCGGTGCAGCCGCTGATCAGGCTCGAGGCCGCGGCGAGGGATACCAGCAGCACCCCGGCCGGCCGACCACCGCGGGCTGGCCGACCGAACAGCAGAACGCCCGTGGGGCCGCTGGTTCTGCTGTGGCTCCTGTTACTCATCATCGTTTCAGGATAGCCGCAAAACCCCGGCCCCGGGAATCCAGTACCGGAAACACCGTCCACCGGTCCGTGCCGGATCAACCACCGGATCCCCGGGTCCGGGCATCTCCCTTTCGGGGGTGGGTCCGGGGAAAACCGCCGGATCAGAGGTACCGCCGCCGTCTCGCGTCCGGCACGGCCGGTCTGTATCATTGGCCCGGTCCCACGGGTGTCCGAGCGTGAATCGGGCTGAGACATCGGTTGACCGCGAGGTGTTCGACCCCGCGGCGCACCGGTGACCGTAACAACCTGATCCGGGTAATGCCGGCGCTAGGGAGATGAGGAAAACAATGAGCACTTCTGTGCCTGAAACCCGCACACCGATCACGGTCACCGCACCGTCGAGGAAGAGCTGGCGGGTGATCGACATCATCGCACTCGCAGTCCTGGGGGTCGCCGCAGGACTGGTGTTCTGGGTCTACAACGGCCCCGGTGGCGCCTTCTACGAGTCGATCAGCGCCGTCACCCCGGGATTCGGCGGCCTCGCCGTCGGCCCCTGGCTGTTCGCCGGTGTCCTCGGCGGCCTGGTGATCCGCAAGCCGGGGGCGGCGCTGCTCTGTGAGGTCATCGCCGCCTCCGTGTCCGCCGGCCTCGGCAACCAGTGGGGGATCAGCACCCTCTACTCCGGTATCGCGCAGGGCCTCGGTGCGGAGATCATCCTCGCGATCTTCCTCTACCGCCGCTTCGGTCCGGTCGTCGCCGCGCTCGCCGGCGCCGGAGCGGGTGCCGGCGCATGGATCCTCGAGGGATTCCTCTCCGGCAACTTCGGTAAGTCGACCGAGTTTCAGGTCACCTACCTCGCCACACTCCTGGTCTCCGGCGCGGTCATCGCCGGAATCTGCTCCTGGCTCCTCGTCCGCGCGCTGGCCGCGACCGGAGCACTGGACCGCTTCGCCGCCGGGCGTGAACGCCAGCGGCAGGTCTAGACCGTGGCACCGGATCCGTTGACCGGTGCCGGTCCCCGGGGAGCGGCGATCCGTGCGACCGGTTTCGGCTGGCGGCACGCCGGGCGTCTGCACCCCACCATCTCCGATCTCGACCTGGACATCGAACCGGGCCGGCGCATCCTCCTGCTCGGGGAGTCCGGCTCCGGGAAGTCCACCCTCCTCGCCGCGATCGCCGGGGTGCTCGGCGGCGACGACGAGGGGGACCGGCAGGGCACGCTCCTCGTCGACGGACACCCGCCCGAGCAGGCCCGCGGTGTCGTGGGAATGGTCCTGCAGGACCCCGACTCCCAGGTCATCTCCTCCCGGGTGGGAGACGACGTCGCCTTCGGATGTGAGAACCTGGGCGTCGAACGCGAGGAGATCTGGCGTCGGGTAGCCCGCGCGCTGGAGCTGGTCGGCCTCGATCTCCCCCTGGATCACCCCACCGCGGAACTGTCCGGAGGCCAGAAACAACGCCTCGCCCTCGCCGGCGTCATCGCCATGGGGGCGCGCCTGATCCTGCTCGACGAGCCCACCGCGAACCTCGACCCGGACGGCGTCGCCGAGGTCCGGGACGCCGTCGACCGTGTCGTGCGGGAGACGGGAGCCACCCTCATCGTCGTCGAGCACCGGGTGGAGATCTGGTCCGGCGTCGTCGACCACGCACTCGTCCTCGGCACCGCCGACCGCGGTCTGATCGCAGCCGGACCCCTCGACGACGTGATCGCCGCCGAGGGGGCCCGACTGGCCGACAACGGGGTCTGGGTCCCCGGAATACCGCTGGATCTCCCACCCGCGGAGACGTCGGAAGGCGTTGCCCCCGTCCCCGCGCTCGATGCGGTGGACCTCACCGTCGGGTGGGAGGGGGGACGGGCCGTGGGGCCACCCCACAACCTGATCCTCCCGGAAGGTCGATCCACGGTGATCACCGGACCGAACGGCGCCGGAAAGTCGACCCTGGCGCTCACACTGGCGGGTCTGCTCGACCCCCTCGGCGGGTCCGTCCACGCCGGCGAGCGCGTTGCCTCGGGGTTGTCGGGTGGGCCGCACTCCTGGTCGTCCCGCGACCTGGCCACCAGGATCGGGTTCGTGTTCCAGGATCCGGAGCACCAGTTCGTCGCCCGGACGGTCCGATCGGAACTGCTGATCGGCCCGGCCGTCACCGCAGGCGGGCGCGGTCGCCTCGGCCTGTGGCGACGGCTCACCGGTCACACACCCGCGGACGCGGTCACCGCCGCCGACAGGGAGCGGGTGGACGAACTCCTCGCCCGTCTGCGCCTCGACCATCTCGCGGAGGCGAATCCCTTCTCCCTCTCCGGGGGACAGAAACGTCGGTTGAGCGTGGCCACCGCGCTCGTCACCACCCCGTCGGTCCTCATCCTCGACGAACCGACCTTCGGGCAGGACCGTCGGACGTTCACCGAGCTGGTGCTGCTGCTGCGCGGGCTCGTCGATTCCGGTGTGACGCTGGCGTCGATCACCCACGACGATCTGTTCGCGGGTGCTCTCGGGGACCACAGGATAGAGGTGGGGAAGCATGCCTGATCTGCTCGCACGCACCAATCCGGTCGCCCGGATCGCCGGCCTCGCCCTTCTGACCACGCCGTTGCTGCTGTCGATCGACGTCGTGTCCGCAGCCTGCTGCCTCGGAGCCATCCTCATCGCGCTTCCGTTCACCGGGACGGAGATCCGGCGGCTGCCGATCCGTGCGTGGCCGCTGTTCCTGGCCGCTCCGCTGTCGGGGATCTCGATGGTCCTGTACGGCCGACCGGAGGGTACCGAGTACATCTCCTACGGCTGGATCCACGTGACGGACAATTCGATTCAGCTCGCGCTGGCGATCATGGTCCGCATCTTCGCCATCGGCCTGCCCGCCATCGTGATGATCGGGAGGACGGACCCGACGGATCTCGGGGACAGTCTCGCGCAGATCTGGCACCTGCCGGCGAAGTTCGTCATCGGCACTGTCGCCGGAGTGCGTCTGGCAACCCTGTTCAGACGCGACTGGCAGGCGATGGGGAGAGCCCGGCGGTCCCGTGGGCTGGCCGACGACGGCCGCATCGTCCGTGGTGTCACCATGCTCTTCGGTCTCCTCGTCCTGGCACTGCGTCGCGGAGCGAAGCTGGCCACCGCCATGGAGGCCCGCGCGTTCGGAGCGGAGATCACCCGCACCTGGGCGAGACCCACCCGGCTGCATCCGCGTGACTGGGTTCTGATGGGGGGCTGTCTCGCGGTCTCCCTGCTGTCGCTCGGCGTCGCGGTCGCCACCGGTGACTTCCGGTTCCTGGGGGTGTGATGGACGGGGTCGTGTCGTTCGATGCCGCGGTGGATCTGCTCGCAGGCGTCTGCGCCCGGGGTACCCGCACGATACTCATCGGCGGACGGTCGGGCTCCGGTAAGACCACGCTCGCACGGGCGGTGGCGGAGCGGACCGGACACAAGGTGGTGCACCTCGACGATTTCTATCCCGGTTGGGGTGGACTGGCCGAGGGGAGCCGCATGGTCGCCCGCGATGTGCTCGCACCGGTGGATCCCGGCTACACCCGCTGGGACTGGGGGAACGACCGTCCCGGTGGGTGGGTGCCCCTGGATCCCGGGGAGGTGCTCATCGTCGAGGGGGTTGGAACGCTGACCCCGGAGAATCTCCGGGCCGCGAGACGACGTGGTACCTGTGTCACCGTCCGCGTTGAACTCGATCAGGAGACGCGTCGGGCCCGCGCCCTGGCCCGGGACCCGGGATTCGGTGACTGGTGGGAGTACTGGGCTCTCTCGGAGGAACGGCATGCCGCGGACGCGGCCAACGTTCTGTCCGACGTCGATCTCGTCGTGGCCGGTGGATAGGATCATCCACCATGACAGTCATCCGGATCGCAGCCGTCGTTCTCCGCAACTCCGACGGGGAGGTTCTCAGTGTGCGCAAGCGGGGTACAGACGCGTTCATGATGCCGGGTGGGAAACTCGAACCGGGTGAGACGGGCCGCGGGGCCGCGGTCCGTGAGATCTCGGAGGAACTCGGTCTCGACCTGGAACCCGGGGCTCTCACGTTTCTCGGTCGCTTCAGCGCACGGGCCGCGAACGAGGCCGGGTGCAGCGTCGACTGCGACGTATTCATTCACCACGACCCCCTGCACCGTGTCCCGGCCGTCCGGGCGGAGATCGCCGAGGCGCGCTTCTTCCCGGTAGGGTCGACGGCCCCCTCGTTGGCCCCGCTCAGTCGTGAGGTGGTGTTCCCGGTCCTGGCCGACATTTCCCGTTGAACCGGGGGATTGGGTGTCCTGTCAGGCTCGACTCATCTGTCATTCATCGTCTGTATGCTAACGATTCAATAACGGACCCGTGTGCTGAATCGGTTGAGCAGTGATGAAGGTGCAGGTCCGGACCGTCGGCCGTGCGGGTGGGGCCTGTGGTATCGGATCGCCGATGTGACAGGGGTGGGTGGGCGCTCGATAATTGAGGTGGGTCACAGTTAAGATGACCCACAGTGAAACTGGCAGTTGACAACGAGACAGTGCAACTGTCGGGTTCCCGTTCACCCATACTGGAGGTCCCACGCATGACTCTGAAGAAGACAATCGCCGCGATGACCGCGGCCGCACTCGCCGTATCCGTGTCCGCCTGCTCATCCGACTCCGAGGGGGGCAGTGGTTCAGGTGGAGGCAACTATGTCACGGCCTGGGGCTCCGAGCCACAGAACCCGCTGGTCCCGCAGAACACCAACGAGACCGGTGGCGGTCGCGTCGTCGAGAACCTCTTCGCCGGCCTCGTCTACTACGACGGCGACGGCAAGGCCCACAACGATCTCGCTGAATCCATCACGCCGGAGGATGGAAACAAGAAGTTCGTCATCAAGATCAAGGAAGGCGAGACCTTCTCCGACGGGTCCCCGGTCAAGGCGAAGAACTTCGTCGACGCATGGAACTACGCCGTTGAGAATGAGACCCTGTCCAGCCACTTCTTCGAGCCCATCGAGGGCTTCGAGGAGGGTAAGTCACTGACCGGTCTCGAGGTCAACGACGACCACACCTTCACCGTCACCCTGACGCAGCCCGAGGCCGACTTCCCGCTGCGCCTCGGGTACTACGCGTTCTGCCCGCTGCCCGACGCCGCGTTCGACGACATGGACGCCTTCGGCCAGGAGCCCATCGGCAACGGGCCCTACAAGGTCGCCGAGTGGGCGCACAACAAGTCCCTGACGATGGTCCCGAACGAGAACTACGACGGTGGCCGCAAACCGCAGAATGACGGTATCGAGTTCGTGTTCTACCCGAAACCGGACTCCGCGTATGCCGCGCTTCTGGACGGAAACCTCGACGTCCTCGACACGATCCCGGACTCGGCCTTCACCAAGTACAAGGACGAACTCGACGGACGCTGGGTCAACGAGCCCGCCGCGATCTTCCAGTCCTTCACCATCCCGGAGAAGCTCGAGCACTTCAACGGTGAAGAGGGACGGCTGCGCCGTGAGGCGCTCTCCATGTCCATCAACCGTGATGAGATCACCGACAAGATCTTCGACGGCACACGTTCCCCCGCGACCGATTTCTCATCCCCCGTCATCGACGGCCACAGTGACTCCCTGAAGGGGGCAGACGTTCTCGAGTACAACCCGGAGAAGGCCAAGGAACTGTGGCGGAAGGCCGATGAGATCTCCCCGTGGACCGGCCAGTTCACCATCTCCTACAACGCCGATGGCGGACACCAGGCCTGGGTCGACGCAGTGGCGAACTCCATCAAGAACACCCTCGACATCGATGCGGTGGGCAACCCCTACCCGGACTTCAAGTCCCTGCGTGACGACGTGACCAACCGCACCATCTCCGGTGCCTTCCGTACCGGCTGGCAGGCCGACTACCCCTCCGTGGGTAACTTCCTCGCCCCGGTCTACGGCACCGGCGCCGGTTCCAACGACGGTGACTACTCGTCGAAGGACTTCGACGGCAAGCTGAACCAGGCGGCCGGCGCGTCCAGTGTCGATGACGCCACGAAGCTCTACAACGAGGCGCAGGAGATCCTGCTGCAGGATCTCCCCGTGATCCCGCTGTGGTACCAGAACGTCACGGCCGGCTGGTCCTCGGCGGTCGAGAACGTCCAGTTCGGCTGGAACTCGCTGCCGATCTACTACGAGATCACCAAGGAGTGATCGACGGTACCGGGATGCCCCGGTACCACAGACTCCTCACCGACCGTGGATCTCATCCGGTCGGTACGGGCCGCGGTGGCCCGATCGCCGGATGAGTCCCGTTCCCAGGTGAGCTGGGTTCACGCCAGGCCCCGGGTCCCCGTTTTCGGCGACCCGGGGCCTGGCACGGTAACCCGGTACCTTCCGGGGCCGGGCATGTTCCGCCCCCAACTCCCTCGACAGAAGGAACCCCCATGCTGCGTTACGTAGGGCGCCGTCTGCTCCAGATGATTCCGGTCTTCTTCGGTGCGACATTCCTCATCTATGCGCTCGTATTCCTCATGCCCGGTGACCCGGTCCAGGCGCTCGGCGGTGACCGCGGACTGACCGAGGCCACCGCCGAGCGGATCCGGGCCGAATACAATCTGGACAAGCCGTTCATCATCCAGTACCTGCTGTACCTGAAGGGGATCCTGTCCCTTGATTTCGGCACCACCTTCTCCGGCCAACCCGTCAGCTCCGTCATGGCCACCGCTTTCCCGGTGACCATCAAGCTCGCTGTGATGGCGCTGATCTTCGAGGCCGTCATCGGTGTCGGATTCGGTTTCATCGCCGGTATCCGTCGTGGCGGCATCTTCGACTCGACCGTGCTGGTCGTCTCCCTCATCGTCATCGCCGTCCCCAGCTTCGTCATCGGCTTCGTCTTCCAGTACGTCGTCGGGGTGAAGTTCAACCTGCTCCCGTCCACCGTCGGGCCGCATGACTCGGTCAAGAACCTGCTCATGCCAGCAGCCGTGCTCGGTGCCGTCTCCCTGGCGTATGTGCTCCGGTTGACCCGTCAGTCCGTCTCCGAGAATCTCACCGCCGATTACGTGCGCACGGCGCGCGCCAAGGGCCTGAGCAACAATTCCGTCATGCTCCGTCACGTGATGCGGAACTCGATGATCCCGGTGACCACGTTCCTCGGTGCCGACCTCGGTGCGCTCATGGGGGGAGCGATCGTCACTGAGGGAATCTTCGGCATCAACGGTGTCGGTGGCACCATGTTCAACGCCATCCTGAAGGGCGAACCGACCACGGTGGTCAGTTTCACGACCGTCCTGGTCATCGTCTACATCGTCGCGAACCTTCTCGTGGACCTGTTCTACGCCGTACTCGATCCGAGGATCCGCTATGCATGACAACATCGACAAGCCACTGCCCAGCCCGGGCGTCGAGGATGCCGCGGGGACGTTCTTCCCCTCGAACCGGCGTGGTCAGGACCACTTCATCGCGGAGACCGACGAAACCGGCCTCGGCGCCGTCGACGCGGTGGCCGACGAATCCGCACCCACGAGCGTGTGGGGGGAATCCTGGCGGTATCTGCGTCGGCGCCCTCTGTTCTGGGTGTCCGCCACACTGATTCTCATCGCGGTGCTCCTGGCGGCCTTCCCGGGACTGTTCACCTCCACCGATCCCACCCTGTGCGAGTTGTCGAACTCCCTGGAGGGGCCACGGGGAGGGCATCCCTTCGGATTCGACCGGCAGGGTTGCGACATCTTCGCCCGGACGATATACGGTGCCCGGGCGTCCGTGACCGTCGGTATCCTGACCACGGCACTCGTCGTGCTCATCGGCACTCTGATCGGTTCCGTCGCCGGATACGTCGGTGGCTGGATCGACGCCGTGCTCTCCCGGCTTACCGACACGTTCTTCGCCGTTCCGCTCGTCCTCGCCGCGATCGTCGTCATGCAGATGTTCAAGGAACAGCGGACCATCACCACCGTCGTACTCGTCCTGGGACTGTTCGGTTGGACCTCCATCGCCCGGATCACCCGGGGCGCGGTGATGAGCGTCAAGAACGAGGAGTACGTCACCGCCGCCCGTGCCGTCGGGGCGTCACCCACGAAGATCCTGACCAGCCACGTGCTGCCGAACGCGGCAGCCCCGATCATCGTCTACGCCACAGTCGCCCTGGGCATGTTCATCGTCGCCGAGGCGACGCTGTCCTTCCTCGGTATCGGCCTCCCGACGACGATCGTCAGCTGGGGTGGTGACATCTCGAAGGCCCAGAGTTCGTTGCGCACCCAGCCGATGGTGCTCTTCTACCCGGCCATGGCTCTTGCGCTGACCGTGCTGAGCTTCATCATGATGGGCGACGCCGTACGTGACGCCCTCGACCCGAAGGCGAGGAAGCGATGAACGACCCAGTGAATCCCACCACCCCGGACGCCGACGGCACCCGCCCCATGGGGCACCGTCACGGCGATGAACCGCTGCTCGAGCTCGAGGATCTCTGTGTCTCATTCACCACGTCGACCGGCACCGTCGAGGCGGTCCGAGACGTCAATCTGACGATCTACCCCGGTCAGTCGGTGGCCATCGTGGGTGAATCGGGTTCCGGGAAGTCCACCACCGCCATGGCGGTGATCGGCCTGCTCCCCGGGACGGGCAGGATCACCGGCGGACGGATCCTGTACAAGGGTGAGGACATCTCCACGCTCTCCTCCGGACAGATGGAGGCCTACCGTGGGTCCGAGATCGGGCTCGTCCCGCAGGACCCGATGAGCAACCTCAATCCGGTCTGGCGGATCGGTACCCAGATCAAGGAGTCGCTGAAGGCCAACAACATCGCCACCGGAGCAGAGGCCGACAGGCGTGTCGCCGAGCTACTGGAGGAGGCCGGGCTGCCGGACGCGGAGCGTCGTGCGAAGCAGTACCCGCACGAGTTCTCGGGGGGTATGCGTCAGCGTGCCCTTATCGGAATGGGACTCGCAGCCCGACCGAATCTTCTCATCGCCGATGAGCCGACCTCCGCCCTCGACGTGACGGTGCAGAAGCAGATTCTCGATCATCTCGGCAAACTCGTCGATGAGCTCGGCAACGCCGTCCTGTTCATCACCCACGACCTCGGGCTCGCGGCCGAACGCGCGGAACATCTGGTGGTCATGCACCGCGGACGGGTCGTCGAGTCGGGCCCTTCACTCGACATCCTCCGCGATCCGAAGCACCCCTACACCCGGCGCCTGGTCAAGGCGGCGCCGTCACTGGCCAGCGCGCGGATCAGGTCCGCACAGGAACAGGGCATGGAGACCTCGGAGCTGCTGAATCACTCAACGGACGGGACCGTCGGTGAAGAGGTCATCCGGGTGGAGAACCTGACCAAGGTCTTCGACATCCGTGGCGCGAGGGGCGCGAAGAAGAAATTCAAGGCCGTCGACGACGTGACCTTCGGTCTCCGGAAGGGCACGACGCTCGCACTCGTCGGTGAGTCCGGATCGGGTAAGTCGACCGTCGCGAACATGGTGCTCAACCTTCTGGACCCCACCTCCGGGAAGGTCTACTACAAGGGAACGGACCTGTCGACTCTGAATCGTCGGGAACTGTTCGAGATGCGGCGCAAGCTGCAGGTCGTGTTCCAGAACCCGTACGGGTCGCTGGACCCCATGTATTCCATCTACCGGTGCATCGAGGAACCGCTGAAGGTGCACAAGGTCGGCAACCGGAAGGAACGCGAGAACCGGGTGGCCGAGCTGCTCGACATGGTCGCCATGCCACGGTCCACGATGCGCCGGTACACCAACGAACTCTCCGGTGGTCAGCGGCAGCGTATCGCCGTCGCCCGCGCACTCGCGCTCAACCCCGAGGTGATCGTCCTCGACGAGGCCGTGTCCGCGTTGGACGTGCTGGTGCAGAACCAGATCCTTCAACTTTTGGCGGATCTCCAGGCCGAACTGGATCTGAGCTATCTCTTCATCACCCACGACCTCGCGGTCGTCCGGCAGACCGCCGACGACATCGTGGTGATGAAGGAGGGGCAGGTCGTCGAGTCCGGCACCGCCGACGAAATCTTCGCCGGCGCGAAGGAGGCCTACACCCGGGATCTCATCGACTCGGTGCCCGGTCTCGGGATCGAACTCGGGGCGACCATCTAGACGAGTTCGTTCCGCACGAAAGGCCCGGCCCCACGATGAGAATCGGGGGTCGGGCCTTTTCCGGTCGGTGAATCGGTTCCGGGTATCGGGAGGATCCGACCGGCTGTATACCGTGAATAACTCGGAGTAGGTGAGCAGGATGATGGCGAGAGCGAGGGATCCGGGCATGTCGCCGCCGGATGCTTCGCTCACGGTATTCGACGAGCAGCTCCCTCCGACTTCGAGGGTCTGCGTTGTCGTTGCCCCAGCCTGCGCCGGCGGAACATCCTCGCTCGAGACGACTCGGAGTGCGTGGGAGAACCCCGGAAAAACCGTTCTCGGGCTGGTTCTGACGGGCAAAGCGGCTGGTGTGATGGAAGGGGAGAGGTAGCCGTATCGGCGCAGATGTAGCCGGAGTTCTGGACCGCACGACTGATGCGGAACCGGGGGCTGTAGTGGCAGATGTTGGGCTCGAACGCCGATACAGTTGTGGTCGTGGACGAGGCAGGCGTGGTATTCCCCGGAGATGGTGCGCACCTTGAAGACCGCCCAGGCCACAGGCTCGGTTACCATCGTGATGAACCACGCCCTCCACGACTGGAGGCGTGGTACCTCCGAGGATAAGAAATCCCTGGTGGCCTCGAACCGGAGCTCTGAATCGTGCGGTGCAGAAGGTGGTGGACGAGCGCGTCGAGATGACCGGGCGTTTGTAGGGGATGCGCCTCGGACCTGCCGTGATGAGCGGTCGCTGACTACGGGTGTGGGCGATGTGGTGCGCAACGGGCAGCGTCGGGTAGTCGAGCGGATCACCCCGGACGGAACGAAGCAGCCGTCGACCGTACGGGACACATTCCACTGCGACGTTGAGTGCATGATCACGGTGTGAACTGGAATAATTCTCCACCGGGCGCTCCGCCCAGGGGCCGGTCATGGATGTGGCCCGCGTGTCTGATCGGGTCGACAAGGCCGGGAAGTATGCGCCGATGGTGTGCGGGCGGCAGGGTAACCGCCGATAAAAGTCCTTTCGGTATCTATCGACTTTTCTATGGAGTATGTGTTGAGCTCAAATTGTGTCTGTTGGAGATCACTTGGGGGAATCGGACTTTACGGTTGCCTGTGCAATTAGTCCAAATACCGCGGATACAAGGAACGCTCCCATGAAGCTGAAGATAACACCGACTCCCTCTTGGGCACCAACTCCAAAAGAAACCCCGAATGACATTACCGTGGATAGGCCCGATGCTAGTAGGAGAGAGAAAAGGATTGCTTCGCCTTTTCTTGATGCCCTATATTTGGAAAGTGATGCTGAACAGATTGCAAGCGTTATCCCACAAGCTATAACTTGCCAAATAGACACTTCGGCCGGAGGCCGTGTTTGGAATGTGTCGCTGATGGAGTGATAATCATTCCATGAAAGCCATAGTGCGGCAGTGATAATTCCAAGGAGGTAGGAGGTGAATGCTGGGCCTATAATGCTTCGTAATTCACTTCTTTTCTCCCGTTTTTTCATCTCCCTGGCAATGATTGCTATTCCGATCACTGTTGGAAGTATCACAAACCATGTTGTGCCTAAAAGAAACTGGATAGGTTGAAACAAACTCAACTCCTGGAGATTATCGAGATGGGCGCCAGTCACGGCCAGCCAGTAGACGTCGCGGAAGTATCGGAAATTGTAGTGTATTGGGTCTGCTGCTGTGTGGACGTTGCCGCATACTTTTCCATGTGTTGGAAGAGGTGATTATCGCAGTCCCAGTAACCTTAGTGGTTTCGGTTAGCTCTGTCCATGCACATGTCATGTCGTGCGCATACACCAATGTGCATGGGCCGGTTGACCATGTCATACTATGGTTGTGAAAATTGCCGAGCTTCTTTGTTCGACAGCAGGACCTACGGTTGCTCTGTGGTCTCTCAGAATCGCACTAGACAATCTACGGCCGATCAACGATGTAACTTGCTGCCAATGGAAAAGGCGGTTCTTATCAAATCAAGACCGTTCCGAGACGAGGAAAATGTACTCCGTAAATGAAATCACTTAAATTCCTCCTGGTCGTGTTGATGATTTGGCTGGCAACCCAAATCATTGTTTGGAGCTTCGCCGAAATGGTATTAGGCGATAGCGGGCTGGCTCGTGTCCTGGGCCTCGAAGAAACAGAGCCCTACCTCAAAATTCTTGTCTACACTCTTTTCCCATTACCCTTGGCTGTTGCGCTTGCACGTCGAGTGATTGGGAGGCATGACGCCTGATGTAAACGGCTCTGGCCCGGATTGTCATGGGTTGATGATTCTGAGGTGTCACTACAGTATTCGGCCTGTTATCCTACGAGATACGGTGGCGGCTCGAATTAGCCTTCAGGTCCGGCGCTTTTCCACATGCTCTGCTCGTGTTGTCTTTCGGGGTCGGGGTGATGGGGTGAAGCTCTCATCATCCGTGAATCCGCTGGCCCGCGGCAGACGGCAGGCGACATCGTCGTGATGAAACAGGGGCGGGTCGCCGAGGCAGATACCGCCGACGAAATCTTCGCCCGCGCGAAGCAGGCCTACACCCGGGATCTCGTCGATTCGGTGCCCGGTCTCGGGATCGAACTCGGGGCGACCATCGAGACGAGTTCGTCCCGCACGAAAGGCCCGTCCCCACGAGGAGAATCGGGGGCCGGGCCTTCGTCTGGCCGGGGTGGTAACGGACGGTCGCGGTGTCGTTCTAGGAGGAACCGACCGGGGGCAGCCCCTGCAGGAGATGCTGCCCGGTCAGGAAGGACAGCTCGGGCGGAAGCTGCAGCATGCTGCTCCCGAGCGGCAGGGGAGCGGGACGGACCGGCGCGATGGTCGGGTACGCGGTGGCGTCGACGAGCGGGGCAGGGGCCCCGGAGACCGCGGGGCGGGGTGCGCCGGAATACCGGCTGATCCAGTCGAGGTTCTCCGCGACCGGGACATACCAGGCGACCGTGCCGTCGACCGTGTGCTCGGCCCCGGCGTTCGACATGGCGATCACGCCGGTGACCGCCCCGTCCATGAACACGGGGCCACCCGAGTCGCCCCTCTGGATGCGTCCGCCGTCAACCCAGGTCTCGACCATCGTCGCGGAGCGGTCGGGGCTGGGTACGTTGGTAACCCGCCGCTGGACCGTCACCGAGGATTCCTGGACCGGGGGTGCGATGCTGCTGTGGATGCCGCCCCAGCCGACGGCCTGTCCGATGTCACCGGGCTGCATGTGGTGCCCGGAGAGTGGCGCGACCGGAGCCGCCGACGGTCGGTCCAGTTTGACGAGGGTGAGGTCGACCGTCGGGTGGATGATGACCTCGCGGGCGAAGTGGTGTTCGGCGCGGTAGGTCGGGCCGACGGAGATCTCCGAGGTGTCGCCCTGGCCGACGCAGTGTTTCGCGGTGAGGACCCACTCCGGGGCGATCAGCGTGCCGGTGCAGCTCATGTCCCCGAGAGCGAGCCGGACGGCCGACGCTGCGCGCGCGGGGTGCGCGTTGTGTGCTCCGATGATCGCACCGGCAGGGGCCGCCACTGCCAGTGGAGACAGCAGCGCGACGCCTGCAGCGGTCGTTGCGAGTGCGCGGCGGATGCGGTGGGCCATGATCTGTGGATTCCTCTGCGGTGGGGACGTGAACGGGTGTTGCTGGAGTGGGCCGTGTTTTCCGGACCCTTCCGAGACATCCTACCGTTATGCGGGTTCCGGGGTGCGTCTCCGGGCGGCGGAGGACCCGTTCTTCTGCTCCCGCACGACACTGCCCGCCTGGACGAAGCGCAGGGCCGAGACGAGCCCCAGTCCGCCGATCAGGTTGGTCAGGGCGACCCACCAGACGAAGGAGAGCCAGTCGGTGAACACCAGTCCCGAGTCCCCGGTGAACAGTCCACCGAAGATGAACAGGGTGTCGAGGATCGAGTGGACGATGCCCGTGGCCGACAGCAGGAATCCGCCGATGGTGCTGGCGATGATCATCGGGACGACCTCGTCGGTGAATTGGTGCATCCGGGTGACCAGGGTCAGGAACATTCCGCCGAGTGCGGCGAGGATGACGTGCTGCGGGTCGATGGGCATGAGGGCGTAGTGCCGGGCCTCCTCGATGAGGTGCGGATGCATGTCGGGGTAGGCGACGACGAGGAGCGCCATGATGACCGCCGCACCGATGATGTTCCCGGCGAAGGTGATCGCCCAGAACCTGATCAGGCGGTGGAGCGGCATCTTTCCGGCCACGACGGAGGAGACGGGGACGAGGAACCCCTCGGTGAACAGCTCGGAGTGTGCGAGGAGGATGATGACGAGACCGATCGCGAACGCGAGGGACCCGAGCATCTCGCTGCCGGTGGAGGCGGTCACGATGTATTCGGACAGCAGCCCGACACCGACCTCCAGCGAACCCATGATTCCGGTGACGAGCAGCGCCGCCGGCGGACGGGCCAGCCGCTCGGTCCCTTCGTTGATCTGCTTGATCATCGCCTCCGACAGGCCGTCGGTGTCGTCGTCTTCCCGGCAGTCGATGGGGGCGTTCCGGGTCGGATCGTGTTCGTCGGACATTGCGGACTCCTTGGCCGTGTCAGCGAGCGCCGATGTCACACAGTCCCGATCGGGTACTGGGAGGGGCGCGGATGGTGCCGGTCCGGGGGCCGGCCGGTGGGGCGGGAGGTCAGTGTAGCCAGCGGGTTCTGCGGCGGGAAATCCGCGGGGGCCCGGGAAGTTCTACCTCCGGGGTCTACTCAGGGGGTGTGAGGATGACCGTCGCGGGATCCGCCCAATCGAGCTCGATGCCCCTCTTCCGGAGCCAGGCCATGAGGTCGTCATTGTTCCTGGTGATCCCCTCGACCGCGAGAAGCGTGGTGTCGATCGCGGTTTCGGCGTCCTCCGCGGAGATCAGGCCGGCGGAGGTGGCGGCGGCGAGCTCATCGATGTCCATGACCTCGACCGGTTCGCCGGTGACGGAGACCAGGTCGACGTAGAGATCGCGGGTGCGCCATATCCCGTCCGCGCCGACCGTGATCTCCGCGACGTCGACGTAGAAGTCCTGGTGGACGTCGACGCCGTCGCGGAAGTGGAAGATGTTGACCCGCAGGCCCAGGCCCGGTAGGAGCCAGGTCTCCAGGTAGCCGAACCGTGGATGATTGGCGCCCCGGGCCATGTAGAGGCCGAAGTCCGTCGAGCGGTAGGTGTCGACCTCACGGATGAATCCCTTGGGGTCGGTGTTCGTGCCGCCGTCGATGTCGAAGCTCTCGTGCTTCACGGGGTGCAGATCGGTCATGTCTGGTTACCTCACGTCGAAGATGCCGGTGGTCGGGAGGAATCGGCAGGTGGAGTCGCCGTCGTCCGCGGTGGTGGTCACGCCACCGTCGAGGAGCGCGACGATCGTCCCCGTTCCGGTGTCGGCGGTTCCCGCGATCGTGGCGGGCCCGTCCGGGTTGATGCCGGTGTAGGTGAGGGGGGTCACCCCGGTGCGCAGATTGCTGATGTTGATCCAGCGGACCTGCATGGATGTCTGCTGGTTCTCCGCGACGCGCCCGGTACCGAGTGCGGTGAAGACGAAGGTCGCGTGGCCCGCGGGAACCCCGGGCAGTGGCAGATCGGCGGGGCCGGGAACCGCTATGGCCGTTCCGGTCGCCCTGTTCTCGCCTCCGATGCAGTTCTCGGCGACGGTGGGCCAGCCGAACTGGGCGAATACCGGCCCATTCTCGGGTAGCGGGGCACCCGGTTCACCGCCACCCTCGAAGAACCCGACCGCCGCGAGCAGTATGCCGCGGATCTCCTCCGGGAGGAATTCCTGCGCCGCGAGGTCACGGAGCTGCCGGAGGATGTGCGGGGCGGGGCGACCGAGATGGTCGACCGGCGACGGCGGAAGCTGGGGGAGTCCGGGGACACCGGAGCCGACGGGTGTCGAACCGGTGGGGTCCGCGGTCGCGGGTGAGGCACCGAGAAGCGCCGTGGACAGGAGGAGTGTCGCCGTGGCGGCGGCGATGCTGCGGGAAGTGGCTGGCACGGGGGCGGACTCCATCTGTCTGTGTGTGGTCGCGGGGAAAGGGGCGGGACGGGTCTGAGGGGAGAGCATCTACGGTGCCGGAGACACGTATCCACACTCGCTCACACCATTCACTAAAGCAACATGCGTAACTTTAGCCCCATTCATTTAGTTTTGCACCGGTCGGTTAGTTTTGCACCGGTCGGTCCGGAGCCGATCGGGGTGGATGGGCGGTGTTCCCGGCCCGCGGGGGTCGTGGGAACCGTCGCCCGGGTCACCCCATGTGTCGCGGAAAGATAACGATTCGTTACACAACCGGGTCGGGCCACCGCACGGTACGGTGCACCGACCACACGCCGAAAAACCTGAAACGTGCGGTTCCGGCACCGATGCGGGTACGCTGAACCACCGATTAACACAACGGAGGGCGCTTCAGTCCCTCCGTTCGCATTCCGCCAGGAGAGAAAACACCAGTGAGCACCACAGAGTTCCGTAACGTCGCGATCGTCGCGCACGTCGATCACGGAAAGACCACCCTCGTCGACGCCATGCTGCGTCAGTCCGGCGCCTTCGAGGAACGCGCCGAACCCGTCGACCGCGTGATGGACTCCGGGGACCTGGAAAAGGAAAAGGGCATCACCATCCTGGCCAAGAACACGGCCATCCGACGCAAGGGGGTCGGCAAGGACGGCGCCGATCTGGTCATCAACGTCATCGACACCCCGGGCCACGCCGACTTCGGTGGCGAGGTCGAGCGCGCGCTGTCCATGGTCGACGGTGTCGTCCTGCTCGTCGACGCCTCCGAGGGGCCGCTGCCCCAGACCCGTTTCGTGCTGGGTAAGGCTCTCGCCGCGAAGATGCCGGTCATCATCGTCGTGAACAAGACCGACCGTCCCGACGCCCGCATCGATGAGGTCGTCGACGAGAGCCAGGACCTGCTCCTGGAGCTCGCCTCCACCCTCGAGGACCCGGAGGCCGCCGAGGCCGCCGAGAGTCTGCTCGATCTCCCGGTGCTCTACGCGTCCGGCCGTGAAGGCAAGGCGTCGACGGAGAACCCCGGCAACGGCAACGCCCCCGCCACCGATAACCTGCAGGACCTCTTCGATGTTCTCTACGACGTTCTCCCGGAGCCCAGCGCGGACCTGAACGGTCCGCTGCAGGCCCACGTCACCAACCTCGACTCCAGCTCGTTCCTCGGCCGGATCGGTCTCGTGCGTGTCCACGCGGGCAGCCTGAAGAAGGGCCAGCAGGTCGCCTGGATCCACTATGACGCCGAGGGCAACCAGCACACGAAGACGGCGAAGATCGCCGAACTGCTCCGCACCGTCGGTGTCAACCGGGTCCCCACGGATGAGGTCATCGCCGGTGACATCGCGGCTATCTCCGGTATCGAGGAGATCATGATCGGCGACACCCTCGCCGATCCGGAGAACCCGGTCGCTCTGCCGCGGATCACCGTGGACGAGCCCGCCATCGCGATGACCATCGGCGTCAACACCTCCCCGATGGCCGGTCGTGGCGGCGGCGACAAGCTCACCGCCCGCGTTGTCAAGGCCCGCCTGGACCAGGAGCTCATCGGCAACGTCTCCATCAAGGTGCTCCCGACCGAGCGTCCCGACGCCTGGGAGGTCCAGGGTCGTGGCGAGATGGCGCTGTCCATCCTCGTCGAGACCATGCGCCGCGAGGGCTTCGAGCTCACCGTCGGTAAGCCCCAGGTGGTCACACGGACCATCGACGGCAAGCTGCACGAGCCCTTCGAGCACATCGTCATCGATGTCCCCGCCGAGTTCCAGGGTGCCATCACGCAGCTGCTGGCCGCCCGCAAGGGGCAGATGCTGTCCATGGACAACACCGGCACCGACTGGGTCCGCATGGAGTTCTCCGTCCCGGCCCGTGGCCTGATCGGTTTCCGTACCACGTTCATGACCGAGACCCGCGGCACCGGTATAGCGAACCACTACTCCGAGGGCTACAAGCCCTGGGCCGGCGAGATCAAGGGCCGCGCCTCCGGTTCCCTGGTCGCCGACCGTACGGGTCAGATCACCGCCTACGCCCTCCAGCAGCTGGCCGACCGCGGCTCCTTCTTCGTGGAACCCGGAACCCAGGCGTACGAGGGCATGGTCGTCGGTGCGAACAACCGCGACGAGGACATGGACATCAACATCACCCGCGAGAAGAAGCTGACCAACATGCGCTCGGCCAACGCCGATGCCACGGTCACGCTCGCGAAGGCCCGGAACCTCACGCTCGACGAGGCCATGGAGTTCTGCGGCCAGGACGAGTGCGTCGAGGTCACCCCGGAGGTCATCCGGGTGCGTAAGGCGATCCTCAACGCCACCGAACGCGGTCGCGCCCGCTCCCGCGACAAGCAGCGCAACAAGGGCTGATCCCCGAATTCCCGGACGCGAACCTCCGGACGATCGACACCCCGCTGACCCGGCGACACCACAGATGCCAGGGCAGCGGGGTGTCCGCGTGAGCGCGGCCCCTCCTGGAACCCGCACGGACTAGGATGGGTGTGTGTCTGTTCTCTCGAGTTGGATCCCGGTGAAGGGTGTTCCCCGTACCCCGACCGGTGCTTCCGCGCCCCGGCGACCCCGCCCCTTACGCTGGACGGCGGTCGCACTCACCTCGACGCTCGTCATGACGGTGGCCGGCTGCTCCTCCGACGAACCCACGCCCCTTCCGGTCACGCCCGCCGCCGGGAGCCCGTCGGTGATACCTCAACAGGCCCCGGACCACACCGGCACCGACTCGGACGGGTCCGTGCTGGCACATGAGATCACCATCGGGATCGATCCGCTCGACGGCGGGTTCAACCCGCACCTCATCTCCCAGGATTCGGCCTTCGTCCAGGCTCTCGCCGACCTGGTCCTCCCGGGGGTGTACGCCAACGGGGAACTCAACACCGATCTCGTGGAGTCGGTCGACTTCATCGACCCGCCCACTCCGGGGGTCGCACAGACCGTGCGTTACGAGCTGAACCCGGCGGCGCAGTGGTCCGACGGTACCCCGATCACGGGCGCCGACTTCAGCTACCTCCGGGATTCGATGGTCTCCACCCCGGGCGTCATCGGTGCCGCCGGATACGAGCAGATCAGTGCGATCCGGACATCCGGCGGCGGCCGAACCGTGGACGTGGACTTCCGGCACCGTGTCGCCGATGTCAGCGGTTTGTTCGACCATCTCCTGCCCAGTCATCTCCTCCGCGACGCCACCGACGGATTCACGGGAGGACTGAACGAGTCCATCCCGGCCGCGGGTGGGCGGTACACGGTGGATCAGGTGGACCGGCAACGGGGGGTCGTGACCCTGGTCCGCAACGACCGCTTCTGGGGATCGGACCCGGCGAGAACCGAGAAACTGGTGTTCCGTGAGATCCGCTCCGTCCAGCAGGGGGTGCAGATGCTCCGCTCCGGGCAGGTCAGCTACTTCGACCTCACCCCTGCGGAGACGACATTCGACGCCTTCAGTCTCCTGCCGGACACCCGGGTATCCGTGCGGCAGCGGGAGGCGGCCCTCGAGCTGACCATGTCGGTCACCTCACCGATCCTCTCCACCGCGGCCCTCCGCCGGGAGTTCGCCGCGCTCATCGACAGGGGGGTGGTCGCCCGCCTCGCCACCGGGCGTTCCACCGATCTCGACATTCCGGGCGGTGTGCTGGGGGAGGAGGACCCGACGGCCTTCGCGTCCGCCCTCGCACAGGGCTCGTCGAAGGACGGGGACGCTGACGCCCCCGGGCCTGCCGGTGGGTCGCCTTCCGCCACACCCGCGGGGCCGACAGGCCCCACCCTCGAGGCCGCGATCCGCAACCGCCCTCTCCGCATCGCCGCGGACCCGTCCGACCGGACGGCGACCGCGGCGGCGAACACCATCGTCGATCTCCTCGCGCGGAAGGAGGTCGCCGCCGAGGTCGTGCTCGCCCCATTCACCGAGATCGCCGGAGATCTCCTGCCTTCCGGGGACGTCGACGCCGTCGTCGGCAGACGCCGGAGCACGCTCGATCCCGTCGCGGTGGCGGACCGGTTCCAGTGCCCCGGCGCGGTCGACCCGTCGGACGTGACCGCCTCCACCGCGAGCCGCGCGAGCGACGTATCCTCGATGTCCTCGCGTTCCCGGAAACACCCGGTGATCAGGACCGGGAATCTCTCGGGCATCTGCTCCAGGACCCTGGACAGTACGCTGATGTCGGTGCTGGCCGGTGAGGAGACCCTCGACGCGGTACTGCCCGAGCTGCGCCGTGTCGAGGAGCGGGAGATGCTCACCGTCCCGCTCCTCGCGGAGACCCGCATCATCGTCCGGGGACCGGGTATCGTGGTGCCGGACACCGATATCGAAGAATGGTCCGGGCATCCGGAGCGGACGACCAGCCTCCTGTCGACCGCCGCCGGATGGACCGCCGTGGAGGAGCAGTAGATGAGTGGACACGACCTCACGGGTCTGGCGGTGTGCGCGGTGCACGCGCACCCGGATGATGAGGCGATCTGGACGGGCGGGCTGCTCGCCCACCTCGCCCGCCGCGGTGCCGACGTCACCGTCGTCACCTGCACGCTCGGCGAACAGGGGGAGGTCATCGGAGATCCCTACCAGGGTCTGGTCGCGGACGCCGCGGACCAGCTCGGTGGCTTCCGGATCGCGGAACTCACGGACTCGCTCGTGCATCTCGGTGCGTCGGGCATTCATCTCGGGGGCGCCGGATGCTGGCGCGACTCGGGTATGGCCGGCGATCCCGCGAACCGGCACCCCCGGGCATTCATCAACTCGGGTGAGCGATCGGTCGAACAGCTCGTCACCGTGTTCCGCGACATCCGCCCGCAGCTGGTGGTCACCTACGGGCCCGACGGCGGCTACGGACACCCCGACCACATCCGGGCACACGAGATCACGCACGCCGCGGTCGCGGAACTGGTGGCGCGGGAGCCCGCGGACCGGGCTCCGCAGCGCATCCTCTGGGCGGTGACCGGGCGCGCTGATCAGCAGGCGGGCCTCGACGCCATCACCCGGATCCCCGACGGGTGGCGCCGGGCGGAGCCGGGCGAGCTCGCCTCCGTCGAGGGTCACGACCTCACCATCACCCTGGACGACGGTTCCCTGGCGGCGAAGAAGGCGGCGATGGCGGCGCACGCCACGCAGATCTGGTTCGCCGACGGCTCGGTCAGCCGCGTCAATCCGGTGGCGGCCTTCGCCGCCGTCGACGATCCCGGGGCGGCCGCCCACGTGTTCGCGTTGAGCAACCTCATCGCGCAGCCGCTGCTGCGGAACGAGTGCTACCGGGTCGGGTGGGGCACCCCGTTGGACAGCGGGTCGGATCCGGTGGCTGGACTGGAGTTCCCGTGACCATCGATGCTCCATCAGATCGCTACATCTACCGCGAGCACACGACGGGGGAGAGGATCGTGGGACTGGCCTGGCTCTCCGTCGGTGCCCTGCTGTCCGTGCTTCTCGAGGTGGTGTACGTCGGTGCCCGGATCACGGTGCCGACGGGACAGACCGTCGCTTTTCCATTCACCATCCTGATCGCCTTCGGGTTCACTCTCGTCCTCTCCCGGACAGCCCTGCTGTGGACGGAGAACCGTCTCGTCGCGGGGATTCCACTGGGTGTCTGGCTGGTCGGATACCTCGCCCTGCTCATCTGGCCGGAGGTGACAGGGGACATCATTGTCGCCCAGACATTGCGCGGGGCGCTGCTTCTCGTGGCCGGTACAGCCGGTGGCGGTTGGCCGTTGATACGGGGGAAGTGACACAATGGGGTCCGGCGACGGACCAGCCCCTGTCGTCCGACCACCCGAACCGTTTCCACCTGGAGCAACCGAACCACGATGACCTACGTAATTGCGCAGCCCTGCGTCGACGTCATGGACAAGGCATGTGTCGAAGAATGCCCTGTCGACTGCATCTACGAGGGAAAGCGCTCGCTGTACATCCACCCCGACGAGTGCGTCGACTGTGGTGCCTGCGAGCCCGTGTGCCCGACCGAGGCGATCTTCTACGAGGATGACGTCCCGGACGAGTGGATCGACTACACCGACGCGAACGCCGCCTTCTTCGACGATCTCGGTTCGCCCGGTGGCGCCGCCCGCCTCGGACAGCAGGACTTCGATCCGCCACTGGTGGACAAGCTGCCCCCGCAGGCCTGACCACGGAGCGGGCCGGCCCGGCGGGATCCACGGTGACCCGCCGGGCCGTCGTCTGTCCGCGCACGGGTATAAACAGTGGTATGGCATCTCTCACCCGCACCCCTCCCGGTAACGCCCTGCCCGACTTCCCGTGGGACACCATCGCCGACGTGAAGAGGAAGGCGGCCCGGCACGAGGACGGTATCGTCAACCTCTCGGTCGGAACCCCGGTCGATGACGTCGCGGAGCCGATCCGTGCCGCCCTCGCGGCTGCGGCCGCCGAGCCGGGATACCCGCAGACGACCGGCACCCCGGAGCTGAATCGGGCGCTGGTGGAGGGACTGGCCCGTCGCTACGGTATGACGGGCCTGAGCCCGGCGGCGGTTCTGCCGGTCATCGGCACCAAGGAGGCCATCGCGCTGCTGCCGATGCTGCTAGGAGTCGGTGCCGGGCACACGGTCATCATTCCGGAGGTCGCGTACCCCACCTACGAGGTGGCCGCGCTCATGTCCGGTGCCCGTGCCCAGCGTGCGGACTCCCTGACCCAGATCGGCCCGGCGACGCCGACGATGATGTTCATCAACTCGCCGTCGAATCCGACCGGCAAGGTACTCGGTATCGAGCACCTGCGGAAGGTCGTCGGATGGGCGCGGGATCGCGGCGTGATCCTGTGCAGCGACGAGTGCTACATCGGTCTGGGCTGGGATGACGGGAACCCGCCCCTGTCGATCCTCGACGAACGGGTCTGCGGGGGTGACCACACCGGTCTCATCGCGATCCACTCACTGTCCAAGTCCTCGAACATGGCCAGCTATCGCGCCGGGGTGCTCGCCGGCGATGAGGACCTGATCGGTCAGCTGCTCGAGGTGCGCAAGCACTGCGGTCTCATGATGCCGGGACCGATTCAGGCCGCCATGGTCGCCGCACTCGATGACGACGCCCAGGAAGCGGAGCAGAAGGAACGGTACCGGACCCGCCGGGACAAGCTTCTCGCCGCCCTGACGGGCGCCGGCTTCACCGTCGACAACTCGGAGGCCGGGCTCTACCTCTGGGCCACCCGCGGGGAGAACTGCCGGAGCACCCTCGACTGGTTCGCCGAACGCGGCATCCTCGTGGCCCCGGGAGACTTCTACGGACCCAGGGGAGCGAACCACGTCCGGATGGCCCTGACGGGTACGGACGAACGGATCGACGCCGCGGTGGCGCGGCTGGCGTGAGTCGGAGGCCCCTTCCGGTAGTCGACGGCATCTCGCCGCGCCGGGTCGTCCTGCGCGGTGTCGTGCCGGACGGCCGTACCTATGTGGCCGGTGACGCGGGTGATTCACCGTTCCGGTTCGGTGAGGAGATTCCCGCGGGCACGGTCCTCGAAGGCCCGACACCCGCGTGGTTCGTCCCGGTGGTACCACCCGAGCCGCCGATCCCCTTCACCCATGATCTGCTCGAGGTCTCGGAGCGGTACGTGGTCGTGGACAAGCCTCATTTCCTGCCCGCCACGACGAACGGACGGATCATCCGGGAGACCGTCCAGACACGGCTGCGGGTGGAACTGGACAACCCCGACATCGTTCCCCTGCACCGCCTGGACCGGCTGACTGCGGGCGTCCTGTTCTGCTCGGCGGACCCGGGAACCCGGGCCGCCTACCAGAGTCTCTTCCGACGCCATCAGGTGACCAAGACCTACCGGGCCCGGGTGACGGCGGAACCTCCGGTGGGGGACACCTGGATCACGGTCGATCTGCCGATGCGGAAGATCGCCGGTGAGCGGGCGGTGCGGGTCACGGGCGGCGGTACCCCGACCCGCACCCGGGTCCGCCGGACCGGCGACCGGACAGTCGAGTTGCAGCCCGTCACGGGGCACACCCACCAGCTGCGGGTGCTGCTCGCCCATCTGGGGTGCCCGATCGTCGGCGACGACACCTATCCCGTCGACGCGGGGCTGGATCTCCGGAACTTCACCGCGCCGCTGGGTCTGGTCGCCATCCGACTGGAGTTGACCGATCCGGTCGACGGACTACCCCGCCGGTGGTGGAGTGGGCGACGCCCGTGAACCGTACCGGTGGTGATGATCACCACTCGGGTGTGGGTATCGGCCGCCTGAATGCGGAACAGGCGGGTCCGCCGAAGTAGAATGTTCTATCTGGTGGGCACCCCACGATCTGAGGCGCCCCGGGCCGTGCCGATGGACGGACAGCGTGCCCCTCCCGTTGCACTGGATCGATAAGGACACCCGAGCACACCATGATGTCAACCACCGGCCGCTACGCCAACAGTCTCCGACAGTTCATCAAGTTCGGGATCGTCGGTGGTTCGGGTGTCGTCGTCAATCTCATAGCCGTCGCCGCGAGCAAGAAGATCGCCTGGTGGTCGAGCGGGATCACGGAACACGATCCCTTCCTGAATCTGCTCGGATCCGACTACCACATCCGCTGGTACCACGTGTTCCTGACGATCGCCTTCCTCGTCGCCAACGTGTGGAACTTCCAGCTCAACAGGTCCTGGACGTTCCGCTCTTCCACGCATCTGAGCTGGTTCCGGGAGTTCGTTCCGTTCCTGCTGACGGGACTGGCCGCACTCGTGGTGAGTCTCGTGGTGGTGACGGCCCTGATGAATCCGGAATCACCGTTCGCCCTGCCCGCCCACATCTTCGATGACTCGTCCGGGATCCGGACCCGTTTCTACTGGGCGACGCTGATCTCGATCATGGTCGCGATGCCGGTGAACTTCGTCATCAACAAGTTCTGGACTTTCCGATCCAGCCGGGTCGTCGTCGTCCGTGACCCCGTCGTCCCGGAGTCCTGATCAGTCGGATCCCAGTCGCGCATCGATTCGCCGGATGTCCCGCAGACGGGCGCGGCGGATCAACCCGGGTCCCGTGACGAACATCGCGATGAGTCCGCCGCATGCGCCGACTATCAGTCCGTGGTGCCAGTCGGGGCCCCAGGCCGGGCCGTTCCGCCAGATCCCGGCCATCCAGAGCGTGGTGAGGACACCCGTCAGTGCCATCGCCCACACCGGTATCCGTGGCGGTGCGGGGCGGGGTACCCGACCGGTCAACCATGCGCTGGCGATCAGCTCGGAGCCGACGAACGGGAGTACGGCGAGAAAGGACAGCAGAGCGTATCCGGGTGGGAGGATCCAGGCGAGAACACCGGCCGTGAGTACGGACAGCTGACCGCAGAGTATCCGTCCCAGTGTCTGCGAGCGGTGGAACGTCCGGATCTGGAATTCGTCCTCGAACTGGTTCTCCGACCATCGGATCACCTCGTCCAGGCGTCGGGTGACTGTCATCGTCGGTTCCTTTCGTGGGTGTTGGTGGGGGCGGCCGTGTTCTGCTCGGTGCCGAAGACCTGCTCTACGGTGGCTCCCAGTTCGCGGCAGATCGCCAGCGCCAGATGGACGGACGGGGAGTAGTTGCCCTTCTCGATGTTCGCGATGGTCTGCCTGGTGACGCCGACCCGCTCCGCGAGCTCCGACTGGGACAGCTCCGCCCACCGGCGGAGTTTGCGCACCAGGTTTTCCGTCATGTCTGGATCCATTTCCATAATGTAAATAATACTTACGTTCAGGTCAAGGGAATTGGACTCGCTGGCGAGGAATACACGGCGGTGCAGGTGGGCGAAGCGGAAAATCCGTCCCCCGTCACCCGTACGGGAGCGGAAGGACGGACGGCTGCTTCCGACCACCGGGTCGGGGAGAGGGGGATCCGTGGACCTATCGCAGCCCGCGGTTCTCACCGGGCAGGAGCCCCTTCTGCCACGGACTGACACCGCGAATGCGCGAATTGACGAGGGCCGCGATGAACAGCAGGAGGAACATACCTGCACCGGACATCAGCTGGATGCGTGCGCCGGCGTCCGCGAGCATCAGCAGTCCGAGGGCGACGAGCACAGCGAGGGTCGCCCACGTGAACACGGGCCAGGCCCACATCCGGATCGGCAGCTCCGCCACCCGCTCCAGTCGGCGCCGGAGTTTCAGCTCGGAAACGGTGATGAAACCCCAGACGATGAGCAGGGAACCGCCCGCCGCGTTGAGCATGAACCCGAGCAACCAACCCGTGTCCGCGAAATTCAGCACCACCATCACGGTGGCGAGGATGATCGACAGGATGATGGCCGGGACCGGGACCTTTCTGGCATTCACCCTGGAGAAGATCGCCGGAGCGTCACCGCGCTGGGCCAAGGAGAACATCATCCGGGAGGATGCGAACAGCTGGGCGTTGAATGCGGAGAGCAGCGCGAGCACGATCAGCGTCTCCATCAGTCCCACGACCCCGGGGATTCCGGCGAGCCCCAGAACGAGGGCGAACGGGCTGTCCGCCGCGGTGTCGGCCGCCCCGAGAGTGGAGTAGGGCAGGAGGAAGGTGATCACCAGGACACTGCCCAGATAGAACACACTGATCCTCGTGATCGTCGTGCGCACCGCGTTGACCAGTGATCGGCCGGGATCCTCGGACTCGGCCGCCGCGATGGCGACCACCTCGATGCCGCCGAAGGCGAAGGCCACGGCGAGCATGCCCGCGGCGACTCCGCCCAGACCGTTCGGCATGAACCCGTCCGCCGTGAATACCGACGACCCGATGTACGGGTGCCCCGGGAGCAGACCGAAGATGAGGAGGAACCCGATGACCAGGAATCCGGCGAGCGCGAGCACCTTGATCAGTGCGAACCAGAACTCGAACTCGCCGAAGGCCCGGACACGCAGGAGATTGACCACCCCGAAGAAGACGACGAACACCAGCGCCGGGACCCACTGCGGGATCGACAACCAGGAACCGATGATCGCCGCGGCTCCGGTCATCTCGGCGCCGAGGACCGCGACGGTGGCGAGCCAGTAGATCCAGCCCTGCGTGAACCCCGCCCACCGGCCGATGCCCAGCTCCGCGTACTCGGAGAAGGAGCCCGACGCCGGGACCACGGAGCCCATCTCGCCGAGCATCCGCATCACCATCACGGCGATCGCCCCGGCGGCGATGTAGGCCAGCAGCACGGCCGGGCCCGCCGCCCGGATCCCGACGCCGGTACCGAGGAATAGCCCCGCTCCGATGGTCGATCCGAGGCCCATCATGGTCAGGTGCCGGACCTTGAGCCCGGATCCCAGGTTGGTTGTGGTTGCGGTCACGGCGCTCATGTCTCCTGCTGCGTGTCGGCTGGGAAAAACGGTTCCGCAGAACAAGTTACGCGCCTGACGGTGGCGGCGGGACACCGGCCCGGCATTCTCAATTCGAGGCGTGGCGTTCGACTCGGTCCCCGAGGGCCGACCGGATCGCCGGCCACTCATGCGCCAGCGCCGAGTAGAGGACGGCATCATCGAGGGTCCCGTTGCGGAGCCGCGCGTGCGAGCGGAGGATCCCGTCACGTCTGAGTCCGAGCCGTTCGATGGCGGCCCGGGAGCCGGTGTTGGAGAACTTCGTCCGGATGCCCACCCGTGCGCAGTGCAGCTCCTCGAACGCGTGGCCCAGCAGCAGGAGTTTGGCCTCCGGATTGGCGCCGGTGCCCTGTGCCGAGGCACGGAGCCAGGTGTACCCGATCTCGAGCCGGGGGACCGAGGGGTCCAGATCGTAGTAGCAGGTCACGCCGAGCGCGTTGTCGTCGGCTGTGGCACGGATGATGAACGGCACCATGGTTCCGTCGGCGGCCCGTGCCAGCTTGCCCCCGATGTCCGCCGTCATGTCCTCGGGCGACGGTGTGGAGGTCCACCATTCGCGGTGCAGATCGCCGTCGCGGACGGCCTCCGAGAGTTCCGCGGCATCGTCTGCCTGCAGCGGGGACAGCTCGACGATCCGGCCGGTGAGCGTGGGTGGGGAGGCGATCCAGGCCATTTTCCGTTCCTTGTCTTCGTGGTGCCCCGGGGGCGGGGGACAGCGTCCCGGATCAGCGTAGTCGGTCGCCGGTGCACGTCGCGCCCGGCGGAGGACCACCGGGCGCGTTTGAGGATCGGAATTGAGCTAGTTCGCGTGCAGGTCCGCGTTGAGCTCCACCTTGGCGGAGCCCCATGCGGTGGCCTCGACCGCGCCGGTGAGCGAATTCCGGCGGAACAGGATGTTGGAGGCGCCCGACAGATCGACGGCCTTGACCGAATCCCCGTCGGAGACGCCGACGGCGGTCGCGACATCGCCCGACACCTTCACCTTCGTGCCGGCGGTGACGTACAGACCGGCCTCGATCACACAGTCATCGCCGAGCGAGATGCCGCACCCCGCGTTGGCGCCCAGCAGGCAGCGCTCGCCCAGGGAGATGACCTGCTTGCCGCCGCCGGACAGCGTCCCCATTATCGAGGCGCCGCCGCCGATGTCGGTGCCGTCGCCGACGACGACTCCCGCGGAGATCCTGCCTTCGACCATTGAGGACCCCAGGGTGCCGGCGTTGAAGTTGACGAAGCCCTCGTGCATGACGGTGGTCCCCTCCGCGAGATGGGCACCCATGCGGACGCGGTCGGCGTCGCCGATGCGGACCCCGGTCGGGACGACGTAGTCGATCATCCGGGGGAACTTGTCCACCAGATGGACCGTGACCTTGCCGCGGCGGGAGAGCTTCGCCCGGGTGATCTCGAAATCGGCGACCGGGCAGGGCCCGAAGTTCGTCCAGACGACATTGGTCAACAGTCCGAATACACCGTCCATGTTGAGACCGTGGGGACGGACCCTGCGGGTCGACAGCAGATGGAGGCGCAGGTAGACGTCGTAGGCGTCGATGGGGGCGTCATCCAGATCCGCGATGACGGTCCGGACACCCACCCGCTCAACTCCACGGTCCTCGTCGGTGCCGGCGAGGGGGGCCAGGTGTTCGGGCAGGTCGTCGGCCTCGAGGCGGGTGGTTCCGGCGGCCTGGTCCGTGTCCGTGAGTTCGGGGGCCGGGAACCAGCAGTCGAGAACGGTTCCGTCGGGTTGGATGGTCGCGAGTCCGGTTGCTGTTGCTGCAGTCATGGCCTCCAACGTACCGGAAACGGCGAAGGCCGCCGGATCCACATACCGGTGGACGCGACGGCCGTCGAGAGGCGGGGACTGCCCCCGCTCGTCACTTCAGTTCATGGGCCCGGGCGGCTTTGGCCGCCTTCGCGGTCTTCGCCCCGGGAGCGAGGAAGGAGAGCCCGACGAGCACACCGAACACGATGATCACCGAGAGAACCTGGTACCTGGCCGCGGGATCGGACAGCATCAGCATGGTGAGGACGATGAGCATTGCGAGGGTGATCCAGCCGAGCCACGGGAAGCCCCACATCCGGACCGAAACCTCGTTGTTGCGTTCCAGCTCCGGGTGCAGACGGAGGTAGCTGACGATGGTGAAGCCCCAGATGAGGAGCAGTGAACCGCCCACTGCGTTGAACAGGAACTCGAGGAGCCCCGCCGGGTTCCAGTACTGCAGGGCGACGGAGACGAACGCGAAGAACATGCTGAGCAGCACGGCGTTCATCGGGACCCCGTCCCGGTTCGTCCGGCCGAGGAGTCTCGGGGCGTTACCCCGTGTCGCCAGGGAGTAGGCGAAACGGGAGGTGCCGTAGATCTGGGCATTGAATGCGCTCAAAAGAGCCAGGACGATGACGAGCTCCATGATCCCGACGATGCCCGGGACATGCGCCATCTCGAGGACCCGGGTGAACGGGGACTCCGCGGCAGAGTCCGCGCCACTGATCTGGTCGTAGGGCAGGAGGAAGGTGATCACGAGCACGGCGCCGAGGTAGAACACCACGATGCGCCAGATGACGGAGCGGACGGCGGTGGCGATGTTCTTCGCCGGGTTGTCGGACTCTGCGGCGGCGATGGTGACGATCTCGATGCCGCCGAAGGCGAACGCCACGGCGAGGAGGCCGGCCGCGACACCGGGGACGCCGTTGGGCATGAAGCCGTGATCGCCGATGAAGTTGCTGAAGCCGACCGGGTCGGTACCCGGCATGAGACCGAAGATGAGCAGCGCACCGATCACGAGGAAGATGATGATCACCGCGACCTTGATGAATGCGAACCAGAACTCGAATTCACCGAATCCGGAGACCTTCCAGAGGTTGATCACCGCGAAGATGACGACGCAGACGAGGGCCGGGATCCAGGGGGCGACCCCGAACCACTGCGACATGATTCCGGCGGCACCGGTCATCTCAGCGCCCATCACCATCACGAGCAGGTACCAGTACAGCCAGCCGGTGGCGAAACCGGCCCAGTGCCCGAGGGCCATCTCCGCGTAGTTGGAGAAGGAACCGGACGCCGGACGGGCCGCGGCCATCTCCCCGAGCATCTGCATCACGAACACCACCAGGATGCCCGCGAAGATGTATGCGAGGAGGACGGCGGGGCCCGCGATCTGGATACCCACACCGGTGCCGAGGAAGAGTCCCGCGCCAATTGCGGATCCCAACCCCATCATGGTCAGATGTCGTGTCTTCAGCCCGGAGCCGAGCTCGGTCCCGGAGTTCTCAGTGAATGTCATGGATAAACAATAACCGTTGCTTCCCCTGTGTAAACGCTTAAAACCCCGGCAGTGCCGGGGGAGTTGCGTGGCCCCGTCCCGTGGGGCCTCGATTCCACGGTGTGCCCGTCGGTGTGTGGGGCTGTACGGTGCGCATACGCCGTGTGGGGAGTGGACCGGTTGTCCGGCGGGAGATGGCCGGCAGTGTGGTTAAAGGGGGTGGATCGTTCGTTTCACCACCCCCGTCCGGAACCTCAGGTCCGGTGAAGTCGCGTGCGGCCCCTGTCCGGTGGTCGGGAGAAGATCAGCGGCGCCGGGCGACCGGTTCCGGGGATCCGGGCTCGTGATCGATCCGCCATCCGGACCGGCCGCTGAGTTGTGTCGCGGGCCCAGTGTCACCGCTGTCCGGGAACCGGAGGGTCGTGGTCCGGTCGATGACGACGTTGTTGCCGATGACGCAGTCGTCACCGAGGTCGATCCCGATGACTCCCGCTCCCACCCCGATGCGGCAGTTGTCGCCGATCCGGACGGGGTGCGGGATGTCGGCGCCGCTCGCGTCGTCGGTGAGGACGGTGGCGGACAGGCCGATGTGGGTCCCCGCCCCGATGACGGTTCCCTCGGACATGAGCCCCTCGATGTGGGCCGGCCCCACGGAACCGGAGTTGTAGGACACGAAGCCCTCCCTGAGCACCCGGGTACCTTCCGCGAGATGCGCCCCCAGGCGCACCCGCTCGGCCTCGGCGATCCGGACACCGGTCGGCACCACGTAATCCACCATCCGGGGGAGGATGTCGATGGCGTAGACGTGGATCAACCCCCGGGACCGGAGGGAGGTGCGCACGAACTCGAAGTTCTTCGGCAGGCACGGCCCCTTGTTCGTCCACACCACCGTGGCGAGGAGTGACTCGAGCCCCTCGAGATTGGTGTCGTGGGGGCGGATCATCCGGTGGCTCAGCAGGTGTAGCCGCAGGTAGACGTCGTGTGCGTCGATCGGGGGTGCGGACAGGTCGGGGATGGTCGTGCGGACCGCCACCTGTTCGACCATCCGGTCCTCGTCCAGTCTGACCAGTGACAGGAGCTTCCGGCTCAGTTTCGCCGCGCCCAACCGGATCGTGCCGGCACCGACCACGGGCCCGGTCGTGAGTTCCGGTTGCGGGTACCAGGTGTCCAGAACCGTGCCGTCCATGGCGATGTTGGCGATACCGACTGCGCTTGCTCCCGAAGTAATCATCGCCCCCAGTTTAGCGGCTCATCCCCGAACATCAGACATGCTGTCTGACAGGATCACCCCGAACGTGTCGTCGGGTTCCCTCTTCACGGTGGGGGAGTGGGCCACGGACGCTAGGGTGGTGGCGTGACCGACATCAGACTGGACCTCACCGCCGACCCCGTCGACCTGACAGCGCAGCTGGTCGACATAGCCAGCCCCTCCCACCACGAGGACGAGATCGCCGACGCCATCGAGGCCGCGCTCAGGGAACTCGCGGAGGGCACCGGAATCGAGGTTCTCCGTCACCGCAACAACGTGCTGGCCCGCACCCACCGCGGGCTGCCGGAACGGGTCATCCTCGCCGGGCACATCGACACCGTCCCGGTGGCCGAGAACGTCCCCTCGACGCGCGGCACGGATGCCGAGGGGCGCGACACCCTCTTCGGTTGCGGAACCGTCGACATGAAGAGCGGCGACGCGGTGTTCCTCAACGCCTTCGCGCGGCTCGCCGAAAGCCCCGATCTCTCCCGTGACCTCACCCTCATCTGCTACGAGTGCGAGGAGATAGCCGCCGAATTCAACGGACTGACGCACCTGGTGAAGGATCATCCGGAGTGGCTCACCGGGGACGTCGCGATTCTCGGGGAACCGTCCGGTTCGGTCATCGAGGCCGGCTGTCAGGGCTCCATCCGGTTGAAGATCACCGCACACGGTGTCCGTGCGCACTCCGCCCGCGCCTGGCTCGGCCTCAACGCCATGCACCTGCTCGCGCCGGTGATCGGCCGCGTCGCGGAGTACGCACCCGACGAGGTCCACATCGACGGCTGCACGTACCGCGAAGGCATCAACATCGTGCGCTGCGAATCCTTCGTCGCCACCAACACGATCCCGGACGAAGCCGAGCTCTACGTCAACTACCGGTTCGCACCGGACAAGACCGCCGACGAGGCGATGGAGCACCTGCACGAGGTACTCGGCGTGCAGGATGACGACCGTTTCACCGTCGTCGCCGATGACATTTCCCCGGGAGCCCTACCGGGGCTCGGTCAGCCCGCTGCGGCGGAACTCGTCGAGGCGACCGGCGGCGGGTTCCGGGCGAAGTTCGGGTGGACCGACGTCGCCCGCTTCGCGGAGCTCGGTATCCCGGCCGTCAATTTCGGCCCCGGGGACCCCTCCTTCTGCCACAAGCGCGATGAACAGTGTCCGGTGCACATGATCACCGACGTCTCCGAGACCCTGCTGGCCTACCTGCGCCACTGATGGCACCGGTCGGTGCAGCGTCGGCACGACCGGGGACGCCGCCGCATGCGTGGGGCACGGGACCCGTTCCGGCGGGAGCCGCTACTCTCATGGTGCAGTACCCCGGCAGGCGACACCCAGACGACAACCGCGAAGGACACCGATGAGCGAGAACACCACGGACCGGAACCGCTACATGCGCGGTCCCGTGCTGGTACGGCACGGCGGAACCCAGGAATCCACCACGGATCAGCGCCTCCTGGACACCCAGAAATCGACCGACTGGCTGCACGAGGATCCCTGGCGGGTGCTGCGTATCCAGAGCGAATTCGTCAACGGATTCGGGGCCCTGGCGGAGATGCCCCCGGCCGTCACCGTCTTCGGCTCCGCCCGGCAGGGGGAGGACACGGAGTACTACGCGCTCGGCAGGGAACTCGGCGAACGCCTCGTGGCGGCCGACTACGCCGTGATCACCGGCGGAGGTCCCGGTCTGATGGAGGCCGGGAACCGGGGTGCGACCGAGGGCGGCGGTTTGAGCGTCGGCCTCGGGATCGAACTCCCCCACGAGGAGCGGCTCAACCCCTACATCGATCTCGGCCTCCACTTCCGGTACTTCTTCGTCCGCAAGACGATGTTCCTCAAGTACAGCCAGGCCTTCGTCTGCCTGCCCGGCGGCTTCGGCACCCTCGACGAGCTCTTCGAGGCGCTCTGTCTCGTGCAGACGGGCAAGATCACCAACTACCCGATCGTTCTGCTCGGCACCTCCTTCTGGTCCGGGCTCGTCGACTGGATCCGGGAGCAGCTGCTGGCAAACGGCATGATCGCCCCCGAGGACACGAAGCTGGTCATGGTGACCGACTCCCCGGAGGAGGCCGTGGCCCACATCTGCGCCGTCCATCGGGGGATGGCCCGGGAAGCCGACGAAAGAGCAGCCCGCGATGCAGCCGCCGACGCCCGGGCCTAGTCCCGCACGTCGGCCGGGGCCCGGGTACGGGGGAGACGACGGTCTGCCCGTAGTGATGGCCATCATCAACCGGACGCCGGACTCCTTCTACGACCGGGGAGCCACCTTCGCGCTCGGGGACGCCCTCGAACGCACCGATGCCGCGGTCGCCGCCGGCGCGGGCATCATCGACATCGGTGGAGTCAAGGCCGGACCCGGGGAATACGTCGGTGAGACCGAGGAGATCGAGCGTGTCGTCCCGCTCATCGCCGCCGCCGTGCAGCGGCACCCCGGGGTGACGGTCTCCGTCGACACCTGGCGCTCCGGTGTCGCGGATGCCGCGATCACCGCGGGTGCACGCCTGGTCAACGACACCTGGGCGGGGCACGACCCGGAGCTCGTCGAGGTGGCCGGTGCCCACCGTGTCGGCTACGTCTGTTCGCACACCGGGGGAGCGACTCCCCGGACCCGGCCGCACCGCGTCCACTACGACGACGTCGTCGCATCGGTGATCGCCGAGACCACCGCCCTGGCGGAGCGCGCGGTGGCGTGCGGAGTCCCCGAGGATCTCATCCTGATTGATCCCACACACGACTTCGGGAAGAACACCTTCCACGGGCTCGAGCTGCTCCGGCGCGTCGATGAGCTGGTCGCGACCGGGTGGCCCGTTCTCATGGCACTGTCCAACAAGGATTTCATCGGGGAGACGGTCGGCCGTCCCCTGGAACGCCGGGTCGCGGGGACCCTCGCGGCCACGGCCTGGGCCGCCGCCCGCGGGGTCGCGGCGTTCCGGGTGCACGAGGTCGGCGACACCGTCGACGTGCTCC
This sequence comes from Corynebacterium sp. TAE3-ERU16, assembly GCF_019209935.1. GTDB lineage: Bacteria > Actinomycetota > Actinomycetes > Mycobacteriales > Mycobacteriaceae > Corynebacterium > Corynebacterium antarcticum. The sequence goes on from NZ_JAHUTN010000004.1 coordinate 254,763, forward strand.
GCATGACCGCGGCGATCCGCGGAACCGTCCGCCCGTCCACCCCGATCCGAGGACTCGCGTGAACGCGGGCCCCACACCGCGGGACGTCAGCGTGGTGATCCCCGCGCTCGACGAGGAGAGCACGGTCGCCGGAGTCGTGGCGGCCGTGCTGGCTGACGGGCCGGGCGAGGTCCTCGTCATCGATTCCGGATCCACTGACCGGACCGCGGCGCGCGCCCGCGCGGCGGGTGCACGGGTGCTGGACCGCGAGGAGGCGCTCCCGGGGATTCCGGTGTACCCGGGGAAGGGGGAGGTTCTCTGGCGTGGTGTCGCCGCCGCCCGGGGATCGGTGGTCGTGTTCGTCGACGCGGATCTCACCGATCCCGCACCGGGGATGGTCCACGCGTTGGTCGCACCCTTCAGCGACCCCCGTGTGCAGCTCGTCAAAGGGGATCACCGCCGCCCGCTCGGAGATGATTCCGACGGTGGCGGTCGGGTCACGCGGCTCACCGCCCTACCGTTGCTGCGTGCGCTCAACCCGGAACTCTCCCATGTCCGGCAGCCGTTGACCGGGGAGTACGGGATCCGGCGTGCCACCGCACTCGACGTCCCCTTCGTCATGGGCTGGGGGGTCGAGTCAGCTCTCCTTCTCGATGTCGCGGCCAGGTTCGGCGCCGACGCCGTCACATCCGTCGATCTCGGCGTCCGTCGCCACCGCAACAAGCCCACACGGGAACTCGAGCCTGTCGCCGACGCGGTGGTGGCCACGATTCTGTCGCGCAACGGTGTCCGGATCCCGGGCGGGTGCACCATCCCGGAGCGTCCACCCCTGTCCGCGCTGTACCCCGCAGCCACCGACGGGTAGCCTTGTCGGGGTTGAAGCAAGTGACTGTCACCGCGTCGAGCGGCCTGCCCCCGAGGAGCTATCCCTGTGTTGACCTGGATCATCTACATCTGCATTTTGCTGGCCCTCATCGTCCTTTTCACCGTTGTGTTCGGCCTGTTGTTCGGTCGTGGTGAGACGCTCCCCCCCTTCGAGGAGCAGATTCCTGACGTGGGCACGCACAATGAAGCCGCGGTCCGTGAGGGCCGGGTCGACGACATCCGGTTCCGGACGGTGTTGCGCGGATACCGGATGGATGAGGTGGACCGGGTCATCGCGGCCTACGAAGCGAAGATCGCCCGTCTCCGCGCCCAACTCGATCGGGAGCACGCGTCGGCTGACTGATTCCGTGGCGTACCCGTTGCAGGCAGGCCCCGGTGGGCCGAAAAAAGACTAGGCTGGTATCCGATACTTCTTAAAACACAAGCTTGTGAAGGAGCTGGACGTAATGGCAGCTATGAAGCCCCGGACGGGTAACGGTCCGATGGAAGCGGCTGAAGAGGGACGCAAGATTGTCATGCGCATTCCCACGGACGGTGGTGGACGCCTCGTGGTTGAACTCAACAAGGAGGAGGCGGCCGAACTGGGCGCCCTTCTCGTCGAGGCCGCGGGCTGACGCCGTAGCCCACCCACTCGGACCGTTCCGGCAGACGTCCCGGGCGGTCCCCTTTTTTCTGTCACCGGGTCACGCCGTCTTCGACGGGATCCGGCACCGTACAGGTTCGTTCGCTACCCGGAACGAACATACGGGTATCATGAACCGCGCTGACCGGTCGCTGTGCCCCGGAACGGGGTTGTCGCCGCTGTCGATCAGCGGTTCCATTCACCAACGGTAAGGAGTTTTCCCGACGTGCTCACAGATATCTCCGATGTCCTGGCGGATCCGGTGGATGGAAGTCCTCTGAGCCTCGACAGTGACAACTCCCGACTGGACGGAGGTTCGGGCCGACACTACGGCATCGCGGGCTCCGGATACGCGACACTGACCGTCGACGAGGTCCACGCGGACCGCGCGGACGATGACAGCATGGTCACGGCGCGCGAGACCTTCCTCTCCAGGGGGCACTACGCCCCCTTCGTCGAGGCGGTCACCGGAGCGGTTCAGCTCGCTCTCGACGATGCCGGTGTCGACGATGACGCCCACCCGGTGATCTGCGAGATCGGCGCGGGCACCGGATACTACCTCTCCCACACACTCGACGATGTCGAAGGAGCCCGGGGAGTCGGGATCGATCTCTCCGTACCGGCCGCCGAACGCCTCACCGCATGCCATCCCCGGGTCGGAGCCGTCGTCGCGGACGCCCGGCGGCGGCTGCCGCTGCGCGACTCCTCGGTCGACGTCGTGACGGTCGTGTTCGCTCCCTCGAACCCCGAGGAGTTCGCCCGGGTACTCAAGCCCGGCGGCCAGGTCGTCGTGCTCACCGCGGAGGCGGGACATCTCACGGAGCTCCGTGAACCGCTGGGGATCCTCGACGTCCCGGAGGGGGAGGTGGAACAGGTCGTGGAGCGGTCGGCCGCCTGGTTCGATCCGGTGGGGGAACCGGAGCTCGTCGAGTTCACGATGCGGCTCGATCAGGAGTCGATCGCCACGCAGACCGGAATGAGCCCGTCCGCGCGGCACATCCCGTCTGACCTGCTGGCGGAGCGTGCGGCCAAGCTCCCGGACCACATGAGTCTCACGGCACGGGCCACGGTGACCCGCCTCCGGGTCCGCTGATTCCGGAGGCGATAAGGCGAAGGGCGGGAACCGGTCGGGTCCCGCCCTTCGCCTTCGTGGTCCGGGAACCGTCAGCGATCCACCGCGTCCGGATCGAATCCGTCCCTGACATCACCGAGTCCCGTGGAATCGTGGGGGAGCGGGCCCAGATTCATCGTCCGGAGAACACTCGCCCCACCGTCGGTGCGGACGGTGAAACCGCCGCAACCGTCGGTGAAGTAGACCCGGCTCGCGAGAGCCGCGACACCACCGTCCACGAAGACCTCAACCGTGGAGCCGTCGACGATCACGGTCAGGGAATCGGTGTCCGCCTCCGCGAGGGGCCCGGACGCGACCGGATCACCACGGTGTGAAGCGTTCATGGAGCGATCCAGGGTGACCCTGTCTCCGTGATGGCTCACCGTCACCGCCGGCTCGCCGGAGCCGTCGAGGACATCGATGCTGACTGAACCCTCCCCGGCATCGAGTATGGCGGTGAACATCCGTGCCGCGGTGGTCCCGGGGATGACATCGGGCAGACCGGGAGTGGGTGTCTGGAACAGGCGGCCCCCCTGCAGTGTGACCAGCCTGGGCATGGACAGACAGTTGGCCCAGTTCTCCTCGGCGAGACTCTTGTGCCGGGTCGGGTCATCCTTGCGCCCGACGCCGTTCATCAACCCGAAGACCAGCGCACTGTCGCTGTGCCGCTCGCCCGTACCGGTCCCGATGAAGTTGGTGTTCCGGGGGCGGGTGAAATCGTGGCCGAAGTCCATCCGTGTGAACGGGGTCTGCACGGTGAAACGCGCGCCGGTCAACGCTCCGACGAGGTATCCGGAGATGTCCGGTCCGCCCTCCTGTTCGATCGTGGTCAGCAGGACATCGCGGAGTTCACCGTCGACCTCGTCCCGGAGGCGGAGCAGACGCGGACTGACCATGCAGTGCCCACCGCTAACTCCCGGGTCCCCCTCGAAGCTCATCGGCCCGCGCACCGACCAGGTCCGCAGATCCGTGGAATCGAGAATGACCAACCGCGGCTCATCGACGTTCCCGGTCACGGCCAGCATCAGCCACTTTCCCGGGCCCTCGGCCAGGACGCAGGGGGAACGGAAATTGTGCCACCCGTCGTGGTCGCCCAGCACCCGGCCGATCCTGGACACCGAGGAATCGAGGGCGAGTGCGTCGTCGTCGAGTTCGGCGACGGTCTCGGGGAGTGCGGGAACGGACGCGACGTGCACCTCGGTTCCTTCCGGGGTGACGGAGGTGAAGAAGAGCTCCGCGGCTCCGGAGTCGCCGACCGAGACGACGGAGCCCGCACGTACCTGGATCTCGGCGCCTTCCGGGGCGAGGACATCGTCGCAGATGTCCCAGTCGTAGGGATTCGTGACATCGAGCGCCTGGTGGGCCCAACGGGCCGGGGCTCCCTTGGTCGGCTGGTACTGCAGGAACACGTGCCAGAGATCGGCGTCCCGGATCGCACCGGCCGGTGCGTTGAGGATCCCCTGCTCGGCGGTGACGTGCAGTTCAGGGCGGTGGGTGGTGTAGGTCATCGGTGATCGGACTCCGGAATCGGTGTCAGGGGTGTGTCGGGTGAGCGGCGGCTGGCATTCACATCAGGGAACGGTAGACGTCGACGGTCTGTTCCGCGATGGTCGCCCAGGAGAACTCCTCGACCGCACGGCGGCGGCCGACCTCCCCGATGCGACGGGCACGGTCGCGGTCGGCGACCATCCCGTTCACGGCGGACGCGAGATCCCGCTCGAAGGTCTCCGGATCGTTCTCGTCGTAGTGCACGAGAGTTCCCGTTTCACCGTCCACGACGACCTCGGGGATGCCGCCGACATCGGAGGCGACGACCGCCGTACCGCAGGCCATCGCCTCGAGGTTCACGATGCCGAGCGGCTCGTAGATCGACGGGCAGGCGAACGTGTCGGCGGCGGTGAGGATCTCCTGGATCTTCTCCTTCGGCAGCATCTCCGTCACCCAGAACACCCCGCCGCCCCGCGAGGCGCGGAGTTCATCGACGAGGGCCGTGGTCTCCGCGGCGATCTCCTCGGTGTCGGGGGCTCCGGCGCAGAGGACCAGCTGCACGTCCGGATCGAACATCTTCGCTGCCTTGACCAGGTGGCCGACGCCCTTCTGCCGGGTGATCCGGCCGACGAACGCGACGATCGGCTTGTCCGGGTCGACACCGAGCTCGGCCAGAACGGAGGAACCCCGGGACTCGACGGCGTCGTCGAAGGTCGGACGCGGTTGCCACAGCTCGCAGTCGATGCCGTTCAGCACGACGTGGATCCGCCCGGGATCGATCCTCGGGTAGGCGTCGAGGATCGCGCCCTTCATCTTCTCGCTGACGGCGATGACCGCGTCCGCGTACTCCATGGTGTTCTTCTCGGACCAGCTCGAGACGTCGTAGCCGCCGCCGAGCTGTTCCCTCTTCCACGGGCGGTGCGGTTCCAGGGAGTGGGCCGTCGCGACGTGCGGGATGCCGTACAGGCGGGCCGCCAGGTGCCCACCGAGACCGGCGTACCAGGTGTGTGAATGGACCACATCGACGCCCGTCGCGGCATCCGCCATGCGCAGGCCCGTCGACAGGGTGCGGATGGCCGGGTTCGCGTCAGCCAGGGCGGGGTCGACGCCGTGGGCCCACGTGTTCGGTTCATCCCGCTCGGCTCCCATGCAGTGCACGTCGACCTCGACGAGTTTGCGCATGTAACGCGTCAACTCGGTCACGTGCACGCCGGCACCGCCGTAGATCTCCGGGGGATATTCCTTGGTCATCATTCCTACTCGCATGTCACCGACGATAGCCGCGCCCGACCCGGCCTGCAGGAACGGTGACCCGGGGGAGGGGAGGATCCGGCGGGTCCGTCCGCCGGGGTGGGCCACAAACACCGGATACCGTGGTTCTTTGCGTCGGCCGCCACTCCGGCCGGGGGGTGTACCGGATCTGCGGGGGCGCTCGGTCGGTGTCTCGCGACGGCGTCCGTCCCGGTCGCTGCCCGGCGGGGTGTCGACAGCGCGGAACCATGCCCGGAGACCGGTGTGACGTAGAGCATGTCGGCACATCTGCGGCCGTGGCCACGGGTTTCGCGTTTTCGCTGGGGCCAATTCCGGGGAACACCCACCGGACGTGACCGATGTCTTATACAGTGGTTTCTGTGAGGAGCCAACCACATGTCCTAGCCATCGTCCTCGCCGGCGGTGAGGGTAAGCGTCTGTCCCCCCTGACGGAGGACCGAGCCAAACCCGCTGTGCCCTTCGGAGGCACCTACCGGCTGATCGACTTCGTTCTGTCCAACCTGGTGAACGCCGGGTACATGAAGGTCTGCGTGCTGACGCAGTACAAGTCCCACTCCCTCGACCGGCACATCTCCCAGTCGTGGCAGTTGGCCGGACTCGCCGGTCAGTACATCACCCCCGTGCCCGCCCAGCAACGCCTGGGTAAGCGGTGGTTCACCGGATCCGCGGACGCGATCCTCCAGTCGCTGAACCTCATCTACGACGAGGACCCCGAGTACGTCATCGTGTTCGGCGCGGACCACGTCTACCGCATGGATCCCCGCCAGATGGTTGAGGAACACATCGCGTCCGGCGCGTCGGTCTCCGTCGCAGGTATCCGCGTCCCCCGGTCCGAGGCGACCGCGTTCGGTTGCATCCAGTCGAACGATGACGGTCAGATCACCGAGTTCCTGGAGAAGCCCTCCGATCCGCCCGCGACACCGGACGACCCCGACATGACCTTCGCGTCGATGGGCAACTACGTCTTCACGACCGAGGCTCTCGTCGAGGCGCTGAAGGCGGACGCCGAGAACGAGGATTCGGACCATGACATGGGCGGGGACATCATCCCCTACTTCGTGAACAGGAACGAGGCCCACGTCTACGACTTCTCGTCGAACCAGGTTCCCGGAGCCACCGACAGGGACCGCGGATACTGGCGCGATGTCGGTACCATCGACGCCTTCTACGAGGCGCACATGGACCTGATCTCCGTGCACCCGGTGTTCAACCTCTACAACCGGCGTTGGCCGATCCACAACACCGACACCGGCAACTATCCCCCCGCCAAGTTCGTGCAGGGCGGCATCGCCCAGTCCTCCATGGTCGCCTCGGGATCCATCATCTCCGGCGGAACGGTCCGGAACTCGGTGCTCTCCGCCAACGTGGTCATCGAGGAGGGTGCCACCGTCGAAGGCTCCGTGCTCATGCCGGGTGTGCGGGTCGGGAAGAACGCTGTGGTCCGGCACGCCATCCTGGACAAGAACGTGGTGATCTCCGAAGGGGAGTTCATCGGTGTCGACCACGAGCGGGACGCGGGGCGGTTCACCGTGAGTGCCGGCGGCGTAGTCTGCATCGGTAAGAACGTCGTGGTCTAGCCTGCTGGACAGGTTGCACTGACTGCCGCGCTTGTCGCGGTGACACCGGCAAGCGAGGCAACAACGACATGGAGCGCGTTCACGGTCTGACCGTGGGCGCGCTTCCGTGCTTCTCCGGTACGGTCAGAGCGTGGAGGCGGGCCGCTTCGTCAGGATCGTCATTCCCGCGCCCAGCGGAAGCCTAGTCACCAGGGCGTCCTCCATCTGGAGGACGTGCTGGTCGGCCTCCCGTGCGGCGACGGTGTCCCGGTCGCGGCGGGTGTCGTCCGTGAGGGTTCCGTCGAGGAGGCAGTCCGCGAGGATGAGGACTCCGTTGTCGCTGAGCAGGGGCCACGCCGCGTTGATGAACGCCTTGAGGTCGGTCGGGCGCATGTCCCCGTAGACGAGTTGGTAGGAGCCCTGGGCGAGCCGACCCATCACCTCGAGGGGGCGGGACGGGAGGAACCGGAACCTGCCGTGGCGGTAGCCGGCTGCGGTGAAGGTCGCCCGGGCCTGTTTCTGGTGCTCCGCCTCGGGGTCGATGCAGGTGAGGTGACCTCGCCCGCCGAGACCTTCCAGGAGGTAGAGGCCCACCACGCCGGCGGCCGGTGTGACGGCGATGGCACTGGCCGAGTCATCGGTCACCGCCCCCGCCGCGAGCGTGGAGAGGAGGGAGCCGGTGATCTCGTCCGGGACGGTGAGCCCGAACTCGCCTGCGTCGCTTCTGGCTTCGACGAGTTCGGGAGGGGTCTCGGTGGTTCCGGCGATGTAGGAACAGAGGGTTCTGAAGGCGGTGTCACTCACGGGATCAAGTGTATGGCCGGGTCCGACCGAAACGGGGGCAACCCGCCGGTTGTGGTGGCTGTGACGTGAGTGACCGCCTGGGGGTGTGTGCGGGGGTGGCCGTGGGGCGTTCACGTGGCGTTACGGAACTGACGCACGAAAATCAGGGTGATTTAAGGAGTCGCTTGGTTGTAGGATACGTCCCTGATGGACAATCAAAGCATGATGCCCGATCCCTCCGGAACCACCGGTCCCGCTGACGTCCAGGCCGCCACCGACGGTGACGAGGTGGCTGCCGTGGAGCTCCGTGGCACCGCGGCGTTCGACGCCGGGGCCGCGGAGATGCCGACCTGGGCGGAGCTCGTTGAGGAACACGCGGACAGCGTCTACCGGCTCGCCTACCGCCTGTCCGGCAACCAGCATGATGCCGAGGATCTCACCCAGGAGACCTTCATGCGGGTGTTCCGTTCACTCAGGAACTACCAGCCCGGGACCTTCGAGGGCTGGCTCCACCGCATCACCACCAACCTCTTCCTCGACATGGTCCGGCACCGCAGTCGTATCCGGATGGAGGCGCTCCCGGAGGACTACGACCGCGTACCCGGAAACGAGATGACCCCCGAGCAGGCGTACAGCTTCGCCAACCTGGATCCGGTGCTCCAGAACGCCCTCGACGCCCTCAGCCCCGACTTCCGTGTCGCCGTCGTCCTCTGTGACGTCCTCGGCATGACCTACGACGAGATCGCGGACACGCTGGGGGTCAAGATGGGCACGGTCCGGTCACGCATCCACCGCGGACGGAGTCAGCTGCGGAAGAGTCTGGAGGACGCCGCTCGCACCGACTCCGACGCACAGCTCCTCATCCCCGCGGGGGCGGGAAGCTGATCGTCTTCCCGGTGGGCGGCTGCGCCAGCGGACCCCCGGACGGCCGAACCGCGTATTCTTGGCGTCAGAAGCAACGGAGATCCGGGACGGTGATCCGGCTCCGGACGGTGAAGTGCAGGGAGGCGGTTCTGTATGACCGAACAGCAGCCCGATGACGGGCGGACGCCCGGCGGGGATGAGTCCCGGCGGGTCCGGAAACCCCGCGAGTTCGCCTCCGTCGAGCACCTGAGCCCCGAGGCGGTGGCCGCCTTCGTGGACGGTGAGCTGACACCGGGCGCGGCACACCGGGCGAGGGTGCACATGGTGCACTGCGTGGAGTGCCGGAATGACGTGGATCATCAGCGTCGTGCCGCGGAGAGACTCCGCACCTGCGGCGAGAACGACGACATCCGTGTCCCCAGTTCCCTCATGGAACGGTTGACCTCGATCGCCCAGTCCTGTCCGGCCGGACCCGGGATCGAGGACACGGTGTGTTCGCCGCCGGAGACGCTCCTCGACAAGGTCGACATCCTCTACCGGGCGGTGCGACGCTCCCGGAGTCGGTGACCGCCGACGGCGGTGAGCTTGTCCGGTAATCCCCTTCAGCTAGTATGAAAGGGTGTTCACCAATGTCGGTTGGTCCGAGATATTCGTCCTCTTCGTCGTCGGTCTCGTGGTGATCGGCCCCGAACGTCTGCCGAGGGTCATCGAGGACGTCCGTGCCGCGATCCTCGCAGCCCGGACCGCCATCGACAACGCCAAGCGCTCGATGAATGAGGAGTTCGGCCCCGAGTTCGAGGACATCTCCCTTCCCCTCGGGGAAATCGCCGCCATGCAGCGGATGGGCCCGCGTGCCGTACTCACCAAGACTCTCTTCGACGGCGACGACAGCCTCCTCGACGTCTTCGACCCGAAGAAGATCATGTCCGGCGACACCGCGGGACGGGCACACAGGCAGCGGGCCGCGGAACAGGGCACCACCGTCAGGCAGGCCGCCGAAGAGACCGTCCGAGTCGATCGGCCGTCAGACGGAGGCGCGTACACCCCCCGGTCCGCCGACCAGTCGGTGCCTGACCCGTCCGGTGGCGCCGACTGGTCGGACGTCACCTAGGGCGGTGTCCGGCACCGGCCGGACACCGCCCGGACGCAGCACAGTCCCCCGGATGTCACCTGGCTCCCGGGGGACTGTTCTGCGTCCCCGTCACGCCGTTCACCGCGTTTTGTCCGCGACCCCCAGATTCAGG
>NZ_JAHUTN010000005.1 GCF_019209935.1 Corynebacterium sp. TAE3-ERU16
TTCAGTCTGTGGCTCTTGGCGGGTGTGGGGCGTGGTCTGGCTTCGCGTTGTGTTTCTCTGCGTGCGCGGTGGGTGTGTTGTGGTGTGGTTGTGGGGGGGGGGGGCCCCCCCCCCCCCCCCCCCCCCCCCCCCCCCCCCCCACCTCCGGCTCCCCGGCAGATCGACTCCATGCCGACGGCAGGAGTCAGCTCCGTGGTCGGGGAATCACTCTCCCTGCGTCTGCGTGCGCAGGTCGCGGTGGGACGGCTCGTGCCAGTCGATGACGGCCCGGTCCTTGGTTTCCACGCCCTGGTCGGGATGCTCCGGAACCTTCGCGACGATCAGCTTGCGCGCGCGTCCCGCCCGTAGCTGCCGTTCGATGCGCTCCGCCAGGCGCGTCAGGGCGTAGTTGATCATGATCATGATGACGGCGACCATGATGAGTGCGGGGAAGTAGTTGCGGTAGGCGGACGCCGACTGCAGACCGGAACGGACGATCTCGATGTAGCCGATCTGGTAACCGAGGGCCGCGTCCTTGAGGGCGATGACCATCTGCGAGATCAACGCCGGCAGCATCGCGGCGACCGACTGGGGAAGAAGGATCGACCAGGTCGCCTTTCGGTGTGACAGCCCCAGCGCCCGGGCGGCCTCCATCTGCCCCTTGGGCAGTGACCTGATCCCGGAACGGAGGATCTCGGCGATCACCGAGCCGTTGTACATCGTCAGACCGAAGACCACGGCGGAGAACGCCAGCTGGGAGGACGGCACGAGGTTGTAGAGCGCGAACATCTGGTAGGCGAAGATCATGAGGATCAGCACCGGGATCGCGCGGAAGAACTCGACGATGATCCCGCAGAAAACCGAGATCAGCCGGTTGGGGGAGAGGCGCCCCAGGCCGAGGAGGGTACCGAGGACGAGCGCGAGGATGATCGAGCAGAACGCCGATTTCAGTGTCCCCCACAGGCCGGGAAGGAGATAGGTCGTCCACGTGGTGGACTTCAGGAAGGGAGTCCACTTCTCTCCTTCGAGCTGGCTGTTGTCGTTGAGAACCTGGAGTATCCAGACCCCGATAGCCAGCGCTCCCAGGAGAGTGATGACCGTCAGGATCCGGTTCAGTCGCCGGCCCTTGGGGCCGGGAGCGTCGTAGAGAACCGTTGCGCGTACGCTGCTGCTCATTTAGTTCTTCACCGCCAATGTCGTCGAGTAATGGCTGACCAGGAGACCCATGGGCAGCGTGAGGATGAGGAACCCGAGGGCGAAGATCCCGAATATCAGGAATCCCTGCGCAGCGTGGTTCTCGATGGTGGCCTTCATCAGCAGCGACGCTTCGGCGACACCGATGACCGAGGCCACCGTCGTGTTCTTGGTCAGGGCGATCAGGGTGTTTCCCAGCGGAACGATCGCCGCCCGCAGGGCCTGGGGGAAGATCACCGATCCGAAGATCTGCGGGAAGGTCAGGCCCAGTGACCGGGCGGCCTCGGCCTGTCCGAAGTGGACGGTGTTGATTCCCGATCGCAGCGACTCCGCGACGAAGGCGGAGGTGTAGAGGACGAATCCCAGGACCGCGAGCCGGAAGTTGTTCGACTCGATGAAGTGGGAGTTGTCCGGGGCGAGCGTCAGCCCGAGATTCCCGTACAACCCGATCGAACAGAACAGGACGATCAGCGTCAGTGGCGTGTTCCGTACCGTGTTGATGTAGAGAACGGACAGCCGGCGCATGATCGAGACCGGGGAGACCCGCATCGCGGTGAGCACCGTACCGAGCAGAAAACTGCCGATGGCCGACAGGACCGTCAGTTGAATGGTGACCCAGAACGCGGGCCAGAGGGCCGGCGCGAGGTCGTTCCACATGGCGTTCATAAGCGGAGCAGACTCCTTATCGGTGTCGAGGAGGGGGCCGGTGTGCACCGACCCCCTCCCGGTGTTCGTTCTACTTTGCGGTCAGGAAGGAGAGGTCTCCGGGGGTTCCCTCTTCGACCACGGAGGCGTCGTCGCCGAGGTTCTTGTTCAGGAACTTGATGAACTCACCGGAGGAGTACATCTCGCTCAGCGCCTCGTTGACGGCGTCGGTCGCGGCTGCGTCGTCCTTCATCATTCCGATGCCGTAGTACTCGTCGGTGAAAGCCTCGCCGTCCGGCTTGACCATCTCGATGACGCTGAACTGGCCGTCGTACTGGGAGGCGTAGCCGTACAGGATCGTCGCGTCCGTACTCACTGCGTCGACCTTGCCCTGGCTGAGCGCCTCGACGCAGGATGCGTAGGTGTCGTATTCCTGCAGCTGGACGCCGGGCAGGGCGTCCTTGACCTTCTGCGCGGGGGTGGAGCCGGAGACGGAGCAGAGCTTTCCGCCACGATCGAGATCCTCGAGGGATGAGATCTTGTCGTCGTCCTTGCGCACCAGAAGCGCCTGGTGGGTGATCAGGTACGGGCCGGCGAAGTTCACTGCTTCGGCGCGGGACGCGTTGATCGAGTAGGTGGCGGCGATCATGTCGACCTCGCCGTTCTTGATCATGGTCTCACGCTGCGCGGAAGGGGTCTCCTTCCACGTGATCTCCGGGGTGTTCCAGTTGTTCTCCTCGGCGATGTGGTTGACGACGTAGGTCGCGACGTCGACGTCGAGTCCCGTGAAGGTTCCGTCGGGTGTACGCAGGCCGAGGCCCGGCTGATCGAACTTGGTTCCGACGTTGACCTTGCCCGACTCGATGGCCCCGAGCAGGCCGGCGCTGTCAGAGTCGTTGCTGTCGCCGCACGCCGCGAGGGAGAGAGCCATGGCGCCGGCGGCGGTTATGGCGAGGGTGTTTCTGATGAACTTGTTCATGAGTGTCCTTAACTGTTCATGGAGCGGGATTCCCGCTCCGGCCCAGGGGCGTCGGTGACGCCGTGGGAAGAGTGTGGGTGGGGGAAAGCCCCGGGGTCTCAGTGGCCGAGGATCTTCCCGAGGAAGTCCTTGGCCCGGTCTGATTCGGGGCTGTCGAAGAAGGTTGCGGGATCGGTGTCCTCGACGATCGCCCCCGCATCCATGAAGAGCACCCGGTCGGCGGCCTTGCGTGCGAAACCCATCTCGTGGGTGACGACGACCATCGTCATGCCACCGCTGGCGAGGTCGGTCATGACGTCGAGGACCTCGTTGACCATCTCCGGATCGAGTGCCGAGGTCGGCTCATCGAAGAGCATGACCTTCGGATTCATCGCCAACGCCCGCGCGATGGCGACACGTTGCTGCTGGCCACCCGACAGCTGTGCCGGATACTTGTCGGCCTGTTCGGCGATGCCCACTCTCTCGAGCAGGCGCATCGCCTCGGCGTCCGCCTCCTCCCGCTTGATCCCGCGGACCTTCATCGGGGCAAGTGTCACGTTCCGTTTGATGGTCAGGTGGGGAAACAGGTTGAAGGACTGGAAACACATGCCGACGTCCGCACGCAGACGGGCGAGCTCCTTCCCCTCCTCGGGGAGGAGCTCGCCGTCGATGTAGATCTCGCCGGAGTCGATCGTCTCTAGGCGGTTGATCGTCCGGCACAGGGTGGATTTACCCGAACCGGACGGACCCAGCACGACGACGACCTGCCCTCTGGGGACGTCGAGGTTGATGTCCTTCAGCGCGTGGAAGTCATCGAAGTACTTTTCCACGTTCCGCATGCGGATCATGGTGTCGGTAGTGTTGTTCGCCATAGATCAAGCTTAATGTAATACAGGCCACATATCCTCTCCGGGGGGTGGTCGCCATTTCGACGGACGCGGCGTTTTCAGCGCTTTTGGTGAATCGGGGGTATTCTTCTTCCCGCTGTCCAGCCCTGTTTCAGGCGTTCGCCGCCGGGATCATCCGTGGTTGCGTACGGGGTGTGCCGGGGATCGGTCTATGGGGGTACTAGGGGTTATGATTGGCCATTGTGTTGCAGCAGAATCTGACATCCCAGCCCAGTCGCACGTACGAGGTCCGTACCTTCGGCTGCCAGATGAACGTCCACGATTCGGAACGGTTGGCGGGACTCCTCGAGGAGGCCGGCTACGAACGGGCCCGGACCGGCGCCGACCCGGACCTCGTCGTATTCAACACCTGCGCGGTCCGGGAGAACGCCGATCAGCGTCTCTACGGCAGCCTCGGTGCGCTGCGTGCGGTCAAGCGCACCAGGCCGGACATGCAGATCGCGGTCGGTGGTTGCCTGGCGCAGAAGGACAGACAGGTCGTGGTCGAGAAGGCTCCCTGGGTCGACGTCGTCTTCGGTACCCACAACATCGGCTCGCTCCCCGCGCTGCTGGACCGGGCGGCCCACAACCGGGAGGCGGCGGTCGAGATCGTCGACTCCCTGGAGCAGTTCCCCTCCGTGCTGCCGGCGAAACGGGAGTCCGCGTACGCGGGATGGGTCAGCGTCTCGGTCGGGTGCAACAACACCTGCACCTTCTGCATCGTCCCGTCACTCCGTGGCAGGGAAGCCGACCGCCGCCCGGGGGACATCCTCGCCGAGGTGCAGGCCCTGGTCGACCAGGGTGTCGTCGAGGTGACGCTCCTCGGTCAGAACGTCAACGCCTACGGCGTACACTTCGCGGATCCGGAGCTCGAACGTGACCGCTCGGCGTTCTCGAAACTGCTGCGGGCCTGCGGTGACATCGAGGGGCTCGAGCGTGTGCGCTTCACCTCCCCGCACCCCGCGGAGTTCACCTCCGACGTGATCGACGCGATGGCGGAGACCCCCAACATCTGCCCGCAGTTGCACATGCCGCTCCAGTCCGGTTCCGACCGGGTACTGAAGGCCATGCGGCGGAGCTACCGGTCGAAGAAGTTCCTCGGAATCCTCGAGGAGGTTCGGTCCAAGATCCCGCACGCCGCGATCACGACCGACATCATCGTGGGATTCCCCGGCGAGACCGAGGAGGACTTCCAGGCGACCCTGGATGTGGTGGAGGCCAGCCGATTCAGCTCCGCGTTCACCTTCCAGTACAGCCCCCGTCCCGGAACCCCGGCCGCCGGTTACGATGACCAGATTCCGAAGGAGATCGTCCAGGAGCGCTTCGAGCGGCTCATGGCGCTCCAGGAGCGGATCTGCGCCGAGGAGAACGCCACTCTCGTCGGCACCGACGTGGAACTGCTGATCCAGACTGACGGAGGACGGAAGAACGACCGGACCAACCGGATATCCGGGCGGGCGCGGGACGGTCGCCTCGTCCACCTGAACCCCGTCGCGGCACCGCGGAACCCGGCGGCCATCGACCGGGCGATCCGGCCCGGTGACATCGTCACCGCGACGGTGACGTCCTCGGCGCCGCACTACCTGATAGCGGACGACGGGGTGCTCACGCACCGCCGGACCACCGCCGGTGACATGTCCGAGGCGGGGAGGACCCCCACCACCGGGCCGACGGGCGTCGGCCTGGGGCTGCCCGCGTTCGGACGACCCGCCGCGTGGCCGTCCGACACGGGTTGCGGGTGCTGAAAACCGCTGTTCCGCACACGGGTGGCATAGTTGAATGTGTCCACCGCAGGAATCAGATCACCGAATTAAGGAGCACCCCGACGCCGTGAGTGACAACAACCCCTCCCGGGAGCACTCCGTTGCCGGAGACCCGGAAGAATCCGCGGTCGAGAAACGTCGACGTCTGCGGGCCGAGAAGCTCGCCCCCTACATGGACGATCTGCCGAACGCCGAGAAGCAGGCGGCCCAGACCCTGTATCTCGGGCCGCAGCAGGTGTTCCTCGGACTCGGGATGCTCGGATTCCTCATGTCTCTCTTCCTACCGCACTCCGGTCAGGTGCTCGGACTGGATGTGCTGTTCTTCTCCGACACCGCGAAGGCCTTCGTCACCACGTGGCCGGAACGCATCTACGTCTGGACCGGGGTGACCGGTGTCCTGCTGCTCACCGGTGCGACGATCCTCACCCGGTCGTCGTTGATCGCCTACCTGTCGTGGTTCTGCTCCGGTGCGTCCATGTTCTACTCGCTGTTCGCGATCTGGATGCGCCAGTCCCGGCCCCCGACGGAGCCCGGGGTCGGGCCGTCCTACGGACTGGTTCTCGGCGCGGTCAGCGTGACGGTGGTGGCGCTGAGTCTGACCCGCATCGTGCTCCGGCGTTCCAGCTTCCAGAGTGCGCTTGCGGAGGCACGGAGACAGACGCCGCAGGCCAGTGCGGTGCACAAGGTCCAGGAGGAACTGCTGGCGGCCCAGGTGGACCGCGACAGTCACGACGTCTACGCGGATGATCGACGCTCGCGTGCGGCGAAGCGGCGCCGGGCCAACCGGGACCGGGCGCGCCGTGAGGGCCGGGACCACCCCGAGGGGTCCGTCGAGGGAACCGTCTGATCCGCCCTAGCTTTCGCGGGCTCCGAGGCGTTTCTGCCAGTAGACGTCACGGGCCCTCGGGTCCGCGCCGTATTCCGCGTTGAGCGCACGGATCCTCCTCGATCCGGTGGCCGTGGCCGTGTGGATGCGCCGGATCCCCCTGTCGCGGGCGGCGCCGAGCAGGGCGTTCTTCACCGCCCGGGCGAGGCCCCGGCCGCGGTGCTCGCGGTGGACCACGGTCATCATCTGTGCGGCGACATCGGGGGAGTCCGCGGGGTCCCGGGAGAACGCTGATGCCGCCACGGGCGTCCCGGATCTGTCGAACACCATCGCCCAGACGACCGTCCGCCCGGTGCAGCGGGTGTCGGCGTCCACCCGTTCCAGTCGGGCACCGTCCCAGCGTTGTGACTCGGAGACCAGATCCTCCAGCGGCAGATCGGCGGAGAACATCTCGAGCAGCCTGCACAGGCCGTCCGTGACACCCGGTTCCGCGTCCACCGGGTTCATTCCTTCGAGAATCCTGCCCGAATATCCGGCCGGGAGGTCGCATGTTTGCGGCCGTGCAGGCACCGGCACCGCAGCCTGTTCCTCGACCAGTGCGGGAACGAATCCACGGGTGCGGTAGAGGGCATCCAGGGGATCCCCGGCGGTCGGATCCGCATCCGTCAACTGCCGTATCTGGATCACACTCCTGCCGAGGAACCCGCAGATCTCCCCGACCTCGGTGATGATCGCGTCGACCGCATCCCGCCCCTCGTCGCCCAGTCGTTCACCGGGAAGCGGCAGGTACGGGACGTCGAGGGTGATCTCCACACCGCACACCGACAGGTTCTCCCGGAGCGGAACCGAGATCACGGCCCACGCGTAGGCCACCGGCGCGGGATCGTCACCGGTGGAGGGAATGAGCGGGTACCCGAGATCGGAGATGTCGGCCGTCGCGATGGCGTGGGCTGTCACGGGGTCGTCATCGTCGACGACGGCGAGACCGATCACCCGGACGTCCGGGCCACCGGACAGGGTGTTCAGGACCGAGTCCACCGACACGGACGCGTCCGTGGTTCCGGTGACCTGTTGCCCGTGGACGCCGAGCATCAGCGCCCAGTGGCGGAGGGACATCGACGCCGTATCCGGGGGCGAACCGAGCGGGGGAGTGGTGAATTGGACGGGGCGCATGGGAGGACAGTCTATCGTCCAACCATGCGCCCCTGCGTCGTGGCGTCTAGCGTTCCCCGATGGCGGCCCGGGCCGTTTCCGCCCATTCGGACCACTGGGCCGCCTGGGCCCGGAGTTTCTCCGCCTTCTTCGCGTTGCCACGGGCCTCCGCGGCCTCCGCCTGTGCGGTGAAGTCGCGCACCTTCTCCTCGAACTGCGCCGCACGGGCCTCAGCCGCCGGATCGGTGCGACGCCACTGATCGTCGGCGGCGTCGGCGACCCGCCGTTCGACGGCACCGATCTTGTCCTCGAACTCCCGGATCCGTCCCCGGGGGACGAACCCGATCTCCTCCCACTTCTCCTGGAGCTCGCGCAGCTTCGCCCGGGCCCCCTCGAGATCCCGCTCCGGCTGGATCTGGGGCCCGTACTCGGCGAGCAGCGCCTCCTTCCGGGAGGCATTCTCCTCGAATTCACGGTCGCGTTCCTCGTTGAGGGCGTTGCGCGCCTCGAAGAAGTGGTCCTGCGCGGCCTTGAATGCGGCCCAGAGCTTGTCGTCGACGTCGCGGGGAGCGCGTCCGGCCGCCTTCCACTCGGTCATGAGATCGCGGAAGGCACGGGCCGTCTCATTCCAGTCCGTCGAGTCCTTGAGTGCCTCCGCGCGCTCGACGAGGGCTTCCTTCGCCCGCCGTGCCGCGGCCCGGCCGCGGTCCAGCTCGGCGAAATGCGAACCCCGGCGCCGGTTGAAGGCGTCGCGGGCACGTGAGTACCGTTTCCAGAGGGCGTCATCGGTCTTCCGGTCGATTCCGCGGATCGACTTCCATTCGGTGAGGATGTCCCGGAGCCGGTCCCCGGCGGCCTTCCACTCCGTCGACTTCTCCCCGATGTCCTCCGCTTCGGCGGCGAGCTCCTCCTTGCGGGCGATGGCGTTCGCCCGGCGCTGCTCCTTCTCGGCCTTCACCTGCTCGCTGGCCTCCTCGGCCTCACGGATGATCTCCCCGAGCCGGCGATCGAGTCCATCGAGGTCTCCGACCACCGACGCGGTCGGCAGGCTCTCCCGGAGCTGAACCGCGGTTTCCCGGATGTTCTGGGCCTCATCGGGGTGAGCTTTGAGACGGGTCTCCAGGAGCTCCACCTCGGTGGCCAGATCGTCGAACCGGACGCCGTAGTGGGCCAGCCCCTCTTCCGGAGTGCCCGCCTGCCAGGAGCCGACCAGGCGTTCGCCGTCGCCGGTGGTGACGTACACGTTCCCACTCTCATCGACCCTGCCCCACTTGCTCGGGTCGCTCCGCGAGATCAGCGGTGCCGCCGGCTTCTGCGGGCGGACGGCAGGCATGGCGCCGGGCCGGGGGCCCGGTCGGGGACCGGGCTTGGGGGTGGAGTTCGTGCTCATGGTCAGCGTCCTTAGGGAGTCATCGCCGCGCGACACGGCAGCCGTGAAAGGTGCGGAGTACCGGAAGTTAGGGTCTCTCCCATCGAGAATACAGCCCCGGGGTTAGCAGCGTGAAGATACGGCGGACGGGAGTCGGTGAAACCGGTGGTTTAGTCTGGTCCCGTGACTGAAACAGCAGCCTCCGACCGCGGAAACCGTACGGGCCCCGTGATCGTCGTGCCGGCGAGTCCGGCGCTCGTTCTGTCCGGCGACGCCGATCCCGCCGGTGTCCGGCTGCGGACCGCGACGGAACGGATTCTCTCCCGACACGGAGATCTCCCCGTGCACCTCGTCGGATCCCGGGATCCCCGATGGTGGACCAGCCACAGGGGTACGTTCGCCGCGTGGGGTGATGCCACGGTGAACGTCGGGGAGGGGCGGTACCTCCCGGAGCTGGTCCAGCGTTTCCTGCTGGGGCCGGGGAACCGGGGGCGGGTCGTCGACGTCCGCGGTGCCCTCGGCCACCCCGACCCCGGAGTTCTCACGATGGTCGCGGTCGACGGGTCCGCGGGGCTGACCGATAGGGCACCGTTGGCGCTGATCGACGGGGCGGAAACCGTCGACGCCTGGTGCCGGGCGCTGCTGGCGGGAGACTCGCCAGAGGCGATGACCCCGGGTGAACTACGTGAGGGGGGAGTCATCGAACCGGATCTCTGGATGGAACTCGCCGATGTCCATCCGATCCGGGCGGAACTCGTCGCCGCGGATACGACCACCGGAGTCGGCCGCTACGTCGCGGAATGGGGGGCCGGCGCATGAAGATCCCGGTTCCGGTCGCCGTCGTGGGCCCCACCGCCTCGGGAAAGTCGGCGCTCGGGATAGCTCTCGCGCGCGCGCTCGACGGTGAGGTGGTCAACGTCGATTCGATGCAGCTCTACCGGGGCATGGACATCGGTACCGCCAAGCTGTCGGTCCCGGAGCGGGAGGGCGTTCCGCACCACCAGATCGACGTTCTCGACGTCACCGAGACGGCCAGCGTCGCCCGCTACCAGAGGGAGGCGGTCTCCGACGTCGAGGAGATCCTCGGGCGGGGCAGGACCCCGGTTCTCGTCGGTGGATCGATGCTCTACGTTCAGGCGCTCGTCGACGACTGGAACTTCCCGCCCACCGACCCGGAGGTCCGCGCGAGGTACGCGACGCGGCTCGACGAGATCGGTGTCACCGCGCTCCATGCGGAACTCGCGGCGGTGGACCCCGCGGCCGCCGCTGTGATCGAGGCGAATGATCCGCGCCGGACGGTCCGGGCGCTCGAGGTCATTGAACTGACGGGTCGACCGTTCGCCGCCTCGCAGCCACCGATCGATGCGCCGCCCCGGTGGGGGACCCGGATCCTGGGCCTGGCGACGGAACCCGACTGGCTGAATCCCAGGATCGAGCTCAGGACCCGCCGGATGTTCGACGAAGGCCTCGTCGACGAGGTTGAACGACTGCGGGAATCGGGGCTCGTCGCGGAGTCCACGGCCGGGCGTGCGATCGGATACGCACAGGTGTTCGCCCATCACCGCGGTGAGCTCACGGCCGTGGAGATGGTGGAACGGACGATCACCGGTACCAGGCGGTACGTGCGGCGGCAGCGGAGCTGGTTCCGGCGTGACCCGAGGACCGTCTGGCTGGACGCGGCGGGTGACACGGTGGCGCAGGCGCTCGAATCGCTAGACTCGTGACCCATGACGAACCAGCGACGACAGCTCTCCTTCGCGAAAGGCCACGGTACGGGCAACGACTTCATCATCCTGCCCGATCCCGAGGCTCGGACAGATCTTTCACAGGGGCTCATCCGCGCACTCTGTGACCGGCACCGGGGTATCGGTGCAGACGGTGTCCTGCGGGTCGCACGTGCCGGGGATCTGGTCGACACCGGTGTCCTCGGCACCCTGCCCGGCGGGGTCGCCACGGGAGACTGGTTCATGGACTACCGCAACGCCGACGGCACGACGGCGGAGATGTGCGGGAACGGCGTGCGGGTGTTCGCACACTGGCTCCGGTCGAGCGGGACGGTCGACGGGGACACCGTGCGGGTGGGCACCAGAGCCGGACTCCGGCAGGTCCGGATCGGGAAATGCTCCGGCACCTCAGCGGAGATCACCGTGGAGATGGGCATGCCGGAGGTGACCGGTGTGAGTACCTGCACCGTCTCGGGCCAGCGCTTCGCCGGTATCGGGGTCGACATGGGCAACCCGCATCTCGCCTGCGTGCTGCCTGGCCTGGACCCGGTGGAACTGGCGGCACTCCCCGTGGACCGCTCCTTCGAACTCGATCCGGAGTTCTTCCCGGCCGGGGCCAACGTGGAGATTCTCACCGAGCTCGCCGACGGTCGCGTCCACATGCGGGTCCACGAACGTGGTGCAGGCGAGACGCTCTCCTGCGGTACCGGTACGGTGGCGGCCGCGGTCGCGGCGCTCGCCGACGCCGGTGAGGTCACCGGGGAGGTGACCGTCGTCGTCCCCGGTGGGGAGATCACGGTCGTCGTCCGGGAGGACGGATCGACAATCACCGGTCCGTCGGCGATCGTCGCGGAGGGGGTCATCGACCGGGAGGCGCTCGACGTCGCCGAGGAGCGGGGCTAGGGGCCGGGTTCCCGGACGCGGCCGGAGACGACTCACCGGGTTCCGCATTGTCCGGGGTCAGGCCTGCCCCGGTACCGTCACGAACTGCTCGAGACCCGGGATCGGGTTACCGCCGCGGATGACGTAGAACTCCAGCCAGACCGTGAAGCACAGCATGAACAGTGAGATGAGCACGGCCGCGATCGACATGGCGAGCCTGCGGCCGTGCTGACCGCGGGGTAGCCGCAACGCCCGGCGTACCGCGAGAAGTCCCAGCAGGGCAGACAGGCTGAACAGGATCCACTGGAGTAACGGGTGCTCCTGGTAGAGCGGGAAACCGACACCCAGGAGACCAGCCACGCACAGGGCGAGGATCGCGATGCCGTTGCCGTCGGGAATGTGGGCGAGGGCGTCGGGGGTCGAACCACGGGCTGGCTCGGTTCCGGGGTCTCCGGTGGTGGGACGTGGATCAACGGGATGCGACATGGTGGTCATCCTAGGGGGGTTGCGCGGTCATTCGTAGTCGACGCCGAGTCTGAGGGCGGTACGTCGTGCCTGCGCCCAGGCATCCCTGAGCTCGAGTGCCCTCCGGTCGGTCACCCCCAGCAGTGTCTCCAGCTGGGGGATGCTCAGGTCACCGGTGAGTCGTTCGTCGAGACGCCCGAGGAATCGGCGGGCCGTCCCGTACTCGAAGTAGAAGGTCTCGATGTCGGGGTGGCTGCAGTCCGGATCCGCGAGTGCGGGACGTTTCTGCGAGCGGTCGGCCACCGAATCCGCGTCGGTCCCGTCGCGGAACCGCTCGAACTCCTCGAGGACATCACTGATGTCCTCGGCGGACAATCGGATGGAGGTGGCCAGGGACTCCGCCTCCGCACCGTCCGGCCGGTGCCGGAGCACGAAGTAGGCCATCGACATGATCAGTGCCCCGAGGATGATGCCCTCGAGTTTCAGCCACGCCGTGAGGACAACGCAGAGCAGACCGGTGGCCACCAGCGGCCACGCGGAGACGGGACTGCCGCTGGTGCTCCGTTCCGGGAGTGCGTCATCGTCCATGGTCGGTCACATCCTCAGTGCTCGGGAGAGTGACGGTCGAATCGTCCGTCCGTGCTCGTCCGGGTGGCGGGACTATCCGCATCCGCCGGATCCGCAGCCGCAGCCGCCGCCTCCGGATCCGCAACCGGCGGGCATCCTGACCGCGGCGGTGAGCATGACGGTACCTGCGACGACCGCCCCCTGGGCGGGCAGCTCCGGTGCATCCGGGAGACAGAGATCCATCGGGAACGGTGCCTCGATGTCACAGTGGATGAAGCGCTGGCCGGAAAGTGCCGTCGTCCGGTATTCGGCGGAACGGATCTCGGCGGTGAGCGTCGCCCCGGCGTCCGGGACACGTGATCCGTCCCCCGAGAGGACCACAGCGGCTCCGTGGCTAACCAGCATCCCGACCTCGCCCCCCTTCTCCGCCGTGAAGTCCCCGACTGATGGGTACACGGTGGTGTCCACGCCCAGGGCGGTGATCGCGAGTTGCTGCCACTGCTGGACATTCTCGTCGACGAGCAGGGGCCCCTGCGCGAGGTTCGTGGTGATGGAGGCGATCTGCTCGCCATCCCCGGTCACGACGTCACAGAACGCCAGCACGTCGGTGATCATGTTGACGTGTCCGAGAGCTTCCGTGGTGGATTCGAATCCGGCCCAGGTGGCGAACGGCTCCACCGCCAGGATGTTGATGCAGGCTCCCGAAGGGTCGGCGAACTGTATCAACTGGCCTCCCCGGACCTCTCCCGTCACCGAGAGTTGTCCGGAGGCGATGGCGGCTTCGACGGCGTCCTGCCATCGGTCGTACCGGAGGCCGATGCTTGCGAGATCTTCACTCATGACACCGATTCTAGGTGCTGCTGTCCCGATCGGTTGTGTCGGGGACCCACACCCCGAGGAGACCGGTTGACGCGATAGCGGGTACGGCGCCGCGGAACGGTCCCGGTCACTGCGCACGGGGCGTTTGTGCCACAATGGACGACAATGACTCAGAGAAACAACGATGACCTGCTCGCCGCCGCCTTCAGGGACCACGTCGCGGGCTACGCCCCGGAGGAATCCGCTGGCCGAACCGGCGACCGTGCCGCGGTCGAGACCGAACTCGAGGCCGTCGGGCAGGCACCTCCCGCCACGGGAGCGCAGACGCAGGACCCGACGACCGGTGAACTCGATCTGGAGGCACGCGCCAGTCTCCGGAAGTTGACCCGTGGTGCCAACACCCACACCACCGAGCAGTCCGACGGCTACGACGTCGAGTACCGGAAGCTGCGGCTCGAGCGTGTCGTCCTGGTCGGTGTCTGGACGGAGGGCACGACCGCGGAGATCGAGGCGACGATGGCCGAGCTGAAGGCGCTGGCCGAGACCGCGGGCTCCGAGGTGGTCGAGATGATCTACCAGAAGCGGGACCGCCCGGACGCCGGGACCTACATCGGATCCGGCAAGGTACGCGAGCTCAGGGAGATCGTGGCCGCCACCGGAGCCGACACCGTCGTGTGTGACGGTGAACTGTCCTCGGGCCAGCTCATCGCCCTCGAGAAGGCCCTCGACGTCAAGGTCATCGACCGGACCATGCTCATCCTCGACATCTTCGCCCAGCACGCGAAATCCAAGGAGGGCAAGGCGCAGGTCTCCCTGGCGCAGATGGAGTACCTCATCACGCGTGTGCGTGGCTGGGGCTCCGCCCTGTCCCGGCAGGCCGGCGGTCGCGCCGGTTCCAACGGTGGGGTGGGGTTGCGTGGGCCCGGTGAGACGAAGATCGAGGCCGATCGCCGGCGGCTGCGCCAGGACATGGCCAGGCTACGACGTGAGCTGTCCGGGATGAAGACGTCCCGGGACATCAAGAGGGCCAAGCGCAGGAATTCGACCATTCCCCAGATCGCCATCGCCGGATACACCAACGCCGGAAAATCCTCGCTGATCAACGCGATGACAGGTGCGGGGGTGCTGGTGGAGGACGCCCTGTTCGCGACCCTGGACCCCACCACCAGGCGTGCGGAACTCGCGGACGGTCGAGCGGTCGTGTTCACCGACACCGTCGGATTCGTCCGGCATCTGCCCACGCAGCTCGTCGAGGCGTTCCGGTCCACCCTCGAGGAGGTCGTCGAGGCGGATCTGGTCCTCCACGTCGTGGACGGATCGGATCCGTTCCCGCTCAAGCAGATTGAGGCGGTGAACGGGGTGATCACCGACATCGTCCGGGAACTCGACGTTCCGGCTCCGCCGGAGCTCATCGTGGTCAACAAGATCGACGCCGCGGATCCGTTGGTCCTCGCGGAACTCCGGCACGCCATCGACGACGTCATCTTCGTCTCGGCGCTCACCGGAGAGGGGATACCCGAACTGGAACAGCGGGTCGAGGCGTTCCTCAACTCACTCGACGCCCACGTCCATCTCGAGATCCCGTTCAGTCGCGGTGACATCGTCGCCAGGCTCCACGAGCAGGGAACCGTGCTGTCGGAGACATACGGTGAAAAGGGGGCCCTGGTGGACGTCCGGCTCCCGCAACCGGTTGCCGCGGAACTCGCCGACTTCGCCGTCCCCCGGGATCCCGGGGGCGAGTGATCCCCGGATCCCGGGGGAGTGGAACCACGTAATCCCACGCCGGCCCGCCCGGGCAGGTAGAAACGATGTGGAGATGCCGGGAACGACGGGTCGACATGCGTCGCCACCCGAGAAGGACCTCTTTTCCGCGGCACAGTCAATCCGTCCAAGAGAAACGAGCCGGATCATGCGCACGATAACCAGAGTCGTCACCTCGATAGTCGCCATCGGCGTCATCGCCGTCGGCGGCGTCATAACCTACAACAACCTCAGCAGCCGGGACGGGTCTCTCCATCGGCGTGTCGACGGCGACTTCACACTCGATGAAGAGGTGAATACCTACGCCGGTCAGACGGAGATCGACTACGCGCCCTACGACAGCATCCTCGCGGATCTGAGTCCGGAGCGACGCCACCAGATCTCCGTCGCCTTCGAGGGGCGTGATCTCGCCGGGCGGGCGCAGGCGCGGCGGGAACTCCGGGTGACGAACACCGAGGCACTGGCCTACTACGTGGCGAACATGCGGGAATCGAACAGTTACTACCGTTCGGTCCTGCAGCTCGACCCCGACGCGATCGAGGTCGCCGCGGAGTTGGACGCCCGCGGTGCCGGTCCGAGTCAGGACCAGCCTCTCCGCGGCGCCGTCGTCCTCGTCAAGGGGAACATCGCCGTCGCGGGACTGCCGAACGACGCCGGCTCGAGAGCACTGCACTCCGCGGTGGCCGAGACGGATTCGCCGCTCGTCGCGCAACTCCGGGAGGCCGGCGCGATCGTCGCGGGTAGAGCGAACCTCAGTGAGCTCGCCAACTTCCTCACGGTTGACAACCCCAACGGGTTCAGTGCGGTCGGAGGCCAGACCCTCGACGCGCGGGATCCGTTGAACCGGGACCCCAGCGGCAGTTCGACCGGGTCGGCCACCGCGATAGCCCTCGACTACGCTGACCTGACCTTCGGCACCGAGACCCAGGGCTCCGTCATCGAGCCGGCGGTGGCCGCCGGGGTCTACGGAGCCAGGGCCGGCTGGGGCGAATGCGACATCAGCGGTATCGTGCCGATCGACGACCGTGTCGATTCCCCCGGGGTGTTCGGGCGCAGCGTTGCCGACCTCGTCACCGGATTCCGGTCAGCCTGCGGCATCGATCCGGCGAAGAAATCGGACAGGGAACTCACCGTCATCGGTTTGGGCCTCGATCCGATTCTGGTAGGGGCCCTCGGGCGCTCAGGGATCACCGTGGTCGAGCCGTCGCCGGAGCTCGAGCAGAGTATCGCGGAGCTGAAGGAGTTGCCGTTCATGGACGCTCTCGTGGCCGGTGTCGGCACCTCCATGGGGACCTATTTCGCCGCGAACGCCTCGGGTCGCATCAAGAACCTCGACGATCTCGTCGAGTACTACCGGGAGCATCCGGAGGCCGCGCCCTACGGACTCAGCCTGATCGAGGCGGGACTGACACCACCGATGAGTTTCGGGGAGTCGGACGAGATCCTCGAACGCGGGCGTGAGATCGTCGGAAAGATCAGACGGCAGACGGAGGAACAGGGAGCGGTGGCACTGGTCGGCAGGTCCGAAGGACTGCCGGAGATCACCGCAGGCGGTTCCTCCCGCGCGACCGTGCCGCTGATTCCGGTGACACAGAACCTCGCGGTCGATGTGTTCGGGAAGTACGCCGTCACCATCGACACCGCCGAGAGCGACACGGCTGCACTGCTCGAGATCGCGCGCAGGGTCGAGGCGGCGCGCCCCTTCGACGGATAGCGGAGGACGAGGCGTGCATCGACCTGAAAGCACGCTTAACGATCCTCGATGCGGGGTGGATTGCCCGCAACGCCCCGAGGGGCGGATAATGGCACGCTGTGAGTCAAATATTCGGATGGACCGTCCACGGTGACGGCAAGAAGATCAGTCCCGGTGCGGTCGTCAACCCTGAGGAAAGGCTGAGCTGGCCGCGAACCATCGGAATCGGTATGCAACACGTCATAGCGATGTTCGGTGCCACTCTGCTGGTCCCGACGCTCACCGGGTTCCCCGTCAACACGACCCTGCTGTTCTCGGGCCTCGGAACGATGCTGTTCCTCGTGATCACGAGGAACAGGCTCCCCAGCTACCTCGGCAGTTCCTTCGCGTTCATCGCGCCCCTCATCGCGACCCAGGGGGAGGGGCTGGCTGTGCAGCTCGGTGGAGTGGTCGCCGCGGGTCTGGTTCTGGTGGGCGTCGGCGTGCTGGTCAAACTCGCGGGCAAGCGGGTCCTCGACGCCGTGATGCCGCCGGCCGTGACCGGCGCCATCGTGGCACTCATCGGACTGAACCTCGCTCCCGTGGCCGCATCGGATTTCGCCGCGCAACCCGGTGTCGCCGCCGTGACGCTCGCGGTGATCCTGCTGTGTTCGGTGGCCGGTCGGGGGATGGTCGCCAGGCTCGGAATTCTCATCGGGGTCATCGTCGGCTGGGTGTTCGCCGCGGTCAGCGGGCAGCTCCGCGAGGGCGCCACTGAAGCTGTCGCCGCCGCCGACTGGATCGGTCTGCCCACGTTTCACGCACCGTCGTTCCAGGTGTCCGCGGTGCTCGTGACCCTTCCTGTTGTCATCGTGCTCATCGCGGAGAACGTCGGTCACGTCAAGGCGGTGTCCGCCATGACCGGTAGAGACCTCGATGATGTCGCCGGTGACGCACTCATCGCGGACGGCCTGGCTACGACCCTCGCCGGCGGGTTCGGCGGTTCCGGGACGACGACTTACGCCGAGAACATCGGCGTCATGGCGGCGACCCGGGTCTACTCCACCGCAGCCTACTGGGTGGCCGCATCGACCGCGGTGGCACTGGCTTTCGTGCCGAAGTTCGGGGCGCTCATCAACACCGTTCCCGGGGGTGTCATGGGTGGTGCGACCATCGTGCTCTACGGTCTCATCGGGATGTTGGGCGTGCGTATCTGGCAGGACAACCGGGTCGACTTCAACAACCCGGTCAATCTGATGGCGGCGGCGGTTGCGATGATCGCGGGGATCGGGAACCTGACACTGACCGTGTTCGGCCTGGAACTCCAGGGGATCGCCTGGGGCTCCGCGGGCATCATCATCGTGTATCCGATCCTTAATCGGCTCTACCGGCACATCGGCGAAGGACAGTTTCTCTGAGCTGCCCCGGAGCTCGGTTCGTTCCGGTGGCGACGAATGAGGGAGCCCCGGAACCGCGATCGCGGTTCCGGGGCTCCCTGCCGTCCGGTGCGCCGGCTACAGTGCCGGGCGGTACGGGAGGATCAGGCGTCGAGGTCCTTCTCGATAAGTGCGGCGATCTTCTCGACGGCCTCCGCGTTCTCCGAGGTGACGGTGACCCGGTCGCCGGAGTTCGCCCCCATCGCCATGATCATCATGGACGATGCGGCCTCTGTGGGGTCGTCGTCCGCGTCCTCGCCCTCGAGGGAGAGGAAGATGTCCTCGTCGTACTCGGCGGCTGCTTCAGCGACGATGGTTGCGGGGCGGGCGTGGAGGCCGACGGAGGAGCCGACGGTAACGGTCTTGGAAGCCATGTGGCAGTCCTTTCTTTCCTCGTGCTGGGCACGGGCGAAGTGGTTCCTTTTAGCTGTCTACGAACCTCTGCCGCCCACTGGGACACCGGGATCAGTCCGGTCCGTCAGACGGTGAGGTACCGCCTCCAACTCTACGCACTAACCAGCGACAGT
This sequence comes from Corynebacterium sp. TAE3-ERU16, assembly GCF_019209935.1. Taxonomy (GTDB): domain Bacteria; phylum Actinomycetota; class Actinomycetes; order Mycobacteriales; family Mycobacteriaceae; genus Corynebacterium; species Corynebacterium antarcticum. The sequence goes on from NZ_JAHUTN010000005.1 coordinate 18,627, forward strand.
CGCCACACCGGGGACCCGGGAGTTGTCCGGGACACAGGCTCCTTCCCGTGGAACACCCGCTTCAGCGTCAGTTTCACGGTTCCGGAGATCGGCGGAGTCCGCCGATCACGCGGTCCTGCTGCACCGACGGTCCCGGACTTGGTGGTTCCTCCGGAGAATCAGTGGTGTTTCCGGACGAGAGCCGAATCGGGGACGACCATCCCCGGACGGGGTATCGATGTTCCGGGCAGGCTCGCCGCCGCCGCGCCCAGAGCGACCGCCTCAGCCAGCGCCACCGCGGGGACCGCCCCGCGGGAGTCCGCCATGAGATAACCGGCGAGGGTGCAGTCTCCCGCGCCGACCGTGGAGATCGGGCGGATCGGATGCGCCGGTGTCGTCCAGGCACCTTCATCAGTGACGAGGGCGGCCCCGGCGGCACCCAGGGTAACGAGCACCCTCTGCACCCCGTACCGGAGAATCTGGCGGGCGGCGTCCACGGCCGGGGAGAAGTCACCGTCAAGCGCGGCACGTTCCAGCGACGAGCCATCGATCCCGGTGATCTGCCCGAGCTCGAGACCGTTGGGTTTGATGAGCGTGGGGGCGGGGGCGCCTTCACGGATCCGGTCCACCAGCTCCAGGAGGGGGCCGTCCGACGTGTCCACCGCCACCGGGACATCGGGGAAGGTGTCGTGGACGAGTCCGAGCAGGTTCTGGTACCAGCCGTGCGGGGCTCCGGGGGGCAGGGAACCACTCATCACGACCCACTCCGCCGCGCCCGCGGCGATGATGAGCGCCTCCTCGACCGCTGTCACCGCGCTGGGGGACAGCGGGTTACCGGGACCGTTGAGCTTCGTCGTCGTCCCGTCCGGTTCGGTCACCGTCGTGTTGGTCCGAACCGAGACCCCTCCCGGGATGATCCGGTACGGGACCCCCGTTTCCGCCATCAGCCTGACGAAGGTCCCGTGGCTCGGTGCCGGAAACAACGCCAGGGTGTCGACCCCGGCGGAATGACAGGCGTGAGCGACGTTGATTCCTTTTCCGCCCGGAGACTGGGTGACCGAGGTCAGGCGTTGCACACCGCCCGGCCGGAGGGGGACCGGGAGGCTCAGGCTCAGATCAATGCTCGGGTTCGGGGTCAGCGTGAGAATCAAGGGGAGGTCCTCAGATTCGATCGGTGGTGCGGAGAGACCCGCGGGGAATGCGTAGCGAGGGAAACCCCGTCTCGTACCGGTTGAGAGGGGTCCGATCATCCCGGGAGTGCTGTCCGGGGCCCCGGGGTCCCCGGCTTCGACTGGGGGACTGTGCCGGTATCTCTGTGTTGGCTGCGACAACGTTAGCAGGCGTCCGGTGGCCCCTCGGGCTGGGGATCGGTGTGGTTCAGTCCGTTGTGCCCCCTGCCACGGCCCACCCCGGGGGCGATGGCCCGGGCGGGCGCAGGTGGCGGTAGGTGAGGGAGCTGCGCGTGGGCCTCAAATTGTCCATGCCATCCACCCCTCCATGTTGTGTTTCTGTCCGATTTCTCCCGTTCTCGTGTGGGAAATGTGGGAACCCACAGCGGTGTGCGGTTGTGGGTGGTATCTTCGGAACCACTGAAGCAATAGTGAGGACAGGGACTGAATTATGGAAAATGTGACACAGGACACTAAGGGTTCCGTACTTCACGGAACCGCGGTCGTACCCGGAATCCGCTACGCCAAGGCGGTGTGGATCAAGCCGCGTCCCAAGCTCCCGCAGGCCGGGGCACAGGTCGACGAGGCCCAGCGCGACGCCGAGTACGAGCGCTTCGTGGCCGCCGCCGACACAGTGGCTGAGCGGCTCTCCTCGCGGGGCGAGCGTGCGGTCGGGGCCGCGAGTGAAGTGCTCAACGCGACGGCGGGCCTGGTCCGCGACCGCGGCTGGCGCAAGGCGGTGAAGAAGAACACCGCCGCCGGGCACCCAGCGGACTACGCTGTGGTCGCCGCGACCACGAAGTTCATCTCGATGTTCGAGGCCGCCGGCGGAATCATGGCGGAGCGTGTCACCGACCTGCGGGACATCCGGGACCGGACAATCGCCGAGATCCGCGGGGAGGACGAGCCCGGACTTCCCGAGGTCGACGGCGAGGTCGTGCTGTTCGCGGATGACCTTTCCCCCGCTGACACGGCCGCATTGGACACCACCCAGTTCACGGCTCTCGTCACCGAACTCGGTGGCCCGACGAGCCACACGGCCATCATCGCCCGTCAGCTGAATGTCCCGTGCATCGTCGCCGTCGGCGCCGATGTGAACAAGATCCCGGCCGGTGAGATGGTCCTGGTCGACGGCGGCGAGGGGAGCATCGAGATCGGTGCAGATCCCTCTGATGCGCAGCGCCAGGTAGCGGAATCCAAGGCTCTCGCCGAGAAGGTGGCGCTCTGGCGTGGCCCGGCGCAGACCAGTGACGGACACCGGGTCCAGCTGCTCGCCAACGTCCAGGACGGTAAGGCCGCTACGACCGCCGCGGGGACGCAAGCCGAGGGAATCGGCCTGTTCCGCACCGAGATGTGCTTCCTGTCCGCGACCTCCGAGCCCTCCGTCGAGGAGCAGGCCAAGGTCTACACCAAGGTTCTTGAGGCGTTCCCGGACTCCAAGGTCGTCGTGCGTTCCCTGGACGCCGGATCGGACAAGCCGGTCGCCTTCGCCACCCTCGCGGATGAGATGAATCCGGCACTCGGTGTGCGCGGGCTGCGTATCGCCCGGGCCAACGAGGGACTGCTGATCAGGCAGCTCGACGCCATCGCGAAGGCGGCCGAGGACCTGGGTCGCGGAGAAGACACCCCGACCTGGGTCATGGCACCCATGGTCGCCACCGCACGGGAAGCCAAGTGGTTCGCAGGGCTCTGCGCCGAACGTGGCCTGACCGCCGGTGCGATGATCGAGGTTCCCGCCGCGGCCCTCATGGCCGACAAGATCATGCCGCACCTCGACTTCGTCTCGATCGGGACGAACGACCTCACCCAGTACGCCATGGCGGCCGACCGGATGTCGCCGCAACTCGCCTACCTCACCGATCCGTGGCAGCCCGCGGTGCTCCGTCTCATCAAGATGACCTGTGATCAGGGGCGGAAGACCGGTACCCCTGTCGGTGTCTGTGGTGAGGCAGCCGCTGATCCGCTGCTCGCCTGCGTGCTGACGGGTCTCGGGGTGAACTCCCTCTCTGCGGCATCGACGGCATTGGCCGCGGTCGGGGCGCAGCTGGCCGAGGTCGATCTCGACACCTGTGTCCGTGCCGCCGAAGCAGCGCTCGACGCGGAGGGTGCTATCGCCGCCCGGGAGGCGGTCCGGGAGATCATCCCGCTGCCCCAGGCGTAGGAGGTTATCCCACCCGCATGAGCGAACGGGGCCCGGAACCAGCGAAGGTTCCGGGCCCCGTTTCCCTGTTTTTCACGGGTTCAGACGGGGAAGGATCAGTATCGTAGATCGGTGCAACTGACGGCTTCGGGATGGACCAGATCCGGGGTGGGCAGTGCGCCGTCCCGGAGAGGGGCATCGGCGGTGGCGTAGGCGAGTGCACCGGACAACCGTTCCTCCCGACTTCCGGAACCGTCACCCATGAGGTGGCCGGCGAGGAGAACATCCCTGAACCGGTCCGGACCCGATCCTGAACTCGACGTCGACCGGGCGACTATGCCCGATCCCTCGCTGAAGACCACCGCGGTATCCGGCGGACAACTGACGAGGACCTCGGACACACCCGCCCCCAGCAGGTTGCGGATGGCGCGCATGACCGATGACGCGTCGCCGGATCTGAGGTCGGACTCGAGAGTTGATGCGTCCGTGTCGGGGAGGAGATCGGCGATGTCACCGGTTGTGAGTGCCAGCAGGGACGGAGTGATCGCGGAAAGCTGCCGGACCACCGCGCGTAGGGGGCCACCGGAGGTGGCGACCGCGACCCTGACATCCGGATGGTAGAGGGAGAGTGCCCTGATGACCTCGACGTACCAACCGTTGGGGGCGACATCGGGGAGCGGACCTCCCAGCACAACCCAGGTCGCGTCCTCGGCTTTCGTGACCGCCAGATCGCGGAGCTGTGCGAGTTGAACCGGGTCCAGTGGCATCGGGGGGTCGAGGAACTGCGTGGCCTCGCCGGTGCTGTCCGTGACGAGGAACCTCGTCTGGATCGGGCCGGCGACGGGTATGTAGTCGTGCGGGAGCCCCAAAAGACCGATCATCCGGAGGTACTGACTGATCTCGGGTGCCGGAAAGATGGCGAGTGTCCTGGTCCCCGCGAGGTACGCGAGCCGGGACACCGTGACCCCGCACCCCGCCGGGAAGGTTTCTACCTGCCCCAGACGGAGAACGGTCCCACCGGTGAGTGGGGTGTCGATCGCGCCGGACCGTTCGAGTACCGGGGTCGGGGTCACCGTGAGGATCATTGCGCTATCACGACCTCGATGTTGCGCTCACGGAGGGCATCGACGAAGGACTGGGGTGCCGCGGAGTCGGTGACCACGACGTCGATGTCGTCGACACTGGCGAAGCTGACCATGTAGTCGCAGCCCATCTTGGTGGCGTCGCAGAGTACGACGACCTTTCTCGCGTTGATGATCATCGACCGCTTGACGGCGGCTTCCTGACTGTCCGCGGTGGACAATCCGTGGTCGAGAGTCAGGGCGTTGGTTCCGATGAACGCGACGTCCGCGCGCATGAGGGCCAGTGTCCGTAGTGCCGTGTCCCCCACGACCGCCTGCGTGATGGACCGGACGGAGCCACCCAGCAGCTGAACCTCATCCAATCCCGCCGAAGCCATCTTGAGGGCGATGGGCAGGCAGTTCGTCACGATGGACCAGCGGGGGCCCATCGGATGCGCCGCAATGAGATCGGCCAGTGCCGCGAGGGTTGTGCCGGCGTCCAGGAACATTCCGCCCTGCGGGTCCGGAAGATAGTCGACCGCCGCGCGGGCGATCGCGGATTTGGCCGATGAAGCGCTCTTCGCCCTCACGTCGACCGCCAGCTCCGCGGTCTGGAAGTTCTGACTGGCGACCGCACCACCGTGAACCCTGTGTACGGTACCCTCGCTGTCGAGTACCGCGAGATCACGCCGGATGGTCTCGGCGGTCACCTCAAAACGCTCGGCGAGTTCGGTGACATTGACGCGGCCCTCCACGGCGGTCAGTGACGCGATCTGCCTGCGGCGTTCCTCTGCGTACATGGGTCCTCCTCGGTACACGGCAGGAACCAGTCGTGGCGGGGACAACGGTCCACCTCCTGAAACAACGGCTTGATGAACCGTACGTCGTGGGGGAACCGTGGTTGCCCCAGGTGCGACGCAGGGAAAGGATCATCGACCGCCGGTGCCTCGGCCTGCTTTTCCAGTTAACTGTTCCAGTGTCCCACAAAAGCGAAACAAACGGGCGGAAAGGGGCGCCCACAGGAGACTAAAACCACAAACCCACAGGCGCACTACAGGTCCCTGTCCAGAGGATTGCGCCGTCATCACGTTGATAAAGGCTGTTCAACGGGTATTAGTGGGGTTCCGCTGGAGGATCCGGTGTTCGGACGTGCGTTACCTGAGAAACAGACAGTGACCCCCCGATAGTGTGTGGATGCCGGGGTGTACAGCTCCGGTGGCGGCGTCAGAGTTTGCGTATCACGGAGACGACCTTTCCCATGATCTCGGCGTTCTCACCGTTGATCGGGGAAAAAGCGTCATTGCGGGGGAGCAGCCAGGCGCCGGATGCGTCGCGGTGGAACTCCTTGACTGTGGCTTCACCGTCGATCATCGCCGCGACGAACTCACCCTGCTCGGCGACCGGCTGACTCCTGATGATGACCCAGTCTCCGTCGAGGATCGCGGCGTCGCGCATCGATTCGCCCACGACCTCCAGCATGAACAACTCACCGTCACCGACGAACTCCGTCGGGAGCGGGTAGTACTCCTGGACATTCTGTTCGGCGAGAATCGGACTTCCCGCGGCGATCGCCCCCAGTGCCGGGATCATGCTCGTCTGGGCCTGATCGGCCTCATCCGGTTGCGCGGGCCTCTTCCCCCGACGAGGGGCCGGTTCAGGCATGTTCCTCACGTCCACCGCACGGGGCTTGTTCGGGTCCCGGCGCAGGAATCCCTTCTTCTCCAGTTCCTTCAACTGGTAGGCCACCGAGGAGGTGGACTGGAGGCCCGCGGCGTCACCGATCTCCCTGATGCTCGGCGGATAGCCCCGGAGGACAACCGCGTCCCGGATGACCTCCAGGATCCGGCGTTGTCTCGGGGACAGTTCGGAGGGATCGTGCTTGTTCGCGTTCGCCATCGGGGTCTCCTGAGCGTCGTCGTTTGTTCTGGGATGTGTGTTCTGGGGTGTGATCGTGACGGATGGTCGGGCGCAACCTGGCTCGGTGCCGTCGATTCCGGGCCGTGAGTCGTCGGGTGCTCGTCGGATGCGTCCTGCCTGTGGTACGACCGTCGTTCGGGTGGGGACTGTCGGCGTTCGAAAAACCGGGTGGAGCGGCAGGGATGAAGCATTCCACCACATATATTCTTGTTCGATCCTAACACGGGTGTTCGAAGATTTCAGCCGCACTCTGGACAATGTCCGGCGGGAGTGTTATAAATCGAACATACGAACGAGTTCGAACATGTGGGCGATAGACGTGTTCGAGGAGTCCGGTGTCCGAGGTAGTCTTCAGCCACATGACGAAGGAACAGAAAATGACGATCACGAACAACAACGTATCAGCACTTCAGGATGGTTTCCGGCGCCATGCCGCGGTCGTTCCCGCGGCATCGGTGTGGAACGGTCACTGTCGGCCCGTGTCGCCGGGAGGCGGGGCCGGTGTTCGAAAGATGGGGGCCGTGTGTAGAACACCCGGGCCAATTTCACCCGGATCCGGTCATGCCCGCGTCGAAGATTCTGACTGGGCCACCGGGCGCCACGCACGCCGCGGCGCGGCACTGCGTACGTACGTCGCCGGGGCCCTCATCGGCGGCGCATTGTTCGCCGGTTTCTTCATCGCCGCGCCCGCAGACGACGCGCCTGTCGGCCAGGGGGAGAACTACACGACGAGTTCGGTGGCCCTGTCAGGTAGTCCGGGTGGGGTTCCTCGGTGAACTCCCACCCGATTAGGATGGATTCCCCGAGGTCCGGTCCCGGACCGCCCGACCAGACGAGGATGAATCCGTGCACTGCCCCTTCTGTCACCAGTCAACCTCAAGGGTGATCGACTCCCGTACCGTCGACGGTGGCTCGGCGGTACGTCGTCGGAGAGAGTGCAGTAGCTGTCACGGACGCTTCACGACTGTGGAGAAGGCCGTGCTCATGGTGGTCAAACGCAATGGCGTCTCCGAGCCTTTCAGCCGGGAGAAGGTCATCACCGGAGTCCGACGGGCCTGTCAGGGCAGGGATGTCTCGGATGACGCGCTCAAGCGGCTCGCACAGCAGGTCGAGGAGACCGTTCGTCAGCACGGAAGCTCGCAGGTGCCCGCGAACACGATCGGTCTGGCCATTCTGAAGCCGTTGCGGGAACTCGATGAGGTCGCCTATCTGCGCTTCGCCTCCGTCTACAAGTCCTTCGAATCAGCGGCTGACTTCGAGTCGGAGATACGCCTGATGCGACGTCGTTCCCGGGAACCATAGCCGGGCCCGGGTTCACCGGAGCGCGTCGACCGCTTTCTGGATCCGTTTCAGGCTCACGGGCCGGGGTGTTCCCAGACGCTGCGCGAAGAGGCTCACGCGGAGTTCCTCGATCATCCACCGGATCTCCTTCACCTCTCCGGTCTTGGAACGACCCGCGGGCAGCTTACGTAGCCTCTCCTCGAGGTAGTCCCGCGCGGCCCGCACCGTCTCCTGGTTGTCCGCGTCCCTGTCCGGATCGTGTTCCATGGAATCCAGCCGGATCACCATGGCCTCCAGATACCGCGGGAGGTGCCTGAGGTGGTTGACGCCGTGAACCGAGACGGCGTGCTCCGGCAGCAGGAACTCCAGCTGACCGCGCATGTCCTCGATGGCATCGCCGGTCCACAGGGACAGCTCCTCCGCCACGCGGTGGTAGTCCACGAGACCGGGTGCCAGTGCCGTCACCGTCCGGCGTACCCGCGGAGGCACCTCCGGTTTGATGCGGGCGACGAGCTCGCGGAAGGCCTCCGGAGTGCGTACCGGACCCCCGGCCTCGATGAGAGCGTCCCGGATCGCGGCGATCCGGGCGTCATTGACCAGCCCCTCGCCACCGCCGTGCGGGTAGTTCTCGACCGCCACGCGCTGCTTGAGGGGGAGACCATTCAGCATCTGCTTCGTCGGGACCTCTATCTCGCGCATGAGGAGGGTGAGTGTCGCGGTCAGCATCGAGGAGTCGGCCGACTGTTTCGTCGGCATGACCCGTACGGCGACACCTTCCGGTGTCGCCACCAGCGCGGGATACGCCGTGACCTCCTGTCCGTCGACCCGGGTCAGAACCTCTGTCTCGATGTCCCCGATCTTCTCCCTGTCCCACTTCTTCGCCGTGGCCCGCTGAAGACCTCTGCTGACACGGTTGACGGAGGCGTTGATCTGTTCGACGTTGCGCTTCTTCAGGGCACCCAGGTTCCGGTCGCGGTCGACGACCGCTCCGCGCTTGTCCACGGCCGCGAAGCTGATCCGGAGATGGTCGGGGAGATTCCGCGGCCGGAAGTCCGTGTCATCGATGCCGGTCCCGCCGAGACCGCGCAGTGCGTCGGCGAGTTGACCGCAGATCGTCCCGGAGTACGGACGCAGCAGCGGAAGTGCGCGTTCGGCGAAGTCCGGGGCCGGTACCACCGATCGGCGCAGTGCCTTCGGCAGGGTCCGGATGAGCTCGGTCACCAGCTCCTGACGCAACCCGGGGACCAACCAGTCGAATCCCTCGTCGGACACTCCCGCGAGTAGGGGAATCGGGATCCGGACGGTGACCCCGTCGTCATCGGCGCCGGGCTCGAAGTGGTACGTCAGCGAGTAATCCAGGCTGCCCTGCCGCCAGAGGTCCGGGAACGCCTCCTCGTCGATGCCGTGCCTTCCCTCGTTGATGAGGGCATCGGGATCGAAGCTGAGGAGTTCCGGGTCGCTCCGGTGGGTCTTCTTCCACCAGGAATCGAAGGTCCGGCCGGTGGTGACGGTCTCCGGTATCCGGGAATCGTAGAAATCGAAGAGCGTGTCCTCGTCGACGACGATGTCGCGGCGACGCGCCTTGTCCTCCAGCCCCGCGGCATCCTCGAGCATCGCGCGATTCTCGTGGAAGAAACTGTGGTGGGTCGTCCAGTCACCTTCGATGAGCGCGTGCCGGATGAACATGTCCCGGGCTGCCGTCGGATCAACCCGGTGGTACGGCACGGTCCGGTCCGCGATGATGGTGACCCCGTAGAGCGTCGATTTCTGGTGTGCCATCGCCGCCGTCCGCTTGGCCGACCAGAAGGGGTCCGAATAGGAGTGACGCAAAAGATGCGGCGCGATCCGCTCGACCGCCTCGGGCTCGATACTCGCCACATCACGCGCCCACAACCGCGAGGTCTCGACGAGCTCCGCGGCCATGACGAACTGCGGCGGTTTCCTGGCGAGGGCTGAACCCGGGAACACCATGAACTTGGTTCCGCGGGCGCCCTGGAACTCCCGGGAGTCGCCGATCTTCATCCCGATGTGTGACAGGAGACCGGAGAGCAACGCGGTGTGGACGGAACGGGGATCGGTCTTCGTGGCGACGTCTTCGTTCGCCGACCAGCCGAGCTGTTTAGCCACACCCCGCAGCTGCCTGACCAGATCGAACCATTCACGGATCCGGACGTAGTGGAGGAACTCCTTCTTCATCCGTTTCCGGAACGCGTTTCCGCTCATCTCGTCACGGGTGTCGTGGAGGTACCCCCACAGCTTGAGGTAGCCGAGGAAGTCGGAGGTGGTGTCCTTGAACCGGGCGTGTGCCTGATCCGCCTGTGCCTGATGGTCGAGGGGTCGTTCCCGGACGTCCTGGATCGTGAGTGCCGCGACGATGACGACGACCTCGTGCAGGCAGCCGAGCTTCTCCGCCTCGACGAGCATGCGGGCCATGCGTGGATCGACCGGAATGCGGGCGAGTTGCCGGCCCACCGGAGTGAGCTCGGGCGCACCGTTGTCCTCGCCCTCGGCGAGCGCTCCGAGCTCGTGGAGGAGGAGAAGTCCGTCGCGGACCGACCTGTCGTCGGGTGCCTGGATGAATGGGAAGTCGGCGATGTCACCGAGCCTCAGGGATGCCATCTGCAGGATCACACTCGCCAGGTTCGTCCGGAGGATCTCCGGATCCGTGAACTCCGGTCGGGTGGTGAAGTCCTCCTCCGAGTAGAGGCGGATGGCGACGCCGTCCGCGACGCGTCCACAGCGGCCGGACCGTTGGTTGGCTGAGGCCTGCGAGATCGGTTCGATGGGAAGACGCTGGACCTTGGTCCGGACGGAGTACCGCGATATCCGGGCCAGACCGGTGTCGACGACATAGTGGATACCGGGGACGGTCAGCGAGGTCTCGGCGATGTTGGTGGCGAGGACGATCCTGCGGCCCCGGTGGCTCGAGAACACGCGATGCTGTTCGGCGTTGGAGAGCCGTCCGAACAGGGGGGTGACCTCCACACCACGCCACCGGCGCCCCTCGATGGCCTCCATCGCGTCCCGGATGTCACTCTCCCCGGCGAAGAAACAGAGGATGTCACCGGGGCCGATGGCCATGAGCTCCTCGATGGCCTCGAGGAGACCGTCGAGCGGATCCCGGTCGACGGTCCTGCCGTCCACCTCGAACTCGAGGGGCCGGTAGCGGACCTCGACAGGGAAGGTGCGTCCCGACACCTCGATGATCGGGGCCGGGTTACCGTCGGAGTCGTGGAAGTGCTCCGCGAAAGCCTCGGGGTCGATGGTCGCGGAGGTGACGATGACCTTGAGATCCGGACGTCGGGGGAGCAGCTGTTTGAGATACCCGAGGAGGAAGTCGATGTTGAGGCTGCGCTCGTGGGCCTCGTCGATGATGATCGTGTCGTAGGCGTTGAGATCCCGGTCCCGTTGCATCTCGGCGAGAAGTATGCCGTCCGTCATGAGCTTGACCGACGTCGATGCCGAGACGCGGTCGTCGAAACGGATGGCGTAGCCGACGGACTCACCGACGTGTTGGCCGAGCTCGTCGGCGATCCGCTCCGCCACGGTCCTCGCGGCCAGGCGCCGCGGCTGCGTGTGCCCGATGAGCCCACGACGTCCCCGCCCCAGCTCGAGGCAGATCTTCGGGATCTGGGTGGTCTTGCCGGACCCGGTCTCCCCGGCGATGATCACGACCTGATTGTCTCTGATCGTCTCCGCGATGTCCCCGCGCCGTGCGGTCACCGGAAGCTGTTCCGGGAAGGTGATCGCGGGAACCGCGGCCTGGCGGGTCGCCAGTTTAACCCGGGCGGTGTCGATGTCGTGCGCGATGGCCGTCAGCGCCTTGGGGGAGCGTGCCTTGCGGAGCCGTCGACGGAGGGCCCTTTCGTCGGCGATCGTCACGCCGTCGAGCCTGTCGATGAGGTCCTTCCTCGACGGGGGAGCGGAGTGGGGGCTGGAGTCAGTCTGTGTCATCACTAGGAGTTCATCTTAACCGGGTGGGGTCTGCGGGCGTCGCCGCCGCGGGGCAACCTTCAGTCGGCTTTCGTCGATCGGGGGAGTGAGGTGCCGTTGAGCCCGGACACGGTCTCCGCGTATGCGGCTCGGATGAGCTCACCGAGCTGCTGGAACTCCTCCCGACGTGCTGAAGATGCGCGGTAGGCGAGTCCTATCGTCCGTTGTGCGTCGACGCCCGGGGCGAAACGCGCGACGGCGAGACCCGGGCGGTCGCACTCCGAGGGGATCGCACTGACCGGAACCAGCGTCGTACCCAGTCCACCGGCCACACACTGCATCACCGTCGCCAGGCTCGCGGCGCGGGTCGTCGCTTTCCCGGGTCCGGAGGGGGCGGGGGAGAAGTCCTGGCTCTGGCAGAGGTCGATGATCTGGTCCCGCAGGCAGTGGCCGTCGTCGAGGAGCAGAAGGTTGAGCTGCTCGAGCTCCGGGAGGGTGACGTCCTCCCGCCCGGCCATCGGCGAGGTGTCCGGCACGACGACCGCGAACTCCTCCTCGTAGAGGGGCATGGTGGTCAGTCCGGTGCCGGACACGGGAAGCGCCACGACGGCGCAGTCGATCTGGCCGTCCCGGAGCTGCTCCAGCAGGTGTCTGGTCTGGTCCTCGATGATGCACGGTTGGAGATCGGGCAGATCCGAGGCCGTTCTGTGGAGCATGGTCGGCAGGATGTACGGGGCGACGGTCGGGATCATTCCCAGGGCCAGAGGTCCGGTGAGGCTCCCACAGGCCCCCCGGGCCATGGCGAGGAACGTCTCGGCGGCGTCGAGCGTCGCCTTGGCCGAGGGGAGCAGCTCCTCGCCGGTGGGAGTGACGATGACGCGTCTTGTGGAACGTTCTATCAGCTGCACCCCCAGACCGGTCTCGAGGGCCACCAGGGCCTGGGACAGACTCGGCTGGGAGATGGACAGCTTCGCCGCAGCCGTCCCGAAGTGGCGGTTCTCGGCGATGGTGACGAAGGTTCGCAGCTGGGCGAGTGTCGGACGGTACTCTTTATTGCTCATGCCTATTACTATATAACACACCCTAAAGTTAAACCTTTTGACGTCACCGTCGGTTGTAGGCATACTCGGAAGTGTCCGACGGCGGCGCCACGGGGCCGCGGTCCGGACACGACGAACGAACAGACAATCTCCACAACGACCACCATCAGGAGGCACGACATGGCACTGCTCACCATCGGCGACAGGTTCCCGGAGTTCTCGCTCACCGCACTCAAGGGCGGTTCGCTCCACGACGTGAAGGCCAACCAGCCCGACGACTACTTCGAGACGGTCACCAACGACTCCTACGAGGGCAAGTGGAAGGTGTTCTTCTTCTACCCGAAGGACTTCACCTTCGTCTGCCCCACCGAGATCGCCGCCTTCGGCAAGCTGGACGAGGAGTTCCAGGACCGCGACACCCAGATTCTCGGCGGCTCCGGCGACAACGAGTTCTCCCACTTCAACTGGCGGGCGACCCACCCCGAGCTGAAGACCGTTCCGTTCCCGATGTTCGCCGACATCCGCCACGACCTGATGCGCGCACTCGGTGTCGAGAACGCCGACGGTGTCGCCGACCGCGCGACCTTCATCGTCGATCCCGACGGCATCATCCAGTTCGTCTCGGTCACCCCGGACGCCGTCGGGCGTAACGTCGACGAGGTCCTCCGCGTCCTTGACGCACTCCAGTCCGAAGAGGTCTGCGCCTGCAACTGGCAGAAGAACGATCCCACGAAGAACATCGACAAGATGGAAGTCCTGAAGGAGGAACTCAAGTAAATGTCGATCGATAACCTGAAGTCGGGACTCCCCGAGTACGCCAAGGACCTGAAGCTCAACCTGAGCAGCCTCGCCCGCAGCACCGAGCTCAGCGAGCAGCAGCTCTGGGGCACCTTCCTCGCCTGCGCCGCGGCCACCCGCAACGACACCGTCTTCTCCGAGATCTCCGAGGAAGCCTCGGGCCACCTCCCGGATGAGGCTGTGGAGGCCGCACTCGGTGCCGCGTCCATCATGGCGATGAACAACGTCGCCTACCGCGCCAAGGACTTCCTCGGCGATGACTACACCCAGGTCAAGATGGGCCTGCGGATGAACATCATCGGCAAGCCCGGTGTCGACAAGGTCGATTTCGAGCTGTGGTCCCTGGCTGTCTCCACGATCAACGGCTGCCCGGACTGCACCATGGCCCACGACAAGACCGTCCGCGGCGAGGGACTCACCAAGGAGCAGGTCTTCGAGGCGGTCAAGATCGCCGCGACGATCTCCGGTGTCGCGCAGGCGGTTCAGATCGAGGCCGCACGCTGACGTTCCGCCAGCTGATTCCGGTCGGCCGGAACCGCGCCTGAAACCCCTCTCTCCTCTCGGTCCCCGAGGGCGTGGGAGGGGTTTTGCCGTGTCCGCACTTCCGGGGCAGGTGGCCGGGGATCGGGTATTCCCCGCGCGGGGGTACCGGTCGACAAAACGGGAGTATTCTGAAGCGAATCAACTACTGTTGTTTTGCATGTCTATCAATGTTGTCGCAGTCGATGACCACGATGTCGCTCTGGTGGGTATCCGGAGTGTGCTGGAGGGGTCGGAGGTGTGCAACCTCGTCGGCGGGTTCTCCGACGTCGATGCTCTCGCGGAGTTCCTCGACGGGCCCGGGGCGCCGAAGGTGGACCTCGCCCTCCTGGACCTTCGGCTGGGGGATGACTCGGACCCGTACGTCAACGTCACCCGCCTTCGCGAACTCGGACTCAGGGTCCTGGTGTTCTCCGCGATGGAGAGCCCCTTCTACATGCGTCGGGCGTTGTTGGCCGATGTCAACGGCATGGTGCAGAAATCCGTGGACGTGTCCGAGCTCATCGGTGCGATCAGGACCGCCGCGGCCGGGAACACCTACGCCACCAGCGACTGGGCGTCGCTGATCGACTCGGATCCACTCGCTGAGGCGATCGACCTCACCGAACGGCAGCAGGAGATTCTCGTCCTCTACGCGAGTGGCATGACTGCGGATTCCGTGGCCCGGGCCACCGGTCTGAAAGATCCCACGGTCCAGGACCACCTGAACCGTATCCGGCGGAAATACGTCGACGCGGGACGCCGGGCGAACACGAAGGTCGAGCTCTACCGCCGCGCCCAGCAGGACGGCTACATTCGCGGACCACTGGACCACTGACGCCGTCCATGCAGCAACCGTCCTCCGACAGCACGACACGGATCTCCCGGAGTGCCGCTCCGCCGCCGGTCCGGTATCCGGACGACGAATCCTCTGCGGGGCGCGGGGCGCTCTTCTCCCCCGCGCCCGCTCGTGGCGGGGGCGGGATCCCCGAGGACCTGCTCGCCCGTCTCGCCCGCCACCGGGACGCGGAGGTGTCCGTCCTGCGGATAACCGCTCTGGTGACCGGTATCTCACTGCTGCTGCATCTGGTGTCCTCGTACACGACCCACTCCACGACCGCTTCCGGGGGTGGCGACGGTGATCCGGTCGTCGCGGTGGCGTTCGCGACCCTGGTGGGCTGCGCCCTGCTCCAGCTGATGGCCTGCTTCTCCGCTCGGGCGGCCGTCTACCGGTTCGCCATGGCGTTCGGCGGAGGAACCTACCTGTTGATGCTGGCCGTCGACGTGACCCTGTTCTTCTCCCGGGGTGAATCACGGCTCGGGCCCGTGCACCTGGGGGACTACTGCGCGATTCCGGCGGTCATGGTGGCGGCGGCCATCGGCCCCCCGCTGGGACTCATCCTCGCCTTCGCCATGACCGCGGTGGCGGCGATCGCCAACAACCAGGCCATCACGCCCGTTTCCCAGCTGTTGTCCGTCGGACACGGGTTGATCGTTCCCCTGCCCTTCTTCATCGCCTTCACCATGGGGCTCAGCGCGGCCCGGCGTCTGGATGCCCGGATCAGCCGCGCGCACCGGGAGATCCTGTGCGAGATCCGTTCCCGGGAACTGCGGGAGACCGAGGCACGGTTCCTCGCCCACATCCACGACACGGTGCTCACACTCCTGCGTGCGGTCGCATCCGGTGGCATTCCCCCGGACAAGGATCTCATCCTGTCCCATCTGACCCCGTCCGAGGTACCGACCCCGGACACCGGGATACCGGTGGCCGATGCCGTACGGATGGTGCGTGAGGTTGTGGCTGACGCTGCACCGGGCACGAGGGTCATCGTGACCGGGAAACCGGCACCCGCCGGAGTGGGACCACCGGGGCAGGTGGTCACGGCCATCTGTGGTGCGATCGGCGAAGCCGCCCTGAACTCCATCCGTCACGCGCGGACCGATGACCGGCGCTGCGTGATCAGCTGGACGACAGGCAGGGGTGAACTCACCGGATTCCGGGTGCAGTTCACCGACGGCGGAATCGGTTTCGATCCCGCTTCCGTTCCGGAGAACCGCGCCGGCGTCAGGGTGTCCATCACCGGGCGTGTCGCCGCGACCCCCGGATGCTCGGTCGACGTCCGTTCCAGGCCGGGATCGGGTACCCGGGTCACGCTCAGTTGGCGACGCCCGGCGGACCCGGGGAACCGGGAGGATGCCGCTCTACCGTCGCTGTACCGGTTGACCGGTATGTACATCACCCACAGTCCGTGGTTCGCCCTCGCGGCAGTCACGGTACTCACCGGTGTCTCACTCGTCGATGAGGACTGCACCCACGGCCTGGCGTGGGGTATCGGGATAGCCGCGCTGGCCGTGTCGGTGTTCGCGGTGACCTCCGGGACGACCGAGAGACTGGGACGCCGATCCACCGCGATCGTCGTCGTCTCCGTTGTGGTGATGATCGTCGCGGGCGCACTGACCGGCACCATGTCGACCGACGCGTGGCCCGCCGGATGGTGGATGTACGCCACGCAGGTTTCACTACCGCTGTTGGCGATCAGGTGTCGGGCCGTGGTGGCTCTGGCCACGACCTTCGTGTGCGCCGCGCTCGTCCGTGTCCTGGTGCTGGCCGGTGTCGACGTTCAGGGGGCGGACACGGGGATCCTCATGTTCGCGGCCACGACCATCACCGGGGCGTTGGTGCCGTTCCTCGTCCGGCGGGCGACCGCGGGATTCCCGGTCGCGGTCGAGGCGACCCGGATTCGGAGCGCGGGACTCTCCCGGGTCACCACCCGGTCCAGCTTTCTCGGGGAGAGCTGTGGATGGGTCGGTGACCTCGTTCGCGCCATCCTGGACGATGCACGCCCGGAGGCCGCCAGGCGGAGGGACGCGAAGCTCCTCGAGCTACGGCTCCGGGACGCGATCAGATCTCCCCTGCTCGATCGTCCGCGGGTTAACAGGGCCGTCTGGGAGGCGAGATCGAGAGGGGTACGGGTCGTGCTCCTCGACGAGCGGTCGGAATCGTCCGCTCTCCGGGGCGTCTCAGGTGGGGACCCTGATCCGGAGTCCACCGCGCTCACTGGGGTTCGTTCGGCCGCGGCCGGGATCATCGACGCCGCCGTGGACGGACAGGTCACGGTCCGGCTGCTGCCGGAGGGGAGGTCGAATATCGCGACGGTGGTCTCGGAGGTCCGTGGCGAGGTCCACTACGTCACGTTCGACCACGCGGGGCGCGCCGTCACACGTCACATGCGGTCGGAGGACTAGTTGTGCTCGAGAGTGAGCTCCGCGAAGCGGACCTCACCGGCGGTGTCCGAGGCATCCAGGTCGACGGTCGCGACGAATGCGAACGCGTTGTCGCCCTCGGGATCCTTGAGGATCTGCCGTACCTTCCACAGCCGGCCCTCCTGCGCCAACCGGAAGAACTCGGGTCCACGGGCCGCTGGACCGGTGTCCATGTCCGCGTACTCCTCGAAGTAGGCGTCCATACCCGCCCCGAAGTCCGGCGGGGCATCGAGATACCCCGTGAACTCCGCGAGCTGATCCTCCTTCTCGAAGGCGAACAGCTCCACCAGCCGGAACATGGCGTTACGCACCATGATCGTGAAGGCCCGACGGTTCGCGGTGAGCGCGGTCGGGTCCTCGACACCGTATGCCAGCTCCCGCTCGAGGGTCTCCTTCGACACCGGGGCATCCGGGTCCGCCAGCTGCGCCCACTCGTCGACGAGTGACGAGTCGACCTGCCGGATCATCTCGCCGAGCCAGACGATGATGTCCTCCAGCTCCTCCGGTGTGTGCTCCGGTGGAACGGACTGCCGGAGCGTGCGCCACGCATCCGTCAGGTAACGCAGTACGACACCTTCACTCCGGGCGAGACCGTAGGTGGCGATCACGTCGGAGAAGGTCATGCCGTGCTCGATCATGTCGCGGACCACCGACTTCGGCCGCAGCTCGAACTCCCTGACCCAGGGGTGGCCCTCCGCGTAGGACTCGTAGCCCGTCTCGAGCAGTTCCTCGAGGGGTTTGGGCCAGGTGATGTCCTCGACGATGGCCATCCGCTCCGTGTAGTCCACGCCCTCGGATTTCAGGGCCGCGATCTCCTCACCGCGTTCGGCGCGCTGCTGTGCCACCAGGAGCTGGCGGGGGTTGTCGAGGATCGCCTCGAAGACACTGATGATGTCGAGGACGTAGGTGTCGGATTCGGGGTCGAGCAGATCGAGTGCGGCCAGGGCGAACGGGGCCAGCGGCTGGTTGAGCGCGAAGTCCCGCTGGAGATCCTCGGTCAGGTGCCAGTGACGCCCGGTGGGATCCGGCCCGTCGGGTATCCGCTCGACGATTCCCGCGGAGACCAGGCCGCGGAACAGCTCGATCGCGGTCAGGATGTCCCTGTTCTGTTTCCGGCGGGTGTCGTGGTTGTCCCGCAGCAGGTGGCGCATGTGCGCGAATCCGTCGCCCGGGCGTGCGATGACGTTGAGCAGCATCGAGGTGGAGATCCGGAACTGACTGCTCAGCGCCTCCGGCTCCGCGGTGGTCAGACGCTGGTACGTCTTCTCCGTCCAGCTCACCTCCCCCGGACGGGCCGCCTTCTTGCGCAGTTTCTTGAGCTTCCTGGGGTCACTTCCGGCCCGTTCGCGGAGGCGGTAGTTCTCTATCTCGTGCTCCGGGGCCTCGACGACGACGTGGCCGACCGTGTCGTATCCGGCGCGTCCCGCGCGCCCGGCGATCTGGTGGAACTCCCGGGACTTGATCATCCGCTGGTTCGTCCCGTCGAACTTCGACAGTCCGGTGAGCAGGACGGTCCGGATCGGCACGTTGATTCCCACTCCCAGGGTGTCGGTCCCGCAGATAACCTTGAGGAGACCGGTCTGCGAGAGCTTCTCCACGAGACGCCGGTACTTCGGCAGCATGCCGGCGTGGTGGACGCCGATACCCTTGCGGAGCAGCTTCGACAGCGTGCGTCCGAACGTGGTGGTGAAGCGGAAGTCCCCGATCTCGGCCACGATCCGCTCCTTGGTCTCCTTGTCGATGATGGACATCGACGTCAGGGCCTGCGCACGCTCGATGGCCTCGCGCTGGGCGAAATGGACGACGTAGACGGGTGCCTTGTTCTCCTCGATGAGTGCCTCGATGGTCTCGTGGACCGGCGTGTACACATAGGAGAAGTCCAGTGGGACGGGGCGCTCGCTGCCCGACACCAGTTCGGTGTCCCGGCCGGTACGTCGGCTCAGGTCCTCCTCGAGCCAGGTGGTGTCGCCGAGTGTCGCGGACATCAGGAGGAACTGGGCGCGCGGAAGCTCGAGCAGCGGCACCTGCCACGCCCAGCCGCGGTCCGGCTCCGAGTAGTAGTGGAACTCGTCCATGATCACCTGGTCGATGTCGGCGTCGGCGCCGTCGCGCAGCGCTATGTTGGCGACGATCTCCGCCGTCGCGCAGATGATCGGGGCGCCGCCGTTGACGGTGGCGTCGCCGGTCATCATGCCCACGGACTCGGGACCGAAGATGTCGCAGAGGGCGAAGAACTTCTCGCTCACCAGCGCCTTGATCGGCGCGGTGTAGAAAGTCCGTTGTCCGCGGGCGAGGGCGATGAAGTGCGCGGCTGTCGCCACCAGGGATTTGCCTGAGCCGGTGGGGGTGGCCAGGATGACGTTGTTGCCGGCCAGGATCCCGAGCGCCGCCTCCTCCTGCGCCGGATACAGCTGTATCCCCTTCTCCCCGGCCCATCCGGTGAAGGAATCCCAGACGCAGTCGTCGATGAGGGAGTCGGGGACATCGGTCAGGTCGGGGAGAATCTGGGTCAGGGTCACGTTCTCCAGCGTAACCGGCGGGCCCGGACCGACGCCATCTGCTGTACCGGTCAGGGATTCCGGTCGTCGGGGCCCGGTGCCGGATCGCCGTCGGCCCCGGGGGAGTCCGACTCTCCGTCCCCGGGATCTCCCGGGTTGTCGACGGAGGCGAGGAACCTCTCGAACTCCTCGGCGAGGGCATCCGGGTCGGTGGCCTCCGTCTCACCGGGGAGGAGAGCTTCGGGATTGTCCTCCCGGTAGGACTCGAGTTCCTCGTCGTAGCTCTGCTCGAGGGACCGGACCATGGCCGCGATCTCGCCGGAATCGTCGACCTGGTCGCGGAGCAGGGTCATCATCTTCGCCGAGTCCCGTTCGAGGCTCCCCAGCGGGAGTGAAAGGGAGCCGGCGGTCTCGACCGCACGCAGGAGTTTCAGGGTCGCCTCGGGGTAGTTGGATGCGGCGATGTAGTGGGGGACGTGAGCGGTGAATCCCGCGACCGAGCGCCCCCGGGAACCCAGCGTGTACTCGAGTTGAAGGGACGCGGAACCGGGTAACGTCATGTTGCTGTTCACCCGGAAGTGCCTGCGGGTTATCTCATCGGATGTGCCGTGTGCGGTGACGAGCAGTGGCCTGGTGTGCGGAACCGTCATCGGCGCCGAGTAGAGGCAGATCGTCCGGCTGACGTTGAACCGCTCGGAGAGATCGATGACGGCGTCGGTGAATGCGTTCCACCGCATGTCGGGCTCCGGTCCGGCGAGCAACAGGAACGGATGGCCCGCCGAATCCCGCATCGCGTAGAGACCGAGGGTGAGGTCATCCATGTCGACGACCTCGTGATCAGTGATCCGGACGGCGGGACGGCGCGACCGGTAGTCGATCAGTTCGTCGTTGTTGAACGCTGCGACGGGACTGTTCTCCAGGGAACTGAGGAGGTGGCTCGCCGAGGAATCCACGGCATGTCCCGCGTCCGCGTAGCCCTGGAGCGCGACCACGAGAGTGGTGCCGTTCTTGGGTTTCATCTCGGGCGCGGGGTACTCCAGCTCATACATGCGGCGACTGTTGTCCTGCATGTGCGTTCCTCCTTCGTACGTCTGTTGCGCTCGCTCTCCGGCTCCGGGGACCGCCCGGGGACACCCATATCCGTCAACAACAGCAGGAGGGTGAATATTCCGGGGGGAATTACCCCTATGTCGTTCGGCCCGGGCCGACGGGGGTCGGTGGTCGTCCCCGCGCCGGGAATCAGCGCCGGGAATCAGCCGGATGATGGAGGCTGACCCACAAGGATACACCGTTCAGCTCAACATCTGCCACGATCATCACCATGACCGGTGGATGATCCGTCGACCGGATCCGTTGTGTGCGTCGGGGTCCGCCGCAGGGACCCCGGTTCCCGTGGCCTGGGCCACGGTGTGGGCCATGACGGAAACACTCTCCCTTCCCGCCGACCTGATCGCGAGTATTCCCGTATTCCTCGGCTTCTACCCGACCGAATCTCTGGTGATGGTGGCCCTCGACCCCGGGGACACGGGTGCGGGGCGATCCCGGATCGGGCCCGCCACCCGGGCGGACCTCTCCGACGGTGATGCGGTGGCGGGTACCCTCGGTGCCCTCGCCGATGTCGGTGTCACGGACGCATTCGCGTTCTTCGTCGGAGAAGGCCGGGCCGGGGAGATCCCCGACAGCGGCACCGTGACCGAGCTGCACCGGGGAGCGGCTGACCGGGGTATCCGCCTCCTCGGCGCCTGGTGGGTTCCACAGATCATCTCGGGGGCGCCCTACCGGATCCTCGCCGACTCCGCGGGAGGTGACCCGGGCTCGACGGGACACGGCGAAGTGGAGCGGTGGCGGTACGGTGTCATCCCGGACATCGCCACCGCGGCGGCGATGCGTGAGCTGGTGTCGTCCGGAGGGGTACTGCCCGAGCTCACCAGGCGGGAAGCCCTGGACTTCTTCGCGCGGAGCTCCTCCGTTCTCTCGGAGGACAGGGTCCGGCGCATCACTGAGAACGCTGAATCCCCGGGGCCGGAGGTCGTGGAACGACTGAACCCGGGTGCGGGTGAGAGCGTTCCCGGGGAGCGTCTGGACAGTTACGTGTCGTGCCTGGTCGGGGAGAGCCGTCGTCTGCTGGAGTCCGGGGGAAACCCGGCGTCCGACCCCGGTCTTCTCTCCGGTGCCGCCGGACTCGTGGCGCACGGACGGATCAGGGACCTCGTTCTGGGGTACGCCGTCGACACGGCGGATGCGGAGCCGTTGGCGGATCTGATGCTCGTCGTGGCCCGGACGTTCAGCGGGGAGATCCGGTGCAATGCCCTCTGCGTCTACGCGGTCGCGTTGCTCGCCCTAGGCCGGACCACCCGGGTCTGGCCCGCCCTGAGGAGCTCCTACGACGAGAACCCGGACCACCGGTTGACCGGGTTACTGCTCTCCGCGTACGGGCGCGGCCGCTTCGATCTCATACTCGAGTGCTGCCGGTGAACCGCCGACGGTCCGGCGGAATCAGCCCAGGCGTTCCAGGCGGACGGCGTGAGCGAGATCCTGGTCGACGGTGACGCTGTTGCCGTTCCGGGTGAGGGTGACGGTCCCGTCGACGTTGCTGACCTCGACCTCTGCACCGATGGTCATACCGGCATCGATGAGGGCCTTCAGCTGCGCAACATCGACCTGGAGGATCTCGTTGTACTGCAGGACACGGCACCTCAGGTTCTCGTCATGGGGGAGATCGACGGCGCGTTCCCCGATCTTGACCTGATCCGCATCCCCGATCCCGAGCTCCGAGAGACCCGGAATCGGGTTCCCGAACGGGCTCGAACAGACATCGTCGAGCACCTCGACGAGACGTTGCTCAACCTCGACGCTCATGACGTGTTCCCAGCGGCATGCCTCGGCGTGCACCTTGAGGATGTCGAGCCCGATCTTGTCGGCGAGAAGACGCTCCGCGAGCCGGTGCTTCCGCATGACGGCGATGGCCGTCGACCGGCCGGCGTCCGTCATCTTGAGACTCCGGTCGGAGGCGACGTTGACCAGGCCATCGCGTTCCATGCGTGCCACCGTCTGGCTGACCGTGGGGCCGGATTGTTCGAGACGCTCCGCGATGCGGGCGCGCAGCGGGACGACGCCTTCCTCCTCCAACTCGTAGATGGTGCGGAGATACATCTCGGTGGTGTCGACCAGATCCTTCACGGGGATAACGCCTTTCCTCAGTTTTTGTGCGCTCGAAAAAATATGGTTGTGTTCGCGTTCACTTCGTCGAGCACCGGTAATCCGGCGGGCCGGCCAACACCCGGAGTGACCCGGACGCCACTGCCGCCGCATAGGAAGCAACGGGAGAAGAGCGAATCTTGTTCCCGTGGAACTCCGGGTTCACCCCCGTTCCACCCCGGGTGTACCGGGTTCACCGGAAGCTGGGACGGAAAAAGGTGGGGCTTTCCCGGTACAGAGCGGGGAAGCGGAGGGGGTTGAGGTCCTGACCGCCGGACTGTAGCCGTTACCGAACAAGCGTACCGTTTCAACGGCTGAAGCGATTCAAACACGCGGAGAATCCTCGGTGGCGGGACACGACACCTCGGAAAATCAGTTCGCGTAGGCGCGGAGCTTGTCCGCACGTTCACCGTCGCGGAGCTTGCTCATCACCTCGCGTTCGATCTGACGGACCCGCTCCCGGGACAACCCGAAGCGCCTACCGATCTGATCGAGGGTACGTGGCACACCGTCATCGAGTCCGTAGCGGAGACGGATCACCTCCTGCTCGCGGACCTCGAGGGACGCGAGCACGGCGCGCACGTCCGAGTGTCTGAGGGAGGCGACCACGGCGGCCTCCGCGTCTGTGGCGTCGGAGTCCTCGATGAAATCCCCGAGCGGGGCCTCCTCGTCGGCCCCCACCGGCATGTCCAGGCTCACCGGATCCCGGGACTGGCGCAGCAGCATCTCGATCTTCGATTCGTCGATTCCGCTCTCCTCGGCGAGCTCCTCGTTCGTGGCCTCACGACCGAGGCTCTGATACAGCTCCCGTTTGATCCGGGAGAGCTTGTTGACCTGTTCGACCAGATGAACGGGGAGACGGATGGTACGCGACTGGTCCGCCATGCCGCGTGTGATGGCCTGGCGGATCCACCAGGTCGCGTAGGTGGAGAACTTGAAACCCTTGGTGTAGTCGAACTTCTCCATCGCACGGATCAGTCCGAGGTTGCCCTCCTGGATGAGATCGAGCAGGGGCATTCCCCGGCCCGTGTAGCGCTTCGCCAGGCTGACCACCAGCCGCAGGTTCGCCTCCAGCAGATGAGATCGGGCCTGCTTTCCCTGCTTCGACAGGACCTTCAGGTCCCGTTTCATCGCCCGGGTCAGCTTCTTGTCGGGATCCGCGAGGAGATGGTCGGCGTACAGACCGATCTCGATCGTCTGGGCCAGATGAACCTCGTCCTCGGCGGTGAGCAGTGCCGTCTTGCCGATACCGTTCAGGTAGACGCGGACCAGATCAGCTGACGGATTGTCATTGGTCTGGCCCCGGCGTGACCCCCGGTCCGGCTCCTCGACTTCGATGCCCTGCTGGGACGTGGTCGTCATACTGGCCTCCTGCTTTCATCGGGTTGTCAATCCGTTAAACGGGTGACGCTACGGGAAAGTTCCCGGGGAGGTACCGCCGTCCATCTCCGCAGGTCGACCGCGGAGACCGCCGGTTTCAGCAGTCGACGAGAACGGTGAATGGTCCCTCGTTGACGGAGGAGACCCGCATCATCGCCCCGAACCGGCCCTCGGCGACGCTGATCCCGCGGGCACGGAGGCCTTCCGCGATGGCGGCGATCACCGGTTCTGCCTCGGCACCGGGGGCGGCGTCGGACCAACTCGGCCGGCGCCCCTTCGCGGTGCGCCCCTGGAGCGTGAACTGGCTGACGAGGAGGACCGGAGCACCGACCGACTCCACGGATTCCTCGTCCGGCAGGATCCGCAGCTCGGCGATCTTCCGCACCATGGTCTCCACCCGGGAAGGATCCTCGCCGTCGCCGCGGGCCACGCCGACGAGGGCGAGCAGTCCGCAGGTGTCCGGGCAGTTGATCTCACCCACCACCTCATCGTCGACGGTGACGCTGGCACGGGAAACTCGGGTCAGAACAGCTTTCAAGGAATCCTCCTTCGAACTACCGGGGCACCTCGTGTGCCCCGTCGTCGCTGACGGTGATGTCCGCGGGCAACACGATACCGTGACGGATGAGATCCACGACCGCGGCGGTGGCCTCGGGGAGAACCAGCGAGAGATCCAGTCCCCGTGCGGCGCAGTAGAGCTCCACCGTTTCCGCGAGGCTGAGTCCCTCCGGGTGGAGCCCGGAGAGGATCGCCAGCAGGTGCCCGTCTATGTCGTGGCTGAAACGTGGTCCCTCGGTCCGGCTGACGCGGAGGGCCGCCGGCCGGAAGCCCTGACACGCTTCTTCGTCGGTGGTGCGGACATCCTCCACGGCGACGCCGGGCCGTACCAGGAACCGGGCGTCCGCCACCTCGTAGGCTGTCCTGCCGCGGAGCCACGCGGAGCGGGTGAAGAACTCGGACACCTCTTCGTCCAGTCCTGAGGTGTCGTTGATCCGGAAGTCCTCCGCGGTGACCTCGGAGGGCAGGTCGTCGTCGATCCGCTGGAGGGCTACGAACCCGAACCCGATGCCGGTCACGCCGTTGTCCGCGAAGTGGTCCAGCCACTCGACCGTCCTGCGCGACCCCTCCGGAGACCGGGGATCGACGGAGCCGTCCCGCAGCCAGGTGCCGACGTACAGCTCCGGATCCGCGACGTCCCGCTGGAGGATCCACGCGGCCACACCGGTGTCCGGGATCCATGACGCCACGCGCTGGGTCCAGGAGCTTTCAGCGGTGTGCACCCACGAGGCCAGCAGATGCGCGGTACCACCGGGTGTCAGGTGCTCCACAGCACCTGACACGACGAGCTGACTCGCGGCATCCAGGTCGAGACCGGAGTCCCGGTAGACGAATCCCCCACCGGGGCTGACCACGAACGGCGGGTTCGCGATGATCCGGTCGAAACGCATCCCGGACACCGGTTCAAACCACGATCCGCGGCGCAGATCCACCATCGCCACACCGCCGCCGCTGGCCTCGGTGCGGCTCACCCGTCGTCCCTCCCGGGTCACCGGGACCCCGGTGCCCGCGAGAGTCGCCTCCGCGAAGTCGAGGGCACGATCGTGGATGTCGGTCGCGGTCATCCGCTGCGCGCAGTTCAGCTGCCCGAGCAACTGGATCCCGCACCCCGTTCCGAGGTCGAGAACGCTGTCCACCGGGGTGGTCGGTGTCGCCTGCAGGAGAGAGAGTGAGGCCGCACCGACACCCGGGACGTGGTCCGGGTCGGGGCTCCGGTCGCTCACCGCCGGATCCGGGTCAGCGAAGACCCACCGGTCGGAGCCATCGACGGACCGGGGGCGGACGTCGACCGATACCCGGACCCTGTCGGATCCGGGTTCATGCTCCAACACCCCGGCGTCATCGAGGAGCCCCACCGTCCTCGTGCCGAGAAGCTCGGCGAGTTCCCGGAGCCCGGTCGGCCGACGGAGCAGGAACACCCGGATGAGTTCGGTCCGACCGGGGTCGCCCGGTCCGTCCGTCGCCCGCAGCACCGCCGCGGACTCGCCCCGGAACAGGGCGGCGGACGCGGCCGCGCCCAGCTGGGTCGAAACCCCGCGCTCGGTGAAACCATGTTCCCCGAAGACCCGGACGAGGTGGGGTACAGCTGCGGAAAGGGCGTCGGGCAATGGAGACTCCTCGGAAGAACGGTGGGTTGCCTGGGCCGGGGCTGCTCCGGCGGTCAGTCGTGATCTATGACGGGTCCACCGGAGTCCGTGGACCCGGGGGATGTCGTTCCGTCTCCGTCGGAATCGATGATGGTGGGCCCCAGCTCGGGGGTTCTGTCGGTCTGCAGTATATGTCGGGCGTTCCGTTCGCGGATCACGGCCGGTTTGTAGACCTGTCTCACCCTGGGATCCCGGGGTTCACCGGCACCGTTTCCGATGACGACCGCTATCCACGGCAGCGGGACCGAGATGAGGAAGAGAATCGCCGAGATCCACGTGTTCTCCCACCAGACCCAGGTCGCCGCACTCGCGAGGAGAAACGGGATTCGGGAACCCTGCAGGATCGCGTATTTCCTGCGTCTAGCGTTCAGGTTGTCCAGCGGGGTCTGGCGGGCGTCGGTGATGAGCTCGACCCGGCCGCGCCGGGGGAGCAGCCGGCGCAGTCCCCGGCGCCGCGCTGGCGCCGACGCCGGGGCGGCGACACTGTCCCGGGGAGATCGATCGGCGGACGTGTGACCACCGGAATCACCTCCGGGTTCGTCGTCGCTCCGATGCTGCACCATGATCCCACGATAACCCTGTTGTGCCCGGGGGGCCGCGATTGGGGCATGATGGGTTCCGTGAACACCACGACGAAAACCATTGAACGTCCCGATGTCCGGGAAGACACGACGACGTCCGACGACACCCCGAAGTTCTTCCACTACGTCAAGAAGAACAAGATCGTCGAGTCGGCCGTCTCCGGCCGCATGGTGGTTGCGCTGTGCGGAGAGACCTTTCCCGTGACGAAGCAGGCCAAGCCCGGATCGCCGGTATGCCCCGACTGTGAGCGTGTCTACCGGTCCCTGCGCAAGAAGTGAGCGGCGGCAGACTACGCGCCTGGCAGCGCGCGGCACTGGACAAGTACATGTCCGCCCAGCCGAAGGACTTCCTCGCCGTCGCGACCCCGGGCGCAGGCAAGACGACCTTCGCGCTGCGGCTCGCCACCGAACTCGTCGGGAACCGGACCGTCGACCGGGTCATCGTGGTCG
This sequence comes from Corynebacterium sp. TAE3-ERU16, assembly GCF_019209935.1. Classification (GTDB taxonomy): domain Bacteria; phylum Actinomycetota; class Actinomycetes; order Mycobacteriales; family Mycobacteriaceae; genus Corynebacterium; species Corynebacterium antarcticum. The sequence goes on from NZ_JAHUTN010000005.1 coordinate 46,039, forward strand.
TGCCGACCGAGCACCTCAAGGTGCAGTGGTCCCAGGCGGCCGCGCGGGTGGGGCTCTCGCTTGACCCCCACTTCACCAACACGGCCGGGGTGGTCAATCCCGAGTACCACGGCATCGTGGTCACCTACGCGCAGGTGGCGATGCACCCGTACAAGCACCGCGCCGTCGCGACCGCGCACAGGTCGCTGGTGATCCTCGACGAGATCCACCACGGCGGTGACGCGAAGAGCTGGGGCGACGGTATCCGCGAGGCCTATGACGACGCCGAACGTCGACTGGCGCTGACCGGTACCCCGTTCCGTTCGGATGACGCGGCGATCCCGTTCGTCCGGTACACCGACGACGGGGAGGGCTACCTCAAGTCCCGGGCCGACCACACCTACGGGTACGCCGACGCGCTCGCCGACGGCGTGGTGCGTCCGGTCGTGTTCCTCGCTTACTCCGGGGAAGCCCGCTGGCGTACCTCGGCGGGGGAGGAGTTCGCCGCCCGGCTCGGGGAACCACTCAACGCCGAGCAGACGGCCCGCGCCTGGAAGACTGCCCTCGACCCCAGGGGTGACTGGATCCCGGCGGTCCTCCGTGGTGCGCACACGCGGTTGATGCAGCTGCGTGAGCGGATGCCGGACGCCGGTGGCCTGGTCATCGCCACGGACAAGACCACGGCACGCGCCTACGCGAAGATCCTCGGGACCATGTCCTCGACCCCCGTCACGGTCGTGCTCTCCGACGAGGTCGGGGCGTCGCAGCGGATCGAGGACTTCTCCAACTCGGCCGACGAGTGGATGGTCGCGGTCCGGATGGTCTCGGAGGGCGTCGACGTGCCACGGCTCGCCGTCGGTGTCTACGCCACCTCAGCATCGACCCCGCTGTTCTTCGCGCAGGCCATCGGCCGGTTCGTGCGTTCCCGGATGCCCGGGGAGACCGCGTCGGTGTTCCTGCCGTCGGTTCCCGTTCTCCTGGATCTGGCTTCCCGGCTGGAGACCCAGCGGGACCACGTTCTCGGGAAACCGGACCGGGTGAAGGAGGGCTGGGACGACGAGCTTCTCGCCGAGGCGAACAGGGAGAAGAATGAGCCGGACGACACGAAGTCCTACGAGTCGATCGGCGCGGAGGCGGAACTCGATTCGTTGATCTACGACGGATCAACCTACGGAACCGGCACGATCGCCGGTTCCGCCGAAGAAGCCGACTACCTCGGTCTCCCCGGGCTGCTCGATGCGGAGCAGATGCGTCAACTGCTGAAGCAGCGCCAGGCCGAACAGGTGGAGGCACGCGCCGAGGAACACCGCCACGAGCAGGAGAAGAGGTCCGTGCAACGGAACCGGTCGGCGGAGGAGACGAAGTCCACGGCGGCGGACGAGATTCCCCGGCTCCGTAGGGAACTGAACACGCTGGTGTCCATCACCTCCGGGAGAACCGGGCGCCCACACGGAGCCATCCACAACGAGGTCCGGCAGAACTGCGGCGGCCCGCCGACCGCACTGTGCACGGCGGAGCAACTCCGTGACCGGATCGCCTACCTGCGAGACTGGTGAGAAGTCCGCGCCACCGGGGTCCGTGGAACGGGCGTAGGCTCGGCACCTCGTGAGAACAATGTCCCCGACATCCGTACCAGGAGAACAGTGAGCACATCCCCCTCGCACAGACCGCCGGAGAAGTCCGGAGACGATTCACCCCGCGCGACCGGCGCATCAACGGTGCCCCCGCGGGCACGGCTCGTGAGCCCGGACCTGGCCCGGGGACTCATGCTCCTCGGGATCGCGATCGCGAACATCACCAGTACCTGGCTGGCCCCGGTCGGCGACGAACCCGATCTGGCTGCGGCGGCGGGCGGAATCGCGGACGGCAGCGTCTACGACCGTATCGCCGTGGTGTTCGGGGCGTTGTTCATCCACGTCCGTGGTGTCGCGATGTTCTCGACGCTCCTCGGTTACGGTTTCGGGCTCCTCGCCCTCAGTCTGTGGCGTCGGGGTTTCCCGGTCAGCGGGGCCCGCGCGGTCCTCGTCCGGCGCTACGGCTTCCTCGCCGCGTTCGGTGCAGTGCACATGCTGGTGCTCTACTACGGCGACATCATGACCTTCTACGGACTCACGGGAGTGATCCTCGCCTTCCTCCTCCCGCTCAGGGACCGGACGTTGCTGATCATCGCCGCCGTGCTCCAGGTGATCGCACTGTTGTTCATGATCCCGATGATCATGTTCAGCTCGGCTTTCGACATGCAGGGATCGTTGGAATTCGGCAGCTACGGTGAATACGTCGCATTCGGTGGGATGACCATCATCGGGTCCCTGTTCATGTTCCCGGTCGAGTTCGCGGTGGTCGCACCCGTGATCATCGTCGGTTTCGTCGCCGCCAGGAAAGGCGTCCTCACACATCCCGAGAGCCACCTCCGGGTGTTGTGGACCGCTGTCGGGGTCGCGGGCGCCGTCATGGTTCTCGTCGGGCTCCCGTGGGGGCTGTCGATGGCGGGTTGGGCTCCGGCCGGCTGGGCGCCACGACTGGAGTCGGTCAACATGATCGTCGGGATGTTCACCGGTCCCGGACTCGTCGCGGCGATCGCCCTGGGCAGCCTGCCTCTCCAGCGGAGGGTCGATGCCGCGCGCGCGGCGGGGGATGAGTACCGGCCGGGCTTCTTCACGAGCGCCCTGATCGCCCTCGGGCGGCGGTCCATGACCGGCTACATCCTCCAGTCGGTGCTGTGCGTGGTGTTCCTCTCCTCCTTCGGGCTTCATCTGGTCACCCCGGGGAGCGCTGCCGCCGGTACCGCGGCGGGATTCATCGTCTGGCTCGTGACGGTGGTGATCGCCGTGGTGCTCGAGCGTCTCGGTCGTCCCGGCCCGCTGGAGTGGCTGCACCGCAGGCTCGCCTACGGGAGAGCCGGGCTCCCACGGCGCTGGAGCCCGCCGGTCTCCGGCCGCGCTCCGATCGTCGATGACCGGGGAGAGCCGGGCAGGTCTGAGAACTGACCCCGGTGGATCCCGGGCAGGGGAGGAGGCCGACAACGACGGCCCGGGTCCGCGATACCTGTGATCGCGGACCCGGGCCGTGTCGACGGGTGCTCGGGCGGAGTGCCGGTCTAGTCGAGGTAGTCCCGCAGAACCTGGGACCGTGACGGGTGCCGGAGTTTCGACATCGTCTTGGACTCGATCTGACGGATCCGCTCGCGGGTCACGCCGTACACCTGACCGATCTCGTCGAGGGTCCGGGGCATGCCGTCGGTCAGGCCGAAGCGCAGTTTGACCACGCCGGCCTCACGTTCGGACAGTGTCTGCAGGACATCCTGCAGCTGGTCCTGGAGCAGGGTGAAACTCACGGCGTCGACCGCGACGACAGCCTCGGAGTCCTCGATGAAGTCGCCCAGCTGGCTGTCGCCCTCGTCACCGATCGTCTGATCGAGCGAGATGGGTTCGCGGGCGTACTGCTGGATCTCGAGGACCTTGTCCTCCGAGATGTCCATCTCCTTCGCGAGCTCCTCCGGGGTGGGCTCACGGCCCAGGTCCTGGAGCAGCTCACGCTGGATACGACCGAGCTTGTTGATGACCTCGACCATGTGGACCGGGATGCGGATCGTCCGCGCCTGGTCCGCCATCGCGCGGGTGATCGCCTGGCGGATCCACCAGGTGGCGTAGGTCGAGAACTTGTAGCCCTTGGTGTAGTCGAACTTCTCCACCGCGCGGATCAGACCGAGGTTGCCTTCCTGGATGAGATCGAGGAAGGCCATGCCGCGGCCGGTGTAGCGCTTGGCCAGGCTGACCACGAGGCGGAGGTTCGCCTCCAGCAGGTGGTTCTTCGCCTTCCTGCCGTCTCGGGCGATCGCCCGGAGATCCCGCTTGACGGCGGGGGTGAGCTTCGCGTCCTTGTCACCGGCGGCGAAGGCCTCCTGCATCTGCTCGATACGGTAGGTGGCGTAGAGTCCCGCCTCGATCCGCTTCGCGAGGGAGACCTCCTGCTCGGCGTTGAGCAGGGCGACCTTACCGATCTGCTTGAGATACGCGCGGACCGAGTCGGCGGACGCCGTCAGCTCCGCGTCCTTGCGGGCCTGACGGAGTGCCGCTGATTCATCCTCGTCCCAGACGGAGGAACCGTCCTCGTCATCGTCATCGTCGGCATCGACCACATCGTCGGTGTCCTCGTTGTCCTCGTCCGCGGGGAGATCGGCTGCCGTGAAGTCGTCATCCTCGTCCGAGGGATCGGTGGTGATGAACACCTCATCCGCGTCGTCCGGAGGTGTGCCCGGGTCCGAGCCGGACTTCTTCGTCGCAGCTTTCCCGGCGGTCTTCTTCGGTGCCGCCTTCTTGGCCGGAGCCTTGCGGGCGGTCTTCTTCGCGGTCTTCTTGGCCGGAGCCTTGCGGGCGGTCTTCCTCGTGCTTTTCGTGGGTGGGGTCTTCTCCCCGTCGTCGGCGGCATCGGCGGTGGAGTCGGTGCCGGTCGCGGCCCTGGAAGAGGTCTTCTTCGGCGCGGCCTTCCGGGTGGTCTTCCGTGCCGTTTTCCTGGCGGTCTTCTTCACCGGGGGGGTGGAGGCGGTTTCCTGGGCTTCCCCGGCATCGTCGTTTCCGGATGTGGATGCCGCTGACGACGCCCGGGCGGTCCGGGGGGCGGCCTTCCTGGCCGATGCCTTGCGTGCGGTCTTCCGGGCTGTCTTCTTTGCCGTCTTGCGTGCTGCGGGTGTGTCCGAGGAGGGGGTGTCGGTGTCCCCCGGTCGGGCCAGGTCTGAAGAATCAGTGGCTGCCACGTGCGCCCTTTCGCCTTGAGATCGTGTTCTGTGTCCGGTGCCGGGTGGTCATCCGGGGCTGGGCTCCGTCGGGAGGTCGGCCCCGGAACGGCGGATCGCGGAACAATGAGTTCCACGGACGCCTGCGCCGGTCACATGGGTGAATCAGGTAACCTCACTGTGCCCCACCCGAGACAGCGGGCTGTACTACCACCGGTTGAGAGCCGGTTTTCTGATCGGGTGCGGTGGTTACAGTGAGACGAAGTTAATTCACGGTCAACTCGCCAGTATAGATCAACTGCGGGGTGCACGTCGCCGACGGTACACCCGCGACAACGACGCCCACCGTCCGGAACCTGGTTCCGCGCCGTGGGGCGGCCCGTGCCGCACGAACGCTACGGGGTGAGGTCGCGGTCCACGGCCATCGCCGCGCCGACGATTCCGGCCCGGTTCCGCAGCTCCGCCGGAACGACCCGGGTCGAGCACTCCAGTTTCGGTACCCACTTGTGGGCCTTCCGCGAGATACCGCCACCCACGATGAAGAGCGACGGCCAGAACAACCGCTCGAATTCCCGGAGCACCGGCGTGACCCGCTCGCGGGCCCACTGGCCGTAGCCGAGGTCGTCCCGCTCCTTGACCGCGGAGGACGCGAGGTGTTCGGCCTCGACCCCGTCGATCAGCAGGTGGCCGAGCTCGGTGTTCGGGAACAGTTCCCCGTCCATCAGGAACGCACTGCCGATACCGGTCCCGAAGGTCAGCAGGATCACCGATCCCGTCCGGGCATCGGGATTGCCGAAGGAGACCTCGGCGAGACCCGCGGCGTCCGCGTCATTGAGGACACTGATGCGGCGGCGGCCGAGAGTTTCGTGGAAGAGTGCGTTGACATCGGTGTCGACCCAGGACGGGTCGATGTTGGCTGCGGTCAGGGCCCGCTGATCCCTGATGACGGAGGGGAGCGTGATCCCGACCGGGCCGTCCCAGTCAGCGAGACGAACGATCTCCTCCACTGTCGCGGCGACGGCCTCGGGCGTCGCGGGTTTGGGCGTGGGTATCTTGATCCGGTCGTCGATGAACTCGCCGGTGTCCAGGTCCACCCGGGCACCCTTGATACCTGAGCCTCCGACGTCTATTCCAAAACCGATGTTCGTCATGGCGCCATTGTACAAAGCCGACCGGTCGTGCCCTTCCGGATTCTCCGCCGTGACGTCCGGCGGCCCCGGCGGCACAATGGAACCATGACTGAAACCAACGCTTCCGCAGACGGACAGACACAACACAGCACGGACCCGGAGATTCTCCGGGACCTGGCCGTGGACTGGGCCCGGCAGGCCCACCGGCTCATCGTCGACGAACTCTCCCGGATCGACGACCTCAGTGCGTCCGTCACGCTGAAATCCTCGGAGGTCGACCCCGTCACCGTGGTGGACCGGGCCGTCGAGGAGCTGGTGACGGGCCTCATCGCCGAAGAACGACCGGGGGACGGTCTCATCGGTGAAGAGGGCGCGCACCGGGAATCCTCGACCTCCGTCGACTGGGTGATCGACCCCATCGACGGCACGGTCAACTTCCTCTACGGCGTGCCGATGTACGCGGTGTCGATCGCCGCGGCCGTCGACGGGACGCCCGTGGCCGGTGTCGTCCTGAATGCGGCGACCGGTGAGCTCTACTCCGCCGCAACCGGTCGCGGTTCCTTCGTCACCGCCGGTGACGGCCGGACCCGGCGGCTCCGGTGCAACGAGGTCAGGAATACGAACCTGGCTCTCGTCGCCACCGGTTTCTCCTACGATTCCGAACTCCGGGGCGATCAGGCGGAGATGCTCACCCGGATGCTTCCCCGGGTGAGGGACATCAGGCGGATGGGCAGCGCTGCACTCGATCTCTGCCAGCTCGCCGCCGGTCGGGTGGACGCCTACTACGAGCACGCGCTCAACGGATGGGATTTCGCGGCGGGATCCGTGATCGCCCGTGAGGCGGGTGCCCGTGTCGAAGCCCCTGCGCTCGGGTCCAGGTCGGCGGACGGCGAACTGATCTGGGCGGCGGCGGGCACCCTGGCGGACGACTTCGGTGCCCTCCTCGGTCGGTGCGGAGTCACCGGGGTTCTGCGGCGTGCGGAGTGAAACCGCGCACCCCTTCGGTGTCGGATAGAAGATCCGCTTCCGAACCCGTGAACTGCTGAAAACGTGTCGCGGGCGGCTGAATATGACAAGGGCGGATTTAGGGCTTAATATGCGCGTCGACATGCAATACGATGGCGGGTCAGGTCCCGCTGCCTGATCTGCCCCGCCCGACCCCATTGTGAGAAAAAGGAGCCGACATCATGGCTACCGATTACGACGCCCCGAGGCTGCGGCCCGACGATGACATTGAGACTGATTCCCTCGAGGGGCTGAAGGCCTCCGAGAGCGCACAGACTGTTCTCGACGATGACGGAGAGATCGTCGAGCCCTTCGAACTGCCCGCCATGGATCTCTCGGGCGAGGAACTCAGCATCCAGGTCGTTCCCCGCCGGGCGGACGAGTTCACCTGCGGCAGTTGTTTCCTCGTGCAGCGACAGAACCGGCTCTCCCACGTCGAGGACAACGGCGACGAGATCTGCCTCGACTGCGCCTGATCCCCGACATCGGTCGGAGCGCCGCCCACCGACAGAGGGCCCGGATGTGATCGTCCGGGCCCTCTGTCGTCCCGCGGACGGTGTGCGGTGTACCGGGGATCGGAGTCAGGCCGCGGGGTCGTGGCCGTTGTCTCCGGGCAGGAACGCGGCGATCAGCGCCTCCGGATCCCTGGATCCGATCAGCCAGTACGGAGTCGGATCCTCCGGATCATCGAGAACGAACATCGCCATCTCGGGGACCCATCCGTGGGATACGACGAACGCCGCCGGATCGAGTTGTCTTCCCATCGCGTTTCTCTTCGCGGACGCCGGGACGGCCAGCGTCCGGGAGATCGCGTCGTCCGGCAGTACCGCGTCGCCGGCGTGCAGCCAACGAACGCCCTCTTCGTCCAGTTCGACCGAGATGACGGTCCCCGACAGCGAGAGCAGCACCCAGATCGCCGTGCCGGTCAGAATGATCCCGGGGGCCCACAGCCAGATCTCCGATCGGTTGTGGGCCAGCTGTCCGGTGAGGAGCGCGACGATCAGGGCACCGAAGATCCACCACGACCACGGCACCCACTGCCGCTCGCGGTAGACGACCCTGGTGGCGTTCGATGCGGATTCACTCACGGGGGCCATTCTACTGCACCCGGGGGGCCGGCCGGGCCGGGTGTCGGCAGGGAGTGACCGTCGCTCGTTGCGTAGTGTGGGGGTGTGACTGATACGACTCCCTCCGCCCCGACCATCCGTTTCCTCAAACTCGACCAGAGCGCCGTCAGCCCCCGACGTGCCCACCGGGGCGATGCGGGGGTGGATCTCGCCGCGTTGCGGCGGACCGTCATCGAACCAGGTGAACGGGCGTTGGTCGGTACCGGGCTGGCGCTGGCGCTTCCTCTCGGTTTCGTCGGCCTCATCCATCCCAGGAGCGGTCTGGCGTTGCGCCGTGGACTGTCGATCGTCAACACCCCCGGAACGATCGACGCCGACTACAGGGGTGAGATCAAGGTCTGTCTGATCAATCTCGATCCGCGTGAGGCGATCACGATCGAGCCAGGCGACCGTATCGCGCAACTGTTGATCCAACGCGTGGAGCTCTGCGATTTCGTCGAGACGGGCACACTGGATGAAACGGTGCGGGGTGCATCCGGGTACGGTTCCACCGGTGTCGGCGAAACCCCCGGAGACGACTAGGGGGTTGCGGGTCATCCCGCCCGACGACGGACGCCTCCCCGGTGGCTGCATAATGGAGCCGGTACCGTTGGCCCGGGCGCGACCGCGACATTGTCCGGTTGAACAGACCGGAACACGACGAAAAAACAACTAGACCCGTGACCGAGCCGGCGTGCCATCGGCACCGGAACTCGGGCGACGCGGGGAAGGAGACTGAAAAGCACATGGCGCTATTCGGATTCGGAAAGAAGAAGGAACACCGGGACGACCCCTCGGACGGAGAGCTCCGGGATACGGCCGTGTCCCGGGGGGATTCCACCGGTGACGGCGGGGCCCCGGCGGAGCCGCCGTCCGACGCTCCGGAGCCTGCCGGCGCCGATCCCGACGGTCCGGACCCGCTCCACGACGCGGTCACCGGCGAGGTCGGACCGTTTGACGGCGACTCCGTCGACATCCGGCAGTTCGATTTCTCCGACTTCGCCGACGGTGTGCTCAACCTCGGTTCGCTCGGGGTCCCGCTGCCACGTGGTTCCGAGGTGCAGGTGGAGATGGGGCCGAACGGCCCGCGGATGCTGCACATCATCACGGCGTACGGCCGGATCACCCCGGTGGCCTTCGCGGCTCCGCGGTCCGCCGGTCAGTGGCGGGAGTCCACCAGGGAGATCGCCGAGGGGATGCGGAAGGACGGTCTCACGGTTCACATCGAGCACGGCCCCTGGGGCCGCGAGGTGGTCGGTGCCGCCGGAGAGGCGGCGATCCGGATCATCGGTGTCGACGGGCCCCGGTGGATGCTCCGGATGACCCTCGCGGCACCCACCGGATTGGCCGACGAGTTGGCCCAGTTGGGTAGGGACGTCACCGCACGGACATTCGTCTACCGCGGTGACGGGCCGATGCCCGCCGGGCAGTCGCTTCCCGTCGCGCTTCCGGAGGCACTGGCCAAGCAGGTCACCCAGGCGATGCAGGAGCGCCTGAAGAAGGCACAGGAGACCGGAAAGATGGACACCCGCGATCTCCGGGCGCGCACCGCCACCCCGGCGGAGGCCGCGCAGCAGCAGGCCGCCGAGGCCGCAGCGTCCGAGGAACAGCCTGATGACGCCGCCGGTCAGCCAGCGGCGGATACGTACCCGGATCGAGGAGCTGAGGCATCCGCGATGCAGCAGATCCGGAAGTCGGGGCGCTAGTGTCCGTCGACGGTGACCGCTTCGAGGGGCGGGACGTGGTGGGCGCGGCCGGGAAGGATGAAACTCCGGCTCCGACGCTGCTCGAGCAGATGGGTGGGCTCGGGGGGCTGGTGTCATCGACACTCCCGATTCTCGTCCTGATTCCGGTGAACAACCGGTTCGGGCTGACCTGGGCTCTCATCGCCTCGCTCATGGTCGCCACCACGATCTTCACCTGGCGGCTCGCCCGGAGGGAGAATCTCCAGCCGGCGATCTCCGGTCTGCTCGGAGTGGCGATCGGTGCGGCGTTCGCGCTGTTCACCGGTGAGGCGAAGGCCTACTTCCTCTACGGCATCTGGATGTCCCTGCTCTTCGCCGTCGTATTCATCACCTCCGTGGTGGTGCGCTGGCCCATGGTCGGCGTCGCCTGGCGCGGTGTGAACGGGCACGACATGTCCTGGCGCAAGGTCCCCGGCGCGCGACGGGCCTACTCCTGGGCGACGATCGCCTGGTCCCTGGTGTTCCTCGCGAGATTCCTGGTGCAGAGGAATCTCTACGACGCGGATGCGACGAACGCGCTCGCTATCGCCCGCATCGCCATGGGGTGGCCGCTCACCGGCGTCGCGGCGCTCCTGACCGTGTGGGCGGTGCGGCACGCCTCGAGGGCCATCGAGGCCGATTCGCCGGATCCAGCGGATCCCGTGGAGTCCGCGCCATCCGAATCCGCCTGACGTCGCCGCCCACGCGGCCGGGACGCGGACACGACCGACGCTCCCACCCCCAACCCCTGAACCTACCCGAACCGATTGGATCTCCAGTGACCGAAAACAACTCCCCCGACAGCTCCGCCGGAACGGAGCAGAGCTCCGTCAAGGTCGGTGACCGCGTCACCGTGGGTGTCGACCGTCCGGCCCACGGCGGTGAGGGGATCGCACAACTGCCGGACGGTCGCATCGTGTTCGTCCGTGGTGGCCTCCCCGGGGACGTCCTGCGGGTGGAGATCACCAAGGTGAAGAAGCGCTTCACCGCGGCGCGGATCATCGATGTGGTCCAGTCGTCACCGCACCGTGTCGGACAGCGTTGTCCGGCTGCGGCACGGGGCGCGGGCTGCTGCGACTACGGTCACGTCGACCCCGCATCCGAGGACGAACTCAAACGCGCGGTGCTGCTCGACCAACTGCGCCGGATCGGGCGTCTCGGGGACGACCTCCCCGCCATCGAGAGCATTCCCCTCGAGCCCGTCACAGGTTGGCGGACGCGGGTCCGGCTCGGGGTGGACGCCACGGGACATGCGGGGACGAGAATCGCGGGCAGTCACGATCTGCTGTCGATCCCCTGCACGCAGGCTCTGCCGGGCATGCTCGACGGTATCGTCGGTCCCGGTTCCGGGCGGTTCACCCCCGGCGCCGAACTCATCGTCGCCGTCGACTCCACCGGTGCCCGGCACGTGGTCGAGTCGCGGCGGGCCGCCCGCGGACGCCGGACGGAGGCGATCCGGCGCACCCTGGAGGGAAGTGGCGTCTGCACCGAGAAGGTCGGTGAACACACCTACCATCTCCCGGCCACCGCCTTCTGGCAGGCACACGAGAAAGCCCCGGAGACGTTCACCGCCACGGTCCGGTCCTGGCTCGCGGGCGCCCTGGACCACGCCGCCGATGCGGAGACGACCGCCCCCGCGGCACCCGTCGGATGGGATCTCTACGGCGGCGCCGGGCTGTTCGCGCCCGCGCTGCTCGATGTCCTGCGGGACAGTTCCGGTCGCGCCGATGCCTCGGTCATCTCCGTCGAGCAGTCGAGGATGGCCGCCGAATGCGGTCGTGCGGCGCTCGCGGATCTACCGGTGGAGTTCAGGACGGGGGAGGTCGCCGCAGAAGTACCGCAGCTTCCGGCGCCCCGCGCGGTGGTGCTCGATCCGCCACGGACCGGTGCGGGTACGGAAACCGTGTCGGTCATCGCCGCCGCGCATCCCGCTGCGGTGGTCCACGTGGGATGCGACCCCGCCACGTTCGCCCGGGACATCGCCGCCTGGTACTCGAGCGGTTTCCACCTGTCCAGGCTGGCTGTCGCCGGAGCCTTCCCCGGAACCCACCACCTGGAGGCCTTCGGTCTACTCGTCCCGGACGCCCGCTGAGGCGTCCGTTCGTCGCCCGCCGCAACCGATTCCCGGGCCCGGCATCCCTGTCCCCGATGGCAGCTGCCGATGGCCACGGGGTAGGATTGACGGAACGATCGCCCCCGGGCTGTCCCGCCCATTCTGACGTTCACGGGCCGGACGGACTCAGCCACCACAGCGTGGGTCCGTGCCGGATCATGTCACGGGCACCGGCGGGGACACACCGTGTCCCCCGATCGGAGGAGGCGACCCGAGTGTGAACGAGTTGCCCGACGACCGCGCCGTTCCCAGCCGGACGGCACTCCCGAACAGGGGCTCCCGGCCACCCACCGGCCGAGCCCGATGAAAGAAAAGGTGTCTGACTCACGCCAATGGAGATCCTCAACCGCATCCACACTCCCGCTGACCTCCGTACTCTCAGTGATCTCGAGTTGGAGGGACTCGCGGAGGAGATTCGCGAGTTCCTCGTGGAGAAGGTCTCCGCAACGGGTGGGCACCTCGGGCCCAACCTCGGTGTCATCGAACTGACCATCGCGCTGCACCGGGTGTTCGACTCCCCGGCTGACCCGATGATCTTCGACACGAGCCACCAGTCCTACGTGCACAAGATCCTCACCGGGCGCGCGGACCGCTTCGATTCGCTGCGGCAGAAGGGTGGTCTGTCGGGCTACACCAGCCGGAGCGAGAGCGAGCACGACTGGACGGAGTCATCCCATGCCTCGGCGTCGCTGAGTTACGCTGATGGACTGGCCAAGGCCTTCGAGATCACGGGCCAGACCGATCGCACGGTTGTGGCCGTGGTCGGGGACGGGGCGCTTACCGGCGGCATGTGCTGGGAGGCCCTCAACAACATCGCGGCCGGCCACGATCGCCGCGTGGTGATCGTCGTCAACGACAACGGTCGCAGCTACTCGCCGACCATCGGTGGTCTCGCGGAGAATCTCGCCTCACTGCGGATGCAGCCCTTCTACGACCGCGTCATGGAACAGGGGAAAACCACCCTGAATTCGATGGGGTGGGTCGGCCGACGCACGTTCGAGGCGCTCCGGGCGGTCAAGGAGGGCGTCAGGCACTCCGTCATCCCCAGCGAGATGTTCCCCGAACTGGGCATGAAGTACATCGGCCCGGTCGACGGCCACGATCTGGAGAGTCTGGAGAACGCGTTCCGCTACGCCCGGGAGCACCAGGGGCCGATCATCGTGCACTGCGTGACCGAGAAGGGGCGTGGCTACGCCCCCGCGGAGAACAACGTGGCCGATCTGATGCACTCCACCGGAGTCATGGACCCCGCCACCGGCCGTGCCGTGGGGGTCTCGGCACCCGGTTGGACGGGGCTGTTCTCCGCCGATCTGGTCGAGATAGCCGCGGAGCGCGACGACATCGTAGCAATCACCGCCGCCATGGCCGGACCCACGGGCCTGTCCCGGTTCGGGGAGGCGTATCCGGACCGCTTCTTCGACGTCGGTATAGCGGAGCAGCATGCGCTGACCTCGGCCGCCGGTCTCGCGCTGGGTGGCCTGCATCCGGTGGTGGCGGTGTATTCCACCTTCCTCAACCGGGCGTTCGACCAGCTGCTGATGGATGTGGCCCTCCTCGGACTTCCGGTCACGCTGGTGCTCGACCGCGCCGGTGTCACGGGGTCCGACGGCGCGAGCCACAACGGTGTGTGGGACATGGTGGTCACCGGGATCGTCCCCGGAATCAGGGTCGCGGCGCCCCGTGACGGTCGGCGTCTGTCCGAGCTGCTCCGCGAGGCCACGGACATCGATGACGGTCCAACCGTGGTGCGTTTCCCGAAGGGACCGCTGCCCGACGAGCTCGCGGCGTCATTCACCCTCGGCGACGGGGTCGATGTTCTCGTCTACTCGGACTGCGTCCACCCCGGGGAGGACTCCGGTGGGGCCGACGGGGAGGACCCGGACGCGTCCGGGGCGCCCTCCGTTCTCATCGTCTCTGTCGGGGCGATGGCGCACACCGCGGTCGCAGCGGCGAAGGAACTGGGGGAGCGGGGAGTTGACGTGACCGTCATCGACCCCCGGTGGGTGATCCCCGTTGCTCCGTCGGTCCTCGCACTGGCCGCGGACCATGATCTCGTCGTCACACTCGAGGACGGGGTCATTCACGGGGGAATCGGATCTCTGATCTCCGAGGCGCTCGACGCCAGCGAGATCGACACCCCGCTCCGGCGCCTCGCCGTCCCGGAACGGTTCCTCGACCACGCCTCCCGAGGAGAGATTCTGCGGGAACTCGGACTGGATGCGGAAGGGGTCGCCACGCAGGTCGACTCCTGGCTCCTCACCATCGGCTTCGGCGAACCCCGGGTGGAACCGGACGGGCGGGGCGGCGACGCCTGATCCGCGGATCGCTCAGATCAGCTCGCGGGCCAGAACCGGTACGGTCAGTTCGACCTGCCAGGGGCGGGCATCCAGTGACTCCAGGTGGTCCACCAGCTGTCCGGTCGACCGGATCCGTCCGGTCTCCACCGTGTGCCACACCACCGCCCGCAGGGTGGCGGGGGCGAGAATGCTCTCCAACGGCACCTCGACCTCACGGGATACCTCCGACAGCGCGTCCCGGACCCGGGACAGGGTTTCCCTGACCTCCGGGTAGGAGGCCAGGGACGATCTCCCCGGGACGTGGTCGGAATCGTGTCGTGGGGGTTCAGGCCAGGAGGAACGGGGGCTTCGACGTGCCCTGTCGATGACGGACATCCACCGTGTCCGCGCCCGTTCGTCGCGCCGCGGGAAACCACTGATGGTGGCGAGATCCCCGCTCGATCCGGGGAGTCTGCGCGCGATCTCGATCATGGTTCGCGTCTTTAGGATCCGGTGGACGGCACAGTCGCGCTGTCTCGCGATCCTGTCCCGCTCCAGCCACAGCTCCCGCACGACGGCCCGCTGCTCGGGTCGGTTCAGACCGTTGACCCCCTTGGCCTGCGCCCATGTCGCGGGTTTCGCGGGAGCGTTTCGTCCGTGGGTGTCCCGGATGTACCGGAACTCCTGGACAGCCCAGTCCAGTTTTCCGTCGGCGTCGAGTATCTCCGCCATGGCCTCGGCGAGTTCGTTGAGCAGCTCGACGTCCAGGGCCGCGTAATCCAGCCACTCCGCCGGTAGCGGTCTCGTCGACCAGTCCTCCTGCCCGTGGCCCTTGGACAGCGTGTAGCCGAGGACGTCCTCGACCATCGCGGCCAGGTTGACGCGGTCCATTCCCGCGAGTCGGCCGGCGAGTTCGGTGTCGAAGAGGTCGGCGGGGTACAGCCCGAGCCGGGCCAGACAGGGCAGATCACTGGGGGCCGCGTGGATGACCCAACCCGCGGAGTTGAGGACCGGGGCGAGTGCCTTCCGGAGCTCGGCGCGTCGCCCCTCCGGGTCGATGAGTACGGTTCCGGTGTCGCGGCGACGGAGCTGGACCAGGAAGGCCCGTTCGTCGTAGCGGTATCCGGAGGCGCGTTCGGTGTCGATGGCGATCGGGCCACGTCCCGCGGCCAACGCGTCCGCGGCGTCGCTGAGTGCTCCGGCGGAGTCGATCAGGGCCGGAGTTCCCCCGGTGGGCGAGATCAGCGGTACAGACATGACACCCAAGTGTAGTGGGTGAGATGTCGTTCATGGTCCGCACAGGAAATGGCACGGCTCAACCGACAACGTTCTATTCGTAGTTTAGGCTCAGTTAAGGAACGTGAACGTTCGGGGGTGGTTGTGGCAGGTGTGGTTTCCCTCGGTGGAGAGATAAGGGGAGCCTGGGCTATCCTGGCACGGCCGTCCACAAATGGAATGATGCCACGTCGGTCGTTCGGCTGTGTTCCGTGTGCCCGGCGACGGCTCTCCTCCGGTGTTCGGCGGGAACATGGGTCGCCCGTTGATGCCCGGCACCGGTTGATTCCGGTGCCGTCCAGTGGTGTGAGGAGGGCGGACCCGACAACGCGATCAGCTGAAGGAAAAGGAAGAACATGACAATCAGGACCCGTGTCACCGCTGTCGCGGTGGCTGCAGCATTCGTACTCGCAGGCTGCTCGTCCGCCGGCGATGACGCAGACCAGAACGGTACCACCGGTTCCAGCAGCGCCGGCTCGGCTGCCGCTAAGGCGGACGACGGAAAGGTCGCGGCCCGGTACCCCGTCACGGTGAAGCACCGCCAGGGCGAGACCGAGATCACCGCTGAGCCGCAGAAGATCGTCGTCATGAACTACGCCGGCGTCGACTTCCTTGATGCACTCGGTTTCGGTGACCGGATCGTGGCGGTCGCCTCCGGCGGCGCGAATCCGGAAGTTCTCGAGGGGTACGAGGACAGGCAGACCATCGGCTCCTTCTTCGAACCCGACTACGAGGCGATCGCATCACTCGAACCGGACCTCATTGTCGTCGGGACCCGTTCCGCCGGCACGTACGCGCAGATGTCCGAGATCGCCCCCACCATCGACATGAGTGTTGAGTTCGGTGACTTCCTCGAGTCGAACGCCGAGTCCGCCGAGATCATCGGGTCAGCCTTCGGTGCCGGGGAGAAGGCGGAGAGAAAGGGAGAGGAGATCGAGGAGAAGGCGGCCGCCTACAGGGAGAAGATCTCCGCCACTGAGCCGACCGCCCTCGTCATCATGACCAACGGCGGTGAATTGTCGACCTTCTCGGAGGATTCACGCTTCGGCCTGGTTTTCGACCTCGGCTTCGTTCCCGCCGCAAGTCTGGAGAACGCCGGTCCCCACGGTGATCCCGTGAGCTTCGAGTTCGTCGCGGACGCCGATCCCGACTACCTCTTCGTCATCGACCGCGACGCTGCGGTCGGACGTGACGGGAGCACCGCCGAGGCCACCCTGGACAACGAACTGATCAACAACACGAAGGCCGCCAAGAACGGCAACATCGTCTACCTCGATCCGACCGATTGGTACCTGGTTCCCGGCGGGCTGCACACCGTGGACCAGATGGTCGAGTCGGTCGGAAGCGCATACAGGGGATAGCCGGCCGGGATGAGATTCAACTCAACGACCCTGCTGCTTCCCGCGGTACTGACGCTGGCGGCACTGTCCGCCGTCAGTCTGCTGGTGGGCGTCGCCGACTCCGACTGGCGCATCATGGTGGTCTCGCGGATACCGCGGACCGTCGCCATCCTGCTCTCGGGCGCGACCATCGCCGTGGCCGGGCTGCTCATGCAGCTGCTGGCGCGCAACCGGTTCGTCGAACCGTCGACGGTCGGTACGACGGAGTCCGCGGCACTCGGCCTGCTCCTGGTCAGCCTCTTCTTCCCGGCCGCGCCCATCGGGTGGAAGATGGCGGCGGCGTCGTTGACCGCTCTCGCCGGAACCACCCTCTTCCTCGGGGCCATCCGGCGGATACCGAACCCCGGCCTGTTCACCGTCCCGCTGGTGGGCATCATGCTCGGCAGTGTCATCGGGGCGGTGGCCACCTTCATCGCCTACAACTACGGGCTGCTCCAGTCCCTCGGCTCCTGGCAGTTGGGTAGCTACGCGGGCGTGCTCCGGGGCCGCTACGAACTGCTGTGGATCATCGGGATCCTGGTGATCGTCAGCTACGTGGCAGCCGACCGATTCACGATCCTCGGTCTCGGCCACTCCTACGCCGTCAACGCCGGCATCAACGCCCGCGCCGTGGAGACGTTCGGCCTGGCCGTAGTCGCCGTCGTCTCCGCGGTGACGGTCACCGTCGTCGGTGCGATCCCGTTCCTCGGGCTCGTCGTCCCGAACCTGGTGAGTGCCGTGATGGGGGACAACACCAGGCGTTCGCTTCCCTGGGTCGCCCTGATCGGCGCGATGATGTGCATGGTCTGCGACATCCTCGGCCGGATGATCCGTTTCCCCTACGAGATGCCCGTAGGCACCGTCATGGGTGTCATCGGAGCCGCCATCTTCCTGGCGATCCTGTACCGGAGGAATGCCCGTGTCCGCTGCTGAAACCACGAGCCCGAACACCCTCGCCGAGGCCCGACGCGCCCGCCGCCGCAGGGCCGACAGATTCCGCGCACTCCTCGTCACCGGACTGGTGCTCCTGTCCGTGCTGGGGGTCGTATTCTTCCTGACCTGGGATCTTCCCTCGGCCTGGAAGTTCGCGCTCAAACTGCGCTTCTCCACCGTCGCCGGTCTCGTGATCGTCGGCATCGCGATCGGGGCATCGACGGTGGTGTTCCAGACGATCACCGCCAACAAGATCCTGACACCCGCGTTGATGGGCTTCGACAGTCTCTATCTGCTCGTCCAGACGATCATCGTCTACTGGCTCGGCGCGACGTACTTCTCGACGGTGCCGTCCGCCGTGATGTTCCTCGTCAACACGGTCATCATGGTGGGGTTCTCGCTCCTGTTGTTCGGGACGGTGTTCGCCGGAGGCCGGACCTCCATCGACCTGCTCCTGCTCATCGGGATCGTGACCGGCGTGTTCTTCCGATCGCTGTCCGCTCTGCTGCAGCGCATGCTGGACCCGGGGGAGTACCAGGTCCTGCAGGATGTGTTCTTCGCGACGTTCTCGGTGGTCGACAAGAACCTGCTTCCCTGGGCGGGGCTGGTGACCCTCGTGTGCGTCGGGATCTTCCTGCGGCGTCGCAGGCGGCTCGACGTTCTGCTCCTCGGACGGGACACCGCGGTGTCCCTCGGTGTGAACCACCGCCGTGAGGTGATCACGGCCCTCGTGCTGTGCTCCGTCCTGGTCAGTGTCTCCACGTCGCTCGTCGGCCCGGTGACCTTCTTCGGGCTTCTCGTCGCCAATCTCGCCTACCTGCTGGTCCGGAGCGACCGGCACGGGTGGACGATTCCAGTGGCATCCGCGCTCGGCGTCGTGTTCCTCGTCGTCGGCCAGTGGGTGCTCGCCCGACTCTTCTCCTTCGACACCTCACTGTCGGTGATCATCGAGTTCGCCGGCGGACTGCTGTTCCTCTACCTGCTGCTGTCAAAGAAAGGCCTGGGCCGTTGATCCGGATTTCCGGTGTGACCAAGACATACGACTCCGAGAAGGTCGTCGACGACGTCAGCGTGGACATCCCCGCCGGGGGAGTGACCAGTGTCATCGGCCCCAACGGCGCCGGGAAGTCGACCCTGCTGGGGATAATCAGCCGGCTGATCCGGTCCGACGGTGGATCGGTGAGCGTCGACGGGCACGACGTGTCGACCACCCCGTCGAAGAAACTCGCGCAGATACTCTCGGTGCTGCGCCAGGACAATCGGGTCGCGGTCCGGCTCACGGTGAGGGAACTCGTCGCCTTCGGACGTTTTCCGCACAGCGCGGGACGGTTGACACGGGAGGATGAGGAAGCCATCGACCGGGCCATGGCGTACCTGGAACTCGAGGAATTCTCGGAACGTAACCTCGATGAGCTGTCCGGTGGTCAGCGGCAGCGCGCCTTCGTCGCGATGGTGCTGGCCCAGGAGACCGACTACATCCTTCTCGACGAGCCCCTCAACAACCTCGACATCAAGCATTCACTGGCGATGATGAAACTACTGCGCCGGACGGCGGAGGAACTCGGGCGGACCGTTGTCGTGGTGATCCACGACATCAACTTCGCGGCCGCGTACTCGGACCGGATCCTCGCCATGAAGGAGGGGCGACTGGTACACTGTTGCACGCCCGCCGAGCTGATGACCACCGAGAACCTGGCCTCCCTCTATGACGTCGATCTGACTGTCACGGAGGTGGCGGGCCGACCGGTGGCCGTCTACTTCTGAACCGGGGAAAAGCCGCTCAGGAACGGGGCGTTCCGTGGAGATTGGTGAGTGGGATGACACCCTCCGGTGGCAGGCCGGCGACATGGCCGAGCAACTCGCCGAAAGCGGTGACGTGGCCGGAGAGATCGTCGTCGACGGCCGTCCACGAGGCCCGCATCTCCACCTGGAAAGCGCGGGGTGGGCCACCGATGTCCCCGAACCGCACCGAGGCGGTCGAGGTGACCGTGCCGCCGAGGTTCGTGTACGCGGCACCCGAATGGCCCAGTGACTCCTTCAGCCAGTCCCAGGCGACGTCGGGGAGAAGGGGATCAGCAGCGACGGAGTCATCCATGTCCGCCTGGATGTAGGCGACGAGGCGCATCCGGCCCTCCCACGTTTCCTCGGCACCGGGATCATGGAGAAGGATGAGCCGACCGAATGCGTCGCCCTCACTGTCCGTCGCGACACCGTCCCCGTCAGTGGGGCGTTCGACCTCGAGACCGACAGCATGACTGTACGGGGCGAGCCGCTGCGGTGGACGGATCGTTCCCAGTGTCACCTCGGGGCGGAGCCGTGCGCGGTGCATCGACTCGACAGCCTCATTGAACAGCTGCGGTGCGTCGGTGTCGGCCGATGTCCCGGCGGCCGCGGGATGCTTGGGGGCTTCGGATTCGGTCACGGGTCCAAACCTAACCCCCGCCCGCGGGATGAGTGGGGAGGCGCGCCGACCGGGGTGGTGGCGGCCGTGGACGGACATCCAACTTATGATGGAGGACAGCAGCCGTCGACGGGCCACACCCGTGGGCGGCGTCTACCGGAGGCCCCGTGACGGGGGCTACCCCACCACGAAAGGAGCCCGAACACCGTGGCCCAGCGCAAGGATTTCGAGAAACTCAACTCGATGCAGCAGTACTCCCAGTTCGCCACCTTCCGGATCATTCCCGGGGCACTCGGCGACGACCGGGCACAGGCGATCGCCGACACCAGAGAGTTCTTCCGCGGGCTCGGTGACGGTCCGGTGACGGTCCGGGGAGTCTACGACATCTCCGGACTCCGTGCGGAGGCCGACGTGATGATCTGGTGGCACGCCGAGGAGATCGAGGACATCCAGCGGGCGTACAACGACTTCCGTCGCACCACGACACTCGGCCGGTGCTCCGAGCCGTTCTGGACCGGCACCGCGCTGCACCGCCCCGCCGAGTTCAACAAGTCACATCTCCCGAGCTTCATCATGGGGGAGGATCCGGGGCGCTGGATCTCGGTCTACCCCTTCGTCCGTTCCTACGACTGGTACCTGCTCGACGACGCCGAGCGCCGGAAGATCCTCGTCGAGCACGGCATGGCCGCCCGGGACTTCCCGGACGTGCGGGCCAACACGGTGCCCGCGTTCTCACTCGGCGACTACGAGTGGATCCTCGCGTTCGAGGCCCCGGAGATGCACCGGATCGTCGATCTGATGTACCGGATGCGGTACACCGAGGCACGTCGACATGTCCGTGAGGAGATCCCGTTCTTCTCCGGACGCCGCGTCGATGATGTCGAGGAGATCATCTCGGTCCTCCCGTGACCGTGACCTGAACCGGCCGGGAGAGATCGCGCCCGTCCGCCCCGGAGAGGGACGGGCGCGTCTGTTCTGCAGTTGCTAGAGGACCGGCCTCTCCTCGAGGGTGAGGCAGATGGAGTTGATGCAGTAGCGCTGGTCCGTGGGGGTGTCGTAGCCTTCGCCGGTGAACACGTGTCCGAGATGTGACCCGCAGGCCGCGCAGAGAACCTCGACGCGGGGCCTCCCGGGCAGCGAGGTGTCCGGACGTTCGATGACACGATCTTCGGCCAGCGGCGAGAAGAACGCGGGCCAGCCGCAGTGCGCCGCGAACTTCTCCGTCGAACGGAACAGCTCCGTTCCGCACGCGCGGCAGGAGTACACGCCCTCGGTGAACGTGTCGGTGTACTCGCCGGTGTGGGGTGCCTCGGTCCCGGCACGCCTGAGTACCCGGTACTCCTCGGCGTTCAGCCGCCGGCGCCACTCGTCGTCACCGATCAGTGTGAAGTCGGTCATCGTCGTCCTTCCGGTTGCGGTCGAGGTCGGGGTCGGGTACCTCCGGGTTCCGCATGGGGCGGTTCCGATGCGGTTGCCGCCCGACCGTCGCGTTCCTGCCACCACCAGACCACCGCGGCGACGGTGATCGTCGTGACGATCAGCGCCCAGCCCACCGTGGGCTTGAGATAGTGCATCGCCCGTCCGAGATCCAGCCATTCGTCGGAGAACCACACATCAGCGGACAGGAAGCAGTAGACGGCGATCCAGGCGACGGGGGAGTGCATCGCGGAGCGACGGAGCAGTACCGTGAACAGCAGGGGGAACAGGAGCATCGAGTAGTACATCTGCCCGAGGGAGGAGAGCAGGAAGACACCCGCGAGCAGCAGTCCGCTCGTGGTGCTGACCCAGAGCAGGGGATCGGTGTACCGCCAGCGCAGGAGAACGACCACTCCTACCGCGATCACGGCGGCGAAGAAGATGAACCAGAACTTCTCCTGCCACCAGGGCATGCCGTAGTAGGTCGCGATGCCGGGTAGCGAGCTGTTGGCGTAGTCCCGCACCTCACCCAGGTAGGGAATGGTCCGGGTGATGTAGTCACCGGCTCCGGGGACGATGGGCCAGGCCACGGCGTTCACGACGGCGGGGAGCAGTACGCCGGTGCAGACGGTCCGCCAGTTGAGTTTCACGAGGGGCAGGAAGAGCAGAGGGGCGAAGATCGGTTTGATGAGGATGGCGAGACCGATGAGAATTCCCGCCGCCCAACGCCGTTCATGGAGCAGACAGTAGAGGTACCCGGCGAGGGCGAGGAGCAGGATGCCGTTGATGTTCGAGAACACCAGGGTGTTACGGACCGCCTCGGTGAGGAACGCGAAGAACACCGATGAAGGGAACACCGCCGAGGACAGTGCATAGCCGAACATCCGCGTCAGTATGCCGAGACCCGCCACTATCGCGGCCGCGTTGAGGCAGATGAACCACATCCGGGCGGAACTGAAGTCCGTGAGCAGACCCAGCGGCGAGAGCGCGAGCGTGGCGCCCGGGGAATAGAGATAGTGGGGATCGACGTGGTGGTAGGTTTCGTTGTAGATCGGCACACCCTCATGGAACCGGCGCAGGGCGTAGTAGACCGTGGAGAAATCGTCTGTCACCGACCCGTTGACCGAGAGCACCAGGACGCGGTGGACGATCAACATGAGTGACAGAGGCCAGAAGACCATTCTCGCCACGCGGTCGAAACCGGTGGTCCTGGGCGTCGGCGTCGCCGGAGTCACCCGGGGACCGGGTGAGGTCCAGAGCGTGGTCAAACGGGAGCGGGCTAGGTCGGTCACCGCCCCACCATACCGCGGAAAGTTCCCTGATCAGGGAGTGAGGTCGGTGTGTTTCCCGCTGTACCGGAGAAATACACATCCGTCCGACGTCGCCTGAATTCCACTGAGGCCCAGAGGATGTCGTTGCGGGGTACCGCCCGGTCCGGAGTCGGGGTCGACGATCAACGGAGGATGCGCCGGAAGGGTGAGACTGGGGTCGATGGTGATGTGGTGCACGTCGATCAGTCCGGCCCGCACCAGCTGGCCGAGCAGTTGCGCACCGCCCTCGCAGACGATCCTGTGGTATCCGGCACTCCGGAGGCATCCGACAATCTCATCGGGTGCACCGGTTCCCGTCGACACTATCCGTCCGCCGGCGGCGGTGACCGCCTTCCGTGCCCCGGACAAGCCTCGTTCCGCGCACGCGGAAGCCGGCGCGAGAATGATCGGAGTCACCTCGGTGTCGTGGAAAAGGCGGGAATCCGGCGACAGATTGAAGGATCGGGTGACGACCGCGATCGGCGGTACCGGCGCCCGTCCGTCGGATGTCCGCCCGGCCCGGGCGTCGGAGGTGACCGCCACTCCACCGTAGTTCTCGGCTCGGACTGTCTCCGCGCCGACCAGAACGACATCGCTCCAGGTACGTAGGGCGCGGAGCAGGGCCGCGTCGGTGGAGTTGCCCAATGGACCGGATGTCCCGGACACCGCGGTCGCGCCGGTCAGAGTTATGGCCGAGACGGCGCGGATCTGCCCGTGTCCGACCGGCTCCACCGGCCCGATCAGTTCCTCGGGTGGGATCGTGCGGGGAAAGTCGCTCATGAGGTGTGAGGATAGTCGGCCCGGACGGTGTCCCGGAAGGACGAGGAATGGGGTGGGGACGACGTGGAACAGCGGCCCGTGCGATGAACGCCGGGCCGCTGTGGGGAGAGCGGATGACGAGACTCGAACTCGCGACCCTCACCTTGGCAAGGTGATGCGCTACCAACTGCGCTACATCCGCACGCACTGTTTTAGGGAGCTGTGCTACTCCGGTGCGCGATACTGGGATCGAACCAGTGACCTCTTCCGTGTCAGGGAAGCGCTCTCCCGCTGAGCTAAACGCGCAGGACTATGAAGTTGGAGGTGGAAACGGGAATCGAACCCGTGTGCACGGTTTTGCAGACCGTTGCCTCACCACTCGGCCATTCCACCGTGGCTGTGCAGGTACGAGAACCATACCAGAGCGGATGACGAGACTCGAACTCGCGACCCTCACCTTGGCAAGGTGATGCGCTACCAACTGCGCTACATCCGCATCGCGACGACAAGTGGGTCCGGGGACCCGGTGTGGTGCGAGACCAAACTCTAGCCGTATTCGGGACCGGGGCACAAATCGGCTGCTGGGGTGCGCCTGGCCGGCGCCCCCGGAGTCGTCTCCCGGTGCCCGGTGGCCGGGGTCCTCCCGGCATGGGTCCTCCACTCCGCGGAGGATCGGGTCCGGTATCCACCGTGGGGTGCGTGATCGGGAGAGTCACAGATGCACCGGTGGGTCACCAGCGGATTAGGCGGGAGTGCGGTGACCGTGTTAACTTACTGGGCGGACGAGATGCACTCGCCCGAGGTCCCATGGCTCAGTGGAAGAGCGTTCCGTTCACACCGGAAAGGTCGCTGGTTCGATCCCAGCTGGGACCACGTTATCGGCCCGGACACCGCAAGGTGTCCGGGCCTTCGTGTGTTCGTGCTGATGGCAGGCTTCCCCCGTCATCCGTTCCTCCGCACACGCGGCGTACCATGGGGGATGACGGAGATCCGCCGCCGTGGCCACCGCGAACGGCCACCGGGCCGCGGAGGCCACGGTGTGGTGGAGATGCTGAGGTGGATTCCCGTTTCCGGGAACTTTTCCGGGTCCGTGGCCGACTACTGTGGGAGGCTCTCACGGGACGGGAACCCCACGGTGTCCCACGCTTCCGGCCGGGGTAGGCCGCCAACCGACGATCATGGAGTTGATTGTGACCCGACATTACGGACATCGGCACCGCAGACGTGCGGCTCTGGTCGTGACTGCGCTGTGTACCCCCGTCATGGTGCTCGGGTGCCAGTCAGGACTGGGTCCGTCCTGGTCCGGGGGTGTCGCGGTCGCACATGACGTTGTCCTGGACTCGACGCCTGCCGACGGTGCCACGGTCGATGAGTTCCCCCGCGAGATCGTCCTCGAGTTCTCGGGGATTCCCCGGGACAGCTTCAACACAGTTGCGGTGAGTGACACCGACACCTCCACCGTCCTGTTCAGCGATGAACCTGCGCTGGACAACCAGGTTGTCTCGGTCACAGTGCCTGAGGACATCCATCCTGGGCCGGGGCATTACACGGTCGGTTTCCAGATCACGTCCTCCGACGGTCACGCCACCCGGGGACGGACGACCTTCACAGTGTCGGACGGTGCGGCGTCCCCCTCGGAGCCGTCCGGTTCATCACCGGCAACCAGTTCGGGGGATTCCACTGACCGGTCAGGTTCAGCGGAGTCCCCGTCACCAGTTCCAGCCGTCGCCGTCGGTGGCGGTCTGCTCCTGCTTCTTCTCATGGTCGCAGGCATGATCATCAAAAAGAGAAAGTGAGTCCCACATGACCACCCGTACACTCAGCCGTATCTCCATCGCCACCCTCGCCGTTGCGGCGTTCGCGCTCGCCGGCTGCTCGGATTCCACCAAGGACTCCGTCGATGACGCGGCATCCGCTGTCACCTCGGCGGCCGCCGAGGCCGGTGACGACGCCAAGGATGCAGCCAAGGACGCGGGCGACAAGGTGAAGGAGGGGGCCGAGGACGCCAGGGACGCCGCCGAGGAGGCGGGCCGGAAGGCGAAGGACGGTGCCGAGGACGCCAAGGACGCCGCCGAGGGAACACTCACGGCGGAGACCGTCCACCTCCACGACGGTTTCGTGAAGGCCATGCCCGCCGGTGCCGGTATGACCGCGATCTTCGGCATGCTGGAGAACCACACGGATCACGAGATCAACCTGACCGGGTTCACCACGTCGCTCGGTAAGGCCGACTACGAGAT
Source organism: Corynebacterium sp. TAE3-ERU16 (assembly GCF_019209935.1). Lineage (GTDB taxonomy): Bacteria > Actinomycetota > Actinomycetes > Mycobacteriales > Mycobacteriaceae > Corynebacterium > Corynebacterium antarcticum. Next base: position 71,817 of record NZ_JAHUTN010000005.1, read on the forward strand.
CCATGAGGTGGTCGACGGAAAGATGCAGGAGAAGAAGGGCGGCATCACCATCAAGGCCGGCGGTAAGCACGTCCTCGAACCCGGTGCCGACCACCTGATGATCCTGAATTACGACGGGGCCGTCGAGGCAGGTTCGACCGTCGACGTCACCCTGGAGTTCTCCGACGGGTCGAAGGTCGTCGTCAAGGATGTGCCGGTTCGTGCCATCGCGGCAGGAGAAGAGGAGTACGGATCGGACTCCGCACACGGTGACCACGACATGCATCACGACATGGACCACGACAACGACAAGTGAGTCCGCTCCGGTGCGGGGCCACGGTCCGCCGAAGGCGGGGCCGTGGCCTTCGGCCGGGACGATGATCCGGCATTCGACGCGCAGGGTGCCGGGCCCACCAGACCACCAGTTCCAACCCGCGATCGTTCCACTCTGAAAGACCGGCGATATCTCATGCCTCACGAGAGCAGATCCTGTCCCGTCCCGCACTCACTGTCCCGCCGCGGATTTCTGGCGGGGCTGTCCGCGGGTGCCGCCGGGGCCGGGCTCGCCGCCTGTGCCCCGGACACCGCGCGAGATCTGGAACCGGGGATCGAGGTCCCCGGCGACCGCGAAGGGGAGGCCTCCAGGCTCGGGAGTGAGAAGGTCCCGTTCGGCGGCGAACACCAGGCCGGCATAGCGACCCCGTTCCAGGCCCACCTCAACCTCGTGGCCTTCAGCTTCCGGGGGGAGGCGGACAGGGGGGCGGCCCGCCGGCTCATGCGGCTGTGGACGGAGGACGCGCGCAGATTGTGTGAGGGCAGGGCACCGCTCGGTGACCTTGAACCGGAGATGGTCGATGCCCCCGCCAATCTCACCGTCACCTGTGGTTTCGGAGCCACCTTCTTCGACATCATCGGACGCCCCGACGCCCGGCCGGAATGGCTGGGGCCACTTCCGGCATTCTCCCGCGACAAGCTGGATGACAGGTGGGGGGAGGCCGATGTGGTGCTCCAGTTGTGCTCCGACGATCCGGTCACGCTGTCCCACGCCACGCGCCACATGATCAGGGCCGGTGTCGACTACGTCTCGGTGCGCTGGTTCCAGCAGGGGTTCCTCAATTCCGACGGAACCCGCCCGGACAACGCGACACCACGGAACCTGTTCGGCCAGAAGGACGGCACGGTCAACCCGCGGACGCGGGAGGAGTTCGACGACATCGTCTGGATCGACGAGGGAGCCGACTGGCTCCGGGGCGGCACCGCTCTCGTCGTCCGACGTGTCGCGATGAACCTTGATGAGTGGGAGATGCTCGACCGTACGTCACGGGAGGTCGTCATGGGGCGGACCCTGGACAGCGGGGCGCCGTTGACGGGTGAGCGGGAGTTCGACACGCCCGACTTCGAGGAGACCGACTCCTACGGTCTACCGGTGATCGATCCGGCGAGCCACGTCGCCCGTTCCACGAATCCGGACGATGCGCCGCACCAGAAGATCAGGAGACGTGCCTTCAACTACGACCTTCCTCCGGAACCGGGGAGCGGACAGACATCGAACGCGGGCCTCATCTTCATCTGCTTCCAGAAGAACCCCCTCCACCAGTTCGTACCGATCCAGCGCCGGCTCGACGAGAAGGACAGGCTCAACCAGTGGATCACCCACATCGGCTCCGCGGTGTTCGCCTGCCCGCCCGGGGTGACGGACGAGGAACGTGGAACTGGCCGGAACGACACCGGGCGCGACGCCTACTGGGGAGCCGCGCTGCTCGAGGATTGATCGGGCGGGCTAAGATGATGGCTGACAGTTCGGCCGGTCCGGTCCAACCGCCGTGACGCATCGCGTAACCCGGAGGTGAATCGGGTCGGCGTCGGTCCACCTGACGTCCTGGCGCGGGGGCCGTTCGCAACCGGTGCACACCGTTGCCGGACGGGACTGTCCCACCACCGTGAACGGGAGCCGGCCAGGTATGCCGGTCCCGCCGAGCGCAAGAAGGAGCGCGACCAGCATCGTGTGCACGACAGATAATTCTCAACACGGATCCCACCCGTCATTCCGGGTTCCCGCTGGCACCGCCGTCGGTGCGGCGATGCGGGAACTGGAGCTCCCGAACAAGGGGGAGGACGCCATCGTCTGTGTCGCTGACGCGGACGGGGCCCTTTTCGACCTCTCCCACGTTCCGGATGCGGATTCCGCATTCTTCCCCGTCCCCGCGAACACCGAGGCCGGTCGGTCGGTCATCCGGCACTCCTGCGCACACGTTCTCGCACAGGCGGTCCAGGCCGAGTTCCCCGGAACGAAGCTAGGTATCGGTCCCGCGATCGACGGTGGTTTCTACTACGACTTCGACGCCGCGGAACCGTTCACCCCGGAGGATCTCCGTACGCTGGAGAAGCGGATGAAGAAGATCATCAAGTCGGGCCAGAGGTTCGAGCGCCGTGTCTACCCGAGCCTCGACGCCGCGCGGGAGGAACTCGCGGGTGAGCCCTACAAACTCGAGCTGATCGAGGACAAGGGTTCCGTCGATCCCGATTCGGATGAGGCGACGGAGGTCGGTGCAGGCGAGCTGACCGGCTACTACAACGTCAATCCCCGCACCGGAGAACCCGAGTGGTACGACCTCTGTCGTGGGCCACACGTCCCGACGACGCGCTACATCCCGGCCTTCGCGCTGACCCGCAGCTCCGCGGCCTACTGGCGTGGCGACCAGCGCAACGCCGGTCTCCAGCGGATCTACGGCACGGCCTGGGAGACGAAGGAGGCCCTCGAGGAGTACCAGACGATGCTCGCCGAGGCTGAGAAGCGTGACCACCGGCGGCTGGGCACCGAACTCGACCTGTTCAGTTTCCCCGATGAGATCGGATCCGGATTCCCGGTGTTCCACCCGAACGGCGGCATCGTCCGTCTGGAGATGGAGGAGCACTCCCGCAGGAGGCACATCAACGCCGGATACAGCTTCGTCAACACGCCGCACCTGACCAAGGGCGAGCTCTTCGCGAAGTCCGGTCACCTCGACTTCTACGCCGACGGCATGTTCCCGCCGATGCAGCTCGACGGGGAGACGGACGCCGACGGCAACGTGACCAAGCAGGCGCAGGACTACTACGCCAAGCCCATGAACTGCCCGATGCACAACCTGATCTTCGCGTCCCGTGGGCGGAGCTACCGGGAGCTGCCGCTGCGGTTGTTCGAGTTCGGAACCGTCTACCGCTACGAGAAGTCCGGCGTGATCCACGGACTCACCCGCGCCCGGGGATTCACCCAGGACGACGCCCACATCTACTGCACCGACGATCAGCTCGAGACCGAACTGACGACGGTCCTGGAGTTCGTCATCTCGCTGCTCCGCGACTACGGACTCGACGACTTCTACCTGGAACTGTCGACCCGTGACGACGACAAGAGCGTCGGGTCCGACGAGATCTGGGAGCGGTCCACGGCGATTCTCGAGCGCGTCGCCCACAACTCCGGCCTGGAGCTCGTCCCGGACCCGGGCGGAGCCGCGTTCTACGGGCCGAAGATCTCCGTCCAGGCCAGGGACGCCATCGGAAGGACCTGGCAGATGTCGACCGTGCAGCTCGACTTCAACCTGCCCGAACGGTTCAACCTCGAGTACACGGCCTCCGACGGGACCAAGAAGCGCCCGATCATGATCCACCGGGCCCTGTTCGGCTCGATCGAGCGGTTCTTCGGTGTCCTCCTCGAGCACTACGCCGGTGCATTCCCCGCGTGGCTCGCTCCGCACCAGGTGGTCGGTATCCCCGTGGCCGACGACTTCGCACCGCACCTCGAGTCGGTCTGCGAGCGGCTCCGCCGCGCAGGTATCCGTGCGGAGGTCGACACCTCCGACGACAGGATGCAGAAGAAGATCCGCAACCACACCACCGGCAAGGTCCCCTTCATGCTCCTCGCCGGCGCCCGGGACGTGGAAGCGGGGGCGGTGAGCTTCCGGTTCCTGGATGGTAGCCAGGTCAACGGGGTCCCGGTCGACCAGGCGGTCGAACTGATCACCGCCTGGGTGCGGGACCGGATCAACGATCAACCGAATGAGGAACGCCTTGCGGAACGCCGCTGATGACGAACGGGTGCCCGAGGGAGCCGTGATCGACCGGGGCGCGGGGGTTCCCGACCGCCTCGTCCGGCTCTGGGCGCCGTACCGGATGAGCTACATCGCCGACTCCGGCGCGGAGAGCCGTTCGGAAGCCGGAGCCTCCACCGACCGGCGGGATCCCTTCCTGAGGATTCCCGAGCTCGACGATGAGGAAGGGCTCATCGTCGCCCGGGGCGAGTCTGTCTACTGCGTCCTCAATCTGTACCCGTACAACTCCGGGCACATGATGGTCGTCCCCTACCGCAAGGTGGCGAACCTCGAGGACCTCACCGCCGAGGAGTCCGGAGAGCTGATGGCGTTCGCGCAGACCGCCGTGCGGGCCGTGAAGTCGGTGTCGCACCCGGACGCCATCAACGTCGGGCTGAACCTGGGCCGGGCCTCCGGGGGCTCCGTCGGGGACCACCTGCACCTGCACATCGTCCCACGGTGGGCCGGGGACGCCAGCTTCATGACGGTCATCAGCGGCACCAAGGTGCTGCCGCAGCTGCTGCGTGACACCAGGAAGCTGCTGGCTGAGGCGTGGGCGGGACTGGAGAACACATCGGGAGTGACGAATGCTTAGTGCACGAGGCCGGCGTCCGGCGGCAGTTGTGGTGGAACCCGTCGCACGGGCGATGCTCAGGCTGGGGATCTCCCCGAACACGATCACGGTGGCTTCGGCGTCGCTGACGATCGCCCTCGCCGTGATCCTCATCCCCACCGGGCACCTGTTCGCCGCGGCTGTGTTGACCGGTCTGTTCTCGGCGTTCGACATGATCGACGGGACGATGGCGCGGATGCGGGGCGGTGGCACGAAGTACGGGGCCACCCTGGACGCCACGTGCGACCGCATAACCGACGGCGCGCTGTTCGGTGCGATCACCTGGTGGCTCATCTACACGCACCGGGCCGCGGCCCCGGTGGTCGTCGCGGCGCTGGTGGTTCTGGTGGGTTCCCAGGTCATCTCCTACGTGAAGGCCCGTGGCGAAGCTTCGGGGCTCAAGATCGTCGGTGGGCTCATCGAACGCCCGGAACGGCTTATACTCGGTCTCCTCGGGATCGGACTCACCGGCCTCGGTGTTCCGTGGGCCATCGAGATCGCCCTGTCCGTCCTCGCGGTGGGCACGGTCCTCACCGTGATCCAGCGACTCAGATTCGCGGCACGGTCAACGGGCGCCTCGGAGAGAACCGCTCCACCGGCCGGCGCCCGCAGCTACAAAACCTAGGAGACACCTGTACATGGACTGCAACCACAATGATCCGGACCCCAGCGGGTGGGTCGCTGCGTTCGGGGGGGCGGTCCGTTCCGGGGACCCGGCCGCGGTCGGGTACCTCCTGGGCTGGCGTATCGTCCGGTGGCTGCCCGCCCCGGTCGCGCGGATGCTGTTCACCATCGGTGCGGATCTCGCCTCGGACGGGGGACGGGGCATGGAGCAGCTCCGTGCGAACCTCAGCAGGGTGGTCGGTCCCGAGAACGTGACCCGCAGTCTTGTCCGCGCCTCGGTCCGTTCCTACGCCCGCTACTGGTTGGAGGCATTCCGGCTACCTGCCCTGGCGAAGAACGATGGGTTGCTCGGGAGGCTCGCGCCGAACGTCATCGGGTTGAGCACACTCGATGCCGCGGTGGCTTCGGACCGGGGGCTGGTCCTTGTCCTCCCGCACACCGGGAACTGGGACATGGCGGGGGTGCTGATGGCCCAACGGTACGGGAGCTTCACGACGGTCGCGGAGCGGCTACGGCCCGAGGTCCTCTACGATGCGTTCGTCCGCTTCCGGACCGGGCTCGGATTCGAGGTGCTCCCGCTGACCGGTGGCCCCGCCCCCTTCCCGATACTCCGTGAGCGCCTGGAATCAGGGGGGACGGTGTGCCTGATGGGGGAGCGGGACCTCAGACAGACCGGTGTGCCGGTCGAATTCTTCGGCGAAACCGCGCGAATGCCCAGCGGGGCGGTCCGTCTGGCCAGGGACACCGGTGCCGCCCTGCACGTCGCCCACAGCTACTTCACCCCGGATGGATGGGGCTTCAGCGTTTCGGATGAGATCACCGTGGGGTCCGACATCAACGCGGGCGTCCAGAAGATGGCCGACATCTTCGCGGCCAACATCGCGGCCTACCCGGCCGACTGGCACATGCTGCAGCCGTTGTGGCTCGCGGATCTGGATGCGGAGCGCCTCGAGCGGGGCCTGGACCGGCGGGAGGGGGGAGCCGAATGAGGATAGGTGTCGTCTGCCCGTACTCGTTCGACGAACCCGGCGGTGTGCAGGCCCACATCATCGATGTGGCCCGCAGATTCATCGAGGCCGGACACCACGTCGAGGTCATCGGTCCCTGCTCGCCGGACACCGAGGTCCCGGACTTCGTGGTCCGGGGAGGGCGCAGTTTTCCGTTCCGGTACAACGGTTCCGTCGCCAGACTGTCCTTCGGGCCGTGGGTCGACCGTCGGCTCCGGAGGTTCATCAGGGAGGGGAACTTCGACGTCCTGCACATTCATGAGCCGAACTCGCCGAGTTTCTCGATGGCGGCGCTCCGGCTCGCGGAAGGCCCCATCGTCGCGACGTACCACGCCTCATCGAGCGGGTCGCGGCTGCTCCGCCTGGCGCTTCCGGTGCTCCGTCCGATGCTGGAGAAGATCCGGGGAGGTATCGCCGTCTCCGAGATGGCGCGGCGATGGCAGGTCGAACAACTGGGAGGTGACCCGATCCTGATCCCGAACGGGGTGGACACCGGGTTCTTCGCTGCCGCCCGTGCCGATCATGAGCGCGCCGTGGCGGCTGGGCGCTCACCCGGTTCCGACGACAGGAGACCCGAGATCGTGTTCCTGGGTCGCATCGACGAACCCCGGAAGGGGCTCGACATCCTGCTCCGGGCGCTGGCGAAGCTGGACAGGGACGTCCACTGCACCGTCATCGGAGGAGGGACACCGCGGTCCATGAATTCAGTCAGCTTCGTGGGCCGTGTGAGCGACGCGGAGAAGGCGGCGATACTCGGCGCCGCGGACATCTACGTGGCCCCCAACACCGGCGGGGAGTCCTTCGGGATCGTGCTCGTGGAGGCGATGGCCGCCGGAGCTGTCGTCCTGGCCAGTGACCTCGAGGCATTCGCCGCGGTCTGTGACGTGGAAGCCGAGCAGCCGGCCGGGGTGTTGTTTGCCGTCGGATCAGACGGCGACCTCGCGGAGAAACTGGGCACGCTCCTGGACGACGGGAACCTACGGCGGGCCCTGATCGATGCGGGACACCGGCGGGCCGGGAAGTACGACTGCCGGGCGGTCGCCGACAAGGTTCTCGAGGTCTACCGGACCGTCGACGACGGCTCGGGGGTGCGGTTGTGCTGATCGTCTGGATCGTCATCGCGGTGCTGGTCACCGCGTTCGTGTGCTGGTGCTACTTCACCGCACAACGGCTCAACCGGCTGCACATCGGTACGGACGCCGCATTGTCGAGTCTCCAGGCGGCGCTGGACAGACGCGCCGATCTCGTCGGTGTCCTGTCCCCGGGTGCGGTGGAGGACGCCCGCCGTGCCATCGATGTACCCCTCGCCCCGGGACGGTTCGCCGAGCGTGTCCGACTGGAGCACCGGATCAGTTCCCGTCTCCGCGACATGGAGGGGGAGCCGTCGGAGCTCCTGGAACGCGCCATCTTCCGCGTGGACACCTCCTACCGGTTCTACAACGACTACGTCACCAGGACCCGGGCGCTGCGGACCCGCCCACTCGTCCGCGTTCTCCGGCTCGGTGGAACCGCTCAGCTCCCCGAGTATTTCGCGCTGTCAATCGACGACGGGGAGAACTGATTACCGCCCGATGAGGGAACGGGCGTGAAACTAAGTCCACCTGTTGTGTGCCTTCGGGGGCGGGTCGTTCTACTATGAGCGGGTACTTTCCAGGACCCACCGACGCACACAGGAGACGGAAGACGCAGTGAGCAACAACGAACCCATCCGAGGCACCGCCAGAGTCAAGCGCGGACTCGCAGAAATGCTCAAGGGCGGCGTGATCATGGACGTCGTGACCCCGGAGCAGGCAAAGATCGCCGAGGACGCCGGCGCCACCGCCGTGATGGCGCTCGAGCGGGTGCCCGCGGACATCCGCGCGCAGGGCGGCGTGTCCCGCATGTCGGACCCGGACATGATCGAGGGAATCATCGAGGCCGTGTCCATCCCGGTCATGGCCAAGGCGCGCATCGGGCACTTCGTCGAGGCACAGGTCCTGCAGTCCCTCGGAGTGGACTTCATCGACGAGTCCGAGGTGCTCACGCCCGCGGACTACGCGAACCACATCGACAAGTTCGGCTTCACCGTCCCGTTCGTCTGTGGTGCGACCAATCTCGGTGAGGCACTCCGCCGGATCAACGAGGGTGCCGCGATGATCCGTTCCAAGGGAGAGGCCGGCACCGGGGACGTCTCCAACGCCGTCACCCACATGCGCACGATCCGCGCCGAGATCAAGCGCCTGTCCTCCATGGCGGAGGACGAACTCTACGTCGCGGCGAAGGAGCTCCAGGCACCGTACGAGCTGGTCCGCGAGGTCGCGGAGACCGGCACCCTGCCGGTGGTGCTGTTCACCGCAGGCGGGATCGCGACGCCCGCGGATGCCGCGATGATGATGCAGCTCGGTGCGGACGGTGTGTTCGTGGGATCCGGGATCTTCAAGTCGGGCAACCCCGCCGACCGTGCCAGGGCGATCGTCCAGGCCACCCAGAACTTCGAGGACCCGGCCACCATCGCGAAGGTGTCGCGTGGACTGGGTGAGGCGATGGTCGGAATCAACGTCGACGAAATCCCCCAGCCGCATCGGCTCGCCGAACGCGGCTGGTGACCCGGTCGGGGGGCGGGTGTGACCACCTGCCCCCCGGTTGAAGCGGGTAGGACTACACTGGCACCAACGCACGTTCATCTTCAGCAGGAGGTTTCATCCATGGCCAACCGCAGCTACATCTATGCCGCGACAGAAGCTGAGGGCGGTGACCGTATTCTGCTGGGTCAGCACGAGGACAGTGTTCCGCTCATATTCAAGATTCTCTTGAGCGCCGACGCCGAGAAGCACACCGAGGCTGACTCGGACAGAACGTTCATCTCCGGTGACTTCGACGGGGGTGTGCAGCGCCTGGAACTGTTCTTCGACGATCTGGGCCCGGGATCCGGTGCCGGCCTCAACCGGAAGGAGTTCCGGCGCAGCGCCGAGAACGCCCTGATGGTGCTGAAGAGCAAGCGCCTCCGGAACTGCCGCTACATCGTCCTCGACTCGACCGAGGTGGCCGAGGGAGCCGACACGGACACCCTGCTGTCCGAGGTCCGGAACATCAACGACACGATTGACTCGGATCCGGTCCTCGTCGGGGACAAGGCGTCCAGTCTGTCCGAGCTCCTCCACAACCAGTCGCTCGTCGCACCGGACGATGAGGCCGGCATCCGGAGGATCTCCGAGATCGGACTGACGAGCATCGGAGCCGGAAGGTAGCTTTTCCGCACCCGGACCCGCTGGAACAGACACTGTGTTCCGGTGGGTCCGACCTGTATCCAACCGCAGTCGGGACCGACTCCCGCAGGCCGGGCGACACCAGAACGAAGGAGTGGGAGAATTCCCGTGGCCAGAATCAACAGGGTACTGGACCTGGAGCAGGTCGACCGGGACATCTTCCGGGGGACCGTCATCGAATCGACACTGCTCCGCACATTCGGCGGCCAGGTCGCCGCTCAGGCGCTCGTCGCGGCGACACGGACCGTCGATCCCGGGTTCTCGGTGCATTCGCTCCACGGCTACTTCATCGCCGCCGGCAAATCGGATCGCCCCACCGTCTTCATCGTCGACCGGCTCCGCGACGGCAGGAGCTTCTGCTCCCGACAGGTCAAGGCGATCCAGGACGGCAAGAATCTGTTCACGATGTCCGCCTCGTTCCACCGGTCCGGGGACCACGGGGTCGAGCACTCCGACCGGATGCGGGAGGTACCCGATCCCGAGGACATCGTGATGGACACGTCCGGGATGCGCGAGTCGTTCCGGGCGCTGCTCGACGAGTGGAGTGACTTCGACATCAGGGTCGTCGATCCGTCGCAGTACCGGCAGAATCCCTACACCGCCAGCCAGCAGGTCGTCTGGCTCCGTTCCCGCACACCCCTCCCGGATGATGAGACCGCACACGTGTGCACGCTCGCCTACATGTCGGACATGACGCTCCTCCAGTCCGCACTCGTGCCCCACGCCGGTGTCGAGGTCCAGGAGGCGTCCCTCGACCACGCGATGTGGTTCCTCCGACCGTTCCGCGCCGACGACTGGCTGCTGTACGATCAGGTGTCCCCGTCGGCGTCCGGCGGACGCGCACTGACCCACGGGCGGATATTCGACCGGTCCGGAAATCTGGTCGCCGTTGTCACCCAGGAGGGGCTCGCGCGTACCTTGAGACCGGGAACCCAGTCGATTCCCATGTCCACACTCGCCCCCAAGGAAAGGACGCGACAGCGTTGATGATCGGGATTCTGGCACTGCAGGGCGGTGTCAGGGAACATGAGCAGGCCCTCGACAGGATCGGTGTCGAACACCGTCAGGTGCGCAGGATCGAGCATCTCGAGGGAATCGACGGTCTGATCCTGCCCGGCGGTGAGTCCACCACGATGTCGAAGCTGCTCGAACTCGGTGGACTTCTCGAACCCCTGCGGGAACTGCTCTCCGGGGGACTTCCGGTGTACGGCACGTGTGCCGGAATGATCCTGCTCGCACGGGAGGTCCTCGACACCCGGGCCGACGCCCACAGCTTCGGCGTTCTCGACGTGACGGTTCGCCGCAACGCCTTCGGGCGACAGGTCGACTCATTCGAGACGGACCTCGATTTCTCGGGGATCAGTGATCCGGTCCACGCGGTGTTCATCCGGGCCCCGTGGGTGGAGCGGGTCGGTCCGGACGTCGAGATTCTGGCGGTGGTCCCCGACGGTCCCGCGGAGGGCGCGGTCGTCGCGGTCCGTTCGGGCAACGCACTCGCGACGTCCTTCCATCCGGAGTGCACCGGCGACACGAGGGTGCACGCGTTGTTCCGGGACATGGTCGCGGCGACCGCCTGATCCGTCGGCGACCCAGGGGGCGCGATGGGCCCGCCGGTACCCCGCGTATAATCGGGACACAATCCAACGACGTACTTCAGTGGTGCCGCCGTGTCATCAACGACATCGGAGGGAGCGGGTGAGAACTCCGCCTCGTCGTCCGTGTTCCGAAGTACCGGGCACCGGGCGGGTGGCACCGCGCAGAGGAAAGGGTAGACGATGTCCGGCCACTCCAAATGGGCGACCACCAAGCACAAGAAGGCCGCCAACGACGCGAAGCGCGGCAAGGAATTCGCCAAGCTCATCAAGAACATCGAGGTGGCGGCGCGGACCGGTGGAGGCGATCCGTCGGCGAATCCGACCCTCGACGACATGATCAAGAAGGCCAAGAAGGCCTCGGTCCCGAACGACAACATCGAGCGCGCCCGTAAGCGTGGATCCGGCGAGGAGGCCGGCGGCGCCGACTGGCAGACGATCATGTACGAGGGCTACGGGCCGAACGGTGTGGCGGTGCTCATCGAGTGCCTCACCGACAACCGGAACCGGGCCGCCACCGAGGTCCGGACCCGCATGACCAAGAACGGCGGCTCGATGGCCGATTCCGGTGCGGTGAGCTACCTGTTCAGCCGAAAGGGCGTCGTCACCGTGAGCGCCGACGGTCGCACCGAGGACGATGTCCTGATGGCTGTCCTGGAGGCCGGAGTGGACGCCGAGGAGGTCAACAAGGTCGGTGACCTCTTCGAGGTCGTGTCCGCCCCGGGTGACATCCCGGCCGTGAAGGAGGCCCTCGCCGCGGCGGACATTCCCGTCGATGACTCGGACAGTGATTTCCGTGCCTCCGTCGAGGTGCCGCTGGAGGCGGCGGACGCGCGCCGCATCTTCAAGCTGATCGACGGTCTGGAGGATTCGGATGACGTCCAGAACGTCTACACGAACATGGACCTGTCCGATGAGGTGCTCGCGGAGCTCGAAGAGGACTGAACCGACGACCCACCGGCCGCCGGAGATCGACCCGAATTAGAAAATCTGTGCTAATCTGGGTCGGTGTCCGGCGGTTTTCCGGTGTGGAATCCCCGTCCGGTGGCCGTCCGCCTGTCCCAGCTGGCGGCCCCGGGGTCGGACCGTCACGATTCTCCAACTTGTCCCGGGACCTTTTCGGCGGAAAGGATCGGTGCCGCGGGTGAATCTCGAGGGGCTGCGGGTCATGGGTATCGATCCGGGGCTGACGCGATGCGGGCTCTCCGTCGTCCAGGCGGGGAGGGGGCGCGCGGTGCTTCCTGTCGCGGTGGGCGTCGTCCGGACGCCCTCCGGTGATGACCTCGCGCTGCGCCTCCTCAGGCTGTCCCGTGCCGTCCGTGAGTGGATGGACGAGTACCGTCCGGACGTCGTCGCCGTCGAGCGCGTCTTCGAGCGGGGCAATGTCTCCACCGTCATGCACACCGCCCACGCCGTCGGGGTGCTGGTGCTCGCGGCCGCGGAACGGGAGGTGCCCGTCCACATGTACACGCCCAGTGAGGTCAAGAAGGCGGTGTCCGGGAACGGGCGCGCGGACAAGAAGCAGATGACCGCTATGATCACGCGCATCCTCGGCCTGTCGGAACCTCCCAAACCGGCCGACGCCGCGGACGCACTCGCACTGGCCGTCTGCCACTGCTGGCGCGCCCCCATGATCTTCCGCCAACGGAACGGACTCATCGACGGTGCCCGGCCGGCCACGACCCGCGCCGCGACACCGCAGGTGCACCACAACGACAGGAGTTTGCCCTCATGATCGCCTCACTGCACGGGGAAGTCATCGACATCGGGTTGAATACGGCGGTCATCGAATGCGCCGGCGTCGGCTACGCCTTCACGGCCGCGCCGCAGACACTCGCTACCCTCCGTCGGGGTGAGCCCGCCTGGGTGCTGACGACCCTGGTTGTCCGCGAGGACGCGATGAACCTCTACGGATTCACGGACGCGTCCAGCCGGGAGATGTTCGCTCTCCTCCAGAGCGTGTCGGGTCTCGGACCCAGGTTGGCGCTCGCCGCGCAGTCCGTGTTCGACCCCGCCGAGCTCGCCACGGCGATCGCGGGGGGCGACGCGAAGAGTCTCCAGCGGATCCCCGGGGTGGGGAAGCGGATGGCGGAACGCATGATCGTTGATCTCAGGGACAAGGTCGGTCAGTACTCGGCCGAACCCGGCCCGGAGGCCCCGGTCACACCCCCGGGTTCCGTGGTCCCGGAGCAGGTCATCGAGGCGTTGGTCGGCCTCGGGTTCCCCGAGCGCACCGCGGCCGCGACCGTCGCCACGGTCGCCTCCGAGATCCCCGGGCTGGATACCGCGGGTGCGCTCCGCGCGGCCCTCGCCCACCTGGGGCGTGGGTGATGGAGGACCGGATGCGTGATGAAACCCCCGGCGGGGAAACCGTCGGCGGGGGATTAGGGTGAGTGCCATGTCCGACATCGAGAAGACCGAGTTCAGGCTGCCCGACGGCACGCGACCGGGACAGGGTGCGGGGCGCCCGGTGGACGCCCCGGTCACCCCTGACCGGCAGCCCGCCGACGGTGACGTCGAAACGACACTCCGGCCCCGGTCCCTCGAGGAGTTCATCGGCCAGCCGAAGGTCAGGAACCAGCTCGATCTGGTGCTCACCGGCGCGCGGAAGAGAGGCGTTGCACCCGATCACGTCCTGCTGTCCGGGCCCCCCGGTCTCGGCAAGACGACCATGGCGATGATCATCGCCCAGGAGCTGGGCAGCTCACTGCGGATGACCTCCGGTCCGGCGCTCGAGCGTGCCGGTGATCTCGCCGCGATGCTGTCCAACCTCATGGAGGGCGACGTGCTCTTCATCGATGAGATCCACCGGATGGCCCGCCCGGCGGAGGAGATGCTCTACATGGCGATGGAGGACTTCCGCATCGACGTCATCGTCGGGAAGGGGCCGGGAGCGACCTCGATCCCCCTGGAGCTCGCGCCCTTCACCCTCGTGGCCGCGACCACCCGGTCGGGCATGCTGACCGGACCGCTGCGCGACCGCTTCGGTTTCACCGCGCAGATGGAGTTCTACGGCACCGCGGACCTCACCCGGGTCGTCACCCGAGCGGCACGGATCCTCGGGGTCACCGTCGACGCGGACGCCGCAGCGGAGATCGCGTCCCGGTCACGCGGCACCCCCCGTATCGCGAACCGTCTCCTCCGTCGGGTCCGGGACTTCGCGGAGGTTCACGGCGACGGGCACATAGACATGGAGTCGGCCCGCGCGGCCCTGGTCGTATTCGACGTGGACTCGATGGGGCTCGACCGCATCGACCGGGCCGTCCTCGACGCGCTCATCCGGGGCCACGGCGGTGGTCCGGTCGGCCTGAATACCCTCGCCGTCGCGGTCGGGGAGGAACCGGCGACGATCGAGGAGGTATGTGAGCCCTACCTCGTCCGTGCCGGCATGATCGCCCGCACCGGGCGGGGACGGGTGGCCACCGTGGCCGCCTGGCGACACCTCGGCCTCACCCCTCCGGAGGGAACCCCCGGCGTGGAACCCGGCGCACTGCGGGCCTGATCCGGCGGTGGATGTCCGACCCGGGGCGGTGGTCCCGGAGCCTGCGAGGCGTCTGGCATAGTGGTGCGCATGGAACTACTACTTCTCGCCGCAATCGCCGCCATCTTCATCGTGCCCACCACCATCCAGGCCCGCCGCCAGCGTCGCCGCATGGCGGAGATCCAGGAGCTGCAGGATTCCCTGCGCGCCGGCGACCGCGTCGTGACCACCTCCGGTGTCCACGGTGTCGTCCGGGGGATGTCGGACGAGCTCGTCGATCTCGAGATCGCCGTCGGGGTCAACATGACCTGGGAACGGAGCGCCATCATCCGGAGGGTGGATCCCGCCGCAGCTGCCCCGCCCGCCACGACGGGCGACGAGCGTTTCTGGGAGGACGGCGACGCGCGGTCCGGAGAGTCTGCGCCCACTGCCCCGGAAACCGAGGACGACGTCGACAAAAAGTGACTCTGAACACACTGATGTGGGTTGGCTGACCTCATCCAGGGACGCTACGGTGCGGTTACCGTTCGCCGGTCGCCCGCGGGACACCGATGCCGGGCCGGGGTGTAGCCGTACAGCTGTCACCCATGCCGTACTATAGCCGTGACACCGGGCCGATCCGCCGTCCAACACTACGGTGGATCGGCCCCTCGGAATCGGAGTCCGGGATTCAACCCCGTGATCCGGTCTCCGTCCCGGAACACTGAACAGACACACCGTCACAGTTGCATGCCGCCTTCATTCCGACCGGGAGGCGGCCGGTCAACCGTGCAAGACCCCGACCAGCACTCGCCGGCGCCCGCCGCCGGAACGCGGTAGATCCGCAGAGTCGCTGAGACACAAGGAGACACTCCATTGGCTTCGCAATCTGGGCGCAGACGCGTCGGGCAGAAGAACTGGCCGGTGATCGCGCTCGCCCTCTACCTGGTGATCCTGATCTTCGTCTACTCACTGATCCTGTTGACCGGTGACCACTCGGCGAAGCCGAAACTCGGCATCGATCTCCAGGGGGGTACCAGGGTGACCCTGGTGCCCCAGGGTGAGGAACCGACGAAGGAACAGCTCGACCAGGCGCGGAACATCCTCCAGAACCGCGTCAACGGCATGGGTGTGTCCGGGGCAGAGGTCGTGACGGACGGCAACACCCTCGTCATCACCGTTCCCGGTGAGGACACCTCCCAGGCCCGTGCCCTGGGCCAGACCTCCCAGCTGCTCTTCCGCCCCGTCCTGGAACCCGGTCAACCCGATCCGGAGAAGCTGCTCACCGAGCAGACGGAGATGGCGGAGCGGTGGGTCTCCCTCGGTGTGATCTCGCCGGACGAAGCCCAGACCGCGGTCAACGACCTGACCGAACAGCTCAACCTGAACGCGCAACAGCAGGCCGAGGCCATCGCGGACATGCAGGCCCAGGCTGAGGGCGGGAACGCGGACGGGGACGGAGCCACGTCGGAGGCCGCGAAACCCGAGATCGACGTCGAGAAGATCGAGGCTCCGACGGTCGACGCGACCGCGCCCGAGCCGCCCGCCAACTCCATCGAGGCGGCCGAACGGCGCGCCGAGGTGACCTCGATGCTCCGTGAGGACCGGCAGTCCGAGGACCCGACGACGCAGCTCGCCGCCGCATCCCTCCTGGTCTGCAACGAGGAGCTCGACCCCATCGCCGGTACGGATGATCCGGCCAAGCCGCTCGTCGCCTGCGACGTCGAGAACGGTGCCAAGTACATCCTCGGTCCCTCACCTCTGCTCGTCGGAGAGACCGACCCGGTCGACGGACTGCGGCTCAGCGGAAACGAGATCGACACCAACCGTCCCATCAACGGTGGCCTGAACTCCCAGACCGGGCAGATGGAGATCAACTTCTCCTTCAAATCCGGTCCCGGTGAACAGGGCGGCGCCACCTGGGCGGCCCTCACCCAGGAGTACCTCAAGCGACAGGTCGCCATCACCCTCGACTCCGAGGTCATCTCCGCGCCGGTGATCCAGTCGCCGACCCCCGTCGGCTCCGGAACGTCCATCACCGGTTCCTTCACCCAGCAGGAGGCGATGGACCTCGCCAGCAACCTCCGCTACGGCGCACTCCCGCTGTCCTTCGCCGGAGAGAACGGTGAACGCGGTGGAACCGCGACGACCATCCCGGCGACGCTCGGTTTCGCCTCCCTGAAGGCCGGACTCATCGCCGGCATCATCGGGCTGATCCTGGTGAGCATCTTCTGCCTCGCCTACTACCGGGTCTTCGGATTCCTCACCGTGTTCACGCTGTTCGCCGCGGGCTCACTCATCTACGGTTCGCTCGTGCTCCTCGGCCGGTGGATCGGCTACTCCCTCGATCTCGCGGGGGTCGCCGGCCTGATCATCGGCATCGGCACCACGGCGGACTCCTTCGTGGTGTTCTACGAGAGGATCAAGGATGAGGTCAGGGAGGGGAGAACCTTCCGGTCCGCGGTACCCCGCGCGTGGGCCCGGGCGAAGCACACCATCCTGTCCGGCAACTTCGTCTCACTGATCGCCGCGGTCGTGCTCTACGTCCTCGCTGTCGGCGACGTCAAGGGTTTCGCGTTCACGCTCGGCCTGACCACCGTGTTCGATCTCCTGGTGATCTTCCTGGTCACCTCACCTCTCGTCATCCTGGCCTCCCGCAGGGCGTCCTTCGCCGACCCGAGGATCAACGGTCTCGCGGGCGTGATGAAGGTCGCCGGGCAACGTCGCGAGCGCGGGGAGTGGCTCGCCGGCGACCACGCGGAGAACGCTCTCGACGGAGAGACCGATGCACAGACAACCGCACGGCTCACGGACGGGCACCGGGACACCGCCGGTTCCGATCCGATCGCCCCATCAACCTCCGGTGCCGAGTCCGGCGAGAACGAGGAGAAGTAACCCATGAGCTCTTCCATCTTCAGGCGTCTCTACACCGGTGAGGGCGGCATCGACTTCGTCGGTCGTCGCCGGCTGTGGTACTCGATCACCGGCGCGGTCCTCGTGCTCTGCCTTCTCGGAATCGTCGTCCGAGGTTTCACCCTCGGCATCGACTTCGAGGGCGGTACCAAGATGAACATGCCCGCCGAGGGAATCTCGACCGAGGCCGCCGCGGAGGTGTTCACCGACGCGACCGGTGTCACCCCGCAGAAGGTCCAGGTCGTCGGCGCCGGTGATTCCCGGATCCTCGAGATCAACTCCGAGCGGCTCAACGAGCAGCAGATCGGGGACGCACGCGAGCAGCTCTTCGACACGTTCCAGCCGGTGGACGCCACCGGGCGACCGAATCCCGACGTTGTCGGTGACTCCACGGTGTCCGAGTCCTGGGGATCGACGATCACCGACAGGATGCTGCTGGCCCTCGGGGTCTTCCTGGTGCTGATCTTCGGCTACATCACGGTCCGCTTCGAACGGGACATGGCGATCGCCGCGATGGGCGGGCTGTTCGTTGACGCTGTGGTCGTCGCGGGCATCTACGCCCTGATCGGTTTCGAGGTCACCCCGGCCACCGTAATCGGTCTCCTGACCGTCCTCGCGTTCTCCCTCTACGACACCGTCGTCGTCTTCGACAAGGTCAAGGAGAACACCGCGGGATTCCTCAACACGACCCGGCGCACCTACGCCGAACAGGCCAATCTCGCCGTCAACCAGACGGTCATGAGGTCCATCGCCACGACCGTGATCTCGGCCCTGCCCATCGCGGCACTGATGGTCGTCGCGGTCTGGTTGATGGGTGTCGGCACCCTCAAGGACCTGGCGCTCGTCCAGTTCATCGGCGTCATCGAGGGAACCTTCTCCTCCGTGTTCCTCGCGACGCCCATCCTCGTCTCCCTGAAGAACCGGCAGCGCAAGGTCCGGGAGCACAACGACCGGGTGCTCGCCGAACGGGAGGGGCGGCAGGTCTCCTCCGAGACGTCGGCACCCGACAACGGGCGCTCAGCACGACGGACCGTGTCGACCCCCGTCGCTCCGGTGAACCCGGGACACGGGTCCGCCGGAGCGAGCTGGCGCCCGGGTCGCTAGCCCGGAACAGTCCGAACCCGCACGAGGAATCGGTCGCTCGACGTCGCCCGCGTCGGACGGCCGATTCCCGTTGTGCGGCGACGACCTCTCGATGATGGGAACCGGCGCACCGTTGCCTATAATGTGATGAGTTCCACGAGGAGCGATCCCCGGTCCCTCCAGCCGGGGGTCAGAGAACGGGATGGTCCGTCGGACGTGTCCGACGTGGCGGAATCCCCGACGACCGACAAGGACTGTCCCCAATGGCCGACGTGCTGCTCCGAATACCGGGCCCATCCTTCAGGATCCCTCCCCGCCTGTGCGCGGTGCTGTGTGGAGCCCTGCTGTTCACCGCGGCGTGCGCCACGTCCCCCGACGGCGCCCCCGATGATTCACCGCCACCGGAACCCAGACGCCTCACCCTCGCGACCTCCTCGCCGCTCGCCACGACGAACGCCGCGGGGTTGCTCGGCGCCTCCACCAGCGCCGACACCCTGGCCGGGCGCCTGTATCCGCCGGCCTTCGTGCACGGCCCGTCCGGGCAGCAGATCCCGAACCGTGACCTGGTGACCGCCCAGCCCCTGCCCGGAGCGGAACCCAGGGTGGTCTACACCATCAACCCGGAAGCGACGTACTCGGACGGAGCTCCGGTCACCTGCACGGACTTCCTGCTCTCCTACAAGGCGGGAACCCTGCCGGGCCTGTTCGACGCGTTCCTGCCGCTCACGGCGCAGGTGAAGAACCTCGAGTGCGTCGCCGGGGCGAGAGAGTTCACCGTCATCTTCAACGAGGGGACGGGGTCCAGGTGGCGGTACCTCTTCGGGCCGGGCACCGTCCTGCCCGCCCACGCCATAGCGGCCAGAGCCGGCCTTACGGAGGAGGAGCTCGTCACTGCGCTCACCACGGAGGACGTCGAGACGCTGCGCCCGGTCGCGGAGGTGTGGAACACCGGGTTCGATCTCGACAACTTCGATCCCGCTCTCCAGGTCTCCTCCGGCCCGTTCACCATCGACCGCGTCGACGCGGACGGCGCTGTGCTCCTGCGCCGCAACGAACGCTTCAACGGGGACCCCGCGGAGGCGGAATCGGTGATCGTCTGGCCCCGGGGAACCGACGTCACGGCCCGGAGAGATGAGGCCTCCACCGTCCTCGCGGACCTCACCGGGGGCACCCCGGTGGACTGGATTCAGCGGGACGAACCCGGTAACACCGCGGAGGTCGAGTACGAGACCGGAGTCCGTATCGAACAGCTGGTTCTCGGTGACGGTGGCGTGCTGTCGACCCCGCAGAATCGCGCGGCGTTCGCCGCGTGTGTCTCGCAACCCGAGGTCGCCGAGGTGTCCTCGGAGGTCGCCGGACACCCGGTACCGCCGATGGGGGTGCGTCTCTCGCCCGCGGACAGTCCCGCCACCGACCACGACCGACCGGTTGCTGACGCGCACCTCGGCGTCGACCTCACCGTGGCCCGGGCGCTGTCCGGGACAACGATCCGGATCGGATACCTCGGTCCGGATCCGAGGTTCGCGGCCATGGTGGAGGCGATCCGGACATCCTGCGAACCGGCGGGGATCACCGTCATCGATGCGAGCTCGGACGGATC
This sequence comes from Corynebacterium sp. TAE3-ERU16, assembly GCF_019209935.1. Lineage (GTDB taxonomy): Bacteria > Actinomycetota > Actinomycetes > Mycobacteriales > Mycobacteriaceae > Corynebacterium > Corynebacterium antarcticum. The sequence continues at coordinate 92,003 of NZ_JAHUTN010000005.1, forward strand.
CACCCTGGGCGACCTCGTCTGGTCCTCGTACGACGAGTGGTGGAATCCCCGTGTCACGGAAGGAACACTCGACGCTCTGCTGGTCGCTCTCGTTCCGGAGGGGGAGTACGGGGCGGTAAACGTGACCAGTGATGATCTCGAGGGATTCCGCGCAGCGGAGGAACGGCTCTGGCAGGACGTCCCGACGATTCCGTTGGCTGCGGAGCCCCGGACATTTGTGGTGGACCGCAACGTAGGTAACGTTGTGGTGAATACCGGTAATTCCGGAATCGGGTGGAACATGGACCGGTGGCAGGAGAGTGAAGGACAATGATCTACGACAACGCCCGTGAGGCGCTCGCGGCAAAGATCCGCTATGTGAGGGACTTTCCGGAGAAGGGGATCCTCTTCGAGGATCTCACCCCGGTGCTCGCGGACGCGGAGGCATTCCAGCTCGTCGTCGACGAACTCGCCGATGCCGCCGAACGCTTCGGAGCGCAACTGATCGGTGGGCTCGACGCGCGGGGTTTCCTCCTCGGATCAGCTGTCGCTTACCGGCTGGGGCTGGGAATCCTCGCGATCCGCAAGCAGGGCAAGCTGCCACCGCCCGTGCACACCGAGGAATACCAGCTCGAGTACGGCACAGCCGCCCTGGAGGTACCGGCTGGTACGGGCACGGACCTCGACGGGGTGCGCGTCGTCCTCGTCGATGACGTCCTGGCCACCGGCGGCACACTCGTGGCGGCCCGGAAGCTGCTCGAGAACTGCGGGGCCACCGTCGCCGGACACGCGGTCGTGCTGGAGGTACCCGGACTGGGTGGGCGTGACCGGCTCGGCGACAGTCCACTCGTCGTGGTCAACGAACCGGTAGCCGGTGACCGGCGATGAACCAGGGGCGCAGCAGCAGGCAGCAGGTCAACATGCGGAGCATGTCGGCCCGGCTCGCGCGGAGTCTCACAGGTACACGGACGAAGGTGGACCCGGTCCTGGACCCGCTGGTCAGCATCCACCGGAAGATCCACCCGAAGGCCGACATCGACACCCTGCAGCACGCCTACCACACCGCCGAGCGGCTCCACGAAGGGGTGTACCGCAAGTCCGGTGACCCCTACATCACCCACCCCCTCGCAGTGGCGACGATCGCCGCCGAGATCGGAATGGACACCACGACGCTCGTCGCCGCACTCCTGCACGACACCGTCGAGGACACGGATTACAGCCTCGAGGACCTCACCGCCGAGTTCGGCGAGGAGGTGGCACGTCTGGTTGACGGTGTCACCAAACTCGACAAGGTCGCCCTGGGCGCCGCCGCCGAGGCGGAGACCATCCGGAAGATGATCGTCGCCATGAGCCAGGATCCCAGGGTCCTGGTGATCAAGGTCGCCGACCGCCTGCACAACATGCGGACGATGCGGTTCCTGCCGCCGGAGAAGCAGGCGAAGAAGGCCAGGCAGACACTCGAGGTCATCGCCCCGCTGGCGCACCGGCTCGGGATGGCGACGATCAAGTGGGAACTGGAGGACCTCTCCTTCGCGATCCTCTATCCCAAGAAGTTCGACGAGATCGTCCGGCTCGTGGCTGATCGGGCACCGTCCCGCGACCGGTATCTGGCCGAGATCATCGCCGACGTCCAGTCGACGATGCGGGAGAACTCCATCGCCGCGAGCGTGATGGGCCGGCCGAAACACTACTGGTCGATCTACCAGAAGATGATCGTGCGGGGCCGGGACTTCGACGAGATCTTCGATCTGGTCGGTATCCGCATCCTCGTCGACAACCTGAATGACTGCTACGCCGCCATCGGTGCCGTGCACTCGCTCTACTCGGCGCTGCCGGGCCGCTTCAAGGACTACATCTCCGCGCCACGCTTCGGCGTCTACCAGTCGCTGCACACCACCGTGATGGGCCCGGGAGGCAAGGCACTCGAGGTGCAGGTGCGCACACACGAGATGCACTACAACGCCGAGTTCGGCATCGCCGCCCACTGGCGGTACAAGGAAACCAAGGGGTCCCACTCGGGTGAGCAGTCCGAGGTCGACCAGATGGCGTGGATGCGTCAGCTGCTCGACTGGCAGAAGGAGGCCGCCGACCCCAACGAGTTCCTCGACTCACTGCGCTACGACCTCCAGGCCACCCAGATCTTCGTGTTCACCCCGAAGGGCGACGTGGTCAACCTCCCGGTCGACGCCACGCCGGTCGACTTCGCCTACGCCGTCCACACGGAGGTGGGGCACCGGTGCATCGGGGCGAAGGTCAACGGCAGACTCGTCGCCCTCGAATCGAAGCTGAAGTCCGGTGACCGGGTCGAGGTATTCACCTCGAAGGACCCGGGCGCCGGGCCGAGCGCGGACTGGCAGAAGTTCGTCGTCTCCCCCCGGGCGAAGGCGAAGATCCGGCAGTGGTTCGCGAAGGAGCGCAGGGAGGAGTCCCTCGAACTCGGGCGTGACGCCCTCGCCGCGGAGGTGCAGCGGGGTGGACTGCCCATGCACAGACTCTTCACCGCACAGTCGATGAAGACCGTCGCCACGGAACTCCACTACCCGGACGTCGACGCGCTGTACACGGCGATCGGTTCCGGTGCGGTCTCCGCCAAGCACGTGGCGTCCCGTCTCATGGCGAACTTCGGTTCGCCGGACGAGGCCGAGGACGCCCTGGCCGCCCGGACCCCGTTCAGCGAACTCGCCAGGTCCCGGCCCCAGGCGTCCGCCGACGGGGCGGGAATCCTCGTCGAGGGCAGCCCGGATGTCATGGCGAAGCTGTCCAAGTGCTGCGGTCCGGTACCGGGGGACGCGATCTTCGGGTTCGTCACCCGGGGCGGGGGCGTCAGCGTCCACCGCACCGACTGCACGAACGCGTCCAAACTCCACGAGGAACCGGAACGCCTCATCGCGGTCGCCTGGGCCTCTGAGGGGTCGGGCAGCGTGTTCGCCGCGACACTGCAGCTCGAGGCACTGGACCGGAGCGGGCTGCTGTTCGAACTCACCCGGGTCATCAACGAGCAGCGGGTGACGGTCACCGCCATGAATTCCTACTCGGCCGAGGACCACGTCGCGATCTGTCGTTTCACGTTCGAGGTGTCGGACACCAAGCAGCTCGGTTCGCTGATGACCCAGCTGCGGAACACGGAGGGCGTGTTCGACGTCTACCGCGTCTCCACCGACTGACGTCGCGGTCGCGGCCAGCAACAGCGAAGGAGGCCCCGCCACCCATCGGTGGGGCCTCCTTCGCGTTGAGGTGACGGATACGTCTGGAGCCGGGGACACGGGTTTCCGTCGAGCACGGTTGACGGACTAGACCACCCAGACTAGGGGTTAGACGGGACGCCGGCCGTCGACGGGTGGCGCTCGATGACGCATGAGGCTGCCGTGGAGGCCGCGGTGCACTTCGGGTCCGTGATCGCTTCACCTTTTGATGCCCGGCGTCCGGTTCCTGCGGAGTACAGGGTCCGACCGACCTCGCGTGGTCACCGATGACGGAGGGATCCAAGTGTCTTGCGGGGCCGCCGCCCGGAGAAGCCGGTACCGGTGACCGATGATGTTCGGGGCGGATGGACGCCTGCGGGAACGATGGGTTCTGCGCGCGGGTCAAGGTGCTCGGCTTCGCGACACCGCTCGTGTATGAAAGCCCTCAGGACGTTGGAGATCGACAGGATTCTCGGGGTTCATTACGGGTGTACGGGTTCCGTGGATCGACGGGGACCGGCGACGCGTTCTCCGCCACGGAGGAACCGGCTTTTCGTCCGGGGTCCGATCAACGATGCGCTGTGCGGTGGTGCGGAAGACGACTGGTACGGGCGATCCGTTCATCCGGGATCGGCCCCCGGGTCTCGGCTTTGAGCCTTCAAGTCGGTGGGAGATGACCGTGATCATCGCCGGCATGATGAGCCCGGGACGATCTTCTACGGGGGATCGAATCGAGGGGCCCGCTCCAACGTTTCCGGGGCTGTCCGCGTGGAGCATCCTCGTACCTGAAGATGGGATGGAATTGGCGAGGTGCCGAAATTCTGATCTCGTCTGTGGGGGAGTGCTCTCCCCGGGGAGGTGGGGCCGTCCCTCCCGGTGAGGGGGCGGACGTGGAGGAGCGGACCGTGCGTGGTGGCGAGCACGGAAGAGTGTCTCGGGAGACGCAGCCTGTAGCATGGTTCCGCTTCCGGCAGGCCGATGGGGCCGCGCGGAAGTCCCGCGCTTCGTTCCCGGGCCACAGTGGTGTGCGGTTCTCCCAGAGCCGGGGCAGTGCCGAAAAAGAGGGCAACCCACCGGGATAAGGTGGGTCACCCTCTCAATCAAGCTCGACCGATGAACCGGTCGGGGCCGTCACACGATGGTGACTAGAGGCCGAGAAGCTTCTTGATGGCGTTGCCGACCGTGATGATGGCGCCGAAGAAGGAGGCGACGGCGGTGAGGATCTGGACCCAGCCCTTGATCTCCTTGGCGGAGTCCGAGGAGCTCACGGCCTTCTTCTTGTCGTTCTCGGTCTTATTTTCGTCCCCGGTCTTCTTGCCCTCATTCTCCGAGGGCGCGCTCTGCGTGGAGGTCGCCGCCGGGGTGGTGGTTTCGGCCATGGCCGGTGCGGCGAGACCGGAGACGGAGACGGCGACGACGGTCGCGGCGGTGACGAGTGACTTACGGGAAAGCAGCTTCATGGATGTTCCTTTTTAGATATCGACTAGCATCGGGACTGAGCAACAGCTTATCCCCTCGGGTGGAGCGCGCACCACATCTGATCTGTCTCGCGCCAATATTTCTGTTTACCGCGGCCACTGCTCGTCTCTATCAAGTTTTCAGGGTTGACTTCGGGTGGATGTTTCAGGGTGTACGGGGGTGGAGGTGGAGGCGTCCCCGTGTCGCCCCGGTGGCCGGTCGACAAAGTGGCCGCGGGATTGACCGAACCTAGTGGCCGCCTGCCGTCCGGATTCGACCGGCGGTGGCTAGCCGAGTTCCGCGGTGGTGATCCGGACCTCCTCGGCGGGGGCTTCGCCGTCACCGGAGACCCCGGCCTCGGCGATCTTGTCCAGAGTGGCGAGCCCCTCCTCGCCGATCGTGCCGAAGTAGGTGTACTGCGCCGGCAGTGTCGAGTCCTCGTAGTTCAGGAAGAACTGTGAACCGTTGGTGCCGGGGCCGGAGTTCGCCATCGCGACGGAGCCACGCGGATAGACGACGGGGGCGTTCGGATCATCGACATCGTCGGTGGGGTACTCGTTGGGGAAGACGAAGCCCGGGCCGCCGGTGCCGGTTCCCGTGGGATCGCCGCACTGGAGCACGTGGATGCCCGCGGTGACCAAGCGGTGGCAGATCGTGTCGTCGTAGTACTTGTGGTAGGCGAGATGCTCGATGGCATTCACCGTGCAGGGTGACGCGGCCCGGTCGAGTGTGAGCGGGATCGGGCCCCTGTTGGTGTTCAGCGTCAGATCGACCGTGCCGGTGGCGGGGACATCCGTGGTGTGGGTCGGGGTGTCGACCTCGCGTGCCGCCGGCTGGCCCGCCGAGTCATAGGTGCAGGAGACGGTCTCGCCGAGGGCGGTCGACCGGGTACCGGTGAGCGTGACGGGCTCCTCGTTCGCCGCCGACGTCTGCGTCGTCTGTTCCGAGGCGTCCAGGGTGGAGTCATCTGAGCCAGTTTGGGTGTTCAGGAACCAAATTCCGCCGACGATGAGCGCGATGACCGCCAGAGAGGCGAGCGCCACCGTCAGGGGTTTCGTCTTCTCGGAGCGGTCGCGGTTCTTCAGCTCCTGCTCCAGCTTCTTCATCGCTTCTGTTCGGCGGGTTCTGTTACTGCTCAACGTTGTGTCCCCTGGTCGGATCGGGTCGGCCGGCAACCGCTGTCACGGGTGCCCGGTGGTGGTGGTGAACTTTCCCGCCCATCCTAGCCCGGGTGCTTCACCCGACCGCACCCACGGGTCCGGGTGCCCGGGCGCGCATCCGGCAGTTACGATGTCGCCATGGAGATTCTCGGATTCGCCGCCGGCCCGTACCAGACCAACACGTGGTTGCTCGTGGAGGGGGATCGGTGCGTCGTCGTCGACCCGGGGATGCACGCCGCGCAGCGCGTCCTCGAGATCCTGGCGGAACGCGGGCTCACCCTGGAGTCCGTGATCCTCACCCACGGGCACATCGACCACACCCGGGACTCGGGGACCCTGGCGAACCGCTCCGGTGTACCCGTCTACATCCATCCGGAGGACCGCATGATGCTCGATGATCCGTCGGCGGGTGTGTCAGCGGCGTCGGTCCAGCTGTTCAACGCGGACCAGATGATCCGCCCGGCGACGGTCCTGAACCTCGAGCACGGCACCCGACTGAATCTCGCGGGAACCGAGTTCACCGTTCGCCACGCCCCGGGGCATTCGCCGGGGAGCACCCTGTTGATCGGTGCGGGGATATGCCTGTCCGGCGACGTCCTGTTCCGGGGCGCGATCGGGCGCACCGATCTGCCGGCCTCGGACCCGGCGGCCATGGACCGCACCCTCCGAGGGGAGGTCCTCGCCCTCGACGATCGGCTGCAGGTTCTGCCCGGGCACGGACCGGTGACGACGATGCGTGCTGAGCGTCGTTCGAATCCGTTCCTCCTCGCACTGAATCGGAGCTGAAGTCTCCGCGTCGCGGGGACAGACGGTCCGTCCGACCGAGTCGGGTGCGGGGAACCGGATCCTCTATACTCTGGATCCGTGAAGGATTCCCCTAAAATTCAGCCGTTTTCCGCCCCGAAGGGTGTACCGGACTATGTTCCGCCCGTCTCCCCCGAGTTCATGACGGTGCGTGAGACGTTCACGGAGCAGACCCGACTCGCGGGCTACGAGCACATTGAGCTGCCGGTGTTCGAGGACACGGGTCTGTTCGCCCGGGGTGTCGGGGAATCCACCGATGTCGTGAGCAAGGAGATGTACACCTTCGAGGATCGGGGTGGACGCTCCGTGACGCTGCGCCCGGAGGGGACCGCGGGCGTCATGCGCGCGGTGATCGAACACAACCTCGACCGCGGTCAGCTACCGGTGAAGCTGTCCTACGCAGGGCCCTTCTTCCGCTATGAACGCCCGCAGGCCGGCCGGTACCGCCAGCTGCAGCAGGTCGGGGTCGAGGCGATCGGTGTGGACGACCCGGCGCTCGACGCCGAGACCGTCGCGCTGGCGGACCGCTGCTTCCGGAGCATCGGCCTTACCGGGTTCCGGCTCGAGATGACCAGCCTCGGCGACGGGGCCTGTCGCCCGGCGTACCGGCGGAAACTGCAGGATTTCCTCCTCGGGTTGCCCCTGGATGAGGCGACGCGGCAGCGGGCTGAACTCAATCCGCTGCGGGTCCTCGATGACAAGCGTCCCGAGGTGAAGGAGATGACCGCGGACGCGCCGCTCATGCCGGATCATCTGTGCCCCGACTGCCGCGCGCACTTCGATACGGTCACGGGCCTGCTGGGCGACATGGGTGTGCCCTACACCCTGGCCCCACGCCTGGTTCGCGGCCTGGACTACTACACCCGCACCTGCTTCGAGTTCGTGCACGACGGACTCGGCGCGCAGTCGGGTATCGGAGGCGGCGGCAGGTACGACGGGCTCATGGCGCAGCTCGGGGGACAGGAACTCTCCGGCATCGGGTTCGGGCTCGGCGTCGACCGTGCCCTGCTCGCACTCCAGGCCGAGAACATCAGTGTCTCCGACGGATCCCGCGTGGCGGTCTACGGTGTCGCGTTGGGAGCCGCGGCGCGCAGGAGGATGGCCGTTGAGATCGACCGCCTCCGGGTCGCCGGGATCAGCGCCGACATGTCCTTCGGGGACCGCGGCCTCAAAGGTGCGATGAAGGGTGCGGACAGGGCCGGTGCCCGGTTCGCACTCGTCCTCGGGGACCGGGAACTCGAGTCCGGCACGGTGGCGGTCAAGGACCTCGCCGCCCACGAGCAGATCGATGTTCCCCTCGCGGACCTGGTTACCCACCTGCGGGAGCGGCTCAGCGCGTAGCCGCCGGGACCGGTCATCCGATGCCGTGGATCAGAACTCCACGGCATCGAGGAGGGTGGGTATGTCCGCCGCGACCAGGATGAGGATCGGCAGCTGATCCCGTTTACCGTGTTCGGTCACGATCGCGGCATCGGGCAGTCGGCCCCCGGAATCGCGGGTGCCGAGGATCTCCAGCATCTCCGGGACGGTTGTCGTCCTGGGAACCAGGACGGCCCGGTCCCGTGGCTCCGCGAAGCGGAGGACTTCGCCGACGGTCACGGCGTCCAGGCGGCCGTTGTCCGCGAGGTCGTGGGCGACCCACCGGGCCACGGATCGCGCGGTGAGCAGTCGGTGGTAACCGCTCCCGTCGTAGATCGGGAACTGGGCGTAGCCGTGCTCCCGGATCGCGGCGAGCATCTCCGTCACCCAGGACTCCGGGGAGAACCGGATGATCCGGTCCTGCTTCAGGACACCGGTCACGTTCGGCGCGGCGAGGAGGACGTCCCGCAGACGGCGGATCTCCGCCACGGTATCGGGTCGGGGATCGGCGATCGGACGTCCGTCGCGGAACTCGCCGTGGCTGATCGCGTTGCGCAGATCCGCGAAGGCGTGGAGTGCGTCGGACTGGGGCCGGGTCAACCGGTTGCGCTTCACCAGCTGGCGGACCATCCAGGTGAATGAGTCCGATTTCCGCGCGTCGAGTGTGTCGCGGAGGAAGGCCTCGATCTCGTTGAAGGCGGCGAGAAACTCCGTGGCGGGGGACCGGTTTCCCTCCGCTGCGGAGAGCTTTCCGTTGGTGGATTCAGGGGTGTCGGACACGATCACCACTGTAGCTGGACTGCGGCTCGCCCGCCTTTCGGGCACCGGGGGCGGGACTGTAGAATCAGCCGGATCACCGGTGCCGTGTTCTTCCGGCCCGGCCCCCTGATCCTGTGAGGAGTGTGTCAATGAGCGGCAACCGCGGAACGGTCCGGACGATGGTGTTTCTGGCCGGGATCGGCCTCATCGCGGGCTGCGGTACGACGGGAAACGGTGCACCGGACGAGACGACGGCTGCCGCGCCACAGACCTCGGAGTCGGTGTCGGTGGACACGACGCCGGACACGACGAGCCCGGCTCCGCAGACCGCAGACACCGTGGATCCGGTGCCGACCGCGGAGCCGACCGACAACTCCACGCCAGTGGCTGGTGACGCCGGGGGAGCCGACGCTGTCCGGGTATCGCCGGACCTCGAGGCGAAGCGGTGGGGTGGATCCGACTACGACCCCCGCCTGGCCGCGAAGATGCCCGCGGATCCGTTGTACCCGGGTGACCGGACCGAGGTCCTCGGCCAGCCTGCCGTCATCTGTGCCGCAGGTGACTTCTACGGGGTCCACTACGTCGCTGCCCCGGATGCCGGGGGCTGCGGCTCCGCCGAGGCGGCGCTGGCCTCGGCTTTCGGGGACGAGGATGCGATGGACAACGTCCATTTCGCGGAACCGCGGACCGTGGACGTCGGCGACGGGCGGGTGACCCGGTGTGTGGAGAAGGGGAACATCCTGTTCGACTGCAGAGGTCCGGAGGGCGCCCCGGTGGCCTGGTTCTGGTGAGCCCGGCGTCAGTACCTGAGCGGACGGAGGGTCCCGTGCCTCAGTCCGGAGAGGAATATCTCCACGAGATTCGTGGTGATGTTCGGTTCGAGGGACAGGACACCGGGAACCGGGGGACGGGCGACGGTCAGCAGACCGATGATGAAGGTGTCGTGCTGGATCGACGCCTCGACGAGTCCGTGTCTCTTCGCCTCCTCGAGGATCGTGTTCCCGAGTTTCGCGGTGCGCTGGCGGAGATCCATCACATCCGACGGCAGGACGGTCAGGTCGTCGGGGGCGAAGGCGGCGACCAGGGTGCCCAGACCCATGTCGACCAGGGAGTCGACGTAGCGCAGCCACTGGCCCTCCGGATCCCGGTCGAACTGCCCGAGAACCGAATGCTGCAGTTCGATCGCCCGGGTGAAGAGGCGGGCACCGCACGCGTGGAGCAGTGACTCCCGGTCCGGGAAGTTCCGGTACAGCGTCGCGATACCGACGTCGGCCCTCTCCGCGATGACCTCCAGGGGGACTGTCTCGGGCTGACGGCGGAAGAGTTCACACGCGGTGTCGATGATTCGGTTCCGGCGTTCGAGTGCGTCGGCGCGCAACGGTTTCTCCAACTGTGGGGGACGGTGGTGCGGCCCGTGGATGGGGACCCTTCTTAAAGTGATAGTCGCCACTACCGGTTCTGTCCAGTTCCGGTGCAGCCCGACTTTCCGGTACGACGACGAGCGGGCAGGATGGTTCCATGGACAGAACTCAGCTGCGGGCCCTCCTGCGAGACGCCGATGACATCAGGTCCCTCGCAACCCGGGCCGTGCGCCTCCTAGACGCCGTCCAGGAGGATGAACCGTCGGTGGATCCGGGAACCGGTGCGCACTGTGAGACACCCGCCGGTTCCGTCGACATTCTCCCGCCGCACTCCCCGGAGTGGCCGAGAGACCTCTACGCACGTGCCACCGTCGAGCACGATCACCCGGGGTTCAACCACCTCGTCCGCGAGCTCGTGTCGGTCGTCGTGCGTATCGATGTCCTGCGGGGCCCGGCGTCCCGGGCGGGAACCGGGGTGCTGGGCAGGCTGTTCGGTCTGGGGAGACCCGATCCCGCCGCGGAGAACGCCGCCACCGATCTCCTCTTCCTCCTGTCCGACGCCCGGACCAGCTGGGTCGTGACCGCGGTCCGGGCGGTCCTGTCCGATGCGCAGCGTGCCGCGGATCAGCAGCGGCGGGACGGGATCCGACTCAACCCGGGTCCCGGTGGGCCCGGTGACCACTGCATCGAGGCCGCGCGGCGCGCGGTGATCAGGGGAGCCGGAACCGGACCCGGGGGCGTCGAGTTCGGCCGGGTTGAACCGGCGGCGTTGTCGGGCGCCCGGACCGCTGTCGAACGTGTGCTCCGCCACCCGGACTCTGAACCGGCCCTCCGGGCGGAGGCGGACGAGGCTCTGGCGGGCCTGGGGCGCCGTCACACCCGCCAACTGATGGAGCAGCTGCCCCCGGAGGCGCTCAAGCGGGTCACCGATGACAGACTCCGGTTCACGGGGCTGGCCGAGGCCGGTATCACGTCCGTCGCGGACGTCCTCGACACGCCGGTTGACCGGTTGATGGCGGTCAACGGCATCGGCCGCCGGACCGCCGACCGACTGCAGGCGGCGGCGCGCACCCTGGAATCCGAGGCCGCGATGACGAACCCGGCCCTGCACATCGGCGCGGACCCGGTCCCGGAGGCGGTGGCGCTGACCCGTGTCCTGGCACGGTACGAGCAGGTCGCCGTGCTCGACGAGACCGAGCGCTCCCGCAGGGACCGACTCATCGACTTCTTCCGGGAGCTACCGGTCGGGCCGGCGCCGGACGGATTCGACGTCATCGTCCGGGGGCGCGGCGCCCTGGACCAGCTCCTCGACGATCTCCGGTGGGCCGCGGCCGGCCCGGCTCTGCTGCTGCCGGAACACGTCACGGATCCGGGACCCGCCGCGTGGGACGACTATCTCTCCCGTCCGGCCCGGTATCAGGCGCTCCTCGCCGATCTGCTCCGGCTCGACACCGTCACCGGGGAGGACTCGGCGCTGCTCGACGCGGCGCTCATCGAGCGGATCCGGGAGATCCACCTGAACCGGGACTTCCTCCGCGATCTCCATCTCCGGGGCTACCAGTCCTACGGTGCGCGGTTCGCGGTCGTCCAGCGCCGGATCATCCTCGGTGACGAGATGGGTCTGGGCAAGACCATCCAGGCGATCGCTGTCGTGGCGCATCTCGCCGCGGAACTCGCCGCCGAGGGAGGCGGACCGGGGCACACCGCCGTGGTGTGCCCCGCCTCCGTCGTCGTGAACTGGTCGAGGGAGCTCGCCACCTTCTGCACACTGGAGGTCTTCGTCGCGCACGGCCCGGACAAAAAGGTCGCCGCGGCGGCATGGCGGGAACGGGGTGGGGTCCTGGTCTGCACCTACGACGGTGTGCGGACCCTGGACCTCGGGGAACCGGACACGCTCATCGTCGATGAGGCGCACATGATCAAGAATCCGCGGGCGAAGAGGACGGTCGCGTGCTCCGCTCTCGCGGAGGCCTCCGGGACAGTCATGCTGCTGACCGGAACGCCACTGGAGAACCGCGTCAGTGAGTTCGTCAATCTCATCCGCATCGTCCGGCCGGACCTGGTCACACGGGGAATGGCCGAACTGGAGGCGGAGCCGTTCCGTCGGCTGATCGCGCCGGCGTACCTGAGGAGGAACGTCATCCAGGTGCTCGATCAGCTCCCGGAACGGGTGGACGAGACGGAGTGGGTCGAGCTGACCGACGACGACCGGAGGTTCTACCGGGAGAACGTGGCCGAGGGATCCTGGATGGGGATGCGCCGTGCGTCGTGGCTCACGCCCGCCGGCGAACCGGCGAAGCTGGCCCGACTCGCGGAGATCATCGCGGATGCCCGCACCGCGGGTAGACGGGTCCTGGTATTCAGCTTCTTCCTCGATGTACTCGAGATCATCGCCGGAGCCTTCGGGGAGTCGGTCGTCGGGGTCATCGACGGTTCGGTTCCCCCGCAACGCAGACAGGAGCTCGTCGACACCTTCGGCTCCGCACCTGGCGGCAGTACCCTCCTGGCGCAGGTCCTCGCCGGTGGGCAGGGCCTGAACATCCAGGCGGCGTCCGTGGTTGTACTGGCTGAACCCCAGGTCAAACCCACTCTGGAGGACCAGGCGATCGCCAGGGCTTACCGCATGGGCCAGACCGGGACGGTTCACGTGCACCGCCTCATCGGAACGGACACCGTCGACGAGAGGATGCTGGAGATACTCGCGGGGAAGCGCGGGGTGTTCGATTCATTCGCGCGCAGCTCGGATGCGGCCGAGGTGCCTGACGCGCTGGACATCTCCGAGCCGGAACTCGCCAGACAGATCATCGCCGAGGAACGTCGCAGGCTGGGGCTGGCGGACGAGGAACCGGCGCAGCCTGCACCGGAGACGGACACCGCGCCGGAGATCCGGCGGAGCTAGCTTCCCGAGGCTCCGGTGTCCGACGTGGGGACACCGATATCCCGGAGGAGCCGGCGGACCCGTGCCGCGATGTCGTCGCGGACCAGCCGCATGCGTTCGGTTCCCCCGATTCCCCTGTGGGAGGGTTCGTCGGTCACCCAGACCTCAGGCTCGCTCCGCATGCCGGGCACGGGTTCCACGGTGGCCTCGGTGCCGAGGACGATGACGCGGTCGGCGCGCCGGAGAATGCCGGGGTCGATGCCGCTGGAGACCGCCCCGTCCATGGACGCGCCGATCTCGGCGACCGTCGCCGCTGACGTCCGGTTGATGGACCCTTTCGGCATCGTGCCGGCCGAGTGGACCTCAACCCGGTCCCCGGCGTAGAGCCTGGTGATTGCCTCGGCCATCTGGGATTTCCCGGCGTTCCGGGCACAGATGAAAAGGACAAGTGGACGACGTCCGGGCATCGGGTGAACCTCCGGTGTGTGGATGTGTCAGTTGACCCGCGCGTGGACGGCGGTTCCGGGCGGCGATGTCGGGTCGCCGGGGAAGAGGTGCGGTGCCCACCACATCGCCACGTAGACCAGTGCCAGGAGAACGGGGACCTCGATGAGGGGGCCGATCGTCCCCGCCAGCGCCTGCCCGGACATCGCACCGAAGGTACCGATTGACACGGCGATGGCCAGTTCGAAGTTGTTGCCCGCTGCCGTGAACGCGATCGTCGTGGAGGTGGCGTAGCCGAAACCCGCGGCCCGGGACACGACCGTGGCGAGGATGAACATGACGAAGAAGTAGAGGACTAGTGGAAGCGCGATCCGGACGACCGCCCACGGGTTCGACGTGAGCTGTCCGCCCTGCAGACTGAACAGGACGACGATGGTGTAGAGGAGGCCGCCGAGGGCCAGCGGAGAGATCATGGGGAGGAACCTGGTCTCGTACCACCGGCGGGACCGGGCCCTTTCGCCGAGCACCCGGGACAGGAACCCCGCCAGCAGCGGGATCCCGAGGAACACGAGTACGGAGACGAGGATCGCGGTGAAGGAGAACTCGGCGCTCGTCGTCTCGAGGCCGAGCCAGGAGGGAAGTACCTGCAGGTAGAACCAGCCGAGCACCGAGAACATCACGACCTGGAAGACCGAGTTGATGGCGACCAGCACTGCGGCGGTCTCACGGTCGCCGCAGGCGAGGTCGTTCCAGATCAGCACCATGGCGATGCACCGGGCCAGGCCGATGATCACGAGCCCGGTCCGGTACTCGGGGAGATCGGGGAGAAGCAGCCACGCGAGGGTGAACATCAACGCCGGACCGAGAATCCAGTTCAGGGCGATTGTGATCGCCATCAGTCGGCGGTCCGTGGCGATCTCACCCGTCTTGTCGTAGCGTACCTTCGCCAACGGCGGGTACATCATCACCAGCAGACCGAGTGCGATGGGTACCGAGATACCACCCACCGACCAGGAATCGAGGAGCCTGCCGAGTGACGGGATGAAACGACCGAGGAGTATTCCTAGGGCCATTGCGGCGATGATCCACGCCGGCAGCCATCTGTCGAGGAAACTCAATCGTGCGGGGACGGGAGCGCTCGGGGAGGTGCTCATTGCGTGACGGAACCTGTCTGTTCGGTGAGCTGGCCGCTAGACAACTCTAGGTAGGAGACCTTCTATGGTCAACAGTGTATGCCGCGGAAGACGCCGGACCTACATCCGGTACCCGCCCCTGTCCAGGGTGTCGCAGGAGTTCATCGACCCCGACCGGTAACCGGCGAGGAAAGCCTGCTCGCGCTGCTCGGATGACCCGTGCGTGAAGGCATCCGGCCGGACCTCGCCCCGGCTGCGTTTCTGTATGTTGTCGTCGCCGACGGCACGTGCGGTCTGGACCGCGTCCCGGACCTGCTCGTCGGTGATGGGTTCGAGGAAGGCCCCCTCGCCGTCATCGGCGTAGTGTGCCCAGACCCCGGCGTAGCAGTCGGCCTGGAGCTCGATCTTCACCGCGTTCGAATCCGCGCCCGGGTTCTTGTAGTCGCTCAGCCCCAGTGTCCCCTCCAGGTTCTGCAGGTGGTGCCCGAATTCGTGGGCGACGATGTACTCCTGCGCGAGCGGTGCGTTCTCCCCCCCGAGCTGGACGATCTGATCGAAGAAGCTCACGTCGAAGTAGGCGGTCTGGTCGACGGGGCAGTAGAACGGTCCCGTCGCGGCGGAGGCCATGCCGCAGCCGGACCGGGTCGAGTTGTCGAAGATGACGAGGCCCGGTTGCGAATACTCGATCCCGGCCTGGTCCGGGAGATTGGCCGCCCACACCGCATCGAGTGACTCAGCGGTCGCGGACACCCGGCAGTCGGCGTACCGGTTCGCGTCGGCACCGGTGCGGCAGTGCTCGAGGGTCGCGCTTCCGGTGGCGCCGTCACGGGGGGCCTGCGACTGCTGCTGGTTCAGCACCTCGTTGAGCTCCGCCGGATCGCCACCGAGGAGGAAGAAGGCCACGGCCACGATTACGGTGCCGATACCGCCGCCCGCGGCGAGCTTCATCCCACCACCGGAGCGTCGGGCGCGGGATGAACTCAGGTCCACATCATCACGAAAGGTCATGCGACGATCATGCCACACCGGTGCGGGGCCGGAGCACGGTTGATCGCGGCCCGTCAGCAGCACGTTTCCGACGGGGATGTCGCCCGGGCCCCGCAAATCTCCGCCCGGGCGGACGGGGCACCGTGGGGCGGGGGTAGACTCGCAGGTCGATCGGAATTTCTCTGTTACCTAGTGGAAGGACACCAGACACGTGTTGCGCACTCATCTTGCCGGCGACCTGCGGAAGGAATCAGCGGGACAGACGGTGACGCTGACCGGATGGGTGGCTCGCCGCCGCGATCACGGAGGTGTCATCTTCATCGATCTGCGTGACCGCTCGGGTGTCGCCCAGGTCGTCTTCCGGGAATCCGGGGTCGCCGAGAAGGCGCACCACCTGCGCAGCGAGTTCTGCATCCGGGTGAGCGGTGTGGTCGAGCCCCGCCCCGAGGGGTCGGAGAACCCGAACCTCGCGTCCGGTGACGTCGAGGTCAACGTCACCGAGCTGGAGATCCTGAACGAGTCCGCACCGCTGCCGTTCCAGATCGAGGACTCGGCCACCTCCGGGGAGGTCGGCGAGGAGGCGCGTCTGCGCTACCGCTACCTCGATCTGCGTCGCCCGAGCCAGGCCAAGGCGATGCGCCTCCGTGCCGCCGCGAACCAGGCCGCGCGGAGAGTACTCGATGCGAATGACTTCACCGAGGTCGAGACACCGACCCTCACCCGGGCCACACCCGAGGGTGCCCGTGACTTCCTCGTGCCCGCCCGCCTCAAGCCGGGAACCTTCTACGCGCTCCCGCAGTCGCCGCAGCTGTTCAAGCAGCTGCTGATGGTCGCCGGCCTCGAGCGCTACTACCAGATCGCCCGCTGTTACCGGGACGAGGACTTCCGCGCGGACCGCCAGCCCGAGTTCACGCAGCTCGACGTGGAGATGAGCTTCGTCGACGAGAACGACGTCATCGAGCTCGCCGAGCAGGTCCTGGTCGAGCTGTGGAAGCTGATCGGTTACGAGATCACGACCCCGATCCCGCGCATGACCTACGCGGAGGCGATGCGCCGCTACGGTTCCGACAAGCCTGATCTCCGCTTCGACATCGAGATCACCGAGTGCACCGAGTTCTTCTCCGAGACCACGTTCCGGGTGTTCCAGAACGAGTACGTCGGTGCCGTCGTGATGGAGGGTGGCGCGAGCCAGCCCCGCCGTCAGCTGGACGCCTGGCAGGACTGGGCCCGCCAGCGCGGCGCCAAGGGCCTCGCCTACATCCTCGTCGGGGAGGACGGGGAGCTCGGTGGGCCCGTCGCGAAGAACATCACTGAGCAGGAGCGCGCCGGTATCGCCGGGCACGTCGGTGCGAAGCCCGGCGACTGCATCTTCTTCGCCGCCGGAGACACCAGGTCCTCCAGGGCACTGCTCGGTGCGGCGCGCGGTGAGATCGCCCGCAAGCTCGACCTCATCAAGGACGGGGACTGGGCCTTCACCTGGGTCGTCGATGCGCCCATGTTCGAGCCGTCCGCCGACGCCACCGCGTCCGGCGATGTCGCCCTCGGTCACTCCAAGTGGACCGCGGTCCACCACGCGTTCACCTCGCCGAAGCCGGAGTTCCTCGACACCTTCGACGAGGACCCGGGGTCCGCGCTGTCGTACGCCTACGACATCGTGTGCAACGGCAACGAGATCGGTGGCGGATCGATCCGTATCCACCGCCGGGACGTTCAGGAGCGGGTGTTCAAGGTCATGGGCATCACGGACGAGGAGGCGCAGGAGAAGTTCGGCTTCCTGCTCGACGCCTTCGCCTTCGGGGCGCCTCCGCACGGCGGCATCGCCTTCGGCTGGGACCGGATCATGAGCCTGCTCGGCGGCTTCGACTCGATCCGCGACGTGATCGCGTTCCCGAAGTCGGGTGGCGGAGTCGACCCGCTCACCGACGCCCCGGCGCCGATCACCCCGGAGCAGCGCAGGGAATCCGGGATCGACGCCAAGCCGAAGAAGCAGGGCCAGCCCAACCGGAGCTGACCTCACCCGGCCGCTCCACCATCGGGCATCGGGCCGGTCGCCGGCTGACCGGCCCGATGGTGATTCCGCCCCCCCGGTGACCGTGTCGCCCGGCTGCGCGGGAACTGTGTCCCCGTTTTTCCTGTGCCTCCGATACTGTTCAGGAGTTGTTTCCGGGGATTTCACGGTGCCGGATCCGCGGCACCGCCGTCCGGACGGCCGACGCCTGTTCCTCCCGCCGGATACAGTGAGGGGGAGTATTGAGGGCGTGATCGTGCGTCCACGTGCGCCCTCACCACGCCGGTTCACCGGCGAATGAACCATGAAGGAGTTTTCCCATGCTCGCGACCGAAGAGATCGTCGAGGTGGCCCAGGAGCTGCTGTCCGAACGTTTCGGAGGCACCCAGAAACTCGGGGACGTCGTGTCCCTCGGGGGATCCGGGAACGCGGTGGTGCTCCGGGCCCGTGTCGCCGTGTCGCCGTTCCTCCAGCAACGCTCGGTCGTACTCAAGTACACGCCCCCGACCGGGGACAGGATCGACGATGCGGCCCTGATCCGCGAGGTCGTGTCCTACCAGTTCACGACCTCCCTTCCCGCGGACGTCCGCCCCGGTCCGGTTCTCCTGGCGTACGACATCGACCGCAGGATCCTGGTCATCAGCGATTCCGGTGACGGCGAGACCTACGCCGATCTGCTGGCCGGTGCCGAGGGGGAGAAGCGGCTCCCGCTCATCCGCAGCCTCGGACGTGCGATCGGCAGGATGCACGCCGGAACCGCGGACCGTGAGGCCGGGTTCGACATTCTCCTGAAACGCATGCTGCGGACGTATCCGGACACCGAGGAGCTCCAGTACGCACGGGAACGGGGTCTCCCGGCCTCGATAGATCGCGGTCTCGAACTCCTCGACGCCGCGGGAATCGAGATCCCGGCCAACGTGCGGCATTTCGCCGCCGACGCGAAACGCCGCCTGGTCAGCGGAAGGCACCGGGCCTTCACCCCGTTCGATCTGTCCCCGGACAACATCATCCTCGCCGACCGCACCCAGTTCCTCGACTACGAATGGGCCGGGTTCCGGGACGCGACCTTCGACATCGCCTGCGTCATCGCCGGCTTCCCGCAGTTCCTCTTCACCCGCCCCATCACCGATGACGAGGCGGACGCACTCACGGAATCGTGGGTCGAGGAGGTCCGGGAGATCTGGCCCAACGTCACCAACGAGGCGCGGCTGCAGGCCAGGATCGTCACCGCGATGATCGGATGGGCGATGTCGAGTGTCTGCTATCTCTACTACGGTTCCATGAACCAGGTCATCAGCGAGTACGGTGAGCGGGCCGGGGCACAGGATGCCGAGATCCCGGATCCCGAGGTGGAGGCCGCCGCCACCGCCGAGGCCGCGGGCATCGACGAGGGCTACGACGTCCTGGCGGACGCGCTGGGCGACATCTCGGACAACAGCGGGCTCGCCCGCGATGACCTCCACGAGACGTTCAGCGCCCTCGCCCACTACGCCGAACGCGGACAGGATCCCCGTTTCCCGGATGTCCACCGTTTCGCCGCCGCCGTTGTGGAACGACTCGACGCACTGGACCGGGGCTGACGCGCTCCCCGTCGGAGGACCGGCACAGGGGTCGGTCCTCCGAAGTACCCGAAGAGTAAGGAAGATCCACCCTCCATGGCACAGGCCACGCTGTTTCCCGGCGGAGACGATGACGACGGCGCCGCCGACACCGGCACCGGCTACTTCCACCCCGGGGAACATGCGCCGCTCGCCGCGCGGATGCGCCCCCGGAACCTGGACGAGGTCGTCGGCCAGGGGCACATCCTCGGCCCCGGTAAACCGTTGCGCCGACTGGTCGAGGGTTCCGGGGCCGCCTCAGTCATCCTCTACGGACCTCCGGGTACCGGGAAGACCACTATCGCGTCCCTGGTGAGCGCGGAAACGGAGCGCCGCTTCGTCGGACTCTCCGCCCTCAACGCTGGTGTCAAGGAGGTCCGAACGGTCATCGACCGGGCCCGGCGGGATCTCATCGACGGGCGCCGCACGGTGCTGTTCATCGATGAGGTGCACCGGTTCTCGAAAACCCAGCAGGATGCCCTGCTGGGCGCCGTCGAGAACCGGATCGTCCTGTTGGTGGCTGCGACGACGGAGAATCCCTCCTTCTCGGTCGTGGCACCGCTGCTGTCCCGGTCACTCATCCTCCAGCTGCATCCACTGGACGACGACGATGTCGCGACGGTGGTCCGGCGGGCGCTCGTCGACGAGCGTGGTCTAGGTGGGCGCATCACGGCCACCGATGAGGCCGTCGACCAGCTGGTCGCTCTGGCGGGTGGCGACGCCCGTCGGGCCCTGACCTACACGGAGGCGGCCGCGGAATCGGTGCCCGACGGTGGTGAACTCACCGTCGAGACGGTCCGGGAGAACGTCGATCGCGCCATCGTCCGCTACGACCGCGACGGTGACCAGCACTACGACGTCACGAGCGCATTCATCAAGTCGGTGCGCGGTTCCGACGTCGATGCCGCGCTCCACTACCTCGCCCGCATGATCGAGGCGGGGGAGGACCCCAGGTTCATCGCCCGGCGCCTGGTCATCCTCGCCTCCGAGGACATCGGCATGGCCGACCCCGGGGCTCTGCCGATGGCGGTCGCCGCGGCGCAGACGGTGGCGCTGATCGGGCTGCCCGAGGCGCGCCTCGCCCTCGCCCAGGCGACGATCCACCTGGCGACCTCACCCAAATCCAACGCCGTGATCACGGCGATCGACGCGGCGCTCCGGGACGTCCGGGACGGCCGATCGGGGCACGTTCCGCCGCATCTCCGGGACGGGCACTACGCAGGGGCGAAGAAGCTCGGCAACGCCGTCGGCTACCGCTATCCGCACGATGATCCCCGCGGCATCCTGGATCAGCAGTATCTTCCGGATTCGTTGGCGGACGCGTGCTACTACCGGCCCACCGGGCACGGCGGCGAGCAACGGCTCGGTGACGTCGTCGGGCGTCTGCGCCGGATCATCCGGGGGAACCGGAAGTGACCCGGCGGTGGTGACCGCCGCGCACGTCCCGGTCACGGGGGCGTGATCCGGCGACCTCCGAAGGACCCCGGGGTGGGACGGGAAGGTGGGGACGGAGCGGGTAAGGTTGTCCGGGACCGATCCCAAAACATGACAGCGAGGATTCTAGAACCGTGCAGACCCACGAGATCCGGGAGCGCTTCATCGCGCACTTCGTCAAAGCTGGACACGTCGAGGTACCCAGTGCCCCGTTGATCCTCGACGACCCCAACCTCCTGTTCGTCAACGCCGGGATGGTGCCGTTCAAGCCGTACTTCCTGGGCCAGCAGAACCCGCCCTTCCCCTCCGGTACCGCGACCTCGATCCAGAAGTGTGTCCGCACCCTGGACATCGAGGAAGTCGGTATCACGACCCGGCACAACACCTTCTTCCAGATGGCGGGCAACTTCTCCTTCGGCCAGTACTTCAAGGAGGGTGCGATCACTCACGCGTGGAACCTGCTCACCGGTTCCGTCGCGGACGGCGGTTTCGGGATGGACCCCGACCGCCTGTGGGTCACCGTCTACCTCGACGACGATGAGGCCGCGGACATCTGGGAGAACAGGATCGGACTGCCGAAGGAACGCATCCAGCGACTCGGGATGGCGGACAACTACTGGTCCATGGGTATCCCCGGCCCCTGCGGCCCCTGCTCGGAGATCTACTACGACCGCGGTCCGGAGTACGGCGCCGACGGTGGCCCGGAGGCCGACGACAACCGCTACATGGAGATCTGGAACCTCGTCTTCATGCAGAACGAGCGCGGCGAGGGAATCGGCAAGGACAACTTCGAGATCCTCGGCCCGCTGCCGAAGAAGAACATCGACACCGGTCTCGGCATCGAGCGCGTCGCCTGCCTGCTGCAGGGCGTCGAGAACGTCTACGAAACCGATCTCCTGCGCCCCGTGATCGATGTCGCGGAGCAGCTGACCGGCGCGACCTACGGGGCGAAGCACGCCGATGACATCCGGTTCCGGGTCATCGCCGACCACTCCCGTACCGCGATGATGCTGATCCTCGACGGCGTCACCCCGGGCAACGAGGGACGCGGTTACATCCTGCGCCGGTTGCTGCGGCGGATCATCAGGTCCGCGCGGCTGCTCGGTGCCACGGGCGAGACGATGGAACGATTCATCGCCACCATCATGGACACGATGACCCCCTCCTACCCGGAGATCGCGGATTCCCGGGGCCGGATCCTCGACACCGCGGTGACCGAGGAGAAGGCCTTCCTCCGGACACTGGAGTCGGGTACCCACCTGTTCGAGCGCGCCGCCGAGAGCGTCCGTTCGTCGGGTGCGAAGACGTTGGCCGGTGACCAGGCCTTCGCGCTGCACGACACCTACGGATTCCCGATCGACCTGACGATGGAGATGGCCGCTGAAGCCGGTCTCGAGGTCGACCGCGCCGGATTCGACGCCCTCATGGCGGAACAGCGGGACCGTGCGAAGGCCGACAACCGTGCAAAGAAGCACGGTCACGCCGATCTCTCCGTCTACCGGGAGTTCGTCGACGAACACCCCACGGTGTTCGTGGGCTACGACAACCTCGAGGCCGAGGGCCGGGTTCTTGGTCTGCTGCAGGGTGGTTCGACCGTCACCCGCGCGGCTGAGGGCACGGACGTCGAGGTGATCCTCGACGTGACCCCGATGTACGCGGAGGCGGGCGGACAGTTGGGCGACCGGGGCGCGATCACCCTCGGGGACACCAGGCTGCGCGTCAACGACGTCCAGAAGATCGGCAAGAAGCTCTGGGTGCACAAGGCCACCGTGGAGAACGGTGAGATCGGCGTCGGCGAACAGGCGCTGGCCTCCGTGGACGAAGGCTGGCGGCACGCCGCCCGCCAGGCGCACTCCGGCACCCACCTCATCCACGCCGCCCTGCGTCAGGTCCTCGGCCCCAACGCCGTCCAGGCCGGCTCGATGAACAAGCCGGGCTACCTCCGCTTCGACTTCAACTCAGCACGGGCGCTCACCCCCGAGCAGCTCACCGAGATCGAGACCATCACCAACCAGGCGGTGGACGCCGACTGGGCGGTCAACACCTTCGAGACGAGCCTCGACGAGGCCAAGGCAATGGGGGCGCTGGCCCTGTTCGGAGAGAACTACGGCGACCGGGTCCGCGTCGTCGAGATCGGCGGACCGTTCTCGATGGAGCTCTGCGGCGGCACCCATGTCGGCCACTCCTCCCAGATCGGACCGGTGTCGGTCCTCGGCGAGGCGTCGGTCGGGTCCGGTGTCAGACGGATCGAGGCCTACTCGGGCCTGGATTCCTTCCGGTACCTGTCCCGTGAGCGCGCCCTCGTGGAAGGCCTCGCGACCTCCCTGAAGGCGCCCAGCGACGAGCTGCCGGACCGTATCGCACAGCTCACCGAGAAGCTGAAGGCGGCGGAGAAGGAGATCGCGGCACTCCACCGCAGGCAGCTCGCGGCCGCCACCGCCGACTACCTGAAGCAGGCCCGCCAGGTCGGTGACTTCACCCTGCTCACCGCACGTCTTCCGGAGGGCACCGCGGGTGGCGACCTGCGTACCGTCGCCACTGACCTGAGGAACCGGATCGGATCCGAACCGGCGGTGATCGTGCTCGCGACAGCTGATGACCGGGGCAAGGTACCGTTCCTCGTCGCAGCCACCGACGGCGCCGTGGAACGAGGTGTCCGTGCCGGTGATCTCATCAGGGTCTTCGGCGGGCCGGTCGGTGGCCGCGGAGGTGGCAAGCCGGACATGGCCCAGGGATCGGGTTCGGACGCCTCCGGCATCGACGCGGCCTTCAGTGCCGTGGAGGACGACCTCCGCAACCGTTGACGGCCACGGTCGCTCAGCGATCCGCGGTCGCGGTGCCCCCACCCGGATCCGGTTCCGGAGTGCCGCCGGACGGGGCCCGGGGACACGCCGCACCCACCGCCCCACCGGGCGCAGGCCTGTGGCGGAGCCGAAATGCTATAGATTTGGGGTTGCGTGTCCGACGCGCCGCTGTGACGGTTCTGTTACGGTCGGTGCCTGGTGGGGTGCGCACCCCACCGGAGCGCACGGCCATCTCCACGAAGCACACGCGCAGGTGTGAATGCCCCGTCCCAGTGCCCATACTCCCGAGACGAAAGACGAAGCCGAGAGCATGCCCATACAGCCAGACAAACCCGGAGTCGATGACCCCGGTAGGGGACGGCGTCTCGGGATCGACGTCGGAACGGTACGGATCGGCGTCGCGGTGTCTGACTCGGACGGTCGGCTGGCGACCCCGGTGGAGACCGTTCCCCGGGTGACGGGCCTGAAGGACCGTGACGGTTCCGACATCGACCGGCTCATCGAGCTGATCACCGAATACGGTGTCGTCGAGGTCGTCGTCGGATTGCCGCGGGATCTCCACGGCAACGGTTCGTCCTCCGTCAAGCACGCGAAGGAGTTCGCCTTCCGCATCGACCGGCGGCTGACCGGATGGAACGATCAGGGTAGGAAGATCCCCGTCAGACTCGCCGACGAGCGGCTGACCTCTGTACTGGCCACCAGGGCACTGCACATGTCGGGACGAACGACCAAGAACGGACGCAGTGTGATCGACCAGGCCGCTGCCGTCGAAATTCTCCAATCATGGCTCGACGCCCGGGCGAACGCCCTGTCGGCCACCGACGTTGAGGACGGTTCATAGATGAACAGAGCACGCCCCAGGCGCAGCCCGAAGGGGCGCCGGATGGAACCCAGGTACGTCCGTCGGCGGCAGTCCGGCATGGCCATCGTCATAGCCAGTGTCCTCATCATCATCGGGACGGTCGTGTACATCGTGGGATCACGCAGCGGTTCTAACGCGCCGGAGGACTTCAACGGCACCGGCAACGAGATCGTACAACTCGTCCAGATCAAGGAGGGGTCGTCCGTGTCCGCGCTCGGCCCCGAACTCGTGGAGAGGGGGATCGTCAAATCCAACGGTGCGTTCCAGGCCGCGGCCGGGGCGAACCCGGATGCGGCCCGGGTCCAGCCGGGGTTCTACCGGCTCCAGGGGGAGATGAGCGCGAAGTCCGCGGTCGCCGCCCTCGTGGATCCCGCGAACAAGGTGGAGATGCTGGAGATCCCGGGAGGGGCGACCCTGATGGATGTCCGGGTCATCGGCGGCGAGACCCGTCCCGGCATCTACACGAAGATCGCCGGGGTGACCTGCACCCTGGGCTCCCCGAACTGTGTCACGGCGGAGGAACTCGAGAGAGTGGCCGCCACCACCGATCCGGCTGAGTTCGGGGCACCCGAGTGGGCCCTCGAACAGGTTCGTGCCCGCAACGGCGACCCGAAGCGTCTCGAGGGACTCATCACTCCGGGCAGCTACGTGATCAATCCGGAACAGGATGCCACCGGCATCCTGCGGGAACTCGTCAGCGCGGGTACCGAGGAATACAACTCCACCGGAATCGTCGACCGTGCGAACGCCATGCACCTCACACCCTACGAGCTGCTCACCGCAGCGTCCCTGGTGGAACGGGAGGCGCCGGCCGGTGACTTCGACAAGGTCGCCCGGGTCATTCTCAACCGGCTCGCCGAGCCCATGCGGCTCGAGTTCGACTCGACGGTCAACTACGACCTCACCGACGTCGAGGTGGCGACCACCGACGAGGACCGTGCCCGCAGAACCCCGTGGAACACGTACGCCATGGACGGGCTTCCCCAGACCCCCATCGCGGCACCGTCCATCGAGGCAATCGAGGCCATGGAGAATCCGGCTGAAGGCAACTGGCTCTTCTTCGTCACCATCGACAGTGACGGCACGACCGTCTTCAACGACACCTTCGAGGACCACCTGCGGGACACCCAGCAATCGGTGGACAACGGTGTCCTCGACTCCAACCGCTGACAGCCTCCGTCGGCGGTGTACCGGAGCCCGGTACACCCGATCCGAAGCACCCGTGGGGCGCCGGCTCCCGTGAAAGGAAGAACCATCCGTGAGTGATCCCATCCGTCACCGGGCCGCTGTGCTCGGCCGTCCGGTCGAGCACAGTCTCTCGCCCGTCATCCACATGGCCGGATACCGGGCGATCGGACTGGATGACTGGTGCTACACCCGGATCGACTGCGGTGCGGAGGACCTGCGACGGATCGTGTCGGACGCCCCGGCGGAGTTCGCCGGTTTCTCGGTCACCATGCCCGGGAAATTCGCGGCCCTCGACGTCGCCCGGGAGGTCACACCCCGGGCCGCCGCGATCGGATCCGCGAACACCCTGGTCCGGATCGCCGGTGGCTGGCGCGCGGACAACACGGACTGCGAGGGGGTGTCGGCCGCGCTCGGGGATCTGGGAGTCCGGAACCCCGCGGCCGGGGAACGTGCCGTGCTCGTCGGAGCCGGGGGGACCGCGAGACCCGCGCTGTGGGCACTGGGCCAGTCGGGGTACCGGGCCGTGACCGTGATCAACCGGTCCGACCGCAGCGCTGAACTCGCACCGCTCGCGGAGACACTCGGGATCGAGCTCCACTGGACGGTTCCGGACCGGGACCGGGTCAGAGCGGCCGTGCGCGACGCGGCGGTGGTCATCTCGACCGTTCCCGCGGCGGCACTGGACGGGATCGAGGAGGATCTCGCACGGGTACCGGTGCTGGACGTCATCTACGATCCGTGGCCGACACCGCTGGCCCGGGCGGCAGCGGGCAACGGTGTCCCCGTGGTCGGCGGTGACGTGATGCTGGCGGGCCAGGCGTTGAGCCAGTTCGAGCAGTTCACCGGAGAACCGGCGCCCCGCGACGCGATGCGCGCGGCACTGACGGACGCACTCCGCGACCGGAGCTCCGGATCATGAACAGCGGGAGACGCCGCGGAAACAGCCCCTGGTTCGGGCATCTCCTGATCGCGCTGCTCGTTCCGGTCGGCTACCTCCTGGTGGTCTTTCTGTCCGGGTTCAATCCCCCGGAGCGACCGTTCGCGGAGCTGAGCTATCTCACGCTCGCCACGATCGCACTGGTCGTCAACGCCGTCGTCTACGCCCGTCACCTGGACAGATTCGACACGAATCGCCCGCCTACCTGGATGAACCTCACCTTCGCGTGCTATCACCTCGCCGTGCTCCCGTTGCTGATCTTCGGTGTCGTGACGTTCGTGGGTGCGATCTTCTGATCCTCCGGGTCGGTGGTCCACAGCTGCACCGCACCGCCCGCGGACCGTGGTGCCCCGGGAGATTAGATTCCCGTGGATGACTCTGCTGCCGTCGATCCCCGTCCTCGTCATCTGGGCCGGTCTCCTGGTGCGCTCCGATCTCCGTCACCGCAGGCTCCCCGACGGTCTGACCGTGCCCCCGGCGGTGTCCGCACTCCTGGTGACGTGCTGGTTCGCACCGGTTTTTCTCGTCCCCGGTCTCGCCTGGTCCCTGATCTACCTGCTCCTGGCCGGATTGACCGGTGGCGGTATCGGGGGAGGGGACATCAAACTCGCGGTGCCGCTCGGCATCCTGGCCACGGTCATCGGCGGGATCTCCGGTGGTCTCCTGGCGGCGGCGTTGTCCGGGTTGCTCACCTCGGTGGTTCTCGTCGGAACCGGGCGCAGCTCCATTCCACACGGTCCGGCCATGTTCGCGGGCACCCTCATCGTGTTGGTCTCCGCGGTTCCCGGCTCCGTGTGACCGTGACCGGGGGCGTTTCGGGGACCCTGGTGTTCCGGTGAACTGATCGCATGGAAGAATGAGCGCATGCTTCGATGGACTACAGCAGGGGAATCCCACGGTCAGGCTCTCATCGCACTGGTGGAGCACATGCCCGCGGGGGTTCCACTGACGACTGATCAGATCTCCACCCAACTCGCCCGCCGTCGACTGGGCTACGGTCGCGGGGCCCGGATGAAGTTCGAGGCCGATGAGGTGACGATGCTCACCGGCGTCCGCCACGGGCAGACGATCGGTGGTCCGGTGGCGATCATGATCGGAAACACCGAGTGGCCGAAGTGGACGACGATCATGTCCGCCGACCCGGTCGACCTCGACGACGAGGAGGTCGCACGTGCGATGGACTCCGGGCGTGGGGCGAAACTGACCCGACCCCGTCCCGGGCACGCGGACTTCGCGGGAATGCTCAAGTACGACTTCGACGAGGCACGGCCCGTTCTCGAGCGTGCCTCCGCCCGGGAGACCGCGTCCAGGGTGGCCGCTGCGACCCTGGCACGGAACTTCCTCCGCGAGACACTCGGCGTGGAGGTGCTCTCGCACGTCATCTCCATCGGTGACTCGAAGGTCGTCGACGGTGCACCTGTTCCGGCGTTCAGTGACCTCGACGCGATCGACGAATCACCGGTGCGTGCCTTCAACGCCGAGGCCGAGGAATCGATGATCGCCGAGATCGAGGCCGCCAAGAAGGCCGGCGACACCCTCGGTGGCGTCGTCGAGGTCGTGGTCCACGGGCTACCCGTCGGATTGGGGAGCCACATCTCCGGGGAGGACCGCCTCGACGCTCAGCTCGCCGCGGCTCTCATGGGGATCCAGGCCATCAAGGGCGTGGAGATCGGGGACGGATTCGCCGAGGCACGCCGCCGCGGTTCCGCCGCGCACGACGAGATGATCCGGACCGACGACGGTGTCACCCGGACCACGAACAGGGCCGGTGGGCTGGAGGGTGGAATGACCAACGGACAGACCCTCGTGGTCCGGGCCGCGATGAAACCCATCTCCACCGTTCCACGTGCGTTGAAGACCGTGGACATGACGAGCGGGGCGGCCGCCAGTGCCATCCACCAGCGCAGTGACGTCTGCGCGGTCCCGGCGGCGGGCGTCGTCGCTGAGGCGATGGTCGCGCTAGTCCTCGCCAGGGCTGTTCTCGCCAAGTTCGGGGGCGACAGCCTCGGCGAGACCTCCCGTAACATCACCAGCTACCTGTCCCGTGTCGCCGAGCGTCTGGAGTTCGATAACTGATGTCCAAACCCCGTGTCGTACTCGTCGGTCCGCCCGGCGCCGGGAAATCCACCATCGGTCGCAGACTGGCCAGTGCGCTGAATACGACGGTCATCGACACCGATCAGATGATGGAGCAGGAGCAGGGGAAACCCTGCGGTGACATCTACGCGGACCTGGGCGAGGAGTTCTTCCGTGAACTCGAGGCCCGCATCGTGGCGGAAGCCCTGGACCACAACGGGGTGGTCAGCCTGGGCGGCGGCGCGGTGGTCACACGCTCGACCAGGGAACTGCTCGACCAGCACGAGGTCATCTGGCTCGACGTGTCAGCGGAGGAGGGGGTTCGCCGCACGGCGGGCGGGAACCGTCCGGTGCTCGACGGCGACGACGCCCTCGCGCGCTACACGGAACTCCTCGACGGCCGCCGCCAGTTCTACCGTGAGGTGGCGAGCTTCCGCGCCCGAACCGACGAACGTACCCCTCAGCAGGTGGTCGCCGACGTTCTGGGCTACCTCGACTCCGAGGTCTAGGCACCCCCACCCGCAACCTCACGTATCCAGCGCGAAAGGCACCACAGTGAGCACCTCCGGATCCTTTGAATCGACCATCGCCGTCACCGGCCCCGCCCCGTACACCGTCCGGATCGGACACGGTCTGGACGGAGCGGTCGCGGAGTTCGCCGCCGGTTCGCCCGGCGCACGGAAAGCCGCCATCCTCCACCAGGAGGCTCTCAGCGCAGTGGCGGAGGGACTGACGGAGGCCCTCTCGGACGCCGGACTCGAGGTCGTCCGGCACGTCATACCGGACGCCGAGTCGGGGAAGACCCTGGAGAGCGCAGGCGAATGCTGGGACGCACTCGGCCGCGCGGGGCTCGGACGTCGGGACGTCGTCATCGGGCTGGGCGGTGGTGCGGCCACCGATCTCGCGGGTTTCATCGCCGCCACCTGGATGCGTGGCGTGGCGGTCATCCAGGTCCCGACGACGCTGCTCGCGATGGTTGACGCCGCGGTCGGCGGAAAGACGGGGATCAACACGGCCGCGGGGAAGAACCTCGTCGGCTGCTTCCATGAGCCGGCGGCGGTGTTCATCGATCTCGACCGCCTGGGAACGCTTCCCGCGGACGAGATCGTCGCCGGAAGTGCGGAGATCATAAAGACCGGGTTCATCGCGGACCCCGAGATCCTCGCCCGGTACGAGTCGGATCCGGAGGCGTGCCTGCGGGCCGACGGGCACCTGCCCGAACTCATCGCCCGGTCGGTCGCCGTGAAGGCACGGGTCGTGTCTGAGGACCTCCAGGAGGCCGGACTGCGGGAGATCCTCAACTACGGGCACACCTTCGGGCACGCCGTCGAGCTGCGTGAGCACTTCGCCTGGCGGCACGGGCGCGCCGTGGCCGTCGGCATGATGTTCATCGCCGAACTGAGCCGCGAACTGGGGCACATCGACACCGACCTGGTGGACAGGCACCGCCGCATCCTCTCATCCGTGGGGCTGCCCACCACCTACGTCCCCGGATGCTTCGACGAACTCTACGCCGGAATGACCCGGGACAAGAAGAACCGCGACGGCCACATCCGCTTCGTCGCGCTCACGGACGTCGGCTCCACGATCCGGCTGGAGGGGCCGTCGACGGACAGTCTCCGTGCCGCGTACGCCGCGATCGGTGGCTAGGATCGTCTCCATGCGCACCATAGACGTCTACAACGGTCCCAATCTCGACCGGTTGGGGAAACGCCAGCCGGAGATCTACGGTTCGACGACCCTCGGGGACGTGGAGAGGCAGCTCACCGCCCTGGCGGATGAACTCGGCGTCACGGTACGGTGCCGGCAGTCGAACTGGGAGGGGCAGTTGATCGACTGGATACACGAATCGGCCGACGCCGGAAATCCGGTCATCATCAACCCCGGAGGCTTGACCCATACCTCGGTGGCGCTGCGTGACGCACTCGCCGAGGTCGCCGACGACGCCGGTTTCATCGAGGTCCACATCTCGAACGTGCACGCCCGCGAAGCGTTCCGCGGCCACTCCTATCTCTCCCCGATCGCGCGTGGGGTGATCGCCGGACTGGGTACGGACGGATACTCCTTCGCGCTCCGGAAGCTGGCCACGTAGCCCGGTGGACGTCCCTCCGTGCCCGGAAGACGGCCGGTGCGGACCCGCCGGGGGACCGCGCCACGGTTCTCCCGCCCGGGAATCGAGGGCGCCAGCGTCCGTGGTGCGGCACCCCCGTTAACAACAGTCGCCCGCCCCTGGCGTACGGGAACGGGCACACGGGTTAACCTATGTCCAAAGAACGTCGTGTCGGTACCTGCCCCAGGTTGTCCAGCCGGGACGGCCGCCGACCCCGCAACCATGTTAGGCACGGTGACATTGTGGCTTTTTTCGCTGATACCCGATTCTCGAACCGACGGCGCGCACTCGCCGCGGAGATGGCCGGGCGACGCATCGACTCGATACTCGTCACCCATCTGACCCACGTGCGCTACCTGTCCGGGTTCTCCGGGTCGAACGGTGCGTTGCTGCTGTCGAAGGACCTCTCCGCGCGGATCGCGACGGACGGCCGCTACACCACACAGATCGCGGAGGAGGTCCCGGACATCGAGTGCCTGAAGGCGCGGGATGTCGGGGTCGAGCTCCTCCGTGAGGTAACCGGTCCGCGACGGGTCGGTTTCGAGGCCTCGCACGTCACGGTGGCGCAGCTCGACCGGCTGTCCGACGCCTGTGGTGAGGACGTCCAGCTCGTCCCCGTGACCGGTCTCATCGAGGATCTCCGGCTGACCAAGGACCAGCTCGAGCTCGAGCGTCTCACCGGCGTCGCGGAGCTCGCGTCGACGGCCCTCGCGCAGGTCCTGGACGCCGGGGAACTCGCTGTCGGACGGACGGAACGTCAGGTAGCGGCCGATCTCGAGTACCGCATGCGGATGCTCGGGGCCGAGCGCGTCAGCTTCGACACGATCGTCGCCTCCGGGCCGAACTCGGCCAAACCCCATCACGGCGCCGGTGACCGGGTCATCGAGGCCGGGGATCTCGTGACGATCGACTTCGGTGCGCACGACCGCGGATTCAACTCGGACTGCACCCGCACCTACGTCATGGGGCACACCACCGAGTTCACGGAGGAGATCTACAACCTCGTGCACCGTGCCCAGGCCGCGGGCGTGGAGGCCGCCACCCCGGGGACACCGCTGCGCGACGTGGACGCCGCCTGCCGGGACATCATCGCGGCGGCCGGTTACGGCGACTACTTCGTGCACTCGACGGGCCACGGGATCGGGCTCGACGTCCATGAACCGCCGATGGCGTCTCTCACAGGGTCGGGCGAACTCCGTGAGGGCATGACCCTGACCATCGAACCCGGGGTCTACGTCCCGGGTCGTGGCGGAGTGCGGATCGAGGACACGCTCATCATCACCGCAGGCTCGCCGGAAGTGATCACCCGCCTGCCGAAGGACCTGCGGGTGATCTGATCCGGGGCGTGATGTAAGCTGATACGCCGTACCAGTGGGAAGCCCGGATCCACCGGGTGCGTTCCCGCACCGCAACATCCGAGGGAGAGCAACGAGTGGCAACCACCGCCGACTTCAAGAACGGTCTTGTGCTCAAGATCGACAACAAGCTGCAGCAGATCGTCGAGTTCCAGCACGTCAAGCCGGGCAAGGGCCCCGCTTTCGTGCGGACCAAGCTCAAGGACGTCGTCTCGGGCAAGGTTGTGGACAAGACCTTCAACGCCGGCGTCAAGGTCGAGACGGCGACGGTCGACCGCCGCGACATGACCTACCTCTACCATGACGGCACCTCCTACGTGCTCATGGACGCCAAGACCTTCGAGCAGATCGAGGTCGGCGACCATCTCATGGGTGACGGCGCGAAGTTCCTCCTCGAGAACATGACCGTCCAGGTTTCCTTCCACGAGGGTGAGCCGCTCTTCGTGGAGCTGCCGATCGCCGTCGAGCTCAAGGTCGAGCACACCGACCCGGGCCTGCAGGGTGACCGCTCCACCGGTGGAACCAAGCCCGCGACGCTCGAGAGCGGAGCCGAGATCCAGGTCCCGCTGTTCATCGAGACCGGCAACGTCCTCAAGGTGGACACCCGCAACGGCTCCTACCTCTCCCGCGTCAACAACTGATCGCCGGGGCCGATCCAGCTGTGACTGACAAAGACAACCGAGCGGACGCCGGAAGGCGTCCGCCCCACAAGCGTCGCGGTGCCCGTTTCCGTGCGCGTCGCCGCGCCGTGGACATCCTCTTCGAGGCGGAGGCCCGCGACGTCGACCCCGTCGCGATCGTCGAGGACCGGGTGGAACTGTCCCGCCTGCCGCAGCCCGACGTCGCTCCGATCGCGGACTACACCCGGACGATCGTCGAGGGCACGGCCTACGAGCTGGACCGCGTCGATGAGACGATCTCGAGGTACCTGGTCGAGGACTGGACGTTCGGGCGGCTGCCGGCCGTCGAACGGGCGATCCTGCGGGTCGCGGTCTGGGAGCTGCTCTTCAACCCGGACGTCCCGCCCGTGGCCGCCATCGATGAGGCCGTCCGGCTCACCGGAGACTACTCCTCCGACACCGCACAGGCCTACGTCAACGCGGTGCTCGACTCGGTGGCCGGCAACCTCGACTCGCTGCGTGCCGGGGAACCGGAGCCCGAGGCGCCGGACTTCCTCGACGCCGGTGACCCGACGGATGACGAGGACGATCCCGGTTATCAGTCCGGGGGCGAGGCCGAATTCCGGGTCACGGACGCCGGTGGTGCGGTCAACCCCGTTCCGGAAGGGTCCGACACGGCCCGCTGACACCGCGAATGGTGAATTGATTCCCCGGATACCCGATGACGGGTACCGGGGAATTTCCGTTGTTGCGGCTACCATGACGACATGGCAAATTTCAGTACGGAAGACGCGAAGGAACTCCGGGTCGGGAAGGACTTCGTCATCGCGGACGTCGATCCCGGATCCACCCCGAACTTCAAGGGGGACAAGGACAAACTGAAGAAGGAGTTCTCCGAGATCGACGACGAGCTCGCGGAGCTCCAGGAGATGCTCTACGCCAACGGACGGGTGCACGGTGACGGTGCCGGGGCGGTCCTCCTCGTCCTCCAGGGCATGGACACCGCGGGCAAGGGCGGTGTGGTCCGACACGTGCTCGGGATCGTCGACCCGCAGGGCGTGGACCTGGCCGCCTTCGGGAAGCCGACCGAGGAGGAGCTCGCACACGACTTCCTCTGGCGGATCCGGAAGAAGCTGCCCCGTCCCGGACGCATCGGCGTCTTCGACCGCTCCCACTACGAGGATGTGCTCATCCACCGTGTCCACGGGCTGTCGCCGGCGGACGAGATCGAGCGACGCTACGGTGCGATCGTGGATTTCGAGCGGGAGCTCGCTGAATCCGGTGTCCGGGTCGTGAAGGTCATGCTGCATATCAGCCCAGAGTTCCAGCGGGAGAACCTCGAGGAACGACTGGAACGCGCCGACAAGCACTGGAAGTACAACCCGGGCGATGTCACCGAGCGGGGCTACTGGGAGGAGTACCAGGAGGCGTACGAGATCGCCCTGCGCCGCACGTCCACGGATTTCGCCCCCTGGTACTGCGTGCCGGGGGACGACAAACCCTACGCGCGGATGGTGGTGAAGTATCTCCTGCTGGATGCGCTCCGGTCCATGGATCTGGAGTGGCCCGAACCCGATTTCGACGTGGCGGAGGAGAAACGGCGTCTCGCGGAGAGCTGATCCTCAGGGGAGGGGACACACGGCGGGGGCCTGCAGTCGATCCGAGACGTGGTGCAGGCCGGCCTGCATCCAGCGCAGCTTCCGGTCGAGGGTCTCCGCCAGAACCGCGTCGTCGATTTCGCGGGGGCAGAAGACCAGGGCGGTCGCCTTGAGGACTATCTGGCCACGGGACGCGACGAAGTCGATGACGGGGCCGGCCGCTGACACGGTGAACTCGTTGCAGATGTGCAGGGTCATCGTCAGCAGGTTCGGGTCGTCGACGGGCAGTTCCGTCGGCCACCGACCCTCGATCCTGTACCAGGGGGAATGATCCGCGGCGGTGATGGTGCACGGTACCGGGCCACGGCGGGCGGTCCCGTGGGTCACACCGACGGCCGTCGCCTCGAGACCGGACAACACGGCGTGGAGATGCGGGGGATCGACCCCGGGTCCGTTACCGGGGGCCGCTTCCGAGGACGGGATCACGTCGAACGCGGGCTTCGCCGGTACACCTCCGGGCAGCGCCTCCTCGGCGTACCCCATGAGGGTGCGTGTTCCGTCGTACGCGTAACGGGTGAAGTCGGCGACCGTCTCCGCGCCGATGCGGTCCGCGCACATGAGTGCGGCGGATGACACGAGGACGATGTGTCCGGGGGCGATGTCGGTGTTGTAGCCGGCGGACGGGAGGTCCCGACCGTGCGTGTACCACGCCTGGACCAGATCGACGACGGCGCCGGAATTCTCCATCGTGGTGAGGCGTTTCCGCATCCCCGAGGCGATCAGGGAATCGCCGTCCGAGACCGTGAAGGTGAGGACCCACGTGTCGGTCTCGATCGTGAGGCGGTCTTCGCCGTGCTGCACGACGTGTCCGTCTGAGGTCAGGACGCGGGAGGCGGTCTCGAGGATCGGGTTCACTGGTATCGGGCCTTCGGAGGGGATCGGGGGCCGGGTGGTCAGGCGTCGGTGGGCGGCTGGTCCCGGATGCTCTCGCGGATGGAGTCGGCGATCTCGGTCAACGCGCTCTGCGCCGCGAGAACGACGTCGACGCCGGAGCGTACCGCGGCGGTGAGCTGCGGTGCGGTCATGCCTGCAGCGAGGAGGGTCTCGCTCTCGGTGCGGAGAATGAGCTGCTCGGTGCGGTCGACGACGGTCGCCTTGACGTCGAAGCTCAGGGCGTTGAACCTGTTGGCGGCGAGGAACAGCGTCGGATCACCCGCCGCCGGATCACCACCGGTCGGTACATCCGCGCGGATGAGGAGGACTCCGCCACCGATGATGGCGAAGGTCACCTGCGTGCCGTTGAGGTTGGCGCCACCGACGGTCGGTTCCTCGGCCATGGCCAGTTCGACACCGAAACCCCGCATGACCCCGCGGACATCATCGAAGGTGACGGGGCCCACCGCTGCGGTGTCTCCGGCGGACGGGTTGACGGTGTTCTCGGCGTCGTTACTCATGGTTGTGCTCCTGCCAGGTGACGAGATCGGGGAACTGCGAACCGAGCCACTCGAAGCAGTTCACGGTGAGCTCGAGGGTGGACATCGTGAACGCCCCGACCTGATTCCGGGTCGCTCCCTCAGTGGCCAGTAGGCGCCGGTGCGCGTGCACCGACAGGGTCCCGTCCGGGGATTCCGAGAAATGCAGGATCGGGGTGATCTGGGTCAGGTTCCATTCGTTGACCGCCGCGAGCATCTCCGGGGCGCGCTCCCGGGCGGGGGCGCCCCGCCACACGGCATCCGCGAGGATCTTGTCCTCGCGGATGAAGAATGCGAAGGCGGCGTTGGGGAAGCCGGTGCGGAGGATGTCGGGCGAGTCCTCGTCCCACAGCCATTTCAGGTCCTGGGAGTCCAGGATCTCGGAGACCCGGTCCAGATTGACCGGGGTGGGGACGTTCTCATTGTCGTCAATGTCGTCATTGTCGGTCACGGTGGCGCAGAGCTCCTCGTGTCACTGAATGGGGGCGGCGTGAGGACACCGCACGTGTCTGGCCAATGATACCGGGGATGAGGGCCCTGCCGCTCACACGGTCCGACCGGACACCGGGTCGGGTCACGGGGTGGTCCCCGTGGAACCGAGAAGTTCCTCGCCACCGAGCTCGTGGGCGAGCGCGACGTCGATCGTCGGATGCCGGAATGTGTGTTCCAGCGATTCGAGGATCGTGGGGGCGACCCGTTGGTTGGCGAGGGCGATCTGCTCGGCCCCCTCACTGCCGAGGAGGAGCTTCGGTCCGAGGGTCGGTATCTGGAGGAACGCCGGTCGGTTGAGCTCGCTGGCGAGCGCCTCGGTCATCTCCGCGTTGCGGACGGGGTTGGGGGCCGTGGCGTTGATCGGGCCGCTGAGCGCGGGGTCGACGATCGCGCGGCAGTAGATGTCCGTGAGGTCGTCGATCGAGATCCAGCTGAACCAGATCGACCCGTCACCGAACTTTCCACCGAGCCCCGCCGAGAACAGCATCTTCAGCAGGGGGAGCACCCCGCCCGTGCCGGCGAGCACGATGCCGGTCCGGATGTTGACGACCCGTTTCCCGGCGTCGGTGGCGGGTTGGCACGCCCGCTCCCAGTCCCGGCACACCTCGGCGAGGAATCCTTCTCCCGGAGCGGACACGTCGGTGAGGATCTCGTCGCCGCGGTCGTGGCCGTAGAAACCGATGGCCGAGGCGCAGATCATCGTGCGGCAGCCGGGGGAGGCGGCGACGAGTTCGGCGAGGTACCGCGTCGGCGCCGTCCTCGACTCCCGGATCGAGCGCTTGTGGCCCTCGGTGAATCGGCCGAGCAACGGTTCGCCCGCGAGGTGGACGAGGACGTCGACCCCACTCAGCAGATCGGGGTCGGGATCGGAGGGATTCCACGCGCGCGTGTCCTCCCGATCGTCCACGTTTCCCCGCCGGAGCCTGATGACGGTGTGCCCTGCGGTGCCGAGCTGTGCGCACAGGGCGCGGCCGACGGTACCTCCGGAGCCGGTGACCGCGATGGTCAGCCGACGGGGATTTCCGTCGTCGTCCCGCAGTTCCCCGGGGGTGTGGGCGGACAATCGCGCCAGGAACTTCAGGTCCTCGAACAACTGGTGCTGGCGGTAGGCGAACAATCCGGTCAACGTGGATCCGGGGACACGGGTGGTGACCTCGTCCGTGATGACGGTCCCGCCGGGCGCGTCGGCGAAGGTGTGCACGTGCCGCCAGTTGGCCAGGGCCCTGAGTGGCGCCGACACGCAGACATCCGTGAACCGGTGGCCCCGGCGGTACCCCGAGAGGTCGTGCCGGGCGACCCACTTGAGGCCGGCGGGGAGGCTGAACACGGTCGTTCCGTCGGAGAGACGGCTGGCCTCCCGGACCGGGGTCATGGGGGCGAACGGGGGAGACAGGCGCACGACCGCTCCGGTACGCGTGTGCCAGTCCCAGACGTCCTCCCTGTCGAAGGGCACGAAGTGGCTGGTCGTCAGGCTCATGCTGGCGCTCCCGTCGTCAGTTCCACCGCCGGATGGGTGGTTCCGGCGGAGAAGCGTTTCCCGTCGGTTCCGGTGGTGCTAGGGTGATCATCGTAGTTCAAGCATAGGCATCCTTTAAGGAACCGCACCGTGAGGCGGGAAAGGAGGTCACGATGAGCGGACACGATCAACCGGTGAAGACGGAGCTGCTGTCAGCGGACGATGTCAACCGGACGGTCGCGCGCATCGCGCACCAGATCATTGAGAAGACGGCCCTGGACTCTGCGGAGTCGGGTCGCGTCATTCTGTTGGGGATCCCCTCCGGGGGAGTGCCCCTCGCACGGCGGCTGAAGAGCAGGATCGCGGAGTTTTCGGGGGTGGACATCTCCTGCGGTTCGCTGGACATCACGCTCTACCGGGACGACCTGCGTTCGCGCGGGCACCGGGCGCTGCAGCCCACCGACGTGCCCGCCGGGGGAATCGACGGTGCGACCGTCATCCTCGTCGACGACGTCCTCTACTCCGGACGCACCATCCGCGCCGCACTCGACGCCCTGCGCGACCTGGGGCGGCCCGACGTCATCCAGTTGGCGGTCCTGGTGGATCGCGGTCACCGGCAGCTGCCCATCCGCGCCGACTACGTCGGGAAGAACATCCCGACCTCCCGTTCCGAGGACGTCGACGTCCTGCTCGAAGACATCGACGGCCGGGACGCCGTCGTACTGACCCGCCCCGACGGGGCGTGAGGGATACCCCATGAAGCATCTGCTCAGTATCAAGGACCTCGACCGTGACCAGATCATCGGTCTGATGGATGAGGCCGACCGGTTCCGGGAGGCACTCGAGGGGCGTGAGGTGAAGAAGCTCCCGACGCTCCGCGGCCGGACCATCTTCACCGTCTTCTACGAGAATTCGACCCGCACCCGTTCGTCGTTCGAGACCGCGGGCAAATGGATGAGCGCGGACGTCATCAACATCTCCGCCTCATCGTCCTCGGTGAAGAAGGGGGAATCGCTGAAGGACACGGGGCTGACCCTGAAGGCCGTCGGCGCCGACGCACTCATCATCCGGCATCCGTCCTCGGGCGCCGCGCAGCAGCTCGCGCAGTGGGTCGCGCCCGGTGGTGACGGGCCGAGCGTCATCAACGCCGGCGACGGCGCTCACCAGCACCCCACACAGGCGCTCCTCGACGCCGTCACCATGCGCCAGCGGCTCGGCTCCGTCGAGGGACGGAAGGTCGTCCTGGTCGGCGACTGCCTGCATTCCCGGGTCGTGCGCTCCAACGTCGACCTGCTGTCGACCCTCGGCGCGGAGGTCGTGCTCGTCGCGCCGCCGACGCTCCTGCCCACCGGTGTGGAGAACTGGCCCGTGCGCACCGCGTGGTCCATGGACGACGAGATCGTCGACGCAGACGTGGTGATGATGCTCCGCGTCCAGCAGGAACGCATGCTCGGCGGTTTCTTCCCCTCGCACAGGGAGTACGCGAACCGGTACGGGCTGTCGAAGGACCGGCTCGCCCGGCTGAAGAAGGACTGCATCGTCATGCACCCCGGCCCGATGCTGCGCGGCATGGAGATCAACTACAGCGTCGCCGACGCGCCGCAGACAGCTGTGCTGCAGCAGGTGTCCAACGGCGTCCACCTCCGGATGGCCGTCCTGTTCACCCTCCTGGCCGGCTGATGGCCCGCCCCACCCCGAACCCTTCTCAGACATTCCCAGGACACGTGATTCCCATGACTGCACCACATCCCTCCGACTGGCCCGCGACCGGCATTCTCGCTCCTGCGGAGCCGGGCACCCTCCTCATCACCGACGTCCGCCCCTACGGTGAGGGCGATCCGGTCAACGTACTGGTCACCGACGGCGTGATCACCTCACTCGACGCCGCATCCGACACCGCCGCCGACCGTCGCGTCGACGGTGCCGGCGGCGTGCTCCTGCCCGGCCTCGTCGACATGCACGTGCATCTGCGGGAACCCGGTCGCGAGGACACCGAGACGATCGCGACCGGCTCCGCCGCGGCGGCGAAGGGCGGGTTCACGGCCGTCTTCACCATGGCGAACACGACCCCGGTGACCGACCAGCCGATCATCGCCGAGTCGGTCTGGTTCAAGGGCCAGAACACCGGACTGTGTGACGTCCATCCGGTCGGCTCCATCACCAAGGGGCTTTCGGGTAAGGAGATCACCGAGTTCGGCATGATGGCCGACTCCGCGGC
Source organism: Corynebacterium sp. TAE3-ERU16 (assembly GCF_019209935.1). GTDB lineage: Bacteria > Actinomycetota > Actinomycetes > Mycobacteriales > Mycobacteriaceae > Corynebacterium > Corynebacterium antarcticum. Next base: position 131,735 of record NZ_JAHUTN010000005.1, read on the forward strand.
AAAGGTCCGGATGTTCTCCGACGACGGTGTGTGCGTCTCCGATCCGCTGATCATGCGCCGGGCCCTCGAGTACGCCCGCGGCACCGAAGTGCTGCTGGCCCAGCACTGCGAGGATCCCCGTCTGACGCTGGGAGCCGTGGCCCACGAGGGGGAGGTCGCCGCCGAGCTCGGACTCCGGGGCTGGCCCCGTGCCGCCGAGGAATCCATCGTGATCCGGGACGCACTGCTCGCCCGCGACTACGGTGGTCGGGTGCACATCTGCCACGCGTCGACCGCGGGCACGGTCGAGCTGCTCACCTGGGCCCGCGAGCACGACATTCCGCTGACCTCCGAGGTCACGCCGCATCATCTTCTGCTGACCGATGAGCTCCTCACCTCCTACGACGGGCGGTACCGAGTGAACCCACCGCTGCGCGAGGACAGCGACACCCACGTCCTGCGGCAGGCCCTCCTCGACGGGATCATCGACTGTGTGTCCACCGACCACGCCCCCCACGGCTCCGAGGAGAAGTGCTGCGAGTTCGAGAACGCTCGACCGGGCATGCTCGGCCTCGAGACCTCGCTGGCCATCATCGCCCAGCTGTTCGTGGAGACCGGCCTCGCGGACTGGCGTTGGGTGGCGAAGGTGATGAGCGAGCGCCCGGCGGAGATCACCCGGCTCCCGGGCCACGGTCGACCGATCGCCGAGGGTGAACCCGCCAACCTGTGCGTCATCGATCCCGATTCCCGGTGGACCGCACGAGGTGCCGAGATGGCGTCGAAGGCGGAGAACACCCCCTATGAGGGGCGGGAGTTCTCCACGCGGGTCCGCGCGACCATCCTCCGGGGTCGGGTCACCTGCGAAGACGGCGTCGCGGCCGCGCCCCGGAACTGAGCCCGGCGCGACCGACGAAGAGATTGAATAGAATACAGCCCAATGAATAAAACTGATTCTCATCCCAGACCCCCGAAAGGCGGCCCCGTGAGCGACTCCGTCGACACCAAGCGGACCGACATCCCAGCAGTTCTCGTCCTCGCCGACGGCCGAACCTACCGCGGCTTCGGTTTCGGTGCCACCGGCACCACCCTCGGTGAAGCGGTGTTCACCACCGGCATGACCGGGTACCAGGAGACGATGACCGATCCGTCCTACCACCGTCAGATCGTCGTCGCGACCGCCCCCCAGATCGGCAACACCGGGTGGAACGACGAGGACGGAGAATCCCGTGGTGACCGGATCTGGGTCGCGGGCCTCGTCGTCCGGGATCTCGCCCACCGCGTCTCCAACTGGCGTGCCGAACGGACCCTCGCCGAAGAGATGGAGAAACAGGGGATCGTCGGCATCCGTGGTGTGGACACCCGCGCACTCGTCCGGCACCTCCGGAACCACGGATCCATGTCCGCGGGCGTATTCAGCGGAGCCGACGCTCAGCGGGACACCGACGAACTCGTCCGGATCGTGAATGAGCAGCCCGCCATGGCCGGCGCGGACCTCGCGTGCGAGGTCAGCTGCACCGAGCCCTACACCGTCGAACCCGACGGCGAGCACCGCTTCACCGTCGTCGCCTTCGACATGGGCATCAAGACCAACACCCCGCGCAACTTCGCCGCCCGCGGTATCCGCACCGTCGTCGTCCCCGCGGGAACCGACTTCGACACCATCTCCTCCTACTCGCCGGACGGTGTGTTCGTCTCCAACGGGCCCGGGGACCCGGCCACCGCGGACGACATGGTCGCCGCGGTCCGCGACGTCCTGGCCGCGAAGATCCCGTTCTTCGGGATCTGCTTCGGTAACCAGATCCTCGGCCGCGCCCTCGGGATGGAGACCTACAAGCTCAAGTTCGGCCACCGCGGCATCAACGTCCCGGTGCTCGACCACTCCACCGGCACCGTCGAGATCACCGCCCAGAACCACGGCTTCGCGCTCAAAGGCGAGGCCGGTGTCGAGTTCGACACCGACTTCGGGCCCGCGAAGGTCACCCACACCTGCCTCAACGACGATGTCGTCGAGGGCGTCGCACTCACCAACGGACTGGCGTACTCCGTGCAGTACCACCCGGAGGCCGCGGCCGGCCCCCACGACGCCAACCCACTGTTCGACCGTTTCGTCGAGCTCATGTCCACCCGCAGCACCCCGACGGAAGGTTAAGAACCCATGCCCAAACGTAGTGACATCAACCACGTCCTGGTCATCGGCTCCGGGCCGATCGTCATCGGACAGGCCTGCGAGTTCGACTACTCAGGCACCCAGGCCTGCCGCGTCCTGAAGGAGGAGGGGCTGCGGGTCACCCTCATCAACTCCAACCCGGCGACGATCATGACCGATCCCGAGTTCGCCGACCACACCTACGTCGAGCCGATCCGGCCCGAGTACATCGAGAAGATCTTCGAGGCGGAACGCACCGCCGGCCACCCCGTCGACGCCGTCCTCGCGACCCTCGGCGGGCAGACCGCGCTGAATGCCGCCATCGCCCTCGACCGCCGCGGCAGCCTGAAGAAGTACGACGTCGAACTGATCGGCGCGGACATCGACGCGATCGAACGCGGCGAGGACCGGCAGAAGTTCAAGGACATCGTCGAGCGCATCGGCGGCGAATCCGCCCGTTCGCGGGTCTGCCACAACATGGACGAGGTCCGGGAGACCGTCGCCGAACTCGGCCTGCCCGTCGTCGTCCGGCCGTCGTTCACCATGGGCGGCCTCGGCAGCGGCCTCGCCTACACGGACGAGGACCTCGAACGGATCGCCGGTGGGGGACTGGCCGCCAGCCCCGAGGCGAACGTCCTCATCGAGGAGTCCATCCTCGGTTGGAAGGAGTTCGAGCTCGAGCTCATGCGTGACGCCAACGACAACTGCGTCGTCGTCTGTTCCATCGAGAACGTCGACGCCCTCGGCGTCCACACCGGCGACTCCGTCACCGTCGCGCCCTCCATGACGCTGACGGACCGTGAGTTCCAGATCATGCGCGACCAGGGCTTCGCGATCCTCCGCGAGGTCGGCGTCGACACCGGCGGCTGCAACATCCAGTTCGCGATCAACCCCGACGACGGCCGCCTGATCACCATCGAGATGAACCCCCGCGTCTCCCGCTCCTCGGCGCTGGCGTCCAAGGCGACCGGTTTCCCGATCGCCAAGATCGCCGCCAAGCTCGCCATCGGCTACACGCTCGACGAGATCACCAACGACATCACCGGCGTCACCCCGGCCGCCTTCGAACCGACCCTCGACTACGTCGTCGTCAAGGCGCCCCGCTTCGCCTTCGAGAAGTTCCCCGGGGCCGACGACACCCTCACCACGACCATGAAGTCCGTCGGTGAGGCGATGTCCCTGGGCCGCAACTACATCGCCGCCCTCGGCAAGGTCATGCGCTCCCTGGAGACCAAGCAGACCGGATTCTGGACGAAACCCGACGAGTTCTTCGCCGGCGACAGGGCCACCGACGTCGACGCGGTTCTGGCCGATCTGAAGCGCCCGACCGAGGGCCGGATCTACGACGCGGAGCTCGCGCTCCGTCTCGGCGCCACGGTCGAGCAGGTCCACGAGGCCAGCGGCATCGACCCCTGGTTCCTCGGCGAACTGCAGGCGCTCGTCGACTTCCGTTCCACCCTCGAGGACGCACCGGTGCTCACCGAGGAGCTGCTGCGCACCGCGAAATGGTACGGACTGTCCGACCTGCAGATCGCGGCACTGCGCCCGGAGCTCGCCGGCGAGGACGGGGTCCGCCGCCTGCGCTGGTCCCTCGGCGTCCGGCCCGTATTCAAGACCGTCGACACCTGCGCCGCCGAGTTCGAGGCGAAGACCCCGTACCACTACTCGGCCTACGAGCTCGACCCGGCGGCGGAATCCGAGGTCGCGCCCCAGACCGAACGGGAGAAGGTCATCATCCTCGGCTCCGGCCCGAACCGGATCGGCCAGGGCATCGAGTTCGACTACTCCTGTGTGCACGCCGCGCTGGAGCTCTCCCGCGTCGGATACGAGACGGTCATGGTGAACTGCAACCCGGAGACCGTCTCCACCGACTACGACACCGCCGATCGCCTCTACTTCGAGCCGCTGACGTTCGAGGATGTCATGGAGGTCTACCACGCCGAGACACAGTCCGGCACCGTCGCGGGCGTCATCGTGCAGCTCGGTGGCCAGACTCCGCTGGGCCTGGCGGAGAAGCTGCGCGACGCCGGTGTCCCGGTCGTCGGCACCAGCCCCGAGGCCATCGATCTCGCCGAGGACCGCGGCGAGTTCGGTGAGGTCCTGCGCAAGGCGGAGCTCCCGGCCCCGGCCTTCGGCACCGCCACCTCCTTCCGGGAGGCCCGCGCCGTGGCCGAGGAGATCGGCTACCCGGTTCTCGTCCGCCCGAGCTACGTGCTCGGTGGACGCGGAATGGAGATCGTCTACGACGAGCAGTCGCTGTCCGACTACATCGACCGCGCCACCGAGATCACCGCCGATCATCCGGTGCTCGTCGACCGGTTCCTGGACAACGCCATCGAGATCGACGTCGACGCCCTCTGCGACGGCGACGAGGTCTATCTCGCCGGCGTGATGGAGCACATCGAGGAGGCCGGCATCCACTCCGGCGACTCCGCGTGTGCGCTGCCGCCCATGACGCTCGGACCGGAGGACATCGCCAAGGTCCGAGAGTCCACGGTCAAGCTGGCGCACGGGATCGGTGTCCGGGGCCTGATGAACGTCCAGTACGCCCTGAAGGACGACATCCTCTACGTCATCGAGGCCAACCCCCGCGCCTCCCGTACCGTTCCGTTCGTGTCCAAGGCCACGGGCGTCCCGCTGGCGAAGGCGGCCGCCCGTATCTCCCTCGGCGCGACACTGGCCGAGCTCAGGCAGGAAGGCATGATCCCGACCAGTCACGACGGCGGTTCACTGCCGCTCGATGCACCCATCGCGGTCAAGGAGGCGGTCCTGCCGTTCAACAGGTTCCGCCGGGCGGACGGATCCCTGCTCGACAGCCTGCTGTCCCCGGAGATGAAGTCCACCGGTGAGGTCATGGGCCTGGCGGACAACTTCGGAGCCGCCTACGCCAAGGCCGAGGACGGTGCCTACGGGGGCCTGCCGACCGAGGGCACGGTCTTCGTGTCCGTCGCCAACCGGGACAAGCGGACCCTGATCTTCCCGATCCAGCGGCTGGCCACCCTCGGATTCAGGATTCTGGCCACCTCCGGCACGGCGCAGATGCTGCGCCGCAACGGGATCGAGTGTGAGGTGGTGTACAAGCACTCCGACGTCAGGGAGGGCGACGACAGGATCTCCGTGGTCGACCGGATCCTGGGCGGGGACATCGACCTCATCCTCAACACGCCCGCCGGATCCGCCGGCGCGCGGCACGACGGCTACGACATCCGTTCCTCCGCGGTCTCGGTCGGTGTGCCGCTGGTGACCACCGTCCAGGGCGTCACCGCGGCCGTCCAGGGAATTGAGGCCATGCGTTCCGGTGAACTCACCGTGCGTGCGCTCCAGCAGCTCGACCACGCAGTCGACATGGTCAGGGAGAAGGAATGAGCGACACCGTGACCCCGTCCTTCGGGGACCGGCTCGCCGCGGCCGGTGCGGCCCGGGGTCGGCTGTGCGTCGGCATCGACCCGCACCCGGGTCTGCTCCGTGACTGGGGGCTGACGACGGACGCCACCGGACTGGCCGACTTCGCCCGGATCTGCGTGGACGCCTTCGCGGACACCGCCGCCCTCGTGAAGCCGCAGGTCGCCTTCTTCGAGCGGTACGGCAGTGCGGGCTACGCGGTTCTGGAGGAGACGATCCGCTCGCTGCGGGAAGCCGGGTGTCTGGTACTCGCGGACGCGAAGCGGGGAGACATCGGTTCCACCATGGCCGCCTACGCGGGTGCCTGGCTCGACGACGACTCGCCGCTCGCCGTGGACGCCGTGACCGTCTCCCCGTACCTCGGGTTCGGTTCCCTGGACCCGGCCGTGTCCCTGGCCGTTGAGAAGGGGAGGGGCGTGTTCGTGCTCGCCGCGACCTCGAACCCGGAGGGCCCCGAGGTGCAGCGTGCGGGTAGGGCCGACGGTACGTCGGTCGCGCAGTACGTCGTCGATTCCTGCGCCGCCCACAACGCCCCCTTCGTCGCCCGCGGAGGTTTCGGCCCCTGCGGGGTCGTGGTCGGTGCGACCGTGACCGACGCCCCGGCCCTGGCCGAGCTCGGTGGGCCGGTCCTCCTGCCCGGGGTCGGCGCCCAGGGTGCCGGACCCGACGATGTGGACCTACTCACCCGTGGTGTCGGGACGTTGGCTTTCGCCAGCGTCTCCCGTGGCATTCTGCGTGCGGGGCCGAACATCGGTGACCTGCGGAAAGCCTGTGTGGAGCAGGCAGGGGCATTCGGCGGCTGACGCTCCGTCGGGTGGTGGGGAAACCACTGTTCAGCGCGAATTCGGCGGCCCGCGGCAACGGCCTTTCCCGCCCCGACCTTTGACTTTGCGTCACTAGTGTTAGACTGTTCCAAGTTCGCTGGCTGACACCGATGAGATTAGCGTTGTCGGAGCCGGCGGGAACTGGTAGAACCGGACCCCGCGACTACCCAATGACATTGTCCGAGAAAATGAAAAACGGAGGAACCCCGTGGCCCTTCCCAAGTTGACCGATGAGCAGCGCAAGGACGCCCTTGCCAAGGCCGCCGAGGCCCGCAAGGCACGTGCCGAGCTGAAGGAGAAGCTGAAGCGAGGTGGCACCAACCTGAAGGAGGTGCTCGCCCAGGCGCAGAGCGATGAGATCATCGGCAAGACCAAGGTCTCCGCACTGCTCGAGGCCATGCCCAAGGTGGGCAAGGTCAAGGCCAAGGAGATCATGGAGGAGCTCGAGATCGCGCAGACCCGCCGTCTCCGTGGGCTCGGTGACCGTCAGCGCCGCGCGCTTCTGGAGCGTTTCGGCTTCTCCGAAGAGGACTAGTCGTCGACATGTCGGGTGATCGGAACCCAGCACGTCTCGTCGTGCTCGCCGGGCCTTCCGCGGTCGGGAAATCGACCGTGGTCAATCGGCTCCGTGATGAAGTGCCCGACCTGTTCTTCTCCGTGTCGATGACGACACGCGCGCCACGCCCCGGAGAAGTTCACGGCCGTGACTACCTCTACGTCACCCCGGAGGAGTTCCAGCGGACCATCGACGCGGGTGACATGCTCGAATGGGCTGAGATTCACGGTGGTCTGCAGCGGTCCGGAACGCCCGCCCGGCCTGTCCGCGAGGCGCTGGAACTCCGGCGCCCCGTGCTCGTGGAGGTGGATCTGGTCGGGGCACGGAACGTCGCGCGGCTCATGCCCGAATCCCGCACGGTGTTCCTCGCGCCCCCCTCGTGGGAGACGCTCGTGGAGCGCCTGACGGGACGTGGTACGGAACCGGCCGACGTCATCGAGCGCCGGTTGCAGACGGCCCGGGAGGAGCTGGCCTCCGCGGACGAGTTCGACCACGTCATCGTCAACGACGACGTGGACCGGGCTGTCGCGCAGATCCGCGCGATCCTCACCGGCGACTGACAGATCCGGGAATCCAGTTCTCCCGGGCGAACCAGCAACACTTTTTCTTCCCCGACTCTTGAAGGTGCTAAACAGTGACCAATGACATCACCGCAACCGAGGCCGTCTTCGATCCGCCGGTCGGTATCACCGATCCGCCGATCGACGAACTGCTGGACAAGGTGTCCTCGAAGTACGCCCTCGTGATCTTCGCCGCCAAGCGGGCGCGCCAGATCAACAGCTACCTCCATCAGCGTGATGAAGGTGTCTTCGAGTTCGTTGGCCCGCTGATCGACGACAGTCAGGCGAAGCCGCTCACCGTCGCGCTCCGCGAGATCAACCGCGGAATGCTCGACCACGAGGAAGGCTGAGACCCTCGACGTCGGTTCCGACGCATTCGCCGTCCCACCACATGCACCCTTCCCTCTTCCACGGACACCGTCGGCCCCGGAGCCTCCGGACCGTCCGCATCACGGGGGAGGGGTCTCGTGTTTTCCGGCGTCGGTCCCGGCGCCTCGACCTAATCTCCACTGATGATTGAAGGACCCCGTGACCAGTACGTCGCCCTCTGACATTCCGGCACCCCACGACACCGCGGAGAACCACCCCGGGAATATCGTCCTCGGCGTCGCCGGCGGCATCGCCGCCTACAAGTCCTGCCACATAGTCCGCGGCTTCACGGAACGCGGGTATCCGGTCCGTGTCGTGCCGACGGAATCCGCACTGAACTTCGTCGGTGCGGCGACCTTCGAGGCGCTGTCCGGTCAGCCCGTCGCCACAGGGGTCTTCGATCGCGTCCACCGGGTGCAGCATGTCCGGGTCGGACAGGAGGCCGATCTCGTGGTCATCGCCCCCGCCACGGCGGATCTCCTGGCACGTCTCGCGACGGGCAGAGCGGACGATCTGCTCACCGCCACCTGTCTCGTCGCCACCTGCCCCGTCGTCGTCGCGCCGGCGATGCACACCGAGATGTGGAACCACCCTGCCACGCGTGCGAACGTCGCGACGCTGCGCGAACGTGGGGTGACCGTGCTGGAGCCCGCGCACGGCCGTCTCACCGGAGCTGATTCCGGGGCCGGGAGGCTGCCGGATCCGGAGCAGATCATCGCCCTGTCCCTCCTGCGGCTCGCCGGACGTGAGCTCCCGCGGGACCTGTCCGGCCGTCGGATCCTGATCACGGCCGGTGGAACCAGGGAGAACATCGATCCCGTCCGCTACCTGGGGAACCGCAGCTCCGGCAGGCAGGGCTTCGCGCTCGCCGAGGTCGCGGTACAGCGCGGTGCCGAGGTGACCCTGATCGCAGGGGCCACCGATGAGCTCCCGACGCCGTGCGGCGCCGAGATCATCCGAGTCTCGTCGGCCCGCGAACTCGCCGAGGAGGTCACCGCCCGCGCCGCAGACAGTGACGTCATCATCATGGCCGCCGCGGTGGCGGACTACCGGCCCACCGTGACCGCGCCCGCGAAGCTCAAGAAGAACTCGGAGTCCGCGCCGACCGCTCTCGATCTCACCGAGAACCCGGACATTCTCGCGGGACTCACCGCGGCCCGCCGGGACGGTCGGATCCCGGCGGACACGGTGATCGTCGGTTTCGCGGCGGAGACCGGCGACGAGAAGGCCTCCGTCCTGGATCACGCGCTCCGGAAGATCCGGCGGAAGGGCTGCGATCTTCTGATGTGCAACGACGTCAGCTCCGGGAAGGTGTTCGGACGCAGCCGTAACCGTGGGTGGCTGATCGCCCCCGACGGTTCCTCGACGGAGGTCCCGGACGGCACGAAGCTCGAGGTGGCCTCGCTCATCCTGGATTCCGTGGTGCGGATCACCATGGAGCGGTGACGGGGGTTCTCCGCACCGACCCCGATCCCGTGACCGGCGGGTGAGGGGACCGTTGCAGTTTTAGACAGCTTGGTCTATATTGATCATGGTGCCGCCGCTTGCGGCGTCCCAACGGTGTGCTCCGCGACTTCCCGTACAGTCGCCCCCGGAACACCGCGCGAGCCCGCCGAACCAGGAAATCACCGAGTTGAGAAGGAAGTACCGTGGCTGTAGGCACCACCGCCGTCCGTCTGTTCACCAGCGAATCGGTCACTGAAGGGCACCCGGACAAGATCTGCGACGCCATCTCCGACACGATCCTCGACGCCATGCTCAAGGTCGATCCGCATTCCAGGGTCGCCGTCGAGACCGTCGTCACCACCGGCCTCGTCCACGTCGTCGGTGAGGTCCGCTGCTCCGGGTACGTCGAGATCCCGGCGCTGGTGCGCACCAAACTCCGCGACATCGGATTCACGTCCTCCGAGGTCGGTTTCGACGGAACCACCTGTGGTGTCACCGTCGCGATCGGGGAGCAGTCCCGGGAGATCGGCGCCGGAGTAGACACCTCCCACGAGGTCCGGAACGGAGACACCGGGGACGACGACAACCAGAGCGGTGCAGGCGACCAGGGACTCATGTTCGGGTACGCCTCGAACGAGACCCCCGAGTACATGCCGCTTCCCGCGGCCACGGCCCACCGGCTCGCACGCCGACTGACCCAGGTCCGCAAGGACGGTATCGTCCCCAACCTCCGGCCCGACGGGAAGACCCAGGTCACGTTCGCCTATGACGGCGACGACCGACCCGTACGGCTGGACACGGTGGTCATCTCGACACAGCACGATCCAGACGTCAGTCAGGAGTGGCTGGAGGAGCAGCTGCGTAGCCACGTGATCGACCACGTCATCCGGGAGGCACAGCTCGAGGACTTCGTCGACGGGGATCTGACCATCCTCATCAACCCCTCCGGCTCCTTCGTCGTCGGCGGCCCCATGGGCGACGCCGGGCTCACCGGACGGAAGATCATCGTCGACACCTACGGCGGCATGGCCCGCCACGGCGGTGGCGCGTTCTCCGGCAAGGACCCGAGCAAGGTCGACCGCTCCGGCGCATACGCAATGCGCTGGGTCGCGAAGAACATCGTCGCCGCAGGTCTCGCGGACCGTGCCGAGGTCCAGGTGGCCTACGCCATCGGCCGGGCCAACCCCGTGGGGCTCTACGTCGAGACCTTCGGAACCGCGCACAGCGGGCTGACCGACTCCGACATCCAGGCAGCCGTGGCGAAGGTGTTCGACCTGCGCCCGGGCGCGATCATCAGGGAGCTGGATCTGCTGCGCCCGATCTACGCCGCCACCGCCGCGTACGGTCACTTCGGACGGACGGATCTCGATCTCCCCTGGGAGCAGATCAACCGGGTCGACGAACTCCGGGCCGCAGCCGGTCTCTGACCCCTTCCTCCGTACCGGCGATATACAATTGCCGGCATGTCCAGACCCCGTTCCCCGGCTCCGAGTGCGCCGGTGGCACGGGTTCTGCCGCTTCTCGGGCTCGCGCACCTGGACCGGCCCTTCGACTACCTCGTCGACGAGAAGCAGCACGCCGACTGCCAACCCGGGGTCAGGGTCCGCATCCGGTTCTCCGGGCGTCTGGTCGACGCGGTGGTGCTCTCCCGGACGTCCGTCAGCGACCACGCCGGAAATCTCGCCTGGCTGGACCGGGTGATCTCCCCGGAGATCGTCTACCCGGAGGCGACCCGCGCTCTGGTCGAAGCCCTCTGCGACCGCTACGGAGGGGTGCGCAGCGATCTGATCCGCTCCGCGGTCCCGGCCCGGCACGCCACCGCGGAGAACTCGGACACCTCGACTCCCTGGGAGGAGCTCGGCGCCGTCACCGACCCCGACCTCTCCCCGTGGCTCAGCTACCTGTACGGACCGAACTTCGTCGACGCCGTCCTGGCCGGCCGTGCGGCACGCGCAGCCTGGCAGATCGCCCCCGGTGACGACTGGTCGTCGGCCCTCGCGGGGCTGGCCGTCGCGACCGCCCGGTCCGGAGGAGGTGTCCTCATCGTGCTGCCGGACCAACGGGACGTCGACACGCTCGAATCGGCTCTCCGCGAACTCGTCTCCGCGCGGCAGATCACCGTATTGAATTCCGCCCTCGGGCCGCAGGCGCGTTACCGGCGATTCCTGTCCGTCCTCCACGGCCAGGGTCGGCTCGTCATCGGCACCCGGAGCGCGGCCTACGCCCCGGTCGCGGACCTCAGGCTGGCCGTGCTCCTCCACGACGGCGACGACAACCTGATCGACCCCCGCGCCCCCTACACACACGCCCGGGAGGTGCTCACCACACGCAGTGCACAGAGCGGCTGCGCACTCATCCTCGGCGGTCACACCCGGACCACCGAGGTGCAGCTGATGGTCGAGCAGGGCTGGATGCACGATCTCGTGGCTCCGCGCGAGGTCCTGCGACAGCGGATGCCCCGCGTCCGGGCCACCGCCGACAGCGACATCGCGCTCGAGCGGGACCCGCTGGCCAGGTCCGCCAGGCTCCCGGCCGTCGCATTCGATGCGGTCCGCAGGGCGCTGGACCGGGACGAGCCGGTACTGATCCAGACCCCACGCAAGGGGTACGTGCCGACCCTGGCCTGCGGTCAGTGCCGGTCACCCGCCCGGTGCCGCGCCTGCAACGGCCCACTGGGACTCCCGGCCGGCGGCGACGACGCACCCGGTGTACCGATGTGCCGGTGGTGCGGACGTCCCGCCGCAAACCACCGGTGCGGCAACTGCGGGTCCGTCCGGCTCCGCGCCGTGGTGCTCGGTTCCGAACGGACCGCCGAGGAACTGGGCAGGGCGTTCCCCAGGGTCCCGGTCTCCACGTCCGGTGGAACCCGGGTCCTCGACGAGGTGCCGCCGGGCGCCCGGCTCGTGGTGTCCACCCCCGGTGCCGAACCTCCGGTCAGGGACGGCACCTACGGAGCCTGTCTGCTGCTCGACACCTGGGCGCTCCTCGGCCGGGCGGACCTCCGCGCCGCGGAGGACACACTGGCGAAGTGGATGGCGGCCGCGACCCTCGTCGCCCCCAACGGGGACGGGGGAGAGGTGATCGTCGTCGCAGACCCGGCACTCGCCCCGGTCCAGGCGCTGATCCGGTGGGATCCCGTCACCGCGGCCGCGATGGAACTGGCCCAGCGTCGTGAGGTGGATCTTCCCCCGGCGGTGCACCTGGCCGCGGTGGACGGCCCCCAGACCACCCTCGACGACTTTCTCGACCTGGTCGACCTGCCGGAGGGGGCGGATATCCTCGGGCCGGTAGACCTCCCGCCGGGTTCCCCACTGCCGGGGGAGTACGACGAGTCACGGTTCGGGCCTCCGCAACGGCTCCTCGTCAGGGTACCGCTCGGGTCCGGGCACCGGAGCGCACTCGGCAGGGCGCTGAGGTCGGGACGGACCGCGCGGGCCGTCCGCAAGGACGAGCTTCCCCTCCGCATCCAGATCGACCCGCTGCACGTCGGCTGATCACCGTCACCCGGGTCGGGGCGACGGACTTCAACCGATCCGGTGAGGGACCGTAGGATGGGGACGTTGACAGACGATCCCCGTAGTAAGGATGTTCCCCACCCATGCGCCTGGTCTTCGCCGGCACCCCGGAACCCGCAGTCGTCGCACTCGAGAAGCTGCTGTCCTCGAACCACGAGGTCGTGGCGGTGATCACGAGACCCGATGCCCGTCGTGGCCGGGGCCGTACCCTGCACCCGTCACCCGTTGCGGAGCTCGCCGCCGCCCACGGCGTCGAGATTCTCAGACCCACCTCCCTGAAGCCCGACTCCGAGGACGGTCGCGCACTGCGCGCACGACTCGCGGAGCTCGCACCCGACTGCATCCCCGTGGTCGCGTACGGGAACCTCATCACCCCGGACCTCCTCACGGCCGCCCCCCACGGGTGGGTGAACCTGCACTTCTCCCTCCTCCCGGCATGGCGTGGTGCCGCTCCCGTGCAGGCCGCGCTGGCCGCCGGCGACCGGGAGACCGGGGCCGCGACCTTCCGGATCGAGGAGGGACTGGACACCGGGCCGGTGTTCGCCCACGTCACGGAGACGATCACCCCGGAGGACACCGGTGACGACCTGCTCACCAGGCTCGCCCACAGTGGGGCACAACTCCTGGTGGACACCATGGACGGCATCGCGGACGGTTCACTGGAACCGACACCGCAGAGCGGGGAGGCGACCTACGCCGCGAAGATCTCCAAGGACGACGCCCGGATCGACTGGACCTCGACATCCGCGGAGATCGACCGGCGGATCCGTGCGTTCACCCCGGCACCCGGGGCGTGGACCACACTGAACGGCCAACGCATGAAGATCGGGCCGGTGGCCGCCGTGGACGGAGGGCCCGGATCACCGGTGCCCGGGGAACTGCGGGTCACCGGTGACGGTGTCGTCGTCGGAACGGGAGACGGGGCGGTGATGCTCCGGCGGGTCCAGGCTCCGGGCAAGAAGATGATGGCTGCAATGGACTGGGCGCGTGGCGCGCATCCGGAAGAAGGAACGGTACTCGTATGAGTTTGGAGAAGTCCGGTGGATTCCGCGCACGGAGTGGCGGCGGACGCAGCAGTTCCCGGGCCACCGGCGGCGGATCGGGGGCGCAGCGGCGGACCGGCGGAGGATCCGGGAAACGGGGGCGGACGCAGTCGTCGCACCGGCCCAAGGGTGACGTCTCAGGGGCCCGTTCCGGGTCGACGAAGAAGACGGTCCCCGGTGGATCCGGCCGTCCCCTGACCCCGGGGGTCGACGCCCCCAGGGCGGCGGCACTGCACGTCCTGCGTGCGGTCCGCGCCGACGACGCCTACGCGAACCTCATCCTCCCCGGCCTGCTCCGCACCCACGGGATCACGGAACGGGACGCCGCGTTCGCCACCGAGCTCACCTACGGCACGTTGCGTCAGCTCGGGGTTCTCGATGAGGTGATCGACGCCGCGTCGAGCCGACCGCTGGAGACCATCGACGGGGAGGTCCTCGACATTCTCCGGCTGTCGGCCTACCAGCTGCTGAACATGCGGGTCGGTGCCCACGCCGCTGTGGACACCGGGGTACGGCTCACCGAAGGCATCGGGCAGGAACGGGCGAAGGGATTCGTCAACGCCGTACTGCGGACCATCTCGAGGCGGACCCCGGACGAGTGGATGCGCGACCTCGCCCCGGCGGGAGGAGTGGCGGCCACCGCCTTCGCGAACGCCCATCCGGTCTGGATCGCGGAGAGCTTCGCCAGGGTGCTCGGTGAAACCGAACTCGACGAGGCACTCGCCGCGGACTCCGAGCGGCCCAAGGTCCACCTGGCCGCCCGTCCCGGTGAGATCACCGCGGAGGAACTGGCCCTGGCCACCGGTGGCGAGCCCGGTCCGTACTCGCCGTACGCCGTCCACCTCGACTCGGGGGACCCCGGTGACCTGGAACCGCTGCGGGAACGGCTCGCCACCGTCCAGGACGAGGGCAGCCAGATCATCGCCCGCGCGCTGGTCGAGGCTCCGGTGGAGGGCGCGGACCGTGGCCGGTGGCTCGATCTGTGTGCGGGCCCCGGTGGCAAGGCGGCGCTCATCGGTGCACTCGCCCGGATAGACGGTGCCCGCCTCGACGCGGTGGAGGTGTCCGAACACCGGGCGAAACTCGTGCGTACCGCGACCAGCGGACTGCCGGTCAACGTGGTGACGGCCGACGGACGTGACCCGGGGCTCGAGCCCGGGTACGACCGGGTGCTCGTCGACGCCCCGTGCTCCGGACTCGGCGCCCTGCGCCGCCGACCCGAGGCACGCTGGCGCAAGTCCGAGGCCGACATCGCGGAACTCACGGAGCTCCAGTTCGAGTTGCTCTCCAGCGCCGTGTCGCTGGTTCGCCCCGGTGGGGTCGTCGTGTACTCGACCTGCTCACCCGACCTCCGGGAGACCCGCGGCGTCGTCGATCGTGCACTGGCTGAACTCGGTGTCACGGAGCTCGACGCCTCGGGCCTCGCGTGCGGGATGCCGGACACCGGCGAGTGTGCCAGCGTCCAGATGTGGCCCCACCGCCACGGCACCGACGCGATGTTCTTCAGCGTGCTCCGGGTCGACCGCGCCTGACGCCCTGACCGTGCGTTCCCGGCGGGTGGGGCGATAGGATGGCGGCATGTCAGAGCCGATCATCGCACCGTCAATCCTGTCCGCCGACTTCACCCGCCTCGGGGAGGAGATCGCCCGCGTGTCCGACGCCGACTGGATCCACGTCGACATCATGGACGGGCACTTCGTGCCGAACCTCTCGTTCGGGGCGATGATCACAGCGGCGGCACACCGCGCGACGGACACCCCGCTCGACGTCCACCTGATGATCGAGGAGCCCGAGAGGTGGGTCGACGACCACATCGACGCCGGGGCGCACACGGTGATCTTCCACGTCGAGGCGACCGATGACCCGGTCACCCTGGCCCGGCACATCCGGGGGAGAGGAGCCCGGGCGGCGTTCTCCCTGCGCCCCGGGACACCGATCGAGGACCACCTCCCGATCCTCGGAGAGTTCGACCAGGTACTCGTGATGAGCGTCGAACCCGGATTCGGCGGGCAGTCCTTCATGCCCGACCAGCTGGCGAAGGTGCGCACGCTGCGTCGCGAGATCGACCGGCTGGGACTGGACTGCACCATCGAGATCGACGGCGGGATCTCCCGGGACACGATCGCGGCCGCCGCCGAAGCGGGATGCGACGCCTTCGTCGCCGGTTCCGCCGTCTACGGCGCCGACGATCCCAACGCTGAGGTGGCCCATCTGCGCACTCTGGCGGTGCGCGCCTGACCCGGACACCGCGAGCCCGGACCCGGCCGCACTCTTTGCCGGAATCCGGGGGTGGCGGGCTAGACTGGGCGCAGAAGCACACCCGGACCGATGAGACAGAGATTGAGTGGACGTGAACCCTGAGGGCAAGACCAGCGGAGCCGAGAACGGCGGCGTCGACATCCAGCGCATGCTCGCTGCGGATGCTCCGACGACCACGGAAAACCCCTGGGAACTGGTCGTCACATCCCGGCGTCTGAAGCTCCTCGCGGTCGTGGCGGTCATCATCGTGATGGCCGTCCACATCTTCATGGCGTTCGCCGTCGCGATCGGTGACACCGGTGCCGCGGTGACCACGGTGGACCAGTGGTCCTTCGTGGGGGTCGGTCTCGTCATCGCGTTCTGCTGCATCGGTATAGCCAGGCCGCGGGTCCGGGCGAACGGGGACGGGGTCGAGGTCCGGAACTTCATCGGCACCCGGTTCTACCCCTGGTCCGTGATCTACGGACTGTCGTTCCCGAAGGGTGCCCGCTGGGCGCGACTGGAGCTCCCGGAATTCGAGTTCGTCCCGATGTGGGCCTTCCAGTCGGCGGACGGGGAGGCGGTCGTCGAGGCCGTGTCCCGGTTCCGTGACCTCGAGGACGCCTACATGCCCGAGGACTAGGGCGGATCAGGGAAGACTGTGGTGTACGTACGCATGCACGCGGACGGTGCGGTAGCCCGTGGCTGATCCGGCAACCTACCGCCCTGCGCCGGGGACCATCCCCACCGAACCGGGGGTGTACAAGTTCCGCGAGGACTCCGGACGGGTCGTCTACGTCGGGAAGGCGAAGAACCTCCGGGCCCGGCTGTCCAACTACTTCCAGGATGTCACGCAGCTGCACCCGCGGACCCGGCAGATGGTGTTCGCAGCCTCCTCCGTCGAATGGACCGTGGTGTCCAGCGAGGTGGAGGCGCTCCAACTGGAGTACACGTGGATCAAGCGGTTCGATCCGAGATTCAACGTCAAGTACCGCGACGACAAGACCTACCCGATGCTCGCCGTCACCGTCGGGGAGGAGATCCCGCGGGCCTTCGTGTACCGCGGTCCGCGCCGACGCGGCGTGCGGTACTTCGGCCCCTACAGTCACGCGTGGGCCATCCGGGAGACGCTCGACCTGCTGATCCGGGTCTTTCCCGTGCGGACCTGCTCAAAGGGGGTGCTCAACCGGCACCGGCAACTCGGTCGGCCCTGTCTCCTCGGATACATCGACAAATGTTCCGCGCCCTGCGTCGGAAGGGTCAGCCCCGAGGAACACCGCGAGATCGTCGACGGCTTCTGTTCCTTCATGTCGGGGCAGACTGACCGGGTCACCCGCAGGCTGGAGCGGGAGATGAACGACGCCGCCGAGTCCCTGGACTTCGAGCGGGCGGCACGGCTGCGTGACGACCTCGGAGCGATCACGAAGGCGATGGAGAAGCAGGCGGTCGTTCTCGGAGACGGTACCGACGCCGACGTCATCTGCTGCGCCACCGACGAGCTCGAGGCGGCGGTGCAGATCTTCCACGTCCGCGGTGGACGGATCCGCGGTCAGCGCGGTTGGGTGGTGGAGAAGACCGGGGACACCGAGCTCGAGATGGGGGAGGACGGGCGTGACCCGGCGGTTCCGCGGATCATCCAGAACTTCCTCACCCAGTTCTACGGGGAGGCTGCCGAACGGGCGGAGGAGGACCGGTCGGAGGCGGAGAAGATCCGGCGCCGCGGGGTCGACCAGTTCTCCCACGGGGACGACGGACAGGACGTGCACCTCTCTCCCGTCCCCAGGGAGGTTCTCGTCCAGGAACTGCCGGAGGATCCCGAGGAGACCACCGCGTGGCTCAGTGCACTCAAGGGGGCGAAGGTCGACCTCCGGGTACCCCAACGCGGGGACAAGCGGGCCCTGGCCGAGACCGTAGAGCGCAACGCGCGGGAAGCCCTCAGACAGCACAAGCTCAAGCGCGTCGGGGACCTGACCGCGCGCTCGGCCGCCCTGCGGGACATCCAGGAGGCGTTGTTCATGTCCGAGGCGCCGCTGCGGATCGAGTGCACCGACATCTCCCACATCGCCGGCACCGATGTCGTGGCCTCCCTGGTCGTGTTCGAGGACGGTCT
Source organism: Corynebacterium sp. TAE3-ERU16 (assembly GCF_019209935.1). GTDB lineage: Bacteria > Actinomycetota > Actinomycetes > Mycobacteriales > Mycobacteriaceae > Corynebacterium > Corynebacterium antarcticum. The sequence goes on from NZ_JAHUTN010000005.1 coordinate 149,923, forward strand.
GCCCAGGAAATCCGACTACCGGCGCTACCGGATCCGGGAGGCGGCGGGGGACGGCCACAGCGACGACGTCGCGTCCATCGCCGAAATCACGCGGCGGCGGTTCCTGCGGCACCACCGCGACGCCACCGACGTCCCCGACGCGGAGGAGTTCGACGGCACCCGCTTCGAGGATGAGAAGGTGGAGGAGCACACCACAGAGGCCCGCAGGTTCGCCTATCCGCCGAACCTGTTCATCGTCGACGGTGGTCTTCCGCAGGTCAACGCCGCACAGGCGGTGTTCGACGAACTCGGCGTGACGGACGTCACCCTCGTCGGACTGGCCAAGCGGCTGGAGGAGATCTGGGTGCCGGGCGACAGTGAACCGGTCATCCTGCGGCGCAACAGCCAGGCGCTCTACCTGCTGCAGCAGATCCGTGACGAGGCGCACCGCTTCGCCATCACCTACCACCGTCAGCAGCGGAGCAAGAGGATGCGGGTCAGCGAACTCGACGGGATCAAGGGGCTCGGAGCGGCGCGGCGCGCCGAGCTGGTACGGCACTTCGGCAGCGTGCGGAAACTGAAGGCCGCCGCCGTGGACGACATCACCGAGGTGAAGGGTTTCGGTCCCGCGCTCGCGGAGGCCGTCTATCGTGGTCTCCACCCGGAGTGACCACGAAAGTACGGGCTGGCGGGGACAAACTCCCTGTCCCCGCCTCCGGTTGCTGCGATAGAATGCCGGTATGACAGTCCATGCGCGTGAAGATTCTTCCGAGCGGTCGACCGGTCACTCGATCGAGAGTGATCCGGTCCTCGTGACCGGTATGTCCGGCGCCGGGCTCAGCTCCGCGGCCCGCGTGCTCGAGGACCTGGGATGGTACGTGTCGCAGAACCTCCCCGCCGAGCTGATGGTGGAGCTGGTCGAGCTCTGCCGCCGCGATGATTCCCCGGTGGACAAACTCGCCATGGTGACGGACGTGCGTTCCCGGAGTTTCCACGGTGGGCTGCAGCAGGTGCTGGACGAACTCCGGGACAAGGGGATCAACCCCACGGTCCTGTTCATGGACGCCCGGGACGACATGCTCATCCGTCGATTCGACACCGTCCGCCGCACCCACCCCCTGCAGGGGGCAGATACCCTGAGCATCGGTATCGAACGGGAACGCAAGGCCCTCGCGGGAATCAAGGAGCGGGCCGACGTGGTGATCAACACCTCCGATCTTTCGGTCCACGATCTCCGCCGGGCGATCGAGAGCTCCTTCGCCACGATCGACAACATGCGCCAGCACGTCACCGTCCAGTCCTTCGGTTTCAAGAACGGTGCCCCGTCGGACGCCGACCTCGTCGTCGACGTACGTTTCCTCCCCAACCCCTACTGGGAACCTGAGCTCCGTCCGTTCCGTGGTGTCGACAAGCCCGTCAGCGACTACGTGCTGGCGCAACCGGCGGCGCGGGAATTCATCGACAACTTCGTCGCGATGTTCTCCACGATGGTGGAGGGATACCGCAGGGAGGGCAAGAGCTTCATCACCGTAGCCGTCGGCTGCACGGGCGGACACCACCGCTCGGTGGCGGTCGCCGCGGAGATCGCCCGGAAGCTAGATGAGATCGACAGCCTCGATGTCTCGGTGAACCACCGTGACATCTGCCGCGGCTGAGAGGCGGGCGGACGTGAACGACACCTGTGATACCTCCGTGACCCCGAATCCGGGCAGTCTCACCTGTCTCGGAGGCGGGCACGGCCTGTTCCAGACCCTGCGGGCCGGGCGACATCTCGACGTCGACCGGATCACGGCGGTCGTGACCGTGGCCGACGACGGTGGATCGTCGGGCCGGATCCGGCAGGAGCTCGGCCAGATCCCCCCGGGCGATCTCCGGATGGCCCTCGCCGCACTGTCTCGGGAAGACGAGGAGGGAAGGCTGTGGGAGCAGGCCCTGCAGCACCGGTTCGGCGGGTACGGCGCTCTCGCCGGTCACGCCGTCGGGAACCTGCTCATCGCGGGCTTGACGGACGTGCTCGGGAGTCAGGTGAAGGCGCTCGACACCGTCGCGAAACTGACCCGGTCCCACGGGCGTGTCCTCCCGATGTGCGAACAGCCGCTGGAGATAGAGGCTGAGGTCGCAGGCCTCGGCGATGAACCGATGGCGGTGCGCCCGGTCCGTGGACAGGTCGCCGTCGCCTCAACTACGGGGAACGTCCGCCGGGTCAGGCTCTTTCCGGAGCGCCCACCGGGAGGCGTGGACGCGGTCGCGGCGATCCGGTCGGCGGACATGGTGACCCTCGGCCCCGGATCATGGTTCACGTCGGTGATACCGCACATCCTCGTCCCCGACATCGCCCGCGCACTGATCGAGACCGAAGCGTGCCGCGTCGTCATCCTGAACCTGACCGCGGAGCCCGGCGAAACCGCCGGATTCTCCACGGAACGGCACATCCACATGCTCACCCAGCACGCACCGGATCTGAGGGTCGACCACATCATCATCGATTCCACGATGATCTCGGACGACGTGGAACGCAGCTACCTCGCCCGCGCGGCCGCGACCATCGGCGCGAGTGTCGCGTTCGAACCGGTCCGGGCCGATGACGGCGACGGGGGCTGGGTCAACCGGCACGACCCGGTCAAGCTCGCGGCCGCACTCCAGCGCGTCTACACCCGACACATCTCCGGGGATCCGCGGCGGTAGTATCAACGGGCGCGACGCGGGACCGAAAACACCACCGCGCCATGTCGGAGAACAGCGAATGAGGGGAGCCGGACACAGTGGCACTGACCACCCGTGTGAAGGAAGAACTGGGGCGCGTCACTGTCAAACGTGACGCCCCGAGAAACGCGGAACTCGCGTCCCTCCTCCGGTTCTCCGCGACACTCCAGGTCGTGGGGGACAGGTTGGTGATCGAGGCCGACGTGGAGTCGATGGACATCGCGCGGCGGATCAGGGATTCGATCCGGCACCTCTACGGGTGTGAGGCGGTCATCCACGCCGTCGGGTCGGGCGGTGCACGTCGTACCCGCAGCTACACGGTGACGGTGACGGACGGCGCCCGGGAGATCGCACGGAGGGTGGGTCTGGTCTCACCTTCCGGACATCTGGTCCGCGGGCTGCCGCCGAGAGTGGTCTCCGGGACGGTCTCCGACGCGGAAGCGGCATGGCGCGGGGCGTTCCTCGTGCACGGTTCGCTCACGGAACCCGGGCGGTCCTCCGCACTGGAGGTCGCGTGCCCGTGCCCGGAGGCGGCCCTCGCTCTCGTGGGATGCGCACGCCGCCTGGGTATCACGGCGAAGACGAAGGAGTCGCGGGGTACGGACCGGGTCAGTGTGCGGGACAGCGAGGCGATCGGTGCGCTGCTCACCCGGATGGGCGCGCAGCGGACCCGGCTCGAGTGGGAGGAGCAGCGCACCAGACGCGAGGTGAGGGCATCGACGAACCGCCTCGCCAACTTCGATGACGCGAACCTCCGTCGCTCCGCGCGGGCGGCGGTCGCTGCGGCGGCCCGGGTCGAGCGTGCGCTGGAGATCCTGGGGGATGACGTCCCGGACCACCTGGCGGAAGCGGGGCGGCTGCGGGTCCAGCACCGGCAGGCATCGCTGGAGGAGCTCGGCCGACTCGCTGATCCACAGATGACCAAGGATGCCGTCGCCGGCCGGATCCGTCGCCTTCTGTCGATGGCGGACCGGAGGGCGGCGGAACTCGGTGTGCCGAAGACCTCCGAGGCGGTCACGGACAGCCTTTTCACGGACAATCCCTAGGACATACGGTCCGCGTCCGTGGGCCGGGCGTCCCCCGGCCCCCGTGGCCGGGAAGCCGGTGTGCCGCCCGCCCCTTCCGGACAGTGGGTGTGAGCAATACCACACCAGGAGCTCGGTGGACCATTCGGGCGTCCGCCGGAACGCCCGTGGGCCACTTTTCGGGGGTGATTTCCGTGCCCGTCTGTGGGATTCCCGGGGAAAGTGATCGTGGTTTCCAAAATCGATGGGCCCAACGGTGTGGTTTTTTCCGGGTTTGTGCCGGGATGCTGCCCGTTTGAATGTCCGGATATGTCTACTTCCGGTGTGAGTGTGTCCGCTTTCACTGCACGGTTCGACGGACGTCGGTACAGTGGGAGCCATCAGGGATGAACGCCCGAACTCCCCGGTTCAGGGTCATCCCGATGATCAAAGTTCCAACAGGACAAAGGAGATCACAGTGACGGTTCGTGTAGGCATCAACGGCTTCGGTCGCATCGGACGCAACTACTTCCGCGCCATTCTCGAGCGCGGCGCCGACATCGAGGTTGTCGCGGTCAACGACCTGACCGACAACAAGACCCTGGCGCACCTGCTCAAGTTCGACTCCATCCTCGGCCGCCTCGGCCAGGACGTCGACTACGACGACGAGTCCATCGTCGTCGGCGGCAAGCGCATCATCGTCACCGCGGAGCGGGATCCGAAGAACCTCGCCTGGGGCGAGCACAACGTCGACATCGTCATCGAGTCGACCGGTTTCTTCACCGACGCCAACGCCGCCAAGGCACACATCGAGGCCGGCGCGAAGAAGGTCATCATCTCAGCGCCCGCCAAGAACGAGGACGCCACCTTCGTCGTCGGTGTCAACCACACCGATTACGATCCCGAGAACCACACCATCATCTCGAACGCGTCCTGCACCACCAACTGCCTCGCCCCCATGGCGAAGGTCCTGGACGAGGCCTTCGGCATCGAGCGCGGCCTCATGACCACGATCCACGCGTACACCGGTGACCAGCGCCTCCAGGATGCCCCGCACAAGGACCTCCGCCGTGCGCGCGCCGCAGCCGTGAACATCGTGCCCACCTCCACCGGTGCCGCCAAGGCCGTCGCCCTGGTCCTCCCGCAGCTGAAGGGCAAGCTCGACGGCTTCGCGATGCGCGTCCCGGTTCCCACCGGCTCCTGCACCGACCTGACCTTCACCGCCGCCAAGGACGTCACGGTCGACGAGGTCAACGCCGCCATCAAGAAGGCCGCCGAGGGCGACCTGAAGGGTGTTCTGGCCTACTCGGAGGAGCCCCTGGTCTCCACCGACATCGTCACCGATCCGCACGCCTCCATCTTCGACTCGGGCATGACCCGCGTCATCGGTGACCAGGTCAAGGTCGTCTCCTGGTACGACAACGAGTGGGGTTACTCCAACCAGCTCGTCACACTGACCGAGTACGTCGGCGATCGGCTCTGATCCGGCGCGGAAAAAACCTCCGCCGTCCGGGCTGACGCCCTGATAACGCCAACGGCCCGGGATGCGTACCTCTCCGGAGGTACGCCCCGGGCCGTTGGCGCACTCGAACCCGCTGAAACGGATTCCGTCCCCACCTTCAACCCGATACAGACAGAACAGAACTCAAGGAGAATCGATGACCGTCAAGAACCTCAACGACCTGATCGCCGAAGGTGTCGAGGGCCGTTACGTCCTCGTCCGTTCCGACTTCAACGTCCCACTCAACGAGAACCGTGAGATCACCGACTCCGGTCGCATCACGGCGTCCCTCCCGACCCTGAAGAAGCTCGTCGACGCGAACGCCAAGGTCATCGTCATGGCCCACCTCGGCCGCCCGAAGGGCGAGGTCAACGAGAAGTTCTCCCTCGCTCCGGTCGCCGAGGCGCTCTCCGAGGAACTCGGCCAGTACGTCGCTCTCGCCGGCGACGTCGTCGGCGAGGACGCCCATGAGCGGGCCAACGGCCTGACCGAGGGTGACGTCCTGCTGCTGGAGAACGTCCGTTTCGATCCCCGCGAGACCAGCAAGGACGCCGCAGAACGCGGTGAATTCGCCGACCAGCTCGTCGCGTTGACCGGTGAGAACGGTGCCTTCGTCTCCGACGGTTTCGGCGTTGTCCACCGTGCCCAGGCCTCCGTGTACGACGTGGCCCAGCGCCTCCCGCACTACGCAGGTCAGCTCGTCGAGAAGGAGATCAAGGTTCTCGGTGAGGTCGCGTCCAACCCCGCCAAGCCCTACGTCGTCGTGCTCGGCGGCTCGAAGGTCTCGGACAAGCTCGGCGTCATCGAGGCCCTCGCACCCAAGACCGACGCGCTGATCATCGGCGGCGGCATGTGCTACACCTTCCTCGCCGCGCAGGGCCACGACGTGCAGAAGTCCCTCCTCCAGGAGGAGATGATCGACACCTGCCGGGACCTCCTCGAGCGCTTCGGCGACTCCATCGTCCTGCCCGTCGACGTCGTCGCCGCAGACAGGTTCGACAAGGACGCCGAGAAGCGGACCGTCGCAGTCTCCGAGATTCCCGAGGGCTGGATGGGCCTGGACATGGGGCCGAAGTCCGTCGAGCTGTTCGCCGCACGCCTCGCCGAGGCGAAGACGATCTTCTGGAACGGCCCGATGGGCGTCTTCGAGTTCCCGGCGTTCGCCGAGGGCACGAAGGGAGTCGCCGAGGCGATGATCTCCGCCACCGAGAACGGGGCCTTCTCCGTCGTCGGCGGCGGCGACTCCGCAGCCTCCGTGCGCACCCTCGGTCTGAACGAGGACGGCTTCAGCCACATCTCCACCGGCGGAGGCGCCTCCCTCGAGTTCCTCGAGGGCAAGACCCTGCCGGGCGTCAACGTTCTGGAGAACTGACACCACCCGCCCGCCCACTGGGGCGGGTACCCCGGACACACCCATCCAACCCATACACCGAGAAAGGCCAGAACATGGCACGCACCCCCCTCATCGCCGGCAACTGGAAGATGAATCTCAACCACCTGGAGGCCATCGGAGTCGTCCAGAAACTCGCCTTCGCGCTCCCAGCGGACTACTACGACAAGGTCGACGTAGCGCTGACCGTCCCGTTCACCGACATCCGCTCCGTCCAGACCCTCGTTGACGGTGACAAACTCCGGATCACCTACGGCGCCCAGGACGTGTCCCGCCACGAGTCCGGGGCCTACACCGGTGAGGTGTCCGCCGAGATGCTCGCGAAGCTCGGCTGCTCCTGGGTCGTGGTCGGCCACTCCGAGCGCCGCGAGTATCACGGCGAAACCGATGAACTGGTCGCCGCCAAGGCCGCCGCCGCCCTGAAACACGGCATCAGCCCGATCGTCTGCGTCGGCGAGCCCCTCGAGGTCCGCGAGGCCGGCGAACACGTCAACTACGTCGTCGCCCAGACCCGCGCATCCCTCGCAGGACTGGACGCCGGACAGCTCGCCAACACCGTGGTGGCCTACGAGCCCGTCTGGGCCATCGGCACCGGCAAGGTCGCGTCGGCCGACGACGCCCAGGAGGTGTGCGCCGCTATTCGCGCGACCGTCCGCGAGCTCTCGGACGAGAAGGTCGCCGACGGCATGCGCATCCTGTACGGCGGCTCCGTCAAGGCTGACTCGGTCGCCGAGATCGTCGGTAAGCCCGACGTCGATGGTGGCCTCGTCGGCGGGGCATCGCTGAACGGCGAGGACTTCGCCAAGCTCGTCGCGAACGCCGCGGGACCGCAGTCCTAGTTCCCGCATCGGGGCGGGTCGTCCCGCATCCGCCCCGACAACCCAGTGCCCGGCGTCATCTGTGGGGCCGACACCGTGAATCCCGGTCTCGGATCCGCCGCAGTGACGGCGGGCACCGGTCTGCGCAGAGCAGCTGACAGACCGTGAACACCCAGGCGCCCGGCCCGAACTCCGGCTCCACCGCCAACCGATAAGGAAACACACCGTGCCTGAACAACTTCGCGAGGACATCCGGCATCTCGGACGTATCCTCGGAAACGTCATCCGTCAGCAGGAGGGCGACGATATCTTCGATCTCGTCGAAGGCGCCCGCCGAGCCTCCTTCGGCGTCGCGAAGGGGGAGCGGACCCTCGACGATCTCGTCGGGATGTTCCGCGACCGTGACACCTCCACAATGATCAAGGTCGTCCGGGCCTTCTCCCACTTCGCGCTCCTGGTCAACCTGGTCGAGGACCTCAACGACGAGAACAACCGCCAGGAGATTCTCGACGCCGGCGCGCCGGCGCCCGACTCCACCCTCGAGGCGACCTGGGTCAAGCTCGAGGCGGCGGAGATCACCGCGGAGGCTGTGGCCGCGGCCGTGGCACGTGCCGAGATCGCTCCGGTGCTCACCGCGCACCCGACGGAGACCCGCCGACGCACCGTGTTCGATGTCCAGAAGCACATCACCGCCCTGATGCAGGAACGCCACGACATCGCTTCGCGTCCGCGCAACTCCAGGACCGATGCGCGTATCCGCGAGATCGACCGGGCGATCCAGCGACGGATCACGATTCTGTGGCAGACCGCACTCATCCGGGTCGTCCGCCCGAGGATCGAGGACGAGATCGAGGTCGGTCTCCGTTACTACAAACTGAGCCTCCTCCGGCAGATCCCCGCCATCAACCATGATGTGCGGCACGAGCTGCAGGCCAGGTACGGCGACACCGTGCCATCGACCGCCGTGGTCAAGCCCGGTTCCTGGATCGGCGGGGACCACGACGGAAACCCCTATGTCACGGCGGCGACCCTGCGCTACGCGACGACCCGCGCCGCCCAGACCGTGCTCAAGTTCTACGCCGCCCAGCTCCACAAACTGGAGCATGAGCTGTCCCTGTCCGACCGGCTCTCCGAGGTCAGCCGCGAGCTCATCGAGCTCGCCGACCGAGGCCACAACGACGTACCCAGTCGGGTGGACGAGCCGTACCGGCGCGCGGTGCACGGTATCCGGGGACGGATCGCCGCCACCCAGGCCGAGCTCATCGGGCAGGATTCCGTGGAGGGAACCTGGTACCAGTGCCACGAACCCTATCCGGGCCCCGAGGAGTTCGCGGCGGATCTGGACGTCATCGACGCCGCGCTGCGGGACTCCTACGACGGACTGGTCGCGGACGACCGCCTCGGCCGGATCCGTTCCGCGGTGGCGAGTTTCGGATTCCACCTCTACTCGCTGGACCTGCGCCAGAACTCCGAGTCCTTCGAGAACGTGCTCACCGAGGTCTTCGCCCACGCCGGCGTCACCGGGGAATACCGTTCGCTGGATGAGGACGCGAAGCGGGAGATTCTCGTCGCGGAGCTCGGCTCCCCACGCCCGCTGATCCCGCCGCACCCCCAGGACTTCAGCGAGGAGACCAGACGTGAGCTGGAGATCATCGCGGCCGCCGCCGAGGCGGTGGACAAGTTCGGGGAGCGGATGGTGCCCCACTGCATCATCTCGATGGCCCAGTCGGTGTCCGACATCCTCGAGCCCATGGTTCTGCTCAAGGAGTTCGGCCTCATCCGGATCGAACAGGGGCAGCCGTGCGGGGACATCGACATCATCCCCCTCTTCGAGACGATCGAGGACCTGCAGGCCGGTTCGTCCATTCTCCGCGACATCTGGACCGTTCCGGTCTACCGGTCCTACGTCCGCCAGCGGGGTGAGATCCAGGAGGTCATGCTCGGCTACTCCGACTCGAACAAGGACGGCGGTTACTTCGCCGCGAACTGGGCGCTCTACGACGCGGAAATCGACATCGTCCGGGCGTGCAGGGACAATCAGATCCGGCTCCGGTTCTTCCACGGCCGGGGAGGTACCGTCGGTCGCGGCGGCGGACCGAGTTACGAGGCGATCCTCGCCCAGCCAGAGGGAGCGGTCTCCGGTTCGGTCCGGGTCACCGAGCAGGGGGAGATCATCTCGGCGAAGTACGGTCACCCGACCACCGCCCGGCGCAACCTCGAGGCGCTCGTCTCCGCGACGCTGGAGGCGTCGCTTCTGCCCGTCGATGATCTTGATCAGCCGGAACGCGCGCACGCGATCATGCGGGAGATCGCCGAACTCTCCCGCCGGAAGTACGCGACACTCGTCCACGAGGACCCGGGTTTCATCGAGTACTTCACCACCTCGACGCCGCTCCAGGAGATCGGTGCCCTGAACATCGGTTCACGTCCCGCGTCCCGGAAGCAGACGGCATCCATCGGTGATCTCCGGGCGATCCCGTGGGTTCTCGCCTGGTCGCAGTCCCGTGCGATGATCCCGGGCTGGTTCGGCGTGGGCACCGCGCTCCGCGAGTGGATAGCCGGCGACCCGGACCGTCTCGAGGAACTCCGCGCGCTGTACCGGGACTGGCCGTTCTTCACCTCCGTGATGTCGAACATGGCCCAGGTGATGGCCAAGGCGGAGATGCCGCTGATGGAGCTCTACGCGTCGCTGGTCAAGGACCGTGAGGTCGCGGAACGAATCTCCGGGGCGATCTCGGAGGAGTACGACCTGACGATCGACATGTTCCTCACCGTGACGGGGGCCGACCGTCTCCTCGCGGACAACCCCACCCTGGAACGCTCGGTTCGCAGCAGATACCCGTATCTGCTGCCGCTCAACGTCATCCAACTGGAGCTACTCCGCCGCTACCGCGCCGGCGACACCGATGACGGCGTGCCGGAGGGTATCCAGTTGACCATGAACGGCCTGGCCACCGCCCTCCGGAACTCGGGCTAGCCAGGGCTCCGGAACCGGATCCGCGGCCCCGATCCCGATCGGGTTGCGGATCTCCGGTGCCACCGTCGTTTCCCGTCCACCGACGTGTATGGTGGTATCCGGCGGCCGTTGATCCGGCGCGACCATCAGCGGTCCCTTTCACCCGGACCGGGGCCGGACAAGACAGACCCATCCACGATTAAAGGATCCACGTTTCCATGGTGCTTACGCTTCAGATCGTTCTCTTCCTGGCCTGCCTGGGCATGACCATGTTCGTGCTGCTGCACAAGGGCAAGGGCGGCGGTCTCTCGAGCCTGTTCGGCGGCGGCGTGCAGTCCAACCTCTCGGGATCCACCGTCGTCGAGAAGAACCTCGACCGGGTCACCATCATCTGCGCGATCATCTGGATCGTCTGCATCGTCGGCCTGAACCTGATCCACGCCTACGTCGGGTAGCACCACTCCGGGCGGTCCTCTCCGCGGCCGGGATCCGTCGCGGCTCCGGTGTGACGCCGCGCGGCATTCGAACGGATCCCGTCCGCTGGGCCGTACCAAAAATGACATGGCAGACGGTGTGTGATTGTTGAGTTGCTGTCGCACCCGTTGCGGGGGCCGGGGCGACGATGACCCGCGAGGAGTGTGAATGGTGCGGGTGCTTGTTCGTCTTCCCCCGATACGGTTTGCGCATGAGCGTGCCGCCCACGACAACCAACGGCCCTGGTTGGGAGATTCGCCCCACTGGAACCACAGAAACCGCTCCCGGCGGCACCGGGGCGGTTTCAGGCATGTCAGGGGCACCGGCTCCGGTGCGGTTGTCTATGCCGTAACGGACGAAAGGCAAGATCCTCCGAAAAACGGGGCCGAGGCCGTTACCAGATTTGCAAAAGCACTGAACCCTGTCGGTCGATCACGGTGCTCCGAAAAACAGCAGGAACATTGCCGGGATAATTACCACGGGTGCCAAAGCGCAGAACAGGGTCAGGTAGGCCAATCGCCTCGATTTGAACACCTAAGCCGCGATGACACCCATTCCGTGGATGACCAGAGTCCACCGGGCGAAAGGTGTGTCGAATGAATTTGCGACATTGATCATCATTGCGGCGACCTGCAGTACGCGGGCGACCGCGACAATCCACTTCGCAGGGGAATTTGACTTCGCCTCGTTTACGGCAACAAAAACCACCTCCATTACCGCGTGAGACGATTTCTTTCGGAAGATCCGTACCTGTGCCACTCTCGTTCGGGCAATCACGGAATTCAATACTGAACTCCGTATTGCCGGAGGGGCAGGAACTCAAATACATCCCGTGTTTTATGCCGTTCATACCGTCCCGGTCGCTGTCGCGGGGGACAGGTGATCCATCTCCGGGATGAAACCACCGGCAAACCCACGACGGAGTGTGCGGTAGGTGCATGCCGTAGCTGGTGCATTGCGGGGCCATCGTTCGGAAAACCTTTTCCGTAAGAACCGTGCGGGGTTGCGGAACGGGTGCTTTGCGGCAACGTTGCCAAACACGCGGAAATACCGCCTCCCCGGGAATGAAGCGCATTCATGACGGATAGCGTGGTCCCGTGTTCGTCGGCGTTCACCGCAAGATGTGGTGCCCCCGTATCCGGTAGCACGACCGCACACGCACCAGCCGTGCCGGTGACAACGGTTGCCCCGGGACGGAGGAACCCGGCCAGGGCTCGCCGTGCCCGTTGTTTCGACAGGTTCGACCGCCCCGCCAACCGGTAGAACACTCCACTCGCTCCAGCGATACCGGTGACAATGCAGGTGCAGTTGCGCCCATTGCTTCGGCCGCGAAACGCCCTGCCGATCCGCCGGGGGCGTCGTGATCGAATGCCCGCGGCCTCTCTACGATTCGTGGAGAAACCTCTCATCGACCTGTGCCGGCGCACCGTCACCGGCACTGGTTCGCTCAATGTGGGTGTCGAAGACCCGCATCATTCGGTTGCGCAGGAAGAACCGGTTCGCACACTCACCCCATACCGGGGTACGACGAACTGACAGTTCATCCACAAAGCACGGACTGAGTTTCTCCGGCGTCGAAAACAGTGGTTTCGACATACCCGGAACGGTCGTTGTTTCCTTGCCGAACGTCCTACGGCACCCGTGCCGCAACCACCGTCGCCCATGACCGGTGCGTCCTCTACGAACGGGTTTCACGCCGCCGCATCCGGGGCGAAACTCAGGTGGGATTTCCTGGGTGGGCATCGACAGTTTGAGTAGCTGTTCCAGCTCAGCGACAGGTGGCACGCGCCGCCTGCCATCAACACCGCTCAGTGTTTCCCGGGCTTTCCCAATGATTGTTGTCGCCACAACCACCCACTTTCCTGGTCCGGCACGGACGGTCAGGGCAGGTTTGCAACCCGGACACGACAACCAGGCTCGGCGAAGGAGCGTTCTGACGCGGGTGGCGGGCTTCTGGTCGGCAGCCGTGTCGGTCCCCGGGCCGTCGGCGACCCAGGCAACGCCGACGGTGCCCGGGGGATCCCCGGAGCCGGAGGTGCAGCCACCCAACACCCCGTGGGGACAATGACCGTCTGCGGCGTTCCCGCGTTCCGGGTCCCGGTCGTCACCGGAACCGATACAGGGGGAGAGGTGGGACAGTGCCCGGATCAGAGGTCGGCGCCGGCTGCCGCGTCATCGAGGAACAGCACGGTCTCCGACCTTCCGCGGGCACCGGCGGCGGGCCAGTCCTCCGGCGCGGCGCCGTCGATGACCGCCCGGGCCGCCTCCGCCTTCTCCGCTCCAGCGACGAGCAACCAGACGCGGTCGGCCGAACGTACCGCCGGCAGCGTCAGCGTGACCCGCTCGGCCGGCGGTTTCGGCGAGTCTGTCACCGCCGCGACGAGGTTCGCGTCCTCCCGGACCGCGGGGGTGTGCGGGAAGATCGAGTTGATGTGGCCCTCCCCGCCCATGCCGAGCAGGTGGAGATCGAAGCCCCCGGGCGCGAACGCGCGGAGGTCCCGCCGGGCGGCGTCCACGGCCGAGTCGAGATCCCGCCCACCGAGGCCGTAGCCGTGGATGTTCGCTTCGTCGATGTCGACGTGGTCGAGCAGCGCCACCCGGGCCTGGCCCTCATTCGATTCCGGATGGGAGACATCGACATTGCGCTCGTCACCGAAGAACACGTGGACCCGTGACCAGTCGATGTGGACGACCGGGAAGTCGTCGCTCATCGTGCGGGCCGTCGCGTCAAACTCCGCGAGCTTCCTGAGCAGCCCGATTCCGGCACCACCGCCGGTCAGGACCACACGCGCCACACCGTCACCGTGCAGGCCGCCACCGGCCTGCACGGCCGCGATGGTCTGGGTCATTCTGGCCGCGGCCGTCGCGACGAGTGAATCGAGGTCTCGGACACGTGCGATCTCCACCATGGTGGGTTCCTTCCGGGGGACGTGGGTGATCAGTCGGTGAGTGCGTCGACGTACCGCACGCGGTTGAGGCCGCGCAGAGCGCGCGCGTAGGCGAGGTCCGGGTCGAGGTGCCGGAGCTCCTCCGCGAGGCAGTCCGCCTGGCTCCGGCGGCCGAGTGCGACCAGACCGTAGTGGGTGCCGTCGACCGAGACGGAGAGCGTCTCCGCGTCGCGGACCTCCACGGTGATCGTCGATTGGCTCCGGAACAGCACGACACGGGTGATCGCGATGCACTCACGGCCTTCGGTGTCGACCGGTACGGCGTCCTGACCGGTCGAATGGCGGACGATGTTGACACCGAACCGGTCGGCGAGCCACCCCGCCGCGAGATCGACACTGGGGGAGTCCGCGGGGCCGTGGACCTCGGCGTCCAGGACCCCCTCGTGGGGCGGCTGGTCGAGGGTCGACGCCACGACGCCACGCCACTGGGTGATCCGCGACCAGGCCATGTCCGAGTCACCCGGTCGGTAGTGGTTCCGGCGCCGGTAGATCGAGTCCTCCGGGGGATCGTAGAGCGCATCGGTGATCCGCCGGGCGGCGATCCGGCCGATTGGGTCGGTCGAGGGGTTGACGGGGGCCGTGCCCGGCCACCAGGCGACGATCGGGGTGTCCGGCAGCAGCAGGGGGGTGACCACGGCCTCGACGTGGTCGGCGACCTCCCCGTTGAGCCTCATGACGACGATCTCGGAGGCACCCGCGTCGCCGCCGATCCGGATCTCGGCGTCGACCGTCGATCGGTCCGCCGTCGAATCACCGGTCACCATGACCAGGACCCGGGACGGGTGTTCCCGTGAGGCGTCGTTCGTGGCGGCGATGAGTGCCTCGATGTCGTCATCGGCGTCGGCGACGACGATCAGGGTGAGGACCCGTCCTGTCGTGACCTGTGAACCCCAATCACGTATGGACACGAGTTTGGCGGCGATCGCCCGGGTGTCGGTGTCGGGCATTGTGATGATCATGGGGGCCTTTCAGACTGTGGCGGCGTGGGAGCGGTGTCGGTGGGAGGCGGACGTCAGGGCCGGCGCCAGGTACGGCCTTCTCGGGCCAGCATCCTGTCCGCGGACACAGGCCCCCAGGTACCCGCCTCGTAGTCCTCGGGTCGGCCACGCTGGGCCCAGTACTGGATGATCGGATCGAGGATCTGCCACGACAGCTCGACCTCCTCGTTGGTGGGGAAGAGACTCGACTCGTCGAGCAGGGCGTCGAGGATGAGGCGTTCGTAGGCCTCGGGTGATTCCTCGGTGAACGCCTCCGAGTAGGAGAAGTCCATGTTCACGTCCCGGACCTCCATGGTGGAGCCCGGGACCTTGGAACCGAAACGCATGAGGACGCCCTCATCCGGCTGGACCCGGATCACGACGGCGTTCTGCCCCAGGGCCGAGGTCATGACGTCACCGAACGGCAGGTGGGGGGCCGGCTTGAAGATCAGGGCGATCTCCGTGACCCTCCGGCCGAGCCGCTTTCCCGTCCGGAGATAGAAGGGCACCCCGGCCCAGCGGCGGGAGTTGATCTCCAGGGTGCACGCGGCGTACGTCTCGGTGTTGGAGTCGTCGGCGAAGCCCTCCTCCTCGCGGAGACCGGGGACCTGGGTGGATCCCTGCCACCCCGCCGTGTACTGCCCTCTGGCCGTGGTCTTGGCGAGGGGGTGGACCGGTGCCGTGGCCCGCAGGACCTTGATCTTCTCCGCCTGGAGTTCCGCCGGGGTGAAGCTCACCGGTTCCTCCATGGCCGTCAGTGCGAGGAGCTGCAGGAGGTGGTTCTGGATGACGTCGCGGGCGGCGCCGATTCCGTCGTAGTAGCCGGCGCGGCCGCCCAGACCGATGTCCTCCGCCATCGTGATCTGCACGTGGTCGATGTAGTGGCTGTTCCAGAGGGGATCGAACAACTGGTTCGCGAACCGGAGCGCCATGATGTTCTGGACGGTCTCCTTGCCCAGGTAGTGGTCGATCCGGAACACGGAATCCTCCGGGAACACGGCATTGACGACCCTGTTGAGTTCCCGGGCGGACTCCTGATCGTGGCCGAAGGGCTTCTCGATGATGACCCGCCGCCAGGAGTTGTCCGGGGCCTCGGCCATCCCGGAACGCTTGAGCTGGTGGCAGACATCGGAGAAGTAGTCCGGCGGCACGGAGAGATAGAATCCCCAGTTTCCCGCCGTTCCCCGGGTACGGTCGAGCTCCGCCAGCTTCGCACCGAGACGGTCGAAGGCCTCATCGTCACGGAAGGTCCCGCTGACGAATTCCATTCCCTCGGCGAGTCGCTCCCACACACTGGTCCGGACCTCGGTCCGGGCGCCAGCGACCACGGCGTCGTGGACGTAGTTCTCGAAGTCCTTCTTAGACCATTCCCGCCGTCCGTAACCGACGAGAGCGAACCCAGCGGGTAGCAGGCCTCGGTTCGCCAGATCGTATATGGCGGGCAGGAGCTTCTTCCGGGCGAGGTCGCCCGTCACCCCGAAGATCACCATCCCGCACGGACCGGCGATACGCGGGAGTCGTTTGTCCTGGCTGTCGCGGAGCGGATTGAACCAGGGTGCGTTGTCGGGGAGGCCGGTCAGGGTATTGCTCACGGTCGTGTCTGCCTGCTTTGTCGGTGGTGGGACCCACCCGCCGGATCGTGGTCACCGGCGGGTGGGTGGTGTCGGGAAGGGGAATGGTCCGGTCAGAGGCGCTGGCGCATCGAGTCGAGGAGCTCGTTCCAGCTCTTCTCGAACTTCTCGACACCCTCGCGTTCGAGAACGGTGAAGACATCGTTGAGGTCGATCCCGACGGCCTCGAGGGCGGAGAGCACCTCGCGGGACTCGGCGGCCCGGCCGGTGAGGGTGTCACCGTGGAGACCACCCTGCCTGAGGGTGGCGTCGATCGTCGGCTCGGGCATGGTGTTCACCGTCTGTGGGCCGGCCAGCTCGGTCACGTAGAGGGTGTCCGGGTAATCCGGGTTCTTCACGCCGGTCGACGCCCACAGCGGGCGCTGGACGGTCGCTCCCTCGGGCAGCGCGGCGTCGGCGAAGGAGCTGCGGAACAGTTCGTAGGCGAGCCGGGCGTTCGCGACGCCGGCCTTGCCGCGGAGCGCGAGGGCGGCATCGGTCCCGATCTTCTCCAGGCGGCGATCGACCTCGACGTCGAGGCGGGACACGAAGAAGGACGCGACCGACTGGATCCCGGCGACATCGTGGCCGTTCTCCGCGGCCTCCCGGACACCCGCGATGTAGGCCTCGATGACCTCGCGGTACCGGTCGCACGAGAAGATGAGGGTGACGTTCACGCTGATCCCCTCGGCGAGGGCCCGGGTGATCGCCGGAAGCGAACCGGGGGTCGCCGGAATCTTGATGAGGAGGTTCGGGCGGTCGACCCTGCGCCACAGCTCCCGGGCCTGTGCGATGGTCGCCTCAGCGTCATCCGAGATGCGGGGGTCAACCTCGATGGACACCCGACCGTCGACACCTCCGGTGCGTTCGAAAGTCTCGCGGAAGACGTCACAGGCGCGGCGGACATCGTCGACGGCCATGGCGTAGACCGCCGTATCGGCGTCCGCACCCTCAGATTTCAGGACGGCGATCTGGTCGTCGTAGGCGGTGCCCGAGGTCATCGCGGTGGCGAAGATCGCGGGGTTCGTGGTCACACCGACGATGGATTTCGTGGTCAGGAGTTCTTCCAGGTTGCCGCTGTCGAGGCGGTCACGGGAGAGATCGTCGAGCCAGGTGGCGGTGCCGATTCCGGCGAGTTCATCGATGTGGGTCATGTGGGCTCCTAGTGCAGGCTTGGGGAAACGGTCGTTCCCTCGTATCCGGAACACGAGGGTAGTCGGCTTTCCGTGGTGGTGCAGCGTCGTGGTCCACCCGACACAATGATCCGGGCCATCCCACAGCCCGGATGCGGGGCGGGGTGGCCCGGAGAGTGGGACGACGAATCAGGCGTCAGCGGGCGGCGGCGAGGGATTCGCGGGCCGCGACGACGACCGCGTCGGCCGTGATGCCGAACTCCTCGAACAGCTTCTCGTACGGCGCGGAGGCACCGAAGTGCTCCAGGGAGACCGCGCGCCCTGCGGTACCGAGCCAGCGGTACCAGGGCATCGCGATGCCGGCCTCGACGGAGACGCGGGCGCTGACGGAGGCAGGCAGGACGGACTCGATGTAGTCGGCGTCCTGTTCCTCGAACCAGTCCATGCAGGGGACCGAGACGACGCGGGCGGCGATGCCGTCGTCCTCGAGGGTCGCGGCCGCCGCGACGGCGAGCTGCACCTCGGAGCCGGAACCCATGAGGATCACGTCCGGGGTGGGCTTGGAGCCCTCGACCAGGATGTAGGCGCCGCGTGCGACCCCCTCATCGGCCTTCTCCGCGGTGCCCTCGAGCACCGGGACGTTCTGGCGGGTGAGCGCGAGGCCCTTCGGGCCCTCCCGGTACAGCAGGGAGTACTTCCAGGCCGCCGCGGTCTCGTTCGCGTCGGCGGGGCGGAGCATCGAGAAGTTGGGGATGGCGCGGAGGCTGGCGAGCTGCTCGACCGGCTGGTGCGTCGGGCCGTCCTCACCCAGACCGATGGAGTCGTGGGTCCAGACGTAGTAGGCGTCGGTTCCCATCAGCGCGGCGAGGCGCACCGCGGGACGCATGTAATCGGAGAAGATCAGGAACGTGCCGCCGTAGGGGCGGGTGCCGCCGTGCAGGGCGATGCCGTTCATGATCGAGCCCATGGCGTGCTCGCGGATACCGAAGTGCAGGTTCCGGCCGTAGGGGTCCGTGGTCCACGTGTCGGTCGTGATGTGCTCGGGACCGAAGGACGGTGCACCCTTGATGACGGTGTTGTTGGAGCCCGCGAGGTCGGCGGAACCTCCCCAGAGCTCGGGCAGCGTCGCACCGAGGGCCTGGAGGACGGCCTCGGAGGCCTTGCGGGTGGCCACGCCCTTGGCGTCCGCGTCCCAGGTCGGCAGGCCGTCGGCCCAGCCCTCCGGGAGCTCGCGGGCCGCGAGCCGGTCGAACAGTTCCCGGCGCTCCGGATTGGCCTGCGCCCAGGCGTCGAACCTCTCCATCCACGCGGCGGTCTTCCGGGCGGCACGGTCCGCCAGGGAACGGGTGTGGGCGAGAACCTCGTCGTCGATGTGGAAGGACACCTCGGGGTCGAAGCCGAGCACCTTCTTCGTCGCGGCGACCTCGTCGTCACCGAGTGCCGCGCCGTGGACCGCGCCGGTGTTCATCATGTTCGGCGCCGGGTACCCGATGATGGTGCGGACCCGGATGAAGGACGGCCGGGAGGTGTCGGCCCTGGCCTCCGCGATCGCGGCCTCGAGCGCGGCGATGTCCTCGCCGGACCCGACCTCGAGGGTCTGCCAACCGTAGGCCGCGTACCGGGCGACCGTGTCCTCGGTGAAGGCGATCTGGGTGTCATCCTCGATCGAGATGCGGTTGTCGTCCCAGAAGACGATGAGGTTGCCGAGCGCCTGGGTACCCGCGAGGGAGCTCGCCTCGCTGGTGACGCCCTCCTCGATGTCGCCGTCGGAGGCGATGCAGTAGATGAAGTGGTCGAAGGGGGATTCTCCGGCGGGAGCTTCGGGATCGAAGAGGCCCCGTTCGCGGCGGGCCGCCATCGCCATGCCCACGGCGGAGGCGAGGCCCTGGCCGAGCGGACCCGTGGTGATCTCGACGCCGTCGGTGTGCCGGTACTCGGGGTGGCCCGGGGTCTTCGCCCCCCAGGTGCGCAGTGATTCGAGATCATTCATCTCGAGGCCGAAGCCGCCGAGGAAGAGCTGGATGTACTGGGTCAGCGAGGAGTGCCCGCAGGACAGGACGAAACGGTCACGGCCGGGCCAGGTCGGCTGGGCGGGATCGACGTCCATCGTGCGCTGGAAGAGCGTGTAGGCGAGGGGAGCGAGACTCATCGCGGTCCCCGGATGTCCGGAGCCGCAGTTCTGCACCGCATCGGCGGCCAGGACCCGGGCCGTGTCCACGGCGCGGGTGTCGAGGTCGGTCCAGTCCTCCGGGTAGTTGCGGCGGGTGGATTCCTTCAGTTCATCAGACAGGGTCACGGTCCGGTTCCTCGTTTCGTTCGGGTGGCCAGATTCTGGCGAGTTCGTCAGCCGCGGGGCATTCGTCCCGGGGCGGTCAACGTAACCAGCTTAACGGCTGGCCCGGTGTCGTGCGTTCCCGGCCCGTCAGCGGGTTGACCGGCCGCTGTGCCACGGTGCGGGTGCGGCCGGATGACCCTGGTACGTCGGGACGCTCCCGGAAGGGGGAGGGGGATCCCGGCGACTGTGAACAGGGGTCGACGGCGGTTAAGATCGGCCAGGTGTGTACCCTCTGTATATTGCCGAGGGAACACTGCCACGTCAGTGGTGGGTCCGTGTTTCACGCATTCCTGTTCCGGAATCACGGTGAAGGGATCCGGTTGACCGGTCGTCGCCCCCGATGGCATACCCCTGAAGCCCGAGACCCGCTGACGCTTCGACCCGACATCTGCTGGAGGAATGGTCCTTGGAGACGATAAAGGCGTATCTTGCGCTGACGAAACCAAGAGTCATCGAGCTGCTCCTGGTCGCCACGATCCCCGCGATGCTCCAGGCGGACCGCGGCGAGAATCACGTCGGGTTGATCCTCCTGACCGTTATCGGTGGGTGGATGGGTGCCGCTGCTGCGAACACCTTCAACATGGTCGCCGACAGTGACATCGACAAGGTGATGAAACGTACGGAGCGACGACCCCTCGCGAAGATGGTCGTGACCAACCGCAACGCCACCATCTTCGCGTGGACGCTGACCGTGGTCAGTTTCCTCTGGCTGTGGTTGCTGTGCCGGTCGATCCTCGCCGCGCTGTTCGTCATGGCCACCATCGCGTTCTACATCTTCGTGTACACCAAGTGGCTGAAGCGCCGGACCCCGCAGAATGTGGTCTGGGGTGGCGCGGCCGGCTGCATGCCGGTCGTCGTCGGATGGGCGGTGATCACCGACAATCTACCCGCCGGAGTACCGCCCGAGTGGTGGCAGGCGATCGTGCTGTTCCTCATCATCTTCTTCTGGACACCGCCGCACACGTGGGCTCTCGCGATGCGGTACAAGGAGGACTACCGGGCCGCGGGCGTACCGATGATGCCGGTGGTCCGTACCGAGGCACAGGTGACCCTCCAGATCGTGCTGTACACCTGGGCGACCGTCATCACGACCTTCCTGCTCATCCCGGCCGCCGGGTTCATCTACGCGGCCGTGGCGGTCGCGGCGGGTGCCTGGTTCATCACAATGGCCCACCTGCTCCACCGCGCCGTTCTACGTGGGGTGGAGGTGAAACCGCTGAAGCTCTTCATCCTCTCGAACAACTACCTCGCGGCGGTCTTCGTCGCACTGTCCCTCGATGCGTTCTTCGGACTCGAGACGGTCGGGCAGATGCTCGGGATCTCCACCACCTTCTTCTGAGCGCACGACACGGGTGCCCTGACCCGTCGGGTCAGGGCACTTCGTCATGAGACCTCGAGGACGATTGATCCGGTGGTGGCCCTGGACTCCAGTTCACGGTGCGCCACGGCGGCATCCTCGAGCCGGTGGACCGATCCGACACGGACATTCAGCCGACCCTCGACGATCGCCTGCGTGACGGCCTGGGCCCGCATGACGAACTCGCCCTCCCGGGCGGTCCACGCACCGATGGAGGGTCGTGTGAGGAAGATCGATCCGTGGGTGTTCAGCAGCTGCGGATCGATGGGATCGACGGGCCCGGAGGCGGCACCGAACAGGCACACGGTGCCCCGTGGACGCACCGCCCGCAGGGACTGGTCGAAGGTGGCCCTGCCGACTCCGTCGTAGACCACGTCGACACCGTTCCCGCCGTTGGCGCGGCGCACCTGGTCGGCGAGGCGATCGGAGTAGCGGAACACCTCGGCGGCACCGGCGCGGCGGGCGAGCTCCTCCTTCTCATCGGTCGACACCACCGAGTACACGGTCGCGCCCCGGGCGGTCGCCATCTGCGTGGCGAGCAGGCCGACCCCACCGGCACCCGCCGTCAGCAGACAGGTGTCGCCGTCGCGCAGGGAATAGACGCCGTCGGTGAGATAGTGCGCGGTGATCCCCTGGAGGAGCATGGATGCGGCGGTGTGGGGATCGATTCCGCGGGGTACGGCGACGAGGCGGTCCCGGGGAACGACGGCGTACTCCGCGTAGGAACCGAAGGCGTCGCACCAGGCGACGAGAGTTCCCTCGGCGATCTCGCCGTGGGGATCCTCGACGACCCGGCCGGTTCCCTCGAGTCCCGGTATGAACGGGAGCTCGGCGTTGTAGACGCCCTCGCGGTAGTACGTGTCGATGTAGTTGACCCCGGCGACGTCGACGGCCACCAGAACCTGGTCGTCGTTGGGCGTGGGGCGGGGGACATCGGCGGGTTCCAGTACCTCAGGCCCGCCGTGACTGGATATCCGGATTGCTCGCATAGGTCAATCCTAACGTGAGTGACCGCCCCGCCGCCCGTGGTCAGGCTGCGCGGGCCGCGGCATCCCGTCCCGAGACGCGCTTCCGGCGCAGCCGGTCTCCGTTCCGGGAACCGGTGGTTCCCGTCTCTCCTCCCACTCTGTCGCGACCGTGGGCGAAGAGCACACCGGTGAACGCCACGACGGTGCCGGAGAGCGCGACGTGGACCGGGACCGTCCACCGGGGGACACCGAAGTTGAACTGGATGATGCCGATCGCCGCCTGCAGGATTATGAACCCGATGAGGATCCACCCGATACGGCGTGCCCGGAGTGCCGCTCCGACGGTGACGAGGGCGATGACGAGGCCCACGGTCAACCCGAGGTACAGGTACATGAAGTGGGCGTGGATGTTGGCGATCCGGGCGAGATCGATGTCCAACCGGCCCTCCATACCGACCCCGGAGTCGCCGGAGTGCACGCCGGCGCCGGTGACCATCGTCCCCGTTCCGAGAACGACCGCCAGGGTCGCCGCGGACAGGACCGCGAGGAGACGGAGCGGCCGCGGATAGGTTTCGGTGGGGGTACCGTCATCGGGCTCGGCGATCCGGACCCACAGGATCGCGGCGAGCCAGACGAGGAGCATCGAGGGCAGGAAGTGCATGGCCACCGACCACCACCGGAGCTCCAGATGAACGGAGATTCCGCCGAGGATCGCCTGGATGATCACGCCGAGGCCCTGGATGAAGGCCTGGACGATGACCTCGCGGCGGCGGGCGGCGCGGACGACCGCGATGAACACGAGCAGTGCCGCGGCGGCGACCACGAAGGTCAGAAGGCGGTTGCCCCACTCGATCGCCTGATGTATCCACGGGGCCGCACCGGCCACGGGAACGAGCGATCCGGGCTGGCAGTTCGGCCAGGTTACGCACCCGAGGCCGGAACCGGTGACCCGGACGACGGAGCCCGTCACGGTGATCCCCGCCTGACAGACGAGGAGGACCATCGCCAACCGGCGTTGGATCCGGACATCGGGACCGTCGATGAGGGAGCGGATCCACTGGAGGGGGTGGGTGAACAGGGAAGGGGCTGGGCTGGTTCTCACGCCCCTGATCCTATCGTGCCCCCACGACGGTCCAGGGATGAGACCCACGGGTCAGGCGGTGAACTTGAACACCTTGACCGTCACCGCTCCGGCGACGACAGCCCAGACTGCGAGCACGAGCAGCTCGACACCGGGGAACCCGCCGGACAGGGCCCCGGTCATGCCCCGGGTGAGGGCGACGGAGGGGATGATGACGGTCCAGTCGGCCCAGTCGCCGATGCTTCCCGCACGGATCTGGACGTAGGAGGCCATTCCGATGAGCAGGAACCAGACCAGATTGGCCAGGGCGAGGACGATCTCGGAGCTGAGTGTCCCGCCCATGAGCAGGCCGAGTGCGGTGAATGTCGCGACCCCGATGATCAGGGTGAGGACGGCCACCGGGAGCGCGGCGACCTCCGGCCGCCAACCGAGGACGAGGGCCGTCCCGCAGAGCAGGACCGTCTGTACCGCCGACACGGCTAGCACCCCCAGGACCTTGCCCGCGATGATGACCCACCGGGGGACACCCGAGGCTCCGATCCGTTTCAGTGCACCGTACCTCCGGTCGAACGCGACGGCGATGGCCTGCCCGGTGAATCCGGCGGACACCGCAGAGATCGCGAGGGTGAGCGGGAGAACGAGTGTGACCGGGTTCACGACGTCGAGCAGCGGCATGAGTGACAGGGCGATGAGTGAGCCGAGCGGGATCACGAGACTGAGCAGCTGCTGCTCACTGTGCCGGAGGAAGAGTCGGGCCTCGATCAGCGCCTGGGCGAGGAGCATGTGCACGGCGCCGGCCTGCTGTGGATCGGGGGAGAAGGTTCCGGGGCTGAAGCGGGACTCGCCACCCGGTCGGGCGTCGGGTTGCTCTGGTATCACTGTCAACTCCTCATTTCGCGCCCGGTGATCTCGAGGAAGACATCCTCGAGACTCCGGTGGTCGATGCCCAGTCCGCGGATCAGCACGTCCTGCTCCGCGGCCGCCGATGCGATGGCGGCGACGAGGTCCGGTGTCGGGCGGGCCTGGATCCGGTAGGACAGCGGACGTGTCGCGGTGAGGGTCGCCCCTTCCCCGTGTCCGGAGGAGGTCAACGAGGACCGGAACAGGGCCGGGTCGAGTTGTGCGGAGGTGTCGACCCGGATCTGTGCGGCGCCGCCGCCGGTCAGTGCGGTGAGCTCAGCGGGACTTCCCTCGGCCACCTTGACGCCGCGATCGATGATCACGACGTGGTCGGCCAGCGCCTCCGCTTCGTCCATGAGGTGGGTCGTGAGAACGACCGTCACCCCGTCACGCCGGAGTGAGTTGACGAGCTCCCACACGGCGAGCCTGGACTGGGTGTCCATTCCCGCGGTCGGTTCATCCAGGAAGACGAGTTCCGGTCGACCGACGAGAGCGCAGGCAAGGGAGAGGCGCTGCTGCTGCCCCCCGGAGAGTCGGCGGTACGACGTCCGGGCGTGCCGGGTGAGTCCGACGAGCCCGAGGAGCCAGTCGGGATCCAGGGGCCGGGCACTGTAGGAGGCGGTCAGTTCGAGCATCTCCCGCACCCGGATGCCGGGGTAGGCACCTCCTCCCTGCAGCATCACACCGATCCTGCGTCGCACGGCATCAGCCTCGACGGCTGGGTCGAGTCCGAGGACCCGGACGTGCCCGGAGGTGGGTTCGGTGAATCCCTCGCACATCTCGATCGTCGTCGTCTTACCCGCCCCATTGGGACCGAGCAACGCGAGAACGGTGCCGGCTTCGACCCGGAGATCCAGATGGTCGACGGCGCGGACGTCGCCGAAGTTCCTCGTCAGGCCGCGGATCTCCAACGCGGTGCCGGGGGCGGTGTCGCCCTGTCGCCGCCGTGCATCATCTGTCTGGGTCACGACGGCCAGTCTATGACACGTGGGTGAGAACGTCGTACAGCCCACCACAGCAGGGCCGTAACGGCCACCGTCGAGAGCACCGTGGACAGGTAGATGCCGGCCACCGTTCCGGGTGGCAGCGGCAGCCCGCGGGGCAGGACGAAGAAACTGACCACGGCCGAGTAGACGGTCGCGGACACCCGGAACAGCGGCCGGTTCGCCCAGGCCGCGAGGGGCAAAATCGCCCACAGCATGTACCAGGGCTGGACGACGGGGAACAGCAGGACCAGGACGAACGTCGAGATTCCGAGGCCACCCACGGCGTGGATCGTGCCCCGGTAGACGGCGATGAGCATCCGGAGCATGAAGACACCGGCGACGGTGACCCCGGCGGCGCGGGTGACCGCCAGCATGGCCGCGGTCTGGTCGCCGAGCCCGGTGAGCATACCGATACCACCGGCTATGACGCCGAGTGCGGTCGTCGCGGACATCCAGGACCGGACCGCGACCGCACCGCCCTGACCCGTCACCCACCCGAGGCCGATTCCCGTGACCGCGCTGAGCGTGACGACCGAGCCGACCATCACACCGGCCTGGAACAGGCCCGCGGAGACGACGGCGACCAGTGGATGAAGTCCCCTCGAACGTAGGGTGCGGGCCAGCGCCATCCCGGTGAATCCGAGCGCGATGAATCCAGTGATCTTGACCATGCCGGCGCCGGCGATGAGCACCCCGGACACGGTGAACAGGATCCATCCCGCCCACCGGTCCCGCCTGGACACCGCCATGACACGGTCCACCCCCCGGAGGCCGGTCTCCATGCCGACGAGCAGAAGACCGAGCAGTACCGACTCATTGTGGATGCCGCCGACGAGATGCAGGAGAGTCAGCGGGTTGAGCATCCCGAGCCAGACGGCCGCCTGCACGCTGACGCCGCACCGGGACGCCAGGCGGCTCAACGCCCATCCGGCGGCGGCGATCCCCAGGACAGCCACCAGGCGGTGGAGATAGACGCCGACGAAAACGGATTCTCCGGCGATCCGATAGATGACGGCGGAGATCCCGCTGGCCACGGGGCCGTAGGGTGAGGGGGAGTGGGACCAGATCAGCGGTACGGAACGGGCGAGCGGGTTACCGGAACCGAGGAGGTCGACCGGCCCCGCGCTGTAGGGATCGAGTCCTCTCGCTGTGATGGCACCCTGGGCCAGGTAGGAGTAGATGTCCTGGGTGAACATCGGCGCGCTCAGGGCTATCGGCGCCATCCACACCACGAAGGTCCGGTACAGCTGTCCCGTACTGACCCGGAATCGCCGGGTGCGGTCACCGAGGACGCTCGCGCCCACGTACGGGGCCATCAGCACCCACGCGATGACGATGAGGGCGACCCCGGTCAGCGCGACGGTGGATGACGTCTGCAGCATGCGTTGCATGATTGAACCACCGGGAAACGACCGGTAGACGTTAGCGGTGACAGGGAGCGCTCCCGCGCCGAGTGCGCCGAAGCTCAACATGAGTGCACCCACCGTCCCCATCCAGCGGAGCAGGGCGAACCGGACGGGGAGCACGGATGCCCCGGGATGGTTCCGGGGTTCCTCGAAACCTCCGGTCCGGTGGAGGGACGCGGACCGGGAGCCTGCGGACCCGATCCTGGGAAGTTCCCCGGTGAGAGCGCGGAGGATCACCGTTCGGCGGGAGGAAGCTTCTGACACACCGGCATTCTAACCGTGCGCGCCACGGGCAGCGCCGTGTGCGGCGCGAGGGGAAGACGTCGCTGGAGGCCCGGGGGTGGCGGTGAATGGTCACTGCCACCCCCGTCCGCCGTTTTTCGTGAACGGGTGACGGTGGCGCGACGGTGTATTGAACGGTGGTCAACCGGCGGGTCGGCGCTCCCTGCCCGCATCGATCGTCATCGGTCCGGAGTGGCGGGCCCACCGGGTATCTCCACCGGTTGGACAACGGGAATGAATTACGGAACACTTGTGTTGTCTAATGATGAACGGTGGGTCGGACCCGCCGTGGACAGACGTATCCCGGTTGTCCGTTCCCCGCCTCCCCCGGCATCGGTGGAGGCGGGACGGCTGCCCGGGGACCACCCGGATTGAACAACTGACGAGAGAGCAGGAGGTGACAACGGTGACGACAGCACGACAGGATCGGACCGGGTCCCGGTCCACCTGTTCCCCGGCGGGTTCATTCCGTCCCCAGGACGGCGACACCCGCCGTGCGATCCTCCGGACACTGCTCGAGCGGGCCCCGGTGAGTGCCTCGGACATCGGGGCCCACCTCGGTTTCTCGGCGGCGGGTGTGCGTCGGCATCTGGACATTCTGGTCGACGATGAACTGGTCGAGGTCACCCGCCCCGTCGGTCGTGGCCGTGGACGTGGGCGCCCGGCGAAGGCCTTCCGCCTCACCGACCGGGGACGCGCGACGTTCGGCCACGACTACGACTCCCTCGCCGCTTCCGCTCTGCAGGCACTGCGGGAGACGGGCGGAGAGGAAGCCGTCCGGGCGTTCGCCCGGCGGCGCATCTCGACGATCGTCGACGGGATAGCACCCGCCGACGACGAGGAGTCCGTCCCCGCGACAGCCCGCGCGGTAGCGGACGCTTTCTCCGCTCACGGCTACGCCGCCACGGTGCACCATGCCGGTGGAGGCGTGCAGATCTGCCAGCACCACTGCCCGATCTCCCAGGTCGCCTCGGAGTTCCCCGAACTCTGTGAGGCGGAGCACGAGGCGATCGCCAGGTTGCTCGGGAATCACGTGCAACCCCTGGCGTCCATCGCCGAGGGACACGGCATCTGCACGACCAACGTTCCGGCCGGGCAGCTCACATTGACCCCCATACCCCACACTCCTGATGAAAGGAGAGGCTAAATGACCCAGGCCCAGGAAAAGCCGGTTGTCGACGCCCCCCGCACCGATGAGGAGATCATCGACTCAATCGGCGCGTACAACTACGGTTGGCACGACACGGACATCGCAGGCGCGGCCGCGAAACGCGGTCTCAGCTCCGAGGTCGTCGCGGACATCTCCGGTAAGAAGAACGAGCCCGAATGGATGCTGAAGAACCG
This sequence comes from Corynebacterium sp. TAE3-ERU16, assembly GCF_019209935.1. Lineage (GTDB taxonomy): Bacteria > Actinomycetota > Actinomycetes > Mycobacteriales > Mycobacteriaceae > Corynebacterium > Corynebacterium antarcticum. Next base: position 178,075 of record NZ_JAHUTN010000005.1, read on the forward strand.
GCAGAAGGCACTCGACATCTTCGAGCGTAAGCCGATGCCGACCTGGGGAGCCGACCTCTCCGGGATCGACTTCGACAACATCAAGTACTTCGTGCGTTCCACGGAGAAGCAGGCCACCACGTGGGACGAGCTTCCCGCGGACATCAAGGACACCTACGACAAGCTGGGTATTCCCGAGGCGGAGAAGCAGCGCCTTGTCGCCGGCGTCGCCGCCCAGTACGAGTCCGAGGTCGTCTACCACCAGATCCGCGAGGACCTGGAGGCGCAGGGCGTCATCTTCCTCGACACCGACACAGCCCTCCGGGAGCACGAGGACCTGTTCCGCGAGTACTTCGGTACCGTCATCCCCGCGGGCGACAACAAGTTCGCGGCCCTGAACACCGCCGTCTGGTCCGGTGGGTCGTTCATCTACGTCCCGAAGGGCGTCCACGTCGACATCCCCCTGCAGGCCTACTTCCGCATCAACACCGAGAACATGGGTCAGTTCGAGCGGACGCTCATCATCGTCGACGAGGACGCCTACGTCCACTACGTCGAGGGCTGTACCGCGCCGATCTACAAGTCGGACTCCCTGCACTCCGCGGTCGTGGAGATCATCGTCAAGAAGGGCGGCCGCTGCCGTTACACGACGATCCAGAACTGGTCGAACAACGTCTACAACCTCGTCACCAAGCGCACCAAGTGTGAAGAGGGCGCAACGATGGAGTGGGTCGACGGCAACATCGGCTCGAAGGTCACGATGAAGTACCCGGCCGTGTGGATGACCGGCCCCCACGCCAAGGGTGAGGTGCTCTCCGTGGCCTTCGCCGGCGAGGGCCAGTTCCAGGACACCGGCGCGAAGATGGTCCACATGGCGCCGTACACGTCCTCCAACATCGTGAGCAAGTCCGTCGCCAGGTCGGGCGGCCGCGCCGCCTACCGGGGTCTCGTCCAGATCAACGCCAACGCGCACCACTCGACCTCCAACGTCGAGTGCGACGCACTCCTGGTGGACAACATCTCGAGGTCGGACACCTACCCGTACAACGACATCCGGAACGACCACGTCTCCCTCGGTCACGAAGCCACCGTCTCCCAGGTCTCCGAGGACCAGCTCTTCTACCTGATGAGCCGCGGCGTCGCCGAAGACGAGGCCATGGCGATGATCGTGCGCGGCTTCGTCGAGCCGATCGCGAAGGAACTCCCGATGGAGTACGCGCTCGAACTCAACCGCCTGATTGAACTGCAGATGGAAGGATCGGTGGGTTAATCCCGATGACCGAGACAAAAGTGGAACGTGTCAAGAACGCCACCTACCACGACACCAAGGGTGATTTGTTCACCTCCTTCAACGTCGACGACTTCGACGTTCCCCGGGGCCGGGACGAGGTCTGGCGCTTCACTCCGCTGCGTCGGTTGAGGGGCCTGCACGACGGCACCTTCCCCGAGGCGACCACCCCGGACGTCGCCGTCGACGTTCCCGATTCCGCATCGGGGGTCACGGTAGAGAAGGTGTCCCGCGACGATGAACGGATCGGGACCGCCGGTGCCCCCGTCGACCGTGTCGGGGCCCAGGCTTGGAGTTCCATGGAGGAGGCCACCCTCGTCACCTTCGCCAGAAACTCCACGAACACCGATCCGGTCACCGTCACGGTCACCGGCAGGGGAGCCGACGTCACCTCGTTCACCGACGTCAGCATCGTCGTGGAGGACGGTGCCGAGGCCGTAGTCAACATCCGATACACCGGTGACGGCACCCACGCCGACAACCATGAGTACATCGTGGGTGACAACGCCCGGCTGACCGTCGTCGTCCACGTCGACTGGGACGACACCGCGGTCCATCTCGGCAACCAGCGGGCGAAGCTCGGACGGGACGCGGTGCTCCGCCACAACGTCGCCTGCTTCGGCGGCGGCGTCGTACGACTCATCCCGAGCGTGAAGTTCACCGCCCCCGGCGGCGACGCCGAACTGCTCGGTGTCTACTTCGCCGACGACGGACAGTTCTTCGAGCAGCGTCTGCTCGTCGACCACGCCGAGCCGAACTGCCGCTCCAACGTGCTGTACAAGGGTGCGCTCCAGGCGGATCCGGCATCCGATCTCCCTGACGCGCGCACCGCCTGGGTCGGCGACGTCCTGATCCGCGCCAATGCACAGGGAACCGACACCTACGAGACGAACCGCAACCTCGTCCTCACCGAGGGGGCGCGGGCTGACGCGGTACCGAACCTCGAGATCGAGACCGGCGAGATCGTCGGAGCGGGTCACGCGGCAACGGTCGGCCGCTTCGACGACGACCAGCTCTTCTACCTCCTCTCCCGCGGCATCGACCCGAACCAGGCCCGCCGACTGATCGTGCGCGGCTTCTTCTCCGAGGTCATCGGCCGGATCCCCGTCAAGGCCGTCCGCGATCAGCTCGAGGAGCAGATCGCCGAAGAGCTCGAGGGAACGCGCCTCTGAGAACGTCCCCGTGCGCCCGGTACACCCCGGCCCACGGCCCCTCCGCAGTACCACACCTCACAGCCCAAGAAAGAACCCACAATGAGCACTCTTGAAATCAAGAACCTCACGGCACAGGTTGCCGCCCCCGACGAGCACAGCGAACCCAAGCAGATCCTCAAGGGCGTCAATCTGACGATCCGTTCCGGCGAGACCCACGCGATCATGGGCCCCAACGGGTCCGGGAAGTCGACGCTCTCCTACACGATCGCAGGCCACCCGAAGTACGAGGTCACCGGCGGCGAGGTCCTCCTCGACGGGGAGAACCTCCTCGACATGGACGTCGATGAGCGCGCCCGTGCGGGGCTCTTCCTCGCCATGCAGTATCCCGTCGAGGTTCCGGGTGTCTCCATGGCGAACTTCCTGCGCACCGCGGCCACCGCGGTCCGTGGCGAAGCCCCGAAGCTCCGTGACTGGATCAAGGAGGTCCGTGGCGCACAGGAGGAACTCTCCATCGACCGCGCGTTCTCCGAGAGAAGCGTCAACGAGGGATTCTCCGGTGGTGAGAAGAAGCGCCACGAGATTCTCCAGCTCGGCCTGCTCCGACCCAAGTTCGCCATCCTCGACGAGACCGACTCCGGCCTCGACGTCGACGCGCTCCGTGTCGTCAGCGAGGGCATCAACCGCTACCGCGACCGCAACGACGGCGGCGTGCTGCTGATCACGCACTACAAGCGGATCCTCAACTACGTCCAACCCGACCATGTTCACGTGTTCGCCGACGGCCGGATCGTCACCTCAGGTGGCCCGGAACTGGCCGATGAACTCGAGGCCAACGGCTACGACCGCTTCCTCTGATGGCCGGAGGATCCCCGATGTACCGAAATCCCGACGGCAGCGTTGATGTCGCGGCGGTCCGCGCCGAGTTCCCGATACTGAATCGGACCGGGCGTGACGGCTCGACCATCGCGTATCTCGACTCGGGTGCGACCTCGCAGCGTCCGGAGCGGGTGTGGCGCGCGGAGGAACGGTTCGTGCTCGGTACGAACGCACCGGTCCACCGCGGTGCGTACCTCCTCGCCGAGGAGGCCACCGACGCCTACGAGTCGGCGCGTGAACGTATCGCCACGTTCGTCGGTGCCGACGAACCCGAGATCGTCTTCACCAAGAACGCCACCGAGGCACTCAACCTCGTGGCCCACGTCCTCGGTGACGACCGTTCCGGTGAGTACCGGGTCGGGGCCGGTGACACGGTCGTGGTCACGGAGCTCGAGCACCACGCCAACCTCGTTCCCTGGCAGGAACTCTGCCGTCGGACCGGCGCGACGCTGAAGTGGTACGGAATGACCTCCGACGGCCGTATCGACCTCGATTCGCTCGAGCTCGACGAGAAGGTCAAGGTCGTGGCCTTCACCCACCAGTCCAATGTGACGGGCGCGGTGTCGGACGTCGCCGAAATCGTCCGGCGTGCCCGCTCGGTCGGCGCCGTCACGGTGCTGGACGCGTGCCAGTCGGTGCCCCACCAGGCGGTGGACTTCCACGCGATGGGTGTCGACTTCGCCGCCTTCTCGGGGCACAAGATGTGCGGCCCGAGCGGGGTCGGAGTCCTCTACGGTCGTTCGGATGTCCTCGGGACACTACCGCCTTTCCTCACCGGTGGTTCGATGATCGAGAAGGTCACCATGGAGGGATCGACCTACACTGCGCCACCGCAGCGGTTCGAGGCCGGCACCCAGATGAACAGCCAGGTTGTCGGTCTCGGGGCGGCGGTCGACTTCCTCACCGCGGTCGGGATGGACGCCGTCGAGGCCCACGAGAGGAAGCTGACCGCCCACGCGTTGGATGCCCTGACCGGTATCGAGGGGGTCCGGATCATCGGCCCCACCACGACGGACGATCGTGGGGGTGCCGTCAGCTTCACCGTCGACGGGATCCATCCGCACGATCTCGGACAGGTCCTCGATGACGGTTCCGTCGCGATCAGGGTCGGACACCACTGTGCGTGGCCGGTCCACCGCGCCTCCGGGGTGCAGGCGACCGCGCGCGCCTCTTTCTACATGTACAACACGCCCGACGAGGTCGACCGGCTCGCCGCCGGAGTTCTCCGGGCCCGAGAGTTCTTCGGGGTTAACTGATGCGACTTGAACAGATGTACCAGGAGGTCATCCTGGACCACTACCGCCATCCGCAGCACAAGGGACTCCGCGATCCGTTCGATTCGGAGGTCCACCACGTCAACACCTCCTGCGGGGACGAACTCACGCTCCGGGTCCACCTCTCGGAGGACGGATCGACCGTCGAGGATGTTTCCTATGACGCGGTCGGCTGCTCCATCAGCCAGGCCTCCACATCCGTGATGGCCGAGGAGATCGTCGGTGCGAGTGTGGAGGACGCGATGAAGAGCGTCTCCGCGTTCGAGACGATGATCACGTCCCGCGGCACCGAGGAGGGCGACGCCGACCTGATCGGCGACGGCATCGCGTTCGCCGGTGTGTCGAAGTATCCCGCCCGCGTCAAATGTGCCCTGCTCGGATGGAAGGCGTTCCAGGCCGCGACCGCTCAAGCACTCAAGGAGAAGAGATGACCGACCAGACAGAGAACCGCGACGCCACCGCGTCCGAGGGCGGCGATCTGCCCCCGGACCGCTCCGACGAGAGGATCGAGAGGGTCCGCCCCGAGCAGTCCGAGGACGATCTCGCCAAGGCGAGTGATGTCGAGGAGTACATGCGCGACGTGATCGACCCCGAGCTGGGCATCAACGTCGTCGACCTCGGTCTGGTGTACGACATCTGGATCGAGAACGGCGATGAGGCGGTCGTCCAGATGACCCTGACCTCCCCGGCGTGCCCGTTGACGGACATCCTGGAGGAACAGGCGGAGACCGCAGTCGTGGGATCCGGGACCGCCAGCAAGCTCGATCTGGAGTGGGTCTGGCGTCCTCCGTGGGGACCGCACATGATCACCGAGGACGGACGCGAGCAGCTCCGCGCACTCGGCTTCTCGGTCTGATCCGCAGCCCGCCGCCCGCGGGCGTTCCTCCCCTGCACCCCTCCCGTCGATGTGAACCGGACCCGGTGACCGGGAAAGCTCACATCGTGGGGGTGCCTCGCGTGAGTCCCCTGCGTCAGATCTGCTTCCCCGGTGACCCTCCGTCGGTTAGTGTTGTCCGCAAACCTTCCGACAGTGAGGAATCACATGAGATACAGAACCCATCGACTCTTCACCACGGGTGTGGCGGCGCTGGCCTCCGCGGTGCTCATCTCCACCGGTGTCCCGGTCGCTGGCGCGGCACCGGCGGCAGCCGGACCCGTCGCGGAAGCACAGACGGACACCGCCAAGCGGTCCATCGCCCGGGAGCTGACCCTCGAAGCCGGCCCCGTCGGTGGGCTCGAGAACAGTGCGCGCAGATACCGCATCACCGCACATCTTTCGTCGGCGGACCCGGCGACGGGGCACGGTATCGCCGGACAGGTCGTCACCTTCACCGTCAACGGTCCGGCTTCCGGGTACACGGTGGATGCGGTTACGGATGCCGACGGATTCGCGACCATCCACCACGTCGTCACCTTCACCGACGCCCAGGCCCTGGCGTCCGGGGTGCGTGTCACCGCCACCGTCGATTCCCACTACGAGGACAACGCCGTCTACGGGCCCGCGGAGGCCGGGATCGTCGTGCCCCTCACCGGTGATCCGGGTGGATTCGGTTCGTCGGGCCCCGGATTCGGCTTCTTCTCCGGCATGCTCGCCAACTTCCACCGGATGTTCGGGCACTTTTTCGCAGGCCTCTTCGGAGCGAACCGGTGAACGCGGGGTTGGGGCGACGCGGTCAGGACAGGCGCGCACGATTGGTGCCGCATGCCGGTACAGCTGTCGCGGCGGCCCTTCTTCTCGCCGTCACCTCCGGAACCGAGATCGCCGCGGCGATCCCTCCGGTGCCGGTCGTCGGAGAGTGCGTCCCCGGTGCGGACGCCCTATGTGACATGCCGCACCCGATTGACCCGATCCACGTGACGCGGTCACTGGAACTGTCGGTGGTCCCTGTCGGACCATTCAGCTCGAAGATGCGGGCGACCGCGTCGGTGACCAACGAACCGAAGGCCCCCTTCTCAGCTGAGGGAGAGACCGTGACCTTCACGATTGACGGAAGGGCCTACACCGCGGTGGTCGGGGCCGATGAAACGGCTTCGGTTGATTTCCATCCTCGGCCCGGCGGAGGATTCGTCGGCGCCGACCTGCCGATGGGCTCTGAGAGCGACGGTCTGATCATCATGTCGGAGGCTCACGCTGAGGTGCCGTACACGGCTCCGGCCGTCGGCATCGGCGGCGGGTTCCTCGGTTGGTTACTGTCTCTGCTCCACGGAATCTTCGGCTTCTGAGCGAATAAGGAGCTCAATCCGGGACGCCGGTCCGATCGCCCGATTTCGTCCGGGACCGACGCGCGGTCCGACGGCCCGGTCTCTCCGCCCCACGGAGCTGGAGATCCCTCATCCGCTCAGCGCCCTCTCAAGCGGCAGGTCGGGGATCGTGGTTCGTCCAGGAGCGGTGCGGAGGTTCACGTGGCCGCAGCCCGGTGGTTCGGCGTTCCGGTGCGCGTCCGGTGGCGGAGGCATGGCACAGGAACCGGTGAAACACATGATTGCGACCCGAAATCCGTGCGCCGAAAGACCTGTGCCGGACACGGATCCGCTCGAGTCCGCGTACACCTGCGCGGGCCAGTTTCCGGTCCGGGACCGGCCGATGTGCTTCGGCGCGCTCTACGCATCGGCTCTGTGCAGGCGCCGATCAGCCGGAGTCCTGCCGGTGCGGTGCACCGATCCTCCGGGTCCGGCGACCGAGGATCGCACCCAGGATCCGCAGGCGCATCGGAGGATCCGACGCCCGGAAGACCGCCATCATGCCGCTCGCCGTCGCCAGCGGCGACCCCGTCGCCAGGAAACCCCGCTGCGCCTCCGGGCTCAGGCTGAACAATGCGTCCATGAACAGCGGGAACTCGTCGGTGTCGAGATCCAGCAGGACCTTCTGCCCCAGGTCCTTGAGCATCCGGTCCAGACGCACGGTGGGGTGATGCCACGGCAGAGTACCCCGTCGGCCACCCTTCAGGAGGGGAGCGAGGGCGTCCAGCAACGGCTCCACCAGCTGCAGACTCGTCGCCACGGAGTATCCCGAGATCGGGCTGATCAGCCCTGCTCGGGCCCCGAAGGCCACCGCGCCGCCACGACTGTCCAGTACCGGTCGGGGGGCTCCCACCGGGATCAGCACCCGCTCCTCACGGAGGATCTCCGACCGTGGGGGCGCGAGTGCTCCCAGACGACGGCTCAGCGAGTTCTCCAGGTCCTGCCACGGTACCGCCCTGTCGGCCACCAGGATCGTCTCCTCGTAGAGGATCCCGTCGTGCACGGGTATCTGGTAGAGGAACGTGGGGTGGGGACCGCAACCACCGTGCTGGCGTAGATCCATCCACACCGCGGTGTCGCGGGTGAGCGGGGCGGCGACGACGATCCCGTACGCCTGCTGCACCGGTTGTGGCCCGGACCGGGGGACACCCCGCGCATCGACGACCACCGGAGCGTGGTAGCTACGTGCACCGATGGTGACCGAGGTCGCACGGACCTCCTCGGCGCAGGCCCGGATGACCGGAAAGGTGGAGAGCCGGGTACGGAGTTCGTCATTGTCCAAAACCAGATACCCGCGGCCCGGACGGTGCCGTCCGAGGCAGCCGATCACCGCGGGCTCGCTGGTCGACTGCGTCGGCAGGGGCTCCAGCCACCCGGGCACCTCGTCGCGGAAGATTCCGTAGGTGTTCGGCCAGCTTTCACCCGGATCCACTCCGAGTACCCGCCAACCTCGGACCTGGGCCTGATGCGCGAGGGCGGTTCCGGCGGGACCGAGGCCGACGACGATCAAGTCGAGAGGCTCCGGCACCGGTGCAGGGGCGACTCCTGACCTTGTTGAACTCACCCTCGCCGCCTCCCGCGGTTTCGTCGGCATCCGGAGAACGGGGTTTCCGGAAGGTCCACTGATACACTGTCCGGCTGTGATTGTAACCAGTGATCTTGAAGTGCGTGTCGGTGCCCGGACGCTGCTCACCGCCCCCGGCCAGCAGCTCCGGGTACAGCCCGGGGACCGCATTGGTCTGGTCGGTCGGAACGGCGCGGGGAAGACAACGACCATGCGGATACTCGCCGGGGAAGCGGAACCCTACGCCGGTGCGGTGACCCGTTCCGGAACGGTCGGATACCTTCCCCAGGACTCCCGTGAGGGCAACATCGAGGTCACCGCACGGGAGCGGGTGCTCTCCGCCCGCGGTCTGGACAGGATCCAGTCCGCCATGGAACGCCAGCAGGAGATCATGGAGACCACGGGGGACGACAACCGCCGGGACACCGCTATCCGCAAGTACTCGCGTCTGGAGGAGCAGTACCACACCCTGGGAGGCTATGAAGCCGCCAGTGAGGCGGCGCGGATCTGTGATGCACTGGGGCTACCGGCACGGATTCTGGACCAGCAGCTCAAGACTCTCTCCGGGGGCCAGCGTCGGCGCGTCGAACTGGCCCAGATCCTGTTCGCCGCGTCCGCGGGATCAGGGAAATCCGCGACGACACTTCTCCTCGACGAGCCGACCAACCACCTCGACGCCGACTCGATCACGTGGCTGCGGGAGTTCCTCAACCGGCACGAGGGGGGCCTCATCATGATCTCCCACGACGTGGAGCTGCTCGATGCCGTCTGCAACAAGGTCTGGTTCCTGGACGCCGTCCGGGGCGAGGCCGACGTCTACAACATGGGCTGGAAGAAGTACCTCGACGCCCGTGCCACCGATGAGGCGCGGCGGCGCCGTGAGCGTTCCAACGCGGAGAAGAAGGCATCCGCGCTGAAGAAGCAGGCGGCGAAGCTCGGCGCGAAGGCGACGAAGGCCGCGGCGGCGAAGCAGATGCTCGCCCGCGCGGAGAAGATGATCGAGAACACCGACGAGATCCGCAGATCGGACAAGGTCGCGCACATCACGTTCCCGGAACCGGCCCCGTGCGGTAAAACCCCGCTGAATGCGACCGGACTGACGAAGATGTACGGATCCCTGGAGGTGTTCGCGGGTGTCGATCTGGCGATCGACAAGGGGTCCCGGGTCGTTGTCCTCGGATTCAACGGCGCCGGCAAGACGACGCTGCTCAAGCTCCTGGCCGGCGTCGAGCGGACGGACGGGGAGGGCGGAATCGTCTCCGGTCACGGCCTGAAGATCGGGTACTTCGCCCAGGAGCACGACACCATCGACCCGGAGGCCACGGTGTGGGAGAACACCGTGCGGGCCTGTCCCGATGCCGGGGAACAGGATCTGAGGGGATTACTCGGTGCCTTCATGTTCTCCGGCGAACAGCTCGAGCAGCCCGCGGGCACCCTCTCCGGGGGTGAGAAGACCCGCCTGGCGCTCGCCGCGCTGGTGAGTTCGCGGGCGAACGTCCTGCTGCTGGACGAGCCGACCAACAACCTCGATCCCGTGTCGCGGGAACAGGTCCTCCAGGCTCTGGGAACCTACACCGGTGCGGTCGTGCTGGTAACCCACGACCCCGGTGCGGTCGAGGCACTCGATCCGGAACGTGTCATCGTGCTGCCGGACGGCACCGAGGACCTGTGGAGCGACGAGTACATGGAGATCGTCGAACTGGCCTGACGCGTCACGGCCGGTCCTTCGCGTTGGGTCGGGGGCTACCGTGCCCCGGGGCCGCACCGTCGGGAAGCCTACCCTGGAGAAGCATGTACCCGCATGATGTGACCGGCAGCCGGTGGCGGCACTGGGCCGAGGAGCTCACCTACCCCGCCGAGCTGATGCTCGGGACGCTGGATCTGCGCGGTGGACGGGGGACCACCGGGAAGTTGATCGACGGTCCGTGGCGGATCCTCGACGAGGAGATCGTCCTGGGGGAGGGCATGGACTGCTTCCGGCGGGCGTCGGATCGGCTCCTGGCCTGGCGCGCCCACCACCACGCGGGCGTCCGGGTCGGTGCCTGGCGCACCGCCACGCTCGGCGATGTGGTGCGGTTACGCTTCGCCGGGACCATCTCGCCCTGCCTCATCCTGTGTGCCGACACGGGGGAGCGTGAGACGCGGCTCGTGTACGGGACGCTTCCGGGCCACGTGGAGTGCGGAGAGGAGGCCTTCTCCGTCGTGATCGGGGATGACGGCGTGGTCCGCGGTAGGATCGTGGCCTTCTCGGTGCACGCGTGGTGGCCGGCGAAGATCGGGGCACCGGTGGCGCGTGCCGTCCAGACCCTCGTCACGCGCCGGTACCTCGAGGGCCTCACCCCGTAGGAGCACAGGGGCTCAGCAGGCGTAGATCCGGGCGAAGTTCAACAGGAGCCGGTTGTCCGTCGACAGATCATGGCCGGAACATGAATCGATGATCGAATCGAACTGCTCCGGTTCGTAGTAGCCCGCCTCCCGGTAGACCTCGAGACGGTCGCGGAAGGAATCGAGTTCGAGTTCCGGATGGAACTGCGTGACGAAAATGTGCCGCTTTATCCGGTACATCTGGACAGGGCAGACTTCGCCGCGAACCAGGAGCGTGGCACCCGGGGGCAGGGCACGGGTCGCTTCCTTGTGCCCCACGATGGTGGGGAACCGCGACGGCATTCCGTCGAGGATCGGATCCGCGAGCCCCTCGGTGGTCACGTCGACGAGGATGCAGCCCGGCTTCTCCCCGAAGTGCCGGTCGATGACCCCACCGGCGACACTGCCGATCACGCCGACGCCGAAACATGCTCCGAACAGTGGGAAATCCCGCTCGATGCACTCCCTGATGACGGTGTTGAGGCAGGACTCCACGCGGACCTGATGGTCGGTCTTGTCGGGTTCGGTGGCGTTGTAGGGACCACCACCGACGATGATGCCCGAATAGTCATCCAGGATGATCGGGCCCAGAGGCTCCCGGTCGACGCGTTTCTGGATGAGAAACTCGGGCCGGAGTTCCATCATCGAGACGAACGATCGGTATTCGGCCTCTGCGGCATCATCCTCGGGGCGGGTGCTCAGCAGAAGGAACGGCTTGGTTATCTCGGTGACGGCCATACCGAGTGATACTACTGTCTCCTCACCTGAGTATGGGAGTTATCACACCGAAAAGCCAGGAAATAATGATCAGACCGGTCTGATCAGAGGTCTGTGGGGGTCTGCGTCCGCACGCTGGCCTCCACCAGATCAAGTACCTGGTGCAGGGGGTCGGTGGGTTCACCGCTGGCGAGGTGGGTGATGAATCCGTCCATCACCGTCACCAGGTACGTGTGCAGGACGTCCACCGGCACATCGGTGCGCATCCGACCGGAATCGACACCAGCCTGGAGACGGGAACGGATGGCTTCGTCCAAAACAGCCTGGTGTTCGACCCACCGCGCAGAGAATACCGGGTCCGTACGCAGGAGACGGGTGATCTCCAGTCGTGTCGAGAGCCAGTCGTAGCGGTCCTGGTGCGCCAGCATGTCCCGCATCACCTCGACGAGTCCCTCCGCGGTGACGACATCCGCCATCCGGGCCGCGTCCTCCCTCGCCAGGGCGAGAAAGAGGTTCTCCTTGTCCGCGAAGTGATGGAAGATGGCGCCCCGGGATTTTCCGGTGGCCTGCTCGAGTCGCCTGACGGTCGCTCCGTCGTAACCGAATTCTGCGAAGCAGCGACGGGCGCCTTCGAGGATCTCCCGGCGGCGGTGGGAGAGATCCGAGGAACTGACCTTGGGCATGACAGTTCTCCTTGGTTGTGGCTACACGAGTGGATTGTACTGGCGTCTACGACGCCGAGGGGGCTGCGGGACGCGGACGGTGGACACCGTCACACATCACCGCAGCCCCCGTCAGTCAGATCGAGAGTGGACCGGCGCACCCGGACCGATGGTCACACGGAACGGGGTTCCGGGTGCGCACCGACTCAGGCTGCGCCGCGAGCCATGTTCCGCAGCACGTACTGGAGGATGCCGCCGTTGCGGAAGTACGCCGCCTCACCGGGGGTGTCGACGCGGACCTTGGCGTCGAACACGATGTCCTCTCCGTCTTCCTTATGGGCGGTGACCTTCACGGTCTGGGGGATCGTGTCGTTGTTGAACTCCTCGATGCCCTCGATGTCGAAGACCTCGGTGCCGTCCAGTCCGAGGGACTCGTGGGACTCACCCTCGGGGAACTGCAGCGGGATGACACCCATACCGATCAGGTTCGAGCGGTGGATTCGCTCGAAGCTCTCGGTGATCACGGCGCGGACACCGAGGAGGTTGGTTCCCTTCGCCGCCCAGTCGCGGGAGGAACCGGTACCGTACTCCTTGCCACCGAGAACGACCAGCGGGATGCCCTCCGCCTTGTAGTTCTGGCAGGCATCGAAGATGAATGCCTGGGGGGCGCCTTCCTGCGTGAAGTCGCGGGTGTAGCCACCGGCCTGGTCGACCAGCTGGTTCTGCAGGCGGATATTGGCGAAGGTACCGCGCATCATCACCTCGTGGTTACCACGCCGGGAGCCGAGGGAGTTGTAGTCGTTGCGTTCGACACCGTTCTCGTCCAGGTACTGGGCCGCGGGGGTGCCGGGCTTGATGGACGATGCGGGGGAGATGTGGTCGGTGGTGACAGAATCTCCGAGCTTGCACAGCACGCGGGCACCCTTGATGTCCTGGACCGGCTCCGGGTCCATGGTCATCCCGTCGAAGTACGGCGCCTTGCGGATGTAGGTGGAGGACTCGTCCCAGTCGAAGGTCTTGCCCTCGGGGGTGGGCAGGTTCTGCCACTGCTCGTCGCCCTTGAAGACGTCGGCGTAGTCGGCCTCGTACAGCTCGCGGGAGATGCACTCCTCGATCGTGGACTCGATCTCCTCGGTGGAGGGCCAGATGTCCGTCAGGAAGACGTCGTTGCCGTCCTGGTCCTGGCCGAGAGGTTCCTTCTCGAAGTCGAAGTCCATGGTTCCCGCGATGGCGTAGGCGATGACCATGATCGGCGACGCGAGGTAGTTCATCTTCACGTCGGGGGAGATGCGGCCCTCGAAGTTACGGTTTCCGGAGAGCACCGCGGTGGCGGTCAGGTCGTACTTGTTGATCGCCGCGGAGACCTCCTCGGGCAGCGGGCCCGAGTTGCCGATGCACGTGGTGCAACCGAAACCGGCGAGGTAGAAGCCCATGGCCTCCAGATCCTTCCAGAGGTCAGCGCGCTTGTAGTAGCCGTCGACGACCTGGGAACCCGGGGCGCAGATGGTCTTGACCCACGGCTTGGCCTTCAGGCCCTTGGCCGCCGCCTTACGGGCGATGAGGCCGGCGCCGATCATGACGGAGGGGTTGGAGGTGTTGGTGCACGAGGTGATGGACGCGATGGCGACCATCCCGTGATCCAGGGTGTACTCGCCGCCATTGGGGGAGGTCACGGTCACCGGCCGGGACGGGCGGCCCTCGGCGCCACGCGCCGCCGTCTCGCCGTGCCCCTCGCGGGACGAGTTGTACAGATCGGCGACATCGGCGTCACTGAAATCGAGCTCGCCCTCGGAGTCCATGCGGACGGCCGGGCGGCTCTCGTCTTCCTCGACCTCGTCGTTGCAGTAGTTGGGCAGATCCTTGCGGAACTGTTCCTTCGCCTTCGACAGCAGGATGCGGTCCTGCGGGCGCTTCGGGCCGGCGATGGAGGGCTCGACTGTCGAGAGATCGAGTTCGAGGTACTCGGAGTACTCGGCTTCGGGGGAGTTCTCGTCCAGCCACATGCCCTGGGCCTTGGCGTAGGCCTCGACGAGCGCGATCTGCTCTTCGGAGCGGCCGGTGAGCTGCAGGTACTTGGTGGTCTGTTCGTCGATGGGGAACATCGCGCAGGTGGAACCGAACTCGGGCGACATGTTGCCGATCGTCGCGCGGTTCGCGAGCGGAACCTCCTTGACGCCGGAGCCGTAGAACTCGACGAACTTCTGGACGACACCGTGCTGGCGCAGCATCTCGGTGATCGTCAGCACGACGTCGGTGGCCGTGACGCCGGCGGGGATGGAGCCGGTCAGCTTGAAGCCGACGACGCGGGGGATGAGCATCGAGACCGGCTGGCCGAGCATCGCGGCCTCAGCCTCGATACCGCCGACACCCCAGCCGAGGATGCCGAGTCCGTTCTCCATCGTGGTGTGTGAGTCGGTGCCGATGCAGGTGTCGGGGTAGGCGACGCCCTCGTTGTCGAAGACGACCCGGGCCAGGTTCTCGATGTTGACCTGGTGGACGATGCCGGTTCCCGGGGGAACGACACGGAAGTTGGAGAACGCCTTGGAACCCCAGCGGAGGAACTGGTAGCGCTCCTCGTTGCGCTCGTACTCGATCTTGACGTTCTTCTCGAGTGAATCGGAGTGGCCGAAGGCCTCGATGATCACGGAGTGGTCGATGACCATCTCGGCGGGGTTGAGCGGGTTCACTCCGTCGGGATCGCCGCCGAGGGTCTTGATGGCCTCGCGCATGGTGGCGAGGTCGACGACGCAGGGAACACCGGTGAAGTCCTGCATCAGTACGCGTGCGGGCGTGAACTGGATCTCGACGCTCGGCTCAGCGGAGGCATCCCAGTTCGCGATCGCCTGGATGTGATCGCGGGTGATGTTGGCGCCGTCCTCGGTGCGGAGAAGGTTCTCGCCGAGGACCTTCAGGGAGTAGGGCAGCTTCTCCATGCCGGGTACGGCATCGAGTGCGTAATACTCGTAGGACTTGTCGCCGACTTCGAGGGTGCTCTTGGCGTTGAATGAGTTCTGGCTCTCAGTCACGTAAGCTCCGTTCCTAAATAATTCGGGTGAGTGGAGCGTCGGCTGGGTGGCTCTCCGGCTGGCACCGACGCAGGTCAAAAGAGCGGTTCATCGTGGCCGCTGGCCGACATGAACGTCGTCTGCGGTAAAGTATAACAGTACGGGCGTTCTGTTCGAGAATCGTGGCCCGCTCCGCTATCTTCCACCCCCGTAATCTATCATTTTGTTCCCGAATGCCGTGGTGGCACGTATCAGGTTGTTTCACTTCGTACCCCCGGGGCGGTGTGTGACCCCCGCGTGCGGCGCCAAAACCGACGGACACCCCCGGGTTGACCGGGGTCGTTCCGGCGTGCCGACGTTTCTGCCGGATGCGGGTGTCGTTCCCGGGGAGCACGATGGGACATGGAATAGTCGAACCGGTGAGGTGCGCCGAGTCCCGGTTCGTCCGGGCCCATCCTTGACCTACCGAGAGGAACACTCTGTCCCATGACCCCCGCCGACATCGAACTGACGGACATCATCGAGGATCTCGCCGATGACGGGGTCGCGATCGGCTCACTGGGCGTGGAGTATCCGGGACTGTCCGACGCGCTCTCCGGTGTGATCTCCGATGCGCGGCAGAATGGCTTCGGTGAGCTCCGGTTCGTGTTTCTCGATTCCCCGCCCGCGGTCGCGGCCGACCAGCGGGACGTCGCCCAGGATCTCCTGATCGCCACCGGTGCGGACACCGTTGTCCTCCGTTCCCCGGCGGGCGGTGCCGTGGTTAGCGGAGACCATTCCCGGGCGGCCATCGAATCCGCACAGGTCGATCTCTTCGGCAATCCCGATCTTGTGGCCGGCACTCAGGCCTTCGTCGACGACCTGACCCACTCCACCGTCCCCTGGCAGGAGATAAACGCCGGTGTGGGGGCCGCTGTCCTGGTGGCGGTTCTCGCCACGGTCCTCGCGCTGCGTCCCCGCCCGGCCCGTGGGGGACGTGGTGCTGATGGTGTGGAGTGACTGAATAGCGTCAAAAGTCAACCCTTCAGGCTTGAATTTTCCGGGTGGGACCACCCCTTCCCGAAGGATGTCTTCCGTTCCGGCGGGCCACCGTCCAGACATCGGCTGTCCGGAAAGGTCGCGACACGCCGACGACCGTTGATTATGTGACAAATGTCACTAAACATCCGCGCCCGGCTAAGTCCACAGGTCAGCAATGCTGTCAGTCATGTGTTCAGGCTTTACCAGTGTGACTGCTGGGGTCATTGTGTGCCCGAGTTCCTCCAAGTGAATTAACGTTCAGTTGTCAGCTCATGAGCTTCATCGAGTCAGTCTGTCCCCACCGGTTTCACTCTGGCGGTGGTTCACCCGGACCGCGCGGATGGACCGGTGGGAGCGGGCCGGCCAGGCACGTGGGGAAGCATGCCCGGTCGACCCGGAACCACAGATGGTGTGGCCCATGAGCGACGCCGAATGTCAGCCCACCGAGGGTTCCGGAACATCAGGTCCGGTACCACGGCCCACGATGCGAGAAACAGTCGCCGCCACCACCACCGGTTCCGCCAAGCGGGATCAGGACCGGTCGGGCGGGGATAGGAGTTAATCAGTGGCAATGTTCACGACCCGCCACGTCCCGGACGCCGGTGCAGCGCATGGGCTGGTACCGGCTGCGTCCCGGCGTTTGATCGGTGTTCTGTTGACCGCATCCCTCGCCTTCACCCTCACCCCCGCCGTCGCGGAACCACGGAACCCGGATGACGCGGAGATCGCCGCCGCGGAGCAGGCTGTCGAACTGAACTCAGGGGAGGTGGCATCCCTCGCTGCGGGCCTGTCGACCGCACAGGAGCAGATCGCCGGTCTCGAGAACGAGATGGGCCGTCTCCGTGAAGCGGTCAACAAGGCACTGGTGGACCTGCATGACGCCCAGGCCACCGCGGAGCTGGCGCGACAGACCGCCCGGGGTGCCCGCGCAGACCTCGAGGAGACGCAGGAGGAGTTGAACTCCCAGCAGGCGACGCTCGACGAAATCTCCCGCAGCGCCTACCGGCGGGGAACGGTGTCCCTCGCGGTCAGTGGCCTCGCGGGTGCGAAGAACGCCGATGACGCCCTCGCCAGGCAGACTTTCCTGCGCACCTCAGCAGCCAAGCAGCAGGGTGTACTCGACTCCCTCGATCAACTGCGGACCGCTAACGCCAACGAGGAGTCGCGCCTGCGTGCCGCGCGCAAGGCCGCCGAGGAACGCGAAGCCGAAGCTGCGGCCGCCGAAGCTGCGGTGCGGGCTGAGATAGACGCCAACGCGCGCCGGATCGAACAGGCCGCCGCCGAGCGGGACAGGCTCGCCGCGGAACGCGACGCCGCCCAGAAACGCCTCGCCGAAGCCCGTGCGACGTCCGGTGAACTCCTCAATCAGCGGAGGGAGTTCGAGGAGTACACCCGGGCCGAAGCCGAGAGAAAGGCCGCAGAGGCGGCGGCGGAGCTGGCCGCCCGACAGAAGGCCGCCGCGGCAGCGGAGACGGCGGATGAGCGTCAGGAGGCCGCTGCGGCAGCCAGTGCCGCGGCCGCTGAGGCGCTCGCCGCGCCCGACCGCGAATCTGCCCGGGGCAAAGCCCAGGAAGCCGCCGATCAGGCGGTCCGGGCGCAGCAGGTGGCGGAGCAGGCGAAGACCGAAGCGGGTGCCGGAGCCGATGCGGAGCAACTCGCGGAGGATCTGAAACGCGCGGCGAATGCGGCGGCATCCCTCGCCGCGGCAGCCATGGTCGCGGTCAATTCGCCGGACCACGCCACGCTGGACAACCCCTATCCGCAGGAGGAATCCGACGCCGCCACGCTGATCGCGGCGGTGCGCGACACCGCCGCCCTGATCGACGAGAGTCTCGGTGGAGGAAACGCCCAGTCCGCGGCTCCGCAACCAACGGCCGCCGGTGAGAGCGCGACCGTCGGCGACGGTACCGCGACGGACGGTGCCGGAGTGCCCGCCGTGGCGACCGCCGCTCCGAGCACAACTCAGGCAGCCCCCACCACCACGACGCGGAACGGGACCGCCGAGGATCCCGTCACCGGCACGCTGGACACGATCGTGGACTACGTCACCCTGACCGACCTCGATGAGGTCACGAACACCGCCACGGACGTCGTCACCGGCTCCCGCTCGGAGAAGATCGAGGCCGTCATCTCCAGGGCGACGTCGGTGATCGGCACCCCGTACGCGTGGGGAGGCGGAAATGCGGCTGGTCCGACCCGTGGTATCCGCGACGGTGGGGTCGCGGACTCCTACGGCGACTACAACAAGATCGGTTTCGACTGCTCGGGCCTGACGCTCTACGCTTTCGCCGGCGTCGGGATCGCGCTCCCGCACTACACGGGCTACCAGTACCAGCGTGGCACCAAGGTCTCGACCTCGAACATCCAGCGCGGTGACCTCCTGTTCTGGGGGCCGAACGCCGAGTACCACGTCGCCATCTATCTCGGCGACGGAATGATGATCGAGGCGCCCCAGTCGGGTGGTCACGTGCAGATCAGCTCCGTCCGGTGGTCCGGTATGAGTCCGTACGCCGTCCGCCTGATCTGATCCACTCCATCTGAACCGCCCACCGACGGAATGTCCGTTTCCGGTGGGCGGTTCGGTATTCTGGCGTCATGGCTGACGCTCGCACCACCGACTACGACGCCCTGCTGTTCCTGTCCTTCGGGGGGCCGGAGGGACACGACGATGTCCGCCCTTTCCTGGAGAATGTGACCCGTGGCCGTGGAATCCCTCCGGAGCGTCTGGACGAGGTTGAGGTCCACTACCACCACTTCGGTGGCGTGAGCCCGCTGAATCAGTTGAACCGCGAGATCATCGCGAATGTCCGGGCGGAGCTCGCACAGAGGGCCATCGACCTGCCCGTGTACTTCGGAAACCGGAACTGGCATCCGATGGCCCCGGACACCGCCGTCGAGATGGCCCGGGACGGGATCCGCAACGCACTGGTGTTCGCGACCTCCGCGTGGGCCGGCTACTCGGGATGCAGACAGTACGATGAAGACATCGCGGGAATGCGGGAACGTCTCGCAGCTGAGGAACTGCCGGAGATCCGGTTCACCAAACTCCGGCAGTTCTACGATCACCCGCTGTTCATCCGCGCGATGGCCGACGCGGTCCGTGCGGCCTACGCCCGGCTCCCTGACGACGTCCGGTCATCCGCCCGCCTGATATTCACCGCCCATTCGATCCCCACGGCGGCCGATAACGCGGCAGGGGTCGACGATGACGGGCCGCTGTATTCCCGCCAGGTCCACGAGAGCGCCGCGTTGGTCGCCAGGGAAGTGGGGGCCACCGATTTCGATGTGGTCTGGCAGTCGCGTTCGGGGTCCCCGCACACACCCTGGCTCGAACCCGACATCGTCGACCACGTGACGGAGCTGCATCATGACCGCGGGCTCCCGGCGGCAGTGGTCTGTCCGATCGGATTCGTCTCCGACCACATCGAGGTCGTGTGGGACCTCGATTCCGAGCTCGCCGAGGAAGCGGAACAGTTCGGTATCCCGATCGAACGCAGCGCCACAGCGGGCCCCACCCCGGAGTTCGCGAAGATGGTGGTCGACCTGGCCATGGAGATGATCGAGGGAACCGGGCCGGTACGCCTCGGGTCAGCGCCGTTGAAGGGGTGCACAGTGAACGGGGCCTACTGCGCAAACGGCTGCTGCGCCCCCGCCAGGCGGCCCGCCGGTGCCCGGCGATCGAGATAGTTTCACCGCAGTGGATCTAAACCCCCGACTCGTTCAACATCTGTTGAACGAGTCGGGGGTTTGGTGTAGCGTGTGCACTGTCCACTTATTCAACATCTGTTGAATACTGAAAGGCGAGCGCATGTCACACGTCATCACCGCCACCGGCCTCACGGTCAGCCGTGGTCCGAACCGCCACCGGAGAACGATCATCGGACCTCTGTCCTTCACGGTCCCTCCCGGCTGTATCAGTGGGGTGGTCGGCCCCTCCGGAGCGGGTAAGACCACCCTGATCCGTGCCATCACCGGTCTGCAGCCTCATCAGGGCGAACTCGTTGTCCTGGGGCGCCGGGCCGGGCATCCTGCGAACCGGGGGAGAATCGGATACGACCCGCAGGAGGCCGCGGTGCATCCCGGACTCAGTGCCCGCGAGCACTGCCGCTACTACGGGACCCTCGGACATGACTCCGTCCCCTCGCGGGAGGTCATCGATGAGCTCCTTGAAGTGCTCGGGCTGGCGGAGGTGGCCGAGATCAGGACGGACGGGCTCTCCGGAGGACAGCGCAAACGCGTCTCACTGGCCTGTGCGCTCATCTCCCGGGCGAAACTTCTCGTGATCGATGAACCCACCGTCGGGCTCGACCCGTTAACCCGGGAACATCTCTGGAACCACTTCCGGAGCCTCGCAGCCGAGGGTGTCACCTTCCTGTTGAGTTCACATGTTCTCGAGGAGGCCGACAGGTGCGACCGCGTGCTGATGCTCAGGCAGGGTGAGCTGATCGCGGACGAAACACCGACCGAACTGCGACACCGTACCGGATGCCCTGATCTTGAATCAGCGTTCCTCAAACTCGTACGGGAATGCTCCGGCTCAAGCGGAGAAGGGTGGAAGCGGTGAGTGCGATGAGACGAACGCTGTCCACCTCCGGACGGCTCTCCCTGGAGCTCATCCGTGACCGGAGACTCGCAGCACAGATTCTGATACTCCCGACACTGCTCCTCACGCTCCTGTACTTCGTCTACCTGGATCATCCGGGATTCACGGTTGTCGCCCAGATGCTGCTGGGACTCATGCCCATGGTGGTGATGTTCATCGTCGCTGCTGTCGCCGTCCAGCGGGAGCGCACGGCCGGGAGTCTGGAACGCCTCTGGACGACCTGTCTCACCCGTACCGAACTGTTGGTCGGCTACGCACTGACCTTCGGAGGTTTCGCCGTCGTGCAGGCGGCGGTCATGCTCGGGGTCGCCCACCGGGCCCTCGGTGTGGATCCGCCCTCCGGAGTCCCGGGCACGGCCGTCGTGGCCATCTTGTCCGGGGTCACCGGGGCGGTGCTGGGTCTGGTCGCGGGCACCTTCGCCCGCAACGAGTTCCAGGCCGTTCAGATGGTTCCTCTGGTGATGGGCCCGCAGCTGTTCCTGGCGGGAATCTTCGTCCCGACGTCGGCGATGCCCCGGGCACTCCGGTGGATCTCGGACGCTCTACCGTTGACCTACGCGGTGGAGGCACAGCGACACCTCGCCGTGGAAACCGGCGTTTATCCGGACTTCGGGAGGGACATGCTGATTCTCTCCGGGTTCTCAGTGTGCGGTCTGCTCGTGGCCGCGCTGTTCATGCCGCGACGGACCTGAAACACCGGGGACGTTCCATCCGGACGTTAGAATGCCGGTGATGGAGAAGAGCAGCGCACGCAACCGAATCCTCGCATCCGCGGGTGCACTATTCGCGGCCCACGGATACCGTGGCACTACGCTTCGTGCCGTGGCGGCGGGGGCCGGGTGCGACGTCGCCCTTATCCCGCACTACTTCGGGAACAAGGAGGGGCTGTTCCGGGCTGTGATTCAGTTCCCCGAAGACCCGGGTGATGTCCACTCGGTGCTCGCTTCGGTGCCCTTCGACGAACTCGGCCCGGCACTGGTCGGGGAAATCGTCGGCCTGTGGGAATCACCTGTCGCCGATCAACTGCTCGCGATGGCCCGCGGTGCACTCGAGGATCCGACTCCCTTCTCCGAGTACCTCACGTCCGTTCTCTGGGAACCGGTTCGTGCGAGGCTCAGGGAGAAGGGCCTCGATCGCACGGAAACCGAGCGGCGGATCGCCTTCTCCCAGGCGCAGTTGGCGGGGATCATCGTCACCCGTTATCTGTTGCGTCTGCCGGGCGCCCGGGAATTGTCGACCGCTGAGCTCGTTGAGTCACTCGGCGCCGTCGTGCAGGGTTTCCTCGACGGCAGCAACTGAACCCACGGGATCAGGAACCGCGACCGTATTCACCGACCGCGTACGCGACACCGGCCATCCGTGCGGTGCGGAGATGCGTGAGGAGCTGGGTGAGTTCCGCGTCGTGGCTGTGATCGCCGGCTTCGGTGACGACGCTCTCGATTATCGCGGCCACCCGGTCCGCCCGGGCGAAGACCCGGACCGCCCGGGGCGCGGCGGAGTCCGGGAGACCGGGACCCGAATAGAAGTCGTCCAGGCGACCGACCGTCAACCGGGGATCCGGCAGGGGGCTGCGTCTGAAACCTCTGGCCTCGATGAGATCGGCGGCACGGGAGGTCGCCTCGGCGAGCATCCGGTCCGCGTCTCCCGGCCCGAGATGGTCGGGCTCCGGCGCACGTCCCGGCTCGGTGTACCACCGCCACCGGACCACGCCTCCCGGATCACCGAGGCCCGGTCCCGGGAGCAGAACATGGTTGATCTCCGGGTCCGGGGCCCGGATCACGAGGGCACTGAAGTTCAGATCGCGCGCCGCCTCGGCGGCCGGTGAGCCCGCGATGAGCCCCGGCACCTGACCGGGCCCCCCGAAAACGAGTCTGAGTACGGGCTCTCCCGGGGCGAGCAGGGGAAGAACCGGGGCGGCGGTCTCCCGGAAATGGCGGAGCAACCCGATCAACCCGTCCTCGACCGCGGACCCGGTCACACCCGGGCCCCGGACGACGAGGGTGTGCCTGGCACCGTAGTCGCCGAATGCATCGAGGAGATCGTCGTAGCTGACTCTGCCGTAGAGCCAGCCGGCGAGCCAGACGGCGGCGTTCTGGAGGGGTGAGTACACCAGCGGGCGGAAATCCATGGTTGCCAGATTTTAGCCGATAGGGTGTATCCCCATGAGTTTCAATGATCCGTACAGCGGAGACATTCTCGCGGGACACTCCCGGACCCGCAAGCCCGCGTACCCCAGGGTGCCGGCTGAACCCGGCCTGGTCGCGGAGGTGGTCGCCGACGGCTTCGTCGGGGCGGTCACCGGCTTCGAGCGCACGTACGACGGCGATTTCGTCCGGCTCGAGGACCGCTACGGCAGAGAGCGGTTGTTCAAGCTGAGGGACGGAGCGTTCCTTGTGGAGGGACAGCGGGTGACCCTCACCCGGTACGTCCCCCGTACCGGGCCGCGGCGGTCGAACTCGGGCTCCCGGAAGGTGGCGGACGTCACCGCCAAGGTTGCGGCACCATCCCGGATCTGGGTCGAGGGGATCCATGACGCGGCGATCGTCGAGAAGGTGTGGGGCCACGACCTGCGCGTCGAGGGAGTCGTCGTCGAGTACCTCGAGGGGCTGGACAACCTCCCGGAGCGTCTCGGGGAGTTCCGGCCCGGGCCCGGCAGGCGGGTCGGTGTGCTCGCGGATCACCTCGTCGAGGGATCCAAGGAGACCCGGTTGACGCGATCTCTCGGCCCCGATGTCCTCGTGACGGGCCACCCGTTCATCGACATCTGGGCGGCCGTCAAACCGGAGAAACTCGGGATGCGGTCCTGGCCTGATGTACCCCGGGGTGAGGACTGGAAGACCGGGATCTGCGCCCGGCTGAAGTGGGGGACGCCCCGGGAGGGATGGAACCGGGTCTACGGTGCTGTCGAGAGCTACCGGGACCTCGATTCGACGCTCATCGGAGCGGTCGAACGGCTCGTCGATTTCGTCACGATCCCCGGTGTCGACAAGCGTGATCTGATCTGATTCGGGGCCAGAGTCAGGTCCCGACGTTCAGGTAGGGTGAAAACCGTGGGTGCACTCATCTGGTTGATAGCAGCGGTCCTGTTGGCCGCCCTCGAGCTGATCGCGGGCGACTTCACCCTGCTGTTGCTCGGCGGCGCCGCACTGGCCACCGCCGGTGTCGCGGTCCTGGAGGTTCCCCTCTGGGTGGAGATCGCCGCTTTCGCGGTCTCCTCGCTGACGCTCCTCATCTTCGTCCGGCCGGCCCTGCGCAGGCGGACCCTCTCCGGCCGGATACTCGACATCTCACCGCAGGCGCTCGTCGGTACGTCCGCCACCGTTCTGGAGGATGTCGACGGACACAGCGGGCAGATCCGGCTCGACGGCGATGTCTGGTCCGCGAGAAGCCTCGACCCCACACACAGGTTCGCCCCGGGTGACCGGGTGAACGTCGTCAAGATCGACGGTGCCATCGCCGTCGTCTGGAAGGAGATCTGAGCACAATGGAAGCTGCTCTGGTTCAAGTTTTTCTGATGGCGCTCATCGTCATCCTCATCGCACTGGTGGTGTCGAAGTCCCTCAAGCTGGTGCCGGAAGGGGAGGCCGCCGTCATCGAGCGGCTGGGATCCTACACCCGGACCGCACAGGGACTGACGTTCCTCATCCCATTCATCGACCGGGTCCGCGCGAAGGTCGACACCCGTGAACGGGTGGTCAGCTTCCCGCCGCAGGCCGTGATCACCAAGGACAACCTGACGGTGGACATCGATGTCGTGGTGACGTTCAAGATCAATGAGCCGCATCTGGCGATCTACGGCGTCGACAACTACATCTACGGTGTCGAGCAGATTTCCGTCGCCACACTCCGTGACGTCGTCGGCGGCATGGATCTCGAGGAGACCCTCACCTCCCGAGAGGTGATCAACCGCCGGCTCCGCAGCGAACTGGACGGTGCGACGACGAAGTGGGGCCTGCGCATCGCCCGCGTCGAGCTCAAGGCGATCGATCCGCCACCGTCCATCAAGCAGCCGATGGAGAAGCAGATGACGGCGGAGCGCGAGAAGCGGGCGATGATCCTCACCGCCGAGGGACAACGTGAGGCCTACATCAAGACCGCCGAGGGGCAGAAGCAGGCCCGGATCCTCGCCGCCGAGGGCGAGAAGCACGCCTCGATTCTCGCCGCGGAGGCCGAACGACAGGCCGAGATGCTCCGCGCCGAGGGCGACCGCGCCGCGAGCTACCTCCGGGCGCAGGGCGAGGCGCGCTCGATTCAGAAGATCAACGCCGCGATCAAGGCATCGCAGTTGACGCCCGAGGTTCTGGCCTACCAGTACCTCGACAAGTTGCCGAAGCTGGCCGAGGGCGACGCCAACAAGGTGTGGATGATCCCGAACCAGTTCGGTGACTCCCTCGAGCAGTTCGCCCGCGCCATGGCGAACAAGGACGAAGAAGGTGTCTTCCGCTTCGAACCCAACGAGGTCGACGACCGGACCCGGGAGATCGCGGAGGACGATGACACCGAGGGATGGTTCTCCACGGAATCCGACCCGGAGATCGCCGCCGCGGTCGCAGCGGCCAACGCCGTGGCCAACAAACCGGTCGATCCCTCACCCCACGAGGCCAAGAGGAGCGCGGCATCCGACCCCGAGATCCCGATCGCCCCGTTCACCGCGCACCCGACACCCGATCCGGCCCGGGAGAAGACCGACTGACCGGAGAACAGCATCCCCCGCGCCGCGGAACACTCCCCGGTGCGGGGCATTCTCTGTCTGGTGGGCGTTACCTGCGCTGATCCGCGCGTGCCCCGTCAAATGGTGCGGCCTGACCCGCCGTCCGCCCTGCGGAGCAGCCCGACGGCGAGTTTCCACCCGGCGGTCTCCGCCGACCAACCCGCTGCCGCCAGCCGTTGGGACATGGCCTGTTTGGAGATGCCGAGTTCCGCGGCGGCCTCGTTCTGGTTCATCCCGCCCCGCATCAGCTGGGTGGCCTCACGGCCCTCGGTCGTCCGTTTCGCCAGGACGTGGGCCAGCAGTGCGAAGACCGCTGCGATGTCTCCCATGTCGTCACCGCTCCGGGATCGCACCCGAACCACGCCGGTGCGGCAGCGTCGGCCGATCGCGGTGGTCGCGAGTTTCCGGACCTCCTCGGGGTCCACACCCGTGCCTGGTGCGATACCGATCCCGACCGCCCATTCCCCGGCGGAGAGCAGAGCCATCGTTGTGTCGGTGACGGCCTCGGCGGAATCGATCACCGCACAGATGTCCTCTACTCCGAGGATCTCGAAGGTTCCGACCCCCTTGAGGGTCGACAGTGCCTCGGCGGAACGCCGGACCAGGTCCGCCCGACGGCGTTCCCGCCCGCGGTAACGCGCGTGGACTGCGAACATCATCTCTCCCGTTCTTCAGGGCCTGCCGGAATGTCCGCCGGAGATCCGGTAGTTGAATCAGCGGCGTGACATGCCAAGTCTACGCTCAGGGCTTGACTCATGTCGTATCTGTCACCGGTTCCGGATCGTCTCCCGGAGATCCGGGGACACACTCCCGGGTCCCGGTGCCGAGGACGGCGCCTAACGGAGGTCCCCGTTCACCGGGATCCTCGAATCCAGGATCAGGCCGCTGACGCCGACCACCGTCAGGATCACTGTGACGATCACGACCGCGGGATTCGCCTGTCCGGTCAGTGCGTCGCCGAGGATCACCGTCATGATGGTTCCGGGCGCCGATCCGAGGAGGGTGGCCACGGTGAATGCGGCCAGCGGGACCCGGGTCAGCGCCGCGGTGTAGTTGAGCACCGAGAACGGCACAACCGCGATCATGCGCAGTGAAGCCACCGCCAGCCAACCGCGTTCCCTGAGGCGCGCGTCGATCCCGACGACGGTGGGGTGGGTGAGGCGTGGTCTGACCCAGTCCCCGAGGAGTGTCCGGACGATTGTCAGGGACAACGCCGCCGACGTGGTGGTCGCAGCCACCGCGATGAATATGCCCAGCGCCGGACCGAACAGGACTCCGCTGGCGAGCGTCAGGATCGTCCGTGGGACCGGGAACTGGGTGATGATGACGTATCCGGTGAAGAATGCGAGGGGGAACCACCCTCCGGTTTCCTCGGACCACGCCCGCAAACTGCCTATTCCGGGGACATCGACGTAGACGATGACGCCCGCGGCGGCACCCACGAAAGCAAGGATCGCCAGGCGTTTGAGGAGGGGGAGTGTCAGGAATCCACGGAACATCTGCGCCGCGCTGAGCGTGAGGGCACCTAGCAGCTGCTGTCCCCGGTTCCGGAATCCGATCACCGTTCCCAGTTTACGGATCCGTCCCACGTCCCGATGTCGTGCGTGTCCCCACTGCGCGATCCACGGGTCGCGGGGTCGCCTCCCACCCGAAGTGGGTGTGGTGTTTACCGAATCGGCTCCGGGGGGTGGGGTTCACCGGTTAGACTCAGGTACCGCCTTCAAGGCAGCCACGACGACCGATTGACAGGATTTCCTCACTGTGACCACTACACAAAACGAACCTGAGCGCCCACTGAATGTCCCGGGGAAGTCCCCGGGACTTCCTGAGGACTTCACTCAGCGCCAGGACGCCTGGTACAAATCAGTGGCCGGCGTCTTCGCCCGGGTACAGCGCAAGGACGTCGCCGACGTTCCGCTCGATGTGTGGAAGAAGCTCATCAGGACGACCTACGACGGGATCGCCGTCCGACCGCTCTACACGAGAGCCGATGAATTCTCCGAGGCAGCCGCCCCCGGTGTGTTCCCGTTCACCCGGGGTAACGAGGTCAAGGACGCCCAGCGCGCGGGGTGGGGGGTCACGGAGACATTCGGGCGGGATTCCGTGGGGAACGCCGCGGCCGTCAACAAGGAGATCCTCCACGCGCTCTACAACGGAACCACGGACCTCGTTCTCGATCTCACCGGGGAGCTTGGCCCGTCCGACCTCGGGGAGATGCTGGGTGGTGTGCTCCTCGATCTGGTTCCGCTGAGGCTCGCGGCCGGTGCGGACACCCCCGACGCCGCACGCGAGCTCTACACCCTCGTCGACGCGGCGGACAACCCGGACAAGGTCACCCTCGAACTGTCGTGTGCGCCGCTGACCGCCGACGTGGACGCCACTGACTCCGTGGATCTGCCGACAGCCGTCGAGCTGGCGGTCGAGGCGTCCGCGCGGCCCGGTGACGTGCGTGCGATCCTCGTCGACGGCGTCGCCTTCAACAACCAGGGGGCGACCGACGCCCAGGAGATCGGCTTCGCGCTCGCGGCCGGTGCCGAATACCTCCGCGCGCTCGTCGACGCCGGTCTCGACACCGCCGCTGCTCTGCGGCAGATCTCCTTCCGGTTCGCTGCGACGGACGATCAGTTCGCCCAGATCGCCAAGTTCCGGGCCGCCCGCCAGCTGTGGGCCCGGGTCGCCGAGGTCGTCGGTCACGCGGAGGCCGGGGGCGCGCCCCAGCACGCGATGACGGCTCCGGTGATGTTCAGCCAACGGGACCCGTGGGTGAACATGCTGCGCAGCACGGTCGCCGCTTTCGCCGCCGGCGTCGGTGGCGCCACCGATGTCGAGGTCCTGCCCTTCGACGCGGCGGTCAAGGGAGGTCTGCAGGGAACCTCACGGTCCTTCGCGCACCGGATCGCCCGGAACACCAACCTCCTGCTTCTCGAGGAATCACATCTCGGCTTCGTCGTGGACCCCGGCGGCGGATCCTACTTCATCGAGGACCTCACCCGGGAGCTCGCCGACGCGGCGTGGTCCATCTTCACCGGTGTCGAGGGCGATGGTGGGTTCCGCGCCTACCACGAGTCGGGTGCCCTGCAGTCGGTCCTGGATGAGTCCCACGAGACTCTCCGTGCCGATGTCGCCCACCGGAGGAAGCAGATCACGGGCATCAACGAGTTCCCGAATCTCGCCGAGAAGCCGCTCCCGGCCGACCGCCGGGTGGAGCCGGCCGGTGTCCGCCGCTGGGCAGCCGAGTTCGAGGCGCTGCGCAACCGGTCCGACGCGTTCCTCGAGGAGCACGGCGCGCGACCGCGTGCTGTGCTCATCCCGATCGGCCCCCTGGCCAAGCACAACGTGCGGACCGGCTTCGCCACGAACCTTCTCGCCTCCGGTGGGATCGAGGTCGTGAACCCCGGACAGCTCGTGCCGGGCACCGACGAATTCGCCGAGGCCGTCGAGGGCGCCGACATCGCCGTGCTGTGTGGTGCGGATCCGGAGTACACCGCGACCGGTGCAGAGGCCGTCCGGGCGGCCCGTGCCGCCGGAGTCGGCAGACTGCTGGTCGCCGGCTCCCCGAAGTCCTTCGCCGAGGCGGAGGACACCCCCGATGACTACCTGAACATGACCATTGACGCCGCGGCCACCCTGGCCGGCCTGCTCGAGACGCTGGGAGCGTGACGCACACCATGAGCACCATCCCTAATTTCCACGACATCCCACGCACCACCGGCGAGGCTCCCTCGTCGGTCGACGATCCCGGTTCCGCCGCGGAACAGATCTGGGCGACGCCCGAGGGCATCGACGTCAAGCGTGTCTACACCCGTTCCGACCGCGACGCCGCCACCGTCGGCGACGGGGAACGCCCGCCGCACCCGCTGGACACCTTCCCGGGTACCCCGCCCTACATGCGCGGCCCGTACCCGACCATGTACACCAACCAGCCGTGGACGATCCGCCAGTACGCCGGTTTCTCCACCGCAGCGGAGTCCAACGCGTTCTACCGGCGGAACCTCGCGGCGGGGCAGAAAGGCCTCTCGGTCGCCTTCGACCTGGCCACCCACCGCGGCTACGACTCCGACAACGAGCGGGTCCTCGGTGACGTCGGTATGGCCGGCGTCGCCATCGACTCCATCCTCGACATGCGCCAACTGTTCGAGGGAATCGACCTGGGCGCGGTGTCCGTCTCGATGACCATGAACGGCGCCGTCCTGCCGATCCTCGCCCTCTACATCGTCGCGGCCGAGGAACAGGGCGTCGGTCCGGAGCAGCTCGCGGGGACCATCCAGAACGACATCCTCAAGGAGTTCATGGTCCGCAACACCTACATCTATCCGCCGAAGCCCTCGATGCGGATCATCTCCAACATCTTCGAGTACACCTCGCTGAAGATGCCGCGGTTCAACTCGATCTCGATCTCGGGCTACCACATCCAGGAGGCCGGTGCCACGGCCGACCTGGAGCTGGCGTACACCCTCGCCGACGGTGTCGAGTACATCCGTGCCGGCAAGGACGTCGGTCTCGACGTGGACAAGTTCGCCCCCCGACTGTCCTTCTTCTGGGGCATCTCCATGTACACCTTCATGGAGATCGCGAAGCTCCGTGCCGGCAGGCTCCTCTGGAGCGAACTGGTCGGCGGTTTCGAACCCAAGAACAAGAAGAGCCAGAGCCTGCGCACCCACTCGCAGACCTCTGGTTGGTCGCTGACCGCGCAGGACGTGTTCAACAACGTCCCGCGTACCTGCATCGAGGCCATGGCCGCGACCCAGGGCCACACCCAGTCGCTGCACACCAACGCCCTGGACGAGGCGCTGGCGCTGCCCACCGACTTCTCCGCGCGCATCGCCCGCAACACCCAGCTGCTCCTGCAGCAGGAGTCCGGGACCGTCCGTCCGGTGGACCCGTGGGCGGGTTCCTACTACATCGAGTGGCTGACCAACGAGCTCGCGAACCGTGCCCGCGCGCACATCGAGGAGGTCGAGGCCGCGGGCGGCATGGCACAGGCCACGGCCGAGGGCATCCCGAAGCTCCGCATCGAGGAGTCCGCCGCCCGCACCCAGGCCCGCATCGACTCCGGACGTCAGGCGCTCATCGGCGTCAACAAGTACATCGTCGAGGAGGACGAGGAGATCGAGGTCCTCAAGGTCGACAACACCAAGGTGCGTCAGGAGCAGCTCGAGAAGCTCGACCGGCTCCGTGCCGAGCGGGACAACGAGGCCGTCCAGGTGGCGCTGGACAAGCTCACAGAGGCCTGCCGGATGGAATCGAAGGAGGCCGGCGACCTCGAGCACAACCTCCTGAAGCTCGCCGTGGACTGCGCCCGGGCCCAGGCGACGGTCGGCGAGATCTCCTACGCCATGGAGAAGGTCTTCGGCCGGCACGAGGCCGAGATCCGTACGCTGTCCGGCGTGTACAAGGATGAGGTCGGAAAGGAAGGCGCCGTGAGCAACGTCCAGCGCGCGATCGCGATGGCGGACGCATTCGAGGCCGAGGAAGGCCGTCGTCCGCGTATCTTCATCGCCAAGATGGGGCAGGACGGGCACGACCGCGGCCAGAAGGTCGTCGCCTCCGCATACGCGGACCTCGGCATGGACGTCGACGTCGGACCGCTGTTCCAGACGCCCGCCGAGGCTGCCCGCGCGGCCGTCGACGCCGACGTCCACGTCGTCGGCGTGTCCTCCCTCGCGGCCGGTCACCTCACCCTGGTGCCCGCGCTGAAGGAGGAGCTGGCGAAGCTCGGACGCGAGGACATCATGATCATCGTCGGCGGGGTCATCCCCCCGGGTGACTTCCAGGATCTCTATGATTTCGGTGCCGCCGCGATCTACCCGCCCGGCACCGTCATCGCGGATTCCGCGATCGACATGATCACGAAGCTGTCCGCGAACCTGGGGTTCGACCTCGATCTTCCGGACGAACTGCAGGCCGAGGCGGAGGCGTCCGAGGGCTCCTACGGCACGCCGGTCGAGGCGTAGGGGGATCCCGGGAATATGAGCATCGACGACGAGTTCCTCGAACACCATCTCGGTTCGCTCGCGACGACCGCCGGAACCGATCTCGGCTCGGCCACGGCCGTGGCCCCCGAGGTGGTCCGCCGTGCCCGTCGCCGGATCGACGTCGACGAGCTCTTCCAGGCCGTCCGGGACCGTGACCGGACCCGGATATCCCGGGCGATCACGCTCCTCGAATCGACGGCGCCGGCACACCGGGTCCTGGCCCAGGAACTCCTCGTCCGCCTGCTCCCGTTCTCGGGTGACGCCCTGCGTGTGGGGATCACCGGAGTTCCGGGAGTGGGGAAATCGACGTTCATCGAGGCCCTCGGGATGAAGTTGATCGGGGAGGGGCACCGGGTGGCGGTTCTCGCCATCGATCCCTCCTCGACGAGGACCAGGGGATCGATCCTCGGGGACAAGACCCGCATGTCGAAGCTGTCCAGCCAGGACGACGCGTTCATCCGGCCCTCTCCCTCGGCGGGAACCCTCGGCGGCGTTGCCAAGGCGACCCGGGAGTCCATGGTGGTCTTCGAGGCCGCGGGTTTCGACATCATCCTCGTCGAGACGGTCGGCGTGGGACAGTCGGAGGTAGCCGTGTCGAACATGGTCGACTGCTTCACCTTCCTCGCCCTCGCCGGGGCCGGCGACCAGCTGCAGGGCATCAAGAAGGGCGTTCTCGAGATGGCGGATCTCGTCGCCATCAACAAGGCCGACGGACCGAACACGAAGACGGCGAAGCGGGCGGCGCGTGAGCTGGCCGCCGCCCTGCGCATGGTCCGGAGCGAGGACGCGATCTGGCATCCGCCGACGATGACGATGTCGGCGGTCGAGGGCGACGGCGTGGACAAGTTCTGGGACACGGTGCAGGAGCACCACGAGGCGATGCTCAAGTGCGGGAAGTTCGAGGAGAACCGAAGGGAACAGCAGGTCGGCTGGATGTGGTCGATGGTCCACGAGACGCTGCTCCAGCGCCTGAACACCAGCGGCCGGGTCAAGGAGACCCGGACCTTCGTCGAGGATCAGCTGCGTCACGGGCGGATCACCCCGACCCTCGCCGCGGAGAAGATCCTCGAGGCCTTCGACGCGACGGACTAGCCCGACCCCGTTGACGTCAGACGACACGGCAGACCACCCCGGTCTGTCGTGTCGCGCCCGTTTAAAAAGCCGCTAGCACAGGAGAAGTGGGCTCTGACGAGGTCCGATGCAAAGGTCTCCCGGGGTGGGTACAGTGGAAGCCGTAAACAGAAAAACCCTATAGATAAGAGGAGACTCATATGTCTGACCTTCGTACTGACCATGGTCCGAATCCGTATGTCCT
Organism: Corynebacterium sp. TAE3-ERU16; assembly: GCF_019209935.1. Taxonomy (GTDB): domain Bacteria; phylum Actinomycetota; class Actinomycetes; order Mycobacteriales; family Mycobacteriaceae; genus Corynebacterium; species Corynebacterium antarcticum. Next base: position 210,823 of record NZ_JAHUTN010000005.1, read on the forward strand.
CGACATCGAGAAGGCCACCAAGGACAACGACAACTTCCGTGACACTCTGTGGACCGGCAAGTTCCTCCAGATGACCGTGATGAGCATTCCCGCGGGTGGCGAGATCGGCGCCGAGGTCCACGACGACCACGACCAGTTCCTCCGCCTCGAGGCCGGGGAAGGCCACGTCATGATCGGTGACGACGCCGACAACCTGGACATCGACCAGACCGTCGAGGACGACTGGGCGATCTTCGTTCCCGCAGGTAAGTGGCACAACGTCGTGAACGAGGGCTCCGAGCCGCTCAAGGTCTACTCGATCTACGCGGCTCCCGATCACGTCAGGGGCACGATCCACGCGACCAAGGAAGACGCGGACAACGACCCCAACGAGCAGCACGACGACTGATCGACCGTCGAGGCTCACGGAAGGGGGGGGCCCCCCGGAGCCGGGGGGGGGGCCCGGGGGGGGGCCCCCCCCCCCCCCCCGGGGGGGGGGGGGGGGGCGCCGCGGGGGGGGGGGGGGCCGGGGGTGGGGCGGACCCACCCCAAGTGGGGCGGGCCGAGGAACCGGGGTGGGCGGGGGCGGAGCCCGGCAACGCGACCCGAGAGGGGGGGTATGGTAGAGACAACCCCGGGGA
>NZ_JAHUTN010000006.1 GCF_019209935.1 Corynebacterium sp. TAE3-ERU16
TACCTGGAGTCCCCCGAATCGTCGACGTAGGCAAGATACACGTGGGGGACTCCGCAAGTCGGTCGGCGATCTGGTGGGAACTAAACTTCGGATAAGTCTAGCGGGTGAAACGGAGCACCGTATACCTGTCCTGATCGCATATAGATATTGATATGACACCCTATGCATGTTGTGTCATAAATGATACTCAAGCGGATGGGAGCGCATCGAAGCCGCCCGCGCCGCTGCCGCCCAAGGTCGGATGCTTGCCGAGCTTCATAACGACCTCCTTGGCGCCGATGACGCCATGTGCGACCTTATCGACGGCATTAGAGTGCGCTGGATGGGCCTCGGCTGCGCAGCGCGCGATGAAGCAGCATTCCGCACGCTCTAGCCGAAGGCCACCGACTGTACGCCGCCGACAAGCCAATGAAAGATAATCTTCCAATCGACGCCTACGAACGCGCCTACACCGTGGCGCAAGCCGTGGGAGACGAACAGCGGCTAGAAATACCGTTCAAAAATACGTCGACCCGACAAGCGACCAACCACCTTAAGAAAAAAGCACCACCGCATATGTACCGATGGTGCGCTTGCTACCTAGGCCCTTGTTTCGCTGTTAGTACGGCATTGTTGGCGAGTGGCACTACGTTTTATGGCTACATGGCAGTAAAACAGCACTTGATGTGAAGTACGCCAAACGGATTGTGTGCAGTTTTTGTATGAGCCTGTTTTCTCGGGTTGCGTTAGTTCCGGGAGTGAGTATTTCCAGAGTTTGTGGGACCTCTCGGACAGGTCGAAGTGTGGGAAGTCCTGGATCGGTAGTTCTTTGTCGATGAAATCTCGCCGCTGTTCGTCCGTGCCCCTCGGAGATCCGGTTGCGGTAGGCGCAGCGGTGTTCTACGTCTACTGTCCCATCAAAGGTGTGTACCTCTTCGTTTTGCCAACAGACTGAATTGGGAAGGATGAAGATTCCCCCGGAGGGGGCCTTTCAGATCGTCGAGATTATCGGCGCGAGATAAGGCTTGTGATCTGCAATGAACACTCGTCCGTGGTCCCGTTTATAACGGCGGTGTAGTGGTCAATGAGTCAATGGCTCCTTGCGGGGATGTGGCTTTCTTTAAATCTACTTGTGGGTCCACATAGAAACACCATGAGCACACCTGCCGTTCTGAAACCCTCATATCGGCTCGGGACGGCAGAGTCGTTGGTGGAGACAGAAAGCAGACGTAGGACCGGACGGCACTTACAGTGCGCGTGCTGTCCGGGATACAAGATCCCCGGGGATCTGCCGCGGTATTTTTATTACGTTCATCACCCCGCCAACCCAGGCGGCAACCCCGGCACCAACAACAGCGCACCCGGGTACCCCGCTGGCAAATAGCCCGGCGGTTTGCAGCGCCAGCAACCCGGCGACAGCCACAAGCACACACCACTGCCACCGCATACTTCCCAGAAGCCACCAGCAGCCAAGCGATGCCGCAACCGTCAACGCAACCACGGTGGTCACCAACGCAAGATTCGGTGTGAACATCTGCCCGAGGATGAGGTCGGTCGGTTTGTCGGACGCCGTGAGCACCGGGTCAAAGACACCGGCCCTCAGCCAGGAGGAACTACCGGCGACAAGCACCGCCGCCAGACAGACGACAAAGGCCACCAGGCTTTTGCTCGGCGCATAGCTTTCCGTGTGTGCCGCGCTGCTACGGGAAACGACGCTTGCAGCCGCTGGGAGGATGACGACAAGCAGCCCCATGACAAGACTTGCAACGAGCGTCAGTTCAACCCTGAAATCGCTCTCCATGCCCTCAATCGTGGCATATCCGATGTATGCGCCACCGGCCACGGTCACACTGTAGGCGGCCATCAAGAAGTTCATGAGCTTGAGTTTTCGCATCATGACAGCAAGTCCGGTCAGTCCCCCCAGCACGCAGACAACCGTGAGCGGATCCTGGGCGGCAGGATCAATGAAAAACCAGTCGCTGTTGTCGGACATGGGCGCGCCTACAGTGATTCCGCCAGCGATCGACTGATGCATGCCCATCGGAAACAGTGTGCCCGACCAGAACGGAACCCCGTCCGGTGTCGGCGCAACACCGATGAATTCGTTCTCCCGGACAAACAGCGTCCTCATCAGTATTGCCGGAACTGCGACAGTGACAGCGGCAAGGGCGATAACGGTCCACCAGTATGCGGCCAATCCTGTTGCCAGGCCCCGTTCTTTCGCGTGGCGAGATTCCGCTTCGCGGGGGTCGAGTCCGTTGGTCGGATCCCGGCGACTTGCATTAGGAGGTGGACTCAGCCAATCCAGCTCCGCCCTATCCAGCGGCACATGTGTGCCGTCTCCTACCTGTGGGGAAGATCCACGCGGCAACACCAGTTCGCGGCGGTACACCGCTTCACACACAATCGGCACAAAAGCTGCCGTCAGCACAGCCCGTGCCGTGTATTCCGGCGCACCGGCCAGCACTGTTTCCGGCCACATCATCCACAAACCGACACATGCCACCGGGCCGACGAGCACCGGATAGCGTGCCGAGTGTCGAGCCCCCACGCCGAGCATCGCGCACAGGCCTGCGCCTATCGCGAACAAGCTGTTGGTACCGCTTGCCGCAAGTCCTGGGCTGCAGGCAAAAGCACATCCCGCAACTGGTGCGAACACAAGCGCCGATTCAGCCACGTTCAGCATTGTCAACCACCAGGAAAGCAGCCACCCAGAGGTAACTCCGAGCAGCACAAGCCACAATATTCCGGCAACCAGGCCGTCAAAAGGACCCCCCAGTGACTCTCCTTTTTGCTGCCGGAGTATAAACGGCACAACAAACAGGCCAATCCAGAAACCCGCAACCACAGCAGGGGCGACGAACCGGTTTTTCACGATGGAAAACCCGGTGGCGGCAAGCCAGGTGACTAGACAGAAAACAGCGCAGAAAACAACCTGCGGTATACCGGCGGTGATGTGCACGTCGTCAACCGGGTACCGATACCAAGTGTCGTCGACGTTGATTGCCCGTCGCTTTTCTGGGGTTGATCCCGTAAACAGCAGCATCTGCCACGCACCCAACACCAGTACAACACCCAGTACACGCGCAGAGTGCTTGAAACCCGCGGGCGTTGAAACACCGCTATAAGCCACAGTTGCCATTCCTTTCCTCCACAGTGAATCAACCCTCAATCACGCGGAAACTCATGCAACGGCACAACTGCCATCTACCGAGAGTGAGTTTTTATCGAGCAATTCCCGGAGTGCCGATGATCGGGATTGCGATGCCAAAATGCGGGCTCAATCAATCCTGGTTTAATGAGTGACTTCCTGTCCAGATAATAGGCTTTGTTGTGAGTCAAAACAAGTCCGGCGTGATACTGAGTGGCTGATTGGCGCGCAGTAATTTTTGTGTTGGGTATGTGGAAGATTTACGGGAAAACTCTTCGGAAATATTCTTCAGATTTGAATAAAGCTCATCATCACAATCGACCCGTTTCTGTACCGATAATATAGCCGCTGAATTACGGTTAGAGGCTGTGTGGCATAGATCATGAATCGCACAAGCGCCTCGGTAATCTAGAGCATTGTATGCAACATAACTATAATTTCCGATACGTGGTATATCAGGGCTCTTAGTGCAATAATCATGGAGAGCATCGCCACTTCTATTGCCGCACCATTTATAATTTTTTGGGATACCTATTGAGCTAGCGAAAACGCCCTTAGGGATTTTTTAGGGGGTATGGTCTGAGGTGGTCGCCGACTGCTCCCGATAATCTTAGGAAACATTGTTGTCAACTTTTCCACATTGTTTTCATAGGTCAAAAAGCCTCGGTATACTTTTTTGCCGTCAACCTCGACTTGGGTCGTATCAAAGTCCGCAGCAGAGATGCTGACGGTACCGCGTTCAAACTTCTGAGCCTCGCCGATTCCATCCGCGTATGGTTCATCGATCGGGAATCCGTATTTACCGTCCTCAAAGTCGGTAGAAATCCACTCTGTCAGCGGAAAACCATCAACTATGTGGGCATCCGTGGGCAATGACCAGACAATCACTCCTTGGTCGAAAATATTTATCCGTCCCCGACCGGACTTCGAATCGAACTCATTTGTAATCGGATAACCGAGGCGACTGTTAACTCCACCTGCCTCGATTCAACGATCGTAGATGCGGCCATACACTGCCGCGTTCAACCCCACAGCATTCTGCACGATAGCGCCATGCTGGAACTTCTGCATATGCTCGATCGGGTTGGAGGAGAGTCCATCTTGGTCCGTAATCGGATACCCCATAGGTCCTGCCTCCCACCTGAGGTTCTTCCAAACCGCGAAAACTTGGGTGGGAATAATATGCGCTCCGGTCTCCGGGGGCCAGTAAATAATGCCGTTGGCTAGAGCCAATCGATAGCCCCGCCCATCCGGATTGAGTCGCATTGGCTCAACCTGCCATAAAAATGGTGATGCTGGGCCACCGACCTGCTCGTATCGATCAAGAATGGCGCCACATACTTCAATATTGTGTGGGGCGAAACGACGACACCTGGGGGCTGCATCGGTTGCACGGAGCAGCCTATCCATCGAGCGGAGATCGGTGTTTTCCCCCAAGTACCGGGTGAACGCCCAGAACGTTCAGTTTTCGCAGTCCCTTGTCTTTTTACGACATCTTCAGCGGTCACCGGATAGGAGGGTGTTTCAGGCCATGATTGAGCTTCCTGCTGAAGCTGCGCGACCTGTTGCTCTGTCAAACCGCCAGTGTTCTCAAGTATACGGGGAGATACAGTCGGGTCGATCGGCATGTAAGCCATTGCCACATCTTCGTCATCATTCGCTCCGAATTCTTGCCGGTCAGGCTCGACAAATTGCACCGTCTCCAAGTTTCCTTCGATAGCAACAGCTGGTTGCAGCCCACCAAGCGCTGTGGTCGCAAAGGTGACGGAAAGCACGGCTCAATTTTTTAACAAATTTTCATAATGCATTAGCTAATACTATACTATTTATTTAGAAATCGGATCGGCTGCACGGTTAGATGGCATCTGATCTGGCTCGCTCGTGGGGTGGGACTGGGAGGATGTGGCTGTGTCTAAGTCCTATCCCAGTGAGTTCCGTGACGATGTCGCGCGCGTCGCGAGGAACCGTGAACCTGAAGTGACAATCGAGCAGATCGCGAAAGACTACGGCGTTCACTTGGTGGACGTCGCAGTATTGGTTGAGCCGCGCCGCGGTCGACGACGGCGCGAAACCCGGCATTACACGCACCGCAGACGTCGAGAGCCGAGAGTTGCGGAAACGGAACCGACTCCTCGAGCAGGACAACGAGGTTCTGTGGAAAGCTGCGGAGTATCTGTCGCAGGCGGACCTGCCAAGGAAATGTGCTACCCGCTCGTGACTGAGTCCGCCGAAGCAGGAATCCCCGTGACGGTGACGTGCCGGGTTCTGAAGCTCTCTCGCCAGTGGCACGCTGTGACCCCATCGCGCCGAGCGAGGTAGTGGAGGCGCATCGCGCGAACGCATTGTTCGACGCTTACCGTGACGACCACGAGTTCAGGCACCGGCTCCTGGCTGATAGACGAGGCAATGATTGACGGGACCGCGTGGCGGATCGCATCGCCCAACGGCTGGTGGTCCGTGTTTGAGAACAAGTGGGACAACAACGATAGGAAGCCGGGGGTCTGCTGTCCACTACGACCATTGCGCCGTCGCCGATGCGGATGGACGGGTCCGCGTCAGCGCCAGTGTGATTGTCGCGACTGTGTACTTGGTGGGTGTAGCAGAATGGGTGCCTATCTCCACATACCCCCATTTGGGGATTCCTGCCGGCGCAAATTATTTCCTCGGCATATATTTCTATTAAGGGATGATGCTATCGACCGGACAGTTTGATTAGGTCATGTACATCTTCCCCTTGTGCATAGTGACGCCAGGTCCTGAGGCCTTGAGTGAAGTAGAATTCAGGAAGGAGAACCGTGAGCCGTTTTTCTGAAAATCAGAAATTGTACCTGTTTCTTACATTCATGCTTGTTGTCGCCGTAATTGAGGCGGCATTGTGGTTGACCGGATACCGGCTTGTGGCCGGGACGGTCGGCGCAGTAATGGTTACATTCCTGTTGTGGAATGTCGGTAAAGTAAAGAACAAGTCTTAGAAGCTGGAGCTCCGGGCCGGGACGCTTCGTGGTGGGGTAATTCATACCATCCGGAAGTGGCAGTCGATCGCCGTCGGTGTGCGGGGAATGTTATCGGGGACTTGTGCTCAGCCACTCGGTCTCTGTTTCCGTGGACCCGAGGACGGTTGTTGCCCTGGATGATGCGCAAGTGTCCTACTATGGCCGACCGCGTGCGCTGCTGGCCCTGGGCTCAATACCCACCGCAACAAGTACCGGTACACGCGCCACCCTTGCGATGCAATCCACACGGGACCACGGGGTGCCTTGGCTACGTTCGGGTCAACGATTCGAGCACTAGTCCGAGCTGTAGTGCTCAGATCCACATCCTCATTCCTTGTGTGGGCCGGGATCGGGTTTCGGTGCCGTAGATGGCCGAGCCGCGCCCGGCGGTGAACACCAGAATCAGCGGATCGTCAGAGTGCCCTGTGTGCAGGAACCCCTCCGCCGTAGGCGGTGTAAGGTTTCCTTCCGATTTTGCGGAGATTCTCTATATCCAGACCCCTAGGTGTCTGGATTTCTGGCCGCGTGGACATAGGTTTTCGCGGTGTTCCGCAACGTGCATCTACCGATGGGTCCTTTGTGCACCAGTGGTCATTCCTCTGTGTCGCGGGAACAGCCCGCATTTCTACAGGCGGCACCGTCAGCACGACCGCGTCGACAGGCTGCGGGCATGATCGACGGAGTGCGCACGCTGACTGGCACACCGTCTCCCACCGAAGGGCCGGGAGACACCTGTGAAAGTGGTTCGTGCGTACCGAGGCTGCCCGGAGTGCGGCCGGCGTTCGCGAAAAGCGACAAGGAAATTGACCGCGCGGTAGACGTTGCTCCTGATCTCATTCGTGATGTGCGCGTCCGCTGGAAACGTCCCGGTCACGTCAAAGGGCTGAGAGACAGCATCTGGCATGGCCCTATCTGTCGCCCACAAGCGCCGTTACGAAAGGAAAACCCTGGAAAAAGTCCATCATTGGCGTTTAGTGGAACGGGCTCTTCTCGAGTAAAAATGACTGGCTACCAGTGCAATCAAACAAATGAAGGCAACTGAAAGTGACGCATATTGGGGGTTTCCGACCTTCGATATTGTCGGGGTCAGCGCCGCGGTGAGTGAATAGCCAATACCTCCTGCAGCGTAGAGATAGGAAAATGCGGTAGCCTGCTGGCTTTTGGGAACTCTGTCTGCGATGATTTGCTGTCTGAATATCATGGCGGGTGCCTGAAAAGCGCCGAGTATCACAGCTATAGTTATGAGATATGGGAAAGAATAGGCGAAACCGGTCGCTCCAATGAGGACAATGACGAGGAGGGTGAAGAAAACTGATTTGCTTTCCTTTCCGCTCCAGCCTGCTCTGATTCCGAGAAGTGCTGAAATCAGAACGCTAGAACTGGCCAAGGCGGCGAGTACCCATCCAGTGCGTACATCAGTGCCAGTCCACTCGGTCAGCAGTATGGGCACCAATGTATCGAAAGAGGCTGTTACGGCCATTATTACCGCAGAGGCAATTATCGGATTCAGGACGATTCGTAGGTCTGGTTTGGACTTGGATCCACTTGACTGATGATAATTGGCTGTAATGGCTTTAGGGGTCGTGATCATTGAAGTACCCAGGAATAAGCCAAGTAAAAGAAAAGCGGCCATGCTTCCAAAAGTGTGGACCATGGCGACGCCGAGAACTGGACCCACGACCCAGCTACTCTGATTGATAACGTTGTCGAGGCTCATTGCTCGGTCTGGACTGCTAGAAGATTGGCTTATTGATGAGCGAAGAATTCCCGGTATTGGAGCTGAGATTAGCCCGGTTATGAAAACCAAAAGTGGTACAGAATAATTATAGGGTGTCCCGTGAACGGCAAGGATGCCGGAACCGAAGAGTAGGAGCGCGCAAATGGCACAACCCTGACGCAGGCATTTCTTCACCTTCTGGTGAGAAAGCAAGGGGGTAAGCCAGATGGCACCTACGGACTCTCCAATTGCATATGCTCCAGAAGTAATTCCTCCGAGGATAAATGAACCACCGGCGGCTGATATTCCAACGATGCTCACCATCGGGATTGATGTCACCGTCAAGCGGGTCAAAATTGTCGATATCAGCCATGCTGTGAAAGATCTATCTGGTTTTTGGGGAAGCATTTAGCTGTCTTTCAGTACTTGCGAGTAGGGGACGATGTAAAAGAACTTGATTTCCGTACGTAGTGGTGTGCTCAAGGATGGCCGTGGTCGCTGATTCGTCGGTCAATCCAGCCTCAACGGCAAGTTCCGTATTCTTCCGGCTCGGTCATGATATACCCAAACGCTGCTTCTGTTCATCATCAAAACGCGAGCCAATCACCGAACCAATTATGTCGGTATTCCTGCATCTAGCTGTAGAGAAACCCATACCTGTGAGTCAGCTTATTGTCCACCTCTGGAACCGGTAGTAGTTCGCCTACAGGTGGGCTGTTTCTCGAAAACCAATTGTTCCGGACGGTCCGTGTATCGCTTACGGTCTGTCACCCTTTTTGGCTCGTTGCGAGTCTTATTCCTGCGCGGGGAGAGGGCTAGCTGACCCGTCGTTCGGATGCTAGGGAGCACTGCGGACGCCACGCCTGGCCTGATCGACGAGGTGCGGGTGCAGATCTGCGGCGCGGAAGTGGGCCTCGAGAGAGTCCCGTGGGTAAACAGCCCCGCTAGGCGGCAGTCATACGGTGCTGCCCTATCGTCCCGCCTGTTCAACCCCGGTGGCGGACGCGTGCGATCCGGTGCAGTACCTGCGGCATCCAGCCCGCGAGGATCAGTACGCCGATCAGTCGGATGATCTGGACCGCGGCGACGACGGGCCCGGAGTCGGCCTCGTCGGCGATGATGAGGACGGTCTCGAGTCCGCCGGGGCTGGTCGCGAGGTACGCATCGAGGTAGGGGACGCCGAGCCACCAGGTCAGCAGCAGAGCGGTGGCGGCGCAGCCGGCCATGAGGGCGGCGATGAACAGCAGTGTGGCGGGCAGGGTCCGGGCGAAGGATTTCAGCGCCGGGACGGACAGTGCCCCGCCGGCCATCCAGCCGATCGCCATGAACGCGACCGCGGTGACGGCTCCGGGGAGGGCGAGGGTGAGCCTGTCGTCGAGAAGCGTGTGGGCGAGGACGGTGAGCAGCATCGGCCCGAGTATCGACGGCGCGGGTATGTGCAGCCGGGTCCCGACGGGTTGTCCCACGGCCATGATGATGAGGAGGACGAGCAGTCCGATCCAGGAGAAGTCCGTGGCCGTGTCGGCCGTGGGGTGGGTGTCGAAGCCGATGAGCATCGCCGCGAGGGGCAGGGAGAGCATCACGGCCAGCAGCCGGAGGTACTGGGTGAGGGTGACGTAGCGGTAGTCGGCGCCCATGTCCCGGGCGAGGAACGGCATGACGGAGGCGCCGCCGGCGAGCATGGAGAGCACACCCGTCGAGCGGCTGATCTCCCGGTGCGCGTGGTGCAGGAGCAGACCGCCGGCGACACCGATTCCGAGAGTCGCGGCCGTGATGACGGTACCGGGGATGAGGAAGTCCACCAGTTCGGCCGCGGGCGTGGCCGTGAGGGGCGCCGCGGAGAGGATCGCGATGACGGCCCGGGAGGACCGGGACGCGGGGGCCGGAAGGTCCAGGCTGCGGCCGGTGGTGACGGCTGCGGTGGCGGCGACGAGGATCGCGGCGATCACCCAGCCCGCGGGTAGCCCGATGCGGGTGAGTACCCACCCGAGGATGACGGTCGACGGTACGACGGCGAGCCACCGGCGGTCGATGCGCGGGGCGTGCACGGGCTCTCCTCTCCGTCGGTCGTCAGGTTTTACCCTCGTCCATTGTGCCAATCGGGGACCGGGCGCGAACGGATCGGTGCATAATTGACATCCGACCCCCGTGGGTGACAGTGGTCACCTCCCGGAATCCTCGAGAAAGCTGGTACCCATGGATCTCGCCCTGCCCGCGTGGCTCATCCTGATCGCGGGCGCGGGTGTCGCCGGCTGGATCGACGCGGTGATCGGTGGTGGCGGGTTGATCCTGATCCCGCTGATTCTCGCAGTGGCCCCCGGGCTGGCCCCGGTGACGGCGCTGGCGTCGAACAAGTTGGCGGCGGTGTCGGGGACGGCGTCCGCGGCATTCTCCCTGTGCCGGAAGGTCGGCGTGGACCGGTCCCTGGTGATCCGCTTCGTGCCGGTGGCCGCCGTGTGCTCCGCGGGCGGTGCGCTCGCGGCGAGTGCGATCGACAAGTCCCTCATGCGGCCGATCGTGATCGTGCTGATGGTCGCGGCGGGTGTGTTCGTGGCGCTCCGCCCGAGCTTCGGGACGGGTGTCGCACGCGAGGCGCCGAAAGGCGTTCGGCGTCTGATCGCGGTAGGCGCAGTGGCGCTGATCGCCGGCTACGACGGCATCTTCGGGCCGGGCACCGGCATGTTCCTCATCATGGTGTTCACGGGTGTGCTGAGCCAGAACTTCCTCACGTCCGCCGCCCTGGCTAAGGTCGTCAACACGGCGACGAACGTCGGTGCGCTCCTCGTGTTCGCCGTGGGCGGTCACATCTGGTGGACCCTCGGCCTGGTGCTCGCGGTGGCGAACATCGCGGGTGCGCAGATCGGTGCCCGCACGGTGGTGCGTGGCGGTACGGGGTTCATCCGTGCCGCCCTGCTGTGCATGGTCATCGTGATGTCGAGCTATCTGACGTACACCCAGATCCTCGGTGGCTGATGGTTCCCGACGTCGCGTTCGGGGAGTGGCTCGTCGCCCACCGCGCACCGTGGATGGTGGCGGCCAGTGAGGCTCTCGCGGAGGTGTTCCGGCCCTGGCATGTCCTGGTGTTCGCGACGGTCCTCGCGGTGCTGCTTCTCCGCAGGTTCGGGCGGGCCACCGCCGTACGGTTCTGGTGCGTGGTCGTTCTCGCCCAGGTGGTGACACATCTGCTCAAGCCCGTCGTGGGGAGGACCCGGCCGCCCGTGGAGTGGCGGCTCGCGGTGGAGCCCACGGCGGCGTTCCCGTCGGGACACGTGACGGGGGCGGCGGTCCTCACCGGAGCCCTCGTGGTGGTCTTCTGGCCGGTGCTGCGCCGTGCGGGGCGGTGGGCCGCTGTGTCCGCCGCGTTCGCCGTGACCGTGGCCGTGGCGGCGAGTCGCCTGATTCTGGGGATTCACTGGTTGAGCGACACCACCGCCGGTGTCGCTGTGGCGGTGGTGTCGCTCGGTGTGGTCGGGGGAGTGGGTGCGGTCAGGCGGCGGCGGGGTTGCCCATCGGGAAGTTGACGACGACGTAGGCGCCGAGTGCGATGAGCACGATGATGTTCACCCACAGCACGATGAGGAACCGTGTGCGGAGTTCCGGGACGCGCCGCATCTTCCGGTAGGCCACGATCGCCGCGACGAGCGGGATCGGGAAGAAGATGAAGTGGTGGAGCGCGAGGAGAACCGCGGCCACAACGGTGATGGCCCACAGGATGTAGAGCTGCGTGGTCGGCTTCTGCATGGGAGATACCTCCGATCGTGCGGGCTGGCGGGTGCTCCGGCGGGATCGCGGTCTCTCACCAGCTCAGCGGTGATGTCGCACTTTCAGGTCTATCAGCCGGAGCCGGTTATTACCAGTGTTCACCCCCGGATGGGCTTCCGGTGTTCTGTACCGTTCCCGTCGTCACATCCGGCGCTTCGTCCGCGCCGTCGCTGTCGCGCTCCACGGATCCTCCGGCCACGGGTGCTTCGGGTAACGGCCACGCATGTCCGCGCGCACCCCGCTGTAGGGCCCGGACCAGAAGCTCGCCAGATCATCGGTGACGGCCAGCGGCCGTCCCGCCGGGGACAGCAGATGGAAAAGCACCGGGACCCCGGTGATCCTGGGGGACTCCGCCAGGCCGAAACACTCCTGCAGCTTGCAGGCCACGACTGGTTTCTCCCCCGAGTAGTCGATCGTGTGGCTGTGTCCGCTCGGAACGGTGAGCCGCCGGGGAACCAGCTCATCCAGCTGCGCCGCCTCGGGCCAGGGGAGCAGCCGGCGCAGCGCGGCGTGCATGTCGATCTTCCCCGGAGGGGTGCCCCGGGCGATGCGTTCCAGGTCGGGGGCCAGCCAGGCGTCCAGATTCGCCAGCAGGTCCTTCTCCGCCACTGACGGCCACGGATCGCCGACGTGGGTGTGCAGCCAGGCGAGCCGGTCGCGCAGGTCGGTCGCGGCCGCCGAGAAGGTGAACACCCCCAGGCCGTCGGTCCGCAGTCCTTCCGCGATCGCCTCCGAGGCGTGTTGCCTGTCGACGGAGGTCGGTGTGGAACTCAGTTCGATGGCTCCGGCCCGCCGCACCTTCCGGGCCCGGATCCGCCCACCCTCGAGGGTCGCGGCCACGGTCTCCGAGACGCCGACCACGGCCAGGGCGGTCTCCTCGTCCAGCCGGGCTGCCGCCCGGATCACCGCACCGGTCCGGCCCTCCCGCGCCGTGGTGCGGGTGACCTCGGCGACGGCCAGCCACTCCGCGTCATCCAGACCCGTACCGCCGGGGAGGGTCGCCCGGGTACCGCTGGCGAGCAGCCAGTCGCCACCCGTTCTCCGGGCCACCTGCTCCGGGTGCGCCAGGGCGGTGACCAGGCCCTCGGGATGTGTGGTCGGATAGCCCGTCCCGGGTTCCGCGCCGCGGGCCAGCCGCATCAGGCGCGTGGTCTCCCGGCCGAGCCGGCCCCGTTCCGCGCGGGCCTGCGCCGTGATGTCACCCCGGGGCTGATCGGCCAAGAGCGCGACCGTGCGCGCCGCCCGCTCACCGAGCAGCGGAACGGTGAGCAGCAGGGCCCGGGCCAGCCGGGGACCCGCGGGTATGCCCGCCAGCTTCCGTCCGAACGGGGTCGCCGAGCCGTCGTCGTCAACCGCGCCCAGGCGCCGCAGCACGTCCTCTGCTCCCGTGATCGCGGCGGTGGGCGGAGCGTCGACGAGCGGTAGTCCCCCACCACGGGGCGTACCCCAGCAGGCCAGCTGGAGCGCGGCCTGCGTGAGGTCCGACGTCGCGATCTCCGGGGTGATGTGCGGCTGCATCGAGGAGTACACGCGGGGCTCGTAGCAGCGCAGCACCGTTCCCGGGCCCTCACGGCCGGCGCGCCCGGCCCGCTGGTCCGCCGATGATGCGGCGCATGTCGTGGTCACCAGGCCCGTCATGCCGCGTGACGCATCCCGCCGCGGTGCCCGGGCGAGCCCCGAATCGACGACGATGCGCACCCCGGGCACCGTGAGCGAGGACTCCGCGATCGACGTCGCCACGACGATCCGTGGCCGATCCGAGGGCGTCAACGCAGCATCCTGCGCCGCCGAACTCAACTGTCCGTGCAGCGGCAGCACGGGCACGCGGGGTGCGAGATCACGGACCGCGGCGACGACCCGGTCGACCTCGCGCGCGCCGGGCACGAACACCAGCGCCGAATGCCCGAGTTCCGCGACGGCGTCCACGGACACCCCGGCCACGTGGTCGAGGAACGCCCACTCCACCCCCCGCGCACCGAGGCGTGTACCGCCGGGAACGTACCGGACGTCGAGCGGGTGCGTCACCGCCTCCGTGGACACCACCGGGCCCCCGATCAGCCCGGCGAACGTGTCGGCGTCGATGGTCGCCGACATCGCGGTCAGCACCAGATCATCGCGCAGCTGGTGCAGCTCGGTGAGCATTCCCACTAGCAGATCGGTGTCCAGCTGCCGCTCGTGCACCTCATCGAGGGCCACCGCGTCCACACCGCGCAGCTCCGGATCCGCCAGCAGGCGGCGCAGCAGAACGCCCGGGGTGACGAACTGGACCCGGGAGCCGGCGTGGTGCTCACCGCGCACCGTGAACCCGACCCGGTCACCAACCTTCGATCCGTCCAGCTGGGCGAGTCGCCTCGCCGCGGCGCGCACGGCCACCCGCCTGGGTGCGGTGACCACCACCTTTCCGCCGGTGATGTTGGCCAGGGCCGGCGGTACGAGCGTGGTCTTGCCCGTGCCGGGCGGGGCCTGTACGACGCAGGCTCCGGTCCCGGCCAGGGCGTCGCCGAGCGTGCCGACGGCCGTCGCCGCCGCGAGCCCGGCACCGATGCGGGTCAGATCGAAGGGGGACACGGGGGAAGTGTATCCACCGGGCGCTGCTACGGTGACCCCATGGCACAACTGTTCGAACCCGGTGCGTTGCCCCGCGAGCCCGCCCGCATCATCCCCGGGGTCGTCCACCTGCCGGTCTGGCTCACCCCTGACACGCAGTCCCGGCTGGTCACGGGTGCCCGCGCCCACGCCCGAGGGCCGGCCGCGATGCGTCGGCCCGTCCTGCGCAGCGGACAGATGAGTGTCTGGATGACCGCCCTCGGGCTCTGGTTCCACACCGACCCGTACCGCTACAGCTCCCGCACCCCGGAGGAAACACCTGTGCCACCGGTCCCGGGCTTCCTCTCCGACCTCGCCCGCGGTGCGCTCGCCGCCGCGGCCCGGCACGCTCCGGAGCTGGGCCCCTGGGTGGAGAACTACCGTGCCGACACCGCGCTCATAAACTACTACCCACCCGGTTCGAGGATGGGGATGCACCGGGATGACACCGAGCTGAGTGACGCACCCGTCGTGAGCTTCTCCATCGGGGATTCCGCGATCTTCCGCATCGCCACCGTCGCGGGACAGACCCGCCCCTGGCGGGACGTCCCCCTCGAGTCCGGCGACGCCCTCGTCTTCGGCGGGCCCGCGCGCCTTGCGTTCCACGGGGTGCCCCGCCTCATCGCGGACACCACCCCGGACGGCTGCGGACTCACCGAGGGGCGCATCAACATCACCGTCCGCCAGGTCACCGCCTGACATCGCTGTGGGGTGCCGGGAAATCCGCCCGTCCGTCCACAGGACCGCCACCGGGTGATCAGCACGAGCGAAACCCTGACCTAGGGTGAAGCCATGAATCACACCGACGATCCCGCCGCCCGGGGTCTGATCCGTGGGGCGGACGGCAGACTCCGGCCGCACTGGGCCTGCTCCTCGGAACTCCTGCGCGACTACTACGACCACGAGTGGGGGCGGCCCGTCACCGATGAACGGGGACTGTTCGAGCGCATCTGCCTCGAGGGGTTCCAGGCGGGGCTGTCGTGGGAGACCATCCTGCGCAAGCGTCCCGCGTTCCGGGAGGCCTTCGCGGGATTCGACCCCGAGGTGCTCGCGGACTGGGGTGACGCGGACGCCGACAGGCTGCTGGCCGGTTCCGGGATCATCCGGAACCGCGCGAAGATCCGAGCTGTATTCACCAACGCCCGCGCCACGCTCGCCCTCCGGGAGAGCGGTGGGCTGCCCCGGCTGGTGCTGTCCTTCACCCCGGCAGCGTGGACCCCACCCGAATCGGCCGCCGAACAGCCCACCACCAGCCCGGAGTCGATCGCTCTCGCCAAGGCGTTGAAGAAGGCGGGATTCTCCTTCGTCGGCCCCACCACCTGCTTCGCCCTCATGGAGGCCGTCGGAATGGTGGACAACCGGATCCGGGGCGCATCCGGCCTGATCGACCCGTAGCCGACGCCACCCTCATGGTGGAACCGGGCCAACCCCGTTCCGGTGGAGCGGACGGCCCCGGCCTCACCTGTGCGGGGACGCTGGCAGAATGAAACCATGAACGCAATGAAGAACTCAGGTCGGGTCGCGGTCGTCACCGGGGCGTCCGCAGGCATCGGGGAAGCGTGTGTCGAGGCGCTGGTCGGCGACGGTTGGACCGTCATCGCCGGCGCCCGGCGAATGGAGAAGCTCAAGGCGCTCGCCGATCGCACCGGGTGCATCGCCCGTCACCTGGACGTCACCGATGACGCGAGTGTCCGGGAATTCACCGCCGACATCGACCGCTGTGACCTGCTGGTCAACAACGCCGGCGGGGCACTGGGGCTCGACCCCGTCTCCGAGACCGAGATCCAGGACTGGACCTGGATGTACGAGGTCAACGTGCTCGGTACCCTGCGCGTCACCAAGGCCCTCCTCGAGCGGCTCACCCGGTCGCACGGCCAGGTCATCAACATCGGTTCCGTCGCCGCCCGGGTCCCCTACGCCGGCGGCAGCGGGTACAATGCCGCGAAGCACGGCGTCGCCGCACTCACGCGGGTGCTGCGCATAGAGACCGCCGACACCCCGCTGCGCGTCAGCGAGATCGACCCCGGCCGCGTCGAGACGGACTTCTCCCTCAACCGCTTCAAGGGCGACGCCGAGCGCGCCGCCACCGTCTACGACGGGAAGATCAACCTCACCGCGGCGGACATCGCGGAGGCCGTCCGCTGGGTCGCGTCCATGCCGGCACACGTCAACGTCGACACCATGCTCATCATGCCCACCGACCAGGTGTAGCCACGGGCACGGAAAACAGCGGCAACGGAACGGTACTCTCAGGCGCATGACTTTCGCCGCCCTCACCACCCTGCTCGTCGTCTGGATGGCGGCGATCGCCAGCCCGGGACCGGACACCCTCCAGATCATCCGGCTGGGTGCCCGGAGCAGGGCCGACGGCGTGTGGTGCGCACTCGGTATCTGCGCCGGCAACACCCTGTGGATCGTCGCCAGCCTCATCGGTCTGTCCGCGCTGATGACCACCCACCCGGGTCTCCTGCACATCCTGCAGATCATCGGCGGCAGCTACCTCGCGTGGATCGCGTTCAGGTCGATCAGGGCCGGGATCCACGGCAGGCGCGAACGCTCCCGGTCCCCCGTGGGATCGGCGCCGACGGACACCGGGGCCCACGCCCGTCCCGTCGCCTCCTTCCGGACCGGGCTGGCCACGAATCTGTCGAACCCCAAGGCCGTCCTCTTCTTCGCCGCCATCTTCGCGCAGTTCGTCGACCCGGACGGCGGGTTCGTCGCGGGAGCGACGATACTGGCACTGCTCACCGTGACCGGTGTCGCCTGGTTCGTCGGCTTCGCCCTGGCAGTGCGGACGCTCGCCGTGCGTATCGTCCGCAACGGTCCCCTGATCGAGCTGGTCAGCGGCCTCATCTTCGCGCTGATCGCAGTCTGGATGATCCTCGAGGGCCTCCGCGGGGTCGTCGGGCACGGATAGACTCGCAAAAACACAGCTGTTCGTCCGGGAGGCCCGCACCATGATCATCACCACCACCGATTCCGTCGCGGGACGCGAGATCCACGAGTATCTCGGCGTGGTCACCGGTACCGGTTTCGCCTACACGCTGCGCGGCAGTGGGGAAAAGAAGGCCGCCGCCGCCCTGAAAGCCCGGGGCCAGGCGCTCGACATGCTCCGGGAGGAGGCCGCCGGGCTGCGCGCCGACGCGATCATCGGTCTCCGGGTCTCCCACCCCTACACCGGTGCCATCGGGAACTTCGCGATCATGCTCACCGGAACCGCCGTCCGGCTCGTCTGAGGGCCGTCGGTCGTGCTCCACAGGTAACTGTGTGGCGTCACGTGTACCCCCTACACTCGGCCGTGAACCGCACAATCAACGAGGAGCACACATCATGATCGTTTCCACCACCCCGAACGTCGACGGCCGCGAGATCGGCGAGTACATCCGCGTCGTGGCGGGCGAGACCATCGTCGGCATCAACGCCCTGAAGGACTTCGCAGCCGGGTTCCGGAACATCGTCGGCGGCCGTAGCCAGGGTTACGAGCAGGAGGCGGCCACCGCCCGGGAACAGGCCCTCGGTGAGATGGTGCAGCGCGCCACGGCACTCGGCGCGGACGGCGTCGTCGGCGTCAGCATCGAGTACGCCGTCCTCGGGCAGGGCAACATGCTGCTCGTCGCCGCCACCGGCACCGCCGTCCGCTTCCGCTGACCGGAGCCGCACGGTCTCCCGCCCCGGCGGTGTCGGGGCACCGCTGGACCGCCCGTACACTGGACCGCATGGAAGCAGTCGACGTCGCGATCCGGGACGACACAATCAAACTCGGGCAGTTCATCAAGCTCGCCAACCTCGTGGAGACCGGCGGTGCCGCCAAGGAGGCGATCGCCGCCGGTGAGGTCACGGTCAACGGCGAGGCCGACACCCGCCGTGGGCGCACCCTGCGCGTCGGCGACGTCGTCACCGTCGGTGGGGCGTCGGCGCGTGTCGCCGCCCCCGGCAGCGACGATGACGACGATTTCTTCGACGAGGCCACCGCGAACGATGACTTCGACCCCGAAAAGTGGAGGAACATGTAATGCCTGCGTTCATGGCACAGGACGGTATGCCGTTCTGGATCGACCTCACGACCTCCGAGATGCGGAAAACCGCGCACTTCTACACCGAGATCCTCGGCTGGGACGTCGAGGAGGCCGCCCCCGGCTACCGGCTCGCCCGGGCCCAGGGGCTGCCCGTCGCCGGCTTCATCGAACAGCCGGAGGACGCCACGCAGCCCGACACGTGGATCACGTACTTCCTCACCGGCGACATCGACGCCACCGTCGCCCGCACCCGGGAACTCGGCGGCACCGTCCTCACCGAACCTTTCGACGTCCACCTCGGCCAGGTCGCGATTCTCGTCGACTCCGCGGGCGCCATGTTCGGTGCGATCGAGCCCTCCGGCGAGGAACGCTTCGTGTCCGGCGGTGAACCCGGTACCGCCGTCTGGCATGAACTCACCGCAACCGGTGGCTACGATCGCGCCGTCGACTTCTACACCGAACTGTTCGGCTGGACCGTCCGGCGGCTCGACGAGGACGGCGCCCGCTACACCCTCATCGACGTCGACGGTTCCCCGTTCGCCGGCATCTGGGACGCGGAGGGCAGGTTCCCGCCGCAGATCCCCGGCTTCTGGCAGACGTACCTCGGTGTCGGAGACATCACCGCGACGGCGGAGAAGGTGACCGAACTCGGCGGGGAGATCATCCGCGGACCCTTCGAGGCCGAGTTCGGCACCATGCTGATCATCGCCGATTCCACCGGCGCGACGCTCACCCTGTGCGAGGCCGACGAGCCCGCGGAGGAGGGCAATGAGGCGGACCCGCTGGAGGGCATCGACCTCAGCCAGTTCGGCGCCTGACCGACACTCCCGTTGACCCGGGTGGCCACTTCGGGCCGCCCGGTGTTCTCGTCACCGCGTGCTGGCACGCACCGGCGAGACGTGTTTCCGCAGGACGTCATTCGCGACCGGGTGTGTTGGCACGTGTTGACGACGTCCCTTCGACCAGCTGTGGAGAAGATGTCGGGTCCTAAGACAAAAGTGTCCGGGAACCGGCGACCCGCCTCCGGCACCTGGTGTCCCGGCGAACGGGGGCGGGCGGCCGCCCGTGCCGTGGATGTGTCTGCCGGGACCTGGACGCTTGTCGGCCGCTCCCGCGCGGTCGCGCTCTATCCCCGCAGGAAGTCCGCGGCGTCCTTCGCCATCTTCCGCGCGACGGTGGGTGTGACGATGCTGTGTTGTGCCGTATAGGTCAGTACCTCGGCGACGTGTTCCGCCCACCGGAAGCGTGGCACGGTGGTGTCCTGTTCACCGACCTGGATCAGGGTGCGCGGCCAGGTGGCGGGGTCGGGGATCTCGGCGTCGCCGCGCACGGCGTCGGGTAGTCCGCCGAGGTGCAGGCTGGGGCGGGTGAGCAGCAGCTTGTCGACGTCGCCCGCGACGAGGGCGGCCAGCGCAGCACCGGATGATTCGCCCCAGGCAGCGACACGGTGGGCACCCTGCTGACGGGTGTGGGCGATGGCGGTGCGGGTCACCGCACGCATCGCGGTGACCGGGTGTTCGGGTGCGAGGGGGTAGTCGACGTCGATGATGGTCGTGCCGGACAGCTCCGCCACGGCGGCGACGCCGGGTCGCCAGGCGTTGTCGAGACAGCTTCCGGCGCCGCGCCACCATCCGCCGCCGTGGAGGCTGACCGCCCAGTCACCCGTGGGTTCGGAGGGGGTGAACACCACACCGAGCCCGGGGAGATCGTCGGCGGTGACCCCACCGAGGTAGTCGACGCCGGGCATGCGGTGGCCGGCGGCGGTGCCGAGCATGAGCATGGCGGCGTGGGTGAGCCGGTCGGGCAGGCGCGCGGCCCAGTCGTCGCAGGTGTCCCGGTCGCCGGTGCCGCCGGCCCAGGGTGGGGTGAGGTCGGGTGCGGGGTGGTGCTGGTTGAGGTACCAGGCCAGTTGTTCGAGCTGTCCCTCCTCGTCGAGGCCGCCTTCGGTGCCGCCGACGACGAAGTCACGTCCGGTGGCGTCGTCGTGGATGACCTGGGGTTCGTCGGGTGTCTCGCTCATGGTGACCATGCTACCGGCGGGTAGTGTCGGGCCATGGACATGATCGCGTTCCGCACGCTCGACACTCCGTTCGGCCCGCTGACGGTGGTTGCCGGGGACGCCGGTGTGCGCCGGGTGCTGTTCCGCGGTGCGCTTGTCGACGATCCTTCCGGTTCCGGTGCGGCCGCGCGTCACGCCGCACAGGCGGTCCGGGAGATCGGAGAGTATCTGGCCGGTGGGCGTCAGGTGTTCGGAGTGTCGCTGGATGTGCCGGAGCCGGTGACGTTCACGCAGCGGGCGCAGGCGGCGTTGCGGGGGATCCCCTTCGGGGAGACGGTGAGTTACGCCCGGTTGGCCGAGCTCGCCGGTAGCCCGGCGGCTTTCCGTGCGGCGGGGTCGGCGTGCGCCTCGAATCCGCTGCCTGTGCTGGTGCCCTGTCACCGGGTGCTGGCGTCGGGTGGTCGGATCGGTGGGTTCGCCGGCGGCGTGGATTTCAAGCGGGGTCTGCTGGCCGTCGAGGGGATCCGGGTCTGAGACCGCAAACCGTCAGCGCCGCCCGCGGTGTCGTGTGGGCCGGGCTCCGATGGTGATGCCGCTGAGCCACGCGAGCAGTGAAAGCCCGACTGCTGGCGCGAGGACGGCCGGGTCCCGGAGGATGATCGCGGCGATGAGCGTCGCGGGTACGGCTCCGGCGAGTACGGTGATCAGCCCCAGCGCGCCGAAGTACCGGGCGTGGAGGAAGGGTGACGTGCCGGGCACCCCGGTGCTGCGGCGTGTTTCGGCGGCGGTGAGCAGGAGTGCGAGGAGCGTGGCCCCGTAGGCGACGATCAGCGCGATGAGCACCGTCGCGATCGCCGTGAGGGTGTTCGGGGCGGGCGCGCCGGTGACACGGAGGGGCACTCCGTCGCTCTGCTGCGTGCCGGTACGGACCCTGATGGTGTCGAGGACACCCATCGGGGAGCCCGTGCGCACGATCGCGCCGCGGTAGAGGGGGTCGATGCCCAGTTCCGCCGCGGTGGCCGGTGTCATGAACCAGCCTGCGGTGCCCGGTACCGGTACCGCGGTCGCGGAGCGGCTGACGATGGTGGGTTCTCCGGCGCCGACTGGGGAGCCGTCACGTTCACCGGTGGCCGGTGCGTCGCTGTAGCCCTCCCGGTGGGCGAATCGGGCCGTGCCGTCCGTGACGAGAGCGGGATCCGTCACGACGACGTCACCGGCGTCGAGTGCGCTCTGGATCGCGTCGCGCTGGGCATCGGTGAGGGTGGTCAGTGCGGTGACCGCCGCTCCGTCACTGATGACGATGCCGTTGTGGTGGTGCGGGAGAGCGTCATCCCAGCCCTGTCCCGTTGCGCCGGTGCGCGCGTGGTCACCGTGCTCTGTGGCGGGCACGCCGTGCCAGGTGCCGTGGAGTTTCGAGTCCGCTGTCGCGTAGATGTCGCTGATGGAGCGGACCCCGGCGGCGCCGATGTGACCGGTGATGTACGCGTGCGCGGAGTCGGGGGAGAGGTGGACCCGGCCGTACTGTTCGAAGGCCACGACATCGTGCGGTAGCGCTCCGGTGCCGCCGTCGCCGGATGGCGGCATCCCCGCGGTGAGCAGTGCCGCGAGCAGTGTCATTCCCGCGACGATCCCTGTCGCCGCGGTACTGCGGTCGGGGTGGCGCAGTGCCTCGCGGGCGGCGAGTCCGGCCGGGAGGGACACGGGTCCGGCGAGCCGTGCGGCACCCCACAGCAGGAGCTGGGAGGACAGGACGAGTCCCGCGCCGGCGAGGAGGACGGTCAGGATGGTGTCCACGACCGCGTCCGTCGGGCCGGTGATGAGCGCGGCGAGGAGAATTACCGGGCCGATGGCCGTGGGCCAGTGGAAGCGGTGTGCCCGGGCCGGCGGATTGTCCGTCGGGGTATCCGGCTCCGGCCGCTCGAGGTGTCGTGCCGCCCGGAGTGCGGCTGCTGCGCCGACGCAGGTTCCGACGGCGGTGGTGAGTATCGCGAGGGCCCGGGGCCAGATCATCGCGGCTCCGGGGCGAAGAACGGCGAGCAGTGCCCACTGCGCGGGGGCGGAGATCACGATCCCGGTTACTGCGCCCAGTGAGCCGACGATGAGGCCCTTGATCAGCGGAACGCGGCGGGGGCGCTCCGGGGCCGTGGGGCCGACCGCGAGGAGCGGGGCGATGACCGATACGACCATCAGGAGTGCGGTGAGGAGCGCGATCCACATCTCCACGGATTCGGCAACGGCGTCGGTCAGGGTCGCGGTGAGATCGTCGACCACGTGGCGTCCGGATTCCGGAGTCTCCACAGGTGTCCCGATGATCACGTGCTGTGCCTCGAGTTCCGCGGCGTGGTTCGCGAGGATCCGGTCGGCTGTGGTCTCCGGGAGGTAGTGGGAGACCGGCCACGATTCCCCGTCCCCGCTCCCGTGGAAGTCGGGATCGGTGAAGGCCCGTTCCCCGGGGAGATCCGCCAGCGGTACCGCAGCCCCGCGGGTGGAGTACCCGGCCAGTGTGAGTTCCGTGTCGCGGATTCCCCCACCGACCACGGGGATGCCGACGGTGGCGACGTCGCCCGGTTCGATACCGAGGCCTGCGGCGGTGGCGGAGTCGAGGAGGAAGGTGCCGGGGCGTGGTGCGTGCGGAGGTGTTTCGGGCACCGCGGTGGCGGACACACTGTCGGTGGTTCCGGTACCGGTGGTCACGCGAATCGGGACCGACACCGTGGTCACGACGGCATCGGCGTCCGGCCCCATCGCGGCGGCCAGGCGGTCGCGGTACGGGGTGCCGCGGAGATGTCCGTGATCCGGGTCGAGGCAGGGATCGAATGTCGAATTGAGCTGGAAGGGCAGGCACGTCCGGTCGCTGATCCACACCTGCCGGTACCCCGACATCGGTTCGTTCCCGGGATCGCGGGTTCCGCTGACGGAGACACCGGCGATGATCATCACGCCCAGGGCGGGGAGGGCTAGGAGCAGGAGAGCGGTGAAGGTGCGCCACCGGTGATCGGAGAGCTCACGCAGGGCTGTCCGGGCGTTGGCGCGCCACGTGATCATCGCGTGTGTACCCCACAGTGCCCGGCCGGTGTCCGGTCATCGGAACCGGAGGCCCCGGCGAGACCGGAGGGGCGGGCGTCGTGGAACCACGTCCGCCGGAGCACGGCGATGCCCGTCCGACTATCGCTCATATCGCCCATGCTACCGCCACCGCGCCTCCGGCCCCGGTCACTCCCGACGGTCGCTCAGCGGACGCCGGTGCCCGGCGATCCAACCTCCGATGGCCAGCCCGGTCGCCCAGGCGAGGAGCGGAACACCGACGAGGGTGATCAGCAGGGGAATCGACCACGGGCCGACGCCGATCTCGTCGAATACGTACCTCGGGAACCACTCCATGTCCGTGCTCGCCATCTCCACCAGGAGGGGGATGAAGGCGAAGAGGGTTCCCGCCAGCGCCCCGCCGAGCCCGATGATCAGGCCTTGCGCGCCCACGTACCGGGCCAGGATCCGCGGTGATCCTCCGATCGCCGTGAGGATGTCGGTGTCCCTGCGGGATTCCGCTGCGGCGAGCAGCATGAGGAGCACGACGATGCCGTAGCTGATGAGGCCGGCGAACAGCGACGGAATCATCCAGGTCAACAGCTCGTAGAGTGGTCGGTTCGCCGTTTCAGCCCGGAAGGGTGGCTTCTCTCTCGTCACCTTCGCGTCGAGCCGGAAGGAGTCGACGGTGCTGACCGGTTCGAGGGTGGTCACCAGCGTGCCCGCGTAGGTGGTCTCCATGCCGATCTTCGCGGCGGTCGCCGGGGTGAGGAGCGAGACCCCGGGCCCGTCGAGGGGGACGACCGTCGCCGGGTGGGTGCGAACCTCGTAGTTCCCCGGATCGTACTGTTCGGCGGTGTCGCCGTGGTTCCGGAAGGTGAGGAATCCGCTCTCGTCGACGAGCCGGTCGCGCAGCTCTTCGGGGTGGGCCTCGAGTCGGCCCGCGTACTTCTTTTCCCGGTGTTCGGCGGATGCGCCGTTCGACCGGACCGTCCTGCCGAATGCCGCCACACCGTCGACGGTGAGATCCGGGTCGGTGACCACGATCTCGCCCTCGTCCAGTGCCGTGCGGATCGCCGTGCGCTGTTCGTCCGTGAGGCCCTCCAGCGCGGTGACGGCGGAACCGTCGTTGATGAGGATGTTGGTGTGGACGCCGGGGAGCCCGTGGGCCGCCCACCCCCGGAAAAGTGGGAGGTCGAAGTAGTACTCGTCGTCGGCGGTCGTGGTTCCGGCCGCGGCGAGGCCCTCCCAGTCGGTGGCGCCCCAATCGTCGGACCGGGGAGCGAAGAGGTCGCTCTGTGCGCCGTGGGGCTTGTCGAGGATGTCGGAGATGCCCCCGTGAGCCGCATCCGGGTTGAAGTCCACGTCTTCCGTGGGCAGGAAGAGAACGGAGGCGTCCGGGAGCCTGTTCTCCTCGTCGTGTGTCGTCGCCGGGAACCACAGGATGCTGAGGAACGTGGTCGAGACGAACGTGATACCGGCGATCGCGCCGACCGCCGGGGCCGTTCGCGTCATGGAGCGCAGCGCGTCGCGGGACGCGAGCCGGCCGGGGAGCCGGAATCTGCCGGCGAGTGCGGCCGTCCCCCACAGCAGGATGGGTGCGGTGAGCACGAGCCCCAGCCCGAGCAGCGGTTGGGTGAGGATGTGGATGAACGGGGATTCTCCGATCGCCCTCAATATGAGGGCGATGAGCATGATCACCGGGCCGATGACCATGGGCAGGGAGAATCGCCGGATCCTGACGCTGCGACCACCGCGGAGTGCGACGACCGGGTCCTGCCGTCCGGTCTTCAGCGCGGGGAGCAGCGCCGCCCCGACACCGACGAGCAGGGAGGTGGCGACGATCAGGAGTGCGAGGTCCCAGGGCCAGTGGACGTCGGCCCCGGGGTTGATGGCCCCGACCAGGACCCGCTCGACGGGGATGGAGAGCACGCTGCCGAGAACCGCGCCGACGGCACCGATCATGAGCCCCTGGATGAGCAGTACGCGGCGCAGGTGCACCGGGGCGGCTCCGGTGGCCGACAGCAGACCCATGAGCCGGGTCTGGCGTCGGGCCGCGACCGCGAAGATGGGGGTGACGACGGCGATGATGACCAGCAGTGCGAATGTCAGCACGACCCAGTTCACGATCGCGTCGCGGTCCATCAGTGCCCGGAATACATCGGGCGCGACATACGGATCCGTGTCGTCGTGCCCCCCGGTGAAGGTGAGGTAGATGCCGCTCGTCCGGAACGACTGGGCGTCCGGACCGACGAAGGACTGCACGGAATCCAGGGGAACGAGGTAGCCGACGCTCCACGGGGTGCCGTCGGTGGCACCCGTGAAATCGGGGGTGCCGATGCTCTCGGAACCCGGGACGTCGGCGAGGGAGAGGAAGGTGCTGCCGGGGGTGGAGCCGACGTAGGTGAGTTCACGGGTGTGCGCGTCTCCGGCGGCGTCCAGAACCGTGACCGTCGCCGGGTCGCCGGGCTCCAGGCCGAGGGCTTCGGCTGTGGAGCCCGGCATCATGAAGGATCCCGGTTCCGGTGCCCCGTCGAGGGTACCGGGGAGCGCGGTCGCGGTGCTCCGGGAACTCGTTCCCCGGGGCGTGGATATCCGGACCTCGGTGTCCAGTACGGCTATCAGGGAACCGGGATGGATCCCCAGGTTCTCGGTGAGTCGTTCGTGGTCGGTCTTCGCGACGGTGGCGGCATCGGGCCCCTCGCAGAGATCGTCCCCGTCAGCGGTGCAGGGTGTGTGATCGAGCCACGCGGTGGCGTAGGCGCGGGTGGGGTCGGTTCCGTCGGTGGTGCGTTCGCTGAGCACGGCTCCCGCGAACACGAGGACCGCCATGACGGGCAGGGCGAACAGGAGGACGGCGGCGAGGGAACGCCACCGGTGGCGGGTCAGGTCGCGCCGGGCGATCCGGGCGGAGGTGAGCCAGGCGTTCATCGGGCATCACTCCCGGTGCGGGGCTGGACGAGCTGTCCGTCGCGGAGCCAGATGGTGCGGTCGGCGTAGGCGGCGAAGCGGGGTTCGTGGGTGACCAGCAGGCCGGCTGCGCCGGCGTCGATACGAGAGCGCAGGAGCGCCATCACCGATTCCGCCGTGGTGGTGTCGAGCGCGCCGGTGGGTTCGTCGGCGAGCAGCAGGGAACGCTCACCGACGAGAGCCCGGGCGATGGCGACGCGTTGCGCCTGGCCGCCGGAGACTTCGGCGGGGAAACGGTCGGCGAGTTCGGCCTGGCCGATGTCCTCCAGCGCGGCGAGTGCCGCGGTGCGTGCCTCGCGGCGGGGTACGTTGTCGAGCTCGAGGGGGAGGGCGACGTTCTCCGCGACGGTGAGTGTGGGGACCAGGTTGTAGTACTGGAAGACGAAACCGACGTCACGGCGGCGGATCGCGGCGCGCTCCGTGGGGGAGAGACCTGCGGTGTCCCGCCCGTTGATGATGACGCGGCCGTGGTCCGGGGCGTCCAGGGTTCCGGCGACGTTGAGGAGGGTCGACTTCCCGGAGCCCGACGGTCCCATGACGGCGACCAGTTCGCCGGGAGCCACGGAGAGGCTGACGTTCTCGAGGGCGGCGATGGTGTCGGGGCCGTCGGAGTGCAGTCGGGTGACGTTCTCCAGCGTGAGGATGGGGGAGGTGGTCATGATCGGGGGCCTTCCGGGTCAGCGAGGGTTTCAATGTGGTCGAGCCAGCGTGCCTCGGCCTCGAGGTCGAAGATGCGGCGTTCGAGCAGGAGACGTTGTGCTGTGCGGGCCGGGGGGATCGAGGCCTTGGTGAGGGTGATCTCGCGGAGCTCCCGCATCGTGGCCTCGCGTTGGCGCTGGATGAGCTCCCGACTGTTCACCCCCCGGATGACGGTCGCGACGGCGATCTTGATGACCAGGTCGTCGCGGTCGTTGCGGGGTCGGAGGGTCGGCTCGTTCCACCACTGCTCCAGGGCCGCGCGTCCGGCCTCGGTGGTGGTGTAGATGTCGGCGGGGCGGGTGGAGGTGGTGTCGGTTCCGGTTTTCTCGATGAGTCCGTCGCGGTCGAGTCGTTGGATCGTCTGGTAGACCTGCCCGATGTTCATCGGCCAGATCCCCTGTGTGCGGTCTTCGAAGCGCTGCCGGAGTTTCCCTGCGCCGCAGGGTTCGTCATCGAGGAGTCCGAGTAGCGCGAACTTTATTGACATCGTCGGATCCTTAGACAATCGGGCGGGGTGGTCATCAAGTAGGTTACCCGGTAACTTACTTGGTAATCAACATGGTGGCCCCGTCAGAGGGCGCCAGTGGCGATTTGTCCCTACCGCTGGTTCTTCGCGCGCACCGATTCAGCTACGGCCGCGATCAGCAGTCCGACGAGTGCGGCGCACCCGGTTCCGCCGGCGGCGCCGAGCAGAGCGAAGAATCCGAGTGGCCCCATGTGATCGAAGACGAATCCGCCTTCCGGCCAGATCACCGGGGCGAGGACCCTGGAGATGGGGTAGGCGGCGAGCCACCCGAGGACAATCCCTCCCATCGCGGAGAAGGGCATGAGAACCAGTACCAGGGCAATTTTGCGGCGGACGGTCAGTCCCCAGAGAATGGCGGCGATAAACGCCAGTGTGCTCTGGATGACCCACCTGTTGTAGGGGGCATCCAGGCCCTCCAGTCCACCCGAGGGGGCGGGGGCCCCGGCTTCGCACCATGAGGCGAAGCCGGGGCCCCGTGCGTACTCGGGGGCGAAGTCGCAGCTGTCCTGCAGTTGGCGTGTGCCCTCGAGTCCCACCACTGACAGGGCCCCGAACCCACCGGGGATCGTCCGGGCCGTCCACCAGCCGGTGGGAGGTGTTCCGTCCAGTGCCGGGATGTCGGTGGCGGAGAGAATCACCTGACGTGCGGCGTCCGGATCGCCGGCCTCCTCGGCCCGCTCATCCACCGCCGGGCGGAAGGTTCCGATCAACCGGAGGCGGACCCCGGCCTCGGTGCCGGTATCCGCGGTGACGCGGAGATCAACCTCGCTCCCCGTGGAGAGCCCCAGCTTCCGGGCGGTCAGGTCATCGAGGAGGAATTCGCCCGGACCGGGGCCATCCGGGATCCGGTCCCCGAGCAGATACGCCAGGGTCCGTTGTGATCCTTCTCCGGTACCCAGGGTGGCGCTCGCCTCGATCACGGGAACGGGGTCCGCATCCGGGCCGACGACGTCGGTGATGCGTTCCGGGATGGGTGGACACGGCGTGTCACCCGGGCATCCCTCCGGCGCGTCACGGACGGCGGAGTAGCCGTACAACGGGGACGCGGGGACGTCCCGGGCGGCGCTGGACAGGAGGGAGCGGCTCGTCACCGCCTGTGCGGTGATGGACCCGTAGAGGAGGAGAATGAAGATCACCAGAACGATGTTCGGCCAGTTCCGCTGGCGTGTCTCCGTCGGTGCCGCGGGCTGTCCGTAGGGGGGCGGATAGTGTGTCATCCGGGTCTCATCCTCTCGGGGCCGGTGTCACCAGATGGTGACGCGCCGGGTGGGTTCCAGGTACATCATGCCCTCGGGGTGCACGTCGAAGGCGCGGTAGAACTCGTCCACGTTGGCCGCGATGATGTTGCAGCGGAACTCGGCGGGCGAATGGGGATCGACGGCGAGGTACTGGGTGGCCAGCTCCGGCCTGATCGCCGTCCGCCAGACCCGCGCCCACGAGATGAACAGGCGCTGCAGTCCGGTGAACTCGCGGCCCTCCATGTCCGGGTCGCCGCCCTCGTGGTCGACGGTTTCGGTGGGGGCCGAGTCGAAGTCGAGGCCCTGATCCGCCAGGTGGCGGCGGTAGGCGACGACGGCGATACCGAGGCCTCCGAGGTCACCGATGTTCTCACCGAGCGTGAACTCCCCGTTCACACCGGTGGACTCGGTGCCGGCCAGCACGCCGGGGACCCGCCCGTTGAACTGGTCGACCAGTCGTGCGGTCAGTTCCTCGAACGCGGCGCGGTCCTCGTCGGTCCACCAGGAATTCAGGTTGCCGTCACCGTCGTACTGGCTGCCCTGGTCGTCGAAACCGTGCCCGATCTCGTGACCGATCACCGCCCCGATCGCCCCGAAGTTCGTCGCCGCGTCGGCGTCGGGATCGAAGAAGGGTGGCCGGAGAATCGCCGCGGGGAAGGTGATGTCGTTGACGACGGGGTTGTAGAAGGCGTTGACCGTCTGCGGGGTGGTCACCCACTCCGTCCGGTCGGCGGGTTTCCCGATCTTGTTCAGCTCGTAGTCGTGGAGGAAGGCGCTGCCGCGGCGGACGTTCGCCACGAGATTGGTGCCCCCCGGCTCGAAGACCAGACCCTCATAGCTGCGCCAGTTGTCCGGGTAGCCGATCTTGGCGTTGAACTTGTCGAGCTTGACCAGGGCTTTCCTCCGGGTTTCCTCGGTCATCCAGACGAGGTTGGTGATCCGCTCACGGTAGGCCCCGATCAGGTGGTCGACGAGGGTGAGCATCCGCCTCTTGTACTCGGGCGGGAAGTGCTCTGCGACGAAGAGCCTGCCGATCTCCTCGCCGACGAAGCGCTCGGCCAGGCCGGTACCGCGCTTCCAGCGGTCGCGCTGTTCCGTGGCTCCCTGCAGGACGGTCCCGTAGAAGTTGAAGTTTGTCCTGCTGATCTCGTCCGTGAGCAGACCCGCGCGGGCGTTGAGGATGTGCCATGTGGCCCAGAGCTTCCAGTCCGCGAGATCCGCCTCGCGCAGCAGTTCGTCCAGGTGCCCGAGGTAGGACGGCATCATCACGATGAGGCGGTGTTCCGGAAGACCCGATGCCGTGCAGAGGGCGCGGACGAGCGGCGGAAGATCGGTGAATTCCGTCGGGTTGAACGTCTTCACCGCGTCCCGGGTGGCGACGACATCCCAGTGCCCGGCGGCGATGCGCTTCTCCAGTTCCACGATGCGCCCGGCTGCATCGGTCGCGGAGAGTCCACCCAGACGTTCCGAGGGGAGGAATTCGAGCATGGTGGCGACGTGCGTGCGGTAGGTGGCCAGGGTCTCCGCGTGGGAGGGATCGCGGTAGTAGGCCTCGTCGGGCAGCCCGAGGCCCGACTGGACCAGGTAGGCGAGCGCCTCTTCACCGGCGGAATCCTTCTCCACCCAGAAGCCGGCGGGGGCACCGACCCCCTCCCGGTCGAGTCGCCCGAGGGCTGTGACGAGTTCCTCGACGGTATCCACGTCGAGCCGGTCCAGGTCCGTATCCAGGACCGCGACGCCCGCTTCCTCGATGGCGTCGGTGTCCATGAAGCAGTCGTAGAGGGTTCCGGCGCGGCCATCGTCGGCCTCGACGATGGCGCGGACATCCTCTTCAGCGCGATCACGGAGTTTGTGGAAGTTGCCGTCGACACCACGGTCATCGGGAATGACGTGGGAGTCGAGCCAGGGGCCGTTGACATAGCGGTAGAGATCCTTCATGCCCCCAACTCTACGGGCTTCCCGGCACGGGACACTGAAATAGAGAAGACGTCAGTGCCGACGGACACGTGCCGGATCGGTACTCATGCCACCCGGGTGCGGGACCTGCTGGCGGTGGGTGTCCCCCTCCGGCGGGGATGGTGGCGGCCGCCACCATGACCGGCACGAAGGTGCGGGATGGACCGGATCCCACCGGTGTGGTGGATGCCGGTCGCCCGGACTCGTCCTGATCCCGGCCGGGGAGTCCGGACCGCTTGGTATCGTCGTCAGGCATGGGGCCCTACCGTCTGAAACCGCAGTTCCGGACTGCGCATGTCCTGCAGTTGATCGGTGTACTGCTGCTCCTGGTGGCCGTACCGCTGCTGATCACGTCCCGGCTGCCGGCGACCTCGCGGCCCGCGGACGAGGTGATCCTCGGGGACTCCGTCGGCGGCGGCTGGCAGATCCCGCTGCGGTACGCGGACGGCGAACCCGTCATGTGCGAGTCGTCCCCGGACGCGATGCTGGAGGGTGGCTGGGACTGCGGGGGAACCACCATAAAGTCCCTGGTGGTGGAGGGCGTTCCGGATCCGGAACTCGCCGCGCGCCGGATGCTGCGGGCGATGGGTGTGTCCCGGGGAATGGACCTCGAGGTCGCGTGGGACGGTGACCTCCTCGAACTGCATCACCCGGAGCAGGCCGTGTCGCCCGAGGAACGGTTCGACGGTGACGAGCGGGAAGACCAGCTCACGGGCCTGGCCCTGCCGGGGTCCGGGGACCACGAGGGGGAGCTGCTGGTCGTCGCTGTCCACGGGGAACGGGGCGACGATTTCACGGAACTCATCCGGCCGCAGGTCCGCAACAACGGTGAGCGTGATGTCACCGAGCTGGACCTGCCGTCCCGACTGACTTCGGAGGTGCGGGCGTGAACAGGTTCCTGCGGGGTTCGTTGTGGGTCCTGGACGGCATCGGGCTGCTCGTCGGAGGGGGTCTGGCCCTGGTGGTGGCGCTGTTCGCCGGTTTGGCCACGGACGGTGAGCTGCCGTCGATGGGTGTCATGGGGCTCAGTGCGTTGCTTGCGGTGGTGGAACTCTCGGTTGTTCTGCTGGTGGTCCGGTCCAGTCCGCTGTGGCCCCGCGCCGGGGCAGGCTATGTGGTGGCGGCCCTGCTGTGGGGGGGCGCGGTGTCCCCGCTGCTCGCTTTCCCGCTGTCCTCGACATCCCTGGATCTTCCCGGGAGGCTCGGACTCGATCACTTCGAGGCGTCCTGGGGAGGTGCCTATCCGGAGGAGACGGTCAAGACCCTGGGGGTACTGATCATCCTGTTCAGTTTCCGTCGGCTCACGAGGCCGTGGCACGGCCTCGTGACCGGCATTCTCGTCGGTCTCGGGTTCGAGGTCGTGGAGAACGTCGGCTACGCGGTGATCGGGGCCGTGTACGACCCGGTCAGTGACGTGAAGGGAATGCTGTGGATCTGGGGGGTACGGGTCGCGGCCGGCCCGTTGCTGCACGTGCTGTTCACCGGTATGGCCGGATGGGGGTTGGGTGTGGCCGTGTTCACCGCGCACCGCAGTCGCCTCTGGCGGCTGGGTACCGGCCTGTTGTGGGTGTCTGTGGCGTTCGCGGCACACTTCTGCTGGAACATCATGTACGACGACACGCGTGCGGCGATGGTCTCCATGGGGGCTGTCGCGCTCGTCATCTACCCCTTGTTCATCTGGCTGTTCATTCGTGGGTGGCGTGCCGCCCGGCGGGATGCCGGGTATGTGCTGCTCGATCGCCCGGTGATGTCGCTGCGCGAGCTGGAGCAGGGTGGTTTCGTCGTACGTGGGGCGGTCGGTGCCGGTCCTGTGGACAGGGGTCAACCCCGGATGTGACAGCGTGACACGCCAATTGCGCATGTTGTTGATGTTAAAGATGTGACTCATGTGAATTTGCTGTAGATTTACGCCCATGTACTTCTCTCCGCACGATCGCGCTGCCGTGCGCGCGACGCACCACCGCGCCGTCACCATCCCCGTCACCGCACTCATGACCGCGCTCGCGTTGGTCGTCACTCTGCTGGGCGCCCCGAGAGCCGCCGCATTCAGCATCACCTCTCCCCAGGGGGTAGACGTCGCCAGCTGGCAGCATCCGGGAGGGGCCGCCATCAACTGGCGCGAGGTCTCCGCTTCCGGACACCGGTTCGCCTTCATCAAGGCCACGGAGGGGATCGGTTACATGAACCCGTACTTCGTCGCCGACTCCAAGCAGGCCCGCAACGCGGGCCTGCTGGTCGGCAGCTATCACATGGCCCGCCCCAACTCCTCCGCCAGCATACAAGCCGCCGAGTACGCCGCGGCGCTCGCGACGCAGCCCCAGCCCTCGCTGCCTCCGGTGCTCGACATCGAGTACGCGGAGAACCTCGGACCGGCCCAGCTCAGCGCCTGGGTCCGGGAGTTCCTCACCGACATCGAGCGCCTCACCGGTCGCAGGCCGATCATCTACACCTACCGGTACTTCTGGCAGGAGAACATGGCGAACACGAGTGAGTTCAGCGACTACCCGCTCTGGCTCGCCGCCTACGAGAACCGTCCCCCGGCCGACATCCCCGGTGGCTGGAACCACATGTCCTTCTGGCAGCGCGCCGACAACGGTGTCGTACCCGGGATGGTCACCGTCTCCGACATGAACCTGTTCAACGGCAGTGAACAGCAGCTCACCGACTTCAGTGCCGGTATCGACGTCAACCTCGGGGACGTGCTGTCCACGGGGCTCGACCTCGACGCCATCGGCGGTCGGATCGCCGAGCTCGAGGCGCTGGGCAACAACAACCGGGAACTCGTCGGCGCCATCCTCGCTGTCGCGGCGGGTGCCCTGGCCGTCGGCGCTCTCGTCGCCGTCGCCCAGAGCCAGGGGATCGATCTCGGCCCCGCCACCGAGATCGTCGACCGCGTCCGGGAGCTGGCCGCCAGAGGTGACCTGCCCGTTCCCGACCTGCAGACGATGCTGCAGACCGGTGAGTACACCATCGGTGACCTCCTCATCCTGCTGAGGAACGCCCAGCACTTCGCCGAACAGAACAGCTGATACCCCGTTTGCGGCACACCTGCGACGGCCGGCACCCGAGGTAGCTCCGGGCGCCGGCCGTCGCCGTTTCCCGTGCAGCTCCCGGGAAGAAGCACCCTCCACCCCGAATCCGGGAGAGGGGCGAGGACGCAGCCCGGTCGGGCTTCCGGATCTGTTTCCCGGCGACCGGACGTCGGACAATTCCACCCGCCCCGGGCCCCGGATGGCGGAAGGCCCCCACCCGCGCGTGGTGAATGGCGGGTGGGGGCCTTCCGTCGGTTGTGCGGTCAGTCCTCGATCTTCATCTTGCCCGGGTTCCAGAAACCGGAACGCTGTACCGTGCGGTAGTCGATCACCGCATCGACGGGGGCCTCCCCGCGGGAATCGGTGCGCAGCTCGTAGGCCTCGAGGGAGCCCCAGTCGCGGTGCCAGTCATCCTTGAGGTAGCTGGGCAGTTCGGTGGCCTTGTTGATGGCTTCCGCGACACCCATGACGCCTCCGCCGTTGTAGTCCTGCCACGGGGAGAGCGTGACTTTGCCGGCGTGGTCCGGTGAGATCCGCCAGAGCGGTGTCTCGGCGACCCCCGCCCAGTGGTCGAACGGACGCTGGCAGGGGAACTGCAGTGAGACCGACCAGTCGAGCAGGGTGGGATCCTCGGAGCCGACGACCTCATTCAGTGACTTCAGCGTCGGCACCCTCGGTGGGGTGACCGCGAGCCACTGCTCCGGGTCGAGACTCGTGTCCGTGGCGACGATCCGGACGACGTTCGCGTCCGGTGGGAGTTGGTCGAGCGGAACGCGCAGGTTCCGCCAACCGGGTGCCGGACCGATGTCGAGGGGCTCGATCTCGTTGACGTCCGTGACCTCACCGTCGGCTCCACGGGTGCCGTACTCGATGACGAGTCGCTGCCCCTCCTGTCGGACGCCGTTGATGTCGTTGTGCTCGATCCGACCGGCCGCGGACACCACGAGGAGCGGCGCGTCCGGATGACGCTCCGGCAGTTCGTACCAGGACGTGGTGATCTCGGCGGGGAACTGGGGGCCTGCGGTGTAGGACCCGACGACCGGAACCTCACGGTAGTCGATCCCGAAGGGGAGCTGCGCGACGGAACCGTTGACGCCGACGTCGCCGCGGACACCGCCGCCTGAACCGGAGTCCTGGCCGCCCGTATCACCGGAGGCGGTGTCCTCGTCGGTCGCGCCGGCGATGGAGCCGGCTCCCGTGGTCGCGGTGTCCACGCCCGCGGAGTTGATCGACGGTGGGACGTTGTTCGCGTCGAATCCCCGGTTGTCCTCGCTCTCCAGGGACTCGCCGAGCGGTGTTCCGTCGACGGGGAAGAGGAAACTGTCGTTCGTGTCCGATTCGATGAGTGCGTCGTTGGCCAGTGCGCAGCTGTCGCCCGCCAGGGAACGGAGATTACCGAGCCCGATCGAATACGCCGGGTACTGGGCGACGAAGCCCTTACCGAGGGACAGCGCCGAGAACAGCACCACGAGGGCGGAGGCGATCGCGAGTGGAGAGGCCGCCAGACCGTCGAAGCGACGCAGTCGACGCTGTTTCTCCACCGCGTACTCCTCGGCCCGTCCCTCAGCCGCGGCGCGGGCCGTGGCGACGTCGGAGACGAAGGACTGGATCGCGCCGAGGGCGAGGACGGCGAGCGCGATGAACAGCATCACCGTGGATGCCTCTATGTGGCGGTACTGGATCGTCTTGTCGAACCACGGGACACCGTAGCTGGAGACATACCACCAGCCGTTCGTCCCCGACAGCGCGAAAGCCAGGAGGAAGAGGATCGCACCGATGAACAGGGTGCGCGACCGGGCACTCTTGAGCGCCATGTTGGATACCGCGATGGCCGCCAGTGCAGCCAACGCGGCCCCGATGCCGGCGTACACACCGAAGTGGTGGGTCCACTTCGTCGGGGTGAACATCATGAAGAAGATGGTTCCGAAGAAAACGAGCATCAGCCGCATCGACGGACCCTGGGCGGAGCCGGGGACACGACCGTTGCGCAGCACGCTGGCCAGCACGAGGGCGAGGCAGACGAAGAGCATGAGCACGGCGAAACGGCGGGCGAAGGACCCGTCGACGGTCTGCTGCATGAGGGTCTCGTAGCGGACCCACTCGTCGTACCAGTTCAGTGAGGGGCCCTTGGCCGAGCGCACCCGGATGGACTCGAGGACGGTGCCGAGGGTCTGGTCACCGAACACGGCGAGCAGGATCGCGGTCCCGGACGCCAGGAACGGCGCCATCATCGCCGCGGCCGCGCGGAGTGACGCACTCCTCGGTGCGCCCCGACCGGCTCCGAGCAGCGGCATCCGACGCAGGCCGATGCGGATCATCCCCGAGAGGCCGGCCAGCAGTGCCGCGACGGCCATCAGACCTGTGGGGCCGGCGCCGAGGCACACCGTCGCGATGATCACGGCGACGGCTGCGGGCAGCAGCCGGGACGTGGCGATGGCCCGCTCGATGGACACCCAGGTCAACAGGGCGCCGACCGCGATGACCGGCTCGGGGCGCAGCCCGTTGTTGTAGACCATCCAGAAGCCCAGGAAGGAGAACGCCGCCGTCCAGTGCGCGACCCGGCGGTTGTTGATCTTGGATCCCAGGCGGGGCAGCACCTCCCGGGTGATGATCATCCACGTCAGCAGACCGGCGATGAGCTCCGGCAGACGCATCCACACCGAGGCGGTGGAGACCTGCGCCATGAGTCCGAGCAGGTCGTAGTAGGGGGCACCGAACGGCGATTCGGGGACACCGAACCACCGGTAGTAGTTCGCCATGTACCCGGAGTGGTCCGACACCCGTGCCATGGTGAGCAGGTATCCGTCGTCGGACGTGTTAGCGCCGAAGATGTACCACCAGACGAGCACGCCGCCGACGATGCCGTCGAGCAGTCGTGGCCGGAACCAGCCGACGGGCAGGAAGCGTCGGGTCCGTCGACCGTCGAGGATGTCCATGCGGTGCAGCGTCCACAGCGCGACCGCGAGCAGCACCAGGCCCGAGAACATCGTGATGTACTTGAGGACGCTCGGCGCGGAGGTGAAGCGGGAGTTGATCTCGATGTGGGCCGAGAGACCCTCGTCGATGAGTTCGCGGGCGGTGGCCCCGTCCCCGCCGTCCAGTTCCGTGTAGATGCCGGTCAGCTGGGGACGCTGGTCACCGCTGACGGTCCCGCTGTATTCCTCGCCGTCCGGGCCACGGGCACCGTTGATCCGGGCCGTGGTCTCCTCCTCGGTGGAGGAGACGTGCAGCACGGCGTTCCGGGGGAGCGCCTCGAGCTGCTCGGCGTCGAGTTCGAAGGGGACCTGGTTGCGGACGATGACGTCGAGACCCGTGGGTGTGAGTCGGACGAACAGTCCGCGCGTGGTCGCGTCCTCGCTGTCCGCGGGCAGGGTGCCGAGGACGGTCGACTGGCTGTCCCGCAGTTCCGTGAGCGCGGACACCGGGATGTCGATGTCGACGGACTGCGGGACGTAGCTGAGCAGCGGGGCGTTGACGCTGTTCAGCGAATCGTTCTGTGGCCAGTCGAAGGAGGACTGGGTCTGGGAGACCGGCATGAACGGCGTGAGCACGAACATGAGGAAACCCAGGACACCACTGACGATGGCGAGGTTGAGCAACCGTCTCGACGCGGTGGGCGGGGTATTAACGGCTGTTGCTGACACAGCAGACGATTCTACGTCAGGGTTGTCCTCCGGCTTCATCGGCTGCGGGTCACCACCACGAAGGGGCCGACCTGCTCGACATCCCAGGGGGAGCCGTCCCCGGTGAATGACCCGGGGTTGAACCAGACACCCCGGAACCGGACGTTCGGGTTGTTGGGGTAGATGTCCTCGGCGATGTCGTACTTCCAGCCCTCCTCCCTGTCCTCGGCGTCACCGCGCAGGATGAAGACGTCGGGTGCGGTGAAGGGGGACTCCTCGAGGGCGGCGGTGAACTCCCGGGGTTCGGAGAGTACGTTCCATGAGGCGGTGGCCCACTGCTCTATCTCCCGGTTGCGGAGGTCGAACTCACCGAGTGGGTTGGCGTAGTGGCTGGTGAAGGCCTGGAAGCCCCGGTAGGGGTGATAGGACATGAAGTTGTGTTCGTCGGTGAGGACGACGGTGTCGGCGGGGATGTGGCCCTTGCCGCGGATCAGTTCATCGATCTCCCCGTACCAGGCGCCCGAGTCGGGGGGATAGAGGTCCGCGCGGACCCCGTCACCGTCGGTGTCCGTGTAAGCGAGGTCGATTGCGTTGTGGTTGCGCTGCGGGATCGTCTGGGCGTAGGCGACACCCGCGATGAGCAGCAGCGTCACCATGACGAGCGTGACGTTGCGTCCCGTGCGAGCCGAGATCTGGTGGGGATAGAGGGCGTCCGGCCCGAGGAGCCGGATCTCCGCGATCGCGAAGACGCCGGCGGTGGCCAGTTGCAGGGTGACGACGGCGTCCATCCGGAACCCGAGCAGGGTGTTCCCGGCGAGGGTCGCGATCATCGACGCCACGATCCAGCCGTAGAACACGACCAGGGCGATGCCCATGGAGCGGACATCCCGGTCCACGGCCCGGACGACGAGGAAGACCATACCCAGCAGGCAGAGCGCCCCGACCGCGGAGAAGGAGAGCATCGGCATCGGGACCTGGGTGCCGTTGTACGGCAGGTAGTGCATGGCCGTCGCGCCGGAGTGCGGCTCTCCGCTGACTATGGCGAGCAGGTAGGGTCCCCACACCACCGATGCGATCGCCATGGAGGCGACGCCGATCAGCACCATCCGCAGCAGCGGGAGCCAGGACCGGTCCACGACCGCGGCGAACACCCCGGCGACCGTCACCACGGACAGGGCGATGACCGCCGTGTAGAGGGTGTAGATCGATGCCGAGGCGCCGAGATAGATGATCATGCCGACCATGGCGAGCCGGCTGCCGTCGAGGGCACGCCGCACCAGGACGGTCGCTGCGGGTGCCCCGAGTGCGACGATCGCCGCGTACGGCTCCTCGGGGGAGATCACGAGAATGAGGCAGATGCTGGTCAGCCCGATGCCCGTGGCGACGGTGAGTGATCCACTGAGCCGTTGCCAGGTGGGCACAACCATCGATGCGGCGGCGGCCAGTGACACCAGGGCCCACGGCTGGAACGCCGCCCAGCCCTCCATTCCGAGCAGATTGGCGAAGCGGCCGCCGAACCAGAACCACGCCCCCGGGTAGTAGGAGGGCATGTCGATGTAGTTCATGTCGCTCAGGGCCGCGGAATCGGTCAACCGGGTGAGGAACTGGGTGCGGAACCCCTGGTCGACGGTGATGCCGTCGAGGTACAGGCGGGTCGCGGACAGCGGCAGCGCGAGCGCGGTGACCACGAGTGCCGAGGGTGACAGATAGCAGACCACGTAGGTCAGCCAGACCCGCCACCGGGGTCGCGTGGCGGACACCCGTTCGCTGTCGGGGAACTCGACCACTGGGGGTTCGGGTTCCTCCGGGTCACCCGGGACGGTGCCCGGGGCGATCGCCGCGCCCGGCCCCCGAGCGAGGGACCGGACCTCGTCGGTCTCCGATTCGCGGCGGCGGCGATCGTGGTGTTCGTCGCGCAGCCACAGGAAGACGAGGCTGACCACCAGCAGGAGGACCATGACGGTGCCCGCGGTGGACAGGGCCCTGGAGACCAGGGAACCGCCGAACGCGGGGAGACTGGTCATCTTGAGGATGTACCAGCAGATCAGCGTCAGTGCGCCGCCGCCGATGCCGGCCGCGGCGATCGCGAGGACGGTGGCCCGACCTCCGAGGGCGTCCGAGGTGAAGTCCGCGCCTCCCGCCGGGGCCGTCGGGCCGAAGAAGACCCTTTTCCGGGCCGTCCGGGCGGGTGCGCCAGTGAAGCCGTCCGTCGCTCTAGTCATGTGTCCAAGTCTCCCACACCCGGACCGGACAAGACGGTCGCGGACCCGGGGCGGGAGGCGTCATCAGGTCAGAACGGGAGCTTGCGGAAGATCGCCCGCGGGATGTGGTTGAACACCATCATCACGTACCTGAACAGCGGGTGGACCCAGACGGTGTCCTTGCCGGCGTCGACCGCGGAGACGACCGCTTCAGCGACCTGGCTGCGGTCCACGGTGAGCGGAGCCTCCTCGACGTCCGCGCTCATCCGGGTACGGACCTGGCCGGGGCGGACGACGAGGACGTTCGCCCCGGAACCGCGCAGGGCCTCTCCGAGCTGGCTGTAGAAGCCGTCGAATCCGGCCTTGGTCGACCCGTAGACGAAGTTGGAGCGTCGCACCTTCATGCCGGCGACGGAGCTCAGCGCGACGATCGTGCCGTGGCCCTGCGCCTCGAAGCGCTGGCCGAGCAGTACACCGACGGAGACGGCACCGGTGTAGTTGACCTGGGCG
The DNA here is from genome assembly GCF_019209935.1 of Corynebacterium sp. TAE3-ERU16. GTDB lineage: Bacteria > Actinomycetota > Actinomycetes > Mycobacteriales > Mycobacteriaceae > Corynebacterium > Corynebacterium antarcticum. Next base: position 39,983 of record NZ_JAHUTN010000006.1, read on the forward strand.
GCGGCGACGGCCTTGGCCTGGTTGCGCCACAGTTCCTCGTTGTCACCGAGGGTGCCGAAGGCGACGATGGCGATGTCGACGTCGCCCGTGGAGAAGGCTTCCTCGATCACGGCGGGATGGCTGTCGAAGTCGGTCGCGTCGAAGTCGATGACCCGGATCTCGCTGGCTCCGGCGCGTTCGAGCTGCGCCTTCGCCTCCTCGAGGTGCGGGGAGTTCTTCCGGGCGGCGAGGGTGACCGCGGCCGGCCCGGCGGCGAGGAACTCGGAGGCGATGGCGACACCGATCTCCGAGGTGCCGCCGAGCAGCAGGATGTTCTGGGCCTTGCCCACAGCATTGAGCATGTCGTGTTCTACTTCCTGATCGTTGTCGTGTGGGGGTCGGTCTAGTGCAGCTCGAGGCGGCGGGACAGATCCGACGCGAAGACCCCGTTCGGGTCGATCGCGTTGCGGGTGTCCAGCCAGGACTGCATCTGCGGGTACATACTGTGGAAGTTCTCCGCGGAGGTCCGTGACTCCTTGGCCAGGTAGAGACGGCCCCCGAACTCCATCACACGGCGGTCGAGCTCGTCGAGGAAGTGGCCCAGGCCCGGCTTGATGGGGAAGTCCACGCACACGTTCCAGCCCGGCATCGGGTAGGACAGCGGGGCGCGGTTTCCCTCGCCGAACAGCTTGAACACGTTCAGTGCGGAGTAGTGGCCCGAGGACTGGATGTCCCGGATGATGTCCTTGAACGGCTCGACGGCCTCCCGCGGCACGACGAACTGGTACTGGAGGAAGCCCTTGGGGCCGTAGCCACGGTTCCACTCACCGATCAGATCGAGCGGCTGGTAGAACTGCGTCAGATTCTGCACCTGGTTGCGGTAGGTGCCCGACTTCAGCCACCACAGCTCGCCGACGGCGATCATGGACAGCTTGTTCATGGTGAAGGACGGGAAGATGTCCGGCACCGTCACCAGCTGGGGGGCGTTGAACTTCAGCGGGTCCTTCGCCAGCTTCGGTGCGAGTTCCTCGAGCTGCGCGAGCGTGGCCAGGGAGCCGCGGGAGATCGCGGCGCGGCCGAGCTTCGGCGGAGCCGAGATCGCGTCGAACCAGGCCGAGGAGTAGGTGTAGTTCTTCTCCGAGCCGTCCGAGTGGAACTCGATCGTCTCGTCGAGGCTGTGGGTCATGTCGCCGTCGGCGATGAAGTACGCGGTCTCGGTGCGGGTCATCCTGATCCGCGCGCGGACGATGATGCCGGTCAGACCCATGCCGCCGACCGTCGCCCAGAACAGGGAGCCGTCCGGGTCATCGGCGGTGCCCTCGGGCTCCAGATGGAGGATCCGGCCGTCGGCCACGAGCAGCTCCATGGAGACGACGTGGTCACCGAAGGAACCCGCGGAGTGGTGGTTCTTGCCGTGGATGTCCGGGCCGATGGCGCCACCGATGGTCACCTGGCGGGTGCCCGGTAGGACTGGGACCCACAGGCCGTAGGGCAGCGCGGCCTTCATCAGCTGGTCGAGGGTGACACCGCCGTCGACGTCCACGATGGCGGAGGTCGAATCGATGGAGTGGATCCGGTTCAGCGGCGTCATGTCGACGACCAGGCCGCCGGCGTTCTGGGCCGGATCGCCGTAGGAGCGGCCCATGCCGCGGGCGATCACGCCACGTCGCAGGTGGGCGGGCTTGTTCTCGTTCTGTTCAGCGACCAGCTGCACTGCCTTGACGATCGTGTCGAGGTCTTCCGTGGACAGAACCTCGGCGGTCGTGGGGGCCGTACGACCCCAGCCGGTCAGTTTCTTGGCTTCTGTGTTCAGGGCCCCGGAGGCACCGCTCGAAGCAACGGTGCTGGACGCGCCCTTATCGCTCGTCATCGATTGTCCACGCTACCCCCAGAACCGGCCGGGTGGGGATCAATCGGACGTGATCGGGCAGTTTTCCGGGAAGAAAACAGCGTGTGATTTCCCACAATCCCACATGCGGGAGGGGCGTCGCACTGGGCAAATCACAGTGGACGACGACGGCCGGCCATGGCTCGTGACGGGGTGCACAACCGGCACCGTGGGCGGAGCCGGGAGCTACAGGTCCATCATCTGACGGATCTCCGCGGGCAGCTCGTCCTGGGAGGTGATCTCCGGGCCGTCGTACTCCCGCAGGATCTCGTAGACCCGCACCCGGTCGACGCTGTCCAGCAGCGGAAGCTCCTGCGCCATCAGCATCGTCATGCGCTGATTCAACGGCAGCTGGGTACGCTCCGCGGCGATATGCCCCGGTTCTTCCCCGGAGTCGCGATCCTGGCCCTTGAACAGTCCGAACATGCGCCCGAGTCTAGCCAACGCGGGCCACCGCCCGTACCCCGCCACCCCGGTAGGCTGCGGGGCATGGCAGCACCACACACAGAACCGCGGGCCGGGATCGTCGCCGATCTGCCACTGCTGGTCGCGGGTGGCGTCGTCACCGCGATGCCCGACCACATCCACCACCGACTGATCCGCTGGGGCGCCGACGTAGTGGTCCTCGCCGCGGCCGCCGCAACCACCGCAGTTCTCACCGACACCGCGACCCGGGCCCCGGGGGAGGAACCCGACGGCGGTGCGACCGCACCCGTCAAAACGCCGGACGACACTCCCGGTCCGGCCAACCCGGCGGTGCTCGTCATCGGACTGGCTCTCCTCTGCACGGGCATCTACGCGGACGCCCGCATCACACGCGCACTCGTCGGTTGGCTCCGCTCCCGGGGTGTCACCCGACCCCACACGGTGCTCGGGGTGTGCACCGTGCCGATCCTGCTCGGGATCCGTGCACTGGAGAACCCCGGGTCCGCACCGGATGGGACAATGAAGCGGTGACCGACACGCTGAACACAACAACCACCGGTGGCACCGCGGACCCCGTGCACCACCCCACGATCGCGGTCCTCGACGCCACTGACCCGACCCTCCGTATCGTCTGGCACGTCCAGACCGACCCCAACTCGGCGACGGGGCGCTACAGCGGGGCCTGGATCGTCGGGGAATCCCCGGGGGACACCGACGACCACGAGCCCGATGATCCCGTGACGGTTCTGGAGTCCCTCCTGCGCGGCACCGTCGTGCTGCCCGTCGGCGACACCGACCCGGACGCCGTGGCCGGTGCCGACAGCCGCGCCGGAACGACGACACTCGCCGCGATCCACGCCGCCCTAACCCGCGCCGCGGACGAGATCCGCGCCGCCGCGAAGAAGGCGCACGAGGAGAACACCCACCTCACCGTGCCCCGTCTGCCTGCCGTCACACTGCCTGATGACGGGCCCGACAGCGGTGCCTCATTCCACGGTGAAAAGAGCGCCCGCGCCGCCTGGTGCACGGCCCACGCCGCGGGTGATCTGGTGGAACAGTGGTTCGCGGTCGAATCCCAGCGCCGGAGTCGCGCCCACCTGAAGGAGACCTTCGGCCCGGACATCCGACCCCTGCCGTTGGCTTGACGCCGTCCCGGCCGGACAACTCCGCGACAGGATAGGCGGTCCTCTACCTGAACGGCGCGGACCGCGTCAGCTGGCTACGCTGGGGGCCATGCCCACCGATCCAGCCCGCGGAAACGTCATCGAGCTCGCGCCCCGCCGCGACGCCCGTGCGTCCGCAGGCGGACCGGACCGCAACCGGGAGCCCCGCACGCTCATCATCCGGGCGACCCTGTGGTGCGCGGACCGGGAGATCCACCGGCAGGTGGGCCTCAACGACGCGATGTCCCTGACGGAGCTCCACCGTGTCCTGAGCATCTGCTTCGGGTTCCACGGCCACGGTGCCGGTGCGCCCTGGTCCTTCACCTCCGGGACCCAGACCTTCCGGACCGACGGGTGTGTCCACGACGTTCTCTCCCGCCCGGGTGACATCGCCATCTACACCTGGGGACTGTGGCGCATGTTCGTCGAGGTCATCGATTCCTATCCCCGTGACCGGGGAACGCCGCGGGCACTCTGCATCGGTGGTTCGGGGAGTCTGCGACCCGGGGGGTCCGGTCCCGTCGACTTCGACCCGGCGGACATCAACGCCGAACTCACCGGGAGGGAGACCATAGCCTCCACCCTCGCCCTCGTCGATGACGACGTCGCGGATCTGATCAACCGGTCCCGCATCTTCGACTTCATTCCGCTGCTCCAGGCGCTGGACCTCGCACGCCCGGTGCAACTCGACGAACGGACGCGCGCCATCCTGGACGGACTGCCCCTGGAACACGGGCCCGAGGCCCGTGACGCGTTCATGGTCACGGTGCTCACCCTGTCCTCCCTCGTCGACGCCGAGCTCGGGGACAACGTCATCGAGGCCACCATGGCCGAGATCGGCTGGGTGGACGATGACGACGGTGTCCTCACCGCCGACCGGATCCGCGACCTGTGCACCGGATCCCTGCAGGCACTCACCGGCGTCGGCGGGTGCGGCGCCGGTGCCCTGCCACCCGTCGAACGGCTGGACCTGTACCGCTATCTGCTGCGCCGCTGACCGGCCTCCGGTGAGCGGGTAGCATCACCTGGCGTGGCCGACTACGACGACAACACCGCACCCGACGCCCGCGATCCGCGGCACCCCGACCCCTCCACCGCGTCCGCTACCGGGGACCCGGACGACGGACTCTTCGTCTCCACCGAGGAGATGGAGGCACAGGTCGCCGCCGGCGCGGACGAGTACACCGGTCCACTTCCCCCGGCCGAGTCCGGAGACGGCCGGGACGTGAAGACACAGGGCGTCAGGTTCATCATCTCCGGCGGGATCTCCGCGGTGGTGGACATCGGACTGACGTGGCTGTTCCAGATGATCTTCGGACTGAGCCCGTTCGCGTCCCGCAACATCGGCTTCATCTTCGGAACGATCACCGCCTACGCCATCAACCGGCGCTGGACGTTCCAGGCCGCGCCCTCGAGAGCCCGGTTCGTCGCCGTGGCCGTGCTCTACGCCCTGACCTGGATCCTGAATACCCAGCTGTACAGGTACCTGTTCGGGTTCCTCGTCGAGCGCGACATCCCCGACCTGTTCTCCCTGGTGGTCGCATTCGTCATCGCGCAGGGCATCGCGACGGTGGTGAACTTCGTCGTCCAGCGCACCGTGATCTTCAAGGTCCGCTGACCGTGGCCGTCGTCCCGGATCTCAGGGGCGTTCGAAGCGTTCCCGGCGCCCCATCCGGTGCAGGCGCAGCCAGTCCCGGAATCCGGCTGGATCGCGCTGCTTGACCAGGAAGAACCAGCCGAAGCGGGCGTACTCCTGGGGGAGCAGGTGGCGCATACCCGGCTGGTTCATCAGGTAGCCGCGGTTGCGGTAGGTGAAGAACCGCTTGCCCTCGTTGTCCGGGTACTGGGTGTGCATCCGTCCGCCGAGGATCGGCTTGAACTCGTCCGACCCGTCCGGGTGCAGGTAGGCGCAGCGCAGGCAGGTGCCGAACTTCAGACCGGAACGCGTCAGCCTGCGGTGGTACTCGACCTCGTCGCCCCGGATGAACAGCCGGAGATCCGGCACACCGATGCGTTCCATCGCCGCCGCGGAGATCAGCGCGCCGTTGAACAGGGAGGCGATGCCGGGCAGGAGATCATCGTCCGGGTTCGCCGGGTCGATGAGCTCGCCGCGCCTGCGCCGCCACTCCAGCCCCCGTCGGAGCGGGAAGGCGAGGAGATCCGGTTCGTCGAGGTTGCACACCACCGGTGAGACCTCGTCCAGGGCGTGCCGCTGCGCGCACTCCTGCAGCGTGGCGAGGACCTCCGCTCCCTCGGGGCGACCGTCGTCGTCGGCGCACCACACGGCGTCCGCGCCGAGGGCGAGGGCGGTGAGGAACCCGTAGGCGAAACCGCCCGCACCGCCGAGATTCGTGCGGGACGGCAGGTAGACGCCCCGGTCTCCGGCGATCTCCGCAACCGCGTCCGACACGGCCCGCTCGCAGCCGTTGTCCACCACGATGATCCACTCCACGGGCGCCGACTGGGCGGTGACGACCTCGAGGGAGGCGCGCAGGAGGTCGGCGCGGCGGTGGGTGACGATGACCGCTGCGACGCGGTCCGAGGTGGTGAGAGCCATACGCCCATTGTCGCACAGGGGCACGCCCCTACGACGCCGTCACGCGCCGACCGGCGGTGGAAATCCGGGGTCGGCGCGTGAGGTCCGGGTCCTGGGCGGGGCCGGGGGACAGTCGGTCAGTTCTCCGGCACGAACCAGCTGGTGATCGTCGTCGGATGCGTGATGGCGGTGCCGACGCACGCCGCGAAGGCGCCGCGTGCGAGGACCCCGGCGACATCCTCGGGCCGGTGCAGGCGTCCCTCCACGAGGACGGGCCGGTCCACCGCGGCGAGGACCTCGTCGATGAAGTCGTGGTCCGGGCCGGGGGTCTTCTCCCGGGCGTGCCCGTAGCCGGGGGTGTAGCCCGCCAGGGTAGTGCCGATGATGTCCGCACCCGCCTCCGCGGCGGCCACCGCATCGGGGACGGAGGCGCAGTCGGCCATCACCGCGACACCCGGGAACTCGGCGTGGATCGCGGTGACGGCGTCGGCGAAGGATTCACCGTTGCCCCGCTCGCGGAGGGTGGCGTCGATGGCGACGACATCCGCGCCCGCCAGTGCACACGCCCGGGCGTGCGCGACGGAGGGTGTGATGTACACGCCGTCGTGGCCGTGCTTGATCAGCCCGATGACGGGAACCTCGACGGCCTGTCGGGTTGCGGCGATGTCGGCGACGCCCTGGACGCGGACGGCGCGAGCACCCCCCTCGACGACGGCCTGGGCCATCGCGGCGGTGATCTCCGCTCGGCGCAGCGGCTCGCCGGGGTAGGCCTGGCAGGACACCACAAGTCCGCCGCGGAGACGGTCGAGGAGGGCGTCGATGCTCATGTCACTCATGGGTGGGGCTCCTTACTTCAGGGGTTTCAGACGTGCACGGGCGTGGTGCGCCGCTCCGACGAGGGCGGCGTCATCGCCGAGTTCGGCGGCGACCAGGGGAGTACCCCGCAGTGGCGTCATCAGTGTTTCAGCGTAGGCCTCCTCGAGCGGCCGCCACCAGAGTTCGCCCATCCGGGTGACACCACCGCCGATGACGACCAGCTCCGGATCGAGCGTGTTGACGAGGGAGGCGATCGTGTGTCCGGTGACCGCTCCCGCGGAGATGATCACGTCCGCGGCTAGGGCATCGGTTCGGGCGGCCGCCTGGAGCTGGTGTCCGTTGCCCACTCCCCGCCCGCCGAGCTGCGTGTAGAAGCGGGTCATGCCCGGCCCCGAGGCGAGATTCTCCAGGGTGTCGGTGAAACCGGCGCAGTTCTCCCGGCCGGTGGTGGTGACCCGGATCTGCCCGATGTGCCCGGCCACGCCGTGTGCGCCGGGCACGAGTCCGCCGTTGACGATCACGGCGCCGCCGATGCCGGTGCCGACCGCGACCATCAGCATCGAATCATGCCCATGACCGGCACCACCGGCCAGTTCACCGAGAGCGTGTGCGTGGACGTCGTTGAGCACGGAACAGGGGATGCCCAGTTCCTCCTCGACCCCGGCGGCGAGCTCGGTTCCCGCCCATCCGCGGATGGCGTCCGTCGCGGAGGTGATGCGTCGCCCGTCCGGGCTGACGACACCCGCGCTGCCGATGCCCACCAGCGTGGGTGCCGGGCCGCGCGCGGAGTCGAGCACGCGGCGCGCGACCCGCAGCACCTGGCGGACGACGGCGGCACCGTCCTCGCGGCTCGGGGTCGCCGCTGTGGACAGCCCCGTGACGGTGTTGTCCGAATCGACGAGGGCCACGTTGATCTTCGTTCCGCCGATGTCGACCGCGAGAACGCGGTCGGCGTCACTGTCGGTGGTCACGGGTACCGTCCTCTCGTTGCGTGCGGCTGTGATCCGGTGGATCAGGAGGCGAAGGGGGGGATACGGACGGAGCCCGGGTCGACCGTCGGCTCCAGGCCGCACGACCTCAGCACCTCCGCGATGGCGGTGAGGTTCTCACCGGTCAGGGCGGCGACGGGCTCCGGCATGCGGTTCGTCGAGAACACGCCCAGAAGCATGAGCGCGGTCTTGAAGGCGCCGACCCCCGCGCCGAAGCCCACGGCCCCGGTGGTGACCAGCACGATGCGCATGAGCTCGGTGAGGTGGTCCTGCTCGGCGCGGACCGTTGCCCAGTCGCCGGCACGGTAGGCGTTCCACTGGCGGACGTAGGCGGCCGGGTCGACGTTGCCGAGCCCCGGGACACACCCGTCGGCACCGGACATGTATGCGCCGTCGACGACGACCTCGTGGCCGGTGAGCAGGGTGAGGGGGCGCCCGGCCGCGGTGTTGTCGCGGGCGAGGAAACGGAAGGACACGTCATCGCCGGAGGAGTCCTTGACTCCCGCCAGAACCCCGTCGACGCCCAGCCTGACCAGCAGATCACCGGGAAGCTTCACGTGTACGCAGACGGGGATGTCGTAGGCGAACAGGGGCAGGTCGACAGCCTCGTGGATCTTCCGGAAGTGCCGTTCGATCTCGTTGACCCCGCCGAGCGCGTAGAACGGCGCGGTGGCGACGATGGCGTCGGCCCCGAGTTCGGCGGCGGCGTGGGCGTGCTCGATGACTCGGTTCGTCTCCGTGTCGATGCAGCCGACCAGGACGGGCACGCGCCCGGCGACGGTCTCGACCGCGGCGGCGATGATCTCCCGGCGGCGTTCATCGGTGGAGAAGACGACCTCCCCCGATGAACCGAGGAAGAACAGGCCGTGCACCCCGGCGTCGATCATGCGGTTGACCACCCGGTCGAAACTGGCACGGTCGAAGTTTCCGGCGTCGTCGAGGGGGGTGACTACCGGCGGGATGACACCGGTGAAGGGGGATTCCACTGTGGGCTCCTAGTTGATTCTCAGATGGGTGGTACGGCGGACCGGCCGTCAGTTGGCGAAGGCGGACTTCGCGGGGTGCAGCAGAGACGGTGCCGCACCGAGCAGGGTACGCGTGTACTCGTCCCGGGGGTTCTCCAGGATCTGTCGGGCGGGTCCCTCCTCGACGACGGTGCCGGCGTTCATCACGGCGATCCGGTCGGACACGTAGCGCACGGTCTGGATGTCGTGCGAGATGAACACCATGCCGAGGTTGAGATCGTCCTTCAGATCCGACAACAGGTTGAGGATCTGGGCGCGGACCGAGACGTCGAGCGCCGAGGTCGGCTCGTCGGCGATGATCGCGTCCGGGTTCAGCGACAGGGCGCGGGCGATGGCGACGCGCTGCCGCTGGCCACCGGACAACTGGCCGGGCAGGGCCCGGAGCACGCTCTCCGGGAGGCCCACCAGGTGGATGAGCTCGCGGATCCGCTCCTCGCGGTAGCTCTTGTTGTTGATCTTGTGCACGACCATCGGATCGAGCAGCTGCTCGGCGACGATCATGCGGGCGTTCAGGGCGGTCGCCGGGTCCTGGAAGACGACGGAGACCACGCGCCCGATCTGCCTGCGGTCCTTCCCGGAGCGCTTGGTCACCTTCCTGCCCTGGAAGTACACCTCGCCCTCGGTGGGGTCCTGCAGGCCGCACATCACGCGGGCGGTCGTGGACTTGCCGCAGCCGGATTCGCCGACCAGACCGAGGGTCTCACCGGCGTTCAGCTTCATGGTGACGCCGCGGACGGCGTGCACCAGGTGGGGCTTGAAGATGCCGCCCGACCGGGACCGGAACGTCACGGAGACGTCCCGGAGCTCGATGATGGGCGTCGTGCCGTCGTCGTTGGCCGCGACGCGTCCGGTGGAGTCCACCTGGCGCGCGCGCACCGTTGCGTCCGGGTGTTCCGGCGCGGACTCGACGGTTTCCTGCTGGAAGGAGTCGAGGGCGGATTCTGTCTCGGTGCGGGCGACCTCGTTGGTGTCCCGCTCGTTGTCGTTGGACATCGGATTGCTCACTTTCCGCTCTCGGCGAGTTCGGGTTGCACGGCGTAGAAGTGGTGCTCGCCAGCGGCGCGGGTGAGCACCGGGCGGGTGTCGAGTCCGACGGTCGGGTGCGAGGAGCGGGGCGCGAAGCGGTCACCACGGGGGAAGTCCCGTGGGCTGGGGACGACGCCGGGCACCTGGTGCAGGCGGCCGGATCCGGCCTCGATGGACAGCACCGAGCCGAGGAGCCCGCGGGTGTACTCGTGCCGGGGGTCGGTCATCAACTCGACGGTGGGGGCCTGTTCGACCACCTGGCCGGCGTACATGACGGTGATGGAGTGCGCGACCTCCGCGACGAGCGCGAGATCGTGGGAGACGAAGATCATCGCGAAGCCGAGCTTGTCCTGCAGGTCGTTGAGCAGCTCGATGACCTGCTTCTGCACCGTCACGTCGAGCGCGGTGGTCGGCTCGTCGGCGATGATCAGCTTCGGGTCGCGGGTCAGCGCCATGGCGATCAGCACGCGCTGACGCTGGCCACCGGACAGTTCGTGCGGGTAGGACTCCAGGGTGCGCTTCGGATCGAGCCCCACCAGCTCGAGGAGCTCTTCCGCGCTGCGGGTCCCGCCGCGCTTGGTCAGCTGCTTCAGTTGGGCCTTGATGAGCATGGACGGGTTCAGGGAGGAGAGCGCGTCCTGGTAGATCATCGCGATCTCGTGGCCGCGGAGCGCCGCGTGCTGCTTCGTCGAGAGCTTCAGCAGGTCGGTGCCGTCGTAGATGATCTCACCGTTGATCGTCGCCCTGCTGTCGAGAAGACCCATGATGGTCAGTGCCGTGATCGACTTGCCGCAGCCGGACTCACCGACGAGCGCCATCGTCTGCCCGGGGCGGACCTCGAAGCTGACGTGGTCGACGACGTCGACGTCACCGTGCCGCGGGAACCGGAGACAGAGATCCCTGACCTCCAGCAGCGGTGGGACGGAGTAGTCGGGGATGAAGCGGTCCGTGCGACGGGACTCCACCTCGCGCAGCTCGGCGAGCCGCCTGTTCAGGTCCTCCTCCTGGACCTTGTACGCGGCGACCGGGTCGGAGGCCAGGCGATCCGCCTCCCGCTTGCCGTCGGTGTCCTGCGGGTTGATCTTGGTGGCACCCGGGGCCGCGACCAGTGCGTCGGTGATTCCCTCGGCGAGGACGTTCAGCGCGAGCACCGTGATCATGATGGCGAGACCGGGGAACATCGCGGCCCACCAGAATCCGGTGAGCACACCCTGACGGGCGGAGGCGATGATCGAACCCCAGGAGGGGTCGGGCTCCGGGACGCCCGCGTTGATGAACGACAGGGACGCCTCGAAGACGATCGCATCGGCGACGAGGACCGTGGCGAACACGAGGATCGGCGCGACGCAGTTGCGGGCGACGTGCTTGATGAGGATCCAGGTACGGGCCGCACCGGAGACCACGACCGCGTTGACGTAGTCTTCGCCCCACTGGTCGAGTACGTTGGCGCGCACGACGCGGGTCAGCTGGGGGATGTAGAGGAAGCCGATGGAGAAGATCAGGATCGGGATCGAGTTGCCGAACACCGCGATGAACACCGCCGCGAGGGCGATCCCCGGGAAGGACATGATGATGTCGAGCACGCGCATCAGGGTCTCGGAGACCCAGCGCGAACTGACCGCCGCGATCGAACCGAGGACGGCCGCGCACCCGAGTGCGAACAGTGTGGCGCAGATGCCGATGGTCAGGGAGATCCGGGCGCCGTAGACCATGCGCGAGTAGACGTCACGGCCGAGGTAGTCGGTACCGAACCAGTACTCGGAGTCCGGTGCCGCGTTCGGTCGGGTGATCAGCAGTGGATCGTGGGTCGCGAAAACCGGTGCGAACACGGCGATGACGATGATCGCGGCGAGCAGGATGACGCTGATGCGCGACGGCACCGACATCGCCCGCCAGCGGCCGAACCTCAGTCCGGGCCCGGAAAGCTTGGTGGTGAGTTCTCTGCGCATGTCACACCGTCCTGATACGCGGGTTGATGAGGATGTAGAGCATGTCGACGACGATGTTGACGACCACGAACGCGAGCGCCACCGTCAGCGTCACGCCCTGGACGAGGTCCGCGTAGTTCGACTGGATGCCCTCGAGGATCGCCTGTCCCATGCCGGGGAGGGCGAAGATGACCTCGATGATCACGGCACCACCCATGAGGTAGCCGATGCGGAGACCGAGGACGGTCACCGGTGTGATCAGCGCGTTGCGCAGGACGTTGCGGGCCACGACGATGTGCTTGGGGATGCCGGCACCGAGTGCGGTGCGCACGTAGTCCTTGTCGAGTTCCTCCACCATCGAGGTACGGACCACGCGGATCAGTGAGCCCGCGACCGGGATTCCCAGCGCGAAGGCGGGCATGAGCATCCGCATCATGTAGGCCTTCGGATCGGACTCGAAGGCGATCAGGGGGCCGGACGCCGGAAGAATGTCGTTGTTGATGGTGAACGCCTGGATCAGCAGGACCGCGAGCCAGAAGGACGGCGTCGCGACGAAGATGATCGAGAACACGCGGATGACCTGGTCGATCCAGGAGTCGCGGTACAGGGCGGCGAGAACACCGAAGATGAGGGCCATGACCACGGCGATGATCAGCCCGTAGAAGGTCAGGGAGATGGTGACGGGGAAGGCCTCCGCGATACGTCCGGAGACGGGGAGCCGCTGGGAGGTGTAGCTTCCGAGATCACCGTGGAGGAGACCGCCGAGGAAGGCGAAGTAGCGGACGAAGAGCGGATCATTCAGGCCGTATTCCTCGTGGTACGCCTCGATCTGTGCGGCGGAAGCGCCCTCACCGAGGGCTCCGTACGCCGGGTCGACCGGGTTGAAGGACATCACGAAGAACACGAGGAACGTGATGCCCAGGATCATCACGGGGAGTGCCAGGAGGCGGCGCCCGATGAGCCTGATCAGGTTGGACACTTGGGTACCTTCAGATAGTTGTCCCGGACGGCGCTCCGGAATGCGGGGGCCATCCGGCACCCCTGTGGCCCCCGCACCGTGCGGGGCAGGGGCCACGGGGATGGTCCGGGGAGGGGATTACTTGACGTTGACGTCGAGGAAGGAGATGCCGGTCAGGGCGATCGGCTGGAAACCCTCGATCTTGTCGTCGTTCCACGCGGAGGTGACGCTGCGGTGGAACAGCGGGTAGATCGGGACCTCTTCGGCGATGACGTCGTAGGACTGGTTCCACAGATCCTGCTGCTCGTCGCCGGTCGCGCGGACGGCCTTGTCCATGAGCTCGTGGAGCTTGGTGTAGCCCTCGGAGCCCTTCCAGCCGGAGCGCTTCTGGGTCCAGGCGTTGTCGCCGTACCACCAGTTCATCAGCAGGTCGGGGTCGTTGCCGAAGACCGAGGGGTCACCGGGGGCGAGGACCACGTCGAACTGCGGGTCGTCGACATCGGTGACGTTCGAGTACATCGCCCCTGAGGCCTGCGTGTCGATGGTGTCGACGGTGATGCCGGCCTCACCCAGCTGCTGCTGGATCAGCGGCGCCATGTTGGCGATCCAGCCGTGGTCGGTGGTGTTGAGGGTGAAGTGCAGGTCCTCGACACCGGCCTCCTTCAGCAGTTCCTTCGACTTCTCGGGGTCGTAGGTGTAGACCTGGGATGCCTTGTGGTAGTTCGGGTGCGACTCCGGGAGGAAGGAGGTGGCCGCCTTCGCGTTGCCGTCGAGGGTGTTGTCGATCAGCTCCTGGGCGTTGATGCCGTAGAGCACAGCCTGGCGGACCTTCGCGTCGTTGAAGGGGGCCTTCCTGGTGTTGAACATGACGAAGGGGAGGTTGAAGCCCTGCTCGGACTCCATCTCGACCTTGCCCTCGAGCAGGCTTCTGCTCACCGAGGGGACGTTCTCCATGGCGACGACGGAGCCTTCGCTCATGGCGGTCACGCGCGCGGTGTCGTCGACCAGGATGTCCCAGCGCATCTCATCGGCGCCGGCGGGGCGGTCGCCGTTGTAGTTCTCGTTCTTGGCGAACTTGACGTGCTTGGACTTGACTGCCTCGGTCATCTTGTAGGGGCCGGTGCCGATCGGTGCGGACTTCAGCTCATCGTCGGTCTGTCCCGCGGGGACGACCTTGACCAGGGAGATTCGCTCGTTGACCAGGGAGAAGGGGTACTTAGTCCTGATGGTCACGGCGTTGTCGCCGTTGGCCTCGACGGAGTCGATGAAGCCGAGCATGGGGGCGTAGAAGCCGTTCATGGTTCGGTTGAACGCGGCGACGACGTCGGCCGGGGTCACGTCGGTGCCGTCGGAGAACTTCGCGCCGTCACGCAGGGTGACCTCGTAGGTGGTGTCGTCCACCTTGGTGGGCAGTTCCGCGGCGAGGGCCGGGTAGACCTCGCGGGTGGCCGGGTCGAGTTCGGTGAGTCCCTCCATGGTGTGCCAGTTCGCGGCGAGCGCGAGGGCGGAGGTGGTCGTACCGGGGTCGTAGTTGTCGGTGTCGTAGCCGACGGCGGCGGTGATGATCTTCGCGCCGTCGCCACCGCCGGAGCCGCCGTCAGCGGTGGTGTCACCGGTGGTGGTTCCACCGCCGCACGCGGTCAGACCGAGAGCGGCGACTGCGGCCAGACCGGCCATGCGCGCGAGGGTGCGCTGTGAAGTGGGTGCTCGCATTGGGGGCTCCTCATTGGGGTGCACGGGAAGTTGTCAGACATCTTACGGTTTCGATGATACGGGGTGTGTGAACTCCACTCAATGAAATCGAAAACGGAAGATAACGAAACGTGCATGCTGGATACCTGACATGTGCTTTTGATTCCGGAGCCCACCCCTCAAAGGGGGTGCTATCGACATTCTGCCTGATGGATGCGTGGTGTGAAGCAAACGGCTGCGTATCAACAATATTGTCGCAATCACATCCGGAACTACTTCTCGACGGAACTCACAGAGAGGGTAATCGACGCATTCCTGTCGGACAACCGTGATAACTTTGGCTGCATGAGCAAGATGCGCGCCGGAGACCCCGGAACAGATACGGCGGCAGGCCCGTCGGCGGGGCAGGCGTCGCCCCGGCCGCAGCCGGCCCGAAACCGCAAGGACGCGACCAGCGAAGCGATCAAGCGGTTCATCCTGGACAACCGACTGCGGCCGGGGGACCCGCTGCCCGGGGAGACCAGCCTCGCCGAGACCCTGGATGTCTCACGTTCCTCCGTCCGGGAGGCGCTGCGCAGGTTGGAGGCGCTCGACATCGTCGTCGTCCGACGGGGATCGGGCTCCTTCGTCGGGGCATTGTCGATGTCTCCGCTGGTGGAGGCGCTCGTGTTCAGGACGACGCTGTCCGCCGGGGGCGACCTCGCCACACTGCGGGAGGTCATCCAGGTGCGCCGCTTCCTCGACCTAGGCATGTCGGAGGCGCTCTGCGGTCGGCTGCGCGGTACGAGCCAGCCGGGACTGACGGCCCTGGTGCACTCGATGGTTGACAGCGCGGAGAAGGGCGAGACATTCACGGACGCCGATCTGGCGTTCCACGACGGGCTGCTGGCTCTCGCCGGCAACGAGGTCGTCCGACAACTCGTCAGCTCGTTCTGGCGGATCCACCAGGCGGTGGTCCCCACCCTCGGCCTCGCCGTGCACGAGGGGCTGGTGCAGACCGCACACGCCCACGGGGACATGCTCGAGGCCGCGATGGCGGGCGACGTACGCGCCTACGAGCGGGCCGTCTGCGACCACTATCTTCCGCTGGAGACCATCCTCGACAACCGGTGAGCCGTCAGCGTCCCGGGACCGTCATTCGGGGACGGGACCCCGACCGTGGATGCCCGTGTTCTCATCCTGCATGCGCCGGATCAGGTTGCGCACGTGGTCCGCGGCCCCCTTGCCCTCGTAGGCCTCGACCACGTCGTCGACGTGTCCGGCCTGTCGGATCTGACCGTGGTCGACCCACAGTGCCGTGTCACAGAGTTGGGCGAGGAAGTCGTTGGAGTGCGAGGCGAACACGAGGATGCCGGACCGGGCGACCAGCTCCTCGAGTCGGGCCCGGGCCTTCGCCATGAACGCCGCATCAACCGCGCCGATCCCCTCGTCGAGCAGCAGGATCTCCGGTTCGATCGACGTGACGACCCCGAGTGCGAGACGGATCCGCATGCCGGTCGAGTAGGTGCGCAACGGCATCGCCAGGTACTCGCCTAGCTCGGAGAAGTCCGCGATCTCCTCCATCTTGTCCTTCATCTGCTTCCGGGTCTGACCGAGGAACAGGCCGCGGATGATGATGTTCTCGTACCCGGAGATCTCCGGGTCCATGCCGACGCCCAGGTCGAAGACCGGGGCCACGCGACCGCGGATGTGGGCGCTGCCCCGGGTCGGCTCGTAGATCCCGGACAGCAGTCGCAGCAGTGTCGACTTGCCGGCACCGTTGTGTCCGACGAGACCGACCCGATCGCCCTCACGGAGGTGCAGGTTGATGTCCTTCAGTGCCTCGACCACGACGACGTTGTCGGAGTTCCGGCCGATGGCACCGCCGGCGGCCCCCAGGAAGGCCTTCTTCATGGAACGCGACTTGGCGTCGAAGATCGGGAAATCGACGCAGGCGTTGTAGGTGTCGATGGAAACCATGTGGTGAGTTCTCCTTACACCCAGTAGCTGACGCGGAATCGCCACTGCTTCATCGCCAGCAGTGCCAGGCACAGGCCGGCGACGGTACAGCCGATGACGACCCACCAGTGGTAGACGGGCAGATCCGCGCCGATCAGCGGTGCGCGGAGCACCTCCATGTAGTGGTACAGCGGGTTGAGCTGGGCGAGTTTCGCCCGCTCCGAGATCTCCCCACCCTGATCCTTCAGGGTGGTGGTGGTCCACACGATGGGCGTGATGTAGAACAGCAGCTGCACCAGTGCCTCGAGCAGCGGGGAGACGTCGCGGTAGCGGGTGGCGATGATGCCGAAGAACATCGACACCCAGACCCCGTTGAGTACCAGCAGGAACAGCGCGGGAATCGCGAGGAAGCCCTCCATTCCGAGTGGTCGGGGGAAGACCATCATCAGGACGAGCCAGATCACCATGTTGTGTGCGAGGAACAGCAGCTGCCGCCACACCAGCCGGTAGACGTGGACCGATAGGGCGCTCGGCAGCTGTTTGATCAGCCCCTCGTTCTCGATGAAGATGTCGGATCCGTCCTTGATCGCACCCGAGATGAAGTTCCACATGATGAGACCGACGGTGACGTGCGGCAGGAACTCCGCGACCGGGATCCGGAAGAGCACGGAGTAGAGCAGACCGAGGGCCACGGCCATGACGCCGGTGGCGATGGTGATCCACAACGGGCCGAGGACGGAGCGGCGGTACCGCTGCTTGATGTCCTGCCAGCCAAGCTGAAGCCACAGCTCATGCTGGAGAAACCCGCGGACGAGATCGGACCACGCTGCGGCGAACGTGGTCGACCGGGAGCGGCACTCGCCGGGGTCCTCGGCCCGGACCAGCCGCGCTATGTCCCCGGACAGGTCTTTGGTTGAATGGCTATCTGACACAATGAACACCCTAGCGGCCCATGTGCGCTGCGCGCGGCAGGCGGGCATACTGGCGAGTGATCACCGGACGGAATGAGGAGGCGACATGGCCCTTGACGTGGCTCGCGTGCGCGGACTCTACGTGTCGTTGAGTGACGGTTGGACGTATCTCAACGCACATGAGCTTCCACAGATCCCGGAGCGGGTCGCCTCGGGCGTCGCGACGGCGTTTCGGACCTCCGCATCGGCCACCTCGAATCAGGTCGCCACCGGTACCCACGGCCTCACCGCCCCCGGGGGCGGGCGGCGCGGTGACATGCACACCGAATCGGCACGACGCGCCATCGCCGATCTCGTCGGTGCATCCGCGGACCGGGTGGTCCTCGGCCCCAACAGGGAGACGCTGCTGCGGACCCTGGCGGATTCCCTCCACCCACGGCTGCGCCGAGGTGGCTCGGTCATTCTGGGGCGGTGCGCCGATCCCTCCCTGAACAGTCCGTTCACCGCACTAGACGCGCTCGACGGAGTAGCCGTCCGGTGGGCCGAACCTGATCTCGGAACCGGGGAATGGCCCGCCTGGCAGTACCGCGAGCTCGTCGACGGCTCCACCCGGTTCGTCGTGGTCAATGCGGCACACCGGCTCCTCGGCACCGTGGCGCCCGTCCGGGAGATCGCGGAGATCGTGCACAACCGGTCACGCGCGTGGGTCCTCGTCGACGCCTCCGCCATCGCCCTGTACCGGGGTATCGACATGGACGACTGGGGCGCGGACATCGTCCTCGTGGACTGCGCGGCCTTCGGCGGTCCGCAGGTCTCCGCACTCGTGTTCCGTGACACGACGATGTTCCCGCGGCTCGACGGCGCCTGGGAGGGCGCGCCCGGCCACCTGGCGACCAAGCTCGAGCTCGGCCCTCTGCCGACCGGGCTCATCGGGGGTGTCGCCCCCGCGGTGGATCACCTGGCGGGGTTGAAGGAGGAAGCCCGTGGCAGCCGCCGGAACCGGCTCGTCGAATCTGCCGGGGAGCTGGAGGACTACATGCA
Source organism: Corynebacterium sp. TAE3-ERU16 (assembly GCF_019209935.1). Taxonomy (GTDB): domain Bacteria; phylum Actinomycetota; class Actinomycetes; order Mycobacteriales; family Mycobacteriaceae; genus Corynebacterium; species Corynebacterium antarcticum. Next base: position 58,299 of record NZ_JAHUTN010000006.1, read on the forward strand.
CTTCCTCTCGCTCCACCTGATCGACTCTCTCCAGTGGCTCGGGGGTCTCCACCTGCTCGGAATCACGGGCGAGACCGCTGGCGACGTCTACCGCCAGGACCGGATACCGAGAGTCAGTCTCGTCGTCCCCGGGGTCGACGCGCAGGTCGTCCACCGGCGACTGCTGGACAACCGGCTCATCACCACGGTCAGCCCACCTGATCCGCTCCTGGAGCAGATGGGGGCCGGGGAAGCCGGCGGCTCCGTGACGGTGTCCCTCGGCCCGTTCAACACGACCGCCGACATCGACCAGTTGACCCGCGCTGTCGCCTCCTTCGGCTGACGTGACGCGTGCTCCCGTCAGTCGACGGTGAGCACGAGCTTGCCGGTCACCTCACCTGAGTCGAGGAGGTGGTGCGCCTCCGCGGCCCGGTCGATCGGGAGGGTGCGGTGGATGCTGACCCTGATCCGACCGTCCTCGAGCATCGGCCACACGTGTTCGACGACCTCCGCCACGATCCCCGCCTTGTCCTCCGGATCCCGGCCGCGCAGACCGGTCGCCGAGATCGATCCACGCTTCGACAGCAGGCGCCCGATGTTCAGCTCGCCCTTCACCCCGCCCTGCATGCCGATGATCACGAGATGCCCGTCCACCGCCAACGCGCGGAGGTTCGGGTCGAGGTACTTCGCCCCCATGATGTCGAGGATCACGTCGGCGCGGTTCTTCAGCACCTCCGCGAAGTCCTCCTCCCGGTAGTTCACCAGGATGTCCGCGCCCAGTTCGCGGCAGGTATCGAGCTTCTCCGCGGATCCGGCGGTCACCGCGACCGTGCATCCCAGTTGCTTGGCCAGCTGGATGCCGAAGGTGCCGATTCCACCGGCGCCGCCGTGCAGGAGAACCGTCTGCCCCGCGTGCAGTCCCGCGACCATGACCAGGTTCGACCAGAGGGTGCACGCCACCTCCACGACAGATGCGGCCTCCGCGAAGGAGAAGCTCTCCGGGATCGGCAGCAGCTGCCCGGCGGGGACCGCAACGTACTCCGCGTATGCGCCACCGGCCAGCAGGCACGCGACCCGTTCGCCCTTCTCCCGGCCGGTGTCACCCGGATCCGCGATCACTCCCGCGCACTCGAGGCCTATGGTCTCGGACACTCCGGGCGGCGGAGGGTAGTGGCCGGCGGCCTGCAGCAGATCCGCGCGGTTGACACCCACGGCCTTCACCTCGACCAGGACCTCTCCGGTTCTGAGTTCGGGTGTAGGTGCCTCGCTCCAGGTGAGTGAGGTCTTGTCGTCCGGGTTTGCCAGTGTGATTGCCTTCATACTGTCCAGGGTAGGGGAAACCGGCGGTCGCGTCCGGCGATCCGGGGTGTACCACCGTGGTCCGGGGCGCGCTGGTGCCACGTCGCGGTGATCCGCTAGAATCGGTCGCGGTCAAGGAAGTATGGCAGAGCGGCCGAATGCACTCGCCTTGAAAGCGAGCGTCCCTTGAAACGGACCGGGGGTTCAAATCCCTCTACTTCCGCCGGGAAGACCCCCTGCACCGCGGGGGGTCTTCTGCATGTCGGGGAGGGCTGCGCGGGGTGTCGGGCGACGCCGGCGGTGGCTCCGACCCCGACCTCCGTTACCCGGTCGCAGCCCCGGCAGGAGCAGGCGCAGGTTCAGATGGACGTCCGGCAGCCGCAGACAGGCAAGCTACGTCAGAGAACGTGCAGCTGCTGGCGAACACCGCAGCAAACGTTCTGTTCGACGTTCTCGCGGGCCTGATGCCCCTCATCCTCGGGGTCGGTCTCTCCGGTGGCGTAGGCGACGGGCCTAGCGTCCGGATCGCGTGACCGGTACCGGCATTCGTCTGACGCCGGGACCGGTCACACGAGATAAGGGGTAGGGTGCACCACATGATCGTGGTGGCCCTTCCCCTCTCCACCACCGTGATCTGCTACTGGACGTCGTCCCATGCGGTGAGGAACTGATCGAGTTCTTCACCGGTGGTCACGGTGACGCGGATGCCTTCGTCGAAGGCCCGGATGAGGACTCCGCGTTCGGCGAGGGCCTCAGCCACCTCCCGGGCGCGGGTGGTGGGGATCCAGACGAAGTTCGTCTGCGAGTCGACGGCCTCCGGGATCCGGGCGACCAACGCCTCGCGCTGCTCGACGGCTTCGTCTGTCCTGCGGAGCAGTTCATCCGCTGCGGCCAGGGACGCGAGTGCCCCGGCCTGGCCGACGGCATTCACGCTGAACGGGAGCGCCATGCGATTCACGGCATCGATGATCTGCGGCCCGCCGAAGGCGTAGCCGATGCGCACGCCGGCGAGGCCGTAGGCCTTCGAGAAGGTGCGCATGCCGATGAGGTTCGGATACCGGTCGAGGAGTTCCGTGGAGACCGGGTTGTTCTCGTCGCGGACGTACTCGATGTACGCCTCATCGAGAACAACGACGATGTCATCGGGGACCCGGTCCATGAATTCGGTGAACTCGTCTTCGGTGAGGTTGGTGCCGGTCGGGTTGTTCGGGTTGCAGACGAAGATGAGACGGGTCCGGTCGGACACGGCGGCCACCATCGCGTCGAGGTCGTGCCTGTGGTTGTCGTCGAGGGGGATCATCACGGGCCTGGCACCCACGACGAGACAGAAGAGGGGGTATGCCTCGAAGCTGGGCCAGGCGAAGATGACCTCATCCCCGGCTTGGCAGGTGGCCTGGACGATCTGCTGGCAGAGCGCCGAGGATCCGCAGCCCACGGCGATCCGTTCCGGGGTGAGCCCCAGGGTGTCCGCGAGCTCCGCTTTCAGTGTGACGACCCCCATGTCCGGGTACCGGTTCGCGGTGCGGGCGGCCTCGGTCATCGCCTCGACGGCACTCGGCAGTGGCGGGTGGGCGGCCTCGTTGCTGGACAGCTTCAGGGCGTCCGGTGCTGCACGCCCCGGAACATAGGCGGGAATGGCGGAGACATCGTTACGGATCATACGTTCAACACTACAACCGGGTAGATCTGGAGTGTGTGGCCTGTGGTTTTGCCGTGACAGCGAGGCTCAGGGTAACATCAGCGCTGGTTTCACGTCATCTGCATCCGTGCGATGTTCGTGAGGTCGATGGAGGCGTGCCAGAGCGGCCGAATGGGACTCACTGCTAATGAGTTGTCTTCCTAACAGAGGACCGGAGGTTCAAATCCTCTCGCCTCCGCCGCCCGCAAGGGTCAACTGAATAAGCGCCCGTAGCTCAACGGATAGAGCATCTGACTACGGATCAGAAGGTTGGGGGTTCGAATCCCTCCGGGCGCACTCTGTGTTGAGACAGAAAACGAGACGGTCCCACCCCGATGGCGGGTGGGACCGTCTCGTTTTGTCGGATATGGGCTTTCACCTGCATATTTGTTGAGTCTTCCGCGCCGGGTGTAATGTAGTACCTCGTTGCCGGGGCTGATACGCCCCAAGGCGGCATGCGCCCGTAGCTCAACGGATAGAGCATCTGACTACGGATCAGAAGGTTGGGGGTTCGAATCCCTCCGGGCGCACCAGATGTGGGAGGCCCGGTACCGTGACCAAGTGGTACCGGGCCTCTGCGTGTGTCCGGATCAGTACACCTCGATGCGGGCGCCGAGCATCTCCGCGTGGGCAAGCTGGTTGATCCAGCCGGGCGTACCGGGCTGGAACCGGATCACGGGGCGTGGAGAGGCGAGGAGGCCGCCGTTGTCGGTGTGCATCCCGGAGCGTGCCTCATACCGGATCCGGGACCGGTATCCGGAATCGACGAGCTCCTCGATGCTGGGGCGCCTGTCCGTGAGGTTCGCGCGGGCATCGTTGAGCAGGGCGAGCGTCTCATCCAGGGCGTCGAGGAGTGCCTCGTTGTTCGTTTCGCACATGGCGCGGACCAGTGAAGGAGCACTACCCGCGACGCGGGTGCCGTCGCGGAAGCTGCCAGCGGCGAGCGACAGGGCGAGCGCCCCTCCGTTGTCGCCGACGATCGCGAGAGACTCGGCGAGCAGGTGCGGCAGATGGGAGATGCGGGCGACCGCGGCATCGTGGTTATCGACCTGTGCCGGGATGACCTCGGCACCGACCCGGGTCGCCATGTGCACGACGTCGATCCAGAGGGACACCCACTGCTCCGGCGGGGGAGTGTCGTCGAGGGCGCGGTCGAAGGTGACCACCCAGGCCGCACCCTTGAACAGGTCCCGTTGGCTGGCGGTCCAGCCGCTGTCCGCCGTACCCGCCATCGGGTGTCCGCCCACGTAGCGGTCGGCCATCCCGCGCTCGCGCACGAGCTCCAGTACCTTCGCCTTCACGCTCACCACATCGGTGAATCCGCAGTCGGGGGCGTGGTTGTCGATGGCCTCGAGGAGCGTGGGAATCGCGGGCATCGGGGTCGCCATCACGATCAGGGCACCGCACTCCTGTGCCTTCTTCAGAACGTCGGTGAGGGAGTCGGTCACGTCGTAGCCGGCATCGGCTGCGGCGTGGGCTGCGGAAGGGGAGCGGTTGTATCCGAACACGGGGTGGCCGGAGGCGGCGAGATCGCGCAGCAGGGAGCCGCCGATCAGGCCGAGTCCGAGGACACAGACGGGCCGGGAAATTACGGTGGTGGTCATCTGACAATCCTCCCATATCGCGACTACGGTTACCGGTATGGATTCCAATGGCTTTGACGGCTTCGACGGCGACACCGATGACCATGACGATGATCTCTGCTTCGCCGTGACCGTTTCCCGGGCTGGCGGGGAGTGGGACGTCCGCGAGATCGACGACTGCTTCGATTCTATCGACGATGCCGTCGCCGCGGTCGGGCGCCTGCGCAGCGAGAGCGCCTCGTTCGCGATGCTCTGCGTCGATGACGAGTACTTCCTCATCCTCCGGCCCGCGCCGGGCGGGGTCCGGCTGCTGCTGTCGGACGCGACGATGGCGGTCGGTGACGATCTCGCGGCCGGTGCGCTGGAGGAGATCGGTGCGGACATTCCGGAACTGGACTCCGATGAGCTGGACAAGGTCGATCCCTGGGCGGAGGGGGACATCGACATCCTCGCCGATCTGGGTGTCAGTGAACAGGTGATGACCGTCATCTGCGATGACTCGGAGTTGTGGGCCTCCGAGCAACTGCTGCGGATCGCGGCGGAACTCGGCTTCGAGTCCGAGCTCGCGGACGCCGTCGACCTCGACATCGACTGACGGTCGCCCGGATGCCGGTCCTACCCGCCCCGGAAGGGCTGATCCGCGCGGAGACACTCATGCACCGGGCGATCGAGGTTGCCCGGACGACCCCGCCCGGAGACGTGCCGGTCGGGGCGGTCGTCATCGATTCCTCGGGCCGGGAACTCGCCGTGGCGACCAACCGCCGGGAGGCTGACGGTGACCCCACCGCGCACGCGGAGATCCTCGCGATCCGGCGTGCCGCGGCACTCCACGGCGACGGGTGGAGGCTGTCCGGATGCACCCTCGTCGTGACTCTGGAACCGTGCACGATGTGTGCCGGAGCGCTCCTGGATGCCCGCGTCGACGAGATCATCTTCGGGGCCCACGAGCCCAGGACCGGGGCGTGCGGCAGTGTCCACGACGTTCTCCGACCGCCCGGGACGATGCGTTGGCCCGAAGTCCGCGGGGGGATCCTGGGTGGGCTGTGCGCCGAACTCATGACCGGTTTCTTCGGTCGGCTCCGGTGACATCCGGGGTTTTCTCAACCGTGGTGATTGGTCATATGACGTTTTCCCCGTGACTCTCGGAGTCCTCTTCCGGAACCCTGTCGGGAAAAACTGTTGTCCCACTTCAGCGCACATTTCTATGGGGATCCTGTGGGGCACCTGAACTACCGTTCAAGTGATACTTTTTGACGGCTGTGCCAGATAACATTCCGGATAAAGTTGCCGCCCGAACGTGCCGGATCTGCGGAACGCACCTAGTATGGGGCTTCCGATCGACCGACTGACAAAGGAGATTTCATCATGGGTTTCGAGAGCAAGGCCAATGACCTCGGCGGCAAGATCAAGGAAGGCGTCGGCGAGGCCACCGACAACGAGAAGCTGGCCAACGAGGGCCGCGCCGACCAGGTCAAGTCCGACATCAAGGAAGGCGTCGAGAAGGCCGAGGAGGCCGTCCGTGACGCCGCCGACAAGGTCAAGGACATCTTCGACAAGAAGTAGGAAGTAGACCGCGACCTCGCGGCTGGCATGGGAATTTGTTGCCCGACGCCCCGTGCGGTTAGGCTGGTCGGCGGTGGCGTGTCCGAGCGGCCGAAGGTGCTCGCCTCGAAAGCGAGTGTTGGGTAATCCCCAACCGGGGGTTCAAATCCCCCCGCCACCGCCAGTCGAAGAGACCCCCGGAGTTCCGGGGGTCTCTTTTCTGTTTCGGGTGTATTCGGGCGCTCCACGCGCCGGTGCGCGGTGTCCATTACAGTGGCACGGGTACCGCGCCGCGGTGGTGCGACGGACCACGCGGGTTCCGTATCCTGAGATATGCCGACGAATCCCGCCGTGACAGAGGAGAAACACCTGTGGCCAAGCTGCTGTATAAACTCGGACGCTGGTCCTTCCGGCGGAAATGGGTCGTCCTCGTCGCGTGGGTGATCATCATCGCGGGTGTCGGCGGCAGTGCGGGGGCCCTCCAGCGGGGGTTCAACGACATCTTCAACATCCCCGGTACCGCCTCTGAGGCGGCCGCTGACTCCCTGGTCCGGAACTTCCCGGACCAGCGCAACCCGCTGACCTCCACGGGCGTGACCATGGTCTTCGCCGCCCCGGAGGGGCAACGGCTCGACGAGCCCCGCTACACGGAGGCCATGGACCGGGTCATCGCCGACATCGACGAGCACGTACCCGGTGTGATCGACCGCGACCGTTTCGGCAACCCTGTCAGGCTCAACCCGCAGCTGCAGAAGGCGGTCATCGAGCAGTCCGTCTCCGCGGGACTCCCGGAGGAGACCGCTGAGGCGGACGCGAAGAACCTCTCCCTCGTCAGTGATGACGGACGGATCGGCTACACCAGTTTCAGCCTCGATGTGCCCCTTCCCGCCGATGTCACGGACGAACAGCGTACCGCCATCCGCCACGCCATGGACATCGGCCGCGAGGCCGGACTCCGGGTGGAGACCGGAGGCCCCGCCTTCGGCGACCCCCTGGTGATCAAATCGACGAGCGAGATGATCGGCCTGGGCGTCGCGTTCCTCGTGCTGCTGTTCACGTTCGGTTCCTTCGTCGCCGCAGGTCTGCCGCTGATCACCGCCGTCACCGGCATATCCGTGGGCTCCTCCGCGATCCTCATCGCCACCCACTTCGCGCCCCTGAATAACGTCACACCGGTTCTGGCTGTGATGCTCGGTCTCGCCGTCGGTGTGGACTACACCCTGTTCATCCTGTCCCGCTACCGCGCCGAACGGGGGCACGGGCGCGGGCGAGACTCCGCGGAACACGCCGCGGGCATGGCCGTCGGCACCGCGGGTTCCGCAGTCGTGTTCGCCGGCCTCACCGTCATCATCGCCCTGGTCGCCCTGACGATGGTCCGCATCCCCTTCCTCTCCTGGATGGGCGTCTCCGCCGCATTCACCGTCGCGGTCGCGGTCGCCGTCGCGCTCACCCTCCTGCCTGCGCTGCTCGGGTTGTTCGGGCGGTTCGCGTTCGCGGGCCGGGTTCCGGGCCTCGGGTCACGCCACCGTCGGGGACGGGACGAATCCGCGGACGGGGAAGGACCACGGAAACGTTCCATGGGCCGTACCTGGGTGACGTTCGTGCACCGGGCACCCGCACTCGTGCTGACCGTCGTCGTCCTCGGGCTGTCCGCGCTGTCCTATCCGGTCCTCAACCTGCAGATGGCGCTGCCGTCGGACAGCACATTCAGCAAGAGCTCCACGCAACGGAAATCCGCGGATCTGCTGGCCGAGGGCTTCGGTGCGGGAATCAACTCCCCGTTCCTCATGATCATCGACGCCCATGACGTCGACCCCGATGCCCAGATCCTCCGCCCCCTCGTCGATGCCCAGCGTGAGACAGATCCCGAGGAATTCAATCCCGGGACCGCGGCGGCGATGGCCTCGTACGCCTACGTCGCGCAGCGCTACAACACGAATCCGGACATCAAGCACGTCCAGATCATCGGGCTCTCCGAGGACACGCGGGCCGCCCAGCTCCTGATCACCCCGCGCAGCGGCCCCGCCGATACCGTGACCTCCCAGCTGCTCGGCTCGCTGCGTGCGAGCGACCGCGAGATCGAGGAGGCCACCGGCATCGACATCGGCGTCACCGGCCTCACCCCGATCCAGCGGGACGTGACGAAGAAGCTCGCCGAGGCGATGCCCATCTACCTCGCCGTCGTCGTCGGACTCGCCATCGTGCTCCTGCTCGTGGTGTTCCGCTCCATCATGGTGCCCGTCATCGCGGGTCTCGGGTTCCTGCTGTCGGTCGGAGCCGCCTTCGGTGTCACCGTCCTGTTCTGGCAGGAGGGGCTGTGGGGCATCGTCGACACGCCGGCCCCGATCATCTCGTTCATGCCGATCTTCCTCATCGGCGTCACCTTCGGTCTCGCGATGGACTACCAGATGTTCCTGGTGACCCGCATGCGTGAGCACTGGATAGCCACCGGCGGGAAGCGTTCCGGGGGATCGCGCTACAACGCCGTCGAGGAATCCGTCATCGAGGGGTTCAGCATGGGGGCCCGCGTGGTCACCTCGGCGGCGCTCATCATGATCGCCGTGTTCGCCGCGTTCATCGACCAGCCGCTGCCATTCATCAAGATCTTCGGCTTCGCCCTCGGCGCGGGTGTCCTCTTCGACGCCTTCTTCATCCGCATGGGCCTCGTGCCCGCGGCGATGTTCCTGCTGGGCCGCGCGACCTGGTGGATGCCGAAGTGGCTGGATCGCGTCCTGCCGACCCTGGACATCGAGGGTGCCGTGCTGGAGGAACAGTTCGAGGAAAGCGCACCCGCCACGGATGAACCCGCCCCGGCGGGTGCAGGCACACGCCGCTGACCGACACCCGGCCGCACCGGCACTACAGTGACAGTCATGACTGACACCACCTTCACCCTCGGCACCCGCCTGGAGTCCAGCCCCCACGGGCGCACCGGGGTGATCCACACCCCGCACGGCGACATCGCCACCCCGGCGTTCATCCCGGTGGCGACCAAGGCCACGGTGAAGACCCTCACCCCGGAGCAGATCCGGCAGACCGGTGCGCAGGCGATCCTCTCCAACGCCTACCACCTCTACCTCCAGCCGGGCCCCGACATCGTCGACACCGCCGGAGGGGTCGCCGCCTTCGAGAACTGGCACGGACCCACCTACACCGACTCCGGGGGATTCCAGGTCATGAGCCTCGGTGTCGGCTTCAAGAAGGTCCTGGCAATGGACACCACGAACCTGACCGCCGCCGACGTGAAGGCCCGAAGCAAGGACCGCTTCGCGCACGTCGACGAGGACGGTGTGGACTTCCGCAGCGTCATCGACGGGTCGAAGCACCGCTTCACCCCGGAGGTGTCCATGCAGATCCAGCACCAGCTCGGGGCCGACATCATGTTCGCCTTCGACGAGCTGACCACCCTCATGGACACCCGCGAGTACCAGGACGCCTCCGTCGAGCGGACCCACCGCTGGGCCCGCCGTTGCCTCGAGGAACACAACCGGCTGACGGAACAGCGCGTCGGCAAGCCGCTGCAGTCCCTGTGGGGGGTCGTGCAGGGGGCACAGTACGAGGACCTGCGCAGGCAGGCCACCCGGGGTCTGGTGGCGCTCTCGGAGGAGTTCCGTGCGGAGGGGAAACGCGGTTTCGGTGGCTACGGCATCGGCGGCGCCCTGGAGAAGGAACGTCTCGGCACCATCGTCGGCTGGGTGTGCGATGAACTGCCCGTCGACGCGCCCCGGCACCTGCTGGGTATCTCCGAGCCGGATGACCTGTTCACCGCCATCGAGGCCGGCGCCGACACCTTCGACTGCGTCGCGCCCACGCGCCTCGGCCGCCGCGGCGGCGTCTACACCCTCGACGGGCGCATGACGCTGACCGGGGCGCGCTTCAAGCGCGATTTCGCGGGCATCGACGAGGAGCTCGGCGGCTACGTCAGCGAGAACTACTCCCGCGCCTACATCCACCACCTGCTCAAGGCGAAGGAGTTCCTGGCGGGCACGCTGTGCACGATGCACAACCTCCACTTCATGATCCGTCTCGTCGACGGGATCCGGGACGCCATCGAGTCGGGGGACTACGAGGTGTACCGGGACGAGTTCATGGGCCGCTACTACGCGTCGAAACGGTAGGTGGTTCCGGTCGGGCGGTGTCGGGCCCTACCGGGGCCGTCGTCGGTGACAGCCCTGTGGGCGGGCGTTGATCAGTAGTTCTCGCGTTTCTTCACCCAGGCGATGGCCGCGTACGTCAGCGGCATCATGATGACCTCGATCGCGGTCTTCCAGAGGAATCCGACGAGAGTGTAGTTGACGGTGTCGCCGACGGTGGTGATGCCGATGACGGGTGCGGCGATGAGGCAGAACAGCAGGGTGTCGCCGAATTCGCCGACGATCGTGGAGCCGATGAGGCGGGCCCACAGGGTTTTCTCGCCGGTGCGTCTCTTGATGGCGACGAGGACGTAGGAGTTGAGCAGCTGGCCGGCGAGATAGCCGACGAGCGAGGCGATGACGATGCGGGGAACCACGCCGAGGACGCTGGCGAACGAATCCTGGCCGTCGTAGAAGTCTGCGGCGGGTAGCGCGATGGCGACGGTGAACGCGGCGACGGCGAGGAGCATGGCGGCGAACCCGGTCCAGATGGCGCGGCGGGTGGCGCGGAAGCCGTAGCACTCCGCCAGGACGTCGCCGATGATGTAGGCGAGGGGGAAGAGGAAGAAGGCGCCGTCGGTGATGATCGGTCCGAGCGTCACCCCCTTGGTGGCGGTGATGTTCGAGATCACGAACACGGAGACGAACAGTGCCAGCAGCACGGGGTAGTAGGAGCGCTGGACGGGGATGAAACGGGCGTTCGCGGACGCTGCGGAGGTGTCGGCAGCGCCCTGCCCAGACGGGATCTCGGAGTGTGTTGTCATGGCGAACATCGTGCCACAGGGGCTACCGGTGTCACCCACCGCAGCCCGCATCACCGCGGCCGTTAGCATGGTCCCATGTCAGATTCCTCGTCCGGCGCCGGTCGCTACGCGCCCTCACCCAGTGGTGACCTGCACTTCGGCAACCTGCGGACGGCGGTGCTCGCGTGGCTGTTCGCCCGGCGATCGGGCCGTCGTTTCCTGTTGCGCGTGGAGGACATCGACACGCAGCGGTCATCGACAGAGTCCGCGGAACGGCAGATCGAGGACCTGGTCACGCTGGGACTCGACTTCGACGGTGAGGTGTGGTCCCAGCGGGACCGGTATCCCGCCTACGCGGACGTGGTCGACGGACTGCGTGCCCGCGGACTCGTCTACGAGTGCTACTGCTCGCGCCGGGAGATCCGGGAGGCGTCCGGTGCCCCGCACGTTCTCCCCGGCTGCTATCCCGGCACGTGCCGGGATCTGGATGAGGTGACGCGGGAACGACGCCGCGCGGAACTCGCCGCGGACAACCGTGTCCCGGCGCTCCGGCTCCGTGCGGAGGTCACGGAATGGACGGTGCACGACCACTACGCCGGTGAGTACACCGGTGAGGTCGATGATCTGGTGTTGCGTCGCGGGGGCGGTTGCCCGGACTGGGCGTACAACCTCGCGGTCACGGTCGATGACGCCGCGCAGGGCGTCGACCAGGTCGTGCGCGGGCGGGATCTGTTGTCGTCGGCGCCCCGCCAGGCGTATCTGGCGCATCTGCTCGGTTATCCGGAGGTGGGGTACGTGCACGTGCCGCTGGTGCTGGGGTCGGAGGGGAGACGGCTGGCGAAGCGGGATGGAGCGGTGACTCTGCGGCAGATGCTCGACAAAGAGTCGATCGATGCGATCCGCGGCCGGATAGCCCGGTCGGTGGGAGTCGACGGGGTCTCCGACATGCCCGGCCTACTGGAGCGCTTCGATCCCGCTGCCCTCCCCGGTGATGATGTGGTGTGGGTGGCACCGGATCAGCGGGGGAGCTGAATCGTTGCCGGGGCCGCCCCGTACGTGGACCCCGGGAAACACCGTCGACGTCCACCGTGCGCTGTGCCGGTGGTACCCGGACGAAAAAAGAGACACCGAATGCGGTGTCTCTTTCTCAGCGTCCGAGAAAACGGCGCCAGACGCGCTTCGCGAGTCCCCGGTCCGGCTCCGGTTCGGGTTCCGGCGGGGACGCCGGCTCCGGGGGAGGGGTATCTTCCGGGACAGCCGGAAGATCCGTGGCGTCGGAACCGGTGCTCTCCGGTGCCGGAGAATCGGATGCTGTCTCCATGTCCGGATCCTCCGCCGCGGCGTCCGCGGCAGCCCCGGAGACCCGGTTCCGGGTTCCGTCCCCCGGGGGGTCGGCCACCTCAGACGTGAGTCCGGCCCGGATGCCCAGGGTGCTTCAAGCTATCTCGGCGACCCGTCGCTTCACGGAGGTGCGCAGCAGCGCGAGGTTGGAGGAGTGCCGGTCGACGGCCACGTAGATGAAGGACTGGTCGTCGAGCATCCGGATGAGGTGCAGCTGGTCGTCGAGGGTGAGGAGCATGTCCTCGAGGCCGGTGTCGAGGCCGAGAGCCTTGATGGTCTTGTACTTGGCCTTGACCATCTCACTGTTGTAGGCGGACGCGACGTCGAGATCGAAGTTCGCCATCTTGGAGGCGCTGGCGAGCGACATGCCGGTGTCGAGGTCGACGACGGAGGCACCGATGAAGCCGTCCAGATCATCGGAGATGTTGGCGATGAGGTTGTTCAGGTCTTCCTGACGGGACATGGTGATCCTTCCAAAGGGGGATTGTTTATTCTGATGGTAGCGCGTCCGGGTATCAGTTCTCGTGGTGGCCGTTGCCATGACCTATGCTGATCACCGAACGCTTGAAAAATCATAACTGCAGCTGTACCCTGTCCGCCATTTCAGGAGCCCCCGTGACCCATTCCCGCGAGAGATCCGGCACCCCGGAAAACGCGATACCGGACGACGCGATCATCGGTTCACCGTCGGACTCGGAGGTCGTGTTCATCGGTCCCCCCGGCGTCGGGAAGACCACCGCCGTCACCACCCTGTCGAGCGCCGCCCCCGTCACCACGGAGGTTCTCATGGTCGATGGTGCGGCAGCGTTCGCGGGTACCTCCAAACTGACCACCACCGTCGGTATCGACTACGGGATCTGGGAGCGCGGTGACGGCACCCTCGTCGGGCTGTTCGGCACCGCCGGGCAGGACCGTTTCAGCCACAGTCGGGCACCCCTGCACAACCCCGATGCGGGGGTGGTCGTCTGGTTGTTCGGCGACCGGGGGGACCTCGATGACGCCCTCGAGCACTGGATCGCCGCAGCAGGCGGACCGACCGTCGCGGAGCGGATGATGGTCGCCCTGAACTTCACCGCACCCGGTGCCGTCGAACGGGCGCGCGCCTCGCTCGCCGGGCTGGGATACGGTTCCATGCCGGTCGTCGAAGCCGATCCACGGAATCCGGAGGACATGGTTCGGCTCGTCACCGCCGCCATCCGACTGACGGAGGAGCACTGATGGCTGGACACGATCGGACCACCGGGCCCCGGCACCGCCGGATCCGCGGCCGGGAACTCGGTGCCAATGAGATCGCCCGAGCGGCGCTGCCGTACCTCTCGACGATCCGCGAGGAGGTCAGTGGCGTACGCGCCATCGTTCTCGGTACCGGTGACGGCATCCACGTCTGCTCACTCGGTATGGGGGGACCGGAGGACGCGGCGCGACTGTCGGCCCTCAACTCGTCGATGTTCGGTGTCGCGGGGGCCCAGGTGCAGTTGATGGGCCACCCGGATTCCGTCGGCGGGGAGACCGTCGTCGCGGTGACCATGCCCGGGGAGATCCTCATCGTGGTGAGCATCGTCTACGAGCCGGTGGGGAACCTGCTGCTCTGTGTGTCGGCGGAGGACACCCAGCTCGGGATGGCGATCCACCAGACCCGCCAGGCCGCCGATGAGCTGGCCGCCTGGCTGTCCGAGGACTGATATCCCGTACCGGCGCCGGTCGTGTGCGGCGTCAGAGCATCTTCCCGTGGACGTTCCACCCCTCGGTGAGCGTCCGGCGCAGAGCGTCCATGCGACGGAAACCGACGGCGTGGTCGGCCCGGAAGTTGGCGAAGCGCAGCCAGAGGCTCTCGCCGTGGGCGGCGTTGGTGCGGAAGTACTCGTCGACGTCGATGCGGTGGCCGAGGTTCTTGCCGGCGAACAGGGTGACCATGGTCAGCACATCCTCTGGCGCGTAGTACGCGGCGACCCGGTCGGCGGTGTACTCCTGTGCGCGGGTCGTCGACTTGCCCAGGAAGAGCAGTGTCATGACGGGTGTGTAGATCAGTCTCCAGAGGGAGATGTGCCGGCACTTCACGTGCCCCAGCTCGTGGGCCATGATGAACCGGAGTGCCGCGAAATCACCGTGCACATAGGCGAGGTCGACGATGTCGGAGTTCACGACTATGTAGGCGGCGTGTACCCGGCACTTCGTCGCGTAGGCATTCATCACGCCGTTGCCGTTGTGCAGGTAGAGCTTCGGCAGATCCGGTCCGCCCGGGCGGTTGAAGCCCATCCGCTCACCGAGCCCGGTGTAGACGGCGTAGAGCTCGGGGAGCTGCTTCTCCGTGAGTTCGATGCTGTTGGCCGCTGTCTTCCAGTAGGTCACGCGGATGAACACGAGCGCGACGACAGGTGTCACCAGCCCCAGCAGAATCCCCATCGCCCATTCGGAGGGGGCATCCCCGCTGACGAGTATCACGATCGCGGAGACGGTCACGATGGCTGTCAGGGTGAGGCCGAGAATGACCAGAGGCCATTCCGCACGGTGGCGGAGCTCCTTCACCGTCGGCTCTTCCGTGGTCGGGCTCGGTGTGGTGCGGGTCTGTGGTGCGGACATCGTGGTCCCTTTCGGTGGTGGCCCCGGAAATCCGGGACGGATTTCCGGGGCCTGTGTCGCAGGCGTCCGGGAGGCCGCGGATGGGGACAATGGGCCTGAACGGACGGCTCTGCCGTAAAATGCGGAGACGCCCGTGCCGGGGAAATTCCCGGCACGGGCGTCTCTACTGCGGAGGATAGGGGATTTGAACCCCTGAGGGATTGCTCCCAACACGCGTTCCAGGCGTGCGACATAGGCCGCTAGTCGAATCCTCCAGAAAGAGCACGACGGTTCTCGCCGTCATGTCTGCGGTGTACTATACCCAAACCTCCGCTCCGGACAAAACCCGGACCCGGCTTGGGTCTCCGGTCAATCGTGGGCTACCCTGTGGTCAGGACCCCGTGCGGCGTACACCTCGTGAACTCCCCCAGGGCAGGAATGCAGCAAGGGTCAGCGAGCTCTGACGGGTGCGCGGGGTCCCCTCAAACTCAGATGTCGCGATGCACCGCTCCACGCCGGGCGGTGCATCTTTTTGTCTCCCGCCCCCTTCGCGGACGGTGCTCCAGCCGTGGTGCGCCTCGGCACCGGCGGCTACAGTGGACCCCGGAGACACCGCCCGTGAGGGGAGAAACCCCGGGGCCGGTGTCCGGAACGTTTCACATCCATTCACCGCGGAAGGTGGCACCCATGACGTTGCAGGATCTCGATGCGAAGGCTCTCGCCGACTTCACCGGGGAGATCTCGGCGAAGTACGAGGAACTCAAGGCCCGGAACCTGAAGCTGGATCTGACCCGCGGTAAGCCGTCGGCGGAGCAGCTCGACTTCTCCGAGGAGCTCCTCGGCCAGCCCGGTGCGGGGGAGCACACCACCGCCGACGGCATCGACGTCCGCAACTACGGTGGACTGATCGGGATCACCGACATCCGTTCGATCTACTCCGATCTCCTCGGCATCCCGGTGGATCAGATCTGGGCCGGTGACGCCTCGTCCCTCAACATCATGTTCGACCTGATCCTCGCGTCCTACGTCTGGGGCAACAACGACTCGGACACCCCGTGGAAGGACCTCGACAAGGTCCGCTGGATCTGCCCCGTCCCCGGCTACGACCGCCACTTCACGATCACCGAGCACCTCGGCTTCGAGATGGTCACCGTCCCCATGACCGACGAGGGCCCCGACATGGACGCCGTCCGGGAACTGGTCAAGGACCCGTCGGTCAAGGGCATGTGGACCGTGCCGGTGTTCGGTAACCCGACCGGCATCACCTTCTCCGGGAAGGTCTGCCGTGAACTCGCCGAGATGGAGACCGCGGCGAAGGACTTCCGCATCGTGTGGGACAACGCCTACGCGATCCACACCCTCACCGACGAGTTCCCCGTCATCCACAATGTGCTCGACCTCGCGGAGAAGGCCGGAAACCCGAACCGCTTCTGGTTCATGACGTCGACCTCCAAGATCACCTTCGCGGGTGCCGGCGTGGCCTTCTTCGCATCATCGAAGGAGAACCTCGACTGGTACGGCTCGCACGCGGGTGTCCGCGGTATCGGGCCGAACAAGGTCAACCAGCTCGCCCACGCCCGCTACTTCGGCGACGCCGACGGCGTCCGCGCGCTCATGCGGAGGCACGCGGCCTCACTGGCACCGAAGTTCGCGACCGTCCTCGACATCCTCGAGTCCCGGCTCGGTGAGCACGGCGTCGCCACCTGGACGAAGCCCGAGGGTGGCTACTTCATCTCCCTCGACGTCGTCGACGGAACCGCCTCGCGTGTGGTCCAGCTCGCGAAGGAGGCCGGAATCGCGCTGACCGGTGCCGGTTCCTCGTTCCCGCTGCACAAGGACCCCGACAACCGGAACATCCGGCTCGCCCCCTCGCTGCCGCCGGTCGAGGAACTCGAGGTGGCGATGGACGGCGTCGCAACCTGCGTGCTGCTGGCGGCGGCCGAGAAGTTCGCCGGCTAACCGCCCCCTATACTCGTCTCACCGACATGTGACGGTGAGACGGGAAGGAATGGGCACGGTGGACCTCAGGGAGACGACCTACTGGATCAACGATCTCATTCCGGGGTCCCTCGGGGTGTGCCGGATCGGCGACTTCCACATCGGCTCCGGGGTCCTCGACTCCGGCGAACGTCTCGCCACCACCCTCGACTTCGGGCGGGTGGACACCGGGCTGGTCACCGACATGGACAGCATCGTCGAATCGGCGACCGATGATGTCCCGACGGAGCCCGGGGATCTGGACGCCCGGCCCGTCGACGTCCGTAGCGAGGTGTTCGCGGTCGCGGCCGGCAGCTACGACTGCCTGGACCGCGTCGTCGCCGCGGCCGCCACGCTTCTGCGGGATTCCGCAGGGCGGATCCCCGCAGCCCCCGGGCAGCTGCTGCCCGGCGTCGGGGTGCTCGGTGGGCTCGTCGCGGAACCGGGCGTCACCATGCGTCACGGACTCCTCGTCGTCCCCTACGTGTGGGCGAAGGGCGTGCCCCGCATGATGGAGAAGGCCGGGGAGGTGGGAACCGACGGTGATTCGGCCACACAGCCCGCGAACGCCCGGCTCACCGTCCTGCTGCAGCTCGTCCTTCTCACGGACGAGGAATTCTCCCACGCCCGGACCTACGGCATTCCCGCACTGCAGCAGGCGATGGTGGAACAGGGCGTCAACCTGCTCGATCTGGGGCGCTGAACTGAGCCATCCCTCCGCCGGTAGGCTGGAGGAGTGGCTCTCTATCGCAAGTACCGTCCCGCAACGTTCTCCGAGGTCATCGGCCAGGAGCACGTCACCGATCCGCTGAGCGTGGCCCTCGACTCCGGTCGAATCAACCACGCCTACCTCTTCTCCGGCCCGCGGGGTTGCGGAAAGACGTCCTCCGCGCGGATCATGGCCCGGTCATTGAACTGCGCCGAGGGGCCGACATCCACACCGTGCGGCACCTGCAACTCATGCGTGTCCCTCGCGCCGGGCGGTCCCGGCAACCTCGACGTCACCGAGCTCGACGCCGCCAGCCACAACGGCGTCGACGACATGCGGGAACTGCGCGACCGGGCGCTCTACGCGCCGGCCGAGTCCCGCTACCGGGTGTTCATCATCGACGAGGCGCACATGATCACCACCGCGGGTGCCAACGCCCTGCTGAAGATCGTCGAGGAACCCCCGGCGCACCTCGTGTTCATCTTCGCCACCACTGAGCCCGAGAAGGTCCTCGGTACCATCCGGTCCCGGACCCACCACTACCCGTTCCGGCTCCTCACCCCGCCCGCCATGCGCAGCCTGCTCGAGCGCACCTGCGCCGCGGAGGGCGTCGAGGTCGAGGACGCCGTCTACCCGCTGGTCATCCGTGCCGGTGGTGGCTCCCCGCGTGACTCCCTGTCGGTGATGGATCAGCTGCTCGCCGGTGCCGGTCCCGACGGCCTCACCTACGACATGGCCGTGCCCCTGCTCGGGGTCACCGACTCCTCGCTCATCGACGCCGCCGTCAACGCCCTCGCCGAAGGCGACCGGGCGACGATGTTCCGCACCGTCGCCGACGTCATAGAGGCAGGGCACGATCCGCGCCGTTTCACCTCCGATCTCCTCGACCGGCTCCGTGATCTCATGGTCCTGCAGGCGGTGCCGGACGCCATCGACATGGGGCTCGTCGACGTTCCGGCTGCACAGGTGCCGGTGATCACCGAGCAGGCCTCGGCCTTCGGGGGGTCGGCGCTGGCACGTCTCGCGTCCCTCGCCAACGACGGACTCGACGAGATGCGGGGGGCCACCGCTCCCCGGCTCCTCCTGGAGATCCTCTGCGCCCGCATGCTGCTGCCCGCGGGCACCGACAGCATCGCCGGGGTCAGCCAACGGCTTGAGCTCGTCGAGCAGGGACTGAACCAGCTTCCCGACGCCCCGCCCGCGACCCGGGCCGCGGCACTCGCGGCCGTCAATCAGGAACAGAGTCGGCAGCAGTCCGAGGCCCCCGGTTCCGCCGACGCACCTGCGCAGGATCAGGCCCCGGCGTCGGTCAGCGAAGGCGCCCGTCGTGCCCGCGAAGCAGCTGAGCGTCTGGCCCGGCGAGGCGCCGAACGGCAGCAGCGGCAGGCCCCGCAACCGAATCCGGCGCCGGCCGCTGAGCCGGCGCCGGGAAGGAAGCCCGATCCCCGGGCCGATGACACTCCGGCAGCCACTCCGCCGAAACCGGAGACCGGTCCCGGAACTGATGCGGACGTCGGGCAGGGCGCGGAACGGCGGCGGGGGACCCGCCCCGACGCCGGCCCCGGGGCGGAACAGTCCCGACCGAAGGAACCGCGGCCTGAATCCGACTCCCGTCCCGGATCCGCGCAGGAGAAACAGGATCGTCAGCCGGAGCAGCGGACCGGGTCGGGGCCACGGCAGACCGCACGACCCGCACGGGAGGTGTCGCCCCCGCATTCGGAGCACTCCACGCCCGCCACCGAGAGCACGCCCGCCGATGCTCCCGGACACGACGACTCCGACGCGGGCGTGGAGACCCCGGCCCCCGCCCCGTCCGGGGATCCCGCCGACCTCGTGCGCCGCAACTGGGCGCAGCTACGCGCCGCCATCGGCGCGAGCAACAAGGTCGCCGAGATCATGCTGACCGAGGCCAGGGTCCTCGGTGTCCGCGGAGGGACCCTCGTCATCGGGCACAACACCGGGGCGCTCGCCTCGCGCCTCAACGCCCCGGGAAACAACGGCGCGATCGTCGCCGCGCTGAAGAACGAGCTCCAGCTCGATCTCGAGGTCGAATGCGAGGTGGGGACCGCCCCTTTTGACCCGGTGCCCCCGGCCCCGCGGAACACCTCTACCCCGAACCCCGTGCAGACTCAGTCTGATTCCTCCGGTTCGGACCCGTCGCCGCGGCAGAACCCGGCGCCCCGGGAGCCCTCGGAGCCGACGACGGCACCGGAGTCCCCGACCCGACGATCCGGCGGTGACCGGCCGGAGAAGCCGTCACCCCGGGACGGCACCGATACCGGTGGATGGGGGACGCCGGCTCCGCTCGGCGGTCCGAAACCGGAAGCCACCGGCACCGACCGCGACCCGGAGCCGAAACCCGCTGAACCGGTCCGACGACCGCAGCCGGACACCGGGGAACGGCCCTGGGAGCAGGTGCTCAACAGGGTGAGCCAGAGGCAGGGACGGCGTCCCGAACCACGACGGAACGCCGACAGCTTCACCGGCGGCGTACCGTTGCCCCCCGAGCCCTTCGACGAGGATCCGCCGACACCCGATGATCCCTACGGCTACCCCGAGGATGAGGGGATGCCGGGGTCAGGACCCTCCGGTCAGCCACGGGAGCCTACGCCCGCGCCGGCGGATGCGCCGAGATCCGCCCCGACCCCGTCCGGGAACGCAACCGACGAGGAGGAGGAGGACATGCTCCGTGAGGCTGCCACCGGGCCCGGCACCCTCGACCGGCGGACCGCGAGGGACGTAGCGATGGATCTTCTCGCCGGGGAGCTCGGCGCCCGCCAGCTCTAGAGGGGGTCCGCTCCCGGCGGGTAGACTGCCCACGGACGGTCGCCGGATCTCACCGGGGCCCGGGAAAGCGTGCGCAGCGCCGCACACCGACGAACACACCAGGAAGGTCAGTCAATGACTCAGCCCGACATGAACCAGATTCTCCAGCAGGCCCAGGAGATGCAGGCCAAGCTCGAAGCCGCCCAGCAGGAGATCCTCGCCTCCAGCGTCGTCGGCGAGGCCGGCAACGGCCTGGTGAAGGCCACCATGACCGGAAACGGCCAGGTCACCGCCGTCACCATCGACCCCAAGGTCGTCGACCCCGAGGACATCGACACCCTCCAGGACCTCATCGTCGGGGCCTACGATGACGCCCACCGCAAGGTCGCGCAGATCGCCGAAGAGAAGATGGGGCCGCTGTCCCAGGGCCTCGGCGGCGGTGACTTCGGCGGCCTGATGGGCTGACGGTCCACGCTTCACCCGACACCCACGCATCCCACAGCGACCGGGGCGCGGGTGTCGTTTACCGTCCGGGCCCGGCCACGCGCCGGGTCCGCGTGCTTTGGCCCCCGCCCGCGACGGCCGTAGTCTGAGCGGGGCGGCCGACCCGCAACCGGGCCGGTCCCTGTCCATGGCCTCCGAGTAGGAAAGAGACGCGCCGGTGTTTGAAGGACCGCTCCAGGACCTCATCGATGAGCTGTCCCGGCTCCCCGGGGTGGGGCCGAAATCGGCGCAGCGGATCGCGTTCCACCTGCTCACCGTCGACCCCGAGGACGTCACCCGGCTGCAG
This sequence comes from Corynebacterium sp. TAE3-ERU16, assembly GCF_019209935.1. Classification (GTDB taxonomy): domain Bacteria; phylum Actinomycetota; class Actinomycetes; order Mycobacteriales; family Mycobacteriaceae; genus Corynebacterium; species Corynebacterium antarcticum. The sequence goes on from NZ_JAHUTN010000006.1 coordinate 79,398, forward strand.
AACGCGTTGGGGGCCGTGCGTGACGGGGTGGCGTTCTGCCGGATCTGCTGCAACATCTCCCGGGAGGCGGTGTGCCGGATCTGCGCGGATTCGGGCCGCGACCGGGGGCTGATCTGTGTGGTGGAGGAGCCGAAGGACATCCAGGTCATCGAGCGCACCGGCGAGTACAACGGGCGGTACCACGTGCTGGGCGGTGCACTGGACCCGTTGGCGAACATCGGGCCGAAGAACCTGAACATCTCCCCGCTGCTGCAACGCATCGGCGGGGTGCTACCGGACCGGGAGCTGGCGGATTCGACCCCGGAGGAGCCGCAGTTCGACGATTCCCCGGAGATCACCGAGGTGATCCTCGCGACCGACCCGAACACCGAGGGGGAGGCTACCGCCTCCTACCTGGCACGCCTGCTCCGCGACTTCCCGGGACTGACGGTCTCGCGACTGGCTTCGGGCATGCCGCTGGGTGGGGACCTGGAGTTCGTCGACGAACTGACGTTGTCCCGGGCGCTCAGCGGCCGGTTGACGCTCTAACGGAGCCGTTCCGCACGCAGCTTGTCGACGATGCCGAGGTCCAGCGGCGCGAGGTCGGTGAGCCCGATCCCGAGAGCCCGGGCGAGAATGAGGTCGGCGAGCTGCGGGTTCCTGGCGAGCGCCGGGCCGTGCATGTAGGTGGCGATGACGCTGCCCTGCACGGCGCCCTCCGCGCCGGTCTGCGCGTCGGGGTTCCCCGTGCCCGCGGCACCCGCCGCGTCGCAGTTGCCCACGCCCCGGGTGACGGTTCCCAGGGGTCGGGCGTCGGGCCCCAGGATGGTGGCGCCCATGTGGTTCTCGAATCCGGTGAGCGGCCGGTCGAGGGCCGCAGTGAAACCCGCTCCGGTGGGGGTGGACGCGACCTCACCGATGGTGCGTTTCGCCAGCGAAGATGTCGTCGCGTCCAGGAGACCGACGCCGTCGACGGTGCGCCCCGCCGCGCGGAAGGACGTGCCCAGGACCTGCAGTCCCGCGCAGATGGCGAGGATCGGTCGGCCGGCGTCGGCGGCGCGGCGCAGGCCGCCGTCGCTGATGAGGTGCTCAGCCGCCAGGATCTGGGCGGTGTCCTCGCCGCCGCCGAGGCAGTACACGTCGAGGCTCTCCGGCACGGGCGTGCCGAGGGAGATGGTGTGGATCTCCGCGGGGATGCCGCGCATGCGGGCACGCTGACGGAGGACGAGGGCGTTGCCGTCGTCGCCGTAGGTGCCCAGAACCTCGGGGAGGATGAGGCCGATGGTCAGCTGGGTCATTTCGGGTCCTCCGTGAGTCTGGTCAGGGCGCGGCGCAGGTCGCGGAAGGCGGTGTAGTTCGCCAGCACCTCGACCCGCCCCTCGGGACAGGCGCGGATCGCGTCGATGGTGTTCTTGACCAGGGTGTGGTCGATGTCGGCGTAGGTGAGCCGGACCGCGAGGTCGGTGCCGCGTTCACCGGCGGCGACGACGGAGAGTCCCCCGAAGTCCTCGAACCGGACGTCCCAGATCCAGGAGAGATCCTCGCCGTCGGCGACCTGGCCGTTGACGGCGATGACGAGACCGTCCGCGGAGCGGTCGACCATGCTCAGCGCCTCCTGCCAGCCGGCGGGGTTCTTCGCCAGCAGCATGTGTACGTCACGGCCCTCGAAGCGGATCGTGGAGTAGCGGCCCGCGACATTGTCCACGGCCTCCACGGCTGGCAGTGCCTCCGCGACGGGGACACCGTAGCGTTCCGCGGCCGCGGCGATGGCCTGAGCGGCGTTACCCCGGTTCGCGGTACCCGGCAGGGTGAGGTTCACCGGCAGCGTCTCACCGTCCGGGCCCGTGAGGCCGTCATCGGTGATCGTCCACGTCGGTGTGGGGCGGCGGAACTCCCGACCGTCGGCCAGCGGCTTGACGGCGTACCAGTCGTCGCCGTCACGGACGATGTGCCCGCCGGTGCGCGGGCAGGAGACCGAGTCACCGTGCCAGCCGTTGCCGGCGGCGACCCAGACGACGTTCTCCGCGTCATAGGCCACGGAGGTCATCAGCACGTCATCGCAGTTCGCGATGACGGTCATGTGCGGATTGTCGGTGACACACTGCCGCAGGGCGCGCTCGATGGAGTTGATCTCCCCGACGCGGTCCAGCTGGTCACGGGTCAGGTTCAGGAGGACGAGGCAGTCGGTACGGAGTCTGCGCGTGACCCCCGGAACATGCAGCTCGTCGCACTCGAGGACGATGTGGCTCGCACCCCGTCCGTTGAGCAGTGCGGAGATGATGCCGGCGTCCATGTTGTCGCCACCCTCGTTGGTGACCACGTCGAACCGGGTGCGGAGGGCGGCGACGAGCATGCGGGTGGTGGTGGATTTGCCGTTGGTGCCGGTGATCAGGGCGACGGGACGGCCTTTACCGAGTCCCTCCATGATCGCGGGATCGATGGCACCGGCGACGAGACCGCCGATCATGCCGCCTGCACCGCGCCCGGTGGCCCGTGACGCCACCGTCGCCACCGTCGCCGCGCAGGTGGCGAGGTTGGTGCGCAACCGTTTCACGGGTGCTGGGAGGTTGAGTTTCATTCTGCCGAGTCTACCGCCCGGCACAACTCACTCCCGAGTGCCCGGCACGATGTCGCCGGCGACGACCTCAAGGAACGCGGAGTCGCTGATCAGCGGGATACCCTTGCGCGCGGCGTGCATCGCTTTACCGGAGAGCTCGACGGTCTGGTTGCACACCACGAGGCTCGTGGCCCGGGTCAGCTTCTCGGAGTAGTTGAGGTTCGCGCCGACGGCCGCGGCGATGATCTCGTCCGGATCCGCCGCGATCTCAGGCGAGACCACGATCTCCATGCCCTCGGTCAACGGCCTGCCGCGCTGCCAGGGGCCGGGGTTGACGAAGCGACGTTCCGCGTCGGCGGCGTCGACCCGGAGGTGGCTGCGCTGCAGGCCGAAACGGTCGCCGTGCAGGTTACCGGGATCCAGGAGCGCGAAGGGCAGCTTCTCGTCGAGTGCCGCGGGGCCACCGTAGGCGTCGAAGAAGAGCTGCGCGATGAGCCTGTTGTCGGTGCGGGTGTGCTCGGATTCGCGGACGTCCGCCCGTTCCACGGAGGCCACCGGTGTGGGCGCGTCGAGACCGAGGGTGCGGGCGACACCGCGGATCCGGGTGTCGTCGAGTCGGACGGACCGCCGGCGTGCGGTCGCGAGCGTGTCGATGATCGCCGTGGGCCTGGGAACGTGCCCGGGCCTCCGTTTCCGGCCACGGGCCCGCCGTCCGCGGCCGGACCTGTTGGTGTTGTTCCGGATGGCGCGCCGGGACTCGGAGACGATGAATCCCCACACCCGGGGGGCGTTGTGCACCAGGAGGGTGCGCCCGTCGATGAGTCTGGTCACCGAGCGCAGCACGTTGTCGAAGCGCTGGCCGGCGTGGATCTCAGCGGGGCTCAGTCCGTGGAGGTGGGGCGGGCCGGGATCTGTACCCGGGTTGAGGACCGCGTGGTAGGTGTCGACCTCCTCGCCGGTCGGTGAATAGGTGACGAGATCGACGGCGACGAGGCGTGCGGTGCTGGGATGGATACCCGTGGACTGGATCGCTGCGGCGACGTAGGGGGCGGCGGAGATCTCCGCCGCGCGGTCGCGCATGCGCTGTTCGCGGTCCCGGTTGCCGCGGGAGCGCTCGTCCGCAGTGTCTGGGGTCTCTGGCCTCGTCGTTGTCATCACCTCCATCTTAAGCTGATCGGTGGTGGGGCCGCGCGGGTGGCCGTCATTCGCGGCTAATCTGGATGCCATGACCCCGACGAGCCCCGCCCGCCGACCGGTACGCCGGATCGGTCGTAAAACCGGCCCGAAGCCGAGTTTCACGGTTGATGATGTCGTCGACGCCGCCCTGGAGATCGGTATCGCGCGGTTCACACTCGCCCGGGTCGCGAAACGGATAGGGGTGTCCACCTCCGCGGTCTACCGGTTGTTCGACAGCAGGGACGATCTCGTGCACGCCTGCCTCGCCCGCGGGGCGGCGTCGATGGAGTGGCCGAACGGCAACTCCGAATCCTGGCAGGAGGTGCTGCGCGAGTGGGCCGAGAGCTCATGGGAGGTGTGCGAACGGTACCCGGGTCTCGATGAGGTGCTGTTCACCTTCCCCGGCGCGTTCCGGCACGTCCAGGGCGTGGCGCGATCGCTGATCGAATCCCTGCGTGGGTTCGGGTTCACCGAACCCCAGGCCCTGTTCGCCCTGGACTTCATCGGGGACACGGTCATCTCCACCCACCTCAGCATCTCCGCGCTCCGCAACCAGGGCGAGGACGGACGGACCGGTTTCGAGCAGGTCGTCGCCGACGCGCGGGAGGATGACGCCTTCAAACCCCAGGAGTCGTGGATCGGCAGGGGCTTCCTGGATGCGAAGCTCGACTTCATCATCGCCGGTCTGGAGGAACGGCGACCGGAGGTGTAGGGGCACTGAACCTGTGGAATGGGCGACGCCCCGCTCCCGGCTGATGGCCGGGGCGGGGCGTTTCGTGGCGTGTGGGTGGCGCCGTCGGGCTCCGCGGGCAGCGATTACGCTCCGGTGAAGGCGGGGTTCTTCGCGTTCGCCCGGTTGACGGCCGAGGTGATGGCCTTGAGGGATGCGTAGGTGATGGAGCCGGCGATGCCGACGCCCCAGACGCGGGTGCCGTTGACGTCGGCGTAGACGTAGGCCGCGGCCTCGGCGTCGTCACCGGCGGTGCGGGCGTGCTGACTGTAGTCCTGGACCTCGACGTCGATTCCCAGGGTCTCGAGGGCGTTGGCGTACGCCGCGACGGGACCGTTGCCGTGCCCGGTGACGGTCTGCTCCTCACCGTTGTGGATGACGTGCGCGGTGACGGTGGCCTGGTCGTTCTCGGTCTCGGCGGCGTCGACGCGGACGGAGACCTGCTCCAGCGGTGCCCTCCGGTCCAGGTACTCGCCGGCGAAGATGTCCCACATGTTCTTGGAGTTGACCTCGCCGCCCTCGGAGTCGGTGACGGCCTGCACGGTGGCGGAGAACTCGACCTGCATGGGGCGTGGCAGCGCGATACCGTGGTCGGTCTTCATGATGTAGGCGACACCGCCCTTGCCGGACTGGCTGTTGACGCGGATGACCGCTTCGTAGGTGCGGCCGACGTCGCGGGGATCGATGGGCAGGTACGGCACCTCCCAGACGGAACCACGCAGTTCCTCGGGGGAGACGTCGGTGTGCGTGGCACCCTCGCGGACGCCGGCGGCCATGGCATCCAGGCCCTTGTTGATGGCGTCCTGGTGGGAGCCGGAGAACGCGGTGAACACCAGGTCGCCGCCGTAGGGGTGGCGCTCGGGGACACGCAGCTGGTTGCAGTACTCCACCGTGCGGCGGATCCGGTCGATGTCCGAGAAATCGATCTGCGGATCGACGCCCTGGGTGAACATGTTCAGCCCCAGGGTGACCAGGCAGACGTTGCCGGTGCGCTCACCGTTGCCGAACAGGCAGCCCTCGATACGGTCGGCGCCGGCCAGGTACCCCAGCTCGGCGGCCGCGACGCCGGTGCCGCGGTCGTTGTGCGGGTGCAGGGAGAGGATGACGGAGTCACGTTTCGCCAGATTGCGGTGCATCCACTCGATGGAATCGGCGTACACGTTCGGGGTGATCATCTCGACGGTGGAGGGCAGGTTCAGGATCACCGGGTTCTCCGGGGTCCCCTCCAGGACGTCGACCACCGCGTCGCAGACCTCCTTGGCGTATGCGACCTCGGTGCCGGAGAAGGACTCCGGGGAGTACTCCCAGCGCCAGTTGGTGCCCGGGTAGTCCGCGGCCAGGGACTTGACCAGCTCCGCGGCATCGGTGGCCAGCTTCTTGATCTGATCCTGATCCTTGCGGAACACCACGCGGCGCTGGAGCTTCGAGGTGGAGTTGTAGAAGTGCACGATGACGTTCTTCGCGCCCTCGCACGCCTCGAACGTGCGCCGGATCAGGTGCTCGCGGGCCTGCACCAGCACCTGGATGGTGACGTCGTCCGGGATGCGGTCGTTCTCGATGATGTCGCGGACGAAGTCGAAGTCGGTCTGGGACGCGGAGGGGAAACCGACCTCGATCTCCTTGAATCCCATCTGGACCAGCAGCTCGAACATGCGGCGCTTGCGCTCGGGGCTCATCGGGTCGATCAGTGCCTGGTTACCGTCGCGGAGATCCACCGCGCACCACTGCGGCGCACGGGTGATGCGCTTGTTGGGCCACGTGCGGTCCGGCAGCTCGATCGGTTCCACTTCCTCGTGGAACGGCTGGTAACGGTGGATCGGCATGTCGGAGGCGCGCTGCATGTTCCACGGGGCCTGGCCCTCGGCACGGGGGCCGGAGGGGGTGTTGATGTCAGCGGGCGCTGCAATGAATGCGTCAGAGGGGGCCATGAGAGGTTCAGTCCTTTGCTGGGCCCTTGCACAGGGCCGGTCGGGTGTGTGGTGGAGAAGTCACGACCGGCGGCAGAGCTCTACTCCGCGACGGGGTGCCGGTCGTGTCAGACCTTGTTCCACCCGCCGCGGCGGCTAAGGAGAAGTGCTCGCTGCATGGGGCGGAGTCTATCGAAAATAATCGTGTGGTGGGAAAGGGTTCTCATCATGTGGGAAATCGGTGATGTGGGCGGGAATCACGGCCGAGCCATGGCCGGGGTCATCCCGGATCGTCGGAATCGTGCGGGATTTTCCCCGAACCTGCAGGTGGAACGCTCTTCATTTGTGTATCCGCACAAATTCCGCGGTGAGGGGGCCGCCGCTTTCCGCACCGACACCCGAGTCCCGGGACGGATTCAACCGGCGGGGGAACGGGGGTAATTCAGCGATAATCCGAGGGCCGCCGGTGACGGGAAGGATTCCACTCCCGGGTCCCCGGGAACGGGATCCACGGGTGTGGCCCGGTAGGTTACGCGGAGCCGACCGCGGCCCGGATCCAGTCAACGAACGCCACGTAGGCGTCGGTGCCCGACGGACCCGGTGTCACGGCGTCCCTCGACGACGAAGGGGAGGGGTACCGGGATGATGAGCATGGTTCTCCCGGGGACTCGCCGGGTCCGGGGGCGCGTACCGGACGCGGTCGGATTCCGCCCGACGGCCCGGACCGTGGTGACGTCCCGATCCCACCGTCACCGTGCGGTCCGGCGGGGGAACGGAGCTTCTACCCGATGCCCTTGCGGGACAGCAGGAACGTCGAGACGATCATCGCGAGCAACGCCAGCGCCATCCACGTCCAGCTGAATCCGCTCACCGCGAACTTCTCCCCGAGGACCGCGTAACCCAGGACGAACGCGAAGATCGGTTCCGTGACCGTCATCGCCGGGAGCGACTGGCGTAAGGCCCCGGCGTTGAACGAGGACTGCTGGACCGCGGTCCCGAGAATTGCGCCGCCGAGCAGTGCGTATGATTCCCAGCTCAGCAGGATTCCGGTGAAGCCCCGGTGGACGAAGATGTCGACGAACGCCTTGGACAGCACCGCCACATAACCCATCACGCCACCGGTCACCATGCCGAGGAGGAGCGCCTTCTGGCGCCGGATTCGGGTGTAGGCGAGCCGGTCGATGAGAAACAGGAGTCCACCGCCCACGGCGAGCGCCGGAAGCCACCGGTTGAGGGGCGGCTCGAGCAGTCCCGGGCTCGGCCTGCCGAGAATGACCAGGACCGCCACGGCCGCGGTGAGAATCAGCGACCAGAAGGTCTCGGCCTTGCTGATCCGGCGACCGTCGTACACCGCGGACATCGGGAACGTGAACATGAGGGAGAGGACGAGAACCGGCTGCACGACGAGCAACGTACCGAACCCGAGTGCCGCGATCTGGAGCGCGTAACCGAGCAGTGCCGCGAAGGTACCCGCCCACCACATCGGTCGCCCGATGACCGCGAGGATCGGGGCACTCCGGAGACTGGTGCCGTCGCCCGGGGCCTCCTCAGCGATCCGGTGCCGGATGACGGTTCCCCAGGCGATGGTCAGTGCGGAGGCGAGGGCGAACAACACGGCGATGACGTTGCTCTGCACCCGTTACACGCTAGCGGATGCGTCCACGGGCGCCCGTATCCCGCCCGGAACACACCGGTCGCGTCAGTCGTCCGAGCGGCGCGGCGGTACGCCGGTGGCGGGCTGCTGCGGTACCGCCTTGTACGATGGTGTTTACTATTGCCGGAACAGACTTCAAACCCGAGAGGTGACGCGGTGGCACTGATCGTCCAGAAATATGGTGGGTCCTCGCTGGAGAGCGCCGAGCGCATCCGGCGCGTGGCTGAACGGATCGTCGCCACGAAGAAGCAGGGAAACGACGTCGTCGTGGTCTGCTCCGCGATGGGCGACACCACGGATGAGTTCCTGGATCTGGCCGCACAGGTCAATCCCGTTCCTCCCGCTCGGGAGATGGACATGCTGCTCACGGCCGGCGAGCGTATCTCGAACGCGCTGGTGGCCATGGCCATCGAGTCCTTCGGCGCGAAGGCGCAGTCCTTCACCGGGTCGCAGGCCGGTGTGCTCACGACGGAGCGCCACGGTAACGCCCGCATCGTCGACGTCACGCCCGACCGTGTCCGCGAGGCCCTCGACGAGGGCTGGATCTGTCTCGTCGCCGGTTTCCAGGGTGTGAACAAGGACACCCGCGACGTGACCACCCTCGGGCGGGGTGGCTCGGACACGACCGCCGTCGCACTCGCAGCGGCCCTGGGTGCCGACGTCTGCGAGATCTATTCGGATGTCGACGGTGTCTACACCGCGGATCCCCGCATCGTGAAGAACGCCCGCAAACTCGATCGGCTGTGCTTCGAGGAGATGCTCGAACTCGCGGCGGTGGGATCCAAGATCCTCGTGCTGCGCAGCGTCGAGTACGCCCGTGCATTCGGCGTCCCGATCCGGGTACGCTCGTCCTACAGCAACGACCCCGGCACGCTCGTGACCGGCTCAATGGAGGATATTCCCGTGGAAGAAGCAGTTCTCACCGGCGTCGCAACCGACCTCTCCGAGGCAAAGGTCACCGTTCTCGGAATCCCCGACTCCCCGGGCGAGGCCGCCCGTGTGTTCCGGGTTCTGGCGGACGCCGAGATCAACATCGACATGGTGCTGCAGAACATCTCCTCCCTGGAGGACAACCGCACCGACATCACCTTCACCTGCCCGCGCGCCGACGGGCCGCGGGCGATGGAGCTGCTGAAGAAGCTCCAGTCCGAGGGCGCCTGCGAGAACGTCCTGTACGACGACCAGATCGGCAAGGTCTCCCTCGTCGGTGCAGGGATGAAGTCCCACCCCGGCGTCACCGCCGTGTTCTGTGAGGCGCTGCGCGACTCCGGCGTCAACCTGGAGCTCATCTCCACCTCGGAGATCCGCATCTCGGTGCTCATCCGCGAGACCGACGTCGAGACCGCGGCACGCGCCCTCCACGACGCGTTCGAACTGGGCGGCGACACCGAAGCCACCGTCTACGCCGGTACCGGGCGCTGAAAAATATCCGCTTCACCGGCCACCGAGGGTCTCCCCGGACCGGCCGTCACCATGTAGCACTAAGGAGTTTCTGATCCCATGACCACCGTCGCCGTCGTCGGCGCAACCGGACAGGTCGGCCGCGTCATGCGCGCCATCCTCGAGGAGCGCGACTTCCCGCTGGACAACGTACGTTTCTTCGCCTCCGCCCGCTCCGCCGGCACCAAGCTGCCGTTCCGTGGCGAGGAGATCGAGGTCGAGGACCTCGCCGAAGTGACAGAGGAGTCCCTGAAGGGGATCGACATCGCGCTCTTCTCCGCGGGCGGATCCACCTCGAAGAAGTACGCCCCGGTGTTCGCCGCGGCAGGCGTCACCGTGGTGGACAACTCCTCCGCGTGGCGCAAGGACGACGAGGTCCCGCTGATCGTCTCCGAGGTGAATCCGGAGGCCAAGGAGAACGTGGTCAAGGGAATCATCGCGAACCCGAACTGCACCACGATGGCCGCCATGCCGGTGCTCAAGCCGCTGCACGACGCCGCGGGCCTGAACCGGCTGCACGTCTCCTCGTACCAGGCTGTCTCGGGTTCCGGTATCGCCGGGGTGGAGGCTCTGGCGAACCAGGTCGCGGAGGTCGGCTCCCGTTCCACCTCCCTGGCCCTCGACCCCTCGGCCGTCGCCCCCGCGGACACCGCCCCCTACGTCGCCCCGATCGCGTTCAACGTGGTGGCCCTCGCCGGCAACTACGTCGACGACGGCAGTGGTGAGACCGACGAGGAGCAGAAGCTGCGCAACGAGTCCCGGAAGATCCTGGGCATCCCCGAGCTGAAGGTCTCCGGTACCTGCATCCGTGTCCCGGTATTCACCGGACACACCCTGACCATCCACGCCGAGTTCGACCGGTCCATCACCCCCGAGGAAGCGACCCGTCTTCTCGAGGGTGCACCCGGAGTCACGGTCGTCGACGTGCCCACCCCGCTCGCCGCCACAGGTGGCGACGACTCCCTCGTCGGTCGGATCCGTCAGGATCAGACCGTCGACGACAACCGGGGCCTGGTGCTCGTCGTCTCCGGCGACAACCTGCGTAAGGGTGCGGCCCTGAATACCGTCCAGATCGCGGAGCTGCTGGTCTGACCGGCATTTTGCCCTTAGCGCCGTTCCTGACCGGAGCGGCGCTTTTTCGCGGCATTTAATTGGATACAGCTGACAATGGCGATCCGTGGGGTGGATCCTTCATGATTCGGCGCATTATTCTTAGCTGCATCTTAATGTGACTATTAAGCTTGCCGGCGAAGGGCGGACTCGTTGTCATTGACGTGTTCAACGGGTGGTCCTTTTGTTGCATTCCTAAACGTGCAGGTTAAGCGAATTAATATGGTGTCGTTTCGATATCTTCGCCGGAGGGAAATGGTCCGTTGTCTCCGGTTCGATGTAACATCTTGGCCCTGAGCGGGATTAAAGCTATGATTAAACATATAATTTCGTGTCATGTTCCCCGGCTGCACATTATGTGTAGCACAGCAATAATGTCCGCCATGCAAAACAAATAGCGGAACAAACACTTCCCGACGGACTCTCTCCGTCCGGAGAGCGAGGGACAATTGAACGAAAGCAATCGGGCCGCCAGACAACATCGGCGGACACGTCGAAAGGCACAGAAACTTTGAGTGAGCAACAGGACCGCAACTTTTTCGCGGACGGGGTCACCTTCATGATGAAACGAGCCCTGGTGCTGGTTTCTGTGGTGGCTCTGCTGGTCGCTATCGTGGCAGTGCAGATGTCCCCCCGGAACGCCTCCGCGGATGAGGCTCAGGCCTCTCACCCGTCCGAGTCGGCGGCCGCGGACGTTGAGTCCGATGGGTCGGCTCCGGCTTCCGGGGGGATCGACGTGTCTGACGTACCGCAGGCCGATGATGGGGAAGTTGGAACAGAGACAGGCAATCTCCCCAAGGATGAACCGTCGGTCATCGACACCGCGACCGAACTCAACGCGCCGGAGCTGCAGACACCGAAGCCCGCCGAGCGCCTCCCGCAGGAGTACGAGGACGCATTGGCGAACTGGCCGGCGGATGAGGCCTCGGAATTCCGCGAATACTATCTCGCACACCCGGATGAGCTTGAGTTAATCGATGTGAAGCGGCTCATTCGTGAAGGTACGCCCGTGGTGCAGAGATTCGACGTGCGGGCAGCGGGCAACGGTCCGTCTCACGACCCTTCCAAGGAATGTGGTCTGAAGATTGCGATCATCACCGATGTCACCTCGAGTATCAACGAAAACGATCCGAACGGGCTGCAGAAGATAAAAGACGCCACTAAGGCAGCGATTGATCAGCTGAGCGGGACGTCGACCACTCTCGGTCTCTACAATTTCGCGACGGACGCGAACCCCGTGCCTTCCGCGAAATACGAACCGCAGGTAATGACCCCTGAAAATGCCAGGCAGGCGAAACAAGCGGTAGATCGTCTGACCACTGGTTCGGGGGAGCGTTACAACATAACAAACTGGTATGAGGGATTGCGCCAGGTAGAAGGTGAGAATTTTGATTCTGTAATCTTCATTACTGATGGTGTTCCCAACGCACCCCCAAATGGTAATGGCGGTGGCCTTCAAATACCGAATGGTTTTTCCTTGCGAAAGGCTCAGGAGGTGGCAGACAGAATAACGGATAGGCGGAGTGGTGGTAAATACACCAGTGTATTTCCGATATTTATCGGTAATGATGACAGGCGGGAAGTTAACCTACCTTATTGTAGAGTTGTAAATGAAAAGAATATTTGTACTCAGGTCGGTTTTATAATTGGATTACCAAAGAACATCGCTTCGTTTGTCGATAAAACTCAACGCCCGCGTGGCGTGGAGTACTCGGATGTGACAAAGATGAGCGCTTTTGCTCCGTCACTGTCAGAATCTGAGCTTGCTAATGTTGATTGCAACTCTCGGGAAACATATAATGTTCCGGGATATGGCATTCTGTATCACAACGGTTCGTGCACAATTGATGTCGACGGAAGAAAGAAAGACGTATTCACGAAAGGTAAGTCACAGCCATCTCTTATTGCTGGATCACTGTCGCGTGACGGAAAAGCCACAGTCATCGATGAGTTTGGAGCGCTCGCCGTAAAACTGAAGAAGTTGACTGAAGGCTGCCAGGTCAATCCTCCCGCTCCCAAGATCTCTTTTGAGAAGTACGTCAAAGCGTGGAATACCGATGCCGTGGAAGCGGACAGCAAAAAAGATGCGCTGGATCTACGTAACGATAACGACCACGGTAGCTTTAGTCAGGATTTCGTGGTCACCAACAAGGGTGTCTCGCCCATCGGATACTTTGAACTCACCGATAGACAGTTGGAGGTACCTTCTTCCGAGGATGATTCACTGTCGCTCGACGGGCTTACCTGTTCTGGCGCCGAGGTGAACCTGTCCTCCGACAAGAAAACCGCGAGGATCACACCGAATAATCCCGTGTCCGAAAACCAGAGCGTCAGGTGCACCCAGACCCTCGACATCGGCAGCGTGACATTCAGAAACGTCGACAACCCCACGGCTCCGGATAAATTCTTCGGTGATGAGGCAACTGTCACAGCTAAAACCAGCGCTCAATCCACTCAGGCGACGACGGTCAAGGACGCAGCGTGGGCTAAGTCGCAGCCGGATCTCCAGATCTTCAAGAGCTACAACCCCGGTACACCGCGTACGATCACAGGAAAGGTCGGACAGCAGTTCACCGCCGACTACAACATAATCCTCACAAACAACTCCTACGTGGAGGGTAGTTTCCCCGCGATCATCGACACACCCAAACCGGCCCCCGGTCTGAGAATCGTGTCAATGACCGCTTTTGACAGGGAAATAGATAGAAACTCGAGCGGAAATCTGTCCGCGCAGCAGGAAGTCATCCGGGGTGGTTCCGCCAACCTGACACATGAAAGCGGCAACTCCTGGAAGTTGGCTTCCGGAGATCTCCTTCCGTTCAAGCCCAGATCCAAGGGACAGCTCAGACTCCGGGTCACCTACGAGGTGGAGAGAGTTCTCCAGGGTAAGGAATCGGAGAAGTACATCTGCAAGAAGGTCCGTGGCAGTGCGAACAACGGCACCGGACTGAACAACACACTGGATGTGGAGACCGGAAGCGGCCTCACGCCGGTTGCGGGTGACACCCGAGATGTGTGTTACTCGGTCCTTCGCGCCGATACATCCGTGATCAAGAAGATCAACGGTGCAGGGGACCCGGTCAACCCCGCGGACGGGGTCACCGAACAGAAGGCTGGCAAGACCGTCGACAACCCCGAGAATAAGGACAGCTTCAGCGTCTCCTACGTGATCCGGAACGACAGTCGAAGCGGTCGGAAGTACTCTGCCGACCGTCCGAATGCGGATCTTCCACCCTCGGATATCGTGTCCGTCAAGCTGGAAGATTACGCCCTGGACGATGCAGGCGTCCGGACCGGCGACAAAGTCAATGTTCAGGAACTCGCCTGCAGCGGAAACGATTCGACGAAGGCGCGCGGAACATACGACGCCGATAGCGACACCGTCACCTTCGATCCCGCGCTCCCCGCAGGTGAATCCGTGACCTGTACCGGAACGGTGCATCTGCAGAACCTCGGATCACACGTCTACGGTGGGGTCCACGGTGACGAGGTCGTCGTCACACCGACCTACAGACTCAACGTCGGGCAGACTCCGGGTGAAATACCGTCCAACGATGACTCGGATGAGATGACCGTGACCGGACCGGAGGAATCGGATAAGGCATGGGTGAGGTTCCCGTCCTCCTCTGTAAAGGTAGAGAAACTCATCAACGACGAAGAGGCTGACTCGAAGGAGACAGCCGCGGCAGTCATCCCCGGTGCGCCGACCGTGAAAATCTCCTACCGGGTTACCAACGATGGAAATGGTGACATCGCGAGCTTCATCGTCAGCGACCGGTACGGCGAGAACGCGGACAGCGGTGAACGCATGAATATCGGAGAAATGCAGTGCGATAAGAACGCAACCGTGAACGTCAGCGGACCCGAAGCCGCCGTCAGTCCTGCAGCAGCTCTCGGTCGAGGTGAGTCCATCACCTGCTGGTGGAATGCCTCGAACCCGTCCGCCATGAGGTACAACGATGACAGCTACCACGTGGACACCGCCACCGTGAACGCGACATTCCGGCAGGACTTCATCGGCGACATCCAGGCCTCCGACTCCGCCTGGGCCATCCAACTGAAGTCCCTCGACGGAAAACTGCCGAAATCCGGAGGTCTCGGCATCGCCCCGTTCGGTTTGGGCGCACTGATCCTGTTCGCCGGAGCACTGTTCATATCCCGCCGACAGCGAAAGGCCTGATCCCGTGAACGCACCCGTATTCTTCAGGCAACGTGCAGGACCAGCTGTTGCCGGAACCGCATTCGAGTTCAGGTAGATTCATCCGGCCCGGTGGTACAAGACCGGTCCAGCAAGACACGAGCGAAACGATCGCACAAACCCAGCCCACTTGGGCAGGCCCCGCAGGGGCACAGAAAGGCAATATCATGAAGAACAACACCCGCACGCTCCGCGCTGCGACCCAGGCCACCGTCATCGCGCTGGCTTTCGCCACCGCATCCATCGGCGCCCCCGCCGCATTCGCGGAAGGCCCCGGTGGGGTGTCGTCCGAGACGAACACCCCCCCGGCTCCCGAGGCCAGCACCGGCGCCTACAGCAGCGGAATCGACGCAAACCACAAGGTTAGCCTGACAATCAACAAGCGGCTCAACGCCAACACCACCAACGACCCCAACGGTAAGGAAGATCCCAAGGTCAACGGTACGGCGCTCGGAGGCGTGACGTTCTCCATTCAGAAGATCAACAAGGACATCACCACCAAGGAGGGCTTCCAGGCCGCTGCCGCGCTGACCCCGGACGCGCTGACCTCCCCGGAGAAGAAACAAGAGTTGTTGGTCGGCCCTGTCCACACCAAGACCACCAGCGATGGTAGTGGTTCCGTGACGTTCTCCACGGATGAGGACGCCATCACCCCCGGCGCGTACCTCGTCGAGGAAACCGACGTACCCGAGGGTGTCGTCAAGGGCGACGATTTCATCGTATTCCTGCCGATGACTGACCCGGAGGGCACCGGATGGAACTACGATGTCGTCGCCTACCCCAAGAACACCAAGATGACCGTGACCAAGGAAATCTCCGGTGGCGAGGACGCCAACGCCGGTGACGTCCTCGAGTACACCCTGAAGACGAATCGCCCCCCGTTCGACAAGGAGCGCTCCTACCTGACCTTCTTCAATTTCGAGGATTCCCTCCCCGATGAGCTTCGCCTCAAGAACGAAGAAGACCACAAGGTCATCGTCAAGATCGGCGATCAGACTCTGACGGAGGGTGACGATTACGTCGTTACAAAATCGAATGACAGAGAGGGCGGGAACGAGGACGTCGCGATCAACTTCACCAACGGCGGCCTCGTCAAACTTCGGGATGCTGACGATAACGCCATCGTAAGTGCCGTTCTCCCCGTCGAGGTTCAGAAGATCGAAGCAGGGCGAGACGGTAAAGCAGCTAACGTCGGTAGTGCCAATTACGAGCTGAAGAAAAAGACGTCTGGTAATGCCTCGGAGGACCCCGCTGGCAAGACCCCCACCGAAACCCCGGAGAAGCCCACGGGCACTACATCCGGTGAAAGCCCCGCGGTTAAGAGCCGCTGGGCGAACATCAAGATCAACAAGACCGGCGAGGGTTCCAGCAAGAACCTCTCCGGTGCAGAATTCAAGATCTACCGTTGCACGGACAAGGACCACTACGTGTCTGAGGCACTCACCGTCGGTGACGAAGACAGCTGGACCACCGATGCCGGAGTGGCCACAATAAAGTCCGTCATCGTCCCCGGCGAAGGCGATGACTTCAATTACTGCCTTGAAGAGGTCAAGGCACCCAAGGGTTACGAACTGCTCGTTGAGCCGGTCGTCGTGGACGTCAGGACCATCGGGGAGGACGCAACCGCCGTCGACGTGAACATCACCAACCTCAAGTCCACGTCCTCGAAGCTGCCCTCCACCGGTGGCGCCGGTGTGGGCCTGCTGATGGCACTCGGTGCCTCGATCCTCGGACTCGGTGCGTTCGCCGCGAAGCGCGCGTCCCGCAAGTCCCAGTGACCCTGCGTCACTGAACCCTCGGTTCCGCCGGTCCCGGTGGAACCGAGGGCCCGTGGGTACGGCTACCTCGCCGTACCCACGGGAGAAGGCTCGTGGGGAGCCTCTGATCCCCACCACTTTTAGTTGGTTCACTGATCTGGAGTAGTTGATGGCGCAAGAAGTACTTACCGAAGTCTCGGCCGGAGAGAACTCCGCGGACAAGCCCGGGAGGAAACTCTCCGCGATCCTGCTCCCGATTCTCCTGGTCATCGCGGGTGTGGCCATCCTGATCTACCCGGTCGTGTCCACACAATGGAACAACTACCGCCAGGCGGACGTCGCGAGACGCTACTCGGAGGTCATCCAGGAGCAGAGCCCCGAGAAACTCAGCGAACAGGTTGAGCGTGCCCGCCAGTACAACAACGAGCACATCAACGGGCCGATCCTGGATCCCTGGCTCGCCCGCGTGAGTGAAGACAACGCTGCGTATCAGGAATATCTGGATCAGTTGAACACAGATTTCGCGATGGCGCAGATCGTCGTCCCCAAAGCCGAGATCAATCTTCCGGTCTATCACGGTTCCGACGACCGGACCCTCGAGAAGGGAGTGGGGCACCTCTTCGGTTCCGCCCTGCCCGTCGGGGGAGAGGGGACCCACGCGGTTCTCACCGGCCACACCGGATTGACCAACGCCACCCTCTTCGACAACCTCACCAGGCTGAAGGAAGGGGACGCCTTCTACCTGAATACCTTCGGTGAGCGGATGAAATACCAGGTGGACCAGATCAAGGTCGTTCTGCCGGAGGAGGTCGACGATCTGCGCGCGGTTCCGGGCCGGGATCTCGTCACCCTGGTCACCTGCACCCCCTACGGGATCAACTCGCACCGCCTCCTGGTCCGCGGGACACGGGTCCCCCTTGATCCGGCCGAGGAGCAGGAAGCCTTCCGGGAGACCGGAGGCATCGTGTGGCAGTGGTGGATGATCGCGGCCATCGCCGCAGCAGCGCTCGCGTTGATCTTCCTCTTCGTCTGGCTCTGGAGGGCAGTGTTCGGCTCGAGGGCCACGACCCGCGGTAGGCACGCCGCTTCACGTAATGACGACAGAGAACCGGTGAAACAGTGAAATCTGCATCGACGATGAAAACACGCACGGCCGCCGTACTCCTGGCTGCGACACTGTCGGCGGCAATGGTCCCCTCGGCGCACGCTGAGGTCGTCACCGGCAACGACGCGGGACTGTCGGTTGACGGCATCCAGGCCGGACGCTCCGTCCAGCTGACCATCCACAAGGCGGCCCCCAACCCGTTCGACGATGTTCCCCCCGGAGAGCTCCCACCGGGCGGAGTCGCCGGAGCCACCTTCACCCTGGAACGCCTCGGCGGCTACTCACTGGGAGACCCGCTGGTGTGGGACAGTTTCAGGACGCTCAGTGTCGAAGACACAGAGTCCGCGGAGGTTCTCGACCGTTTCTCCGCTGTGACGGACACCGACGGGAACGCCGTATTCAGCGATCTCCCCCAGGGGCTCTATCGGGTACGGGAGACGCCACCCGCCGATCCGTCGAAGGAATTCCGGATCTCGGCGCCGTTCCTCATCACGCTTCCGGTCGCGGATGCGGAGGGCAGTTCCTGGGCCTACGAGGTCACCATCACGCCGAAGAACAAGCCCCACGAGCCGATTCCGGGTTCGTCAGGAAGTTCGTCCGGTGGGATCATCCCCATCCCCGTACCGATCCCCGTTCCCGGCCACGGAGGTTCATCGTCCGGCAGCACCGACACCTCCTCCGACGGCCCCTCCTCCACCACGGAGCCCGGTGGCGGCCCCGTGGTGGAGGAGACGGGCCCGTCGAAAGGTATCGCGAGTTATCTCCCCAACACCGGAGCGGACGTTCTGTCGATTTCGTTGATCGGTATCCTGTCGATGGTCCTCGGTTTCTTCCTGCTCCGCCGCAGGCGGACCTCCGGAGAATAGGTGGGTGAGTCCCCCGCGGACTCACCGGTCAATCGACCGCGCGGGCACATCCCATCGGACGTACTTGCGCGGTCGCTCCATCGGCGGTCGCAGCATCGGTACGCCGGTGGTGACGGTCAGTTCACGTGCTCGGTGACCGTGGCCGAATCATCGTCATCCAGCACCGCAGCGGCTATGTCCGCGCGCGCCCGAGCGACCCGGGAACGGATCGTGCCCGTACGGACGCCGGCGATCTTCGCGGCCTCCTCGTAGGTGTAGCCGAGCACCTGGGTTAGGATCAGAGCCTCGCGGCGGTCCTCGGGGAGGGCGTCGATCAGCATGCGCGCGTCGACCCACTCGGTCCATGAATCAGAGCTCGCCGCCCCCGCGGCCGCGTCCTGGTACTCGACCGCGGACTTCCGGGGGCGGGCCATGTCGTGGCGGATGTTGTCCACCCAGACGCGACGCGCCAGAGAGAGGATCCAGGTACGGGCCGAGGACCGCGCGGCGAACCGGGGGAGTGCGCCCATGACACGGAGATAGGTCTCCTGGGTGAGATCGTCGGCGATGTCGGGGCCGCCGAGGTGTGCGAGCAGGCGCCAGACGTCGCCCTGGGTGGCGGAGACGAACTCGGCCAGGGCGGTGCGGTCGCCGCGGCCGGCCCTGAGGGCCAGCTCGGTGACCTGCGCGTCCCGCTGCGCCCGATCGCTCTCACCTGATGACTTCACATCCCGGAATATACCAGCGCACAGGTGCGTCTCCATGTCTCCGGGCGACCCGATCGAGTGTGGCGGAAGCGTGCATCCTCCGAAAGTTGGTATTTGGTCATATCTCTGGCGCACCGTAATTAAATGGCATAGACTTTGAGTCAGAAGTGACCGATAGGTAAATCTAAGGGTTGCTTGACCTACCCCTCACCCCAGCCCAGTCGAGGAGACACACCCGCATGACCAACCAGAACGGCAACACCCCCGAGCCGACCGTCGACGACATCGTGTCCGCCGGACAGTGCCCGGTCGCCCACGGTTCCACGACGAGCCTCGCCGGAGCCCCCGTGCCCAGCGAGAACCACTCCGTGACCCAGGGACGACAGGGGAGCATCGACCTGCGCGACTTCCACCTCGTGGAGAAGCTCGCCCACTTCAACCGTGAGCGCGTCCCGGAGCGCGTCGTCCACGCCAAGGGATCCGGCGCCTTCGGTGAGCTCACCGTCACCGAGGACGTCTCGAAGTACACCTGCGCCGCCCTCTTCCAGCCCGGTACCGTCACCCCGATGCTGGCCCGTTTCTCGACGGTCGCGGGCGAGCAGGGTTCCGCCGACGCACTGCGCGACGTCCGCGGATTCTCGCTGAAGTTCTACACCACCGAGGGCAACTACGACCTCGTCGGAAACAACACCCCCGTCTTCTTCATCCGCGACGGCATCAAGTTCCCCGACTTCATCCACTCCCAGAAGCGCATGCCCGGCAGCGGCCTGCAGGACTGGAACATGCGATGGGACTTCTGGACCCGCACCCCGGAATCCGCCCACCAGGTCACCTACCTGATGGGTGACCGCGGTATCCCGAAGGACTTCCGGCACATGGACGGATTCGGTTCCCACACCTACCAGTGGGTCAACGAGGCCGGCGAGCGCTTCTGGGTGAAGTACCACTTCAAGACCCGGCAGGGATGGGAGACCCTCACCGACGCAGAGGCGGCGGAGACCGTCGCCGCCAACCCGGACTCCTCCCGCGAGGACCTCTACAACGCGATCGAGAACGGCGACTACCCGACCTGGGACGTCAAGGTGCAGATCATGCCGGTCGATGAGGCGGAGAGCTACCGCTTCAACCCCTTCGATCTGACCAAGACGTGGTCCCAGAAGGATTATCCACTGATCCACGTCGGCCACTTCACGCTCAACCGCAACCCGCGCAACTTCTTCGCGCAGATCGAGCAGGCCGCATTCGCCCCCTCCAACCTGGTCCGCGGCATCGGGTTCTCCCCGGACAAGATGCTCATCGCCCGCGGCTTCGCCTACGCGGACGCCCACCGTTACCGCGTCGGTGCGAACAGTGAGCAGCTGCCGGTCAACCGGCCCGTCTGCCCGGTCAACAGCTACTCCAAGGACGGCGCGATGACCTACGAGTTCGACGCTCCGGAGCAGCCCGTCTACAGCCCGAACCAGACGGAGCGGCAGGCAGGGTATCTGGACGACGGTGGGGAGACCTCCGGTTCGGGTGTCACCGTCGGAACCGCAGGTGACCTCGGCCTGTGGGACAGCACCCACGGCACCGACTTCACCCGTGGCGCCTACGTCCGGCATCCCGAGGACGACGACTTCATCCAGGCCGGCACCCTCGTCCGCGAGGTCATGGACGACGCCGCCCGTGAGCGTCTCGCGGGCAACATCGCCCGCACGATGGACGGCATCACCAGCGAGGTGGAGAAGCAGGTCTACGAGTACTGGACCAATGTCGACGGATGGCTCGGCAATCGCGTGCGTGAGTTGCGTTCCGACGCCTCCAGCTAGTTTTGGCGTATCGGGGAACGGCCCCACGACCCCGGTCGCGGGGCCGTTCCCCGTGAGGGGGAAAGAAAACCTGCGCATCCGGGAATGTGGACGCGTCATCTATGGTTGCAGTGGATATGCCCCTGAAAAATAGTTCCGACAGAAAACCCGTCTACATCACCCTAATTGCCCTGATTCTCGTGATCGCCATAGGCGTCGCCCTGGCACTCACCCAGCCGTGGCGTGCCTTCACCTCATCCAGTGTCGATGAGGCGTTCCCGGCCCCCGGAGGAACCGTCGCCACCGCCTCCCGGGACGAGACGGCCACCACCGGGAAAGACATGGATCCGACCGACGCGGACACGGCGGAACCCGCTCAACCGGTCGAGGTGAAGCGGGGACAGTTCATTTCCGTGGATCACGACACCTCCGGTACCGCTCTCATCGCGGAGCTCCCGGACGGCTCCCGTGTCCTGCGACTGGAGGATCTGGCGAGTCTCGACGGTCCGGACCTCAAGGTCGTCCTCACCCCGGCCTCCGGTGACTACTCCGCTCTGGGGGATGCGGGATACGTGACCCTCGGGGCGCTCAAGGCCACGCACGGCAACCAGAACTACGCCATCCCGGCCGATCTCGACCTGGGTACGGCGAACAGCGTGGTCATCTGGTGCGAGCGCTTCAGCTCGGCGTTCGGTGCCGCGGAGCTGTCCACGATCTGACCGCAACCACCGGAACAACGCGAGACTCCCCCACCGGAAAACCCTGGTGGGGGAGCCTTCTTTCGTCGTCCTAGGCCGATGGATCCGGGGAATCCCCGTCAGTTCCGGCGGGATCCGTCCCCCGCTTTCCGTGGTCACCCGTGCGCAGTGCCTCGACGGTGATCACCTCCGGGTCCTCCACGGCGAAGATGGAACGTCCCATGTAGAACGTGGACACGCTGGCGATGACGAGCAGTCCGGTGATCGCGACACAGGCTCGCAGCAGATCCGTGGCGACGAAACCGCTCGTCGACCAGTCGTGCAGCAGGTGTGCGGCGATGATCAGCGGCAGCGCGACACCGATGGTCGGGCCCAGGAGATTCGCCCGCGTCAGGGCGTCCGGGGCACGCCACAGCGCGGCGGCGGTGACCAGCGTCATCGACGCGGCGAACAGGAGGACCAGGCTGATGATGATCTCGGTGAAGGTCATTATCGTCGTCCCTTCGACAGGATCCGGGCAAAGGACACGGTGGTCAGCAGACCGAGCAGGCCGGCGAGCAGCGGGATCTCGTAGGAGATCGACGTCGGGTTGATGATCGTCCACGTCACGAAGATCGCGATCATCGTGTAGAAGACCTTGTCCGCGAGTACCGCCCGGGTCGCGTCCCCGCCGTCCTTCAGCAGCAGCGCCAGGCTGGACATCAGTGCCAGGGACATCATCACGATGCACACCACGACGATGATGGTCAGTGCACTCATCGGTTCTCCTCTCCGGCGCCCTGACCGGGCGCACCGTGGTCGATGCCCCTGACGGAGGGCACCATCCGTTCCTCCATGTCCGCCAGGCCGGCGAACACCTCGGCCGGCTCCGCCCCGTAGACGGCCTGCACGAGGAGGATCTCGGGACCGTCCCCGTCGGCGTCAGGACGCAGCCCGACGGACAGGGTCCCCGGGGTCATGGTGATGCAGGTCGACAGGGCGGCGATCTGCCAATCCTTGGTCACCCGCAGTGGGTAGGCCACCACGATGGGGTGCATGTGTGAGTGCCGGCGCACCACGTCGCGGGCGACGGTGAGCGCTCCCGCGAACACCTGACCGATCAGCCAGACCCCGAACCGGATCACGTGGAACATCAGCGGACCTCCTCTGGGACGTCAGTGCTCGGCAGGGGCACGTCTCCGGTGTCGACGACCCCCACCGCGGTCGAGAAGTCGCCGAGGACGGCCTGCCGGTAGCCGTCGATGTCGAGCAGCCCCTCCGCGGCGGTCGTGGTCACGGATGTGAGGACCCCGGCCCCGAAGAACATCGCGACGCTGAGTACGGCGAGGGCTGCGCCGGGGACCAGTTTCGATCCGGAGACCAGCAGCGTCGCCGGGAACTCCTTCTCCTTCATGTCCTTCCCCCAGAACACCGCACGCCACAGCCGCAGCATGGACAGCAGGGCACCGAAGCTCGCGATGATGATCACGGCGATGACCAGCCACGCCTTCAGGTCACCCTCCCGGGCGACGGCGAGGGTGACGTAGAGCTTGCCCCACACACCGGAGAACGGGGGGAATCCGACGACCGAGAATGCGCCCATGACGAACACCGCGGACACGAGCGGTTCGCGGCGCATCAGACCGGACAGGCGGGTCAGCATGCCCGTGCCGTAGGTCTCCTCCACGGCACCCACCGTGAGCACCAGCGAACCGACCGTGATCATGTGGTGCAGGGCGTAGAGGATGCCGGCCGCGAGAGCGCGGACCGGGTCGAGCGTCGCGAACGCCAGCACGACCAGGATGAACGGCATACCGTTGACCATCTGGTAGGCGATGACGCGGCGCATGGTGTGCTCGGCGAGGCCCGCGAAGCCACCCACCAGCATGGAGATCATGCAGACGACGGCGATGAGCCAGGACCAGCGTTCATCCAGGGCGAAGATGACGGTGTAGATGCGGAACAGCGCGTACACCGCGACCTTCGTGTGCAGGCCGGAGAACAGGCCCATCACCGCCGGGGAGGTTCCCGGATAGGTCCGTGGCAGCCAGGTGTGCACCGGGAAGACACCGGCTTTCACGCACAGCGCGATCACGACGACACCCATCGCCACGGTGAGGGGGCCGTTGCCCGCCGCCGCGCCGGCGAGTGCCGCCATGTTCACGGTGCCCGCCACGCCGTAGACGAGAGCCACACCGATGAGCAGGACCGTGGAGGTGGTCAGGTTCACCAGGACGAACATCCGGCCACCCGCGAGGCGAGACCAGGTTCCGGTCATGGCGATCAGACCGTAGGACGGCAGGAGCATGACCTCGATGAACACGAAGAGGTTGAACAGGTCGGCGGTGAGCAGAGCACCGTTGACGCCGGCGGTGAGCATCAGCGCGAGCCCGGAGTAGAACCGGGCCCGGGTCTCACCGGCGACGAGGGCGAACAGATTGGAGGCGAGCGCCACGATGCACGTGGTCAGGATCATCACCGCGGCGAACGGATCCGCGGCGAACGGAATCGCGACACCACCGTCGTAGAGTCCGACCGAGTGCGCCACGGTGCCGGTTACCTCGGTGCGGGCGAACAGCCACCCACCCGCGATGATCCCGGCCCCGGGGACAAGGACCATGAGGAAGTCACGGACGACGCGCCACGGCACGATCACCGCGACCGCGGCGGCCGCCAGAGGCACGGCGACGAAGAGAGGGAGAACCCAGGAAAGATCGTTGTTCACTGTCTACTTCTCCTCCTTGGCCAGCCGGTCGGCGACCCGGGCCGCACGATGGGAACCGGGGCGGACCGGGGCAGCTGTCCGGCCACGGGTCTCCAGCGGGGACTCCTCGTCGGGGTCCTCCGCGGAGCGGGTGTCGTCGGACCGGCCCAGTGCGGCGAGCGCCAGCATGAAGGCGGTGGTCGCCATGGTGATGACGATGGCGGTCAGGACGAACGCCTGCGGCAGGGGGTCGGCCGCCCCATCGAGAGGGGTGCGCCCACCGAACGGTTCGCCGCGCCAGGCGCCGATGCCGGTCGCGAGGATGATGAGGTTCGCGGCATGGCTCACCAGACCCATGCCGAACACGATGCGCACCATGCCCCGCTGCATGATCAGGTAGACACCGCCGCCGAGCAGGAACGCGATGGTCAGTGCGATGATCACTGCTTCTCTCCCTTCTGCTCCCCGGTGGCCTCTGCGGTGTCCGCGGCGGAGGGGTCGTCGTCGCCGTCGACGCGACCGGCTCCGACCGGTGCCGTCTCCGGTTGGCGTGGATCGTCGAGCTTCGGGTCGGGTTGCACATCGGGAATGTCCGGCAGCGGGTGTTCACCGCCGCGGTGGAACGGCAGGAGTCTCCTGTCGGCGCCGGGCCGCAGGTACCCGCCGAGTGCGTTGATCGCGAGGGTGAGCATGCCGAGGACCGCGAGGAACACGCCGACGTCGAAGATCATCGAGGTGCTGACGTGCTCCGGGCCGATGTGGCCGTGCAGCGGGTAGAGGAAGGACCCCTCGAAGAAACCGAGGAATCCGGACCCGACCGCGGTCAGCACGCCGGTACCGGTGAGCAGGAACGGGGTGTTCGGGCGGACGACGGGCTTGTCGGTGCCGTACGCGAGGTAGACGACCATGATCGCACCACCCGCGACCAGGGCGGCGATGAAGCCGCCGCCGGGGGAGTTGTGTCCGCGCATGAAAATGAGGAAGGACAGGATTCCGAGCACCGGCAGGAGGTATCTCCGCAGCTGCTCCAGGGGGAGTGCGTTCCGGATCGAATCCGGGAGGAACAGCGGTCGGGTACCCCGTTGGAACGGGTGCCTCGGAACGGATCCGACGACCGCGGCGATGACGACACCGGCCATACCCAGGACGGAGAGCTCACCCAGGGTATCGAAGGCGCGGAACTCGACGAGGATCGTGTTGACCACGTTGTCACCACCGGTGATCTCCGGGCCGTTGCTGAGGTAGTACAGGGCGATGTCTGGGCGCTCGTGCCGGCCCAGCAGGCCCATGACGGCGGCGAATGCCGCGGTACCGGTCGCGATACCGAGGATCGCGGAGGAGGTGCGTCGGCGTCCGGAGGTCTTGTGGAACTCCTCCGGCTGCTGCCGGATCACCATCATGATGATGACGACGACGAGGGTCTCCACGAGGAACTGCGTCAGCGCCACGTCCGGGGCGCCGAGCGCCAGGATCTGCAGGGTGACGCCCACGCCCGTGGTGCCGAGCAGGACCGCGCCCGCCAGTCGGGTGCGCGCCCGGGTGAGACCGAAGACCGACACCACGACGATGAGCAGCGGGATGAGGTCGATCGGATCGTCGATGCCCTCGACCCGGGCCCCGGGGGTGACTCCGTCGATGCCGGGCATGAACAGCACGATCGCCGCGAAACCGATCAGCACCAGCAGCGGGTACAGCAGGTGGCGGGCAGGGGAGTAGGAGTCCGCCATCCGGCCGGCGGTACGGCCCCATCGCCCGCACAGTTCGACGAAACGGCGCAGCGCGATGTTGCCCGTGAACGGCAGCAGGGCACGCCCGTCGAAGGACGGGAGGATCCGCCTGCGCGCGAGTACGCCGAGCACACCGACGACCAGCACCAGGACGGAGATCCCGAGCGGAACGGTCAGGCCGTGCCAGAGCCCGAGGTGCAGGTGCGGGGCGGTGGTGACCGATCCCACGACGGCGTCGAGCGGTTCGTCGAGGGATGCGGCGACGAACGCCAGCGGCAGCGAGGCCAGGCCGGGCAGTGCGGCGGGCAGCCACAGCTGGACCGGGGCCTCGTGGACCTCCGACATGTCGCGCGGGCCGTCGACGAAGGCGCCGAGCACCAGTCGGGCCGAGTAGGTGAACGTGAAGACCGCGCCCACGCCGGCGGCCCCGAGCAGCAGCCACACACCGGCGGTGTCCAGGGGTGCCTCGGTGAACGCCTCCAGCATGCTCTCCTTGGAGATGAAGCCCATCAGCGGTGGGACGGCCGCCATGGACAGGGAACCGACGAGCACGCCGGTGAAGGTGAACGGCATCCGGTTCCACAGCGGACCGAGGCGGCGTACGTCGCGGGAACCCGCCTCGTGGTCCACGACCCCGATGAGCATGAACAGTGAGGACTTGAACAGGGCGTGGGTCAGTGTGTGGAGGACGGCGGCGGCCAGCGCGAAGGGCGTGCCGATGCCGATGGTCGCGACGATCCAGCCCAGGTGGGACACCGTCGAGTACGCCGTCAGGCGCTTCAGGTCGGTCTTCTGGATCGCGAACAGGGACGCCATCACCGCGGTGAACATGCCGACGGTGATGAGCAGGAGGTTCCACACGTGGTTGTCGTGCATCACGGTGGAGAAGCGCAGCAGCAGGTAGATGCCGGCCTTGACCACGGCGGCGGCGTGCAGGAACGCGGACACCGGGGTCGCGGCGGCCATCGCCTCCGGGAGCCAGAAGTGGAAGGGGAACTGCGCGGACTTCGTGAATGCGGAGATGGCGATCAGCACACCCACCGCCGTTCCCAACCGTGGATCTTCGGTCCAGAAGTCGGAGGCGAGGATGTCGGTGAGGTCGGTGGTGCCGGCCTGGGTCGCGGCGATGGTCAGGGCCGCGAGGAGCGTCAGACCACCGGTGAACGTCAGGATCAGGGTGCGGACCGACCCCGCCTCACCAGCTGAGCCGGCCCGCGCGATGAGCAGGAACGACCCGATGGACACGAGTTCCCACGCGATGAACATCAGCACGACGTCGTCGGAGAGGACCAGCAGCAGGACCGCGAGCATGAACGCGGACATGATGACGTAGAAACTGCCGTTGGACTGCTTGTTGTGCAGGTAGGACGCCGAATAGATGAAGACGATCGCGCCGATGACGAGGGCGAGCAGTGCGAAGAACACGCTCAACGGGTCGCCCCGGAGAGCGAAGCCGGCGTCCTGCCCGGGGGCGATGAAGTCCCGTGCCCAGACGTGCCGGTAGGTGATCACCTCCCCGTCCATCAGTCTGGGGATGTGTCGCGCCAGGAGGCCTGCGGCGATCAGGAAGATCACCGCCAGGGGCCAGCCGGCACGACGGTCGAACAGACGGACCGTGAAGGGGGCGAGCCCGAGGGCGAGCGCCGCCAACGCGAGGACGATGAACAGCGTCACTTGGGCATCACACCTGCGTTCCTTGATGAGTGTCGAGGGGAGATTCGTATCATGCTGCGGTCAGACATACCCTTGTAGACGATACCAGCCGGTCACGACCACCCGACGCGGCCGGTGGACCGCCGCAGGCGGACGCGGTCCGAATCTTCCGGTCCTCAGAGCCCCCCTGATTCGCCCACCTTCCGGTGGTTCATTCGGTGTGGCTCATCACCTTCCCCGGCATCGACGCTAGATTTCACGGTATGAGCCGAACCGGAGTAACCGTCACCCGCGTCCTGCTGGCCCTGCTGCTGTTCCTGCCGGTGATGGTGGGTGCGGTCTGCACGGTCGTCAGTGGGACGGATCTCATGTCCACGTCGGTGGGAAATGAGGGGGACGACACCGCCGCGTCCGGTGAGGCGCGCCGGGAGGTCCGGGGTGGTGGTGATCTCGTTGCGGCACGGCGCGCCGCGGGCGAGGCCGAAACCCAGGCGGGGTTTCTCGTCGCCGGTACCGGCGAACTCAGTGATGGGGCCGGGGAGCTCGCCGACGGGAGCCGGAGGCTCTCCGAGGGAGCCACGGACGCGGTCAACGGTTCGCAGCAGCTCACCGATGGGCTGATCCAGCTCCAGGCCGGTACCGGCCAGCTGGGGGACGGCGCCACCCGGGTCGCCGACGGAGTCTCCCGGGCGGTGGAACAGATCGAGGCTCTGCCGGGAGCCCGGGACGAGCTGCTCAGGATCCTCGATGACGTCGACGCCACCCTCGCGAAATCAGACCACCCGGAGGCGCCGAAGCTACGGATGGAACTGGTCAATCTCCGTGTCGAGGTGGTCAACTTCCGCATCGCCCCCGAGATGCTCGGCCAACTCAATGAGCTACGGGACGGTTCCCGTGAGGTCGCGAACCAGCTCTCCACACCGGGGCAACCCTTCCACGACGGCGTCTACAGCGCCGCCGCCGGTTCCCGCTCCCTGACCAGCGGTCTCCGCGAACTGGATGAGGGCGCACAGGCGCTGCAGAGCGGAGTCGACGAGATCCGTGACGGTGCCGAACGCGTCCGCTCGATGGCGGAGGCCAACGAGAAGAAGATCGACGCTATCCAGGCGGGCCTGCCGGCAAGGGGAGCCGCCGGTGCTGCTCCGGGAGCCGTGGAACAGGCATCCGCGCAGCTGGACACCGGCGTCGGGGTCGGACCGATGGGCGCACTGTTCGCGGCGCTTCTCGTCTGGCTCGCGGGGACCTCCCTGTGGCTGCTCAGCCGCCCCTCCGCTGAACCGGGGGGTGCCCGCTCGCGGACGTTCGGCGCACCGGGTCTCGCGGTCGCCGGAATCGCGGCTGTCGGTGCGGTGTTCGTGGCCACCGTCGCCAGGCCCGCGGGCTCCGTCGCGCTCACCGGGGCGATCCTCGTGGTTGCGTTGACCGCCGTCGCCGCCGCAGTGTCCGGACGTGCGGTGATCGGTCTCCTCGGCGGGACCGCCGGACGAATCGCTCTGGTTCTGGGGCTGATCGCCCAGGTCGGTGTGCTCGGCCACGTTTTCTCCGGTGTTTCCGTGGGGGAGGAACCGACGGCCTTCTGGCGGTTGCTCACGGCGGTGATGCCCGCGGCGTACCCGGCCGGGGCACTGGCCGGGTTCGGCACCGGTGGAAGCGGCCCGGTCCTGTGGACGGCCGTCGCCGTACTCGGTGCCCTGGTCGTACTGGGGGTCCTCGTCGGGCGCTTCGCCCCGACCGTGGACTGTCCCCCCGAACCGGTTCCGGGGGATCCGGTCGGGGACCGGGACGGCAGTGCATCAATGGTCGCCGGGCACCGGCCCTCGGATGACCCCACCGCGACGATCCCCGCGGTGACCGACGTTCCCCCGGAACGGTAGTCCGGGTGGAAAAGTCCGGGGAAGAAGAAAACCCGGTGCGGCGGACTCAATTGGGTCCACCGCACCGGGTGATGGTCGGGATAACAGGATTTGAACCTGCGACCTCCTCGTCCCGAACGAGGCACGCTACCAAGCTGCGCCATATCCCGGTGTGCAGGCATCGCCTGCTACCCGGAATACTCTAGCTTACGGGACTGTGCCGGGCAAAACCGCAGCTGGAACGGTGTTTGATAGTCATCGGGAGGGTAGTTCCGTGATCCGCAGGAGTGTCGCCGCGGGCGGGCAGAACAGGCGTACCGGTGCGTAGCGGGAGGTGCCGAGTCCCTCCGAGACGTGGACGTGCATCGGCCCGGTGCGGCTGAGTCCGCTGGCCCTGCGTGCGTTGATGCCGCAGTTGGTGACCAGCGCACGCCCACCGGGCAGGCAGATCTGCCCGCCGTGTGTGTGTCCGCACAGGGCCAGCTGATAACCGTCGTCGGCGAACCGCTGCAGGATCCGGGGCTCCGGGGCGTGTGAGAGCGCGATCGCGAGATCGCAGTCCCTGTGCGGTGGGCCGGCGATGGTGGCGTAGTCGTCCAGGTCATGGTGCGGATCGTCGACCCCCGCCGCGGCGATCCGTACGTGGCCCGCCTTGAACTCGCGCCGGGCGTGTGTGGCGTCGTGCCAGCCGCGCTCGACGAAAGCGGCACGCAGGTCGCGCCACGGTAGTTCTACGTCGCTGACCGGCCGTTTCCGCCCGACGAGGTAACCGAGGGGATTGACCGGACGGGGTGCCCAGTAGTCGTTGCTGCCGAAGACGAAGAGCCCCGGGCGGCTCAACAGTGGGCCGAGGGCCCGGAGGACGTCGGGAACGGTTTTCGCGTCCCCGAGATTGTCCCCGGTGTTGACCACGAGATCCGGGTCGGTGTCGATGAGGGAGGAAACCCACTCGCACTTCGCGTCCTGCCCGGGCAGCATGTGCAGATCGCTGAGATGCAGGATCCGGAAGTCAGTGCTCTCGCCGCGCAGTGTTCCCGACGGAAGCAGCGGGATGGTGACCTCGTGGAGCCGGAAGTTCTCGAGCTCCCGGTTCCCCCACGCCGTGAGAGCGGCGCCCCCGGCGAGGGCGGTACCGGTGGCGGTCAGGGTGGCCCGGCGGATCAGATTCATGTTCAATCGCACCTGTCCAGCGTATCGTGGACGGCATGAGTACGTTGACTGATGCCGTCCGTGCGGATCTGACCGCAGCCATGAAGGCCCGCGACGAGGACACCAAGCGCACGTTGCGCAGTCTTCTCGCCGCCATCCAGACCGAGGCCGTCAGCGGCGCCAAGCACGAGGTGGGGGACGAGGATGTCCTCCGGCTGATCGCCCGCGAGATAAAGAAACGCCGCGAGTCGGCGGAGATCTACCGGGAGGCGGGACGAGGGGAGCTCGCCGCCGCCGAGGAGACCGAGGCCGACATTCTGGCGCGCTACCAGCCCACCCAGCTGGATGACGCCGACCTGGCCGCGGTCGTCGACAGGGCGGTGGCCGAGGTCGCGGGGGAAACCGGCGCTCCGGTGACGATGAAGCAGATGGGGCAGGTCATGAAAGCCGCCCGGGCCGCCGCCGCGGGCCGCGCCGACGGCAAGCGGATCTCCACCGCGGTCAGGGAGCGACTGCAGCGCGCCTGACCGGCGCAGGGATCAGAAACCGTTCTCGCGCAGAATGTCGTTGAGCGCGTTCTGCAGGTCCTCCACGGTGTCCACCGGGTCCGGGGCCTGCCTCCGCGCCCGATCCGGGGTCGTCCTCTGGTCCGGAACCGACGGCATGGGGGCCGGGCTGGAACCATCGGACAGCTGAAGGATGACCTCATCGCCCTTGAGCAGCGGCTGTTTCGCGGCTACCACGCTCACCGCACGTCCGAGCGGGATTCCGTTCCCGGACACGTACTGGCTGCGCACCGTGTAGCCCGCTTCCGTGATCTTCTTGCGGGCGTCATCCTCGCTCATGCCGGACACCTGCGGCAGGTTCGCGACAGCGGTGCCCTGCTTGAAGCGGTCGTCGAACGGACCGAGCTTGCCGCCGGTGGCGGCCGGAATCCTGTTGGCCGCACCGAACCAGGTGCGCGCCGCCTCCATGCCGCCGTAGAGGTTTCCCTCGGGGCACTGCCGGAGCGGGCTGGTGCACAGGGGGGACACCGTGGTGCCGTCGTTGTAGATGTACGGGGCCGCGGCGAACCCGCTGTTGAAGCCCATGAACGCGGCGGACTGGTGGGACTCCGTCGTCCCCGTTTTCGCGGCAGTGGGAGCGGACCAGCCCGCGGCCCGTGCCGCGTCCGCCGCCGTGCCTGACACGACGTCCTGTGACAGACCGTTCTCGAGGGCGTAGGCGACACCCTCGTCGAGGACCCGTTCGCAGTCGGGCTGGTCCAGGGAAACGGGTCGGCCGTGGCGGTCGGTGACCCGCACGATCGGGTTCGGCTCGCACCAGATTCCACCGGAGGCGACCGTCGCCGCGACATTCGTGAGCTCCAGTGGGTTGACCGCCGTCGGGCCGAGCGTGAAGGAACCGAGATTGTGGTCCTTCATGTACTGCGCGATCGAGGACTCCCCGTCGAAACTCCCCGGCTCTGCGTAGTCCCTTAGCCCGAGTTTCACGGCCATGTCGACGGTCGGTTTCACCCCGATGGTCTCGATGAGCTTGACGAAGGTCGTGTTGGGTGAGTGCGCGAGCGCATCCTTGAGTGTCATCTTCGGCTTATAGACGCCGGCGTTCTCGACGCAGTACGTGTTCGGTGGACAGTTCCTCGCTCCGCCGGTGCCGAGGTTCTTCGCCTCGTAGCGGGTGGGAACGTCGAGCATCGTGTCCACGCCCATGCCCTTCTCGAGGGCCGCGGCAGCGGTGAAGATCTTGAAGACCGAGCCGGCGCCGCTTCCGACCCTCGTCGAGGTCTGGGGCAGAACCGTCTCGCCAGCCTCGAGGTTCAGGCCGTAGTTGCGTGAGGACACCATCGCCCTGATGGGGCGATCCTCCCTGCCCGGCTCGATGACGTCCATGACCTCGGCGACACCCGGTGCCATGGGGTCGACCTGCGCCGTGACCGAATCGTGGGCGATGTCCTGGATGACCGGATCCAGGGTCGTCTCCACCGTGTACGCGCCGGTCTCGAGTCGGTCGAGACTGACGCCCTTGTCTTCCAGGTAGCGCAGGACGTGGTCGCAGAAGAAGCCACGGTTGCCCGCGGCGATGCAGCCGCGGGGCAGCTCATCGGGTGCCGGGAGAACGCCGAGAGGCTGCTGCTTGACGGCCGCGGCCTCCTCCGGGGTGATCGATCCGGTCGCGACCATCGTGTCCAGCACGGTGTTCCGGCGCTGTGTGACCCCGGCCTCGTTGGTGTACGGGTTGAGTATGGAGGAGGACTGGACGATCCCGGCGAGCATCGCGGCCTGTGCCACGTTCAGCTCGATCGCCGGAATACCGAAGTAGGTACGGGCCGCGGCCTCGATGCCGTAGGCCCCGTTTCCGAACGGCACGATGTTCAGGTAGCGGGTGAGGATCTCGTCCTTGGTCAGCAACTGCTCCAGATCCGAGGCCATCCGCATCTCGCGGAGCTTGCGGGCGTAGCTGGTCTCGGTGGCCGCGGCCTGTTCCGACTCATCCTCCGCGTCGACCAGCAGGAGGTAATTCTTCACGTACTGCTGGTCGAGGGTGGACGCACCCTGCTGAACCGAACCGGAGAAGATGTTCGTCGCCATGGCACGGATGGTGCCCTGCCAGTCGACTCCGTCATGCTCGTAGAAGCGCCGGTCCTCCACGCTGATGATGGCCTGCTTCATCGCGGGGGAGATCTGGTCACCGGTGACCTCGAACCTGCGCTGCTTGTACAACCAGGCCATGGGGTTGCCGTGGGCGTCCAGGATCGTGGTCACCCCGGGTGCCTCGCCGTCGGTGAGGTCGGCGAGGTTGGATTCCATCGCTTCCTGCGTCCGTGCGACGGCGAGCCCGGAGATTCCGGCCACCGGGGCGACGACCGCCGCGCCGAGAACTCCGACGGCGACGATGGCGCCGGCGGTCTTGGACAGGGATTTTACGAGAGACACCCCTTTACCCTACGTAACAAATCCACGCCCCGGAAACAGTTGGCTCCACCCGCAGGTGTGACGCATTCGACATATGGTGCATGGTGTGAATACACTTACATGCGTCAATGAAGGCATGCAGTAGGAGAGATCAGCGATGACCGCATCACTTATCCAGGATCCACGTACGAACCCCTACTTTGCCCGCAACTCACGCAACACCTCCACCGTCGAAACCCCTCCGGGTCGCGGTGAGTGGGTGACCCGGGCCAAGTGCCGCGAAGGCGACCCGGACGCGCTCTTCGTCCGCGGTGCCGCCCAGCGCAAGGCTGCGGTGATCTGCCGCCGCTGCCCGGTGCTCACCGAATGCCGTGCCGACGCCCTGGACAACCGGGTCGAGTTCGGCGTGTGGGGTGGTCTCACCGAACGGCAGCGTCGCGCACTGCTGCGCAAGAACCCCCACATCAGCAACTGGGCCGAGTACCTCGCCTCCGGCGGCGAACTGATCGGCATCTAGCCGACGGCAGGCCAACGGTCGGCGCTCCCGTCCCCGGGACAGGGGGTCGATGGGGAACGCCCGTGACCGGGTGACCGGGGCGCGGACGTCGACCGCGTCGCGCCCGGACGCGCCCGTCGGCAGCGTCGGCGCGGGCTCCTCCATCCGGCGCCCGGCCACGGGATCATTGCGCTCGTCCTACCCAGCCGGCAGTGACCGTGACGCGCAACGGTTTTCCGCGGTGCGGGATACGTCGCGGACCCGATCGAGCCGGCTGCCGCCGCGACACACAGGTACCTCCCGTGGAGCGCGGAGCAGCCCCCGCGTGCCGCCGCTGGGCAACGTCCCCGACGAGCCGCGAAGAACCGGGTTCCGGGTCCCGCGGGGAACGGCACCACACCGTCGCAGCGTGGTGCAGACCCGTCCTCTGCCCCACCCCGGGGTTGGACACGCCCCCGCCGACCCACCGCACACGATCCGTTCCCGGGCACTCGTTGGTGCCGGGTCGCCCGGACTCGCATAAAGTGTGAGGCATGACTAACACCACCTGGGAATACGCCACCGTGCCACTGCTCACACACGCCACCAAGCAGATCCTCGACACCTGGGGTGAGGACGGCTGGGAGCTGGTCACCGTCGTTCCGGGCCCCAATCCCGAGAACGTCGTCGCCTACATGAAGCGCCCGAAGGACTGAAATGGGAAACTCGCAACGCCTCCGCGAACTCGGGATCACACTGCCCGCCGTCGCCGCCCCCGCAGGGTCCTACCAGCCGGCCATCCGGGTCGGTGACCAGGTGTGGACCTCCGGCCAGCTGCCGCTCGTCGACGGGGCGCTCGCCGCGACCGGCAAGGTCGGCGCGGACGTCAGCGTCGACACCGCCGCGCAGCTGGCCCGCACCTGCGCACTCAACGCACTCGCCGCGGTCGACTCCCTCGTCGGCATCGACAGTGTCTCCCGTGTCCTCAAGGTCACCGGCTTCGTCGCCTCCGCCGAAGGATTCAACGCCCAGGCTGCGGTCCTCAACGGCGCATCCGACGCCCTCGCCGAGATCTTCGGGGACGCCGGACGGCACGCCCGATCCGCCGTCGGCGTGTACGAACTTCCCCTCGACTCACCCGTTGAGGTGGAGATTGTGGTGGAAATCAAGGAGTAACGCCGTGCGCGGATGCCGTCGACGGTTAAGCTGGTGGGCATGGAGCACCCCGCCTACAGCCAGCTGCGTCCGGTAACACCGTCAGCTGCAGTTGTCCTCAGTCCGAACCCGTCCTACGCCTCCCTGGAGGGAACAAATTCCTGGGTGATCCGGGCGGAGGGCGATCCACGGAGCATCGTCATCGACCCGGGGCCGGAGGATGAGGGCCACCTCAATGTCCTCAACAGCAAGGCCAGTGAGGTCGCGCTCATCCTGATCACCCACCGGCACCACGACCACGCCGACTCCACCGGCCGTTTCCGCCAGCTCACCGGCGCGCCCGTCCGGGCCTTCGACAAGACCTACTGCCGCGAGGGTGAGCCGCTGGAGGACCGGGAGGTCATCTCTCTCGAAGGTGTGACCCCGCAGATCGAGGTCCGCCACACCCCGGGGCACACCTCGGATTCCGCCTGCTTCTTCATCTGGAGCGGCGTCCCCCATGAATCGACCCTGGAGGGCATCGTCACCGGTGACACGATCGCCGGCCGACACACCACCATGATCTCGGAGACCGACGGTGACCTCGGCCTCTACCTCGACACCCTCCACATGCTGGAGAAGGAGGGCGACGGCATCCACCTGCTGCCCGCCCACGGCCCCGACCTGCCCGACACCGCGCAGATGGCCCGCAAGTACATCGACCGCCGCGAGCAGCGCCTCGAGCAGGTCCGTGAGGTCCGTGCCCGCCTCGGCAGGGACACCCCCCTGAAGACCCTGGTCGACGAGATCTACACCGATGTCGATCCCGTCCTCCGGGGAGCGGCCGAGCAGTCCACCCGCGTCACCCTCCGCTACCTGGAGAACAACGGCGAGTAGGAGCGGTCTCCACCGCGGTTGAACGAACGGAGAAGCCCCATCCCCGTGGGTCGGGGGCGGGGCTTCGTCGTGGAGACGACCGGGGGGAGGGGTGCCTCCTTGGTTCATTCCCTGATCAAGAGGCTACAGCTCCTCAGGAGAAGGTGAATGCGACACCGGAACCATCCTCGCCCGCCCGCTGGACGACGGGGTCTTCCGGGGACACGCTCGTGCCCTCCAGATCGATGGTCGCGTGGGACGTGAGCACCGATTCCGGAACCGTCGAGATCGGGTTGGCGTTGAGGTGGACATTCACCAGGGAATCGTCGTTCTCCCTGCCCTGCCCGGGCCGGTGACTGAGGAAAGCGGGTGTCTGGGTGAGATTGTTGTTCCCCAGGGTGATCGCGTCTAGGAGCCGGATCTGGCTGATGTCCTCGGGAAGTCCATCGTTCAGCTGGTTGTGGGATAGGAGAAGGAAACGGAGCCCCACCGCCGCACCCCAACCGGGACGGCAGGGTGGTCAGCTGGTTTTCACTCAGATCCAGGTAGTACAGCGACGGCAGCGCCGTGATGCTCGGGGGAAGATCCGAGATTTTGTTGGCCGAGGCAACGAAACTCCCCAGCTTGTCCAACTGTCCGATGGAATCGGGGAGTGTCACGATCGCGTTGTGGGGGACGTCGGCAAGCCTCAACGAGGACGCATTTCCGAGGGTCGAGGAAAGTCCTGTGAGACCGGTGCGGACCACGTTGAGGGTGTCCAGTGGCCGGGCCTCGAACAACGAGGTAGGCAGTGACGAGAGCTCCGGGGACCAGGAAATGTCCACCCGGGTGAGGTTGGACAGGGGCGCGGGCCCCTCGGGAATGCGGGACAACTGAGGGTTCCTCTTCAACGTGATCGACTCGACGGATGCAACACCACCGAGACTGTCCGGCAGCTCTGTGATGGCGGTTCCCGAGATATTGATGGTGCGGAATACCGGGCGCTGCCCGAGATTGGCCGGCAGTGTGGTGAAACGCTCGGCGTTCTCGATCGTCAGCTGCGTGGAGACGCTGCTGCCCGGGACCTTGCCGACCGGGGAGAACATCGCCGTGGGGAGGTCTACTAGCCCGCCACCCTCGATGACGATCGAGTGCAGAGCGGGGAAGGAGGCGGTGGGCTCCGGGAGGTACCCCCGTTGTAGCTCGTCAGATGCAGGCTCTCCAGGTGCGGGAGGTTCGGTAGATCGGGAAGATTCACGGGCCACTGCCCATAGACGTCGAGCGTTCTCAGACTCGTCAGATGCTCGAGGCCACTCAGGCTCTCGACGAGGTAATACTCATCGCCGACGAATGACCAGGTGCTGACCGTGAGATCCTCGACCGGATGCTCGTTGATGTCACGCGGAGTCACATCGATCAGAGGGTTCTCGGTGCGCCCATCGCCTGATTGACCGCAATCCGGAGGCCGTCATCGGGAATGACGTCGCGGGTTTCCACCGGCGGTTGCGTTGTCGTGGTTGTCGGCTGTGTGGTGATTGGTGCGGTGGTGGTGCCGGGCACGGTGGTGCCGGTGCTGGTGCCGGTTGTCGTGCTCGTCGGATTGGTGGTGCTGGTGGACGGTGTGGTGGTGGAGGACGTGGTAGCCGGGGTGGTGCCGTGACCACTGCCGCTACCGGAGTCGGGGATCCGGGAGATAATCGCGATGAGGACGATTCCGAGAGTCGCTATGAGACCGAAGACACCCGCGAAAACCGCTGCTGGTGTGGTGCATGGAGCAGTGCGAAGCTCGGTGCGCCCACAGGCACTGCTACCGAACCGAGATCGGATGGCTCGGTGCCGGTGCCTGTGTTGGTCGTATCGTGGCTGGTGGCGTGCGTCTCACCGAAGACGTGGGGATCCGCAGCGGCGTGGGGCGTGAATGAGGTGGTCAGGGCAGTGCACAGAATAGCTGCGGGGAGGGTTCTTCTGAACGTATGGGGACGCACGGTGGGCCATTCCTAAGGTCGATGGAGAAGAGCCCGCGGAGGTGATGCTGTATGGGCTGTCACGCAGCCGGATGTGCTGACCTCCTGGACCCTATCCAGAGGACTTTAGATATAGATAGGTTCCGAAATGAAAATTATGTGAAGAGTCGAGAAACGCGTTTCCACGTGGAGCCCGGGTCCCGTTACGCCAGTTCTTTGTGCTGGTTGTGCGGATACCGGCGAGTGCGTGAGTGCCGGGCGGAGCCGGGGCCTGAAAAACCCGCCCCCGGCTGGTGTGGGGGCGGGTTTTGTGGTGTTCGGGTCAGCGTGCGCGCTTGGCGAGGTGTTCGGTGTCGCAGATCAGGACGCTCTTTCCCTCGAGACGGATCCAGCCACGGTGGGCGAAGGTCGCGAGTGCCTTGTTCACGGTTTCGCGGGATGCGCCGACGAGCTGGGCGATCTCCTCCTGGGTGAGGTCGTGGTTGACCCGTAGGGCGCCGCCTTCCTGGGTTCCGAAGCGGTTGGCCAGTTGCAGCAGCGTCTTGGCCACGCGTCCGGGGACGTCGGTGAAGATGAGGTCGGCCAGGGAGGCGTTGGTCCGGCGGAGGCGGCGGGCGAGGACACGGAGGAGTTGTTCGGAGATCTCCGGGTGGTCGTTGATCCACTTGTGGAGCATCTCGGAGTTCATCGTCGCGGCCTGGACCTCCGTGACGCACACCGCGGACGAGGTTCGTGGGCCGGGGTCGAAGATGGAGAGTTCGCCGAACATGTCCGACGGGCCCATGACGGTGAGGAGGTTCTCACGCCCGTCCGCGGCGTGCCGGGCGAGCTTCACCTTGCCGGAGGTGATGATGTAGAGCCGGTCTCCGGGCTCGCCCTCGTCGAAGATGGTCGTACCGCGCGGATAGCGCACGGTCTCGAGTTCCTGGATGAGGTTGTTGACGGCGACGGGATCGACGCCCTGAAAGATTCCTGCGCGGGACAGAATCTCCTGTACGGCTTCCACTCGTTTCTCCTAATCAGATGAAGCAGGTCCGCATGTAGGGGACAGGCTGGTCCGCAGATTCTCCAGCTCACTTACTCCGCCCCCGCAGGGGCATCCCGTGACGGAAAAACTTGTGCGGTCAATAAATAACGTTGTTCCCCAGCATTCTACTATGTTATGTGTCACGAACGCACCCTCATTGTGACCGTTTTAGGGTTCGCGGGGTTCCTTCGGGGGTGGTCTCATCTGCGTTCGTGTGTTGATGACACCCGTACCCCTGTGCAGCAGAAGCATGAAAAACCGGTGTCGTTACCCGCCTACCGGAGTGGGGCGGACACTGTGGTGCTAGTTCGTGGTGTCCGCGGTGGACGGCTGGGTGGTGCACCGCGTGCAGTAGGTCTCGAACCGTTCCATCTGCATCGCGAACACCGCGACAATCACCGGGACGAAGAGAGCTGCGATTTCGGTCATGTCTCCGGAGTCTAGTCCCCTTCGGTGTTCCGTGGAGCACGATTCACACCACGGTGGAGACGCGGCATCGGTACGTCACCGATCCGGCATCTCCGCCACCGCCGACTACAGTGGGACCCATGTCCGCACCGCCCAAAACACTCACCAACCCCGCCCGCCCACGGGTCGGTGCGCACCCCGCCGCGTCCGGACGGGAGACGGACCTCGGCCGGAAGCGTCGTGCCCGGAGAATCAACCGGACACTCGCCGTCGGATACCCCGAAGCCAGCTGTGACCTGGAGTTCTCGTCGCCGCTCGAGCTTCTCGTCGCCACCGTCCTCAGCGCACAGACCACCGATGTCCGCGTCAATCAGGTGACCCCGGCCCTGTTCGCCGCTTATCCGACGGCAATCGACTACGCCAACGCGGAACCGGAGCGGATCGAGGAGATCATCCGGCCCACCGGATTCTTCCGCGCCAAGACCCGCAGTCTCATGAGGCTGGGACAGGCGCTCGTCGACAACCACGACGGCGAGGTTCCCGGCACACTCGAGGAACTCGTGAAACTACCCGGTGTGGGAAGGAAGACCGCGAACGTGGTACTCGGTGACGCCTTCGGGGTGCCCGGAATCACGGTCGACACCCACCTCGGTCGCCTGGCCCGCAGAATGATGATGACGGCCAACGAGGATCCGGTGAAGGTCGAGAGTGACCTCGCCGAACTCATCGAGCGGCGCGAATGGACGATGTTCTCCCACCGGATGATCTGGCACGGTCGCCGCGTATGCCACTCGCGCAAACCCGCGTGCGGAGCCTGCTTCCTCGCCGCGGACTGTCCCTCCTTCGGCGCTGCGGGGCCGACGGAGCCAGATGCTGCCGCGCGCCTGATCACCAGCGAGGACCGTGAGTACCTGCTGGATCTCGCGGGAGTCGGAGAATGAGCCGCCACACGGTATGGGGGATGGTGGCCGGCGTCATTCTCACCGTTCTGGTGGTGCTCGCGGTTCCGGTCATGCTCCGTGCCGTCAACGGCCCAGCCTCGGACGTATCCGGACCCGGGGGCGGGAACGGCTCCACAGCCGCACCGACAACCGTCGATCCCGACGCGCTCGCCGGAAGGCCGGCCTGCCCCGGGCCGACCGTCGCCGGTGTCGAACTCGACTGCCTCGGTGACACCGGCCCCGCACCCGCTGAGGCCCGGCCGACGGTCGCCGTCGTCTGGGCCTGGTGGTGCGCCCCCTGCCGGAAGGAGATGCCGCTGTTCGAGACCTTCGCGGAACAGCATCCCGACTACACCGTCGTCGGGATCCACGCGGACACAGCCACCGCCGCAGGCGTCGCCAGGCTGGATGAGTGGGGGATCGGGTTACCCAGTTACACTGACCCGCACGGCACCTTCGCCGGCACGCTCGGACTGCCTGGGGTCGTACCGGTGACCGTGGTCACCGATGGCAACGGCTCCGTCCGTGGCACCTTTCCCCGGACGTTCACCAGCGTCGGGGAAATCAATGATGCAGTGAAAGAGGCACTCTCTTGAGCGATCGCACCACCGCCGACAGCGGGGCGCGGGAGCGTCGGGCGCCCACCGTCCCTGACCGGCCCGGCGTCAACACCGATCTGATGCCCCACGCCGCACCCGTCTGGATGCGAAAGCTGGTGGACAGCGTCACATCCGGCGAGCTCCACCGCGGGCTGCCGGAGAGCTCCCGTTCCGGGGGCGACCACAACCGCCGTGCCGCCGTCCTCATGCTCTTCTCCGGTGCCGAGACCTCGGCTGAGCTGCCCAACGACGCAGCGGTGCTCCTGACCCACCGGTCGCCGACGATGCGTTCCCACTCAGGTCAGATCGCCTTTCCCGGAGGCCGCGTCGATCCCGGTGACGTCAACGCCGTGGACTGCGCCCTCCGCGAGGCCTGGGAGGAAACCGGGCTCGACCGCACCAGCACGACCCCGCTCGCCCAACTCGACGATGTCCACATCCGCGCCTCCGGATATCCCGTTCACCCCATCGTCGCCCACTGGCACACCCGTACGCCCGTCGGCGTGGTCAGCCCCGACGAAGCGGACGAGGTGTTCGAGGTACCTCTCATGCACCTCACCGATCCGGTGAATCGACTCATGGTCGGCTGGAAGAACTGGCGCGGACCAGCGTTCACCGTCGACGGATTCCTGGTCTGGGGATTCACCGCGGGTCTGCTCAACGCCGCACTCCACCAGGCGGGCTGGGACAATCCCTGGGACCGCGACACGGTGCACAACCTCCACGACGCACTCGCCCGCTCGCGCAATAATGAGAGGTTGGTGTAGCTGCCAGCAGTTCCAGCAGCACAGCACCGCCCGCCGACCGATCCCCCACGGGGAACCGACCAAGGAAGAATCCGCGAAGTGACAGAGTCCCCGCAGCTTGTCGTTGACGGCGTACTCGTCACCGTCGTGATCATCTCGCTCTGGGGTGGATGGCGTCAGGGCGCGTTCGCATCGGTGCTCTCCACCGTCGGCGTGCTCGCCGGTCTCATCTGCGGTGCGGCCCTCGCCCCCGTCGTGATGGCCCACACCGATTCCACCGCGCTCCGTTACCTCTACGCCCTCGGTACGGTGCTCGTGCTCGTCGCTCTCGGCAATCTCGTCGGTGGTGTCACCGGGTCGACTCTCCGCGAATCCGCCCGCTTCCGGCACACCCTGGTCATCGACTCGATCATCGGTGCGATCTTCCAGGTCATCGCCACGCTCATCGTGACCTGGCTCGTCGCCAGCACCCTGGCCACCGGGATCACCGGCCCCATCGCCCGGGGCCTGCGGAACTCGGTCGTCCTCAACCTCGTCGACCGTTCCACCCCGGATGCCCTGGACACTCTGCCGGACAAGATCTCCGCGATGCTCAACGACACGGGCCTACCGCCGATGATCTCCCCGTTCGAGGGTCGTGTGAAGCACGTCGACGCACCTGCCCCCGAGGTCGGTGACCCGGCGCTCGTGGCGGCCCTGCAACCCAGTGTCATCCATGTACTGGGCGACGCCCACCAGTGCCGCCGCCGACTCATGGGCTCCGGTTTCGTCGCCGCCCCCGATCTCGTCATCACCAACGCCCACGTAGTCGCCGGAACCGATGCGGTGCTCCTCGACACCGCTCTCGGCGTCAAGGAGGCCCGCGTCGTCTTCTACGATCCGGGTGAGGACATCGCGGTGCTGCGCGCCGACAACCTCGATCTTCCCCCGCTCCAGTGGGCGAACGAACCCGCCGTCAGTGGAGATGAGGCGATCGTCATGGGATATCCCGAGTCCGGTCCCTTCGAGGCGGCGCCCGCCCGGATCCGCGAGCGGCTCACCATCAACGGTCCGGACATCTACGCCACGGGGCGCGTCGAGCGCGAGGCGTACACCGTCCGCGGCACGATCCGTCAGGGCAACTCCGGCGGGCCCATGGTCAACAACAGCGGCGAGGTGCTCGGCGTCGTGTTCGGTGCCGCCACGGAGGCCACCGACGTCGGCTACACCCTCACCACCGCTGAAGTCCGCGGCAGGATCGGCGACATCACCCGGTTGACTGAGCCGGTGGACACCCGGGAATGCGTGGTCCGCTGACCGGATGCGGCGTGTGTTCCGGTGGGGACCGCCATCCTCCCGGTTGCGCGGTCCGCTACCTACGCTGTTTTCAGCCCGCGCAGGAAATCGAGGACGACACGGGTGAACGAGACCGGGTCCTCGATGTGCGGGAGGTTCTTCGTGCCCGGAATGGTCGTCTGCGTCCAGTCCCCGTCCGTCCGGCGCGAGTTCCGGGTCGCGAGTGCCCGCCATGTCCCGTTGTCAACGCTGATCCACAGCACAGGTGATTCAACCCTGGTCGACACCCACTTCGGGGGAAGTTGCGCCATCTCGAGACGGGCGTTGCGCATCATCGCGGGCCCCGTGTTGTCGATACGTGCCGCCTCGGTGCGCAACTCGAGGTAGTCGGCGAAGCGCCTCGTGCGGTGGAAGGGCGCGGCGGTGTCCGCCGCCAGATCGAGTCGGGCAAGATCCACGGGATCGGGGGCCATGCGCACCGGCAGTCGGACGGTTATCCCCCTGGTGAGCGGAACCGTGTGCTGCCAGAACCTGGCGGCGATGACACGGTTCATCTCGGTGGGGTGCGACGCCGACACCGAGACGAGCGCGTTGACGCACTGGGGGTAGTTGGCGGCGAGGGTCCAGGCGACGGCACCGCCGGTGCCGGAGCCGACGACGATCGCACCGGAATTGCTGAGCGAGTCGATGACGTCGGAGATGTCCCCGACGGCGTAGCGGAGTTCATATTCGCGGGGAGGTTTATCGGACATGCCGTAACCACGCATGTCGACGGCCGCGACCCGGTATCCGGCCTCGGCGAGTGGTTGCATGACCTCGCGCCACTCGAACCAGCCTCCGAAGGCGCCGTGCAACAGAACTACCAGTGGGGCGGCGGGATCACCGAGTGTCGCCACGTGGAAACGCATGCCGCGGGCGTAGACCCGTCCGTGGTTCCAGGGGCCGTCGAGTGCGACGACGGACGGTGGATTCGGCTTCCCCTTCTTCCGGAACAAGCGATTCACGTCCTTTCCGTCGACGATCGGCGACTGGCGGTGCGGGTGGAAAAACGAGCCCGCCCCGGCGGCTGCATCGGGGCGGGAGAGTTCGACCGTCACGCACGTGGAGGTCGGGTTGGTCGGGGTCTTTTTCCTAGGTGAGCAGACCCTGGCGTGAGGATGCCTCGAGCTTCTTCTCGGCCTGGCCGGGAACGAGTGTCTTGAGCTTCTGCACCGAGTCGATCGTCTGTTTCGGGGCTCCGATCTTCTTCATCTTCTTGTAGCCGATGAAGGCGATCACGGCCGCGAGGACGACCATGAGGAGGAAGACGATGAGGTACGCGGCCCAGCGGTCGAGCCATACATGGAGGACTTCGGCGAGGAAGAAGAAAAAGAAGAACGAGCTGTAGAGTGCGATGACGCCGGCGACCGCGAACATTCCGCCGCCGACCGCACCCTTCTTCGCCTCCTGTGCGAGTTCCGTCTTGGCGAGTTCGATTTCGCCGCGGATCAGGGTGGACATCTGCGCGGTGGCATCAGAGACCAGGTCGCCGATGGAACCCTGGCCGGCTGCGCGGGTATCGACGTCGGACAGAGGGATGCT
The DNA here is from genome assembly GCF_019209935.1 of Corynebacterium sp. TAE3-ERU16. GTDB lineage: Bacteria > Actinomycetota > Actinomycetes > Mycobacteriales > Mycobacteriaceae > Corynebacterium > Corynebacterium antarcticum. Next base: position 124,033 of record NZ_JAHUTN010000006.1, read on the forward strand.
GCTCACCTTGGAGGTGAATGCGTCGTTTCCGTCTGTGAAAAGGCCGTCAGATTTGCTCACGGTAGGTAGTCCTCCACGTGGGTGAAATATGGGATGTGTGACGGTGCCGACCGGGTGCACGGGGGTGGACACTGCTGGCACTGTCAGTTCAGTTACCGCCAATCGTGCCACGAACACGGATTTTGTGCGAACTCCGTACCCGGGCATCTCAACCGAGGGTGAGTATCGGGAACATCCGGAGCATCGCTCCGAGGTGGCGGGAGGCGCCCGGCGGCTACCCTTGTGCGGTGACCGAAAGACCAGACCCGCTAGCCCCGCTCCGCCGGATTCCCGGAGTCGTGGAGTCGACGATGCAGGCCCGGAATGCGCTCGCAGCCGTTCACCGTCGGCCCGTCAACCTCCGTCGCCCGGAGATAACGGGAGCCGAGGGAGTGCTCCGTGGTGCCCGGGCCGGTGCCCTGATCGACGGCGTCGTTCCCGGAGGGGCGGGGGAGGAATCGGCGGTCGTCGCGCGGAACATCGATGTCTACAGTCTGCTCGCTCCCGAGTTCGTCCAGGACACGTCGCGCGTTTTCCTGAGGTCCCCGCTGCAGGTGCTGGCGCGGATGGATGTGTTGGCCGGGGGGACCGGCCGTCCCGAGCGTGCGGGCGGTGAACTGATGGTCCTGGCGGCCACGGTGACCTCCGGAGCTGATCCGGATCTCCTGCCGGGAATCGTCCACGGCCAGCTGCTGTCGACGTCGGCGTTCGGTGAGCGTACCGGTGTCATCGCGAGGGCGGCCTCCCGGCTCGCCGCGGTGGCGGGGGGTTTCGATCCGCGTGGGCTCGCGGTACCCGAGCCGTGGCTCAACCGGCACCGGGCGGAATACCGGGCGGCCGGAGAATCATTCGGTACCGGGCCGGAGGGGGTGGGGCGATTCCTCGTCCTGCACATGCGCTCGTTCGTCGCGGGGGCGGAGGAGGCGGAGGGGATCGCCGCGGCGTTGTGAATCCGTGTGCGCGTGGAGGCGCCGCGAAAGGGCGGAATCAGTCCGCCGTTTCAGGCCCGGGCGCGGCGCGCGAGCCAGAACCCGCCCACCGTGACCGCTGCGATGCCGGCCGCGATGCCGGTCCCGATGCCCACGTCACGGGTGCTCGGCATCTGGAAGAGGGGCTCCGGGTTCTTGAAGCTGCGGATCTCCCAGCCGCGCTGCAACGCGATCTTCTTCAACGGCCTGTCCGGGTTGACCGCGACGGCGTTCCCCACCGACTCCAGCATCGGGACGTCCGTCACGGAATCGGAGTAGGCGAAGCTCCGGTCGAGATCGTATGAGTGCTCGCGGGCGAGTTCCTGGAGGGCCCGACGCTTCGCGTCGCCCTTGCAGTAGAAGAGGACCTCGCCGGTGAACTTGCCGTTCTTCGTGCCCAGCCGGGTGGTGACGATCTTCTGCACCCCCAGCTCGCGGGCGATGGGTTCGACGAGCTCCGCCGCGGAAGCGGAGATGATGATGACGTCGTGCCCGAGGGATCTGTGGTGCCCGATGAGTTCCCGGGCCTCTGCGTAGATGGCCGGGGTGACCACCGAGTGGAGGGTGTCCTCGACGATGGACCGCACCTGTTCGACGTCCCACCCGGCGACCATCGCCGCGAGATGGTCACGGGTGGAGTCCATCTGTTCGGAGGAGTGTCCGGCGACCATGTACGTGGACTGGGCCAGGGTCATCCTGAGGGCCTCCGCCGGGGTGATCAGGCCGTTGTTCATGAACTCGCGGCCGTAGGCGTAGGCGGAGGAGGTGGCGATGACCGTCTTGTCCAGATCGAAGAAGGCCGCCACCGGGGACTCGGCGGCGTTCGGGGTCGGACTCTGCTCAGGCACGGGGACCAGTCTAGCTGCATCACGCGCTAAAGAACCACAGCTGGGATGTGACTGCTGGGGCTGGTGTGAATTGAGGGGGTAAATGTGACTCTCCTTCCGCGGCCCGGTACTGCGCGGCCCGGTGCCGCGTCCTCTGTGGTGTCTATCGTTCGGCCAGCCGGGGTGGTTACATGCGTCCGACCATGCGTCCGACGGTGTTGAACACGGTGAATGTCTGTGCCATACTTGCCTGTGCTGGGCCCCGATATACCGTGCGGCCCGCCCCGGCCACCCCCCCCCGAGGCCGGGTTACGACGGCCCGCGTAACACCCCCCCGATACGCGGGCCGTCCCCATGTCTCCACATCTCTCCACACGGTTTCCCCACACGGCCGGGTTCGTTCGGGGGTTGTTGAATTCAGGTCCGGAGTCAGGGGTTGTGCACAGTGGTCCGGCCTGCCGGGCCCCGGTCGGGCACCGGTGGGTGAAACTCACCCGCATGAGTGCAACCGACAGTCCCATCCTCGTGGTGGTGTCCGACCCCGTCCTCCATCCGGAGGCCGTCCACGTCGCCACCGTCACGGGTCGAACGGTGATCGACACGGTCGATCCGAAGGAGATCGCGAGGCACGCACCGCGGGCACGCGCGGTACTCGTCGACGCCGGGGGATCCGTTCACTTCCGCGACGGGATACGGCATCCGCACCTCTATCTCGTCGCACCGGATCCGGGTCCCGTCGACTGGCGGGCGGCGATGACGTGTCACGCGGAATCCGCGTTGCTCCTACCGGCTCAGTCTCCTGAGCTCCTCGCTGCGCTCGGTAGGGAGGACGGGACCCCGTCCGGTGGCCGGGTACTCGGTGTCCTCGGTGCCGTCGGCGGCGCCGGAGCGAGCACACTCGCCGCGGCCGTGGCACGGGAGCTCGCCGATGATGCACTGATCCTCGTCGACGCGGTCGACAGATCCGGGGGACTGGATCTGCTGCTCTGCCTGGAGGATGTGCCCGGCGTGCGGTGGCCCGAGGTCACCCTCGACCGGGGGCACGTCGAACTCGCCGATCTGCGGAGGGCCCTGCCCCGCACACCGGACGGAATCGCGGTTCTCTCCACCGCGCGCAGCCGGTTGGGGGATTCATTCACCCTCGGTCCGGAACGGGTGTCCGGAGTCCTGGACTGCATCCGTTCCGGTGCCGGAACCGCCGTCGTCGATCTGCCCGCGGGAGCGGTCGGTGCCCGGTGGGCGTCGAGCCTCTGCGATCTCGTGATACTCGTGGTCCCCGCCGAGGTGCGGGCGGTGGCCGCCGCTGCGTCGCTGACGGCTGATCTCGCCACGCACCGGACACCCTGCCGCACGGTTCTCCGGCACCGCGGGTGGTCCGGGATGGATGTCGACGACATGGAACGGCTCACCTCGACGGACTGCATCGCGGAACTCGGCCGGGTGGCCGGCCTGTCGAAGGCATGTGAGTTGCACGGACTACCGGGGCGGACACCCCGGGTTCTCGCGTCCGTCGCCCGAGCGGTCACCGCAGAACTCCGGGAGATCCCATGACCGACCTGGTGGAACGGGTCCGGCGTCGACTGGCGGAACTCCCGGACCGCGCGGTCGACGGCGGGGAGGAGAGCGATACCGCCCGGATCATCCGGGAAGAGGCCGGCGTGATCAGTGACCTTCAGGTACTCGAGGTGCTCCGGCGGCTCCGGCACGAGTCCACAGGCGCCGGGCCGCTCGAACCCCTCCTGGCCATCGAGGGTGTCACCGATGTCGTCGTCAACGGTCCGGGGGACGTCTGGTTCGACACCGGATACGGCCTGCGACGAGCGGAGGACACGTTCACCTCCGACGCGGAGGTCCGGAGCCTCGCCACCAGGCTCGCGGCGCTTTGCGGTCGACGCCTCGACGACGCGCACCCGTTCGCAGACGGTCGGATGCGGCGCGCCGACGGTACCGCGGTCCGGGTCCACGCGCTGCTCTCCCCGCCTGCGGAGAAAGGCACCTGCATCAGCCTCCGGGTGTTGCGTCAGGCGTCGTTGGGCCTCGACGCACTCGTGGCGCGTGGAGCGGTGACCGCGGAGATCGCGGATCTCCTGCGGGGCATCGTCCGATCACGCCGTTCACTGCTGGTGGTCGGTGGCACAGGCTCCGGGAAGACCACGCTACTGGCGGCGCTGCTCGCCGAGGTGTCACACCGTGAGCGCATCGTGTGCATCGAGGACACCGCGGAGCTACATCCGACGCACCCTCACGTGGTGAGTCTCGTCGCCCGGCAGGCGAATGCCGAAGGGGTCGGCGAGATCACCATGTCGGTGCTGCTCAGGCAGGCTCTGCGGATGCGGCCGGACCGGATCGTCGTCGGTGAGATCCGCGGCGCCGAGGTCGTCGATCTCCTCACCGCGCTGAACACCGGCCACGACGGTGGCGCGGGTACCGTCCACGCCAACAGCCTGGCCGAGCTTCCCGCACGGTTCGAGGCGCTCGGGGCGCTCGGCGGACTGGACCGCGACACCCTGCACTCCCAGCTCACCGCGGCAGTCCGGGTGGTGGTGTCCGTGCGCCGATCACCGGACGGTGGGCGGTGCGTCGACCAGATCGGGGTTCTGGAGGGGAACCCGGTGAAGGTCACACCCGTCTGGGACTCCGGATCAGGGGAGCTCGACGGTTTCCCCGCATTCCGGGAGTCGGTGACCACATGATCCCACTCATCCTCCTCGCCGTGGCCTGCCTGATCATGCCTCAGGCTCCGTGCACCCGGATCTTCTCCCCGCCGCCCGGGAGGGGGAACCGCCCCATTCTCCGGATCGCGCCCCTGATTTCCGGGATTCCGCTGGTCTTACTCGTTCCGTTGTCCGTCGTGCTCTCCGGGATCGTCGTGACGGCGACAGTAGCATGGTGGATCCGGGATGCCCGGCGTCGACGGTGCACCGCGCGTACCGCGGACGCCACGGCGGACATGCTCGGTCGTATCGTCGCCGACCTGCACTCCGGAGCGGGGATGCCGGACGCCGTACGATCAGCCGTCGAGATCCAGCGGGAGGACGGAACCGCCCCCGCCAGGGTCATCGCGTTGGTTGAGACCGCTGCACGTCGTGCCTCGGACGGACCCGGAGCGGGCCTGGTGCTCGCGGAAGCCGACGATGTCCCCGATCTCGCCGCCGCAGGTCGACTGTGGCACCTGTCCGAGCGGCACGGTATTCCTCTTGCGACGGTCCTCGAGCACGCCCAGCATCGGGTCGATGCCCGGATCCGGCACCGTGATCGCACGAGGGCCGCCCTTCAGGGGCCCCAGGCGAGCGCCGTCATCCTCACGTTCCTCCCTCCGGTCGGGACGGTGATGGGGACCCTGATGGGGGCGCAACCGCTCGCCCTCCTCACCGGTGGCGGTGTCGGGGGCCTGCTCCTGCTCGGCGGAGTCCTGCTGACCTGCACGGGAACCATCGTCTCGAGGATCATCGTGCTCCATGCCGGGGGAGACGCGACATGACGGCCTCGATCATCTGGGCGACCGTGACCATGCTCCTGCTCGCCGGTGCGACGCTCTGCTCCGACCCGGATCCGTCCGGACGGATCCACCCGAAACCCGGGTACCGTCCGAAGCAGCCGCGGGACCGTCCGACCGAGGTGTCCCCGCTCGACATCGCCGCGGACATAGAGCTTTTCGCGGCCTGCACCACAGCGGGATTGGCCATCGGGACAACCATCGCCGCAGTCGCGGATGCTGCCGGTCCGGCGACCGTGGACGACTGGCGCAGAGCCAGGGCGCTGCTCGCGGTCGGGGCCCCGCTCCCCGATGTCTGGCGGGGGCTCGCTCAGCGTCGGGGGCTCGACGAGCTGGCCCGCACCGCGCGGCACTCCGGACACTCCGGCGCGGCGATGGCCGCGGGCTGCGAACGCATTGCAGCCCGTCTACGCGAGGACGCCGATGACCGGGCGGTGGGGGCCGCCGAACGCGCCGGGGTGCTCGTCGCCCTGCCGCTGACGCTCTGCTTCCTGCCGGCGTTCATGCTCCTCGGACTCGCGCCGATGGTGCTGAGTCTCGGAAGCCAGTTGTTCGCATGATCCACCATCAATCCACCAACTATCAGGAAAAGAGAATCACCATGGAGAACACCATCAGTTCCACGACCCCACCAACCCGGCCGGATCCGGACGGACCTCCCTGCCCGGACTCCCCGGCACCTGCCGAAGTGACGGGAGGTCCCGGATCAATCCGTCCTCTGGCAAACGACCTGGGGATGAGCACAATCGAGTACGCCATGGGAAGTATCGCGGCTGCAGCCCTGGCGGCGGTGCTGTACACCGTCATAACGGGTAGCGACGTCGTCGAAGCGATCCGCGGAATCATCGTCGATGCCCTGAACAGCGGCCCCGCAGCATGAAGGAGACACGTGCGCCGGCGCCCGGCTCTGAACGTGGATCGGTCACGGTTGAGGCAGCTGTCTCCATCAGTGCGCTGATCGTGGTGTGCGTCATCATCGCGGCGGGTGTCGCCACGCTCGCCGCGCACGTCGCAGCCATCGACCTCGCGGGCGCCGCGGCCCGTGGACACGCCCTCGGGCGGGAACTGGAACCTGGACGCGGCGTACGTATCACCCTCACCGAGACCGCGGGAGTGGTGACGGCCAGTGTCACGGTTCCCGCCCCGCTCGGAGACGCGACGGCCCGGGCGTTCTATCCCGTGGAGTATCCCCGTGGAACGCCGTGAGAGAGGTTCGGCCACACTCTCCGCGGCGGTCGCGATCGCCGCCTTCGTGGTGCTCACTCTCGTGCTCCTCGAAGGCGTGGGTGATGTGCTGGACCGGCACCGGGCGCAGGTGTCCGCCGATCTGGCGGCCGTCGCCGCGGCAACCGCCCTGTGGTTCGGGGATGACGCCTGCGCCGAGGCCTTCCGGACGGCCGCCCGGAACTCCGGGGGAGAGCTCCGGGACTGCCAGGTCGACGGCGCGGATGTCATCGTGGAGGTCTCGGTGGGGGTCGGCACGGTTCGGGCACGGGCCGGTCCCCTGTGAGGTCAGTTGCCGGTGAGCATCGTCACCATCGCCCCGAGCAGGGTGAGTGCACCATGCTTGTCCAGCGGTGAGTTGCCGTTCCCGCACTTCGGGGACTGTACACAGGACGGGCAGCCGTCCTCGCAGGAACAGGCGCGGACCGCCTCGAACGTGGCGGTGATCCAGTCCCGGAAACGGGCGAAACCGCAGTCGGCGAACCCGGCACCACCGGGATGCCCGTCGTAGACGAACACCGTGGGAAGCCCGGTGTCGGCGTGCAGGGCGGTGGACACACCCCCGATGTCCCACCGGTCGCACGTGGCGATCAGCGGGAGCATCCCGATCGCCGCGTGCTCGGCGGCGTGGAGCGTCCCCGGCAGATCCGCGGCGCTGACCCCCATGGCGGTCAGGGCGGCCGGATCCACCGTGTAGGCCACGGCGCGGGTACGCAGCTGCTGGGGAGGGTAGTCGAGGGGAATCTGGTCCAGCACCGTCCCGTCGGACATGCGCATGACGTATCCGGTCACCTGCTCGGTCACCTCGACGCCGATGTTCGCGACCCACAGTCCCGGGGACGGATTCCGCAGTTCGCCGTCGCCCGGGTTCTCGATGATCCTGATGCTCGTCGTGCTCCGGGCGAAAGTGGTGTAGTCGGGGATCTCCGCGTGGGCGAGCGCGAGGTGATCGTCCAGCAGGAGATCGTCCACGACGAACGACTCACCCTGGTGGATGTACACCGCGCCGGGATGCACCTGGGAGATCGCCCGGACGGAATCCACTGTGCCCAGCAGCCTGCCGTCCCCGGAATCGACGATGGTGACGTCCCCGCCCGCGCCGCCCCGGAGGGACACCGATCCGTGCGCGGTGTGCGGTCGCGGCAGCTCCGGCCGATCATCGGTGTGCCGGTCCACGGCGAACCAGCCCCGCGAGCGTCTCCGCAGCAGGCCCGTGTCCACCAGCTCAGTGACGATGTCGTGGATGCCTCCCCGCGGACCGAATAGCTCGAGATCCCCGTCGGTGAGGGGAAGCTCCACCGCCGCGCAGTACAGGTGTCCCCGGAGGACGTAGGGGTTCGTGGGGTCGAACACGCTTCGCTCGATGGGGGAACCGAGGAGCGCCTCCGGATGGTGCACCAGGTAGGTGTCCATGGGATCGTCCCGGGCGACGAGCACCACGATCGACCCCTGCCCGCGCCGACCGGCCCGGCCCGCCTGCTGCCAGAACGACGCGACCGTTCCCGGGAATCCGGCGGTGACCACCGCATCGAGTCCCCCGACATCGATGCCCAGTTCCAGCGCACTGGTGGAGGCGACCCCCACCAGGGTGCCGTCGTCCAGCTGCCGTTCCAGGCGTCGGCGATCGGCGGCGAGGTATCCGGCACGGTACGCCGCGATCCGCTGCGCCAGGTCGCGACGCCCCATCCGGGAGAGTTCCTCGGCGCACCGCAGTGCCACGGCCTCCGCGCCCCGGCGGGACCGGACGAACGTGAGCGTCCGGGCGCCCTCGGCGACGATGCGGGCCATGATCAGCGCGGCCTCGGTGGATGCGGCGCGGCGGACCGGGGTCGTTGAGGTGTCGTCCGGGGGATCGATGAAGCCCGGTTCCCAGAGCACGACCGTCCGTGCCCCGGTCGGTGCCCCGTCGTCGGTCACGGCGTCGACGGGGAGACCGGTCAGCCGGCTCGCGTGTCCCGCCGGATCCGCGATGGTGGCCGACGCGAGGATGAACACCGGTGAACTGCCGTACCGGGCGCAGATCCTGCGAAGTCGACGCAGGACCAGCGCGACGTTCGCCCCGAAGATGCCCCGGTAGGAGTGGCACTCGTCGATGACGACGTACGCCAGGTTCCGCAGGACGCGCGCCCACCTGGTGTGGTTGGCCAGGAGGGAGGCGTGGCACATGTCCGGATTCGTGAATACCATCCGGCTGGTGTCCCTGACGTGGTGGCGTACCTCGTCCGGAGTGTCGCCGTCGTAGGGCGCCGGATGGATTGAACCCAGTCCCTCGACGCTCCGTGTCAACCGGCTGACGGCTGCGAGCTGGTCACTGCCGAGTGCTTTGGTCGGGGTGATGTAGAGGGCGCACGCCCGATCGTCATCGGCCAGGCCGGACAACACCGGGAGGAGGTAACCGAGCGACTTCCCGGAGGACGTTCCGGTCGAGATGACGACATGGCGGCCATCCCGGGCGGCTCGGGCGCACAGTTCCTGGTGGATGAACGGGCGTCGGATGCCGTCGACATCCGACAGGTGTCTGAGCAGCGGTGGATGCACCCAGTCGGGCCAGACGCCGTACCTGGCCGCGCGTGGTGCGGAAGTGGTGGAGGATGTGCACGTGGATTCGGGTAGCCGGCTGGACAGAATTGTCGCGATTTCATCGCCGAAGGATGCGGCAGTCGACATCTCTCTCCTTCTATTCTGCTTCTGACCAGCGGGGATGAAGTTTTTTCGGATCCAGACTATCGCTCAGCGTTGAAACGTGACACACTGGTACTCGGTCGCAGATTTTCATGCGGGGTACTTCGGTACACGCAGAGGATAGTGTCACGGAACCCAGGCTGTTCCATCAGTTTCTTCGGAGCTGTAAGCCAGCCTGCTAGGAGGTTTTCGTGACGGCCCGGTGTTCTTCGTCAGGTGAAGTTCTACCGCATCCTAAAGTTAAGAAAAAGGTTAAAAGTATGGCACAGGGAACTGTGAAGTGGTTCAACGCTGAAAAGGGCTTTGGTTTCATTGCCCCGGCCGATGGATCCGATGATGTCTTCGTTCACTACTCCGAGATCCAGGGCAACGGCTTCCGTACCCTCGAGGAGAACCAGCAGGTCGAGTTCGAGATCGGCGAAGGCGCCAAGGGCCCGCAGGCCCAGCAGGTCCGCGCCATCTAGGTCTCACCGCCTGATACGATCGCCCGGCTTTCCCGCAGAAATGCGGTGGAGCCGGGTTTTCGCTGTTTTCGGCGTCCGTATCCGGACCGGGGTCGGCGTTGGGCCAGGGGGCCGGGGCGGTCGGTTCGGATCGGATCCCGGTGTTCCGGTCCGGGGGCCCGTCGACTGAGCTAACCCGGGTGGGGGTGCCCCCCGTGCTCCCGGGTCGAACCGGGAAACCGGGCGTGTACGGCACGAATGCTCCCCGTCGGGCACACCCGTACGGTGAAGTGCACCGGTGATGCTGTGCAATGGAGGCATATACAACTGTGTACGGTAGTCGGAGATGAAGAACACCCACTGTGCGAGAGGGACGTAACCCAAGTGGCACCAGCAAAGCGGTCAGGAACGAAACGACTGGTCATTGTCGAGTCGCAGACGAAGGCGAAGAAGATCGCGCCTTATCTCGGCGACGACTACATCGTCGAGGCGTCCGTCGGCCACATCCGTGACCTTCCGCGCGGTGCCGCCGATGTGCCCGCCAAGTACAAGAAGGAGCCGTGGGCGCGTCTCGGTGTCGATGTCGAGCACGGATTCGCCCCGCTCTACGTGGTCAGCGCCGACAAGAAGAAGAAGGTCGCCGACCTCAGGGCCAAGCTGAAGGAGGTCGACGAGCTCTATCTCGCGACTGACCCCGACCGCGAGGGTGAGGCGATCGCCTGGCACCTGCTCGAGGTGCTCAAGCCCAAGGTTCCGGTCCGACGCATGGTATTCAACGAGATCACGAAACCGGCGATCCTCGCCGCCGCGGAGAACACCCGCGAGCTGGACGACAACCTGGTCGACGCCCAGGAGACCCGGCGCATCCTCGACCGCCTCTACGGCTACGAGATCTCACCCGTTCTGTGGAAGAAGGTCATGCCCCGGTTGTCCGCCGGTCGCGTGCAGTCCGTAGCCACCCGCGTCATCGTCGAGCGCGAACGGGAGCGCATGGCGTTCATCTCCGCGAACTACTGGGACATCGCCGCCGAGTTCGACACCGGCAATCCGAACGCGGACCGAACCAATCCCCGGGTGTTCTCCGCCAGATTGACCAGCGTAGACGGTTCCCGTGTCGCCTCCGGGCGCGATTTCAACGATCGCGGTGTCCTGAAGAGCGACTCCGTCGTGGTCATCGACGAAGCCCGGGCCCGGCAGCTCGCCGACGGACTCACCGAGTCCACCATGGCCGTGGCCGGGGTGGAGGAGAAGCCCTACACCCGCCGCCCGTACCCGCCGTTCATGACGTCGACGCTCCAGCAGGAGGCCGGGCGCAAGCTGCACTACACCTCGGACCGCACGATGCGCATCGCGCAGCGTCTGTACGAGAACGGCCACATCACCTACATGCGTACCGACTCGACCACGCTGTCCGCCTCGGGCATCGAGGCCGCCCGTACACAGGCCGTGGAGCTCTACGGCCGGGACTACGTCTCGGACTCGCCGCGCCAGTACACCCGGAAGGCCAAGAACTCGCAGGAGGCTCACGAGGCCATCCGCCCGGCCGGCGAGACGTTCGCCACCCCGGGCCAGCTGCACGGTCAGCTGGACGCCGAGGAGTTCAAGCTCTACGAGCTGATCTGGCAGCGCACCGTCGCCTCCCAGATGGCGGATGCGCGGGGAACGTCGATGAAGGTGACCATCGCCGGAACCGCCGACGACGGCTCGGCGTGCGAGTTCGCCGCCACCGGCCGCACCATCACGTTCCCCGGCTTCCTCAAAGCCTATGTCGAGGTGTCCCGCCAGGCGGATGGTCGCGACATGGCGGACAACGCCGAGAAACAGCTCCCGCGGCTGAACGAGGGCGACGACCTGACCATCGCGGATGTCACCGCCGAGGGGCACTCGACCAACCCGCCCGCCCGCTACACCGAGGCGTCGCTGGTGAAGAAGATGGAGGACCTCGGTATCGGGCGTCCGTCGACGTACGCGTCGATCATCAAGACCATCCAGGACCGCGGATACGTCTACCCGCGCGGCAGTGCCCTGGTTCCCAGCTGGGTGGCCTTCGCCGTCGTCGGCCTGCTCGAGGCGTCGTTCTCCTCGCTCGTGGACTACGACTTCACCTCGTCCATGGAGGACGAGCTCGACGAGATCGCGGCCGGTACCGAGGACCGGACACACTGGCTCAACGGCTTCTACTTCGGCAACTCCGCGGCGTCCGACGCGATGGCAGAGACCGTCGCCCGGCTCGGTGGTCTGAAAACCCTGGTGGGTGACAATCTGGAGCAGATCGACGCCCGGAGCGTGAACTCACTGCACCTGTTCGACGACGATCAGGGGCGCGCCATCTTCGTCCGTGTCGGTCGCTACGGCCCCTACCTGGAACGCCAGGTGGGCACCGCGGAGGACGGCACGCCTGAGCACCAGCGCGCGAACCTCCCGGACGCGATGACCCCGGATGAACTCAGTCTCGAGGCCGCGGAGAAGCTCTTCGCCACGCCGCAGGGCGGCCGGGAACTGGGCGTCAATCCGGCGAACGGACGTACCGTGGTCGCCAAGGAGGGCCGCTACGGCCCCTACGTCACCGAGCTGGTCACCGACGCGGAGCGCGAGGGGGCGCTCGAGGTCGCGGAGAAGATCGTCGCCGAGGAACGCGCCGCCGAGGACGCCCAACGGGCGGCCGAGGGGAAGCGGGCGAAGAACTGGGAGACCAAGACCGCGGCGAACCAGAAGGAGAAGCGGCTCAACCAGATCATCGAGGAGACCCTCAAGCCCGGCACCGCGTCCCTGTTCTCATCCATGGAACCGGCGACGGTCACTCTGGAGGACGCCCTACGGCTGCTGTCCCTGCCGCGTGAGGTCGGCACGGATCCGTCCGACGGTGGGGTGATCACGGCGCAGAACGGCCGCTACGGCCCCTACCTCAAGAAGGGGAACGACTCCCGTTCGCTCGCGAACGAGGAGCAGATCTTCACGGTCACCCTCGACGAGGCACGCCGGATCTACGCGGAGCCGAAGCGTCGCGGTCGGGCGCAGGCGACCCCACCGCTGAAGACACTGGGCGACAACGACGTCTCCGGTAAGCCCATGGTGGTCAAGGACGGTCGTTTCGGCCCCTATGTCACCGACGGTGAGACCAACGCCTCCCTCCGGAAGGGCGACACCCCCGAGACGATGACCGATATCCGGGCCTGTGAGCTGCTCTCGGAACGCCGCGCCAAGGAGGCGGCGAATCCCTCCCCGGCGAAGAAGACCACGAAGAAGGCGGCGAAGAAGGCGGCGAAGAAGGCGGCGAAGAAGACAGTGAAGAAGACCACGAAACGCGTGGTGAAGGCGGGTACTCGGAAGAAGTAGGCGGGTTTGCGTCCGCTCCACATCAGCTGATCGCGTGCCGACGTCCCCACGCTCCGAGGCCGGCCCGTCCGTATTCTTCAGGGATGTCCGCAGCTTTCCACTGGACAACTCGTATCCAATGCGTAACATGAGCAGCAAACGTAACTAACCGAAAGCAGATATCAACGTGAGCATCCGTCGTTTCGCGGCCGTCTCGTCCGCATCCCTCATCGCAGTGACCGGTCTCGCCGTTCCCGCGTCCGCCGCCGACGCCGAGACCGAGGTCAACAACGCCGTCAACAAGGTCAACAGCGTCACCGCTCTCGTCCAGTTCGCCCCGTGCAGCAAGGTCCGCAGCGAACTCGATTCCCGTGGTGGTGGCTACCGTACGACCGGGGACCTCCGGGATCGTGCCGCAGGCGAGGTCGCCGCGCAGATCGCCCGGGTCGAGCGGCGTGCCGGCGGAATCAACGCCGCACAGCGCCAGCGCCTCAACGACGCCTTCTGGGCCGGCGCGAACGCCGGTATCGCCAAGGCGCGTTCCTGCGGCATCGTGAGCGAAGGTCCGGCATCGGGTGCTGTGGCCGAGAACGGTGGTGCTCCGGCGAATCACGGCACCGCACCCGTCAATCACGGGAACAACACGCCCTCGGCACCTTCCCAGCCCGCCCCGGCCCCCGCACTTCCCTTCCCGGTGCCGGCCCCGGTCCAGGATGCGCTGCGCGGCACCGTGATCCGCGTGCCAAACCCCTTCGACCCGGCACACCCCTTCGAGTTCGTGGTTCCCGCGTTCCTCGCGCCGCTGTTCGTCCTGTCCAGCTGACCACCGCGTCACCGGCAGAAGTAGGAACAAAGACCGGCCCCACCGTAGGTGGGGCCGGTCTTTGTTCCGGGGCCCGGAGTCCCGGCCGGAGGCTACGCCCGCTCCGCGAGGGTCGGACGGATGGGGCGGGCCAGCTGGGTCAGTTCGTGGCGGCCCCGCAGTTCCACCGACTTGAGGAGGGTCCACCGCGCGCGTTCCGCTTCGTTCGCGTCGCGCAGTGTCGCGGCCGAGGTCAGTACCTGACCGGGTGTGTCCTTCGCGAGTTCGGTCAGCCGGGCCGCCTGGTTCACCGCATCCCCGATCACCGTGTACTCGAAGCGATCATGACCGCCGATGTGTCCGGCGACGACATGGCCCGCCGAGACACCGATACCGCAGGACAGTTCCATCCCCTTGAGCTCCTGGCGTAGTTCGCGGGCGGCGGCGAGTGCGTGGCCGGTGGCGTCGGCGAGCTGCAGCGGCGCCCCGAACACCGCGAGTGCGGCGTCGCCCTGGAACTTGTTGATGATCCCCTTGTGGCGGTGCACCACCTCGACCACATGCTCGAAGAACTGGTTGAGCGCCGCGACAACCTCCTCGGGGGTGTGGTCCACCGCGAACCCGGTTGAGCCGATGACATCGACGAACAGGACGGCGACCTTGCGGTCCTCACCACCCAGGGTGGGGCGTTCCTCCATCGCCCGGTGGGCGACCTCCGTACCGACGTATCTGCCGAAGAGTTCACGCACGCGTTGGCGTTCCCGGAGTCCACGCATCATCTCGTTGAATCCGGCCTGGAGAACGCCGATCTCCGAGCCGTCGTAGATGTCGACCTGGGTGGAGGTCTCCCCACGACGGACCCGGTTGATCGCGTCCTGCAGCTCCCTGATGGGGTCCACCACGCTCATGATCACCAGGGCGGTGGCGGCGAATCCGGTGACCAGGGCCGCCAGGGCGAGGGCGAGAACCGCGGGCAGGATGTCCGCCGGGTCGGCGGAGAGATAGCCGGTCTTCTGCCCCGCGATGAGCAGCAGGATCCCGACCACCGGGACCCCTGTCGTCGACAACCAGGTGAGTTGGAGTCTCCGCTGCACCGGTGGTTCCAGGGTGGAGTCCTCGAAGCGACGGGCGAGTGCGATGACCGCCACCGGGCGGACCAGGCGTTCAGCCTCGAGGTAGGTCATCAGCACGACGACGGAACCGCCCAGGAGACTCGTCAGCCCGACGACGAGAGCGTGTCGGGGGGTTTCCTCGATACCGGCGACGGTCGTGATGATCCCGATCCCGATGAGCCACACGGTGCCGGCCAGCGCCGACTGGTAGACCGGGATCCGCATGACCAGGTTGCGCACCATGTTGGGGTCATGGGTATCCGGGTGCCGTTGCCAGCGGAGTACGGGAAGAAACAGGACGGCTGTGGCGACGACCCCGACGATGACGGCGAAGACCAGGTAGCCGATGGCGAGGACCGGAAGGTAGCCGGCCTCGTGGGGCCCGCCGGGGGCGTCGGGCAGTGGCACGAGGAACTTGAGGAACAGCATGACGCCGACGGCCCCGAGAACGTTCGAGCCGAGCACCGTCGCGGCATACAGCGGCCACGAGGTCCCCCACAGCCACCGGACGATCTGTGCGACACGACTCATGCCCATCACCTTAACCCGGACGGTCGGACATGCGCGTGACGTTGCTTATAGGCTGGGGGAGTGAGCACACCGAGCGCCCCCCGTACCCCCACCGAAGACCCGGCATCCGGGCCGGATGACGACGGAACGGATGTCTTCGACCGGATCGCCGGATCCGGGGCCGTCCGTCGTACCCTGACGGGGGCGGCGGCCGCGGCGCGTGCCCTGACCGCAGGTAGGGGGAGCGGTGGTGCCGCGCCCACCGGAGTCGCGGGCGCGGGGATGACCCACTCGTGGTTGTTCACCGGACCGCCCGGTTCGGGACGCTCGGTCGCCGCGCTCGCGTTCGCCGCGGCGCTCGTGTGCAACGACCCCGGGGTCACCGGCTGCGGGCGCTGCACCGCATGCCGGACCGCCCTCGCCGGGACACACGCGGACGTCATCCATGTCGTGCCGCACGAGCTGAGCATCAGCGTCAGGCTGATGCGCGACGTGATCCGGGACGCGTCGAAGCGCCCCACCACAGCGCCGTGGCGGGTGGTGGTCATCGAGGACGCCGACAGGTTGAGCGACGCCGCGGCCAATGCCCTGCTGAAGACGGTCGAGGAACCACCGGAACGGACGGTGATCATCCTCTGTGCCCCGTCGACGGACCCACGGGACATCGCGATCACACTGCGCTCGCGGTGCCGGCACGTCTACATCCCGACACCGGCGATCCCCGACGTCGCGAGGATCCTGGTCCGCGAGATGGGAGTCGCCGAGGGGGACGCGAAACTCGCGGCAGCGGCCTCCGCGGGGCACATCGGGAGGGCCCGGAACCTGGTGCGCAGTACCGCGGCCCAGCAACGGCGTGCGCAGGTGCTGGGGCTAGCCCGACTCGTCTACGAGGGGGACCTCGCGTTCCGGGAGGTAACCAACCTGATCCGCACCATCGAGACGGAGGCCGGGGAAACCCTCGACGCCCTCGACGAGCGGGAGACCGAGAAACTCGCCGTCGCTCTGGGTCTCGGGGCGAAGGGCAAGGGGACTGTGAAGGCACTGCGTGGCACCCGCACCGAGATCAGGGAACTGGAGGAGCGGCAGAAGCGGCGTCGGACCCGGTACCTGCGGGACGCCCTCGACCTCTCCCTCGTGGACCTTGCCGGACTCTACCGGGACGCCCTGCTCACCTCCTCCGGGGCGCAGGAGGTGCAGCGTATCCATCCGGATATGGCGGAGATCGTCGACGCACTCGCGGAGCGCAACACCGCCGAAGCTCTGGTGGCGTGTCTCGACGCCGTGACGCTCTGCCGCGAGTCCCTCGGACAGAGCGTGCGGCCCATCGTTGCCATGGATGCGCTCGTCGGACGGCTGCGCAGGGCCTGCGGAGTGTCCTGAAGAGTGCCCTTGTGCTGGGCTTTCGTGTCAGCGACGTTCATGCGCTAAAGTGGACAACCGGTACCGCGCGTGCCGCCTTAGCTCAGTCGGTAGAGCATTTCACTCGTAATGAAAAGGTCGCGAGTTCGATTCTCGCAGGCGGCTCCACTTGGACACCCATCTGGATACAAAGCCTTGGATAACCAAGGTGGCGGTCTGGATGGGTGTTTTTGCTTGTCAGGGCTGTATTTTAGCGAATCGGGGTAGCGGTTCGCTTGAACGCTGTGTGCCGGATTGAGGGTCTGCGAGAGCGTCGAGCGCCGTCATGGTGGCTCTCTGACCATCGAGAGAGATTGGCGTCAAAAGGTATGGACTGCCGTCAAAGAGTAGGGCGTCGTGTCAAAAGTTTCGGGCGCCGGTGCTCATCCAGCCTTCTGCACTCGACGCCAAGCAGCGTTGGGGGCATCCGGTCCCCTGGGGTCATCGTCCGCGAGTCCTGCGGGAACTTCTATGGGCAGAAGCTCCGATTCTTGAACCAGGGGCGCCTGGCTCTAGTCTGAGAGCGCAGCCGTAACTTCAGTAGGCTCGGCCCTGCCGATCGCAGTATATCTTCGAGAAACTGCCCAAGACGCCGCTCTTCGCGTGTATGCGGGAGATCGTTCGCGAAGACTTGGTGACCATGCGCAGAGTGTCACCGTAATGGAATCCCCTCGAGCTGATCGTAGGGAAGGGCGGCTCCTACCTACATGGGTGCCTGCCGCTCCCGTTGAGTAGGTGATGGTCAGCGGAGGCGTTGCGCGCGCCACATTAACCACAAAACCCGACGTGCAGATTACGTCCTGGAGTCCGTGCGGATTGACGGCGACACTGTGAAACTCCCCTGCGGGACTGGGCATCGACGTGATCGAAGTCACTATCGAAGCTATTGGGGCCATGAAGACAGGAGCCGATCAAGGGGCACTGCACCGCACTCGCGTAGGTCCGCAAGGCAGGTCCTGGCTAACGCTCGAAAACAAGAATTGCCGGTCAAAGGCATTGTTGCGTAGACGTCAACGGAGCCTGGGTGTGGGATGAAGTGTATCCTGCCGGAAACAGGAAACCGTGGTGCGCAGCATTCGTCGTTTTGGCTTATCTGAGAGCCGGTGTAGCTTTCCGAAAGCTCGTCGGGTATCCATACTTGGTTGACAGCTGGATCGCTGAAGCTAAGGGACTTGGCGCATGGAAAACCTCAGGTGAGCGAGATGGTGATCCGGTGTGCTACGGCTGGAATGATGACGGTCTCGTTAGTGACCACATTGGAATTTCGTGGGTTAATCCAACGACATCGACCTATCGTGCGGTGGAGGGAAATACAGACAACGCAGGCTCTGGTTCCGGAGGTCTCGTCCTGGTCCAAGAGCGCCCTCGACCTGTCATCCTGGGCTGGGTTGTTATCCGCATCCTGTTGAAGCATATGGCTGATAAAGGGCTGATCGCAGGTGACAATGGGGCTGTCGCCCCCTCGCCTCGTCCCCAGGTTGAGTTGATGCTTCCGCAGCCTTATCCGCTTCCTACCGGACACTATTACGGCTTGATCAGTGGCCCCGACCAGTCGCATGGTGGCATAAACGAATCAGAGCGACGCGTCATTCGGATCATCCAGAGGCTGCTCATCCAGAAAAGGGGGTAAGTTCCGGGTATCACGGATGTGAATTCTGCATGGGTTGATGGGATTTTCGAGCAGCCGACGGCGGATGCTGTCGCACGATCCCAGAAGGCCGAGATGCCGAACACGCAGTTCTATGGCCAGGTGTGGGTTGATGATTACGCGAAGCTTTCAGGCTGCAGTGCTGCACCCGCACCCAATCCACCTGCTCTTGCGCAGCCGTTCCCTCTTCCGCGTGGTCATTACTACGGACTTATCGGCGGACCGAATGAATCTCACGGAGGGATTAATGACGCCGAACGTCGAGTGGTCAGAATTATTCAGCAGCGGCTAATCGCTAAGGGTTATGTCCCCGGGATCAGTTCAATAAACTCACCGTGGGCTGATGGCGTGTACGAGCAGGCGACGGCCGACGCTGTGACTAGGTTCCAACAACGCGAAATGCCAGGAACTACGTTGTTCGGTCAGGTATGGGCAGATGATTACGCCCAGCTAGCGCGGTAACGGTTCACACTGGTGGTCAGATTGTTTGCGGAGCATCATACCCCGCAGGCAAGACCACCAAGGCCGTCGCGGGCAGGGGTGCCGCGGGCTTCGCCGGTACAAAAATTCCCCAAGTAGCCTCGTTCCCCATACATCACGCCGTTCTCCACGGTAAACAAGATATGTTTTCCTATAGGGAATTCGGGAGAGCCAGGTGGCAACGCATAGTGACTCAAACCTTCCACCTGGAACGTGACATGCCCGTTTGATTGGTCTCCAGTTACGGTAACGAGCCGCAGCTGAACGTCAAGGCCAAGTTCTCCACTGAGATGTTCGGTAATACCTGCTGCGCCTTCAGGAGAGACCTCGAGGCTTCGTGAATGAGCATTCCAAGTACCTTGGAGCCATTGTGGTGCGGCCACCGTGGGTTCAAGAAGCGATTGGGGTTCAACTTCACCCATCGGTGTCGAATCTTGCGCTCCGGAGCCTTGCGGATTCGAAGTTTCCGGTGAGAAAGCGCTCGGGCTCTCGGACACCTGGCTGTCGGTTGAGCTGACTTGTGCAGTGGCGGAATCCGTCAGTGGAGGTGTTGTTTCCTTCACGGACGAGGAAGTTGTTTGGCTCGGGACGGCTTCTTTAGTCGTTTGTTGCTGTTGTGAAGACGCTGGTGTGGGTTCTGGTGGAGAACTGGAAGAACCGGAACATCCACCTAGAAGTAAAGCAAAGCTGATTAACGCTCACGAAGAATATAAATATCGGTTCACCCCATTAAGCCTATCTGTTGCGAGTGGAGGGGTGCTCTGAAAGTGGTCAAACCCCGTGGGATGGGCGATGAAGGACGCGCCCGAGCCAACTACGCTCTAAGCCTCGTCTGTGACAGCGCGACGGGGCTTGTCTCATCTTCGTGCGTGATCCAACCGCTGGTGTGAATGCTGCATCCACCCAGCTGGCGTTTGCACCCGCCCCACGGCCATTTGCACCCACCTACCAGCCTTGTATCAAAATGGGTCACTAAGCATCCACGTCGCACAGCCCCCTCCCCGGATCATCCGGGGAGGGGGCTGTGTCGTGTTGGCGGGCGGGGGAGGGGCGCTCCGATGCTCCCCCCTCCGCCGGGTGGACCGGAGCACGGTCTAGCATGTGTCCATGGTTGAGGAGAGCTCTGAATCACACGTGCCCGGCTACGTCCGTCCCGGGCACGCGCTCAGACACGCGGCCGGGGAACGCCGGGCATGGCTCCCGGTGGCGCTCAGCATGTTCACCGTCGCCTGGGGCGGGAACGAATTCACTCCCCTCCTCGTGCTGTACCGGCAGGCGGGGGAGTTCTCCCCGGTGTTCGTCGATCTCATGCTCGTGGCCTACGCCATCGGTGTCGGGGTGGGGCTGCTGGTCACCGGCCCGCTGACCGACCGGTACGGGCGACGCCCGGTGATGCTTCCCGCCCCGGTGCTCGCGGTGCTCGCATCGGTGATCATCGCCCTCGCGGAGCACACCGCGGGGTGGATGACCATCGGGCGGTTCCTCTCCGGACTCGCGGTCGGTATGGCGATGACCGGTGGCGGCTCGTGGGTGAAGGAACTCTCCGCGCCGTTGTTCGACCCGAAGGCCCGACCCTCGTCAGGGGCGAAACGGGCCTCGATGGCGTTGACCGCCGGGTTCGCCGTCGGTCCGGCGGTCGCCGGGATTCTCGCGCAGTGGCTGCCCTGGCCCGGTCAGCTCTCGTTCGGTGTGCACGTTGTGCTGTCCTTTGTCCTGATTCCCCTGCTCCTGACGATCCCGGAGACCAGGCAGCCGGCGATCCACGCGAAGCGCCGGTCGGTCCTGGACAGCCTGCGGGTCCCCTCGTTGCGGAATCCCCGGTTCTACGCGGTGGTCCTGCCCATCGCCCCCTGGGTGTTCGGTTCCGGGTTCACCGCCTACGCGACACTGTCGGCGCGCATGCAGGACCACGTTGCGCACCCACTGGCCTTCTCCGGTGCGATCACACTGCTCACCCTGGGAGTCGGATTCGCCGTCCAGCAGGCGGCGCCCGCGATCGCCGGAACCGGAGGGCCGCGGGGCCCCGTCGTCGCGATGGTGGCGACCATCGCGGGATTCGTGGGTGCCGTCGCGGTGGTGCTCAATCCGTCTGTTCCGGTGATGCTCGTGGCGTGTGTGTTCCTGGGGCTCTCCTACGGGCTGTGCGTCTACACGGGCCTGTCGGAGGTGCAGCGGATGGCTGCCCCGCACGAGCTCGGCGCCCTGACCGGCATCTTCTACTGCTTCACGTACACCGGGATGGCGTTCCCGGCTCTGCTGACCAGGCTCAGCGACTGGTTCAGCTATCCGCTGATGCTCGGATTCGGGGCGGTCGTCGCGACGATCGTACTGGGAGTCGTGAGTGTGACGGGGCGCCGATTCTGATCCCGGCACCTACGACGACGGGCGACTACCGGCGGCGCAGGAGCCGCACACCGACGCCTGCGGCGATGACGCAGAGGACGATGAGCAGGACGACGGTGTTGTCGATGCCCGCGGCCAGTTCGGCCACGCGGCTCTGCAGCCGGAACTGGGTTTCCGTGTCCAGCAGGGTCGGCAGTGCCGATGTGCCGTTGCTCATGAGGAACGTGAATCCGATGAAGATGAACAGAACGCCGGCGGCGACGCTGAGTGTGTTGGTGTGGACCGGACCGACGTGGATCTCCCGCCCCCGGAGCCAACCCGCGTGGCCGAGGTCGAACCGGTCCCACAGCAGGGCGAGGAGGAACAGCGGGACGGTCATCCCGAGGGCGTAGCAGGCCATGACGAGTGCGCCGTAGGTCGCGGAACCGCCGAGCGCGGAGGTCGCGAGCACCGCTCCGAGGAGGGGGCCGGCGCAGAAACCGGCGAAGCCGTAGACCGCGCCGAGCGCGAACACGGGCAGCCACCCGGTGCCCCGGATGCGGTTGTTCACGGTGGACAACCCGGGGATGCGGAACCCCAGTCCGAGCAGCGACCAGACACCGAAGGCGACCATGACCCAGCCGGCCACGGAAATCACCGTGTCCCGGTGCTGGGTGAACAGTGAGCTGAACCCGCCGATACCCGCACCGACCGGGACGAGCACGCTGGCGAGACCCGCGAAGAACACGGCGGTACGGGCCACGAGCTGGCGTTTCGACGTGAATGCGTAGGCGAAGAATGCGGGGAGGAGCAGCGCGGAGCAGGGACTCAGGATGGAGAGGACTCCGCCGAGGAAAGCCCCGACGACACCGATGGAGAGCAACGTCCTACCGTCCCCCGGCTTCGGTGAGCTCGGCGGCGGATCGGGTGTCCGGTTCGGTGACCTCGGCCTCGCCGTCGGCGACCCGCTTCAGTTCGGTGTTGATGACCTCCTCGAACACCTCGAGGGGCTGGGCGCCACCGACGAAGGTCTCGCCGATGACGAATCCGGGGGTTCCGCTCACACCGATGCTGCTGGCGTAGGCGCGGGCGTTGGCGATCGCCTCGTCGTACTTGTCGCTCGTCGCGTCGGCGCGGAACTTCTCCATGTCCGGGACGCCGGCCTCCTCCGCGAAGCGGACGAAGTCCTCGATCCCGTAGTTCGGGTGACCGGAGATGTTCTTCGATGAGCTGTAGAGGGCGTGCTTGAACTCGACGAACCTGCCCTGCTCCGCGGCGGCCCGACCGGCCCGTGCCGCGGCTTCGGCGTTGGGGCCGTTGATGGGCAGATCGTTCCACTCCATGCGGACCAGCCCGGTGTCGACGTACCTGCTCAGGATCGCCGGTTCCGTGTCGTTCGCGAACAGGGAGCAGAACGGGCACTCGAAATCGGAGAACTCGGAGATGACGACCGGTGCGTCGATCGCACCAACGGCGAACGGATCGTAGACGTTGCGGCGGTGGATGTTGGGCATGTCCGCCTGGCTCTGCAGCGGTCCCCGCGGGCCCCAGTACATGGCGTCGTAGCCGCCGCCCTCGGTCTCCCTGGGGCCGTCGCCACGGCTGCCGTCGGCACCGGGGGTCACGGAATCGGCCACCTCCTCGTAGGACGGTGCGCCGGTGGCGGACGTCGCGGTCCCGCCGGCTGCGGTGGTGGATGATTCCGCGGGGCGGTCCGCGGTCCGGTCGCCGATCAGGTATCCGACGAGTCCGGCGATGATGACGAGGAGAACGGTGAACACCCACATCGTCGGCGGGATCCGGGTGCTGGGGGTCTCCCCGGCCCCGGATGCGGAGGGATCGGTTGACGCGGTCTTATCCGCGGTCTCGTCGGACACGGGAAAGCTCCTTCTGAGGGGCATGGTGGGTGAATCGGTCAGTAACCCATTGTCCACGAAGGGACGGGAAAACCAACCGTCAGGTCCGCTACGCGGACGGGTAGTCGTCCTCGGGACGCACGGCGTTGCGCAGGGCGATGGCGCGGGCGAGGCGTGCGTACCGCAGATCCTGTTCACGGAACCGGACCCAGGCGCTCATGGTGGTGAACATGAAGGCCACGGTCAGCGCGTAGAGCAGCAGGTCCGTGCCGCGGTCGACACCGACCCAGTTGGCCACGACCGTCAGGTCGTCTGGACGCAGGACCGCCCAGATCGCCGCGAGAATGAACAGGATGAACCCGATCTTCACCCCGGCTTTCGCGCGGGCCTTCCTGCGGTTGGACAGGAAGTACATGACCAGCACGGTGGTGCAGACGAGAAGGAGTACCTGGATGAGCAGTTGGCCGGTGATCACGGGAGCCTCCTGGCGAGTAGTCCGTCGGCCAGGATATTCACACCGTTGATCAGTGACTGGCCCTTGCTCATCGAGTATTCGGTGTAGAGGATGTCCACGGGCTGTTCGGCGACCCGCCAGCCGCGTTCGTCGATCTGGGTGACGAACTCGCTGGCGTGACTCATGCCGTTCATCCGGATGTTCAGTTCATCCGCGACGCGGCGATTGAATGCGCGCAACCCGTTGTGTGCGTCGGTGAGCCCCATCCGCTTCGCACGCGGTGACAGCATCACCACGGTGCGCAGCACGAGACGCTTGAGCAGCGGAACCTGGTCCCCCTCGGCGCGCGGGCGTCCGAAGCGGGTGCCCACGACGATGTCCAGTGGCTCGGTGCGCAGCCGCTCGAGCATGGCGAGAACGTCCTTGACCTGATGCTGGCCGTCGGCGTCGAAGGTGACGAAGAAGCGGGCTCCGGGCTGCGCCCGGGCGTATTCGACCCCGGTCTGGATAGCCGCCCCCTGCCCGAGGTTTACGGGATGGTTGACCAGGTGCGCCCCCGCGGCGTGAATGGCCACGGCCGAGTCGTCGGCGGAGCCGTCGTTGACGGCGACGATGTTGGGGAATGTCTCGCGCGCGGCGCGGATGACGTCCCCGATGACGGTTCCCTCGTTGTAACAGGGCACGACGAGCCAGGTGTCCCCGTGGTCCGGGGGCGGGACGTCACCGGTGCGGTCGGGATCCGGTGAAGCTGTGTCGGGAGATTCCATGATGGTGATTATGCTAGCCGACGTCAGTCGAGGGGTCGGATGGCGGCGGTGTCCGGGGGAGGGAACGTGGACGGGGGTGCCCCCGTGGTGCCGGGGAGGATCAGCTGTCGCGGTGGAAGATCAGCCGGTAGACGGCCTTCAGCAGACGCGGCGGCAGTGCTCGGTAGAGCGTGCGGACACCGAGGTTGAATGTGGCGCGACCCCGCCCCACGAGGCCGTATTCGACGAGATTGCGCTGCAGGCGGCGTTCGGACGCGAACATGCCGCGTCCGGTGCGGCGGGCGAACATGTCGTCGCCCGTCCGGAACCGGGTCAACGGTTCGGGGAGGTTGTGGAACCTGGCCCCGCCGGTGAGCATCCGGGCCCACAGGTCGTAGTCCTCCATGAAGTGGACGTCGCGGTAGCCGCCCGCACGGCGCACGGCACTGGTCCGCAGCATCACGCTCGGATGGTTCACGGGGGTGTTGATCCGGGCGTAGCGCGCGATCGCGTCGTGGTGCTCCGGCAGGGTGCGCACGCCGGTGACCGTGTCCGGGTCGTCGTCGGTGAATTCGGCCATCGCGGTACCCAGGACATCGATCTCAGGGTGTTCCACGAGGTAGGCCAGCTGTACGGCGAAGCGTTCCGGGTCCGCGAGATCATCGGCGTCGAGCCGCGCGAAGTAGTCGGTGTCGATCTCGTCCAGGGCGGACTGGGACGCCGGCCCGAGTCCGCGGTTCACCGGCAGCTCGAGTTGCCGGGCCGTCGGATTGCTGCCCAGGAAACCGGAGACGACACCGGCGATCTCCTCGGGCACGGGGCCGTCCCGGACGATGAGGATCTCGTCCGCGGGGAGGGTCTGGGCGGCCACCGATTCGAGGGCCTGACGCAGGTGGTCGGGGTTGTTCCCGTGGTAGACGGTGACGAGTGCGGTGAGCGTCGGCATGAGGTCAGCGTACCAGTGGGACTGGCCCCCGACGCAGACCCGTGACGTGGACCAGGGCGCCTGCCGCGGGGCCGATGACCAGTGCCAGACACACGTCCATGGCCAGTGGGAACGGGGCGAGGAACATCCCGAAGGCGACCATGCTCCCGGTGACCCATCCCGCGACGTAGCGGTTGTGCCGGTTGACCGCGAGTACCGCGGTTCCGGTGACCATCAGGACTCCGGTGCACGCGGCGCCGAAGGTGAGTGCCGCGAGCACCGGGCCGGGGACGACGAATCCCTCGCTGAAGAAGACACCCATGATCCACGGGCCGATCAGCCAGGCCGCCGCCGCGCCGAGGATCCCCACGCCCAGCACCGCGGCCAGCGGCCTGCGCAGCGCGCCGAGCAGGTCGGTGGCGTTGTCCACGAAGTGGACGATGAGCGCGGACTGGAACCGTTGCAGGGGGACGAGGATGGGGGCGCGTGTGAGCATGACCGCGAGCATGATCCCGTCGACGGTGGTGTCCAGGCCGGCTGCGACCTCACCGCCCGCGACGGCCTTCACGAAGGTGGGGAATCCCACGATGAGGAGAGCCGTGGCGCCCGTGGCGACCATCGCCGAGATCGAGTTCCGTACGAACCGTGCCGAACCCACGTCGGCCGGTGAATGCAGCGCCTCCCGCGCGCCGGCGGAGGAACCGAGGATGAGCAGCCACGTCGCCGCGCCGAGCACGGTGACCAGGAGGAAAACCGGCAGGCCCCAGCCCAGCGGCCAGGCCACCAGTACGACCACCAGCCGGATCCCGGAGTCCACCGCCATCAGCCAGGCGTACTGTGCCCACAGGCCGCAACCCGAGAGCACCCCGGAGAGCACCGCCTGGTACGTGTAGCTCACCAGTCCGACCGCCAGCAGTGCCACGGCGAGCCCGTGATCCTGTTCCAGGAGTCTCGGCGCCCACAACGGGCCCGCGAGAACTAGGACGACCGCGGCGGTGAGCCCGACCGCACCGGCGATCCGGAACGGTCGGGCACCCCGCGGGGTCACCGCTGAGCCCGCCCGGTCCGCGGCTCGGGCACCGGCGACCGCGCGGGTCGTCTCCTGCATCAGCCCGTCCACAACCCCGGCGAGCGCGAAGAACAGGCTCCAGAACGCCATGAATTGGCCGAACCGCTGCACCCCCAGCGCCCAGGATGCGATGGTCAGGATGATGAAGCCACTGGCTGCGGCGAACACCGTCGCCAGGCTCAGCGCGCGCATCAGTCGGCGCTCCGGTTCCCGGACCGCGGCTCCGGGAACGGAGGAAGCGGCAGCTCGTGCAGCCACGAGTTCCACAGCGCGGTCAGTTCGCCGACGGGGACACCGACCTCGGCGCAGGCCGCGGTCATCACGGTCCGGAGATCGATCGGCTCCACGACGGAATGCCGGTTCGCGGCCGTGTAGCGGCGGATCGCGGCGAAGAACACGTCATCATCGTCGATCAGGCACCGCAGGGCGTGGACCACCAGTGCCCCGCGTTTGTACACCCGGTCGTCGAACATCAGCTTCGGGCCCGGATCGGCCAGCAGCACGTCCTTCGGCAGCCGGGACAGAATCCGGTGGTGCCTCCGCGCGGCTTCCGCGGCGGGTACCCCGGCCGAGTGCTCGAACCACAGCCACTCCGCATAACACGCGAAGCCCTCATTCAGCCAGATGTCGTTCCACTGGGCGAGCCCCAGTGAATTGCCGAACCACTGGTGTGACAGTTCATGGGCGATCAACCGCTCCTGCGTCTTCCGGCCGTCGACGTGGTTCGAACCGAAGATGCTCAGCCCCTGTGCCTCCAGCGGAATCTCCAGGGAATCCTCCGTCACGACGACCTTGTAGCGGGCGAACGGATAGGGGCCGAACAGGCGACTGTACAGGCGGAGCATCTCCACCTGATCCGCGAACTCCACCCGGGCCGCGGGGGCCGTCCCCGCGGGCAGGAACACCGACACCGGGACGGGTGCGGGTGGGGCTGTCGGGGCGGGCCCCGACAGCCGTGGATCGAAGTCGGCGGCGTCGAACTCCGAGTACTGACCGACCTGGACGGTGGCCAGGTACGTCGCCATCGCGTGCTCCGTGCGGTAGTGCCACGATGTCCGTGATCCCGAGCGGCGGCGTTCCACGAGTTCCCCGTTGCAGATCACCGCGTACGGATTGTCGGCGGACACGAGGATGTCGTAGCGTGCCTTCTCGTCCGGGGTGTCGTCGCACGGGAACCAGCTCGGCGCACCACAGGGCTGTGATGCCACGAGCGAACCGTTCTCGAGCTCCTCCCACCCGAGGGTCCCCCAGGGGCTGCGCACCGGGCGGGGTGAGCCGGAGTACGTGACCGACAGCGTGAATTCGCTGTCCACCGGGATCTCGGTGTCGAAGGTCAGCAGCAGCTTGCCGCGTGCGTGCCGCCACCGGACAATCCCGACGTGCACCCCACCCGACCCCGTCGCCGTGATCTTCCCCACCTTCAGCGAGGGGCCCAGGTCGAGGGTCAGCTGCTTCAGTGGCAGGTAGTTCTCCATGTCCAGTGTCGCGGTGCCCGTGAGACGGTTCGGTTCGACCCGGTAGTCCAGCTCAAGACGGTAATGCCGGATGTGGAACCCCAGATTGAAGTCGACCCCCGTGTAGGAGTCACGGGTCCCCGGGATCGGGGAATTGCGCAGGCGTTGGCTAGTCATCGTGAGCGGATGATACCGCGCCGGCGGTCACGTGGCCGACCTGACGGTCCAACCAGGCGAGGACCACCGACGTCAGTCGAGCGCGCTGGGCGCTGTCCGCCGCGCCGCCGTGCCCGCCCTCCGAGTTCTCGTGGTAGTCGACAGGCTGGCCCGCGTCCGCGAGGGCCGCCGCGAACAGTCGCGCGTGGGCCGGATGCACACGGTCATCACGCGTCGATGTCGTGACCAGCGCAGGTGGATACGGTCGTTGTTCACGGGGGACGACGTTGTGCAGGGGGGAGTACTCCTCGAGCACCTCCCGGAACCCTGGATCATCGGGGTCCCCGTACTCGGCGGCCCAGCTCGCACCGGCGGACATGCGGTGGTACCGCAGCATGTCGGTCAACGGCACCTGGACCACCGCCGCACCGAAGCGTTCCGGATACCGGGTCAGGGCCACCGCGGTCACCAGGCCGCCGTTGGACCCGCCCCACACCGCCAGCTGCTCCGGTGTGGTGTAGCCGCGTTCCACGAGGTCGATCAGGACCGCCTCGTGGTCCTCGTGGACCCGCAGGCGGTCCGTGCCCGTGACGGTACTGTGCCAGTCGGGCCCGAACTCCCCACCACCCCGCAGGTTCGCCTGCACGAACAGTCGGTCGTGGTCGAACCAGCCCATCCCGGTGGTCCCGAGGTAGCCCGGGAGCAGTGACACCTCGAAACCGCCGTAGGCGTAGACGAGACAGGGCCGTGGATGGCCGGTGGTCCGTTCCCCCGGATCCCCGAATCGACCGGTGATGAAGTAGGGGATCCGCGTGCCGTCGGCGGAGCGTGCGTGGTGCTGCCGGGTGCTGAGACCGGTGGCGTCGAATGCCTCCGGAGCGCGGCGGATCGTGCGCAGGCTCAGCTCCGCCGGACCGCCGGCGAGGTCGCCCCACAACAGTTCGACCGGCTCCGTGAAGGATCGCGCGGCCAGCCAGATCTGGTCATCGTCCAGGGGTGCGGTGTCGATCACAGCGACGGTGGCCGGTTCCGGGACCGTGAGTCGGACCGGGCCTGAGGCCGGATCATCCAGCGGCACCGCGAACAGCGAGGTGGATACGGTGTCGGTGATCGTCAGGATCAGGTAACCGCGGGTGAAGGAGATGCTCTCCAGGGCATTCGTCGGCCCCGGTGCGAACACGCACTCCAGCTCGTGATCGCCACCGAGGAAGGCGTCGAGATCCGCGACCCCCAGGCCGCCGCCGGGAATGCCGCCGAAACCGGTCCGGGGGAGGACGAACAGTGTGCCGCGGTGTACCTGGACCCCACAGTCCTCGGGGACCTCGATGATCTGCAGCCCGGACGGGGTCTCGACGAAGGTGCGGTGCCGGTAGAAGTCGAGGGTCCGGCGGACGAACAGGCGCTCGTGTCCCGGAGTGGTGTCCGCCCATCCCGTGGTGGTGATGTCCGAATCGTGCCCCGCGAAGTACACCTCCGCCTCCGACAGGGGCGTGCCCCGGGTCCAGCGGAGCACGCGGGCCGGGTATCCGGAGTCGGTGAGGGATCCCTCCCCGGTGTCGGTTCCGATGAGCACGGTGTCCCGGTCGATCCAGCTCACCGTCGTCTTCGCTTCCGGGACCGTGAAGGGTTGCTCGGTGACGAATCCCCCCGTCATCAGGTCGAATTCACGGATCACCACGGCATCCGCCCCGCCCCGGGACAGGCGTACCAGTGCTCTGTCGGTGTCGGGGGAGCGGACGTGGGCGCCCCGCCACACCCAGTTCTCGTCCTCGTCCGCGGCGAGCGCGTCGAGATCCAGGAGGACCTCCCACTCCGGTGTTCCGTTTCGGTAACCGTCGAGGTGCGCCCGACGCCACAGACCGCGCGGATGGTCGGCGTCACGCCAGAAGTTGTAGACCTCGGATCGCCTCCGGCTGGGGAACGCGATGCGGTCATCCGTGTCCAGATACTCCCGGATCTGTGCCTCCAATGCCGCGCGGTCCCTTCCGGGACCGGGGGCGTCGAGTCGCCCGAGGGTCTCCTCCGTGCGTGCATCCGCCCAGGCGAGGGCGTCAGGTGCGGAGGCGGGCTCGAGCTCGGGGTGTGCGGAGACGGGGTCGCCGAAGCTCTCGGCGGTCGTGGTGGGAGGGGTCGGTGGCATGTCCGTCATCGTACCGGGGGTGAATGACGGAAAACCCGCCGTCCGGGCGGCTGGCCCGCTTCTCCGTGACCGGTCCGAGTTCTCGGGACGATCGCGGAAGGGGCAGCTCCGGACGGCGGGTTTACCCTGATCGGGTCTCCGACGTGCCGAGGACGGGATCTCAGAGGGTCCGTGACATGGGATCCGGGGTAGCTGCTCCGGTCTCCCGGAGGCAGCCGGTTGTTCCCTACCTACGCCTCGATGCCGAACGCCTTCGCGAAGACATCCCAGGAGCCGCGCAGGTCCTGCTGCCAGTACGGCCAGGAGTGGGTGCCGGTCGGGCGGAAGTTGAACGTCGCCGGGACGCCTTCGGCGTCGAGCTTGGTCTTCAGATCGTGGGTGCACATGTTGGTGGCCGCCTCGATCACACCGCCCTCGACGGTCAGGAGAGCGACATCGGCGGAAGTGCGGCCCGCGCCCCAGAGGTCACTGGCTCCGACGAGACCGGAGGCGTTGGAGACGTAGACCTCGGTGCCCCTGAGATCACCGGCGTTGGTCAGCGCGTCGTTGTAGTTCCACAGATCGCCGCCGAGCGGGCCCCACATCTGCTCCTTGGTCAATCCACCGCGCTGGAGGGTCATGTCGATCGACGTCAGACCCAACCCGCCGGAGGTCTGGGCGCAACCGGAGAAGGAACCGACCGCATCGTAGAAGCCCGGGTTGTGCTCGGCGTACAGCAGCGAGGTGGTCGCGCTCATGGACATTCCGGCGACCGCGCGCTTGTTCGAGGCACCCAGTGCCGCCTCCAGCGGTCCGGGAAGCTCCTTGGTCAGGAAGGTCTCCCACATCTGCTTTCCACCCAGGCTGTCGACGTCTTCGACCCAGTCGGTGTAGTAGGAGAACTTGCCCTGCATCGGGACAACCACGTTGACGTTCTTGGAGATGTAGAAGTCGATCGCGTCGGACTGCATGATCCAGTTCGCACGACCTTCACCGCCGTCACCGCCGTTGAGCAGGTAGATGGTCGGGCGCGGTCCCGCGGCCTGATCGGCCTTGATGACGACGAGCGGAACATGGCGGTCCATCGAGGGGGAGTGGGCCCACCATTCCGCGACACGATCGCCGTACTTCTGGCTGTACTCTCCGACGACCTTGCGCCAGGCGAGAGCCTCGTTGCCGTCGTAGGCCACGCCGGGATTCTCGACGTGGCGGGGGGCCTGCGTGATTTCGGCCTGGGGCAGCTGGCCGCTGATGTCGGATGGTTTGTGCTCAGCGGCACCGGCGAGGGGCGCTGAGATGAGGGAGACCGCTAGTGCGGTGGCGGCGACGGGGGCGGTGATACGTCGGTAAAAATTCACGGTGGGACCAATCGGTCGTTGGGACAGGGAAATATGATGTGTGGTTCAGAACACCAGAAATGCTACGGTCAGCAGCTGAAACAGGCAAGAATTCGATGGGCGTACGGGGGTGTTTTCCGGCCAAACTGCCCGGCAGTGCGGTTGCGGTCGTTTTCGGGGCTCTGATCCCGCCGGATCAGTGTGTCGGTTCCGCCCCACACGGCCGCGTCCCCGGTCGCGGGGAGTTCCGTGACGGCGGCACCGGAGGTGCCGGTCCGTGCGGTGGCGGGCCCGGAGACCGCCCCCGCGGGTGGCGCGGTTGCGGTGCAGGTCGCGGCCGTGGCCGCGAAGCGTGGGAGGTTCCTCATAAAGGTCCTTGGCGTAGTGGTGCTTTGTCTGAGGCGGGTGATCCCGGCACGTGGAACAGGTGCTCCGCGATGTGCATGATCATCGTCCTCGTGCGAGCCGCAGGGTGCCTCGGTGCCGTGCAGACTGGCCGGATCTGAAAGGTATGTCGTGGATCGCCATCCAAACGTTAGCACTCCGTGTCCGGGCGGTTTCCCGTCCCGGCCCGCCGGGGCCGCTCCGTGGCCGGGGCGTCTCCGGGTTCGCCCGGTCCGGGTCCGACCTGCCGGTTGTGTCGTGGGAGGACGCCCGGGGGCGGTGCTGAAGTTGCTGATGGCTCCTGTGGTGCGTGGGAGGTGTTTTTTACGCGCTACTTTCACCCCCGTTTCCCGCCTCCGCAGGGCGTTTTCACCCCATCCCGTCGAGACCCGGGCCCGCGGCGTAACGTATTGGGCACATCGTCTGTATAAACAGGGCAGTGATGTTTCTACCGGCTGAGCCGTCGGGGTTCATCGCAGCGGGTGCCCCACCCTCGTCACCGTCGGGGCCGGCCCCGGAAACAGACATTCCGAACTATTGAAAAGGCAGAAAAACACATGCAGGCATTCGAACCCATCATCCTCCTGTTCAACAACATCTTCGGCGTCTTCGCTCACGTCGGATCCTCTGCCGTCAGCGCGATGTCCCACTCGATGGGGCGTTTCTGACCAAATCCCCGGGCATCTCACGGTGTCAGCGTGATCGTCACCCGATCGAGGGGACGATGCGGAAGACCCCGTCGCACACACGGTGTGCGACGGGGTCTTCTTCGTCCCGTCCGTCATCGCCGACGTCGGCTGCCGGTCGGGGATGGCCCCTTCCCCAGTGTCCGGGGTCGGCCGGGGCATGTGGGAAACCGGGCGGCGGGGGCGCCGCGCGGGGTTGCCCGCGCACCGTCCCGTCCGGAGTGGCCGAATTGAGGGGGCATTCGCACGACATTCGGGACACGGGCACGTATCCTTGAGCGTGTGACTGAACATTATGACGTTGTTGTACTCGGCGCGGGCCCCGGTGGCTACGTGGCCGCCATCCGCGCTTCCCAGCTCGGCAAGAAGGTTGCCGTAATCGAGAAGCAGTACTGGGGCGGGGTCTGCCTGAACGTGGGCTGCATCCCCTCCAAGGCGCTGCTGAAGAATGCGGAGGTGGCGCACACCTTCAACCATGAGGCGAAACTCTTCGGTATCTCCGGTGACGTGTCCTTCGACTTCGGTGTGGCGCACGACCGCTCGCGGAAGGTGTCCGCGGGCATCGTCAAGGGCGTCCACTACCTGATGAAGAAGAACAAGATCACCGAGATCAACGGTCTCGGCTCCTTCGTCGACGAGCACACGATCGAGATCACCGACGGTGACGACGCGGGGCAGAAGGTCACCTTCGACAACTGCATCATCGCCACCGGCTCCGTCGTACGTTCGCTGCCCGGCATCGAGATCGGCGGCAACATCGTCTCCTACGAGGAGCAGATCCTCGACGGTGAACTGCCCGAGTCCATGGTCATCGTCGGTGCCGGCGCCATCGGCATGGAGTTCGCCTACGTCCTGTCCAACTACGGCGTGGACGTGACCATCGTCGAATTCATGGACAGGGTCCTGCCCAATGAGGACGCGGACGTCTCCAAGGCCATCGCCAAGGAGTACAAGAAGCTGGGCGTGAAGATCCTGACCGGGCACAAGACCACCGCCGTCCGCGATAACGGGGACAGCGTCGAGGTCGACATCGAGTCGAAGGACGGCAAGAAGACCGACACGCTGACCGTCGACCGGGTCATGGTCTCCATCGGCTTCGCCCCCCGCGTCGAGGGCTTCGGTCTGGACAAGGCCGGTGTCGAGCTCACCGAACGTGGTGCGATCGCCATCGACGAGCGCATGCGCACCAACGTCGACCACATCTACGCCATCGGTGACGTCACCGCGAAGCTCCAGCTCGCGCACGTCGCCGAGGCTCAGGGTGTCGTCGCCGCGGAAACCATCGCCGACGCCGAGACCATGGAACTCGGCGACTACATGATGATGCCCCGGGCCACGTTCTGTAACCCGCAGGTCGCCTCCTTCGGATACACCGAGGAACGCGCCCGCGAGCTGGCCGAGGAGCGTGGCTGGGAGATCAAGACCGCCATGTTCCCGTTCTCCGCCAACGGCAAGGCCCAGGGGCTCGGAGAGCCGGCCGGTTTCGTCAAGGTCATCGCCGACGCGGAGTTCGGTGAATTGATCGGCGCCCACATGGTCGGTTCCAACGTCTCCGAGCTGCTGCCCGAGCTCACCCTGGCGCAGCGTTTCGATCTCACCGCCGAGGAGGTGGGGCGCAACGTGCACACCCACCCGACGCTCTCCGAGGCGATGAAGGAAGCGGTCGAGGGGATCTCCGGCCACATGATCAACCTCTGATCCACGTACGTACGTCTGAGGGGCCGCACCGGGAACGGTGGTGCGGCCCCTCGGACATGGGGCAGCGGGTTCTTCCCCGGACGGTTCCCCGTGTTCAGTACGGGGCGATCGTCGACGTGTGTGCATCGATCTTCAGCGGGCGGTGGACGGGCGGGAACGCGCGTTGCGCACAGTCCGACCTGGAGCAGACCCGGCATCCGGCGCCGATGGGTGTCGCGGCATCGAGATTCGTCAGGTCCAGACCCTCCGAGTAGACGGTTCGCTGGGCATGGCGGGCCTCGCAGCCCAGACCGATGGCGAACAGCTTCCCGGGTTCCGCGAAACGACTGCGGTGGTGGCGCACGGTGCGTGCGATCCACAGG
Source organism: Corynebacterium sp. TAE3-ERU16 (assembly GCF_019209935.1). Lineage (GTDB taxonomy): Bacteria > Actinomycetota > Actinomycetes > Mycobacteriales > Mycobacteriaceae > Corynebacterium > Corynebacterium antarcticum. The sequence goes on from NZ_JAHUTN010000006.1 coordinate 158,545, forward strand.
TAGTTCCGGCCATCGGGCATCTGGGCGAGTTGGCGCATGATCGTACCCGGATTGGTGAAGGTCTCGTACACGTTCCACAGCGGACAGGTGCCGCCCGAATGGGTGAAGTGGAAGCCCGTCGCGGACTGCCGTTTGCTCATGTTCCCGGCCCGGTCCACCCGGACGAACGTGAAGGGGATACCGCGTAGCTGCGGTCGCTGCAGAGTGGACAACCGGTGGCAGATGGTCTCGTAACCGGCCCCGAAGAGTTGGGTGAGGTGGTCGATGTCGTACCCGGACCGCTCCGCCTCCGCGTGGAATCGCCGGTAGGGCATGAGGAGAGCCGCCGCATAGTAGCTTCCGACGCCCCGGGCGGCGAGGATCCGGGATTCCTCCGAGGTGAAGTGGCCGGAATCGACGGCCTCGCCGAGGACGTCGGTCGCCTCGAGGTGCGCCAGCTCGGCGGCCATCCGGAAGGCCCGCTGCCCGCTGTTCAGCCTGGGGGAGAGGGACAGGGTGCCGCTGCCCGTGTCGAGGTGGTGGAGCGTGTCCCCGGATCCGGTTCCCCTGTGCACCGTGACCCCGTGCAGCGCGAGGCGTCGGGTGATCGCGTCCTCCGTCCCGGCCGGATCGGTGGGGTCGAGATCGAGTTCCTCCGAGAGGAGCTCCGCGGAGACGTCCAGCTCGTCGAGGTAGTTCTGGCGGGCGTAGAAGAAGTCACGGACCTCCTCGTGGGGCATGCCCAGAGGGTTGTCTGCCGCCCGGACACCGGGGTCTGCGGACGGCGGGAAATGGCGGACATCGGTGGCCAGGGAGAGCTTGTCGCGGACATTCCGGTACCTGCGGTGCATCTCGACCATCGCCCGGGCGAGCGCCGGGTGGTTGTAGACCATCTCCGACAGCTCCCGGAGTTCGACCGCGTCCGGGCAGATCTCCCGGTCGAGGACAACGTCCTGAACCTCGGCCAGGAGGCGGGAGTCGTCGTCACGGGAGAAGAAGGTCGCGTCAACGCCGAACGTCTCGGTGATGCGGAGCAGAACCGGCACCGTGAGCGGGCGCACATCATGCTCGATCTGGTTGACATAGGACGCGGAGAGCCCGAGCGTCGAGGCCAGTGCGGCCTGGCTCAGATCCCGTTCCCGCCGGAGCTGCCGCAGTCGGGACCCCACATATGTCTTACCCATGGAAGGGAGTCTAAGCGCCTCCGACGGCCCTTCGCAGGAATTTGCCTGTGAACGGTGCAAAGTTGCAACACCCCTAGAACCGGGGTGGAGGGCAGTGGGTGGATCGTACCTTCGGTGGTGCCGCGTTCCGCCCCGGAGTCGGAGGGGGCAGAGGGGCCAGCGTCTTGTGCCAGCGCTGGACGGAGTCGGACCCGTTGATGATGGATCACCGGGGAGACCTCGGAGCTGACGGCGAAAACCGAGGTTAACAGTGTTTCTGTCCCGGAGACCGGTGGTGGGGCGGGATGGATCCGCTCGTCGGAATGGGGGCGGTGCACACGGGTGGCCGTCCGGAGTCGTCGACGTCTGGCCCCTCGCCGGGGGTGGGTTCGGTCTTGGAACACGGTTTTCCCGGGATGAGGGGGGAGGATTCAACTAAAGTTTGATCCCGAATGGGGTAGGCGTGAGGTGACATGAGCCCAATTAGTGTCTCAGATCACACCGGTAGACAACCCTCTAAATCCGTCACCGTTTCAGCAGGTGAGCGGCATGTGTCGACGGTGGAGAGAGGGTGGAAACAGGTAACGCTACCCTAAAGTCCGGCGCGGTGGCAGGGTTGGCCGATGTGAGCTATATCACCACGTCTGTCAACAGCTGGTTTGGCGGGCTTAACGCGCCGTAAGGTTGGGTCAACACTGGAGGTGCCATGACTGTCAAAGATATGGACCGTGACGCAATCCGTCACGGCAAAATTACTGAGAAGCCGCTGCGTGAGCGGCCCAAGGTTCCGAGCTGGGCGCTGAAGCTGACGATGGCCGTCACCGGCCTCATCTTCGGCGGCTTCGTCCTGATCCACATGATCGGAAACCTGAAGATCTTCCTTCCCGACCACGACGGCGAACCCGCCATCAACGTCTACGGAGAATTCCTCCGTACCGTCGGTGAACCACTTCTGCCCCGCGAGGGTGTGCTCTGGATCTTCAGGATCGTGCTGCTGACCGCACTGATCCTGCACGTCTACGGCGCATTCGCCCTGACCGGACGTGCGCACCAGTCCCGGGGCAAGTTCCGTCGGACCAACCTGATGGGGGGTCTGGGTTCGTTCGCCACCCGCACGATGCTCGTCTCGGGCCTCGTGCTCCTGTTCTTCATCGTCTTCCACATCCTCGATCTGACCCTCGGCGTCCAGCCCGCCGCCTCCGCGGTCTTCGAGCACGGTGCGGTCTACGCGAACATGGTCGCCAGCTTCAGTCGCTGGCCCGTGACCATCTTCTACATCGCCGCGATGATGGTGCTCTTCGTGCACCTGTCCCACGGACTGTTCACCGCCGTCAGCGACCTGGGGATCACTGGTCACCGTACCCGCGCCGTCCTGCTGTTCATCTCCTACCTGGTGCCTGCTGCCGTCATGGTGGGCAACATCTCCATCCCGCTGGCCATCGCCCTCGGCTGGATCCACTAGGTCCCGGAAGGTAACCACACTATGAGCACTCACTCTGAAACCGACACCAAGCCCGACTTCACCCAGCCGGCCTCCTGCGTAGAAGGTGTCACCCCGGGCAGGATCCTCGAGGACCACGCACCCAAGGGTGTCCCGATGAAGGACGCCTGGGAATGGCAGAAGGACCACTACAACCTCGTCTCCCCGTTGAACCGCCGGAAATTCCGCGTCCTCGTCATCGGCACCGGACTGTCCGGTGGCGGCGCGGCGGCGGCACTCGGTGAGCTGGGCTACGACGTCAAGGCGTTCACCTACCATGACGCGCCCCGCCGCGCCCACTCGATCGCCGCCCAGGGTGGAGTCAACTCCGCCCGCGGCAAGAAGGTCGACAACGACGGCGCCTACCGCCACGTCAAGGACACGGTCAAGGGCGGCGACTACCGCTGCCGCGAGACCGACTGCTGGCGTCTCGCCTACGAGTCGGTCCGGGTCATCGACCACATGAACGCCATCGGCGCCCCCTTCGCCCGTGAGTACGGCGGTACCCTCGCCACCCGCTCGTTCGGTGGTGTCCAGGTCTCCCGCACCTACTACACGCGTGGTCAGACCGGTCAGCAGCTGCAGCTCTCGGCCGCGGCCGCACTGCAGCGTCAGATCCACCTCGGATCCGTCGAGATCTTCACCCACAACGAGATGGTCGACCTGATCGTCAAGGAGGAGGATGACGGCACGAAACGGTGCCACGGCGCGGTCATGCGCAACCTCATCACCGGTGAGCTGACGGCCCACACGGGCCACGCGGTGATCCTGTGCACCGGCGGCTACGGCAACGTCTACTACATGTCGACGCTGGCGAAGAACTCCAACGCATCCGCGATCATGCGTGCGTACGAGCACGGCGCCTACATGGCCAGCCCGTCGTTCATCCAGTTCCACCCGACCGGGCTCCCGGTCAACTCGGAGTGGCAGTCCAAGACCATCCTCATGTCCGAGTCCCTCCGCAACGACGGCCGCATCTGGTCGCCGAAGGAGCCGAAGGACGACCGCGATCCGAACTCGATCCCCGAGGACGAGCGTGACTACTTCCTCGAGCGCCGGTACCCCGCGTTCGGCAACCTCGTCCCCCGTGACGTCGCCTCCCGAGCGATTTCGCAGCAGATCATCGCCGGACTCGGTTGCGGCCCCATGCACAACTCCGCGTACCTCGACTTCCGCGATTCGATCGAGCGTCTCGGCAAGGAGACCATCCGGGAGCGTTACTCGAACCTCTTCCAGATGTACGAGGAGACCATCGGCGAGGACCCGTACGTCACCCCGATGCGGATCGCGCCGACGTGCCACTTCACCATGGGTGGCCTGTGGACCGACTTCAACATGATGACGTCCATCGAGGGGCTCTTCGCCGGTGGCGAGGCGGGCTGGACCTACCACGGTGCCAACCGTCTGGGTGCCAACTCGCTGCTCTCGGCGTCGGTCGACGGCTGGTTCACCCTGCCGTTCTCCGTGCCGAACTACCTCGGCCCCCTGCTCGGTTCCGAGCGGATGTCCGAGGACGCTCCCGAGGCCGTGGCGGCCGTCGAGCGCGCCCAGTCCCGACTGGACAAGCTCATGAACATCAGGGGCGAACACGGGCCGGAGTTCTTCCACCGCAAGCTCGGCGACATCCTCTACTACTGCTGCGGCGTGTCACGGAACATCGACGACCTCGCCAAGGGCATCGAGCAGATCCGTGAACTGCGCAAGGAGTTCTGGAGCGGGCTGAACATCACCGGCAACGCCGAGGAGATGAATCAGGTTCTCGAGTACGCCAACCGGGTCGCCGACTACATCGATCTCGGAGAGCTCATGTGCGTCGACGCCCTCGACCGCGACGAGTCCTGCGGTGCCCACTTCCGCGAGGATCACCTCTCCGACGAGGGCGAGGCGGAACGCGATGACCTCAACTGGTGCTTCGTCTCCGCCTGGGAGCCCAACGGCGAGAACAAGTTCATCCGCCACGCGGAGCCGCTGTACTTCGATGCGATTCCTCTGCAGACAAGGAACTACAAGTAATGAAACTGCATCTCGAGATCTGGCGCCAGGCCGGACCCACGACCGAGGGTCACTACGAGTCCATCGATGTCCCCGACGCCGTGGAGCAGATGTCCATCCTGGAGCTTCTGGACCACGTCAACGAAACTCTGATCGAGTCCGGCAAGGAACCGTTCGCCTTCGCCTCCGACTGTCGTGAGGGTATCTGCGGTACCTGCGGTCTGACCGTCAACGGCCGTCCGCACGGGCCCGAGCAGAACAAGCCGTCCTGTCAGCAGCGGCTGTTCAACTTCTCCGACGGCGACACCATCAAGCTGGAGCCCCTGCGTTCCGCGGCGTACCCGGTGATCAAGGACATGATCGTCGACCGTTCCGCGCTCGACCGGGTCATGCAGCAGGGCGGGTACGTGTCGGTCAACGCCGGTACCGCACCGGACGCCGACACCCTGCACATGAACCACCAGACCGCGGAGCTCGCGTTGGACCACGCGGCCTGCATCGGGTGCGGGGCCTGCGTCGCAGCGTGCCCGAACGGTGCGGCCCACCTGTTCACGGGTGCGAAGCTGGTGCATCTCTCGCTCATGCCCCTCGGCAAGAACGAGCGAGGTCGCCGGGCGCGTAACATGGTCGACGAGGTAGAGACCAACTTCGGCCCGTGCTCGCTCTTCGGCGAATGCGCGGACGTATGTCCGGCCGGTATCCCGCTGACCGCGGTTGCGGCCATCAACAAAGAGAGGGCCCGAGCGGCCTTCACCGCAAAGGACGCCTAGGCTCGTCGCGACGACGACCCCGGGCCGACGGTACGACCACGAAAGGCAGCATCCGCTATGTCAGCCAGCCACTCCCCAGTTCCGGCGAACGCCGAGCAGTCATTTCCCCTGTTCGAGGGTGAACCGCACTACGTCGAGGGCTACCATCCCTCCAGCCTCGACGCGCAGCACTCCTCGCTCATCCGCTCGTCCACCTGGATCGGCATGGGACTGATCCTGAGCTCCCTCGCCGGTTTCGGCGGTCTGCTCTTCGGCCTCGGCTCCTGGTCGGTCGGCAGCCAGCCCAACTGGGCGCCGATGGCTCTCGCCGGAGCGATCATGGCGGTCGTCTTCCTCGTCGGTGGCTTCTGGATGATCCACCACGGGCGTCGCTACTACCGCGAGTACGCGGCCCGCACCGGACGCCACTAGCACCCGGCCCGGCCGAGACCCCACACCGCCCCGCGAAGGGGCGTGGTGGGGTCTCGGCATTTCCGCGGCTACACTCCAGGGAATGCGCAACAAGATCATGTGGATCCTGATCGCCCTGATAACCGTCCTCGTCGTGATCAATCTCATTCCCGCGGCCGTCGAGCTCTGGGACACGGATCCACCGTGGCGTGCCGCCGCGGTCGCCACGCGGTCCTGAGCCGGAGGCCGCGATTACTCGATACCCGGCCACCACCCGTCATAATGGTGCGATGGGCACACACGAACTCACCGAACACGGGGACGGGCTCCTCGCCGTCCCCGGGCCGTCCCCCGAGGTGGAGGCGGAACGCCGTCGGCAGCTGCGACGTTACAAGGCGTTCGCCACCGGCCTGCTGATCGTCGCCGCGGCGATCTACCTGTTCTGCCGGTGGCTCGAGACCCGTCCCGGGGAACCCGACACCTGGGTCGGTTTCGTCCGTGCCGCCAGCGAAGCGGGCATGATCGGTGGGTTGGCGGACTGGTTCGCGGTGACCGCGCTGTTCCGCCGGCCGATGGGCCTCCCCATCCCGCACACGGCGATCGTACGCAACAAGAAGGACCAGATCGGCGAATCCCTCGGCGGCTTCGTCGGCGAGAACTTCCTCAACGCGGAGCTGATCACCGCCAAGGTCCGGGCCGCGGGCATACCCAACCGGCTCGGTGGCTGGTTGTCGGAACCGGACAACGCACGGACGGTCTCCAGGGAGGTCGGGCGGCTGACCGGGAGGATCGTCGGCGCCCTCGACCCCGCCGACGCGGAGGCCGTGATCAACTCCACCCTGATCGACAGGATCGCGGAGCCCGAATGGGGGCCACCCACAGGGCGACTCATGGCGCAGTTGATCGAGGAGGGAAAGACCGAGCCTGTCGTCGATGAGCTCGTCCACTGGCTCCACACCAAAACCGAGGCCGCGGGACCATTCATCATCCGTATGCTCGATGAGCGGCGTCCCAGCTGGGCCCCGCAGATCCTCAACGACGTCATCGGCGAGAAGGTGCACCGGGAACTCGTCCGGTGGTCGGCCGCCGTCGCCGCCGACCCGGAACACGAGGCACGTCAGGCCGTACGTCGCTTCATCCGGCAGCTCTCGGACGACCTGCAGAATGATCCGGAGATGATCGAACGGGTGGAGACGATCAAACGGGACGTCATGGGCTCGACCCCTGTACGAGGTGCCGCAGCGACGATCTGGCGGAGTGCGTCCGAGTCACTTCTCGACGCCACCTCGGATCCGGATTCGCTGCTCCGGACAAAGCTCACCGAACTAGCCGTGAACTGGGGAAACAACCTGCTGGACGATGCGGAACTCCGGGAATCCCTGGACCGCAGGGTTACCGGCGCCGCAGCGTTCCTCGCGGACAACTACGCCGAGGAGATCACCTCGATCATCAGCGAGACGGTCCAACGGTGGGACGCGGACGAGGCCGGCGAGAAGATCGAACTGATGGTGGGCAAGGATCTCCAGTACATTCGACTTAACGGCACCATCGTCGGTGCCCTCGCGGGTCTCGGCATCTACACTGTCTCCCACATCATCTTCGGCGCCTGAAACGGAGATCCGCGGGAACCGATCTGATTCCCCACGAATGAAGGAGTTCACCATGAACAACCCCACACCGAACGACCACGGCCCCGAGGACACGACCGCAGCCGACGGCGCCGCGGACGCGGGACAGCGCGGCACCGGCAGCGGCGTCCTCGCCGATGCGCTCGAGAAGCTCCGCGAACCCTTCAACGCCTGGGTCAACGCCGGTGCGGCACTGGGGCCCCTCGTCGGGGAACTCGGTGACCGACTCCGAGAGGATCTCCGCAATGTCGGCGGCCGGGACGAGAAGAAGTCGGCCGGCGATCGCGTCGAGGACACGGCGGAGGAGGCCAAGAAGGCGGCTGAGGAACTCGGTGACGCCGATTCCGTGGAGGACGCGAAGAAAGCCGTGTCCGGATTCGCCGCCACCGCAGAGAGCACCATCCGCGATCTGTCCGGCTCCGTGCGAAACGCCGCCGGACAGACCAGGGACACCGAGGCCGCCCAGCAGGCGCGCACCGCGTTCCAGGAGGCCGTCGACGCCACCCGCCGCGCCTTCGACGAAGCCGTCGAGGCACTGCGCGACCGCAGCGGCGACGACGACCACGACAACGCGGCGAAGAACGCCTCCACCGTCGACGAGGTGCGGAACGCGGTCGACAACCTCGTCGCCCGTGCCGGAGAGGTCGTCCGGGACCTGAAGAACACCGGTGGAGAACGGATCGACGATCTCCGCACCCGGGTCCAGGCGTCCGGTTCGGAGAAGTCGGACACGGCGGATATCATTGACGGAGAAGTGATCAACGGGGACGACGACACCGAAACCGGGAAATAGTCACCTCCGGGGTGGCCGGCACGGCGCCCCACCTTTTCCGCCCGACCTGAAAGGTCTCCGGTCCGACAATGGATATGTTCTTGTTCGAATCCGCGCACATCCTCGGATACGTGGTGCTCCTGATGACGACGATCATCGGCGTCGCCGGGCTCGTCGGAGCGGCGCTGTGCGTCTCCACCCGCGACGACGCCTTCACCGCCGCCGACCGGCAGCAGAAGTGGGTGTGGACGGGAATGCTCGTCGCCTCCGCCGTCGCGATGTTCATCAACGTGCAGCTGCTCCAGTGGGTGGGCATGGTCGTCATCGGTCTCTACTGGTTCGATGTCAGACCTCAGCTGAAGGACATCGTGAATGGCGAGACCACCTGGTGAAACAGGTGTGAAGATGTGAAGGTGCCCCGGGCAGGCTCTGCGTGAGACCACCCGGGGCACACTCATGTCCGCCGGGTGGCCTCCGGCGGGCACCCGGCTCAGTCGAAAACGACCGTACGGTTCCCGTAGACCTGGACCCGGTCCTCGAGATGGAACCGCAGACCCCGGGCCAGAACGATCTTCTCGGCGTCGCGGCCGAGTCGCTGCATGTCGGCGGGGGTGTCCTTGTGCGTGATCCGGATGACGTCCTGCTCGATGATCGGGCCGTCGTCCAGCGCCGAGGTCGCGTAGTGGCAGGTCGCGCCGATGAGCTTCACGCCGCGCTTGTACGCCTGGTGGTAGGGGCGGGCGCCCATGAACGACGGCAGGAAGCTGTGGTGGATGTTGATTGCGCGGCCCTCCCACATCTCGCAGAGATCCGGCGGCAGGATCTGCATGAAGCGGGCGAGGACGACGGCGTCCGGCTCGTGCTCGTTGACCAGCTCCGCGACCCGGTCGAACGAGGCACGCTTGCCGACGGCGTCCTTGGGGAAGGGTACGTGGTGGAAGGGTACGTGGTGGTTCTCCGCGATGACCCGCAGATCCTCGTGGTTGCCGATCACCGCGGCGACGTCCATAGGGTAGTCGTTCTGATCCACCCTGCCCAGAAGATCGTGGAGGCAGTGCCCCTCCTTGCTGACCAGGATCACCGCCCGCTTTCGCCGTGCCGTGTCCCAGATCCGCCAGCGGGCGCCGGGGCCGAAGCCGGTCGCGATCTCGTCGAACTCCGCCCGGAACTCCTCGACCGGGGTGTCGAGGGATTCCGCCCGGACGGCCTGTCGGGTGAAGAACCACCCGGAGTCCGGGTCCGTGAAGTAGTCCGCCTCGGTGATCCATCCTCCGTGCTGGGCGATGAAGGAGGAGAGGCGGGCGACGATTCCGGTGGTGTCGGGGCACCCGAGGGTGAGGACCAGCTGACGTTCCGCTACAGGCGAGGTGTGGGAGTTCTGGGCGTTGCTCATTCCAGGAATTCTACTCCGGAGGTCAAGTACCACCCACCGCCGGTCCCACCCGGAAAAGGCTAGGCTCTTCAGCTATGAATGAGACCATCACCCGTGACCGTCTGGCCGCCATGATCGACTACACGCTCGACACCCCGTGGGCGACCGCCGCGGACGTCCGGGAACACGTGTCGAAGGCACTGGAACTGGGTGTCGGCCAGGTGTGCGTGACACCCTCGATGCTGCACGCCACCGGGGCCGCGGAGGGACACGGGTTGCGGGTCGTCTCCGTCTGCGGTTTTCCCTCGGGGAAACACCACCAGCTGGTCAAGGCGGCGGAAGCCCGGCTCGCCGTGGAATCCGGTGCCGACGAGGTGGACCTGGTTATCGATCTCGCAGCGGTCCGCGCCGGGGACACCAACCGCATGATCGGGGAGATCGTCGCGGTGCGGGAAGCGGTGCCCGCACCGGTCGCCCTCAAGGTGATCATCGAGACCGGTCTCCTGGATGACGCCGGAATCCGTACCGCCGCACGTGCGGCGCGCACCGCCGGCGCGAACTACGTGCGTACCTCGACAGGGTGGTTCGGCTGTCCCGGGGCGAGCCCGGAAGCGGTCCGGGCCATCGCGGAGGAGGTCGGCCGGGAACTCGGGATCGAGGCCGCCGGTGGGATCGAGACCCTCGACCGGGCCCGGCGGCTCATCGCGGCCGGTGCGACCCGCCTGTCCGTCGGTGGTGCGGCGGCGGAGATTCTCGGTGTCGCCGGGGACGACTTCTCCGGACGGTGACCCGGTCGGATCAGCCCATCTCGTTCAGGTTGATGTCGTCACCGCTCAGCTCGAGGTGCATGCCGTTCGGGCGGACCGATACGGCATCGACGTTCATGCCGTCGCCGATGTCGGCGGCCCCCGATCTGAGGGCGTTGCTGATCGCCCCGGTGACCTCCCCCGGAAGCGCGAAACCGAACAGCCGGGCCTCGGTGGCCTCGATCTGCAGCTGACCGTCGACCGCACTCGGTCTGAGCACGATGTGTGCCGCGCCATCGGTGAATTCGATGTCCAGCGTGCCGGTCCCGGGGACGGCGGTGACGTCGGTGACCTTCACCAGGTTCTGCAGGAGCGCAGCCGCCAGCCCGTCATCCCCCGCGCCGGTCTGCTCCTGCATCGCCGCCTGGATCTGTGCGAGCATCATCTCGTCGGAGATGTCCGTCTCCAGGACGATGTGCCCGGCGATCGGGCCGTCCGGGTTGCGGAGAGCGAGGTCGGTGATACGAATGTCGGAGGCCGGCATACCACTGATGTCCAGCTCGGATCCGGCACCGTCCGGGTGGGTGATCCGGAGTGTGGAGGGGGTCGACATATTCACCGTGGGGACCGTCCCGGTGGCGATCGACAGCAGTAGTGGCGCCGGCCCGAATCCGATCTCGGGTTTCTCATCGGTGGCGGCACCGGTGGCCGCGCTCTGCTTCACGAAATCATCCTCCAGTTCCCTGGTCACGAACATTCTCAGTGCCACCTCGGCAACCAGGAGGATGACGAACAGGGCGAGGACGACACCGATGAGGATCTTCCACCAGCCGGAACCGCGTTTCTTGATCACAGGTCTACTCATTTTTCCCAGTGTTCCTGATCTTCGTCTCCCGCGCCACACCTGCGGGGCAGGTGGCGGGGAAGTCGGGGTCGTCCGGGGACGCACGGTACCGGTGTTCCCTGACCAGCCTGAACGGAAGTCCGTGCGGGGATCGTGGGGCGGGATCCGTGGGAGACGAGGAGAGGGGGCAGCGACCTGTCCCCGTCCACACACCCCGACGGTGTGGCCGGGGCACGAGCGGATCGGCGGGGTAGGATCTGCGGGAACGGCGGGGAGACAGGAGGCGACGTGCGGGAACCGGGGACAACCGCCGATCACATCCCGGATGACGAGCGCTTCGACGACCTCCTGCACGCGATAGACGACGACCTCGATCCGGAGGCCCAGCTCCTCTGCGCGTTGTTGTGGGGCGACGGGGCCGACGACCCGGCGGTCCGGTACGTGTGCGGGGAACTGTCCTCCGCCGACTTCAACGACCCCGTCTACGGACACATCTTCGACCTGATCGTCGAGCAGGTCACCGCAGGCAGGCCGTGCGATCCGACATCGATCAACTCCAGGATCGTCGCCCGCGGGAGAGGGACCGTCCCGGCCGATGCCCTCAGGCGGGTGCTCCTCGCGCTCTCCGGGCTGAATGCACTCCCGGTTCGTACGGTTTACTACGCGGATCAGCTGCTGGGGACGTGGTACCGCCGCCAGTACGTCCAGATGGCGGAGACCCTCCGGGCCATCGGTCTCCGGGCCGATGAAACGGAGCTTTTCCCGCGGTTGGTCGAACACGGCAGACGGCAACGCCGGGCGGCGGAGCGCCGGGCGGAATTCCTCGGTGCGCGCCCGCGGTGAAGTCGGTGGGGTGACCGGGGGTTCCCGTCGACCGGGAGCGGAGCCTCCGGGGATGCGGCTGTCCGCCACCCGCCCGGGAAGCGGGAACGGGCTAGGCCGGTGCCACCATCGACCACGGAACCGAGAGCAGACAGTCCCTGACGGGGCGCCGGATGGGCGTGAGCGGTATCCCCGATTCGGTGAGGATACGACGGGCTTCGCGCCACCGGACCCGTGGGCCGTGAGGTGCCCAGCCGGCCGCGTATTCCCAGGCCCTGTCCGCCGCGGTCAGGAGCTCGTGGACGGGTTCACCCGGAATGTTCCGGTGGATGAGGATCTTCGGGAGCCTTGCGGCGAGATCGGAGGGGCGTTCCACGTCGAACGGATCCCAGGCGAGGGTGAGGGACACGGGTCCGGCGGAGTCGATGAGCAGCCAGCTGCACCGACGACCGAGTTCATCGCAGGTGCCTTCAACGAAGACCCCGCCCGGGGCGAGCCGGGAGGTCACGGTCCGCCACGCGGGGACAACCTGTTCGACGTCGTACTGGCGCAGTACGTTGAAGGCACGCACCAGATGGGGGGTGTGCCCGGCGAGCTCGAACCCGCCGAGCTCGAAGGTGACGCCGCATCTCGGGGGGAACACCCGCTCGGGGGTGATCTCCAGACCCGTGACCGTGATGTCCGGGCGGAGCGTACGCAGGCGCTGCGCCCACTCGACGGTCGTGGCGTCCGAGGCGCCGTACCCGACGTCCAGCGCCAGCGGGCCGTCCGCCCGGCGCAGAACCTCCCGGATGCGGGGCTCGTGCAGCATCCACCGGTCGCATCGGCGGAGCCGGTTCCGGTTGGTGGTGCCGCGGGTGGGCACACCGATGGGCCGACCACGACCTGCGGAGAAATCGGCGGCGAGGTTGTGCGCGTGATCGGCCATCAGGGGCGTGCGGGACGGATCAGTTGTTCTCGGAGATCCACTTCTCGGTCAGCTCAGCTTCGGTCACCGTGAGTTCGGCGACGGCGTCGGCGACCTTCGGCTCGATGGCGGGGCCCATGAATGGGACCGTGACATTGATCTCGTGGCTGTAGTGCATCGTGGCGGTGGAATCATCACCGGTCAGCCTCAGGTCGCCGGAGAAATCGACGGGTGCACCCTTGACGTCCGCGGTGTAGCGGCCCTCGGCGTCGGATCCGTTCAGCGGGCCGATCTTCACGGTTCGCTTGATCTTCAGCGCCTGGCTGATCATCGCGCGGACGGCCTCGGGCAGCAGGTCGGTGGGCATAACCTCGTAGAGCACGATCTCGGCGCCCCCGTCGACGGCCTCGAAGGAGTGCACCTCACCGGCCTCGGAGGAGAGGTTGGCTACGTTGTACGCCCAGTAGTCCGGGTTGGTCAGTGCAGCGTGCACGGCCGCGGACGGAAAATTGACGGTTGCAGTGTTCTCTTTACGCGTGGTCATGGGTTAAGACTACCGTTAAGAGGGTGTCCCTTTCATCGCTGACCCACAGATTCAACGAACTCCACGACGCTCTCCGGGGGGTTGACGGAATCCGCTTCGCCGACGACTTCCGCTTCGCCGACGCCACGACCCTGCACCTGGGCGGCCGTCCGGTGGGTGCCGTGCACTGTGCGACCCCGGACGCCCTCTCCACCGCGGTCGTACGCGCCGATTCCCTTGGCCTCCCGCTGCTCGTCGTCGGCGGTGGCTCGAACCTCGTCGTCGCCGACGGTGACCTGCCCCTCATCGCCGTTGCCGTGGACTGCTCGGAGATCGACATCGACACCGACACCGGATTCCTGCGGGCGGACGCGGGAGCCGTGTGGGACGACGTCGTCTCGGCATCGATCGATGCGGGACTCGGCGGCATCGAGTGTCTCTCCGGAATCCCCGGCAGCGCCGGCGCGACGCCGGTCCAGAACGTCGGCGCGTACGGCGCGGAGATCGCCGACGTGCTCACCCGCGTTCTCCTCCTCGAACGGGCGACCGGCACCGTGGAATGGGTGTCCGCGGGCTCCCTCGAACTCGGCTACCGGACCTCGAACCTGAAGCACACCGGCAGAGGGGTCGTGCTCGCGATCGAACTGCAGCTGCGCACCGACGGATTGAGCGCACCGCTCCGGTTCGGGGAGCTCGCCCGGCGACTCGGAGTCACCGCGGCCGATGCCGGAGCCCCGGGCACCGTGCGCCGTCCGGCTCCGGCGGTCCGGGCTGCGGTCCTCGAGCTCCGCCGCGGAAAGGGCATGGTCCATGACCCCGCGGACCATGACACCTGGTCCGCGGGGTCCTTCTTCACCAATCCCGTCGTCACCGCCGCGGATGCCGCGGCGGTCCGCGACGCCGTGGCCCGGCTGCACGGCGCGGCCGTCGCCGACGCGATGCCCTGCTACCCGGCGGACGAGGGAAACTCCAAGCTCTCCGCGGCGTGGCTCATCGAGCGCGCCGGGTTCGTCAAGGGGTACCCGGGTCCGGAAGCACCTGTCCGCCTGTCGACTCGGCACACCCTCGCGCTGACGAACCGGGGTGGGGCGACGACGGCTGATCTCGTCGGTCTGGCCGGGGAGGTCCGCGCGGGGGTCCGGGATGCGTTCGGGGTCACCCTGCAGCCGGAACCCGTCTGGGTCGGGGTCGACATCGACGGGTGAGTCACCGATCCGCGCCCGGGTGCCCGCAGACCCGAACGGCCCACCGGCCGGAGTCTCCTCTCGGTGCCGGTGGGCCGTTCACCCGTCCGCCTGTCGGCGACTACCTGGACCGCTTCTCCTCGGCCTCCTTCAGCGCCTTCTTCTCCGCCTCACTGCCGTAGCGTTCGACGAGCTGATCCCGGACCTCCCTGCGGCGGATCTTGCCGATCTGGTCCCGCGGCATCTCGTCGAAGTGGTAGAACCGGCGGGGAACCTTGTACCTGGTCAGCATCTCGCGGCAGTGTTCCTTCAGGCCCTCCGGGTCGAGGGCCGCCCCCTCCGCGAGGGTGATCGCGGCGACCACGGACTCTGAGCCGTCGGAGCGGGGCATGCCCACCACGGTGGCGTCGGCGACATCCGGGTGCGCCATCAGCGCCTCCTCCACCTCTCCCGGGTAGACGTTGAAGCCACCCGTGATGATGACCTCCTTGATGCGTGCCACCAGGCGGATGAAACCGTCCGGTTCCATGACTCCGACATCGCCGGTGCAGTACCAGCCGTCGTGGAAGGACTTCTCCGTCGCCTCCGGCTGGTTGAGATAGCCCTGGAACACCTGGGGCCCGCGGACGAGTACTTCGCCCTCCTGCCCGTCCGGCATCGTCACGTCGAGGTTGTCGGGGTCCGCGATACGGACCTCGGTGTCGGGGAACGGAATCCCGACATATCCGGGACGACGGGTCGGGGTCATCGGGTTGCCCACGATGATCGGTGACGTCTCCGTCAGGCCGTACCCCTCGACGAGCAGGCCGCCGGTGTAGCGTTCCCACCGCTCGACGGTGCGGGTGGGCAGGGTGGACGCTCCGCAGAAGCTGTTCCGGACGCCCGAGATGTCTATCCCGGCGGTCTCCGCGGCCTCGACGATGCGCTCGTAGAGCGCCGGGACGCCGGGGAGCCAGGTCGGCGTGTTCTTCTTCATCACCTTCATGATGAGTTTCAGATCGGGGGCGGGCAGCAGGATGATCTCGCCGCCGATGAAGACACCGAGCGTGACGTTCATGGTCAGGCCGTACGCGTGGAACATCGGCAACGCCGCGAGGAGCACCTCGTCCTTGTCCCCGAGCCCGGGTACCCAGTGCTTGCCCTGGATGATGTTGGCCACGAGGTTTCCGTGGCTGAGCTGTGCCCCCTTCGGCGCGCCGGTCGTGCCTGAGGTGTAGAGGATGAGGGCGATGTCGTCCTTCGTGGTCTCCGGATCCTCGAGATTGCGACCGTCACCCCCGATTGCCTGTCCGATGAGCGCCTCCCAGGGCACCGTGTTGGGTGCGTCCCCCGTCAGACGGTCGCGCATCTTGTGGATCACCGGTAGCGGAAGCTTCAGCAGGAGCTGCTGGCTGCGGGGCATCGCCTCGATCATGTTGACGCTGATGATCGTCTCGAGCTGGGTGCGCCCCCGGAGCTTCTCCAGGGTGCCGGAGGTCTTGTCCCAGCAGATCGCGACCCGGGCACCGTGGTCGTTGAACGGGTGCTCCAGCTCGTGGGCCGTGTAGAGGGGGTTGTGCTCCACGACGGTGGCACCGAGTTTCAGCACCGCGTAGAAGGCGATGATGTGCTGCGGGCAGTTCGGCATCAGGAGGGCGACCCGGTCCCCGGGGCGGACACCGAAGGCCCGGAGTCCCGCGGCCGCCCGGCGCACCTGACGGTCGAGGTCGTTGTAGGACTGGGTCCGGCCGAAGAAACGGGTGGCGTTCTTGTCACCGTTGACCGCCAGATTGTTGTTGTAGTGGTCGATCAGCGTCGCGTCACCGTACTCGAGATTGTGCGGTGTCCAGTCCGCGTAGTGATCGAGCCAGGCTTTTGATTCAAGTGCCGACATGGTGTCCCTTCGTAGGAATATGTGCTCACCGGCGGGGATCGTGCGCACCACCCGAAGCGATGCCGACGCGTCGGGTGGTGCCGGGAGCAGGCCGGGAGCATGGAGATCCAGCCTCGCGTCGGGGGTCTCCTCCCGGCCGGTTGAGAGAGCGTCAGTGCTATTCGAGTATAGCGCCGAAAGATGAGTGTTCACTCGGGTTCCCGGTCGTGCCGGGTACGGGTGGGTTGCGGGGATCGGGGAAGATTAGGATGGCCGTCATGCGCGTCGCGATGATCTCCATGCACACGTCCCCGCTGCAGCAGCCCGGCAGCGGGGACGCCGGCGGAATGAATGTCTACATCGCCTCGACCGCCCGGCAACTCGCCAGAGAGGGAATCTCGGTGGATGTTTTCACCCGGGCCACCCGACCCAGTCAGGGGGAGGTGGTCGAGGTGGAACCCAACCTCCGGGTCATCAACGTCGTCGCCGGCCCCTACGAGGGGCTGGACAAGGAGGCGCTGCCGACACAGCTGGCCGCGTTCGCGGGGGGAGTTCTGCTGTTCGCCCGGTGTGCGGCACTGAGCTACGACGTGATCCACTCGCACTACTGGCTGTCCGGGCAGGTCGGGTGGCTGCTCCGGGACGTCTGGCAGGTTCCCCTGGTGCACACCGCGCACACACTCGCGGCGGTGAAGAACGAACACATCAGTGCCGAGGACTCGCCGGAATCCGAGGCCCGCCGCATCTGTGAGCAGCAGATAGTGGACAACGCGGACCAGCTGGTCGTCAACACCCGCGAGGAGGCGCTGAACCTGGAGCGCCACTACGACGCGGTACCGGACTCGATCACCGTCATCCCGCCGGGCGCCGACACCGAACTATTCACCCCGGGCACGGAACGGGCCACCGAACGCTGCCGCCGTGAACTCGGGATTCCGTTGCACGCGAAGGTCGTCGCCTTCGTCGGACGGCTGCAGGAGTTCAAGGGGCCGCAGGTCCTGATCCGGGCTGTGGCGGAGCTGATCCAGAGGGATCCCCACCGCAATCTCCGGGTCATCATCTGCGGCGGACCGTCCGGCCGTTCGGCGACCCCCGAACAGTACCGCGAACTCGCGGAGGAACTCGGTGTCGCACGCCGGATCAGGTTCCTCGATCCCCGGCCCCCGGAGGAACTGGTCACCGTCTACCGGGCGGCGGACGTTGTCGCGGTCCCCAGCTACAACGAGTCCTTCGGTCTCGTCGCGGTCGAGGCGCAGGCGGCGGGAACCCCGGTCGTCGCGGCGCGGGTCGGGGGCCTCCCGATCGCCGTCGCCGCCGGGAAGAGCGGTGTCCTGGTCGATTCGCATGAGACGTCGGCGTGGGCGGATGCTCTCGCCGGTCTGCTCGACGACGATGCGGCGCGGATCGCGATGGGGGAAGCGGCGGTGGGCCATGCGGCGAAATTCAGCTGGCCGCGGACCGCCGCGAATCTCGCGGAACTCTACCGCGGGGTCATCGAGCACACCCCGGGGCGGTGCTACTCACGGAGGGCGGCCGGGTGACGCCGTCACCGGTGGCCCCCGTGTGAACTTCCGGTGAATCCTGCCGGGGTTTTTGACCGTCGTCGGCACGATCACGCCGGGCGTGGAACAATGGACGGTATGAGTACTGGAAAGCTAATTCTGCTCCGCCACGGCCAGAGCCAGTGGAACGCCTCGAACCAGTTCACCGGGTGGGTGGACGTCGACCTGACCGACAAGGGTCGCGCCGAAGCCCGACGCGGTGGTGAACTGCTGCGCGAGAACGACATTCTCCCGGACGTGGTCTACACATCACTGCAACGTCGCGCCATCAACACGGCCAACATCGCCCTTGATGCCGCAGACCGGCACTGGATCCCCGTCGTGCGCGACTGGCGCCTCAACGAGCGCCACTACGGCGCCCTCCAGGGCCTGAACAAGGCCGAGACGAAGGACAAGTACGGCGAGGAACAGTTCATGGCGTGGCGTCGCTCCTACGACACCCCGCCGCCGGCCCTCGACGCGGACGCCGAGTTCTCCCAGGCGCACGACCCGCGCTACGCCGATCTCGACAAGGTACCGGACACCGAGTGCCTCAAGGACGTCGTCGCGCGCTTCGTTCCGTACTTCACCGAGGAGATCCTGCCCCGCGCACTGGCCGGCGAGACCGTTCTGCTGGCCGCGCACGGCAACTCCCTGCGTGCCCTGGTCAAGCATCTCGACGGCATCTCCGACGAGGACATCGCCGGGTTGAACATCCCCACCGGTATCCCGCTGGTCTATGAGCTCGATGAGAAGGGCAACGTCCTCAACCCGGGCGGAACCTACCTCGATCCCGAGGCCGCCGCGGCCGGAGCCGCGGCGGTCGCCGCCCAGGGCGGTAAGTGACCGGGCGGATCTGGTTCAAGAAGCTGACGATCTGAAGGTAGACGGCAGGTGTCTCTGTCTGTGTGGGCGGGGTTCGCCGGCGGTGTGATCCTCACGCTGTGGGCGGCCCCCGCCGTCGAGTTCCTCCGGCAGCGACTCCGGACGAAACGCTCCGCTGCGACCCTCGCGGAGCACCAGGTGACCACGGTCTCCCAGGTCCTGCACCTCGCGGTGCAGGGTTCCCCGACGGCGGTGACCGTCGTCGGGCGCGGGGGAGACGTGGTCCTCTCCAATTCCCGGGCCCATGAGATGGGGATCGTGCACGAACGGTCCCTGAACGAGAAGGTCTGGGCGTGCGTCGGTGACGTCTTCGATGACCGTGAGCCCCGCTCCATCGATCTCGCGGGCCCGGCGAAACGTTCAGGTAGTCGTGTGATGGCCGTCCAGGCCGTCGTCAAACCCCTCACCCGGGCCGACTCCCGGTTCGTCATCGTCTACGGCACGGATGAATCGGAGAACGTCCGGATGGAATCCGCTCGCCGGGATTTCGTCGCCAACGTCTCGCACGAGCTCAAGACCCCGGTGGGTGGCATGGCGCTGCTCGCCGAGGCGCTGATCGAATCCGCGGATGATCCGGAATCGGTCAGTTATTTCGGTGGACGCCTGACCAAGGAGGCGCACCGGCTCGCGGACATGATCAATGAGCTGATCTCCCTGTCCAAGCTCCAGGGTGCCGAGAAACTCCCCGGAATGGAACCGGTGTCCGTGGATGAGGTCATCGGGGAGGCGATCGCACGCAATGAACTCGCCGCGGAGAACGCCGGCATCACCCTGATCCGGGGGGCGGACACCGGCGTACAGGTCGACGGCGATATGAGTTTGCTCACGACCGCCGTGTCGAATCTGATCGGCAACGCCATCAACTACTCACCCTCGGAGACCACTGTCTCGGTCTCCCAGAAGATCACCGACGACGGCTCGGAGGTCCATATCCGGGTGACCGACCGGGGGATCGGCATCGCCCCGGAGGACCAGAAGCGTGTGTTCGAGCGGTTCTTCCGGGTCGACAAGGCCCGGTCCCGTTCGACCGGCGGGACGGGGCTGGGCCTGGCGATCGTCAAACATGTCGCCGCGAATCACGGAGGTTCGATCACACTCTGGTCCCGACCCGGGACCGGATCCACCTTCACACTCATACTCCCGGTTCACCGGGATCGTGGTGACGAACCTCCCGATGACGTCGAGCTCAACGGAGCCATTGACCTGAAGAAGAAACCGGCGCCCCTGCGCGCCCGCAGAAAGGACCGTGCAACATGACCCGTATCCTGCTGGTCGAGGACGAGGAATCGTTGGCAGACCCGTTGGCGTTCCTCCTGAAGAAGGAGGGTTTCGACGTCGTCATCGCGTCTGACGGGCCCACCGCTCTGGTGGAGTTCGAGCGGAACGAGATCGACATCGTCCTGCTCGACCTCATGCTGCCGGGAATGTCCGGGACCGACGTGTGCAGGCGGTTGCGTGCGATGTCGTCCGTTCCCGTCATCATGGTCACCGCCCGGGACTCGGAGATCGACAAGGTGGTCGGCCTCGAACTGGGTGCCGACGACTACGTGACCAAGCCCTACTCGTCCCGGGAACTCATCGCCCGGATACGTGCCGTGCTGCGGAGGGGTGGTGATGTCGACGACGATGGTGGGGACACCCAGGTGCTCTCCGCGGGAAGGGTCCGCATGGACGTTGAACGGCACACCGTGGCCGTCGATGGTGTGGAGGTCGCCATGCCGCTCAAGGAATTCGACCTGCTCGAGTACCTGCTCCGGAACACCGGGAG
Organism: Corynebacterium sp. TAE3-ERU16; assembly: GCF_019209935.1. Lineage (GTDB taxonomy): Bacteria > Actinomycetota > Actinomycetes > Mycobacteriales > Mycobacteriaceae > Corynebacterium > Corynebacterium antarcticum. The sequence goes on from NZ_JAHUTN010000006.1 coordinate 179,163, forward strand.
GGTGCTCACCCGGAGCCAGCTCATCGACCGTGTCTGGGGCGCCGACTACGTCGGCGACACCAAGACCCTGGACGTCCACGTGAAGCGGCTGCGCGCCAAGATCGAGGAGGAGCCCTCCCGTCCGCGGTACCTGGTCACGGTCCGGGGGCTGGGCTACAAGTTCGAGGACTGATCCGGCCCGCCCTCCGCGGCCTCCCTCCGGGCCGCCACGGTCGCCGGGTGGGGAGACCCGAACGGCGTGTCCGGGGTGAAGCCCGAGTCCCGGAGTGCATCGACGGCGGCCCGCCGCGCGCCGCAGTGCCCGGCGAGAATCGCGTAGGAGTCCTCACCCATCAGGGCGATCAGTTCCTGCCGGTGGCTCAACCAGACCGGTTGCGACGAGGTGTGACACGCCGGAGATGTGGTGCAGTACCAGTCGAAGTCCTCGCCTCCCTCACCCCAGCCGCGGCGCGTGTACTCGGTGATCGTGGTGCGCAGGATCTCGGTGCCGTCGCCCCGGTCCTCCCAGTCCTCGAGCCTCCGCAGCGGAAGCTGCCAGCAGACCTCCGGTTTCACCACCGTCAGGTCCTCCCCGGTCGCGGCTCCCCACTGGTGCAGTGCACACCCCGCGCCGGTCGCCCAGCCCGCCCGGTTCGCGAAGATGCAGGCGCCGTCGGTCACCACCGTCTTCAGGGCTGGTTCGGGCTCCCCGTCGTCCCCGTCGAGTTCATCCCACTTCAACCACGGCTCGATCGTACCCGGCTCCCCGCCCTCAGCGCGCTCCCTGAGCCAGTCGTCGACGCCGCCGGGGCGGAGCTGCCAGAAATCCGCGGGCATCCGGGAGACCGCGTCCGCCAGCTGCTCCCGGTCCTCCTCATCGCAGAGGAAAGCACCGTGCACGCAGCACCCGACATCGGGTGAGCCCGCGTCGATTCCCTGACACGTTCCCGTGCCGAACTGGCAGCTGTAGTGCGATTCCAGCCACGTCAGATCAATGGAGAAGATGTGTTCCGGATCATTCGGATCCGTGAACTCGAACCACTCGCGGGGGAAGTCCGGTGGCAGCTCTCTCCCGGAGCGGATCGACGCGGCGGCCGGTGAGCTGGCCGGGAAACCCAACTGCACAGGCCGCGACACGGATTCGGACTGCGGGCAATTCACACCTGCCTACGCTAGACCGTCTACCCTGGGGATGTGAGATTAGGTGTATTGGACGTCGGAAGTAACACGGTCCATCTTGTGGTGGTGGACGCCCGTGCGGGCGGCCGCCCCACCGCGATGAGCGACTGGAAGACCACCATGCGGCTCGTCGAGTACCTCGACAAAGCCGGTGCCATCAACGAAAAGGGCGTTAAACGCCTGGTCAAGGGTGTCTCAGAGGCTGCGGAGCTCACGGATCAGCTCAACTGCGAGGACATCCTCCCCTTCGCCACGTCCGCCATCCGTTCCGCAACCAACGGCCAGGACGTGATCGACACCGTCGAGCGCGAGACGGGTGTCCGGTTGGAGGTCCTCTCCGGTGAGGATGAGGCGAAACTGACGTTCCTCGCTGTGCGTCGCTGGTACGGCTGGTCCACCGGGAGGATCACCAATCTCGACATCGGGGGCGGCTCCCTGGAGCTGTCCACCGGAACCGACGAGGTACCGGACGCCGCGTTCTCCCTGGACCTCGGCGCCGGACGCCTGACCCACCAGTGGTTCGACACGGACCCGCCACAGCGCAAGACGGTCAACGTGCTGCGTGACTTCATCGACGCGGAGCTCCTCGAGCCCGCCAAGGTGATGAAGCGATGCGGGCCCGCTGAACTCGCGGTGGGAACCTCCAAGACATTCCGTACCCTCGCGAGACTCACCGGTGCGGCGCCCTCCTCGGCCGGGCCGCGGGTGAAGCGTACTCTGACTGCTCCGGGCCTCCGTCAGCTCATCGCCTTCATCTCCCGGATGACCGCCGCGGATCGTGCTGAGCTGGAGGGGGTCAGTTCCGACAGGTCCCACCAGATCGTGGCGGGTGCTTTGGTTGCGGAAGCGGCCATGCGTGCGCTTGGCTTGGAGCAACTGGAGATCTGCCCCTGGGCGCTCCGCGAGGGAGTGATCCTGCGCCGCACGGAACAGGGCATGGACTATGAAAGGACGCGCACATGAGCGAGAAGAAACTCACCGTCGCGGAGCTGATGGCGCGCGCCGCAGCAGAGGAAGGCCGGGAGGACACCCCCAGGCCCCGTCGGCGCCGTCGCCGCAGCCTCGATGAGGGCGGAGTCTCCGTCGCCGAGCTGACGGGGTCCATTCCCGCCGTGGATTCGAAGCCGGCTGAGAGCCGTCACTCCAGTGTCCCGCTGGATGGCGAGGACCGGCGTGCGGAGGAGGACCCGACCGGGCAACAGACCGTAGCCCGGCACAGCTCACCCGTCGTCGAGGAGACGGAGACCCCCGAAGCGGTTCCCGCCGGAGCCGACGCCACACCGTCCACCGGTGGCACCGACGTCCCCGGCGGGGTCGACGCTGCTGAGGCGCCGGCGACCGCACCCACGGCACCCACCGATGTCCCCCGGGATGATCCGGCGGATGAGAACGCCGCTCCGGAAGTCACTCGTCCCAGCTCTGATGAGACGGTCGTCCTGTCGGTGGTCACCGATGAGGATCCGGTCCGGCTGACCACCGGTGAGTTCCCCCAGATCACCCCGCGTCAGGTTCAGCAGGAGCGGGCGAAGGACCCGGCGCCGGAGGCCCCTCCGGCGACCGGGGACGCCCCGGTGGCCGCGCCTGACGAGGATGCCGTCAACGAAGCGCGTACCCCCGCCGTCAACGAGGTTCCCCCCACGGCCGAGATGACCGCCGTCGCCGCTGAGGAGCCGGAACCGCGGTCCCCGGTGACCCCCGAAGACGCCGGTGTCGCCCAGGAGGGACAGGACGACGCGGTGGAGCAGGGAAAGGTCTCCGTCGCGGCGGTCTTCGGGATGATCCTGCTGGGGCTCATCGTCGGAGTCGCGCTCTTCTTCGGTTTCGAGAAGCTGTGGGGCCACTTCAACACCGCGGTCACCGCGGTGCTCGCGATCGCGGTGACCGGCGGCATCATCGGCATCGTCCATGCGCTCAGGACGGAGCGGGACGGCCTGTCCATGTTCCTCGCGGGCCTCGCGGGCCTCGCCGTCACCTTCGGTCCGCTCCTCACCGCCTGACGTTCCGTCGCGCCCGCTCCTGTGGGGTGACCGATGCGGACCCGGGGCGTTCATGGCAGGGTGGAGGCCATGACGAAGATTGCTGTAATCGGTGGAGGAAAGATCGGCGAGGCGCTGGTCTCGGGTCTCGTGAACGGTGGTGTGTCCCCCAAGGACGTCCACGTCTCGAATCGACGCCCGGAGCGTGGACGGGAGTTGACCGATGAATACGGGATCATCGACTTCACGGACAACCGCCAGGCCATCGACGGGATCGATGTGGTGTTCCTCTGTGTGAAACCGAAGGACACCGTGGCGGTCCTCGCCGAACTATCGGACACCATCGACAACAACGCCGAGGACACCACCGTGATCTCCATGGCCGCGGGTGTCCCTCTGAGGAGCCTCGAGGATGTCGTGTCCGCCGGGACCCCGGTCGTCCGCGTCATGCCGAACACCCCGATGCTCGTCGGGCGCGGGATGTGCGCGGTGGCCGCTGGTCGCTTCGTCAGCGATGACCAGCTGGACCAGGTGTCCGAGCTCCTCGACACCGTCGGAGACGTCGTCGTGGTCGAGGAGAACCAGATGGATGCCGTGACCGCCATGTCGGGGTCCTCCCCGGCATACCTGTTCCTCGTCGCGGAGGCGATGATCGACGGTGGGGTGAATCTCGGACTGCCCAGGGAACTCGCGGCGCAGCTCGCCGTGTCCACGCTGACCGGTGCGGCCCACATGATGCTCGAGGGGGATCTCGGTCCTTCCGAGCTGCGTGCCAACGTCTGTTCACCCGGTGGCACCACGATCGCGGCGATCCGTGTGCTGGAGGAGCACGGGATCCGTGCCGCGTTCTACCGTGCTACCCAGGCGTGCGCGCAGCGGTCCGCGGAGATCGGCCGAATGAGTGCCGGTTCTCCGTCGGGTTCCGACGACGATGAGGGCTAGAGTCAGACTCCGAGTGCAGGGGTCGTCGGTGGGTGTGCCCGGCGGGGTGGACTCTCGTCCTCCGCTCCTCCCTTGACCAGTGACGACGTGGGGAACCCCGGTTCGGCCCCCGTGCCCGCTGAAATATTCGGCAACTCAGGTCGCAACAGTCACAGGGTTCACGGTAGGCTTATCAGGGCACGTGCGTGACCGATCTGCAGGAGGGGAAGCCTGCAGCGCGCCACGGGCTGAAGGGTTGAATGAATATGGCACATGAAGAAAACGGAACCTTTTTGACCGTCGCCGAGGTCGCGGAGATCATGCGCGTTTCCAAGATGACGGTCTACCGCCTGGTCCACTCCGGTGATTTGCCGGCGGTCCGGGTGGGACGTTCGTTCCGCGTCCATGAGAAGGCGGTCAATGACTACCTTGATTCCTCCTACTACAACGTGGGCTGACGCTTTTCGCCGGTTCCCGTCCGAGGAGGAGAAATCCGACCCCGTGTCCCTGGTTTCCAGGGTCTACGGGGCCGGATTTTTTTGTGCTCGCCCGTCACCCCGGTATGATGGTTGCATTCGTGCCTGCGAACGTTTTCGGTGACCGTCGTTCCGACGGTGGTCGGCCGTCATCCGGAGAAGCCGGGATTGTTCCGGAATTCGGTTGATGGGTCACCCCGGGTGTGACGGCGGTGTCCGGTGGACTGAAAGTGCACTCGGCCCCGCGACCGCACGCCGGAGACAGTGGGCAGGGTATGTACATACACCTACGAGCAAAAGCGAGGACACCCAATGGGTTCAGTCATCAAGAAGCGCCGCAAGCGCATGTCGAAGAAGAAGCACCGCAAGATGCTCCGCCGTACCCGCGTTCAGCGCAGGAAACTCGGCAAGTAGGCCACCGGCCCGCTCGCGACCGGCCCGCACCCGTAACATCCCGGGTGCGCGGCCGGTTTTCCGTGTGCGTCCGAGGTGGTTCCCGGTGTCTCCGCCCCCGACGACCATTTGAGAGTAAGGTTGCACTCGAATTTGACAGGCTCTCCTAACCGGAGGGAAACCGAATGAATGGGAGATTCAACCGCATGACATCGACATCCACACGCAACCGGCGGCCACTCCGGGGGATGCTCCGTGTCGGCGCCACCACGGTGGTGCTCGCACTGGGGCTCGCCGCATGCAACTCCTCAGTCGAGGAGACCGACAGTGCCGCGGACGGCACCCGGGCGACGACCGCTGCGGAGACCTCCGCCACGGGGGAGGCCACCGCCGAGGCATCGTGGCCGCGGATGATCGACGCCGTCAACGGTGAGGTCGAGATTCCGGCCCAACCCGAGCGCATCGTGTCCACCTCCGTCACCCTCACCGGCAGCCTCCTGGCCATCGACGCCCCTGTCGTGGCTTCCGGGGCAGGCCAGCCCGACACCCCGTTCTCCGATAGTCAGGGCTTCTTCAAGCAGTGGGCTTCCGTGGCTGAGGATCGTGGCGTCAATCCGCTGTACACCAAGGAACCCGATCTCGAGGCCATTCTCGCCGAGAAGCCGGACCTCGTCCTCGTCGCCGCCACCGGCCGCGATTCCGCGGTCGATCTCGTCGATCAGCTGTCCCCTGTCGTCCCGACGGTCGTGATCGACTACGGTGACAAGACCTGGGAGGACGTCACCCGTCAGCTCGGTGAGATCACCGGCCACGAGAAGCAGGCGGACAAGGCACTCAACGACTTCGACTCCCTCGTCGCAGAGGTCGCCGATGCCATCACCCTGCCGGAACAGCCCGTGAACACGATGGTCTACCTGCCTGACGGCAAGGGAGCGAACGTATTCACCGACGAGGCCGCGCAGAACCGCCTGCTGGCGTCCCTCGGCTTCGAGATCGCACCGATCCCCGACTCGGTCAAGGGCAACGAGTCCAAGGGCAAGCGCAGCGACATCGTGAAGGTCTCCGGGGAGAACCTCCCCGTCGCCATGAACGGTGAAACGGTTCTGCTCGCCGCCGCCGCAGACAAGCTCGTGCCCACCGTTCTCGCGGATCCCGCGCTCGCCGGGACCGCAGCCGTCCAGAACGAGCGCGTCTACGCTCTCGGCGCCGACACCTTCCGACTGGACTACTTCTCCGCCACAGACATGGTCGAGAAGATCCGGGAGCTCTTCGCCTCCTGATCCCCGGCATGAATTCCTCCTCCACGACCCACGCTCCGCCCGCACGCCAGGTCCATCCCGGCAGCGGGCGGTTCGTGCTGGTGATACTCCTGCTCATCGGTGTGCTCACGGGCAGCGCTCTGGTGAGCCTCACGGTCGGCTCCCGGGTGAATGCGGTCGGGGAGGCGCTCCACCGGATCCCCGGTGCGCTCGAGTATCTCCTCGACCCCACGATCGCCGCCGGCGACGTCGATGAACTCACGGTCCTGATCGGTACCTACCGGCTACCCCGCACGATCCTCGCGGTCCTCTGCGGTGCCGCGCTGGGTGCCGCGGGTGCGATCATCCAGGGGCACACCAGGAATCCGCTCGCGGATCCCGGAATCCTCGGAATCAACGCGGGCGCCGCGGCCGCCGTGGTCACGGTGATCGGTGGCGGTGTCGCGACGAGCGCCTCGGGTTACGTCTACCCGGCGATGGCCGGGTGTGCGGCGGTCACGATCCTCATCTTCCTGTTGTCTTCCGGAGGGCCGGCCGCGGCGAACCCGGTGACGGTCATTCTCGCCGGCGTAGCGGTCAGTGCGCTCCTCATGGCCTACGTTCACCTGATGGTGCTGTCCAGCGACATGGTCCTGGACCAGATGCGACTCTGGGCGACGGGTTCCCTGGCCGGCCGCCGGATGGACGTGGTCACCGCCACGGCACCGGTCATCGTCGTCGGTCTCGTGCTCGCACTCACCCAGGCGCCGGGGCTCAACCTCATCGCCCTCGGGACGACGACGGCAGCCAGCCTCGGTCTTCCCGTGACCCGGGTCCGCGTCCTTGGGCTGGCGACCGTGGCGATGCTCGGTGGTGCGGCGACAGCCGCAGCCGGGCCCCTGTCCTTCGTCGGCCTCGCGGCACCCCACATGATGCGCACCCTCGCCGGCCCCGACTACCGGAGGATCATCCCCGGGGCGGCGGTGGCGGGAGCGATCCTGACGCTCTGGGCGGACATGGCCGGCCGCGTGATGGCCAGGCCCGACGAAATGGCCATGGGTATAGTTCTGGCGCTCGTCGGGGTCCCGGTGTTCATCCTGCTCGTGCGCAGGCGGACGGTGGTGGGACTGTGAGCGGGATCAGGGCCTTCCGCACCGGGGGGATCTCCGTCGTCTGGCGGCCGCGTCCCCTGCTCATCGGACTCCTGCTCATCGGGCTCGGTGTCGTGGTGTTCACCGTCGGGCTCGGACTGGGAAGCTACCCGCTCGCACCGGCGGACGTGTGGCGCATCCTCCTCGGCCGCGGAACGGAGATCGAACGCACCATCGTCTGGGACCTGCGGCTCGGCAGAGCCGTCGTCGCTCTGCTCGTGGGCGCGTGCCTCGGGTTCTCCGGGGCACTGACCCAGACACTGGCCCGGAATCCGTTGGCCAGCCCAGACATCCTCGGGGTCACGCACGGCGCGAGTTTCGCCGCCGTCAGCGTCATCGCCTTCGCCGGCACCGGTGGTGTCCTGGGGCAGGGGACCAGCCTGCTCCTCGGATCCGTCGGGCTGACGCTCACCGCGGTGATCGGGGCGCTCGGTACCGCTGTGGCGGTGTGGTTCCTGGTCGGCCGGGAACGCAACAACATGCTGAGCCTCGTGTTGATCGGCGTCGCCGTCTCCATGTTCCTGGGTGCCGTGAACACGTGGATCATCGCCCGCACCACCCTGGAACGGGCGGCCGCCGCGCAACTCTGGCTCACCGGCTCGCTCAACGGGCGGGACTTCGCCCACGCCTGGGCCCCGGCCGCGGTCCTCCTGGCCGCCACACTCGCCGCCGGATGGCTCGCCTTCGTCCTCGGTGCGCTGGCACTGGGGCCCGCCACGGCGCACACCCTCGGACACCACGTCACCGTGGCGCAGGCCGCGCAGCTGCTCACCGCGGTGGTCCTCGCCGCCGTCGCGGTCAGCGCCGCCGGCCCCATCGGCTTCGTCGCCTTCGTCACCCCCCAGATCGCCCGGATCGCGGCAGGTTCAGCGACCCCGCCGCTCGTGCTCTCGGCACTGACCGGGGCCGTTACGGTCGCGGCCGCGGATCTCGCTGCGCGGGCGATCCTCCCGTGGGAGGTTCCCGTCGGGATCGTGACCGCACTTGCCGGTGCGCCGGTGCTGCTCTGGATGATCGTCTCCCTCAACCGGAAAGGACAATGATGTCCCCGAACGGCGAATTCCGACTCCGGGCCCGCGGGTTGACCGCGGGGTACGGGGACACGGAGATCCTGCACGGCATCGACACCGACATCCCCGCGGGCCGGATCACCGCGTTGATCGGGCCGAACGGCTGCGGGAAGTCGACGCTTCTCTCCTGCTTCTCCACGCTGCTGCCCTACCGGGGCGGTGTGCTGCTCGATGACCGTGATCTGCGCTCGGTACCCAGGCGGGAACGGGCGAGGCTTATCGCCCTGCTGCCGCAGCAGCCCACCGCGCCGGACGGGCTCACCGTCGCGCAGCTCGTCGCGCGCGGCAGGCACCCGCACCAGACGTGGTGGAGCCAGTGGTCCACCCGCGACGAGGCCGAGGTCGGTCGCGCGCTGGAGACCACCGGCGTACCCGATCTCGCGGGGCGGACCCTCGACCAGCTGTCCGGCGGCCAGCGGCAACGGGTGTGGATCGCTATGACCCTCGCGCAGGACACCCCCACGCTCCTGCTCGACGAGCCGACTACCTATCTCGATCTCGCGCACAGCATCGACGTGCTCTCCCTGGTGCGCAGGCTCTGCGACGAGGAGGGAAAGACGATCGTCATGGTCCTGCACGACCTGAACATGGCGGTCCGGTACGCCGATCACCTGCTCGTCATGGGGGAGGGGCGGATCGCGGCGACGGGAACACCGGACGAGGTGATGGGCGCCGGTCTGCTGCGGGACGTGTTCGGACTCGATGCCCGCGTGGTCCCCGACCCGGTCACCGGTGGGCCGATGATCGTCCCGGAGCTGTCCTAGGGGCGGGTCAGCTGCGCTTGACCCACTTCCAGCCGAGGACGCTGAACCCGGCACCCACCAGGGCCGGGACGCCGAAGGTCCGGACGGCCTTGCGCAGGCTGCGGTAGTCGCGGATCTCCCAGCCACGCTTCTCCGCTTCCCTCCGGAGATCGGAATCCGGGTTGATGGCGACGGCGGTGCCCACCATCGACAGCATCGGGACATCGTTGATGCTGTCCGAGTAGGCGGCGCAACGCTCCAGTTCGAGGCCCTCCACCGCAGCGAGCGCGGCGACGGCGTGCCTCTTGCCGGGGCCGTGCAGGATGTCGCCGACGAGACGGCCGGTGAACTTCCCGTCCTTCACCTCGGCGACGGTGCCGAGTGCGCCGGTGAAACCGTACCTGCGGGCCAGGATCTGGGCGAGCTGCACCGGGGTGGCGGACACCAGCCACACCTGGTGTCCCGCGGCCAGGTGCGTCTCCGCGAGTTCGCGGGTCCCGGGCCAGATCTTCTCCGACATGTGGGTGTCGACGATCTCCTCGCACAGCTCCACGAGCTCCGCCACGTCGCGCCCCTTGATGAACTCCAGGGCCTGCTGCCGGCCCTCCGCGACATCCTCGGCGTTCTCCGAACCGGTCACCCTGAACTTGACCTGCTTCCAGATCACGGGCAGGACCTCTCCGACCCGGAAGTAGCGTTTGCGGGCCAGTCCGAGGGCGAACACGAGGATCGACGCGCCCTGGATCAGGGTGTTGTCGACGTCGAAGAACGCCGCGGTACCGGCATCCTGCTGGATGTCGGGGTCAGGGGCGTTGACGTGGTTGGACCCCGCGGCCTCGAAGGCTCCGGACACCGAGGCTATCCCCGAGGTGAAGTCCTCGAGTTCGAGATCGAACGCCTGCGCGATGGCTGCCGCGGCCGCGGCCTCGCCGGCGGCCCGCTGGGTCGACTCGTCGACCGGGGGTAGTGCGGTGTCCTCCAGGAAACGTCGCAGATTGCCTCGGGAGGCGGACCAGGTGGCGAGGAAATCCTCGGGGCTGCCGGGGATGCCGTCATCGGGGGTGGAAGTGCTCACGCGCGTCGGATGCCTTTTCGTCGGTGGATCGTGCAGTATCGTCTCCAATCGTAGGGCACCCGGCGGGGTATCCGGCTCCCCGGTGGGAATGCTCGACGACCGATCTCGGGATGGAGGCGCCGTGAGTGGGCACACTGTCGAGTTGATGGTGCGTGAGGGTTGCGGGTCATGTGTGCGTGTCGCGACACAGATAGCGCCCGTTGTGGGGGAGGCCGGAGGGGTACTCGAACTACGGGACGTGGACACGGACCCGGAGCTGGCGATGGAGTACGGTGACCGGGTTCCCGTCGTGGTCATCGATGGTGAGGAGTTCGCCTGCTGGGAGGTCGACGATGACGAGTTAGCGCAGGCTTTGTTGTAGTAACGGGACAAGCGGGCTACTTTTGAGCGAAGATGACGCGGGGTGTACCGCGGGGTCAACCTTTCGATTGATACCTAATCAAACGATGGTGTCCCACCAGTGGCAACAGAGCAGCGAAAGCAGTGAGGTGTACAGCATGAGCGTCCTCGTGGTCGGCATGTCGCACCGGTCGGCCCCCGTGGCTGTCCTCGAACAGGTCAGCATGAACGACGACGCCGCACGCGAGCAGGCGTCCCGGGCACTGATCCGGCGGCCGTCGCTCTCCGAGGCGATGATCGTCTCCACCTGCAACCGCGTCGAGATCTACTGCGTCACCAACAGCTTCCACACCGGCGTCAACGACGTCGTCGAGGTCCTCCACCGCATCTCCGGTGTCGACACCGATGTCCTGCGCCGCTCCCTCTACGTCCGCTACGCCGACGCCGCCGCCGAACACATGCTCGTCGTCACCTCCGGCCTCGACTCCATGGTCGTCGGGGAACAGCAGATCATCGGGCAGGTCCGTGCGTCGTACTCCCAGGCCCGGGAACTCGGTACCGCGGGCCCCACGCTCCACGCCCTCGCGCAGTGTGCGCTGCACACCGGCAAGCGGGTCCACACCGAGACGGACATCGATGACGCCGGCGCCTCCATGGTCTCCTTCGCCTGTTCGGAGGCGATCCGTCAGCTCGGGCGGGTGGGCCGTGACCGCCCGTTCTCCGGCACCACCGCCATGGTCCTCGGTGCCGGCGTCATGGCATCCCTCGCCGCGACCCACCTCGGTCGCATGGGTGTCGACCGCCTCGTTCTGACGAACCGCACGCGAAGTCGCGCCGAGATTCTCGCCGAGCACTCCCGCGAGGCCGGGGTGCCCGCCCGGGTCGTCGATTTCGACGCCCGCGTCGACGCACTGTCGGACGTCGACATCGTCATCTCCGCCACGGGGGCGGACAACTTCACCGTCACGGCCGCCGACGTCCCCACCGGCCGGGACATCACCTTCATCGATCTTTCCCTCCCCCGGGACATCGACGACGCCGTCGCCGATCTGCCCGGCGTCCGGCTGGTCAACATCGAACGGCTGCACGAGGCCCGCCGCGACACCGACGACGACAGTCAGTCGCACGCCATGCGCATCGTCTCCGAGGAACTCGAGTCCTACTCCTCCGCGCAGCGGATCCGCGACGTCGTCCCGGCGGTCGCCGCACTGCGCCGCCACGCCTCCGACCTCGTCGAGGCGGAGATGGAGCGCCTCGTGCAGCGGACTCCGACCATGTCGGAATCGGACCGCGAGGAGGTCTCCCGCACCGTCCGCCGCGTCGTCGACAAGCTCCTGCACCAGCCGACGGTGCGGGTGAAGGAACTCGCGGCCCACTCGGGTACCGTCTCCTACGACTCCGCGCTGCAGGAACTCTTCGGGCTCACCCCGCCCCAGCCCGCCCGTCCCGTGTCGGTCGCGGCCGTCGACCTGCCGGTCGGGGACACGGGAACCATCACCTCGGTCCGGGCCACCGTCGCGGACACCGTCGCCGGTCCCTGACCGGAATCTGGCTTTGAGGCCTCCGTCGTGGAACGCTGGAGTCAGATTCGGCGGCACCGCTCCCCGCAGCAGGCGGCCCACGACGACATGACGATCCGGTGACGCCGATACGGCGTCGCAGAAAGGCAGCGGCAGTGACCTTCCGCATCGGTACCCGCGGATCCCAGCTGGCGACCACCCAGGCAGGGACCATCCGTGACGCGCTCATCGCAGCCGGCTTCGACGCCGAGCTCACCATCATCACCACCCCCGGCGACCGCTCGCAGGCCCCCGTCGAGCGCATCGGCGTCGGCGTGTTCACCCAGGCACTGCGTGACGCCATGGCCGCCGGAGACTGCGATATGGCGGTGCACTCCTTCAAGGACCTGCCCACCGCTCCCGACCCCCGGTTCCGCCTCGTCGTCCCCCCGCGCGCGGACGCCCGCGAGGCGCTCATCGCCCGCGACGGCCTGACGCTGGATGGCCTCCCCGAGGGGGCCCGGGTGGGGACCTCCGCACCGCGCCGGGTGAGCCAGCTCCGCAGCCTGCGCCCCGACCTCGACATCCGCCCCCTGCGCGGCAACATCGACACCCGGATGGGGCACGTCACCGACGGCCGCCTCGACGCCGTCGTCCTGGCCTACGCGGGCCTCGAACGCACCGGCATGGGGGACCTTGCGACCGAGGTCTTCGCCCCGGACGTCCTGGTTCCCGCACCGGCGCAGGGAGCTCTCGCCGTGGAGTGCAGGCAGTCCGATCCCGGGGCGGTCACCGCCATCGGAACGCTGCTCGATCCGGCCGCCACCGCGTGCGCCGCAGCGGAACGCCGCATCCTCGCCCGACTGGAGGCCGGCTGCACCGCCCCCGTCGCCGGCCACGCCACGATCGACGGCGACCGCATCACCCTGACCGCGGGCGTCTTCGCGCTCGACGGTTCCACCCGACTCGTGGTCTCCGGTACCGCGGACGTGGACCGTCACCTCGAACTAGGTGACGATCTCGCCCGACAGCTCCTGGACCGGGGCGCCGTCGACATCATGACGGCCACCGGGGGCGCCTGACCATGGTGCGGGTGGAGCTGACCGACACCGCACTCACCGTGCGGCTGCACTGGTGGGAGAAGGCCGCGGCGCGACGCAGCGACCTGACCGTTCCCAGACGTGCGATCCTCGCGGCGCGCCCGCTGCGCAACGCCGCCGCCGCGGTCGAGAGGTCCGCGGGATCGAGCCTCTCCGGAATCGCCATCAACGGAGTGACCCGATCCGGCACACTCACCGGTCCGATGGTCCCGTCAGGACGGGGAACCACCTCGACCTTCGCCGTCTGCCACGGCTCTGAACCGGGGATAGAGATCCTGCTCGACCACCCCACGGTGCAGCGGATCGTGATCGCCACCCCGGAGGCGGAGCGGCTCCTCGCCCGGCTGAGTGCCGGACGGGAACCGGCGGACGGCCTCCACGGCACGAACTCCCCCTGAAAGCCTCGCTGGTTTTCAACCCTGCCGCCGATGCTTTATCGTTGTCCTGGTATGCGCTCAACGCCCACGGGCAGCCCACGGACAACGTGACCGGGGGTTTGTCCGGTTCACCCGTCCGGCCCACCCCCGCGGTGCCCGGTCCGGGCGTTGCGGTCGTACCGGGGTATCCGGCACCGCCCCGGACCACTAGTTTCTGTCCGTCACGTGCGGCGTCCAGCCGGGCCGCGCCCGAGAACCCGAGCCTTGAAGAAAAGACACACATGAGCATGGCCCATCCGGCCCCCGAGGCCCAGGAACCCACGACGGGAAATGTCATCTTCGTCGGCGCGGGTCCGGGTAATCCCGATCTCCTGACCGTCCGCGCCCGTGAGGTTCTCAGCCACACGGCGATCGCGTTGACCGACCCAGGGGTGCTCGGAGGTGTCCGCGAGATCGTGGCCAGTGAACTCGCCGTCCCGCAGGCGAAGCTCGACGCCGCGGAAGAGGCCTACGCGCGGCAGTGCGCGGAGGCGAAGGCCGCCGGTGCACGCCGCAAGCCCCCGCGTCCGCCGGCACCGACCGCCGCGGAGATCACCGAGATCACCGACGTCACCCCGGAAGAGGTGGCGAAGCTCCTTGCCGAAGGCGTGTCCGACGGCTCAGATGTCATCCGGCTCGTCGCCGGGAACCCCCTGACCAGCGATTCCGTTCTCGCCGAGATCAACGCCGTCGCCGCCGCGGGCCTCGAGTTTCAGGTGGTCCCCGGCATGTCCGTCCCCTCGACGGTCCCCGCCTTCGCCGGCATCGCCCTGGGCTCGACCTACACGGAGACCGACATCACCCGCGGCGACGACGTCGACTGGGGGCAGCTCGCCACCGCGCCACAACCGCTCGTGCTGCAGGCCACCAGGGATCAGCTCGTGACCATCGCGGAGAAACTCCTCGGATGCGGCATGTCCCCGCAGACCCCCGTCTCCGTCACCGTCCACGGAACGACCCGGCTCCAGCGCACCCACGACACCACCCTGTCCACCCTGGGCAAACTCGACGGAGAGCTCCCCGGCCAGCTCGTCGTCTCCCTCGGCACCTCGGTGGATGACCGCTCGAAGTACTCCTGGTGGGAGAACCGGCCGCTGTACGGATGGCGGGTCCTCGTGCCCCGCGCCAAAGAGCAGGCCGCACCGATGTCGACCCGGCTCGCCAGCCACGGCGCGATCCCGCAGGAGGTGCCCACGATCTCCGTGGAACCGCCGCGGAATCCCGCGCAGATGGAACGCGCCGTCAAGGGCATCGTCGAGGGCCGCTACCAGTGGGTCGTACTGACCTCCGTCAACGCCGTGAAGGCGTTGTGGTCGAAGATGGCCGATTTCGGTCTCGACGCCCGCTCCTTCGCCGGTGTCCGGATCGCCGCCGTCGGTCACAAGACCGCGGCCGCCATCCGTGACCTGGGTATCACCCCGGAACTCACCCCGCGGACCAACAACCAGAACGCGGTCGGTCTGGTCGAGGTGTTCCCCGAGTACGACTCCGATCTCGACCCCGTCGGCAGGGTCCTGCTGCCGCGCGCCGACATCGCGACCGAGACCCTCGTCGAAGGGCTCGTCGACCTCGGCTGGGAGGTCGACGACATCGTCGCCTACCGCACCGTCCGGGCGGCCCCGCCCAGCGCTGAGATCCGGGAGATGATCAAGTCCGGCGGTTTCGACGCCGTCTGCTTCACCTCCTCGTCCACCGTGCGCAACCTCGTCGGCATCGCGGGCAAGCCCCACCAGCGGACGATCATCGCCTGCATCGGCCCGATGGCCGCGGCCACCGCCGCGGAGATGGGGCTCAGGGTCGATGTCCAGCCGGAGGTCGCCGGGGTCGCCGAGCTCGTCGATGCACTCGCCGCCCACGTGGCTGCCCTGCGGGCCGCCGGGCAGCTGCCGCCCCCGCGCAAGAAGCGTCGCTCGCGGCGGACGAACTCCTGATCCCTCCCCCACGTGCGGGCCGTGCACGGCCCGCACGTGGGGGAGTAGGACAGTAGGTGAGTCCCTTTCCGACACCCGCAACCCTTTCGAGAGGTCTGTTTCCCGTGACTGTTTCTTCCCGTCCGGTCCGTCGCCCGCGCCGTCTGCGCACGAGCCCGGCGATGCGTGAGCTGGTCGCCGAGAGCACG
>NZ_JAHUTN010000007.1 GCF_019209935.1 Corynebacterium sp. TAE3-ERU16
ATCACCCCCAGCTCCTGCGATTTGGTTGGCGCGGTTTCCGTGATGGAGGCTCCCAACTACGTTAATTTAATCGCGGTGGGGGCCCGCTGGCCCTCGACCCCGGGTCGCGCGGGGTGGGGTGCACCCCGGTTTGGTTCGGGTGGTGCACCCCTCATCGGATTCCCGCGGGTGTCCCCGGCCCCGATCAGTGCCGTCTGGGCGCCACAGGGGACAGAACGGCCTCAACCCCTGCGGTCACGAACGCCGTGAGTACCAGTGCGCAACCGCCGAGGACCGCCGACATCTGCCAGTCGGGGGCGAGGAACAGGCCGCCGGTGACGGCCACGAGCAGACCCACCAAACCGATGAGAACTGCCTTCGAGTAGGGGCTGATACGGGCGTCGCTCACGATGGTGCTTTCCCGCCGCGCGGTGGCGACGTTGTCCGAATGTATCCGTTCACTTCTGAACGCTTTTACATTGGGTAAATGTAGACCAGTTCGGACTCGAGCAAAAACCCGGCGAAAACGCGCTCGATTGACTAAACAAACTCCTGAGCTGCAAATTCAGTGAATGGCGACACCTGCCTACGGACACCGACGTGTCCGATCAGTCGTCCACCCGACCAGAGTGAATGCGTTCACACACCGGCGGGTCAGGGCCGACCGTTGACCAGCTCGGTGCAGGTCAGATCGACGACATCACGCCAGTCGCCCGTCTTTTCCATCAGTTTCCGCTGACGCCGGTAGGCCGCACCCCTGTCGATGATCCCGTGGACCATGTCGAGCTCAGCCGCGCAGCCCAGTTCCCCGGCGAGCGGCTCCAGTACACCGACGATCCGCCGGATGTCATCGACGACGCTCACCGTGTCGGTGTTCCGGGAGCAGATGATGTCGGCCTCCATCCCGTACCGGGCGGCACGCCACTTGTTCTCCCGGACATGCCAGGGCTGCAGTGACGGCAGAGTCTCCCCGGCCTCGAAGGCGCGGTCGTAGTACACCACGAGACAGTGCGTGAGCGCGGTGAGCGCAGCCAACTCCCGGAGGTTGCTCGGCGCGTCGGACACGCGGACCTCGATTGTTCCCCACTTCGCTGAGGGACGGATGTCGAAGTGCATGGAACCCGTGTGGTCGATGACCCCGGACTTGTCCTGCTGCCGCAGATACTCGGTCCACTGGCTCCAGGTGTTGAAGCCGTAGGGCGCTCCCGCGGTGGGCAGCTGCTGGTAGAGCATCGTCCGGTTGGACGCGTACCCGGTGTCCAACCCGTTCCATCCGGGAGAGCCGGCGCTCAGCGCCAGGAGGTGTGGATAGTTGGTCATCAGGGCGTTGATGATCGGCCAGACCTTCGCCTCGTGGCTGACGCCGACGTGGACATGCAGGCCCCAGATCAGCATCTGCCGACCCCAGAACCGGGTCCGCCGGATGATCTCGGTGTAGGGGCTCTTGTCGGAGACCTCCTGCTCCCGCCAGTCGGAGAAGGGATGGGATCCGGCGGACCACAGTCGGACACCCATCTCATCGGCGCACTCCCGGAGGGAGTCGAGTCCGGAGCTCAGTTCCGCGACGGCCTCGGGGACCGTGTGGCAGACCCCGGTGACCATCTCCACGGTGTTCTTCAGAAACTCGGGCTCGAGCTGCAGGTCGGGGCGGCGGGCGGACATGAGCTTGATCATGTCCGCCGCCCGTGGGGTGAGATCGCGGGTCTCCGGGTCGATGAGCCCGATCTCCCATTCCACCCCGAGCGTCGGCTCCGGGGAACGGTTGAAGTTCATGTGATCAGCCATGTCGGCTCCTTGGGGGACGGAACGGAAGAAGAGATACCCGTCTAGAGGTTGACGTCACCCGTGAGAACGACGACGACACCGCCGGCGGGCGCGGACCCGAGTTCCGGGGTCCGCGGATTCGCGGGGATACCGAGTGCGGCGCCGACTTCACGGGCCGCGGCTTCTTCCGTAGGGTTTCCGGCGGTGTAGTAGACGGCTGAAGCCGGGAGGTAGGTTTCCGCGAGGTTGCCCACTTCCCCCACCTTCCAGCCCTGTCCTGTGAGCTTGTCGGCGACCCGATTGGCGAGGCCCTGGATCGTCGAATTGTTGAGCGTGTGCACGGTCACCGTCCGCGGATCGCCTGCGGTAGCTGGCGGCGTGGCGGGCTGTGCGGGTGCCGCTGACGCCGTCCCGGGATCGGTTGCGGGCGCTGCGGGGTCGGGTTGCGGGGCCTTCTGGTCCCGCGGAGTGGCGGCGGGTGCGGCCGGGCTGACCTCAGTACTGGTGGCTGCGGCCGAACTGGTTCCTTCGCCTGCGACGGGGGTGTTGTCGGAGTCGTCGCCACGGAGACCGGCGAACAGTGCCCAGGCCGCGAGCAGTACAGCGACCGCGGCCAGGATCATGGCGAGCCCCCGGAGCGGCAGTTGCCGCGCCTCACTCACCGGCGCGGCGGCAGCGGCGGCGTCTTCGGGGTGGCCTTCGCGGGCCCGGGACTCGTCATCGTGTTTGTTGGGGGACACAGAGAGTGATCTTAGCCGCTTTTCGCTCTCCGCCGTGATTCGGCTCGCTGATCTCTCATCCTCCGGAGCCTGGCGACGAGTGTGGGATGCGCCGCCGCGGCGGCGGGATCGTCGAGGAGCCTGTTGAGTCGCTGATGGTAACGCACCGCACTGATCCCCAGCGTACGGGTGATCGCCTCCTCCCTGGCACCCGGCGAACGGGGGGCTGTCTCCGCGAATTCCAGCAGTCTGGCGTCGAACTCGGACAGCGGTGAGGAGGCGGACATGGCTTCAGTCTAGAGGTGAACTAAACTCCCGGGTATGACTGTCCGACCCATCGTTATCCACGGCGACCCGGTGCTGCACAACCCGACCGCACCGGTCACCGAGTCCCCCGCGGAACTGCGGGAACTCATCCACGACATGTACGAGACCATGGACGTAGCCCACGGTGTCGGTCTCGCGGCGAACCAGATCGGCGTGGGTAAGCGGCTGTTCGTCTACAGCTGCCCCGATATCGAGGGACCGAACGGTTCGGAGAAGCCGAAGGAGGAGATCGAGGCCAACGGTGGACCGGTCCGCCGCGGCTGCGTGATCAACCCCGTGCTCGAGACCTCCGAGATCCCGCTGTCCATGCCGCGCGACGACGGCGAGGACGACGAGGGTTGTCTGTCCGTCCCGGGCGAGACGTTCCCGACGGGCCGGGCCGACTGGGCCCGCGTCACCGGAACCGACGCCGAGGGCAACGAGATCAGCATCGAGGGTTACGGGCTGTTCGCCCGGTGCCTGCAGCACGAGGTCGGTCACCTCGACGGGTTCCTCTACACCGACACCCTCATCGGCCGGCACCGGCGCGCGGCGAAGAAGACCATCAAGCGCAACGGATGGACGGAAGCGGGCCTGACCTGGATGCCCGGCGCGGACGAGGACCCGTTCGGACACGATGACCCCGCCCCGGCCGAGGACCCCGACATCCCGCCCGCGCTGCGCAAGAACACGGACTGACCGTGCAACGACGCGCCCCGCGCCCCGGCGACCGGGTGATTGTCAGGCGCCGCATCCCGGACACCCCCGGCCACCTGACCGATGTCATCGGGCACGTCGTCTCCCTGGACCCGCTGGTGGTGCGCCCCCAGTCCGTCGGCGGGCTGCCCTCCGACGCCGAGGCCGTGACGATCCCGGATGAGCTCGTCCAGGTGTGCAAGGTCCTGCCGCCCCGCCGGGTCCGCAACAGCGACATCCGGGCGGTGGAGACGGCGACCGCGGCCGCCTTCCCCGGCATCGAGCACCGCTGGTGCGGCCAGTGGCTGCTGCGCGCGGGCGACGGCATCACCGAACGCTCCAATTCCGCGGCTCCGCTCGGTCGTTCCGCCGGGCTGAGCGAGGTCCCGCTCCGCGAGATCGAGGCCTTCTACGCCGAACACGACCTACCGGTGCGGATCCTCATCCCCGACCGGATCGGGAATCCGGCACGGACGGTCTGCGCGGGCCCCGCGTGGCGCACGGGACCGGACATCGTCGTGATGACCCGGCCGCTCCACGACCTCCCCACACCGGATCTGCCCGACGGGGTGACGCACAGGGTCGATGAACAGCCCGATGAGGAGTGGCTGGCGCTCTACCACTTCCGGGGCCGACCACTTCCCGAGCATGCGCTGAACCTCCTGCGCACACGCATCGACGGCCACATGGGATTCGGCAGGCTGCTCGACGCGACCGGGCGGACCCTCGCCATCACCAGAGGCACGATCACGGAGTCCGGCGACGGACGGACCTGGCTGGGGTACTCCGCCGTCGAGGTCGTCGCCGATCACCGGCGACGGGGGCTAGGCACCCAGCTCGGGACCGCGATGCTGCACTGGGGCGCACGGAACGGGGCGGAGATGGCGTACCTGCAGGTACTGGCCGCCAACACCGCCGGGATCGGTCTCTACGACAAACTGGGGTTCATCGAACACCACCGGCACCGCTACGCGGAACTCGACCCACGGGTCACTCCCGGACGGTGACCCGGGTGCGGGCGAAGCGGTCGTGCGGCCCCATCCCGTAGGCGTCGAGCTTCGCTGATCCAGCCAGCCAGATGCCGACCGCGAGCGCGGCGACCGGCCCCGCGACGGGGATCGCGGGAATGAGGAGCCACAGGTTGCGCCGCACGGCCTGCCCCACCTCGACCGGGCAGTCCGCGGGCCCCGTGACCCGGAGACCGAGCATCCTCTTTCCCGGGCCACCACCGCTCGTGTCACCGAGGACCCGCCAGATCCAGAACGGCAGTGGCCCGGCCAGCAAGGTGAGGTACCAGAGCGCGTTTCCGGTGCCGATGGCGACGGTCACGGTGAGAATCAGGTAGAGGGCGGAGAAGATCGCGGCATCCAACGCCAACGCCGCCGCCCGCGAGCGGACCGGGGCGTTGAGCAGGTCCCGGGGCCCGCTGTTCAGCCCCGGGGTGAAGGCGCTGAAACGTTCCATCTGGTCATGTTCCACCGGAACGGTGAACGGGGTCCGGATCACGGCTCCCGTCCGCTGCACGCGGTCCACGACCTCCGGGATCCGGATCCTCGCCCGGGGCCGGGGTACGTCATCTCGGCGACCGGCCGGAGATGTACCGTCGGGGAAAGTCATCGTGTCGTCCACCTCTCTCACCTGATGAACGCGCCACCACCACGCCAGGTTCCCGGCGAGCCCGTTCACAGCTAACCTCGTGTGTATGCGCATCGCCACGTTCAACGTCAATTCGGCCCGGGCCCGGGCCGACCGGATGGTCGGCTTCCTGACGCGTCACGACGTGGACGTCCTGGCTGTACAGGAGACGAAGTGCCGGGATGACCAGTTCCCCCACCTGCCCTTCGAGCAAGCCGGGTACGAGGTCGCCCACGTCGGCTACGGCCAGTGGAACGGGGTCGCCCTGATCTCCCGGATCGGTCTCGAGGACGTCGCCGACCACTTTCCCGGGCAGCCCGGATTCGCCAGGAACGTGGCCGACGAACAGGCGGTGGAGGCACGCGCGATCGGGGCGACGTGCGGCGGGGTCCGGGTGTGGAGCCTGTACGTCCCGAACGGTCGCGAGATCGCCGACCGCCACTACGAGTACAAGCTCCGCTGGCTCGATGCGTTCTCGGCCCACGTCCGCGGGGTGCTCGCCGACGATCCCTCGGCGAAACTGCTCTGTACCGGCGACTTCAACATCGCCCCCACCGACGCGGACGTGTGGGACCGCCGCTTCTTCGACGGCAAGACCCACGTCACCGAGCCGGAGCGGGCGTTCTTCCAGCAGCTCACCGAATCCGGTCTGGTGGAGACGACGAGGCGGTTCACGCCCGGTGAATACACCTACTGGGACTACAAGGCGATGCGCTTCGGCCGGGACGAGGGCATGCGGATCGATTTCCACCTGGCCAGCACCGCCCTGGCGGAGACCGCGCGGGCGGGATTCATCGACAGGGAGGAACGCGCCGGTGACGGTGCCTCCGATCACGCCCCCGTGGTCGTGGACTACGCCGTCGACGAGGACTAGACCGGATGACCGATGTCCTCTCCTCACTGACGTCACTCGAATGGTGGCGGTCCGCGGGCCTCGTGCTCGACTACGTCGTCAAGATCATCGCCGTCGGCACCGTCGCCCAGGACCGGAAACCCAGCTCCTCCTCCGCGTGGCTGCTCGCGATCCTCTTCGTCCCGGTCATCGGACTGCCCCTGTTCCTGATGATGGGCAGCCCCTACATCAACCGACGCCGTCACCGTATCCAGATGGAGGCGCAGGCGATGGTGGGGACACCAATGGCGGAGATGCCTGCGATCCCGGAGGGCGCCGAACTCTCCGACGAGGTCGCGTCGGTGGTACGACTGAACGACACGCTGACCGACCTCCCCGCGGTGTATTCCCGGTTCCACGGCCTCTACCCCGACTACCACGGGTCCATCGCCGCGATGGCGGCGGCGGTCGACGCCGCGGAGAACACGGTCCACGCCCAGATCTACATCGTCGCGTGGGATGAGACCACGGACGTGTTCTTCAGCGCCTGCCGCCGCGCCGCCGCCCGCGGCGTCGCGGTCCGCCTGTTGTTCGACCAGGTGGGCAGCTGGAAGTACCCCGGCTACCGGAAACTCGGACGACGCCTGACCGAGGCGGGCATCGACTGGCACCTGACCATGCCCCTGAAGCCGTTCCACTGGAGGTTCCGCCGCCCCGATCTGCGCAACCACCGCAAGCTCCTGATCATCGACGGGCACACCGGTTTCATCGGCTCCCAGAACATGATCGAACCCGGCTACCTGTCCCGCAGAAACCACCGTTCCGGCCGGGAGTGGGTGGACATCATGGTCAAGCTCTCGGGGCCCGTCGTCGAGGCGATGGAGATGATCTTCGCCGTCGACTGGTACCAGGAGACGGACACCATCATCGAACTCCCCGCGAGGTCGGACACCGGTCCGTGCGCCGGTGACGAGATCGTGCAGCTCGTCCCCTCGGGGCCGGGCTACGCCACCGAACCCAATCTGCGGTTGTTCAACTCGATGGTGCACCACGCCAAGGAACACCTGATCCTGTGCAGCCCCTACTTCATCCCGGACGACTCACTCATGGAGGCGATCCTCACGGCCTGCTACCGCGGGGTCCGGGTCGATCTGCTGGTCAACGAGGTCTCCGACCAGTTCATGGTCGGCCACGCCCAGGCCAGCTACTACAAGATGCTCATGGAGGCCGGCGTGCACATCCACCGCTACCCGGCTCCGATGATCCTGCACACCAAGTTCGCGCTCGCCGACCCGGAGGGCGACACCATCGGTGTCCTCGGATCCTCCAACATGGACATGCGCAGTTTCGGCCTGAACTACGAGGTGACCCTCATGGTGGTCTCCGGGGAGATCTCCAGGGAGCTCACCGAACTCGCCGCGGTCTACCTCGACCGGTGCACGGAGCTCACCCACGAACAGTGGTCGCGGCGGGGACTCGGAAAGCGCTACCTGGACAACGCGATGCGGCTCACGGCTGCTCTCCAGTGATCCTCCGGGTGAGGGCACCGGCGACGAGGGTGCCGCACAGTGAAAGGCCGACGCTCACGGTCACCACGAGCCCGAGCGCCACCACGGGATCACCGCCCAGTCCGACCAGAGGGCTCACCGCACCGGCGACCAGGAACTGGCAGAACCCCATGACCGCCGACCCGAGTCCGGCGTGGGACCGGACCGTGGACACCCCGAGAGCGGTGGCGTTGCCGAAGATCCCGGGCATGTGCCCGAGTGCGATGAACAGTGCCGCCAGCACCACCGGGAGATGCCCCCCGGACAGCAGGGCGTCGCCCAGCAGAACCAGCCCGCAACAGAGCACGACGCACCCCGCCACCCGTAGAACCGACGCGGGCTCGAACCGTCGGACCAGGCGGGAATTGACCAGAGACCCGGTGACGAGCGCGACGGAGTTCACCGCGAACACGATCGAGTAGGTCCGGGGGCTCATCCCGAAATGGTCGATGAAGACGAGCGGGCCTGCGGCGATGTAGCCGAAGAGCACGCCGGCGGCCGCCGCGAAACTCACGGTGTAGGCGGTGAACAACCGGGTGGACGCTACCGCGCGCACACCGTGGGTGAATGTGCTCCAGCCCCCGCCGCCACCCGGGACCCTGGGTCTGGATTCGCCGACGACCAGCAGCGCGACGGTCACCTGCACACCGGCGATCGCGGCGAGGATCCAGAACAGGCCCCGCCATCCGATCGGCTCGACGAGGAGACCACCCATCAGGGGAGCTATGACGGGCGCGATCCCCATCATCGCCATGAGCAGGGAGTACGCCTGCGCGGCACGACGCCCCTCCGCGAGATCCGCGACGATGGCCCGCGCCAGCACCACGCACGCCCCGTTCGCGAGTCCCATCACCGCACGGACAGCAACCAAAACGCCGACGGACGGGGCGAGAGCGGAGGCGACGGCGCACACCACGGAGAGAACGGTCGCCGCGACCAGCGGTGGACGGCGCCCGGTCACGTCGGACAGCGGCCCGGTGATGAGCTGCCCCACCGCCATGCCGACCATGAACGTGGTCAGCGTCAGCTGCGCCCAGACGGTCGTCGCACCGAGATCGTCACGCAGCGTCGGCAGGGCGGGCAGGTACATGTCGATGGCGAAGGGCCCCGCCGAGATCATCAGCGCCAGGGCGGCGAGCAGCCCCGCCCCCAGTTCCGGGCGCGGGGCGGGAACACGTCTCATACCGTCAGTCTCTTCCATCCGTCCCGGTTATCGTCACCGCGACAGTCTAACGTCGTACGCTGGGTGGTTGTATTCCACTCCGGCCGTGGCCGGGCAATCCTCCGAACCCGGCCCTGCACCGGCTCCCGGTCGGTTGGCGGCGCACCGTCGCACAGCATGAGCATCTCCGGATCCCGACCGTCTGCCCGGCCACCTGCGCCACGAATCGAAACGACGCCCACTCCACCTGCAGCAGCAGCGGTGAAGCGACGGCGGGACCCCTGCGACCGAGGGCTCACCCCGGGTCCCACCCCACAAGGGAAGTGAACGGCCCGTTTCCGGATCCGGGCCCTCCGCGCGTTTCCGTGCGCTTTCACCCGCTTCCCCGCCCCACCTGCGTCGAGACCGTACCCCCACCCAAGAGCCCGCCCAATCCGTCGCGATGTCGCCTGACGCTTGTTAGACTCGTGCGCACAACCTGTCAACCGCGGGAGCGTGGCCCGAACCACGCTGAGAGGGCACCTGAATCATCAGGGGGTGCCGACCGTTTCGAACCTGTCCGGATAATGCCGGCGTAGGGAGAGGAAACACAGCCATGCGCTCACGTACGCCCAGCGTCAACCCGAAGACCGCACCTCCGACCGAGGGGCAGGTCACCACGGGCCCGATCTACCGGAGCGAGAAGGTCTACGAGGATATCGACTTCGAGGGCACCACACTGCGGGTTCCGGCCCGCCGGATCAACCTGACCAACGGGGACCACTTCGACGTCTACGACACCTCGGGCATCTACACCCACACCGATCCGGATCTGAACCTGAAGGAGGGGCTGGCCAAGACCCGCGACTCCTGGCCCCACCCCGATGCCGTGCCCGCCTCCGCCGAGCACCCGGAGCTGAAGGTGCGCACGCAACTGGCGTGGGCCCGCGCCGGGATCATCACCCCCGAGATGGCGTTCATCGCCCACCGCGAGGGCTTCGATCCCGAGGTCGTGCGTGAGGAGGTCGCCGCGGGGCGTGCCGTGATCTGCGCGAACCACAACCACCCCGAGATCGAACCGATGATCATCGGCAAGAAGTTCGCGGTGAAGGTCAACGCCAACATGGGCAACTCCGCAGTGACCTCCTCCATCGCGGAGGAGGTGGAGAAGATGGTGTGGGCGACCCGCTGGGGGGCGGACACCATCATGGATCTGTCCACCGGGCGGGACATCCACGAGACCCGCGAGTGGATCCTGCGCAACTCCCCCGTCCCGGTCGGCACCGTCCCCATCTACGAGGCACTGGAGAAGGTCAAGGGCGATCCCACCAAGCTGACCTGGGAGATCTACCGGGACACCGTGATCGAGCAGTGCGAGCAGGGCGTGGACTACATGACCGTGCACGCGGGGGTCCTGCTGCGCTATGTTCCGCTCGCGGCGAACCGGGTCACCGGGATCGTGAGCCGGGGTGGGTCGATCATGGCGGCGTGGTGCCTCAACCGGCACGAGGAGTCCTTCCTGTACACGCACTTCGTGGAGCTGTGCGACATTCTCGCGAAGTACGACGTCACCTTCTCCCTCGGCGACGGGCTGCGCCCGGGATCGATCGCGGACGCGAACGACGAGGCGCAGCTCGCGGAGCTGCGCACGCTGGGCGAGTTGACGAAGGTGGCGAAGGAGCGCGGCTGCCAGGTGATGATCGAGGGCCCCGGTCACGTCCCCATGCACAAGATCGCGGTCAACGTGGAGTGGGAGGAGCAGTGGTGCGAGGAGGCCCCCTTCTACACGCTCGGCCCTCTGGCAACCGACATCGCCCCCGGCTACGACCACATCACCTCGGCGATCGGCGCCGCTATCATCGGCCAGGCCGGTACCGCGATGCTCTGCTACGTCACCCCGAAGGAACACCTCGGACTGCCCAACCGGGATGACGTGAAGACGGGTGTCATCACCTACAAGATCGCCGCCCACGCAGCGGACCTGGGCAAGGGGCATCCACGCGCCCAGGAACGGGACGACGCCCTGTCGACCGCACGCTTCGAGTTCCGGTGGCACGACCAGTTCGCGCTCGCACTCGATCCGGACACCGCCCTCGACTTCCACGACGAGACCCTGCCCGCGGAACCGGCGAAGACTGCCCACTTCTGCTCGATGTGCGGTCCGAAGTTCTGTTCCATGCGGATCTCCCAGGACGTGCGCGAGTACGCGAAGCAGCACGGGCTGGACAGCGTGGAGGCCATCGAGGCCGGGATGCAGGAGAAGTCGAGGGAGTTCGCCGAAGCGGGCGGACGCGTCTATCTGCCGATCAGCGCGACGTAGCGGCGGGCGGGATCCGGGGCGCCACCTCCGGCACACCGACCCGGGCTTCTCGAACAGATGGGGGTAACCCGTCCGGTGACTGTGGTGGAATATTCAGGTAAACGACCAGAGCAATCGAGGAGGGAGCTGCCACCGTGGCCATCACGATCAGGAAGACCAACAATGCAGAACTCCAGAAGCGTCGACGAGAGTTGACCGACAACCTCGAAGCTCGCATGACGTACCGGGATTACCGTGATCTGGCGCGATTGGGTCTGTTGTCCCCCGAGGACATGCAGGTCTACGAGGAGCTCCAGAAAACGGAGTTCCTCCTCGGCATGCAGCGTCGTGGATAGCACCGAGTTCTATACCTGGGCCGAGAGGTTCTTCCAAGAGCGCGAAGAGCTCCTCGTGCGGGTTCTACCCTTCACACCGAAAAGCGTGGTCGAGGTCAACGAGGATGAGTTGACGGCCAGCGGTGTTTTTGGAGGTGGAACTGGCCTACAGCGGCCCGGCCCTCCCCGTGGACTCGGAATCGACCTGCCCCGGCAGCGATCTGTACAGTGCCGAGATCACCTACCAGGCCGGTCCAGACCGTTCTGCAACCTTTCCGGTCATCGAGAACTCCTCATTCCAGATCCGTGCAGCCAAATCTCCGGCCGTGAGATTCGAGTATGAGCGAAACAAGACCTCAGTGCCTGCCGCTCGTATCCATGTCCACGGGGTCGGTGGTCTGTTGAGCCCGGGGCTCATGCGGAACGGGAAGAAAGGGGTCCGCAACGGCGACTGGCAGTCCCTTCATCTCCCCGTGGGCGGCCACCGATTCCGACCTTCGATGGAAGATTTCCTCTATTTCACAATCAACCAATGTGGCTTCCGCGCAAAAGAAAACTGGGAGGCCACGTTGCTTTCCACGCGCCGAGAGTGGCTCGACACGCAGTGCAGAGCGGCTGTCCGCGACTCCCCCGAAGTGGCTGTCGACGCTCTGAGACAACTCGGCCACACGATCACACCGCCAGAGACACCGCAGGGTCTCCCCCAACGACATGACGGCCGGTGAACGTCACCGACGTCGGATACTCCAGCGCCGGTAGCCCTCCCCGCAGAAACCGAGGAGCCCGGCGACACAGATGATGAAGGGTAGCGCGGCCCACCTGCCGTCGGGCACGGCGAACAGGATGGCGCCCAGTGCGATGACGCACAGCACGAGCACCAGGATCTGTGCGGTGAGCGCACGGTCGGACATCGTCCTGATCTTGTCCACGGTCGTGACCGTCCTCTCCGTCTTCGTGTCTCCACCCTGCCGCTGTCGCGAGGGTGCACCTCCACGATAGAAGATGACCCGCTGTGGGCGGCACACGTGTGCCGCCCACAGCGGGTCATGAGTATCCGGAATCAGGGTCAGGCGTCGCGCACATTCACCAGGACGGTGGCGATGACGAGCAGACCGAGCGCCCAGGCCGCGAAGTACCAGACGCTCCCGGTGACACCCCAGGGAGCTTCCGTCGCCTGGTTCTGCACGAAGGCGTTGAAGTTGTTGAAGGGGGCGAACTTGTAGATGTCCTCGCCGACCTTCGGAATCGCCACGTTGATGATCCCCTCCAGCGCGAAGTACCAGAGGAAGAGGATCGCGATGGCACCGGCTGTCTGACGGACGATCCACCCGATGGACTGGGAGAACACCATCAGCAGCGCCGCACTGAGCGGGTACGCCCACATGATGCGGCGGGACTGCTCTCCTCCCCAGATGTCCAGGGTGGCTGCGGAGGCGTCGGTGGCGACGAGCTTGGCGACATAGAAGGCCCCGAGCACGCCTATGAATGTCAGAGCTGAGGCGATGACGGTGTACAACAGGAGTTTCGCTATGACGACCAGCGTCCGGTTCGGGCACGCCTGGAACGTCGACTGGACGACCGAGTGCCGGTATTCACCGGTGACAACCATGACCGACTGGATCATGAGGACGAGGAAGCCGAAGGATGCGATCCCCGTGACGAGCATATCCGGCGGGAGTAGTCCATTCTCCTGCCCGTCGAGTCTCTGCGCACCGAAGACAAAGAGCGCGGAGGTACCGATGCTGAAGAACAGGAAGAGTACAGACGTCCACCAGAAGGCCTTCGTGGAATAGAGCTTGATCCACTCTGCGGCGAGAATTCTCGGAAACATGTGTCAGTTCTCCTCGTTCAGCTTCTGCTCGGTGGGTTCCGTCGTCGATCCGGGGATCTGGGGTTGCCCGGGAGCTTCACCCGCCTGATACTGCTGGGCGTGTCCGGTCATCTGGAGGAATGCCTCCTCGAGAGATGCCTTACGCTCCGTGAGCTCGGTGACCATGATTCCGGTGGAGTAGGCCAGAGCACCGATGAAGTCGGTGGTCCTCTCGTCGATGATGAGCTGGGGCCGCTTCTCCTGGTCGATGTCCTCCCGGTAGGAGATGTTCTCCTCATCGAGAACCTGGGTGAACTCCTTGTACTGTTCCGTACGCATGACGACCGAGGTCTTCGAGGACTCCTTGATGAAGTCGTACGTGGAGGAATCGGAGACCAGCTTTCCGCGACCGATGACGATGAGATGGTCCGCCGTCAGCGCCATCTCGGACAGCATGTGGGAACTGACCAGCACGGTCCGCCCCTCAGCGGCGAGGGCCTTCAGGAAGTCACGCACCCACCGGATGCCCTCCGGGTCCAGGCCGTTGACCGGCTCGTCGAGGAGCAGTACTCCGGGATCGCCCAGCAGCGCCGTCGCGAGACCGAGGCGTTGCCCCATGCCCAACGAGAATCCGCCGGTCTTCTTGCCCGCCACATCGGACAGTCCGACCAGGCCGAGAACCTCGTCGACCCGGCTCTTCGGGATCCCGTTGGATTTCGCGATCCACTTCAGGTGGTTCGCGGCACTGCGGTTCGGGTGGGTCGCCTTGGCGTCGAGGAGCGCTCCGACCTCCCGGAGCGGGTTCTTCAACTTGCGGTAGGGGACACCGTTGATGGTCGCGGTACCCGCGGTGGGCTTGTCGAGCCCGAGAATCATCCGCATCGTCGTCGACTTACCCGCACCGTTCGGTCCGAGGAAACCCGTGACCACCCCCGGGTTGACCGAGAAGGTCAGATCATCGACGGCACGGACCTGGCGGTACCTCTTGGTCAGGCCGGAAACTTCAATCATGCCCACTAGTGTGGCACAGGACGCGGGAGCGGGCGCGTGCAGCCCCCAGAAGCCCCCAAAGGTCACACCCGACGCCATGAGCCCCACCAGGTCACACCTCCCGAGCACGGAGACCCCGGAAACCGGACGGGGACGGCATTTCCGGGCGGACCACCGACTCAGGCCGCCGAAAGGCACCGGGCCCCGCCCCCATTCCGCGTCCAGTTCGGGGGAATTGTCCGGGGGGAGACCTGTCGGGTCCGCCGAGCCGGGGACGACTGCTGCCTCCGCGCACATCCCGGCGAATTCCGACGGTCACCGACCGCTCCCGCAGGGGGTTTCGGCTCCGGGTCCCCCGGTCGCGGACGTTGCCCGGGGTGCCGGCTTCCCGCGTGTCCGCGCCACCGACAGACGGGGGCGCGGCCGGGTTTCGGCCACCCACCGGTGACCGGGACCGTGGCGGGGCCGTCAGACGGGTGATTCGGTCGGCGAGGACGCCTGCGACCAGAATCGCTTCGGGATGCGGCCGGCGGTGCGTGCGAGGTGTCCGGATTCGACGGCGAGTTTCATGGCCCGCGCCATGGTGACGGGATCATCTGCCCGGGTGACCGCTGTGGCGAGGAGAACGGCGGCGCAGCCGAGCTCCATCGCGCGGGCGGCGTCGGAGGCGGTGCCGATGCCCGCGTCGCAGATCACCGGGACACCGGCGGCGGAGGTGATCATCTCCAGGTTGTGTTCGTTGCGGATCCCCAGCCCGGTGCCGATCGGTGCGGCCAGCGGCATCACCGCGGCGCACCCGGCCTCCTCCAGCTGGCGGCAGAGGATGGGGTCGTCGTTGGTGTAGGGCAGCACGACGAAGCCGTCGTCGACGAGTTGCTCGGCGGCGTCGAGGAGCTCCACACCGTCGGGCAGGAGGGTCCGGTCGTCGGCGATGACCTCGAGCTTGATCCAGTTGGTGTCCAGTGCCTCCCGGGCGAGCCGGGCGGTGAGGACGGCCTCGGCGGCGGTCCGGCAGCCCGCGGTGTTCGGCAGGACGGTGATACCCAGGTCGTCGAGCAGGGCGAGCAGTCCGGTGTGCCCGCCGGCGTCGACCCGGCGCATCGCGACGGTGGTCATCGCCGTGCCGGAGGCGACGAGCGCCTCGCGGAGGACCTGCTGGTTGGCCGCGCCACCGGTACCCATGATCAGACGTGAGGTGAGGGTCTTGCCGGCGATGACCAGTTGCTCGGACACCTCTACCCTCCCTGAACGGCGGTGAAGATGTCGATCTGCGCCGCTTCCAGCTGTCCGACGGTCTCTTCCCAGCGGGCCGCCGGGACGACCAGCCCGTTGACGGCGACGGCGAAGCCGCGGTCGGATTCGGAGCGTTCGCGGACGAGCTGGCGGATGGTGGTCTCCGGTCCGAGCTCGCGGGCCTGCCCGTTGACTGTGACCGTTCTCGGTCCGTGACCACCGGGTGTGCGTTCGGTGAACTGACTCATGGGGTGCTCCTAGAGGGTCGGTCGGTCCGGTCGGGTGAGCCGGGTGATGTCGAGTGGTGTGCCGTGGACCTCGGCGAGGACGGCGTCGGCGGTGACGGCGGAGAGCAGGATCCCGTTGCGTCCGTGTCCGCAGGCGGCGATGACGCGGCCGTCGCCGACGGGGCCGATGACCGGGACGTTGTCGGGGCTGTAGGGCCGGAGTCCGGCGATCACCTCGTCGAACACGTAGTCGTCGACTCCGGGGAAGACGAGTGCCGCATCGTCGAGCAGCTGCCGGACCCCACCCGCCGTGGAGGCGGTGTCGTGGCCGTGCTCGTATTCGGTGGCGCCGACGGCCACGCCCCACGCACGGGGCACGAGGTACAGGGGCCGGCCGTGCACACGGGCGCGGATCGTGCGTTCCGGGGCGGACTGCGATCCGGGTTGCCGGCGCAGGCGCACGACCTCTCCCTTCACCTCACGGACGTCGAGCCCGAGCAGTTCGCGCGCACCGGCGCCCGCCGCGACGACGACACGCTCACCGGGGACCGAGTCAGGATCGGTGACCGTCTGTTCCACCCGCCGGACGCCGAGCCGTTCGCAGGCCTCGGTCAGCCGTTGGAGCAGGACGCGGTTGTCGACGGCGTGTTCCTCCGGGCACAGGATCCCGGCGCGCAGTCCGCGGCGCAGCGCGGGCTCGAGTTGCCGCATCTCCCGTCGGCTGATCCGGCTGAGTCGCCCCGGGTAGTGCGATTCAACGAATCCGAAGGTGCGCTCGATGTCGCTGGCGTCCGCGTCGTCGGCGCCGGTGAGGATCGTGCCCGTCCCGGTGACGATGTCGTCCACCCCTCCGTCGGCGAGGTCGGTGAGCAGGTGTTCCCAGGAGTCGAGGGACGCGACCCCGAGGTGGAGCATCGTCTCCTCGCCGGGCCAGGCTTCGGTGAGTCCGCCGAGCATGCCGCCTGCGACCCATCCGGCCCCGTCGCGGGGGCTCGCCGCGGGGGTGTACAGCGTGACGTCGGCTCCGGCGTGGGCCAGTCGGAAGGCGCAGGCCAGTCCGATGACGGATCCGCCGATGACGCTGACGGGAGTGCCGTCGATTGAGGTCACCGCCCGTCCACCGCCGTCCTGAGGGCGCGGGTCGCCGACGCCGGGTCGTCGGCGTCCGCGATGGCGCGGACCACCACGAGCCGCCGGGCGCCGGCCGCGGCCACGTCGCCCGCGTTCCCGGGATCGATGCCGCCGATCGCGAACCAGGGTCGGGTCGTTCCGGTGGACGCCGCGTACCGGACCAGATCGAGGCCCGTCGCCGCACGGCCGGGTTTTGTGGGTGTCGCCCACACCGGGCCGGTGCAGAAATAGTCG
Organism: Corynebacterium sp. TAE3-ERU16; assembly: GCF_019209935.1. GTDB lineage: Bacteria > Actinomycetota > Actinomycetes > Mycobacteriales > Mycobacteriaceae > Corynebacterium > Corynebacterium antarcticum. The sequence continues at coordinate 16,879 of NZ_JAHUTN010000007.1, forward strand.
ACGTCGGGATCCGCGATGGCGGCGTCGACCTGTCCGGGATCGTGGCAGGACCTTCCGATGATGACGTCGGGGCCGACGATCTGTCGGGCCACGGCGACGGGCAGATCCCGCTGGCCGAGGTGGAGGACGTCGGCGCCGGCGGCGCGGGCGATGTCGGCGCGGTCGTTCACCGCGAGCAGGGTGCCGTACCGTTCGCAGACCTCCCGGAGGGCGGCGAGGAGATCGAGTTCCTCGGCGGCCTCGATCCGGGGGTTCTTCTGCCGGAGCTGGATGATGTCCACTCCGGCGCTACAGGCGCTCTCGGCGAGCTCGAGCAACCCGGAGGTTCCGTCGTCGCGGAATCGGGCGTCGGTCACGAGGTAGAGGCGCGCCTCATCGATGGTTTTCACCGGTCATCTCCCATGAGTCGGTCGAGTTCCTCCCGCAGACGCGGCCAGGCGGCCGCGAACGCGGGCATCAGGTTCAGGTCCGTGATCCGGTCGAGAGCGACCCACCGCAGTTCGACGGATTCCCGGTTCGCCCGGGTGGGCAGAGGTTGGCCGACCCGTCCGATGACTGTGGTGTAGGTCCACCCGCCCGCGAGTTCCGGGCGTTCGGGATCGGCACGGTGGGGTCCCGCGGTGGTCAGCTCTCCGAGGATCTCCACGCGGTCGGTGTCGATGGCGCACTCCTCCTCCGTCTCCCGGAGGGCGGCTTCCGCGGCTGATTCGTGGGAGTCGCGGGCGCCGCCGGGTAGCGCCCAGGTTCCTCCGTCCGCGGTCCATTCGGCGCGGTGCTGCATGAGAATGCGGAGCGGGGTGCTCCCCGTTCCTCCGGGAGAATCGGAACCGTCCGCGACGAGCAGTAGCCCGGCGGCACCGTGAACTCCCCAGCAGCGCGCACCCCGGGGACCGGCTGACCAACCGTTTCCGTCACCTTTCATAGCCCCCAACATTAGTCCCGCGGCCACCTCCGGGGGTGACCGGTCGGCGGCATCAGCACAGCAGCAGTGAAAGTCGCGAAGGTCGGTTATTCTTGTGAAATGACCGGCGCCCCTCAGTCCACCGCGATCCCGGAGGACACCCAGGACCACTGGTTGGACCGGGTCAGCGGAATGGACCGGCAGCGTCACCGGCATCCGCTGTTGGCGTTCGCCCAGGACACCTTCGGCCAGCCCTTCCACTGGCTGCGCAGGACGTTCGGTTTCCTGCGTACCTCTCCGGGGAAGATGACGGCGATGACCCTGATCATCACGGTCGCGATCTTCGCAGCCGGTTTCTCCATGTCCCAGTCATCGGCCGCCCGTAAGGACGCCCTCGGGACGTTGATCACCACCACCGAACCGACGTCCTACGCGGCGCACAATCTCTACACCTCACTGTCGGTGGCGGACACCGCGGCGACCACCGGTTTCGCGCAGGCGGGTGTGGAGTCGCCGCAGACCCGGCAGACGTACAACGACTCGGTCCGGCGGGCGAGCATCGCCGCATCCAGGGCCGCCGCGGGCGTCGCCGATCTGGACAGCAGACCGGGCCAGCTCATCTCCCAGATCCAGCGCCAGTTGCCGGTGTACACGGGGCTGGTGGAGACCGCGCGGACAAACAGCCGGGCGGGAAACCCGGTGGGTGCCGCATACCTGGCGGAGGCCTCCGCGCTCATGCGCACCGAGATCCTCCCCGCCGCGGCGGAGTTGTTCGAGCAGACGTCGGAGGAGGTCCGCCAGCAGCAGTCGCAGCTGACCGAACCGCAGTGGGTCCCCCTGTCGGGATTGGCCGCCGCCCTCCTGCTGCTGTTGCTCGGGCAACGGTGGCTGGCGGTCCGGACGCGACGCTGGCTGAACAAGGGTTTCGTCACGGCGACGGTCCTGATGACCGTCGCCCTGTTGTGGGTCGGTGGCGCGAACCTCGTCACCTGGAACGCCGGTACCAGGGGTTTCGAGGAGGCCTCGCAGCCGCTCGAGTCGCTGACCAACGCCCGCATCGCCGCGCAGAAGGCCCGGACCGAGGAGACCCTGGCGCTCGTGCGACGGCAGAGCTCCAGCGGGAAGGCCGGTTTCCTCACCGAGACCCGGGCCATAGACCAGGCGCTGGACGCCTACGAGAACTCCGTGTTGAGCAAGGCGGACGTCAACTCCGCTAACTCCGAGATCGCCCGGCAGTCGCTCGTCTACTGGCGTAGCGCCCACTCCTCCCTCACCGAGTATCAGGCCGCCGGTAACTATCCGGCCGCCCTGGAGACCGCCCTCGGTGTCCGCGGCGTGGAGCGCTCCCCCGGTGACGGCACCGCGGCGAGTGCCTTCGATTCGCTGGATTCCGCACTGTCCTCACTCATCGACGATGCCCGGGCCTCCCTGCGCAGCTACATAGCCGACGGGTTGAACGCGACGACCCGGGTGTCCTCCATGGTGCTTCTGCTGAGCCTGCTGGCGATGGTCGCCACGGTGGCGGGCATCCGGCCCCGACTCCAGGAGTACCTGTGATGCGTCACCGTCGTCCGGTCTCCGCGGCCGTGTTCCTCGCCACCGCCCTCACCACGGCCTCGTGCGCCCAGCCGAATCACGACGAGCCCCAGCCGGCGTGGGTTTCCGCGACCGACTCGCCCCTCCCGCTCCCGCCCGGTGCAACGGTGGAGAAGGCGGGCAGCAGCCCCGGTAAGCCCATCCTGGTCGAGGGACTGCTGGGTTCCCGGCGCCCCGGGAACGAGAGTGTCGAGGAACGGGTGCCTGAGATCCTCAGACGTGGCCGGTTGATCGTCGGAGTCGATCAGTCGCAGAACCTCCTGAGTTTCCGCGATGCGACGACCGGGGAGCTGGAGGGCTTCGAGGTCGATCTCGCCCGGGAGATGGCCCGGGACATCTTCGGTGACCCGTCGAGGGTGGATTTCCGCTTCGTCGACTCCTCCGACCGGGTCATGGCGCTCGAGGAGGGGGCCGTGGACATCGTGGTGCGCTCCATGACGATCACCCGGAGCCGACAGGATCAGATCGCGTTCTCCACCCCGTATTTCACGGCGCGAACACGGATTCTCGCTATGGAGTCGTCGAACATCTCGTCGCTGGCTGATCTGGAGGGCCGCACCGTGTGCGTCACCAACGGGTCGACGGCGGCCGAACGCGCGCGGACCCTCGCCCCGGAGGCGGATCTGCTGCTGGTGCGGAACTGGGCCGACTGCCTCGTCGCGGTGCAGCAGTACCAGGCGGACGCGGTGCTGTCGGATGACGCGATCCTCTCGGGCATCGCCGAGCAGGATCCCTACACCCGGCTGGTCGGCCCATCCCTCGGCGAGGAACACTACGGGGTGGGCATCGCCTCCCCCGGCTACCGGCACGACACGGACGGCCTGATCCGGCAGGTGAATTCCACCATCGAGCGGGTCCGTGACGACGGCACCTGGTGGCGCCTGTACAACCGGTGGTTCGGCCCGTACCAGTCCACCGACGGGCCCCCACCTCTCGACTACCGGCCCGAACCTGACAGGGAAACCCAGCAGGAGGATGAGGCGTAGCGATGGCCGAGTACGAGATGGGCACCGAGGCGGTCCCCTACAATCCCTTCGAGGACGACGACTACGAGGACGACGACACGATCCACGCGCTGCTCGACGACCTCGGGAGCATGCGTGATGACGCCGCCACCCTGACGGCGACCTCCCCCGCGGCCGTCACCGGTACGGCTCCCGCGCCGGGTCCCGCCGACACGACTACGTCGCCGCCCCCGGCAGAAGACGCCGGGACCCGGTCCCGACAGCAGGCACTGTCGACGTTCCGTGAGCGCCGTTCGTCCACACGCAGGGGCCGATTCGTCGCCGACGGGATGGTGCAGCTGCCCTTCATCCGCCTCCGGGATCCCATGGAGGCGATCACGGATCCGGCGGAGGACATCGCCAGGGGCATCGAGCCCCCCTCCCTGTCCCCCGGGGACATGGTCGCCGGGCAGTACGAGGTCGCGGGCGTGCTCGCGCACGGTGGAATGGGCTGGGTCTATCTCGCGCAGGACCGGAACGTCTCCGGGCGGTGGGTCGTGCTGAAGGGGATGATCTCCGATCCGGACAACCGGCACCGGTCCGTCGCCGAGGCCGAACGCGAGTTCCTCGCCGACATCACCCACCCGGGGATCGTCAAGATCTTCAATTTCATCGACGACCCGCACAGCGACACGAGTTTCATCGTCATGGAGTACGTCGGTGGCCCGTCCCTCCGCGACCGCCGGCGACGGCAGTCGGGGGGTGTCTTCGACGTCGCTCTCGCCATCGGCTACATCCTGGAGATCCTGCCCGCCCTCGACTACCTCCATTCCCGTGGTGTCGTCTACAACGATCTCAAACCCGACAACATCATCGTCACCGAGGACCAGGTCAAGCTCATCGACCTCGGCGCGGTCAGCGGCATCGGCGCCTTCGGGTTCATCTACGGCACCCGCGGGTTCCAGGCCCCAGAGGTCCCGACCCAGGGGCCGAGTGTGGCCAGCGACATCTACACCATCGGCCGCACCCTCGCCGCCATGACCTGCAACCTCCCCGTCGTCGACGACGCCTACGCCCCGGGCATCCCCTCCCCCGCCGGGGAGCCGGTGCTCCGCAGGCATCTGTCGTTCTACCGCCTGCTGCTCCGTGCGACCCACGAGGATCCGGCCCGTCGCTTCCGTGATGTCACCGAACTGTCCACCCAGCTCTACGGGGTGCTCCGGGAGATCCTCGCGATCCGTGACGGCAAGCAGTTCCCGGCGCAGCACTCCCTGTTCTCCCCGCAGCGTACGACGTTCGGAACCAAGCACCAGGTGTTCCGTACCGACCAGCTCATCGACGGCATCGAGCGGGAGGTCCGGATCACCGCGCCCGAGGTGGTCGCCGCACTCCCCGTCCCCCTCATCGACCGCAGCGACGTCGGCGCGGGCCTGTTGTCCGGATCGTCGTACGCGGAGCCGCTCGAGGCCCTGGAGACCATGCGCCAGGCGATGCAGACCGAGGAGTACTCGGCGTCCGCGGAGATCCCGCTCGGCGTCGTGCGGGCCCTTCTGGACCTGGGTTTCACCCTGGAGGCGAAGCAGTGGCTGGATTCCCTGTCGGAGCGCCTCGGTCTGGACTGGCGACACCAGTGGTACTCGGGGGTCACCGATCTGCTGCTGGACGACTACGTGGCCGCGCAGGACCACTTCAACAACGTGCTCAACATCGTGCCCGGCGAGGCCGCGCCGAAACTCGCCCTCGCGGCGGTCGACGAGATGCTCCTGCAGCAGTTCGGGTACACCCACCGCCCGCTGCTGGACCAGGACGCCATCCACACCGCGGCGCACTCCGCCGGTACCGATGCGGCGCTCCACATGGACGTGCTGTCGACGCTCGGGGAGAGCTGGTCCCACCTGACCTCCGATCCGGTCGCCCTCCGGTTCCACTCGATGCGCCTCTACGCGCTGGTGTGGGCGACGAACCCGACGACGGTGTCCTCCGCGTTCGGCATGGCCCGCCAGCTCATGGCGGAGAAGCAGGTCGAACTCGCGGTGAACGCCCTCGACAAGGTTCCCCAGCCCTCCCGCCACCACCGGATGGCCAAGTTGACCACGATCCTGCTGCTGGTCTCCGGGGACCCGGCCAAGCTCACCGAATCGAGGATCCGGCGCGCGGCCCGCCGCCTGGAGGAGATCCCGAACAACGAACCACGTCTCCTGCAGATCAGGATCGGTGTGATCAGCGCGGGACTGAACTGGCTGCGGTCGACCGGCCTGGACTGCTCCGCCAGCCCCAACACCCTGTTCGGTTTCCCGTTCTCCCAGCGGGGACTGCGTGCGGCACTGGCCGACACCCTGCGCAGTCAGGCGCGGATGGCTCCGTTCGCGCGGCACCGGTACAGCCTCGTCGACATGGCGAATGCGGTTCGCCCGCCGACCTGGTTCTGACCGCACCTCTCCCCACGGTTCCCGGGGCGTTACCGCGGTGTGGCGCCTCCGGACGATGGCGCGCGGCGGGACGCCGGGACGCCGTCCCCACCGGGCGGTCGGTGGCGGCGGTGCCGGTTCAGCCGCGGGCGTGGCGTCGCGGCGTCCGGCGGAGCTCCGGCCACCTCGCCGTCCCGCACCGACTCACCCAGCACGTCCGGGACGGTGACGGGTCCGGACGTGGGGAAACCCGCGCCGTCGTCGTGCGGAAGAGAACGCGGCGTGCCGGTTCCGGGGTACACCTGTCTCCGTCGGGCGGACCCGCTGTGACCGGTGGTGACACGGGATCTGCCGCGTCACCGGACGTCCCGGAAAACGATGCCGCCTCACAGGACCCCGAAGATGACCGCGCCCACCGCGACCGCGGACAGGACACCGCAGATCAGGACCATGGGGACGAACCGGAGGACGAACCGCGTCCCGAATGCACCGGCCTGCATGGAGATCAGCTTGATGTCGACCATGGGGCCCACGACGAGGAACGCGAGTTGCGCGGTCGGGGAGACCGCGGTGAACGACGCGGCGACGAAGGCGTCCGCCTCGGAGCAGAGGGAGAGCAGGATCGCGAGCCCCACCATGACGAGGACGGCGAGCAGCGGGGTCTGCGAGATGTCGGCGAACCAGGAGGCGGGGACGGTGACCTTGATGAGTGCCGCGACCATCGCGCCCAGGACGAGGAATCCCCCGGCCTGGGTGAGGTCGTGGAGCGCGGTCATCTGGAACCGGCGCCACTGCCAGCTCCGCTTCCCGGACCCGGTGGCGTCGTGGGTGCAGTGGTCGTCGGCGCAGCCGCCGAAGCCGGCGCCGTCCGGGGCGGTGACCCGGATCTCGTCGTCGCGGCCGAGGATGATCCACAGCCAGCCCGCGGTGAGGACCGCGAGGAAGGACGCGATGAACCGGGCCCAGGCCATCTCGGGCAGGGCGTTGAACGCCACCGCCGTGGAGACGATGACCACCGGGTTGAGCGCCGGGGAGGCGAGCATGAACACGAGCGCCGCGGCTCCGGACACCCCGTTGCGCATGAAGGACTGGGCGACGGGCACGGAGGCGCACTCACATCCGGGCAGGGCGATGGCGACGGAGCCGGCGACGGGCACGGCGAGGAAACTGTTGCGCGGGGTGATGCGCTGCAGGAAACCGGGTGGCGCGAACGCCGCGATCACCGCGGACACGGTGACCCCGAGCACGAGGAACGGCAGCGCCTGGATCGCCACGGCGACCGTGATCGCGGCCCAGGATTCGACGGCGCCACCCATGTTCCAGAGCGGGTCGACGGCGCTGGTCGGACCGGTGCCGAACTGGGTCCACAGCACGACGATGAGCCCGAGTGCGGTGAATTCCCAGAGCGCGAGCTGCCTGGGGGTGACGCGGCCGGCCCGGCCGGTGTCCGCGGCTTTCGGTGTGGTGGTGGTGCTCACAGGTACGGGATCCTCGGTTCCTTGGTCTCGGTGATCGATTCTGGGTCGAGGACGAGGTGTGAGGTGGAGGCGTCGGTGTCGACCGTGCCGACCACCTCGACCCACGTGTCGTCGGGCAGATCCGTGCCACCGGCGAGTGTGGCGGAGTAGGCGACAGCGTCGGCGGCGCAGCAGAAGATCTTGTAGCGGTTGACCATCACCTTCTGTCCGTCGGTGGAAGCCTCCCGCCCGCTGTCGTCGAAGCTGGCGGCCCCGCCGTGGGAGATGAATCCGAGGACCTTGATGCGCTTTCCCCCGAGATCCGCCAGTTCGCCGTAGGAGTACCGGTTGTGGAGGTCGTCGAGGTTGAGTTCGTTGACCCCGCTGTCGGACAGCGGCTCGAAGGTGACGCCCCCACGTGCGACGTCCACCCGGCCCCCGTTCCCGGCGAGTGCCGCGTCACGTTCGGTTCCGCTGGCGGTGTTGTCGAGCATCGCCGCGCCGAGCGGGGAGGGGGCCCCGATGACGACGAGCAGGAACGGGACGAACACGAGCCAGGCGATCGGTGACACCGCCGCCCGTCCACCGCCCCCGTGGTTCTCCCGCCGCGCCCCGAGCCACAGGACCGAGATCGCGAGTGCCGTGATGAGGAGTCCGACGGTGAGGGTGAGCGGCTGCCAGAAGGTTCTGATGTAGGTGGATATCCGGCCGCTCACGAGCAGCGCGAGGACGAGCGCCCCGGTCAGCAGCCACAGGACCGCGATGATCTGGGCCGCGAAACCCGGACCGGTCACCGGGCCACCGTCGATGCGCTCATCGTGCTCGTGGCCGTGGTGGTCGGTCCGATCCGGGTTTCCGTCCATGTCGTTTCCCTTCTAGCCCCGGGCGTTGGTGCGTCGACGGCCGGTGACGAAAGCGGTGACGGCGATGAGGATGACCAGGGCGAGGAAGCCGAGGGCGATCCACATCTTGGTGGAGGAGCTGGTGGGGGTGCCGGTTGTCTCCTGTGCCTCCGTCGAGGTGTCGGGGGCGTCTGTTTCGGTCGCCTCCCAGCGTCCGGCGAGGTTGATTCCGGCACCGTCGGTGTCCAGGTCGAGGGCGTTGGCGATGACGTAGTGGATGTCGGTCTGGTCGATCTGCCCGACGACATTGGCGGCCCCGGGGCCTTCGGCGGCTACCCGCAGCTGGGCCCCGGTGTGGGTCTGGGAACCGAGTGCCTCTTCGTCGTCGTTCGACTTGGCGGTGGCGTAGTTGACGGTCATCTCGTCACCGTCGGCGGTGACCAGCTTGGTGGTGCGTCCGGCGGTCGCCCGGTCGTTCGCGGTGATCTGCGAGGTGTGGGCGTGGTCGGCGGTGGTGATGATGAGGGTCGGTTCGCCGGATTCCCGGACCCAGTCGCGGGCCGCCCGGATCGCGTCATCGAGCTGCTGCGCCTCGCCGATCTGGCCGCAGATGTCCGCGTCGTGGTCGGCCTTGTCGACGGACGCGGACTCGATCTGGACGAGGAATCCGTTGTCGTTGCGCAGCAGGTCGAGCGCCTTGGTGGTCATCTGCGCGAGGGTGGGCACCTCGTCACCGCGTTCGGGGTTCTCGGTGCAGCGCACACCCTGCCCGACGGCGGGTTCGACGGTCGGGATGCTCTGCTCCCAGACCCGGGGCAGGTTGCCCTCGGCGAAGATGCCGAGGACCGGGGCGTCCTGGTCGGCCTCCTTGACGGCGTCGAGTTCGTCGGCGGAGGTGACGACGGTGAAGCCCTGACTGCGGGCGTTGTCGAGGACGGAGTCACCCTTGGTCCAGGTGTGTCCGTCCCAGTCGCCACCGGCCTGGACGGTCTGCTCGAGGTACTTCGCTCCGCCGCCGAGGGTGATGTCGGCCCGGGTGTCGATGAGCTGCTCGGAGATGGAGCCGAGGCCACCGTACTCGCGGAACTGCTTCTCGAAGCCCTCGCCCTGGCAGGTCCTGTTGTTCTTGTCGTATTCCGGTCCGTAGCACTTGCGGTTGAGTGCGTGGCTGCCGACCGCCGCCGGGGTGGCGTCCTGGATCTCGGCGGTGGTGACGTTGCCGGTCTTCAGTCCCTTCGCCTTGGCCAGCTCGATGATGTTGGGCACCGGGGTGCCGTCGACCCTGATGCCGAGTCCACCGTTGTAGGTCTTGGTGCCGGTGGCCCAGCCGGTGGCCGACGCCGCGGAGTCGGTGACGTAGGTGGGACCGCCGAGCTCGGGGTCGAGCGCGAACGTCGTGTAGTAGCCGGTATAGGGCAGCGCATCGATCCCGGGTAGCCGCCCGTTCGCTCCATGGAGGTAGTTGCGGGCCGAGGTGATCTCGCTGTCCCCCATGCCGTCGCCGATGAACAGGATCACGTTCTTCGCCTTCTCGTCGTCGAGGCCCTGTCCCTCCTTCGCGAACTGGGCGCAGTCGCCCGGGCCGGAGACGTACCCGTCGTCGCCGACCCTGTAGCAGGTGACGAGGGGGTCAGCCGGCGTGTTGCGGTCGCCTGTTCCCGGTTTGTAGGTGGTGGCGGATTTCTCCGTGGGAACGGACGCCCCGATGGTGGGGACGTCGTTGATCCGCAGGGCGTTGGCGACGGTGAAGAAGAGGTCGGTCTGGTCGGTCTGTCCGATCACGTTCTCCTCACCGGGCCCGTAGGCGGCGACGCGGAGCTGCGAGCCGTTGTGCTGCTGGGAAGCCTTCGGGTTGTCCGCGAGCTCCTGCAGCGGGAGGCTGCCGTAGGCGATGGTCTGTGAGGAGCCTTCCCCGGTGCGCAGGCGTGTGGTCGCGGCGACGGAGTCCTGTCCGTCGTAGATGATCTCGGTGGAGTGGGCGTGGTCGGCGGTGACGACGACGAGGGTGTTGCCGTCCTTCTTCGCGAAGTCGAGCGCGGCTTTCACGGTCTCGTCGAGGCGTTCGACCTCACCGATCATGCCGCAGGCGTCGGCGGCGTGGGAGCGCTTGTCGATGGAGGCGGCCTCGACCTGGAGCAGGAATCCCTTGTCCGACTCCGGATCATCGAGGAGCTCGATGGCCTTCGTCATCATGTCGACGAGTTCGGGCTGTCCCCCGGTGTCCTGGGCCTCGCACTCCATGGGGCGGCCGGATCCGCCGTCGGCGGTGGCCTTGGATGGGGCGTAGCGGGTGATCATGTTTCCGTCGTCGAACAGTCCGAGCACCGGGGTGTTCTGGTCGGCGGCGGTGACGGAGTCGAGTTCCGTTGCCGTACGGATGACGGTGAAGCCGTTGTCAGCGGCGTTGTCCAGCACCGTTTTTCCGGCGGTCCAGGTGGTCGTGGTGGGCAGGAACGGTGATCTGCCCTCCCCCGCGTGGATGACCTCCTGGTCGAATGCCGCCAGGCCACCGCCGAGGGTGACGTCGGGGCGGGCGTCGACGATCTGTTCGGCGATGGACCCGAGTCCACCGTTGTGCCGGTACTGGGCGGCGAACGCCTCCCCCTGGCAGGCCTTGGAGTTCTCCTCCTCCTGCGGACCGTAGCACTTGCGGTTGAAGGCGTGGGCGACGAATGCGGCCGGGGTGGCGTCCTCGATCTCCGAGGTGCTGACGTTGCCGGTGCGCATCCCGGCCTTCTTGGCCTTCTCGAGGAGGTTCTCCACCGGCTTCTGCTCGAGGTCGACGCCGATGGCGCCGTTGTAGGTCTTGATGCCCGTCGTCCAGGAGGTCGCCGATGCCGCGGAGTCGGTGACGTAGTTGAAGGAGCCGTCCCGGTCCACGGAGTGGTGGGTGTAGGCACCGGTGGAGGTGAAGGCGTCCAGCCCCTCGAAACGGCCGGCGGCACCCTTGAGATAGTTGCGGGCGGCGGTGATCTCCTGCTGCCCCATGCCGTCACCGATGATGAGGATGACGTTCCTGGCGTGATTCTCGGTCCGTTTCTGCCCGACGGTTCCGAACTGGGCGCACTCGCCGGGTTTCAGTGCGCGGACCGTTCCGTCCTCGGCGATGGGATTGCACTTCTCCGGGCCGTTGTACTGACCTCCCGGTCCGGTGACCGGAGCTTTCTCAGCGGCGGGGACCCGCTCGGGGTCTGCACCCGCGCTGACGGGGAGGACGACCGCGAGGGCCGCGGTGAGGAGGGCCCCCACGACGGCGCGTGTCGCTTGTTTCTGTGTTCGGCGTTCCTTGGCGGTCATGTGTCAGGCTTTCCGTGTCGGAGATGGCGGAACTGAGGGACGATGCGGATCTCTCGTCGTTTCGGGACTCCATCAGTCGACCACCCCAGGGTTAACCGACCGTAAAAGGCACGGGATCCGGGTACCCAACATCGCGTGAACAGCAGCAGAATGCACGCCCGGAGGACCACCATCGGAACACTGTTGAAAACAGTACCCGATAATCCTCCGTTTGGCCACGTTCCGGGCCCCGGCGCGCACCGTGACCGGTGCAGAACGTGGCGCGGCGCGTCCGGACGGGGACGACGACTACGGGTTCACGCATCCGGGGGCCGGGAATCAACCGGCGGCCCGGGGCGGGCGGGGACCACGACGGGTTCGTCCGCCAGTACGGGCCCCGGCCGGGCACCGGTCAATTGCGCGTACCGCTTGGGGGTCATACCGTGCTCGGCGAGGAACGCCCTGGTGAACGCGGCGGCATGGGAGTAACGCAGGGTGCGCGCCGTTTCCGTGGGACTCCTGCCCTGCGCCAGGAGTATGCGGGCGAGGGTCATCCGACGGACATAGCTGTGGCGCTGACGGCTGACCCCGTCGCCACGGACACACGCCCGCTGGCCGGATCGGTTGATCTCCCCCGCAGGTGGCTCCTCACGGGCACCGGGGACACTCCGGAAGATGTCGTCGTGACGGGCCCCCTCGACCGTTATGTGCGTGTACGTGGAGACCACCGTTCGCAGCAGATCGACGGGAGCGAAGCCGGAGAAATCGACGACGGTGGGCACCCGTGCCGCACCGGCGGACCCGTTGCCGTCGGGGTACCGGAACCCGAGCGGGAGTAGTAGTGTGCCCGCCTCCATCGCCACATGGACCGCGACGCCGGCGGGAAGCACCACCCCCTGGCCCTCCACGATGCCGATGGTGCACCGGTCCGTGGTGACGGTGGCCCGCCCGGTGACCAACCAGACGACGATGTCCCCACCATTGATGTTGAGCCAGGTCTCATTTTCCGGCACACCGGGGTCGTCCAACCTGATCTCACCGACGGAAGCCCGTCCGCCCCCGGAGAGTGCGGCGACCGGAGTGGTCCCCGTCTCGGCACGGTAGGCACGGATGAGTTCACTCGCGCCCGGGTATCCGGTGGCATGGGCCGCGAACTGCAGGCCACGACCACGCGCGATGAGGGCGACGGCCTCGTTGAGCCGGACCCGGGTGATCCACCGGCTGACGCTCAACGTGGTTTCCGCGCGGAATCTCCGCTGCAGTGTCCGCACGGACACGCCGGCGATGTCCGCGAGTTGCGCAACACTGTGGTTGACGGAGAGATCGGCCATGACCGTCCCTGCCACGGCGGTCGCCTCCGCCGAGAGCGGTTGCGGAGCCACGGGCACCGGCACCGCATCGGACTGGGCGGCGATGATCTCCGCGACGAGACACCGCAGGAAGTCGGTGCGTTCCACATCGGGCCTCAGATACCCCAGGTTCTGGGCGAACTCGAACAGAAGACGCAGCCGGAGCTGTTCCGGCAGAGCGGCGACAGCGGTTCGGGTGGACACCGCGACCGCCAGCTCTCCCGGAAGCTCGACGGGGATGACCACAGCATCCTCGCCGCCACGGATCCTGTAGCGCAGACCCGCGGCGATGAGCATCACCTGTCCGGCCGACAACCGGGTCGTCCCCACCGCCGTATCCACACCGGCGGTTCCGGCGTAGACCCACACGATGAGCGCGCGTCTGGCACACCGGGAGCTCCCCTCGACCGGACCTCTGCGGACCCGTTGCGGGACCGTCATCGTCCCCTCCTCTCCCCGTCCGTCGCCGAACCAACCACCAGCTGCGGTACGACCCCACGACGATGTTAAAAACTTGACGCCTCGAGCCGACCGAAGCCCGACACCCCATCCTAAGGTTAGGCCAACCTTCCGTTCACTTCCCGCCGTCCGTCCCCCCGTGCCGACACATTTCCCGTCGCCGACGCGGGAGACGGTGGGTGAGGACCAATTCGACAACGACAGGGGTGTGATCAACCGATGGTGAAGATGGCCAGGCACGCGACCACCGTGCTCACCGTGGCGGCACTGGGTGTGGCCACCATGACCGGATGCTCCGGAGGGGACGGGGCCACGACGCCCGACACGACACCGGCGACCTCGGGCACGACAGACAGCTCCGGGGCATCGGCCGCGGAGGCGGCGGCGTTCCCCCGCACGGTGACCGACGCCAGGGGTGAGGTCACCATCGAGGAGAAGCCGCAGCGCATCGTCTCGACGTCGCCGTCGATGACCGGGACACTGCTGGCGCTGGGGGTTCCGGTCGTGGCCACCGCCGCGGCACCCGTCACGGATCTGACCGACGACGACGGATTCTTCATGCAGTGGGCCGAGATCGCCCACGAGCGTGGGGTGGAGGTCGCGTACCCGCGTCTCGACATCAACCTGGACGCCGTCGACTCCTTCGATCCGGATCTGATCATCGGTTCGGTCGTCGGCGGGGACGCCGTGAACGACGAGTACGCGCAGCTGCAGGACATAACGACGACGGTGATGGTCGACTACCTCGACATGTCCTGGCAGGAGCAGACCCGCATGCTGGGGGAGGTCACGGGCACCGGGGAGAAGGCCGAGGAACTCATCGCCGACTACGAGGAGAAGGTGGAGCGGGCCGCGGCCGAGATCACCCCGCCCGCCGAGCCCGCGGTCGTGGGCTTCTACCGCGCGGCGGAGGGGCTCGCGGTTCCGGGTCCGGACACCCAGCACGGCCAGATCCTGCAGGACCTGGGTATCACCGTCACCGACGTCCCCGAGGAGACGTCGACGAAGGTGCGACCCGACATGCGCATGGTCAGCCGGGAGAACATGGCTGCGGCGCTGGCCGACGTCGGCAGCGTCTTCCTCATGCAGACGGGAACCGAGTCACCGGTCGCCGCGTTCTCCGGGGACCCGCTGGTTTCCACGGCCCCCGCCGTCGAGAACGCCAACGTCTTCGTCTTCGGCGAGTACTCCTGGCGCCTGGACTACTACTCGGCGCTGCTCACCATCGACTCCCTCGTCGAACAGCTGACCGGCTAGTTCAGCACAGTCCACCATGCCGATCCCCCTCCCGCACGACCGCCCCCGTACCCACCGGGGCCGCATGTGGGCCGTGATCTGCGGAAGCCTCACCGTCATGTTCGTCGCTACCCTCGCCGGACTGTTCACCGGTTCGCATCCGGTTGAGCCGTCCGTGGTCATCGGTGCCGTCACCGCCTTCGACCCGACGGACCCCGACCATCTCATCGTCGTGAGATCGCGCCTTCCCCGGATCGCGCTGGGGCTGGTCGTGGGCCTGTGCCTCGGGCTCGCCGGAGGACTCGTGCAGGCGCTGACGCGAAATCCGCTCGCCGATCCCGGCATCCTCGGGATCAACGCGGGGGCGTCCCTGGCCGTGTGCGTCGCCATCGGGTACGTCGGAGTCACCGACGTGTCCGGGTACGTGTGGTGGGCCTTCGCCGGAGCAGGCGTCGTGTCCGTGGTGGTCTACCTGCTGGGTTCGGTACCCGGGGGCGCGGCGTCCCCGGCGCGGCTCGCGCTCGCGGGCGCGGCGATCACCATGGCCTTGAGTTCGGTCATCTCGATGATCCTGCTCAGCAACTACACCATCTTCGAGCACTTCCGGTTCTGGGCGATCGGTTCTCTCCAGGGCAGGGGACCGGATGTACTGACGGCCGTGCTGCCGTTCGTCGCCGTCGGCTGTGCCCTCGCCCTCCTGCTGGCCCGCCCCCTCAACGCCATGGGTCTGGGGGACGAGTCCGCGGTGGGCCTCGGTGTACGGATCGGCCTGGTCCGTCTGACCACCGCGGTCGCGGTGGTCATGCTGGCCGGCGCGGCGACCGCCGCGGCCGGACCGATCTCCTTCGTGGGTCTGGCTGCGCCGCACCTCGCGCGGAGACTGACCGGACCGGACAACCGGGTTCTCATCCCGGCGATCATGGCGATCGGACCGGCTCTGCTGGTGGCCACGGATGTCGCCGGCAAGGTGATCATCGCCCCCGCGGAACTGCAGACGGGCATCGCCACCGCACTGCTCGGCGGGCCGGTGTTCATCGCGCTGGTGCGCTCGCGGAAGGCGGTGGGCCTGTGAGTCCGTCAGATCGGAGGATCAGTGGCTCGGTGATCCACGCCGTACGCATCGGTCCGGTGTCGGTCACCTACTCCCCGAGGGCAGCCGTCGTCGGTGTACTCGGACTGGTCGTCCTCGCCGCCGTCATCCTCTTCGCCCTGATGTCCGTCCGTGCCGATCTCTCGCCCGAACAGACCCTGCGGGCCGTCCTCGGCGACGGTGACGCGCGATCGATCCGGTCCGTCCGGTCACGGGCCCTGCCCCGGGCGCTGACGGCGGCGTGCGTCGGCGGCCTGCTCGGTGTGTCCGGCGCGGTGTTCCAGTCCCTGAGCCGCAATGTCCTGGGCTCCCCGGACATCATCGGGTTCACCGCGGGTGCCGCCACAGCCGCGGGCCTGACCATCCTGTTCGTGTCCCCCGACGTGCTACCCGTCGCACTCGCCGCAGCGACAGGCGGCCTGCTCACGGCGGCGATCGTCTACACGCTCGCCCGGACCCGCGGATCCGCGAACGGGATCCGGCTGGTCCTCGTCGGAATCGGTGTCGCCGCGACGGTGTCGGCGGTCCTGGACCTCATGCTGCTGACCGCGGACATCCGTCTCGCGACACAGGTGCAGGACTGGCGCGCCGGATCGCTGTCCGGCCGCGGCTGGGAGCACGCCCGCTCGGTGCTTCTCGCGACGGTAGTCCTCATCCCCGGTCTGACGGTGCTGCGGCGTGGTGTGGACGCCATCGAGCTCGGTGACTCCGCGGCATCCGGCCTCGGTGTGCCGGTGGAACGCACCCGGTTCACCGCGATCATCCTCGCGACGCTGGCCGCCTGCACCGCGACGGCCGTCGCCGGCCCGATCGCGTTCATCGCGCTGGCCGGCCCCCACATCGCACGATTCATCACCCGCATCCCCGGGGTCACGATCCTGCACTCCTTCGTCACGGGCGCGGTGCTGCTCCTGCTCGCCGACCACGCGACCCAGCACATCGACATCGGCCTGCGCGCCCCGGTCGGGCTCGTCACCGGTGTTCTCGGCGGCGCGTACCTCCTGATACTGCTCACCCGATCATCGACGAGGACGTGACACGATGACGCGCACCCCACACCACCCGCTCCCCGACCACCGGCCGGCCCACGGTCGGGACACGGACCCGCCGGAACCGGTGCGCCTCGCGCTGGAGAACGTGACCGTCGGCTACGACAGGGACGCCATCATCCGCGACCTCAGTCTGGATCTCCCGCACCGGGAGTTCACCGCGA
The DNA here is from genome assembly GCF_019209935.1 of Corynebacterium sp. TAE3-ERU16. Classification (GTDB taxonomy): domain Bacteria; phylum Actinomycetota; class Actinomycetes; order Mycobacteriales; family Mycobacteriaceae; genus Corynebacterium; species Corynebacterium antarcticum. Next base: position 33,650 of record NZ_JAHUTN010000007.1, read on the forward strand.
TCATCGGTCCCAACGGATGCGGCAAATCGACGCTGCTGAAGACCTTCTCCCGGATGCTGAAACCCACCCGGGGCCGCGTTCTCCTCGACGGAGCGGACATGTCCCGGATTTCGACGAAGCGTATCGCCCGGGCCGTCGGTGTACTCCCCCAGTCCCCGGTCCACCCGCAGGGCATCACCGTCGCCGACCTCGTCAGCAGGGGCCGCTACCCGCACCAGCACATCCTGTCCCAGTTCTCCGCCGCCGATGAACGCGCGGTCGACGACGCCCTCATCCGCACCGGGCTCGCGGATCTCGCCGGAGAACGCCTCGACGAGCTCTCCGGCGGGCAGCGGCAACGGGCCTGGATCGCGATGGTGCTGGCCCAGGACACACGGGTCATGCTGCTCGACGAGCCGACCACGTTCCTCGACGTCTCCACACAGACCGACGTCCTCGACCTGTGTGCCGCCCTGCACTCGCGGGGCCGGACACTCGTCGCGGTCCTGCACGACCTGAACATGGCCGCACGCTACGCGACCCACATCATCGCCATGAAGAGCGGTCGCGTCGTCACCCGGGGAAATCCCGACGACGTGTTCACCCTCGACGTGCTCCGCGAGGTCTTCGACCTCGACGCCCGCATCCTGCGGGATCCGGACACCGGCAGGCCCCTCATCGTGCCCCGCGCCCGCAGCGGCGGCGCAGGAGGTGGGCCACCGGCGAGCAACTGATCCACCGCACAACGCCACCGACACCACCGAGACGATCCAGAGACGATTCGAGGATGAAAGCCCATGACGAACAACCCCGACGACGCCGCGACCCCCGCCACGGCACCGGCGGCACCGGGTGCCGCGAACAGGTTCTACACCGGGCAGCCCCCGGTCCACCTGCGCAACAGTGAGCACGACCGAGACATCGACGACCACACCGCGGTGATCACCTCCGTGTCCGAACCCTGCCCGTCCATCGTCCGGATCACGGCGAGAATACCCGGGGCGGGCGCCAATCCGGCGTGGAGGAGCGCCAACGTGGCGATACGGTTGTATCTGTCCGAACGGTACGGCGACCACACCCGCGTCTACACGGTGCGCGACTTCCTGGAGGACACCGGGGAGGTGGTCGTCGACATCGTCCAGCACGGGCACGACTCGCCGATGATGCTGTTCAGCCGCGACGCCCACGTCGGCATGGAGTTCTCGCTCACCGGCCCCAGGGTGCACTTCACCATCCCACCCCGCGAGCAGGACGAACCTGTCGCACTGTTCGCGGACGCCACCGCCATTCCCGCGCTCGTCAGCATCTTCGACCGCACCGCCGGGAAACTCCCCGGCGAGCTCTATCTCGTCGCCGGGGACAGGGCCGCAGTCAACGAGATCACGCTCCCCGGTGACCTCCGACTGACCCACATCGACCCGGAGGACACAGGAGATCCCCAGCCGTTGTCCACGTGCGCGAGGGCACTGGAGAATCCCACCTCGTACGTCGTGTGGGCGGCCGGGGAGCGCGCGGAGATGGCCTCGATCCGCAGCTACTTCCGCGACGAGGTCGGCATGGACAAGTCCCGGGTCAGCGTCGCCGGATACTGGCGCATCGGTGTCGGCAACGACGAGATCGACCGGGCGCGCAAGAGGTTCTACGAGAAGAAGCGCGCCGAGGGCGCGAAGCTGGAGGACTTCAACGACCTCGACGTCGGCATCTGAGGCCCCGGGCCGGCACCGGGAGAGGCGACGGTCCGGGCGTCGGATGCCCGATCATCCGGCCGGGCGGGTCGGGCGGTGCGGCCGGGGTGCATGTGTGGCGCGCCCGGGAACGCCGGTTCCCACCCCGCCGCACCGTCGTGGCACCGGGTCCGTGACATGACGGGTGGACGGGGACAGTCAAGCGTCCCCGTCCACCCCGACCACTCAGCGGCTGCGGTTGGCCAGCTCGACCGCGTAGCGGGCGATGGCCAGCTCCTCGTTCGTCGGGATGACGAAGACCTTGACCGGGGAGTCGTCGGTGGAGATCTGCCGGGCGGCGCTGCTGCGCTCGGCGTTGCGCTCCGGATCGATACGGATGCCGAAGTTCTCCAGGTTCGCCATAGCGTCCGCACGGACGTTCGCGGCGTTCTCCCCGACGCCGGCGGTGAACGTGATCGCGTCGACCCGGCCGAGGGCGATCATGTAGCTGCCGATGTAGCGGCGCAGCTGGTGGATGTAGACGTTGTAGGCGAGGAACGCGTCCTCGTTGTGCTCCTCGATGAGCTCACCGAGCGCGCGGAAGTCGTTGACCCCGGAGATGCCCTTCACACCGGAGTCACGGTTGAGCAGGCGGTCGATCTCGTCGATGGACATGCCCGCGGAGCGGTGCAGGTGGAAGACGATGCCGGGATCTATGTCGCCGGAGCGGGTTCCCATGACGAGGCCCGCGAGCGGGGTCATGCCCATGGAGGTGTCGATCGCGCGGCCGCCGCGGACCGCGGTGGCCGATGCACCGTTGCCCAGGTGCAGGGTGATCTGGTTGACCTCCCCGGCGGGCATACCGAGCATCTCCGGGACATGCCTGGAGACGTACTCGTGGCTGGTGCCGTGGAAACCGTAGCGGCGGATGCCGTGCTCCGCTGCGACGTCCTTGTTGATCGCGTAGAGCGCGGCCGCGGGCGGCATGGAGTGGTAGAAGCCGGTGTCGAACACCGCGACGTGCGGGACATCGGGGAGGATCCTGCGGGCGACCTCGATGCCGTTGATGTTCGCCGGGTTGTGCAGGGGTGCGAGCGGGATCAGGTCCCGGATCATGCCGAGGATCTCGTCGGTGATGATCTCGGGTGAGGAGAACAGGATGCCGCCGTGGACGACACGGTGCCCGACGGCGGTGATCTCCACCTCGGCGGGGCCGCAGCCCTGTTCGTTCATCAGCTCGAACGCCATGTCCAGACCGACGTTGTGGTCCGGGATCGGCGCGGTGGTGGTGTAGGTCTCCCCCGCGTACTTCAGGGTGACGCGCCCCTCCGGTTCGCCGATCTGCTCGACGAGTCCGGAGGCGAAGGGTTCGTCGGTGGCGTGCCGCTGCGGGTCCACCAGCTGGAACTTGATGGAGGACGACCCCGAGTTGAGGACGAGTGCGAGGTCGGACATTACTTGGCTCCTGCCTGGATCGCGGTGATGGCGACGGTGTTGACGATGTCACGCACGGTCGCGCCACGGGAGAGGTCGTTGACGGGTTTCTTCAGGCCCTGCAGCACGGGGCCGACTGCGAGGGCGTCAGCGGTGCGTTGGACCGCCTTGTAGGCGATGTTCCCGGCCTCGAGGTCGGGGAACACGAGGACGTTGGCCCGACCTGCGACGGTGGATTCGGGCATCTTCTTCTTCGCAACCCCGGCATCGACGGCGGCGTCGAACTGGAGCGGTCCGTCGACGGCGACCGACGGATCGAGTTCCCGGGCGGCGGCGACGGCCTGGGTCGCGCGGTCGACGTCCTCGCCGCTTCCGGAGCTGCCGGTGGAGTAGGACAGGACGGCGACCTTCGGGTCGATGCCGAACTGTGCGGCGGTACGTGCGGAGACCACGGCGATCTCACCGAGCTCTGCGGCGGTGGGGTTGGGCATGACGGCGCAGTCACCGAAGGACCACAGCCTGCCCTGCAGCACCATGAGGAAGATCGAGGACACGAAGCTCACACCCGGCGCGGTCTTGATGATCTGGAGCGACGGCTTGATGGTGTGCGCGGTGGTGTGCGCGGCACCGGAGACCATGCCGTCGGCGCGGCCGGTGTGGATCATCATGGTGGCGTAGTAGGAGATGTCCCGCATGGTCTCGCGCGCCTGCTCGAGGGTGACGCCCTTGGCCTTGCGCAGCTCGGCGAATTCCTCGGCGAACACCTCGGCGTCGGGGTCGGTCAGGTGGTCGACCAGGTGTGCGGCGGAGAGATCGAGTCCGAGATCCGCGGCGCGGCGCCGGACGTCCTCGACGTCGCCGAGGATCGTCAGCTCGCAGACGTCCTCCGCCAGCAGCTGGTGGGCTGCGGTCAGGATCCGGTCGTCCTCGCCCTCGGGGAGGACGATGTGCGTGCGCTTCGCGCGCGCCTGACCGAGCAGCCAGTGCTCGAAGAGCGCGGGGCTCATCACCGGCTCCGGGGCGGCGGCACGCAGACCGGACGCGGCGGCGTCCAGCGCGGCTCCGTCCGCCGGGTCGGTGAGCGTGACGACGCTGGCGCCGTGGGCCTCGGCCTCGGCGACCGCGAGGTCCGCGAGCGTCGAGTCCGGGCCGGTGGCGATGAGCAGCGGCACCCCGAGGGCCGCGGCACACCGGGAGTCGAAGTCAATGCTTCCGGTTCCGACGAGCAGCGCGGCGCCGGACCCCAGCGGATCTGACCCGATGACAGCGGACACCGACACCTCCCCGTCGATCAACGGCCGAACCTCCAGACCCAGGTGCTCTGCGAGGGGGGCGGTGTCGATCCCGTTGAGGTTGCGGCCGGCTGCGGTGAGCAGCACCGGGCGGGGGGAGGAAGTCACGTGGAGTCCTTTCTGTGTGTCGCGCTGGCGCATGCGGCCACAGCGTGACGCGTCATGCGGCCGGGACACCTGCATTGTGGCACAGGCTGGCTTCTGTCGTTGTCTGTGATTCACTACATAGTTTAGACACGGAAACCCGGCCGGACACCCGAAACCGGTGACCCGGGCGCCACCGGAACGACGTCTCACCCGAAAACCTCCGGGAACACCCCTGTACACAGCCCCGCGGGGCCCCGGCGTGAAGTTCCACACCCCCAACCACGGGGGCGACCCCGGTCGAATCCCCCGCCCACGGAGGTCCCGTTCCGGACGTCGGAACACGCCTGGACGGAAACTGGGCGGGAAAACGTGACCCGGACCACCGACATGGGTGCGCGTGAAGGATATCCTGGCATGATTCCGCACCGACCGCGTACAGTAGTCAGAGCTGTCTATTTTCCGTTCTGTCCTCGACGATTTCACCAAGGATGTCCACTGATATGTCTCGTCCCCTCCGGGTAGCCGTGATCGGAGCCGGCCCAGCCGGCATCTACGCCTCCGATCTGCTGATGAAGTCCGACACCGATGTCGCCATCGACCTCTACGAGCGCATGCCCGCGCCGTTCGGGCTTATCCGCTACGGCGTCGCCCCCGATCACCCGCGCATCAAGGGCATCGTGATGTCACTGCACAAGGTGCTGGACAAGCCGGAGCTGCGCCTCCTCGGCAACGTCGACATCGGCAGTGACGTCACCGTCGAGGAACTGAAGGAGTACTACGACGCCGTGGTCTTCTCCACGGGCGCGACGGGCGACCGGGATCTCGACATCCCGGGCTCCGACCTCCCCGAGCACTACGGCGCCGGAGAGTTCGTCGGTTTCTACGACGGCAACCCCGACTTCTCCCGCGAGTGGGACCTGTCCGCGAAATCCGTAGCCGTCGTCGGCGTCGGCAACGTCGCACTAGACATCGCCCGCGTCCTCGCCAAGACCGGTGATGAACTCCACGTCACCGAGATCCCGGACAACGTCTACGAGTGCCTGAAGAACAATCAGGCCACCGAGGTCCACGTCTTCGGTCGCCGCGGTCCCGCCCAGGCGAAGTTCACCCCGCTGGAGCTCAAGGAGCTCGACCACTCCGACACCATCGAGGTCGTCGTCGATCCCGAGGACATCGACTACGACGAGGCCTCCATCGAGGCCCGCCGCAACTCGAAGACCACCGACCTCGTCTGCTCCGTCATCGAGCAGTACGCGATCCGCGATCCGAAGGGTGCTCCGCACAAGCTGTTCATCCACTTCTTCGAGTCCCCGGTCGAGATCATCGGCGAGGACGGCCACGTCGTCGGGTTCACCACCGAGCGCACCGAACTCGACGGAACCGGCAATGTCCGCGGCACCGGCAAGTACACCACCTGGGACGTCCAGGCCGTCTACCGTGCCGTGGGCTACCGCTCCGATCCCGTGACCGGTATCCCGTTCGACACCTCCCGCAACGTCATCCCGAACGACGGCGGACACGTCCTCGACCCGGAGTCCGGCGCACCGATCGCCGGCTACTACACGACGGGCTGGATCAAGCGCGGCCCGGTGGGCCTCATCGGCAACACCAAGGGCGACGCCAAGGAGACCACCGAGATGCTGCTGGCCGACTGGGCGAACGGCACCCTGGCTCCGGCCGCCAACCCGGACGAGGATGCCGTCCTCGAGTTCCTCAGCGGCAAGGGCATCGAGTACACGACGTGGGACGGCTGGCACCGGCTCGACGCCGCGGAGCGCAGGGCCGGCGAGGCCGAGGGCCGCGAGCGCAAGAAGATCGTCGAGTGGGACGACATGGTCGCCCACGCCAGGGCGAAGCAGGACTAGCCCCATGCACCCGGGTTTCTCCGCCCCCGTCCCCCGCCCGTGGCCTCCACGGTGGGACGGGGGCTCCCGGTGTCCGGGGCACCCACCGGGACTGGGGTGCCCCGGACAGCTGACAGTATGCTTGAGGGATGAACACCTACTTCACCGTGTCCAATCTGAACCAGATGAGCGCCCTCGAGGTGCACCGGATCTACAAGCTGCGGGTGGATGTCTTCGTCAACGAGCAGCAGTGCCCCTACGCTGAGATCGACGACACCGACGCCCTGCCGGACACCCTCCACATCCGGGCCAACGACCGTGCCGGTGCACTGGCCGGCTACGCCCGCATCCATCCGGACACCGGTGCCGGGTTCCGGGCGAAGTGCGGTGGCGGGGTCGACATCGGGGACGAGCGTGTCCTCTGGCAGTTCGGGCGGTTCTGCCTGGCCCCCGGGGCACGTGGCACCGGGTTGGGTGCCGAGATCATGAAGGACGCACTGAAGCTCGCGAAGGAGCAGAACCCGGGCGCCGACGTCGCGTTGACCGCGCAGACCGCGCTCCGGGACTACTACGAGAGCTACGGGTTCCGGGTCTGCGGTGACGAATTCGACTGGGACGGGATGACGCATCTGCCGATGCTGCGCCCCGCACACTGATCCACTCCACACACCGTGGGCACGGGCACCTCGACGTCGTGGTGCGGGATCGACCGGACCCGTCACACGATCGCACCATCACCTCCCGCCCCGGGACCATGGTCGTCCGAGGTGACCGGGGCGGGGGCTGTGACGCCTAGTGCGCGAAAGACCGTTCCCCGGACACCGGCCCGGCATCACGGATGCGCCCGAGCGCGCGATCCACGGAGTCGAGGAAGGACTCCGCCATGTCCCGGGAGAAGCCCTCCCTCACGACGACACGGAGAATGGGATCCTGCTCCGCGCCCTCCGGCGGCGGATAGGCCGGTACCTGCCACCCGTCGCACCGCAGCTCATGGGAGACCTGATAGGCACTGACATCACGGTAGCGCCAGGTCAGAACAGGAATGGCGGAGCCGTCGGAGACGACCTCGGCGGCGGAATCCCCGCCCAGTTCCCGCGCCAACCAGGTGGCCGTGTCGCGGAGCGCCGTCATGACCTCGGTGTATCCGCGGCGTCCGAGGCGGAGAAGATTGTAGTACTGACCGACGATCTGGTTTCCGGGACGGGAGAAATTCAGCGTGAAGGTGGGCATGTCCCCGCCGAGGTAGTCGACGTGGAACACCAGCTCCTCGGGGAGGTGCTCCGCACCCCTCCACACACAGAACCCGATGCCGGGGTAGGTGAGCCCGAACTTGTGGCCCGAGACGTTGATGCTGACGACGCGTGACTGACGGAAGTCCCACTCGAGGTCGGGGTCGAGGAAGGGAGCCACGAAGCCACCGGAGGCCGCGTCGACGTGGACGGGTACGTCCGGTCCCCCTGCCGCGGCCAGCGAGTCCAGTGCCGCACAGATTCCGACGACGTCCTCGTATTCACCCGTGTACGTGGTGCCGAGAATCGCCACGGCACCGATCGTGGTCCCGTCACATGCGGCGGCGACCTCATCGGGCTTCACGCAGTAGTCGCCCGGGGACATCGACACATAGCGGGGTGTGACATCGAAATAGCGGCAGAACTTCTCCCACACGACCTGCACGTTGGTTCCGAGGACCAGTGTGGGGCGCTCGGTGACGTCCCCGGGGTCGACACCGAGCTGCGCGGCACGACGGGCCCGCCACCGCCACTTCATGGCGAGGCCCGCGAGCATGACCGCCTCCGAGGACCCGATGGATGAGGTGCCGATCGCACCGGTACCGGTGGGGCCGTGGAACAGATCCGAGATGATGGCGACGCAGCGTTCCTCGATGCGCGAGGTCGAGGGGTACTCGTCCTTGTCTATGGAGTTCTTGTCGAACGCCTCGGCCATGAGCTTCTCGGCCTGCGGCTCCATCCACGTGGTGACGAACGTCGCGAGATTGAGCCTGGCGTTGCCGTCTAGCATCATCTCGTCGTGGATGAGACGGTAGGTGGCGTCAGGATCCATGGGATCGTCCGGAAGCCGGTGGGAGGGAACCTCACCGGCGCCGAAACGGCCCGCGTAGGCGGGGGTCACTGTACGGTCGTCGTGGTCGTCGTTGTCTGCCATACGCAAATTCTATACAGCGGTCATCGTTTCGTGCAGCAGATGAGCGTTCCGTCGGCACCGGGCGGGCACCCCGGACGGGCCGCCACCCCGAGGGCGGGAATGCACCGTGGAACCGAGGGGCCGTGTTCAGTGGGTCGGCCCCCCCGGTGCGTGCACCTCGATGGCGGAGGCCGCCGCGGTGGCGCGCTCGCGGGCGGTGCCGGTGTCCTCCGCGGTGGCCAGTGCGACGCCCATCCGGCGGCGGGTGAACGCCTCCGGTTTACCGAAGATCCGGACGTCGGCCTCGGCGACGGCGAGCGCGGCGCCGAGGCCGCTGTAGCTCACGGCCGGGGCATCGACACCGCCGTAGATGACGGCGGAGGCGCCCGGTGAGATGAGGGTGACGTCGATCGGCAGACCGAGGATCGCGCGGGCGTGGAGTTCGAACTCGGAGAACCGCTGGGACGCCATGGTGACCATGCCGGTGTCGTGGGGCCGGGGCGAGACCTCCGAGAAGTAGACGTCGTCCCCGAGAACGAAGAGCTCCACGCCGAACACCCCCCGCCCCCCGAGGGCGTTGGTGATGCGCGCGGCGACGGAGCGGGCGTTGTCCGCCGCGGCGGGGCTCATCCGCATCGGCTGCCAGGACTCGACGTAGTCGCCGTCCTGCTGACGGTGGCCGATGGGCTCGCAGAACCAGGTCGCCGGTTGTCCGGTCGCCGGGTCCGTCGAGCGCACGGTGAGCAGCGTGATCTCGTAGTCGAACTCGACGAACCCCTCGACGATGACACGGTCTCCCGCGACCCTCGCCCCGGCCCGGGCGTACTCCCAGGCACGGTCGACCTCGTCGGCGGCGCGGATCACGCTCTGGCCCTTCCCGGAGGAACTCATGACGGGCTTTACCACGCACGGGAAACCCATCTCCCCGACCGCCTCGACGAACTCCGCGTGGGTGGAGGCGAACGCGTAGGAGCTGGTGGGCAGACCGAGTTCCTCGGCCGCCAGGCGGCGGATACCCTCGCGGTTCATGGTGAGCCGGGTGGCGCGCGCGGTGGGGACGACAGTCGCGAGGCCCTCCTCCTCGATCTCGGCGAGGGCGTCGGTGGCCAGCGCCTCGATCTCGGGGACGATGAAGTGCGGGCGGACCTCCTCCACGAGTGCCCTGACGGCCGCCGCGTCGGTCATGTCCAGGGTGTGGTGGGTGTGGGCGACCTGCCCCGCGGGTGCGCCCTCGTACCGGTCCGCAGCGTGCACCTCCACGCCGAGACGCTGGAAGGCGATGGTGACCTCCTTGCCCAGTTCCCCGGCCCCCAGCAGGAGGACCCGGGTGGCTGAGCCGGTCTGCGGTGTTCCGATCATCTCTGGGGTGTACATCTACCGTGTCCTCACGTTTTTCTACGGGCGCTTCTCGTGGTGCAGTATCGCACAGGGGCGGACGCCGCGGGAGAGGATGGGGCGCTCCCTGCTGCCGTGCCGGTCGCCCACCGGAACACGGTACGGCATCCGCGGACCGGAACCGCTACCATCGACCCATGGCCTACCATGCAGACTCGACCGATCTCGAGACCAAGGAAATTCTGACCTGGGAGGGCTTCGGTGCCGCGTCCCGGGAACTCGCCCAGATCGTGGTGGACAGCGACTTCGACCCGGAGATCATCATCGCCGTCGCCCGCGGCGGCCTCCTTCCGGCCGGTGCGCTGAGCTACGCGATGGGGGTGAAGCTCGCCGACACGATGAACGTCGAGTTCTACACCGACGTCCACGAGACCCTGCCCGACCCGGTGCTGCTGGAACCCCTGCTGGACACCTCCGCCATCGCCGGCAGGAAACTGCTCGTCGTCGACGATGTCGCCGATTCCGGGCGGACCCTGGCCCTCGTCCTCGAGATCCTGGAGAAGGCCGGCGCGGAGTGTCGTTCCGCCGTGCTGTACGGAAAGTCCCAGTCGGTGATCCGGCCCGACTTCGTCTGGAAGCACACCGACGAGTGGATCGTGTTCCCGTGGTCGGCCGAGCAGCCCGTGGTTCCGTCGACCGAAGAGGACTAGCCGGTTGCGGCGGGTGTCTCGCGCCATCCGTCAGCCCACGGGTTGATTCTGGTGGAAACCCTTGCGGCCACGCTCCGGCGGGACGCACACTGTTTCCATGACTCTTCCCGACGATTCAGCCCATCTCGATCCCCTCAACCCGGATCCGACGTCTGTGGCGCTCGCCTGGCGCGGTGTCACCAAGCGGTTCGGGGACAAGCCCGCCGTCGCCGATCTCTCCCTCGACATCCCCCACGGGAGTTTCTACGGGATCGTCGGCCCGAACGGCGCCGGGAAGACGACGGCGATCACCATCGCCACGGGTCTGCTCCGCCCGGACACGGGTGCGACCTGGGTGTGTGGCGCCGATGTCTGGGGTGGCGGTGCCCTCGACGCGAAGCGGTCCTACGGTCTGCTCGCCGACGGCCTGCCCACGTTTGACCGGCTCAGTGGAGCCGAGTACCTCGAGTTCCTCGGTCGGTTGCGGGGGATGGAACCGGGGACCATCGCCGAGCGTGCCCACGGCCTGCTGGACGCCCTGGACCTGACCGACGCCGGGGAGAAACTCATCGTCGACTATTCGGCGGGCATGACGAAGAAGATCCTGCTCGCGGGTGCCCTGCTGCACCGGCCACAGATCCTGATCCTGGATGAGCCCTTCGAGGCCGTCGATCCGGTGTCGGGGCGGGTGATCCGCTCGATCCTCAACGCCTTCGTGCACGGCGGCGGAACCGTCGTGATGAGTTCCCACGTCATGGAGCTCGTGGAGTCCATCTGCGACCACGTCGCGCTGATCGCCGGTGGCCGGGTGGTCGCCTCCGGGACCGTCGATGACGTCCGGGGCGCCGGATCGCTGGGTGACGCTTTCATCGACCTCGTCGGCGGTGGCGAGCTCGACGAGGGGACCCTCGGTTGGCTCGGTTCGACCCCGTCCGCGGACGGGACCGGAGCCGCGGGTGATGCCCGGTGACCCGCACGCTGCTCCGGCTCCACCGCACCCTGCGGAAGCGCTCCCTGAAGGCGCAGAGATCGCAGTGGTTCATGATCATCTTCATCTGGATCTACGGTCTGATGGGGGCCCTGTCTCTAGGCGGGTTGACCCTCGCCGAGCAGCTGGACGGGAACCAGGCCGCGCTCTCCCTGTCACTCGGGGTGGGTGTGCTGGCGTACTGGGTCCTCGCATTCATCTATCCGTCCAGCGAGAACCAGCTGACCCCCGGCTGGTTCGCGCCGCTGCCGGTGGCGGCCCGGGAACTGCTCCCGGGGTTCATGCTGGCGGCGCTCCTCCAGTCCCGCGGCTACCTCGTGGTCCTCAACTCGTTGATCACGTTCGGCTTCGGCACCGCCGGGCTGGTGCTCACCGGCCACGCGTGGGTCATCCCGTTCTGGTTCCTGGCCGTGGTCGCCGCTCTCGGGTTGAGCCTCTGCGGCGCTGAGGCGTGGATGGTTCTCGGCGTGCTGTCCGGTGGCCGCTCCCGCCGGGAGAAGCTGTCCATGGCCGGCGGCGTGGCATTCATCGCCGTCATCATCGGCTTCAATCTGGTGGTGAATTCGACGATCGGTGTGGACACCGCGAGGATCACCCGGATCCTCGGGTACACCCCCTTCGGCGGAGCGGGTGGCGCCGCGGGCAGCCTGGCCGACGGCGCCTGGGGGACCGCAGCCCTCCAGGCGCTCATCGGCATCGTCCTGCTTCCCGTGCTCTGGGGCGCCTGGCGCCGGGCGCTCACCAGATCGTTCACCCAGGTGACCGAGAGCTCCACGGGCTCCCGGTCCCGGTCGCGGGGTCGGCTGATGCTGCCCGGAGTGCCGGCGACGGTCGGTGGGGCCGTCTACTCGCGGGGCCTGATGTACTGGACGCGGGACTCACGGCTGCTCTACAACCTGGTCTCGCTACCACTGTTCTCTGTGTTCTTCCTGGTTCTCGGGACCACCAACGAGGACAGCCCCGTGGAGTGGTTCGGCGCGTGCATGATGGTCGCGGCGACGGTCCAGTACGTCGCCAACGCCTACGGTTACGACGGCCCGGCGAACTGGGTGCACATGACCGCCGGTGTCCCGGCGCGGGTGATGGTGCGGGCCCGGGCCGCGGTGGCGGCGACCATCTCCGTCCCCGCGGTGGTGCTCTACGACACGGCGCTCGGCGTCCTCAGCGGGTTCTCCCCGCTGTGGGTGCTGACGACGGTGACGACGATCGGCGCCATCCCGGCGGCTCTCGGCTTCGGATCACTGCTCAGCGTGTTCAATCCGTTCCCCGCGGCCCGGCCCGGGACGAACCCGATGAAGGACCGGTCGGGCTACTCCGGTGCTGCGTTCATCGCGACGTTCGGTGGTCTGCTCGGCGTCTGGCTGCCACTGGTGCCGGGGATCGTCATGATGGCGATCGGCCGGGGTGACGGCGTCGGTTCGCCGTTGTTCCTCGGCGGGATCGCCTGGATCGTCGTCATCAGCACCGTCGTGTACGTGGCGGGAACCAGGGTGTCCGCCCGGAAGCTGGACAGCTCGTGGCCGGAGATCTTCGGGAAGGTCCGCAGATACGTCTGAGAAAGTGAGGGGCCCCGATCCGTCGTCGGATCGGGGCCCCTCACGTTTGGGTGCGCCTTCGTCAGATGCGGTCTGTGGGGATGCCACGTCCCGCGCGCCCGAGTGCGGCATCCAGGCTGTAGCGTCCCGCACCGGTCACCGCGAGCGCGACACCGATGGCCGACAGCATCAGGGTGTACTCGATGCCTCCGTCGGTGCTGAAGAAGCCGTTGGACAGGTGCACCGTGACCATCGCGCCCGCCATGACGACGGCGGCGGCGATCGCCGCGGTGCGGGTCGCGACACCTGCGATGAGCGCGAGACCGCCGAGAAGCTCGACGATGATGGCGACCCACGCCATGATTTCGGGGGCGGGGAGGCTCGACATGTTCGCGAATGCTGCGCCCGTCTGGCCGGGGCCCGTCAGGAAGAGTTTCTGGAAGCCGTGCGCGGTGAGGATACCGCCGAAGACGAGGCGGATGATCAGCAGGCCGATATCGGTCGGGGTACGGGTCATGGTTGCTCCTTGGTCGGTTGTCCCATCGGCGTGTTGCGGGATGGGTGATGCTGCACTCGGCACATCTTGTTGACACAACAACAAAACATCCGACCCTATTCCCCACCTCGGAGATCCGTGACAAAATAACCGGTGAGCAGGCACGATATCGACCCCGGACACGGAAGGAACCCCGCACCCACAGGTGCGGGGTTCGCTTCAGCGGAGTGCGGCTCAGGGCTCCATCACGTCGTTGATGACGATGGTCTGGTCCCGACCCGGACCGACACCGACATAGGAGATGCGGCAGCCGGACAGCTCCTCCAGGCGGTTGAGGTAGTCCTGCGCGCGCTGCGGCAGCTCCCCGAAGGTCCGGCAGCCGGTGATGTCCTCCTCCCACGCGGGCATCGTCTCGTAGATGGGCTCGGCGTGGTGGAAGTCGGACTGGCTGGTCGGCATCTCGTCGAAACGGGTGCCGTCCACGTCGTAGGCGACGCAGATCGGGATCTCACCGATACCGGTCAGCACGTCGAGCTTGGTCACGAACAGGTCGGTGAAGCCGTTGACCCGGCTGGCGTAGCGCGCGACGACGGAGTCGTACCAGCCGCAGCGGCGCTTGCGGCCGGTGTTCACGCCGACCTCGCCACCGGTGGTCTGCAGGAACTCACCCCACTTGTCGAACAGCTCCGTCGGGAACGGGCCCGCGCCGACGCGGGTGGTGTAGGCCTTGATGATGCCCAGGGAGGACGTGATGCGGGTCGGGCCGATACCGGACCCGACACACGCCCCGCCTGCGCTCGGGTTCGAGGACGTAACGAAGGGGTAGGTGCCGTGGTCGACGTCGAGCATCGTCGCCTGGCCGCCCTCCATGAGCACGTGCTTGCCCTCGTCGAGGGCGCGGTTCAGTTCGAGTTCGGCCTCGATGACCATCGGCTCGAGCCGGTCGGCGTAGGACAGGAAGTAGTCGACGATCTGTTCCGGGTCGATGGCCTTGCGGTTGTACATCTTGACCAGGATCTGGTTCTTCACGTCCAGCGCCGAGGTGACCTTCTGGCGCAGGATCGACTCATCGAAGATGTCCTGCACGCGGATGCCGACGCGGGAGACCTTGTCCGCGTAGGTCGGGCCGATCCCGCGCCCCGTGGTGCCGATGGCACGCTTACCCAGGAACCGCTCCTGCACCCGGTCGAGTACCTGGTGGTACGGCGCGACGACGTGGGCGTTGGCGGAGATCCGCAGCCGGGAGGCGTTCGCCCCACGGGCCTCGAGGCCGTCGATCTCGTCGAACAGGGCCTCCAGGTTGATCACGACTCCGTTGCCCAGGACGGGGACGGCGTTCTCGCTCAGGACACCCGCGGGCAGGAGTTTCAGCTCGTACTTCTCACCACCGACGACGACGGTGTGACCGGCGTTGTTCCCGCCGTTCGGCTTGACCACGTAATCGACCTGGCATCCGAGGATGTCGGTGGCCTTGCCCTTACCCTCGTCGCCCCACTGGGCGCCCACTACAACAATTGCGGCCATGTTCTAACACGCCTCTTCCGATAGCTCGACAGCTTCGCCGCGGCGAGCGCGGCACAGACGTCTCACGATCCTACCCCTCACGTCCACGCGCGTATCATCTCTGACCATGCGAGTGCTCTTCCTGGCCTGTGGCGGCTGCGACGATCTTCCGGTCAACCGGTCCGTGCTCGACGACGTCCGGGGGCTCCACGGCGTCGACACCCTCGAGGTGCTGGAGCTCCCCGAGGTCCCGACGCGCAGGGATCTCACCCCCCTGGACGAGGCGGCGCGCGCCGTTCTCCCCGTCGACCCCACCCCGGGTCTGGACGAGATCGCCAAGCGCCCCGACGTCGACCACCTGGGGGCCCCGGAACGTGCCCCCCAGGAACCGGAGGAGGTGCTGCGGGTGGTCGTCTGCGGCACGGATGCGGCCCTCTCGGCGGTGCTGAC
Organism: Corynebacterium sp. TAE3-ERU16; assembly: GCF_019209935.1. GTDB lineage: Bacteria > Actinomycetota > Actinomycetes > Mycobacteriales > Mycobacteriaceae > Corynebacterium > Corynebacterium antarcticum. The sequence continues at coordinate 49,088 of NZ_JAHUTN010000007.1, forward strand.
CCGGTTGATGCGCTCGGACCGGATGTGGGTCGAGGTCGGATACGTTCCGGTCGATCCCGGTTCCCCGGCCGCGGCCAATTTCGGGCTCCCCTCCGATCCACTCGACGCCCTCGCCCTCGCACTGGGCGGACACGTCCATCCGGCTCCGCTGATCCGGGACGATTCCGCGGTCGCGGTCGCCGGCAGCGCCACGGTCTCCTGTTTCGAACCCGCGGCGGAGATGACCGGTGAGGTCATCGTCGACGACGACACCCTGCTCAACCACAGGGCAGGCCGCAGAGCACCCCGCACCGGCCGCTACGGCGCCCGGCTCGTCCCCATGCTCGACGCCCCGGGGATCGCCGCCGTGGTCGCCGACACCCCCCTCGAGCCGGTGTCCGGCGGCCTCACCGACCGGATCCTCCGGCGGGCGCGGCCGTCGGGGACAGTGGATCCCTCCACCCTGCGTACGGGTCGGGCGCTGCAGGCCGGCGGACCGGACCTGCGGATCACGGTGGACGGAGTCTCCCGTCCCCGCCCCGCGGAACGGGTGACGTTCTACCGGCACCTGCGGGACCTGCAGATCGTCCGGCAGCCCTGACCTGCACCACACTCGGCGGCGGGGTTGCACCGTCACCCCGGTCCCGGAACCGCCGTGACCCGGGGACACCGCCGACAACCCGGAGTCCGGGCCTCGCGGCGGCACCCCGTCGACACTCAGGAGGCCGGATCCCCCTGCTTTTTCGCACGGGCGATGACGGCGACGAGCACGATCGCCGTACTGACCGCCAGGACGGCGAATCCGCCGGTGAGCTGCCAGCCGTTGACCAGCAGGTTGGTGATGAGGACGAGCACCAGAGCGGCGGAGGCCGCCCACACGGGACGTGACTGGAGGACACTTCGGTCCATGATCGTTCCACTTGCCTCTCTCCCCTGCACGGGGCACGGTGAGATATTTCTGACACCGATAATAATCGGGCCATACCCGGCTTTCGAGGGTTTCATTCCCGCCGCCAAATGACCGATGTCGGGGTATCGCGCTCCGGAACCCTGTGCGGCCGCCGTCCGGTCGGCCCCGGACGGCGGCCGGACTCTCCCGGTGCCCCGCGCAGCCGGATGGAGCTACACCTCGGGATCGACGTGCGGGTGCGCGCTGGTAGGCGCCAGCGCGGCCTGCGCCGACTTACGGGACATGCCGCAGATCTGGAGAAGGTCGACGATGATCGAGCGCGACTGGCCGAGGATCATCTGCGCGGACAGCACCTTCCGGTCGGCGACCTCCGGGCCGGTCATCGCCCCCAGTACGCGGAGCCGCCGGACGAGCTGCGGGATCCGCTCGGATGTGCCGACCCGCTCGCCGCGGTCGAACAGGTCCCCGAGGGCCGTCATGACGTCCGCGATCTCCTCGAGGACCGCGATCTGCCGGGCACTGACGTCGTCCCCGTCCTCGGTGAGCACGAGCGCCCGGCGCGCGAGCACCCGCGTGTTCCGCATGGCGTTGTCCACCGGATTGAGGATCCTCATGAGTGACTTCACCCGGCGCCGGTTCCGCCAGTGCAGCGGGGAGACAGTCGCCGCCTCCCGGCCGGTCTTCGCGGCGGCGATCAGGTTGTTGATGTTCGCCTGGGTGCCGCGCGCCTCCTGCAGTGCGGCGTTGATCCCCTTCGTGTTGCCGTCGGCCAGGTCGACGGCGACCTGTTTGAGGACGTGTCCGGCGATGGTGAGGATGGTGGCGATCTCCTGCCGTCCCCCGCGCAGCGGGGAGTTCGGGATCAGCGCGATGACGATGATGCCGACGGTGCCGCCGATGAAAGCGTCGAGCATCCTGTCGATACCGCCCGAGGTCCCGGGCGGGAAGATCGTGGCGATGAGCACGACGCCGATGGCCGCCTGCGTGGACACGAGGGGCGATTTGTCCACGAGCACGGCCACCGTCAGCGCGAGGAGCACGATGAGCGTCATCTGCCAGGTCCCGGTGCCGAGCCAGGTGACCAGGAGGTCGCCGATCCCGACGCCGAGGGGCACGCCGATGTTGAGTTCCACCGCGCGCCGTAGCCGGTCACCGCCGGTGAGCCCGATGACGATGATCGCGGCCATCGGCGCGAAGAACACCGACTCGTGGCCGAAGAGATTCACCGCGACCCACCAGGACAGGCCCGCGGCTATGCCGCCCTGCAGGATCGAGACCCAGCTGAGTCGCAGTCGTTGGACACCGGGGCGCAGCAGTTCCTTCACCGCGGCTGCCGGATTGGGCACGGAGGATGTTCGCCTGGCCATCTGTTCAGGATAGTTTCTTTCGGGTCGACGGTGTCTCGGTCGGATCCCGTCCGATGCGGCGACTGCGGGGCGGGCGACGGGATCGGTCGTGGAACGGCCGGTTGTACTCTACGCCACCACAGCCGTCGGCCGCACGACCGCTGACCGGGCACCGGTGCCCGCGCCGTCAGACCGCCACCCCGTACGCGGCGCGGTAACTGTTGGCCCGCTCCCGCAACGGCTGGACCACCGACCTGTCGAGGACGAAGGTGACGGCCGTGAGCACCACCGCGTAGGCGAAGATGATCGGTGTGTCGATGTTGATCTGCGCCATGCGCACGGCACCGCCGACACCGGATGCGGTGGAGAGGAGTTCCGCCATGACCGTGACCCGGATCCCCTGCCCCAGCGCCACCGTCGTCGCCGCCAGAACCGGGGGCGCGACCATCGGGTGGATCACCCGGGTGACGACCTCCGCGCGGGTGAGACCGAAGACGCGGGCCATCTCGACGAGATCGTGGTCGATGCCCCGGATCGCCTCCTCCGTCGTCGCGGCGATCAGCGGTGTCGTCACGAGCGCGACGACGAGCACCGCGACCCACCCGTTGGCGCCCAACCAGGTGAGTCCCAGGATCACGAGAATGATCGGCGGGGTGGCCAGGAGCACCTGGAGCAGGGGCTGGCCGAACCAGGAGGCCCGGATCCACACCCCTCCCAGAACACCCCACACGAGACCGGCGACGACGCCGCAGAGGAGTCCTCCCGCGGCCCGCGCCATGGTCAGGCCGAGTGCCGCCCAGAAATCTGCGTCCGCGATGAGCCCGCCCAGCGCCCGGGCGGTGCGTACCGGACCCGGCAGAACGTACTCGAGCTGACCGATGCTCACGGCGTACCAGCAGAGGAGCAGTGCGACGGCACCCGCGAGGATCCAGGCGGCCGCGTGACGCGCACCTGTCGGCGGGGTCATGTCCGGGCTCATCGCCTACTCGGCGTAGAAGCGGTCGTCCGGCAGGGTCCCGCCGTAGACGTCCGGGTTGACGGTGGCGAGGACCTCCAGGAACTCCTCGTACTGCTTCCGCGACTCCGACGCGGGGACGACCTCGAGGTTGAGGCGCGGGATGATGTCCCGGACGAGCGGCTCGGGCATCTCGTACTGTTCGGCGATCGCCCTGATCGTGGCATCGTCACCGTCGTTGACCTTGGCGGTGGTGTCGGCTACCTCCTCGAGGACCGCGGCCGGGAGCTCCGGGTGGGCGTCGACGAGCTCGCCGGGCATGATCAGGCCGGCCATGGGGAACCGGGCCGGCCCGCCGGTGGCCTTGCCGTACTCCTCCTGGAGGTTGAATACCCGCTTGAGGTTCTTCCCGGAATCCGCGGTCTTCTTCAACGCGACGGTGGCGAGGTGCTCCGGCAGCACGGCCCAGTCGACCTCTCCCTTGGCGAGCATGCCGACCGCCTGACGCGGATCGTTCACCGGCACGTAGGTGATGTCGGTTTCCTTGTCCAGGCCGTTCTCCGCCAGGAGGTAGCTGAACACGAGGTCGACCATCTCCCCCGGCATGACGACCGCCACCTTCTGTCCCTTCAGGCCGTCCCAGTTGCCCTCCTCGGCGGTGTCGGGCCCGAGGACGTAGAGCATCCCCCACACGACCTGACCGATGAGTCGGACGTCGACCCCCTTGTTGTAGAGGTTCGCGGCGGTGTACGCGGGGGTGGCCGCCACCTGGGCGTCGCCCTGCATCATCGCGGCGCGCAGCTGGTCGACGCTGTCCCAGTAGTCGACGTCGACCTCGTCGGCGTACTCCTGAAGTTCACCGTCCCTGTCGAAGTTGATCATCGGTGCGCCGAACGCCATGGTGCTGTGCAGGTAGGCGCGCAGGCGCGGGATCTTCTCCCGGTCGGTGTCCGTGGCGCCCCCGGATGCCGCGGCGGCCGCGGATGCGGTTGCGGCTCCGGCGTCCGTCGTGGGTTCCGGCTCCGACGAGCAGCCGGCGAGCGTGAGCGCGGCCAGTGCGGCGACCGCCGTGACGCGTGTCCTGATTGTGTGGCTCATGGTGTTCCGCTTCCTTCTGCGGTCGGTGGATGAGGTTGTACGGAGATCTCCCCCGGAGGATCGAAGGCCAGGCGCGCGGTGGACACCTCGGCGATCTCGTCGGGGTCGTGGGTCACCCAGACGGTGACGGTGTCCCGGGTGATCACGTCGAGCAGCAGTCGGCGCAGGCGTCGGGCGAGCGGCTTGTCGAGTGCCGCGAACGGTTCGTCGACGAGCAGGAGTGCGGGTTCGGTCGCCATCGCACGTGCCACGGAGACCCGCTGCCGCATCCCGCCCGACATCGCACCCGGCGGCAGCTCCGCCGCGTCGCCGAGGCCGACCCGGTCGAGCCAGGAGTCGGCCGTCGCGGTCCGTTCCCCGCGTGGCAGGCCCGGTAGCACGAGCTCGATGTTGGCCCGGGCCGTCAGCCACGGCAACAGACGCGGCTCCTGGAACACCATCCCGATCCGCCCCTCCGGTCGGATGACGTCGCCGGAGAAGTCCGTGGTGAGTCCGGAGATGATGCGCAGGAGGGTGGTCTTCCCGCATCCCGAGGGGCCCGAGACCCCGAGCACCTCCCCGGGGCGCACGGTCAGGCTCAGATCGTCGATGAGGACGCTGCCGCGGCGGGCCACCGTCACCCCGGACAGGCGCAGGCAGCTGCCGCGGGGTCGGGTGCGGGTCGGTGCACTCAACGCTCGTCCCCTTCCGTCCGTGGCCGGGTTCACCCCTCAGACGCTACCCGGGGGACGGCGAGTATGTAAGGGTAGGGTCACCGAACTGACGCGGGCGTGAGCCGAATCACCCGCATGCGTGGTCGACCACGGAAACGCGCGAAACCCCGCCCGGACGAATGTCGCCGTTCGGGCGGGGTTTCACGGAGACGGGTTCAGAACGCCCGTCCGGGCGTTACCTCAGAAGTGTCACTTGGAGACGGTGGTGCCGACGGAGTGCAGGTCCTGGCAGGTCTCGATGACACGCTCGGACATGCCCTGCTCGGCCTTCTTCAGGTAGGAGCGGGGATCGTAGACCTTCTTGTTTCCGACCTCGCCGTCGATCTTCAGCACACCGTCGTAGTTGCCGAACATGTGGCCGACGATCGGGCGGGTGAACGCGTACTGCGTGTCGGTGTCGACGTTCATCTTGATGACACCGTAACGCAGGGCCTCCTCGATCTTCTCCTTCTCGGAGCCGGAGCCGCCGTGGAAGACGAAGTCGAAGGGCATGGCGTTCTCGTCCAGACCGAGCTTCTTCGCGGCGGTGCGCTGACCCTCCAGCAGCACCTCCGGACGCAGCTTCACGTTGCCGGGCTTGTACACGCCGTGAACGTTTCCGAAGGTGGCGGCGAGCAGGTAGCGACCCTTTTCACCGGTGCCGATGGCGTCGACGGTCTTGGCGAAGTCCTCGGGCGAGGTGTAGAGCTGCGCACCGGCCTTGGCCTCGATACCGTCCTCTTCACCGCCGACGACACCGATCTCCAGCTCCAGGATGATGTGGGCCTTGCGGGCCTTCTCCAGCAGCTCCTGGGCGATCTCGAGGTTCTCGTCGATCGGGATGGCGGAGCCGTCCCACATGTGGGACTGGAACAGCGGGGCCTCGCCGCGGTCGACGCGCTCCTGCGAGATGGCGATCAGCGGACGCACGTAGGTGTCCAGCTTCTCCTTCTGGCAGTGGTCGGTGTGCAGGGCGACGTTGATGCCGTAGTTCTTGGCGGCCTCGTGGGCGTAGGCCGCGAGGCCGACGGCGCCCTTGACCATGTTCTTGACGGCCAGGCCGGAACCGAACTCCGCACCACCGGTGGAGAACTGGATGATGCCGTCGGACTCCGCCTCGGCGAAGCCCTTGAGCGCTGCGTTGATGGTCTCCGAGGAGGTGCAGTTGATGGCCGGGAAGGCGAAGCCTTCCTTCTTGGCCTTGTCCAGCATCTGGGCGTAGACCTCTGGGGTTGCGATGGGCATGTGCTCTCCTTTACGTGGTGCGACGTTCTCTGTGTCGACCGCACCGTGGGGCCACGACCGCGGTGCCGCGGTCCGCGACCGCCGGTGCGGTCGTCCTGCCCTCAATTATGCCCCCACCCGCGATTTCTCGCCGCCCCTCCGTGCCCGATTTTGTGTTTTCATGCCCGTTTGCCTGTTTTCGGTCGTGTGTTTCAGGTAAATTCGCAGGTAGTGAGACTGACGCCCACCCCCCGTCCGGGACGTGAGATCGACCACTGTCCGAACAGGCGACCGGGCGGGCACGCCCTCCGGTATCCCGCGGGCAGATCATGCCCCTCCATCGGCCCCGGCGCACCTCAGCCGTTGTACGTGTACCCGGCCGCCGACACCCTCGCCGCGGCCTCCATGAGCATCCACCCGGACAGCTGCACGGACAGATCCCGCTCCGGGATCTCGGAACTGCGGACCGCGCCGGCGATCGAGGTACCCACCACGCCTGCGTTGCGGGGCAGGTTCGCGTCCGTCGTCCAGTCCGCCCCGAACACAGGTAATCCGTCGATCTCGAGCCGGTGCCTCCACACCGACTCCGCGGACGCGAGCACCAGGCGCGCGGCGATCTTGCGGGTCGCCCTATTCAGCGGGGTGTCCTCCGACAGGCGGAGGGCGACCTCCGCGAGGTAGCGCACCAGTATGCCCTTGAACAGGCCGCCGTCCCCGCCACCCGTGTGGGCGTCGATCACCCCGGCGGGCGTCGCCATGTCCTTGGCCACCGCGTGCACCAGCTCCCGCAGGCGCGTGACCCAGAGCATGAGGTGCTCCACCTTCTCCGCGTCATCGATCCCGGTGATCGGCTGCCCGGGTTCGAGGCCCGCACGTTCGCGCAGCTTCTCGGAGATCTCGAGACACGCCCCCAGGGTGACACCCTGGCAGTAGGGATGGATGTCGCGGACGATCTCCGGTCCGTGCATCCGCAACCGGACCCCGTCCATGACCAGGCCCTGCTCGTTGATGAGGTTGTCGAAGATCCAGTCGGTGAGGCCGATCGCCCGCTCGAGGCGATCCGTCCGGGCCATCATGATCGCGGCCGGGCCGTTGGTGGGGACGTTGTAGAAGGTCTCATTCGTCCGCCACGGCAGGACGCCGGTGAGATTGTCCGCACCGGCGATGATGTTGCTCTCCAGCGGCCTGATCGACTTCGGCACGCGGAACTTCTTCACCTCCTTCACACGCGCACCGGCCAACGCGAGCCACGCCTTGTCGTCGTAGTACCGGTTCGCGGTGAGCCCGCGGAGATTCCGGATCCTTATACCGCGCAGGGTCCGCCGGATCCGCTGTTGCCGGGCCGGGGTGGGGCGCCGGACGGCGGCATCGACGAGGCAGTCCAGGTAGTGCGCCTGCCACCAGTAGTGCCACCGGAGGAAGACCTTGTCGCGCGTGGTCGGAGGCCACGCGACCACGGCCAGGTTGGTGCGGGGAAGCAGCCACAGCCGACTCGCGTGCCGTTCATCGATCGCGGCTTCAGCGAGATCAGCACGGTGGGCCCATTTTTCTTGCACGTTCAGGTTCATCTCTCCCGGTCAGCGGGATGTTACTTATCCCACCTCAGCAACCGTACCCGCACCGGTGCTTCCACCGGGCCCGTGCGCCTACCAGGCCCGGCGCAGATCAGCGTGCTGAGTGACCCACCTGTGCATCGCGATACCCGCCGCGACCCCCGCATTGATCGAGCGTGTCGACCCGAACTGCGCGATGGAACAGGTCATGACCGCGCCCCTCCGCGCGGCCTCGGTGACACCCGGGCCCTCCTGCCCGAACAACAGCAGACACCGCTCCGGCAGCCGGGCGGTTTCGAGCGGCACCGATCCGGGTGTGTTGTCGACGGCGACGACGGTGATGGCCCGGGCCGCGGCCCACTTCAGGAGGGTGTCGACGTCCGGGTGGTGCAGCAGGTGCTGGTACCGGTCGGTCACCATCGCACCCCGCCGGTTCCACCGGCGCCGACCGACGATGTGGACCGTGTCCACGGCGAAGGCGTTGGCGGTGCGCACGACGGTCCCGATGTTCGCGTCGTTCTCGAAGTTCTCGATCGCGACGTGCAGTGGGTGCCTGCGCGTGTCGATGTCCGCGACGATCGCATCCCGGGTCAGGTACCGGTAGGCGTCGACGACGTTGCGGCGGTCGCCCTCCGCGAGGAGTTCCTGATCGAATCGTGGATCATCCGGCACCGGTTCACCCGGATGCTCCTCGGCCCAGGGGCCTACGCCGACCCGCCCGGCCCCCCACTCGGTCGGGCCGGGTCGCTCGTCGTCGTGTTCTCCCCGCGGGTCGGTCAGCCCCTCACTCAAGGCCGAGATCCGACAGGCCGAGCAGGTAGCGGTACTCGAGTCCGGCGTCGGCGATGACCTTGTCCGCACCGGTGGCACGGTCGACGACCGTGGCGACCCCCACGACCTCGGCACCCGCCTCGCGCAGCGCCTCCACGGCGGTGAGCGGCGAATTGCCGGTCGTGGTGGTGTCCTCGACGACGAGCACCTTCTTCCCGACGATGTCCGGGCCCTCGATCCGACGCTGCATGCCGTGCTTCTTCGTCGCCTTGCGGACGACGAACGCGTCGATCACCCGCCCGTCGGCGTGCATGACGGCGGTGGCCACGGGATCCGCCCCGAGAGTCAGGCCGCCGACCGCGACGTAGTCCCAGTCCGCGGTGAGTTCACGCAGCAGCTGGCCGATCAGCCTCGACGCCCGGTGGTGCAGCGTGGCCCTCCGGAGGTCCACGTAGTAGTCGGCCTCCCGGCCGGATGAGAGGGTCACCCGGCCGTGGACGACGGCGAGTTCCTTGACCAGTTCAGCGAGTTCTCCACGGGCTTCGGCGGACGACGGGGTCACGGGTGTTCAGCGCTCCTCGGGGGTAGTCGGTTTTTCGGTGTCCGGGGCTTCTTCGTCGGCCCCGGAATCGGTGAAGATGCTCGGACCGGTTCGGAAGGTCCGCGGAACGCGCACCCCGCCGGGTTGGGGGGCCGCGTCCCGTCCGTCGGCGATGGCGTCGATCTCATCACCACCGACGGCGCGCGGTTCAACGGTACCGCGCTGCTCGGGACGGAACCGGCTGGGCAGTTCCACCGGTGCCTCCGGGCGATGGACCAACGGCTTTACCGGGGACACGACCGGTTCCGCCACCTCTTCCGTATCCGCTCCGGAATGAACCTGCGACAGGTGGGGCGGAGGTAGCGGCCGGGAGGGATCCAGTCCCGCGGTGTCCCGGAGCGGGGTGGCACCGGGGCGCGGCGGAAGGGTGCACGCAGCGTCAGCCAACAGTGCCATCGGCTCGAGCGCGGCATCCCAGTCCTCCGGAGAACTCCTCCGGACGAGTTGCGCGATCACCCAGCGCGACTCAGTCCAGATCATCGTCACCGCGGCGGGGAGCGCCTCCATCGCGGCCGTGACCCGCTCGTCGACGAACCGGCGTGCGACATCGGGCTCCGCGCAGAACACCGCGAAGTCCCCGAACTGGAAGGAGCTCTCCCGGTCATCCGTGGTGCGGGAGATCTCGACGACGACCGCGCTGCCGGTGACGCGCCGGAACGCGAGGACCGTCTCCGGCCCCAGGTCCACCAGGTGGAACTCGTGTCCGGAGGTCATACCGCTGACGACATCCCTGGCTGCGGCTCCGGTACCGGCGGGACCGAAGCTCCATTCATCGGTGAGGAACGCGTCGCCCCTGCTGTAGTCGTAGCCGTTGGCCGCGGCCCACCGGCGACGGTTCCGGCGCGCGGAGCCGGGCAGGTGCAGACCGCCGTGGTTGCCGGTCACCGGCGCCGGAACGCGGCTCTTCTCTCCGGGGGAGTCCGGGATGGACGGGACCTCATCGGGAGTGTCCGTCTCCTGCAGACGGTCGTCCCGTTCGTCCGGGGTCAGGACCGGCACATCTCGCAGCTGGTCCTCGACCTCCACGTCGATCACGTCCGTGCCGTCCACGGGGCCACGGGGTTCAACATCCTCCGAGACCGTCGCCTCCGCACGGTCAGGTTCTGGAGCATGCTGCGGGAGGAGGGTGTCTTCGTCAGGTTCCCGTTCCCCGGTCGACTCCGCCCCGGTGACAGACGTGGCAGCGCCGTCCCCGGGGAGGTCGGTGTCCGTGTCGGGGACAGACCCGTGGGACCCGTCAACGTCGACGGCGTCCTCCCGGCGGGCGAGCGCATCCCGGCGGTTCGCGGCGAGCGTCAGGGCGACGGCACCGGTGGCGGAGGCCCCGGCGAGCAGGAGGAGAGTTTCGGTTAGCATTTGGGTCCGAGTCTAGCGCCCCACGCGCCCGGTTCCGTACACATACGCGGTCATTTTCGACGGTGACCCCCACCGGTGGGCGCACCGGCCCCGGAACGACATGACCCGCCCACCTCCGGACGGAGGTGGGCGGGTCATGCAGGCGCTACCGGCTACCCGTCCCGGCGGCGGCGAGCCGCGAACACGAGGTCGAATCCGGCCAGGGCGAGTGCCGCTCCGGTGCCGAGTGCGACCAGTACGTTGGCTCCGGTGACGGGCAGCCCCTTCGCGGGGCGTCCCGTCTCCGGATCATCCGGCGTATCCGGGAAAACGCCAGTCTGCAATTCCGTGGAGTCCGGCGCCGTCGGCGCCGGTGACGCAGCCGGATCCTGTGGCCCGGTGCTCAACTTCACGCCGGGTACCGGTATCGGAATCGGGATGATCCAGCCACAGGAGGAGGAGCCCGGGAAACCGGCCTCCTTCTCCACCGTCACTTCGGCGGAACCCGCTGCTATTACGATGCCGGAGACGTCCAGGAAATACAGGATTTCCACTCACCAGCACTGAAAGCCGTCACCACAGAGTACCGTGGCACCAACTCAACCGGGATCGGACCCGCGGTCTCTCATCCTCCCGTCGTTGACCGTCACGCGCCTTCGTCGCAAGCCAAGAAAATTTTCATTAAAAACAGGAGAGCTAAATATACCGAAACCGCTACTTTCTAAAAAGGCGCCGAAAGATCCTCGGAAAGCCGGCCATCTACACCATCGCTCACTGAAACCATCAAGCCTATTCCCCTAGAAACAGGTGGCCCGATTGGTAACCTGCCCAATCACAGAAACTGTCCGACGTACCTGGCTGAATGATCGCGCGGGAACCGGTTGAATCCCCGCACACAATCTCCGATACTTCACACCCACCCGGATCTACCATCTCACCGACTAGCAGAACCTCCCCTCGGCACCCACACCTCACTCGTTGGTACCCCCGGTACGCAGTATCCATTCCCAGACGATCAGCCACACCGGACACGAAAAGTGCCCCACCCGGTCGGCGAAGATCAGGTGGGGCACTCAGGAGCCGGAAAATCAGACGCTGGTGGCCACCGGATTCGACGGCGTTGCACACCACTGCGACCAGCCGCCGATGTACACCGCGGCCCCCGGCATACCGGCGTGGTGCATCGCAGCGACCGCCAGGGCGGAGTGCAGACCCGAACCCGAGTAGATGATCACCTTGGACGGATCATCCACCCCGACTGCCTCGAACTCCGCACGGATCTCCTCCGGGCTGCGCAGGGAATGGTCCTCATGGGTCAGTCGGCGGGTCGGGAGGTTCACCGCGCCCGGAATGTGGCCGGCCTTGAGGTCCAGACGTTCCTTACGACCCCGGAACCGGTTCTCCTCCCGGACATCGAGCAGCAGGCCGTCGAAGTTCTTCACCTCGTCGATCGTCGCCACGGGCAGCTGCCCCGGGTTCACCTGGAGCGTGCACTTCTGCGGCAGATTACCCGGACCACCGGCGTGCCGGCGCCCCTCCCTGATCCACGCCGCGAGACCCCCGTCGAGGATCCGGACGTCCGGCACACCCGCCCAGGTGAGGATCCACCACGCACGTGACGCCATGAGGCCACGGCCGCCGTCGTAGACCACGACGCGGTGCTTGTCATTCAGACCCCACCGTTGGAACCACTTCTGGAGGATAGCCGGGTCCGGCAGCGGGTTCCGACCCAGCTTGCTCGACGGCGCCGCCGCCAACGCACGCGCCGGATCACAGAAGATCGAGTTGGGGATGTGCTTACCGCGGTAGTACTCGAAGCCGGCGTCCTCGGGGCCGGGCAACCACATCGACGCCAGAAGCGTCGTCTTGATTCCGGTCTGCATTCCGTCGGCGAGTTCAGTGGGCGTGATCAGAAGGCTCATGCGCCCCAGAGTAGTCAAGTTCCGGTGTTGGGGGATGGGGTGCGGAGGTGGAGACGGGCCAGCCTACGACCACAAATAGTGAGGTACGGGGTACGACGGGTGGAGGGGGCAGAACTCGCCTGTTCTTGGACCTGGCACTCAGACCGCGGAAGCCGCCGCTAGAGCGCTAGTCTTCGTCCTCCGGTTCCGGATCATCGACCAGTTTCATACCGTGAGCCTCCGGATCGAAGCCCTCGGGGAAAACCGTGGTGGAGCTGTAGGTGGCGCCCCGGCATTGAGTTTTTTCGTCGAAGGTGCAGGGCATAGACAATGACCCATCGTTATTCTTGGCGGCGAGCTTCGCCCCCTCCAAATGGGCACCCCTCAAGTTCGCTCCCTCAAGAATGGATCCCCACAGCGACGCACCCTCCAGGTGAGCATCCTTCAGATCCGCCTTGTGCAGGTTAGCGCACTCCAAGTTCGCTCGCGCTAGGTTGGCTTTCCCCAGTTTCACTTTGACAGCGTGAACCCACACCAGGTTCGCCTCTTCCAAATGAGCACGCGCCAGGTTCGCCTCTTCCAGATGAGCACGCGCCAGGTTCGCTCCCTCCAGATGCGCGGACCCCAAATCAACACCTCTCAAATGACTCTTCCAAGTCTGTATGCGTTTCTCCTCTTCGTTTTTTTCTGTGTTCGCCGGAACTAATAGGCGAGAAAAAGGAAGATTCGGGAGCCTGACTCCCTCAAAGTTCACCCCATCGAATGATCCCTTCTGGGCTGATTTCAATCCTCGCCGGCGAGCAGCGATGATCCCCTCACGGAGCTCCCGTTTCCCATATTTTCCGGCATTCTCACTCGATGAATCGTTGTGTGGGTACTGGTGACCTTCAACGTAGTCCTTCATCGCCAGATCGAAGAGCTCCTGCCTCCGGAGCAGGCCTTCAGCTTTGAGCTGCTCCACCCGCTCTTTCGCATCGTGGAGTTTCCGGGCTTCGATTTCCGTGATCTCTCCTCTAATGAGGGCGTTCCAGTCGTCGATCTGGAACATCAGCTCGGAGATGGCGGCTGCGCGCACGACTTCACTGTCGTTGGCTAGGTGTTCAATGGAGGTCTGCAGCTTCTTCGACATGTCCATGCGCTGCTGGACGGAGAGTTGTCGACTCTCCCGCAGTGACTCGGATTCCAGTCGATCGTTCTGTCGCCTGTCCTCCCGCTCCTGCTGTTCGATGGAGCGGCGTTGGGTTGCCCAGACAGACAGCGCGAGCCCACTTGCTGCAAACAGCCCCGCAGCAAGTTGTCCGTCACCCTCCTCCTGCATGACCGTGACTACGCGTATTCCTCCCGCCAGTGACAGGAGGGAGAAAAGAACAAAAAAGATTTCAATCCACGAAAATCTGGAGTGTGGAGCTTTCGGATCGGCGACTCCCGAAGCACCGTCTTTGTCATTCGGTTCGATGGGTTCAAGCAGCCACAATCCCAAACCCAAGACAACAATCACGAACCCGAAGCTATAATATCCGCCGTAGCATCCCCGTATCACCTGAATGTCCGCTGCTATTCGTTTCCACCCGGTTCCGATGAGCCCCGCGGGGAGAAGAACGAAGGGCGCACCGACGAGAACTGTCCGCAGTTTCACGTACATTTTCCAGCGGTTGATCGTCTTTTTCTCCGGCTGGACGCCATCGCCACTGGCGTCGGGTTCTTTGTCGGGAGCCGAGGTCATAGCCACAGAATAGTACATCTCATACTGGTGCCCCGGCCGCGTTTAAACAGCCGGGGCACCACCAATGCACTTACCGCTGCGGGCTGACCTTCAGGGTCTCCCCGTCCTCTGCGAGGGTGACCTGCACGGTGTCGCCGTCGACGATGGTGCCTGCGAGGAGTTCCTTCGCCAACTTGTCGCCGATGGCCTGCTGGATCAGGCGGCGCAGCGGGCGGGCACCGTAGGCCGGGTCGTAGCCGCGCTCAGCGAGCCACGCCTTCGCCGGGTCGTCGACCTCGAGGACGAGGCGGCGGGCGGCGAGTCGGGCGGCGAGCTGCCGGACCTGGATCTCCACGATGTGGGTGAGCTGTTCCTCCGAGAGCCGGTTGAACGTGACCACATCATCGAGACGGTTGACGAACTCGGGCTTGAAGGTGTGCTTCACCGCCTCCATCATCTGTTCCTTCGTGCCACCCGCACCCAGGTTGGAGGTGAGGATGAGCAGCGTGTTGCGGAAGTCCACGGTGCGGCCCTGGCCGTCGGTCAGCCGCCCCTCGTCGAGGACCTGGAGCAGCACGTCGAACACGTCCGGGTGCGCCTTCTCCACCTCGTCGAAGAGCACGACGGTGTACGGACGACGGCGGACGGCCTCGGTGAGCTGGCCGCCGGCGTCGTAGCCGACGTATCCGGGGGGCGCGCCGACGAGCCGGGCGACGGAGTGCTTCTCCCCGTACTCGGACATGTCGATGCGAACCATGGCCCGCTCATCGTCGAAGAGGAACTCGGCCAGCGACTTCGCCAGCTCCGTCTTACCGACGCCGGTCGGGCCGAGGAAGAGGAACGAGCCGGTGGGCCGGTTCGGGTCGGCGACCCCGGCACGGGAGCGGCGCACGGCGTCACTGACGGCCTCGACGGCCTCGGACTGGCCGACGACGCGGTTCTCCAGCACGCTCTCCATGGCGAGGAGCTTCTCGGTCTCACCCTGCATCATCTTGCCCGCGGGGATACCGGTCCACGCGGAGACGACCTCGGCGATGACGTCGGGCGTGACCTCCTCGGTGAGCAGCTGGTTCTCGCCCGGATTGTCCACGCTCTTCTCCGCTTCGGCGACCTCCTTCTCCAGCTCCGGGATGCGGCCGTAGCGCAGTTCGGCGACGCGACCGTAGTCGCCGTCGCGTTCGGCGATCTCGGATTCCTGGCGCAGGCGCTCCAGCTCCTCCTTCGCACCGCGGACCTTGTCGATGGCGGACTTCTCGTTGGTCCAGCGCGCCTTCAGCTCGTTCAGTTTCTCGCGTTCGTCGGCGAGTTCCTGGCGGAGCTTGTCCAGGCGGTCCTTCGAGGCGGCGTCCTTCTCCTTGGACAGGGCCATCTCCTCGATCTCGAGGCGGCGGACGACGCGCTCGAGGGCGTCGATCTCCTGCGGGGAGGAGTCGATCTCCATACGCAGGCGGGACGCGGCCTCGTCGACGAGGTCGATGGCCTTGTCGGGGAGGAATCGGGAGGTGATGTACCGGTCGGACAGGGTCGCGGCGGCGACGAGGGCGGAGTCCTGGATGCGGACGCCGTGGTGCACCTCGTAGCGTTCCTTCAGCCCACGCAGGATGCCGATGGCATCCTCGACGGAGGGTTCCCCGACGTAGACCTGCTGGAAGCGTCGCTCGAGTGCGGCGTCCTTCTCCACGTACTTGCGGTACTCCTCGAGGGTGGTGGCGCCGACGAGGCGCAGTTCACCGCGGGCGAGCATCGGCTTGATCATGTTTCCGGCGTCCATGGCGGAGTCGCCGGTGGCTCCGGCACCGACGATGGTGTGCAACTCGTCGATGAAGGTGATGATCTGCCCGTCGGAGTTCTTGATCTCGTCGAGCACCGCCTTGAGGCGCTCCTCGAACTCGCCGCGGTACTTCGCGCCGGCGACCATGGATCCCAGGTCAAGGCTGACCAGGGTCTTTCCGCGCAGGGACTCGGGCACGTCGCCGGCGACGACGCGGCGGGCCAGGCCCTCGACGATGGCGGTCTTGCCCACACCGGGTTCGCCGATGAGCACCGGGTTGTTCTTGGTGCGGCGGGACAGGACCTGCACGACGCGGCGGATCTCGGAGTCACGGCCGATGACGGGGTCGATCTTTCCTTCGCGGGCGAGCTTGGTCAGGTCGGTGGAGTACTTCTCCAGGGCCTGGAACTGCCCCTCGGGATCCTCGGTGGTGACCTTGGTGGAGCCACGCACGGTGGTGAAGGCGCCCTTGATGGCGTCGTAGGTCGCGCCGTGCTTCTTCAGCAGGTCGGCGGCCTCGCCGGCGCCGCGGGCGATTCCGGCGAGCAGCACCTCGGTGGAGACGTATTCGTCACCTAGCTCACCGGCGAGCTCCTGGGCCGCGGTGAGCGCGTTGAGGGCGTCCCGGTTGAAGTTCGGGTTCGCCAGGTTCGCCCCCTGGGCCTTCGGGTAACCGGCGACGAGGGCCCTCGCCTCGGCGAGAACGGCGTCGGGGTCGGTGCCCGCGGCCTTGAGGACCGGGGCGGCGATGCCGTCGGCCTGGTCGAGGATGGCGACGAGCAGGTGGGCGGGCCGGATGTCCGGGTTGCCGTTGGCGGAGGCGGCCTGCAGAGCGGCCTGCATCGCCTCCTGGGTCTTGGTGGTGGGGGTGAAAGAACTCATGTTCTCCGTCTGTCCCTTCTTCTTACGTGTCGTTTTGTCGTGAACTGTTCCGTCGCCGGTCGACCCTGATCCTGCCCCGGGGACCGGCCTTTCACTCCGTACAACGCCACAAGGGTTGAGTCTGTTCCACTCAACCCAAACTTTTTTCGGCTCGCCACCTTTATAGTCGAGGACTCAACTTTGTGCCGCCCTCCCCATACCCGCCTGCAGCCCACCCCACGGGGACGGCCGACACCTCCCCTCCTCCGATCCCCCACGTTGCCCACCGGGCGTCAATCCCATAGAGTAGGACTCACATTCCACATATTGAAACACCGGCGCGGTCGTGACCACCATCGCGCCCATCGCAGTGACCCGAAGAAAGGACACCGAAGAAAATGGCAGAAGCAACGCCCAAAACCCAGTGGACCGGCGAGATCATCCCCGAGGCCTTCGAGGCGATCTCCGCCGACGGCGGCCTGATCGTCTGCGCCACCAAGGTCGGCTACATCCTCATGGCCACCGACGGCGAGGGCCTGGAGCGCAAGTTCGACGCCAAGCAGCGCAAGCGCAACAAGCCGGCCGTGGTCCTGTGCGCGAGCATCGACGAGCTCAAGGAGCTGGCCCAGGTCAACGACGAGATCATCGCGTTCTACGAGCGCCACTGGGAGCAGGACATCCTGCTGGGCTGCATCCTGCCCTGGCGTGAGGACGCCATCGCGAAGATGCCCGACGACACCGTGCGCGAGCTGGCCCGTGACGGCCGCGGCACCAGCTGCTTCGTCATCCGCTTCGGCCGCCCCGCCGAGCAGATCGCGGCGAAGAACTGGGAGCAGGGCAAGGTCACCTTCGCCTCCTCCGCCAACCCCTCCGGCATCGGCAACCGCGGCCAGGTCGCGTTCATCGGTGAGCGCATCGAGTCCGAGGCCGACTACATCGTCGCCGCCGACGACTACGTCGCCTCTATCCAGCCCGACAAGGACGAGGACTCCCGCCACGAGCAGGGCGTCATGGTGTCCCTGGTGGACAAGGACGGCAACCTCGTCCCCGAGCAGAAGGGCGAGCGCTCCATCACCCCGTGCCCGGTCCTGATCCGCAACGGTCTGGACGGCGACCGCATCATGAACAACCTCTCCGAGTTCTTCCTGAGCTGGGACTACCGCCAGGGCGAGTACTACTAGGCCACCCCGCGCACTCCCCGCACCACGGATCCCACCGAAAAAAGGGTGACCGGTGCGGGGACACGTGTTTTTCTGGGGCACAATGACACGTGTGCACCATGAGACCCTGAAGCCGGTGGCGATCCGGCTGCGCATCCACGCGGAGAGCTTCCGCGAGGGGGTCAACGCGCGTTTCTTCCGGGAGCACCCGAGCGACCGGGAGCTGTTCCCGGTCGACAGCCACGACGTGCACGCGGATCTGCCGACGGTGCTCGACTGGGTCCTGGTCAACACCCCCGTCGACGGCTCCCTCCAGGAGCGGGTGCGCACCATTCTCGCGCAACTGGGACGGGAGAACCGCCGGTACCGTATGCCCACGGCGCACTACGCATCGCTGTCGGGTGCCGCACGGGCGGAGGTGGGACGGATCATCGCGAACCTCCCGCCGGAGCTCGTCGCCGGTGCCGATACCGCGATCGCCCGGTGCTTCGGGGTGATGGCGGAGGCGGCCGCGGAATGCGACGTCGCCGGAGTCCCGGATTCCTGGCCCGCCGAGGTCGTCGAGGTCGAGCGGCGGTGCGCCCGGGTGTCCGTCGTCCGGCTGATCGCGCAGTCACCGCTGCCCTATACCGCGGGGCAGTACCTTCCCGTCACCAGCGACACGACGACCCGCGGGCTGTGGCGGCACCTGTCGCCGGCGATCCCGGCCAACGACTTCGGGCAGGTGGAGTTCCACGTCTTCGCGGACCGTGACGACACCATCGGGCGTCTCCTCGCGTCCCCGGAGCCCGGTGACCGCTGGCGGATCGGTGCTCCGCTCGGCGTTTTGTCCGCCGACGGGTCACGCGACATCCTGATGGTCGCGCACTCCACGGGCCTCGCCCCGGTGCGCGCACTCATCCTGGACATGCTGATGCGCGGGACAAACCGCCGGGTGCACCTGTTCTTCGGGGCGGACAGCCCCGGCGAACTCTACGATCTCCGGGGGCTCTGGCAGCTGGTCGCGGGAGCGCCGTGGCTGTCGGTCACCCCGGTGGTCACCCGGGAGATCGACCCGTGGTGGGTGCGGCCCACCGAGCACTCGACCGCCCCGCGCGGCCTGCACATGCGGCAGACCGGCTCCCTCGCGGAGGTGGTCCCCGGCTACGGCACCTGGGAGGACCGGGACGTACTCATCGCCGGCCCTGACGACATCGTGACCGACGTCGCCGCAGCGATGCGGGCGGCGGGCACCCCGGCGGAGAACATCCGGCACGATCCGGTGTGAGGCCTCAGAACCGCCGTTTCGCGCCGAGCACGGGGATCGACCTCCGGGTCTTCTCCACCGTGTCGGCGTCGATGTCGGCGTAGATGATGTCCTCGCCGTAACCGGCCTCGACGATGCGCAGTCCGTCCGGACCGATGATCGCCGAGTGACCGATCCCGGTCGGCCCGTCGTTCTCCCCCGCGGAATCCTCCCCGCCGGGGCGCGCCTGCCCCGCGGCCAGCACGTAGCAGGTCGAATCCAGCGCGCGGGCCCCGGTGAGCACCCGCCACTGCTGCAGTTTCCCCGGGCCGTCCGACCACGAGGTGGGCAGGACGATCACCTGGACGCCCTCGTTCTCCGCGAGTGCGGTGAACTGCTCCGGGAAACGGACGTCGTAGCAGACGGCGAGTCCGACGGTGAGACCGCCGACGGCGACCGTGACCAGTTCGTCCCCGGGGCGGACGGTGTCCGATTCGCGGAAACCGAAGGCGTCGTAGCAGTGGATCTTGTGGTACCCGAGGTGGTGTCCCCCGCCGGTGAGCAGCGCGGTGTTGTGCACCCGGTTGACGGTCTTTCCGTCGACCTCGACGGTGTCGGCCGGTGTGAACATGCCGACCACGACCGTGACGCCGAGTTCCTCGGCGAGCTCACGCACCGCCGTCGCGAAGGGCCCGTCGACCGGCTCCGCCACGGTGTCGAGGCGTCCCGTCTTGAACGCACGCATCGTCGCCTCGGGGAAGACGATGAGTTCGGCACCTTCCCCCGCCGCGGTACGGGCGTGCCGGAGAACGGCGTCGAGGTTCGCATCGACGTCGCCGGTGGACTGCATCTGGACCAGAGCTGCTCGCATGGGTCCACGATAGGGGTTTCCGCGACCGTCCGCCGGGATTCGGCCCCGACACCGCACCTCCGGTGGATCGGACACTCCCCGACCGTGTTGTCCACAGCCCGGCCCGGACGGCCGCGCGCCGGCGACCCGGATCGCCGACCCTGGGCCTGACCACCCCGTGTTCCGCCGCCACCCCCATCGGCGCCCGAGCGAAAGGCCCCTCCACGTGAACCGGATCATCTTCTCCGAGGACGCGGCCCGTCCGCTGCGGGCACCCGACGATCCACGGGTGCCGCTCCCCGAGCTACCCCACGGCTCGATGACCGCCGCGGTGCTGTCCCGGTTGGTGGACTCCTGGTCCCGGGTGCTCGGCGAGACGTCGGCGGAGATCACCGAACTCCGCTCCGGTGTCCGGACCCTGGTCTCCCGGCTCCGGGAATCCGACGCCTCCGGCGCCGGGGACCTCGACGGGATCGGCCATGTCTAGTCGCCTGCTGCCACTGCCCTGGTCGCGGACCCTCGCGACAGTCGCGATCGATCTCGACCGGGGCAGGTCGGTGATCGTCCGCTCGAACGACACCAACAGGCGACAGTGGGCCACGTCCGCACACCGGGGGTTGCGCGGCTCCTCCTTCGCCGCGGCGGAGGGCAGGGAGGAGCGCGTCTCCGCGCTGCGGGACGCCACCGCGGAACTCATCGGGACCGCCGTCTCCGTTCTCTCCCGGGTCGCTTCCCTCCAGTCCGCACTGGAGGACGAGTACGACCGCGTCATCGGGGCCGCCCGGACCAGAGGGCTCGCGGAGGTGGCGGGCGTGGTCATCGCGCTCACGGACGACCTGCTCGAGGAGTCCGAGGTATTCAATCTCATGCTGGGCCGGATAAGACGTGAGGGGCTCCTCCTCGACCGGCACTGCGCGGCCCGCCTCGAGCTGCTCCTTCCCCTGACTCCGTTCGACGAGCGGAGGAAGCGGTGCGTGGCGGCCCTGGAGGACGTGTACACACCGGCCCCGGCGCGGTTGCCGCTTCCGGCCACCCCCGCCGTCTCCGCCACCGACCTGCACGAGCTCAACATGGCCGATGCGGACGACGGGCTCAGGGACCTCGCCGACCGGTTCCCCGGCATGGTCGTCCTGGAGACCGGGGACGGGCACCTGGTCGCCGCATTCGGTGACATCGACTCCGCCGAATCCGTGATCACGATGGTCTCCGGCGTCGGTTCCGGCGACCCGGAGTCTGTGGCGGGCGCCCTCGACCGGGGACGTGCCCTCCACCGGGAGGTGGGCGGTGCGGTCATCGTGTGGAACGGGTACCGGCCCCCGGCAACGGTCATCGACGGCGGGCAGGACATCTCGGCGCGGCTGGGCGCGGCGAAGCTCCGGACGTTCATGCACTCGCTCACCGAGCGTCGCGGTTCGTCGGTGCACCGGACCGTGGTGGCCCACAGCTACGGATCCCTGGTGACCGGGCTGGCCGCCGCGGGAAGCAGCGGAGGACTCGACGCGGACGCCATCATGTTCCTCGGGAGTCCGGGAACCGGGGTGGCCGGGGCGGACGAGCTGCAGCTGAACTCCCCGGATCCCCGGATCCTCGCCGCCAGGAGCCCCACTGATCCGATCGGCCTCGTGAATTCCGCTGTCGCGGGCGTGCACGGACGGGATCCCGCGAGCGCCGGTTTCGGTGCCGAGGTGATTCCCGCGGAAGGCGGCCACAGTGACTACTTCGAGGATCCGGCCGTACTCGATGCGTTACGGCGGTTGCGGTCGCACTGAGGGACGGTAGGGGATGAATGGGCCCGGCCCCGGGCCTCCTCCACGAGGGGAAGGCGCGGGGCCGGGGACCGGATCAGCTCATGTCCGGGTGATGGTGTCCGCTCAGTAGCGGATGGCCATGCGTCCGTCGATCCTGCCCTTGCGCAGGTCCTCGAAGACGCTGTTCACGTCGTCGAGCTTGCACTCGGCGATGGTGGGCTTGACCAGGCCGCGGGCGTAGAAATCCAGGGCCTCCTCGAGATCCTGGCGGGTACCCACGAGGGAACCGCGGATCGTGAGCGCCTTGAAGACGATGTCGAAGATGCGGGCGGGGAACTCTCCCGGGGGCAGGCCGTTGAACACGATGGTCCCGCCCTTGCGCGCCATATTGATGGCCTGCCCGAAGGCGGCCTCGTGGACGGCGGTGACCAGCACGCCGTGGGCACCGGTACCGGTGAACTCCATGACGGCTTCGGCCGGATCCTTCTCCCGGGCGTTGATGGTGAACTCCGCGCCGTGCTTCTTGGCCAGTTCGAGCTTCTCGTCGGCGATGTCGACCGCGATGACGCGCATGCCCATGGCCACGGCGTACTGGACGGCGATGTGGCCGAGGCCACCGACACCGGAGATCACGACGTACTGACCGGGGCGGGTCTCGGTCATCTTCAGGCCCTTGTAGACCGTGACGCCTGCGCAGAGGATCGGGGAGACCTCGAGCGGATCGGCACCCTCCGGGATCCGGGCGCAGTAGCGGGTGTCGACGAGCATGTACTCGCCGAAGGAACCGTCGACGGTGTATCCGCCGTACTCGGCGTCGTTGCACAGCGTCTCCCAGCCGGTGCGGCACTGCTCACAGGTACCGCAGGCGGACCAGAGCCAGACGTTGCCGACGATGTCACCGAGTTCCACGTCGTGCTCGCCGGGCCCGAGTTTGACCACTTCACCGACGCCCTCGTGGCCGGGAACGAAGGGCAGCGGGGGCTTGACCGGCCAGTCCCCCTCGGCGGCGTGCAGGTCGGTGTGGCAGATGCCGGAGGCCTGGAGCTTGACCAGGGCCTGGTTGCGGCCGGGCTCCGGGAGGTCGACCTCGCGGACGGTGACCTCGGGGCCGAACTCGTCGACGACGGCGGCGGTGAACTTTTCGGGTGCGTGACTCATGTGGAAATCCTCCTGTGGGGGTGGACGCGGGGGTCCGTTTGTAATTTGGCTAATTGGCAACTATTTTCAACAGTGGGGGGAAATGCCTCCGGCCAGGCCACACCGTGCGGGGCACCGTGTGAACCTGACCGGAAAAAATGGCGGAGACGTGCGCGCGGCACCGGACCGGTCATCGACCGGCCGGGGCCGAGCGGGCTCAGAAGAGCCCGGTGGGCTTGGTGTCGTAGGACACCAGCATGTTCTTGGTTCGGGTGTAGTGGGCCATCATCATGGCGTGATTCTCACGCCCGATGCCGGACTCCTTGTACCCGCCGAACGCGGCGTGCGCCGGGTAGGAGTGGTAGTTGTTCACCCACACGCGGCCCGCGTGGATCGCACGCCCGGCGCGGTAGGCGGTGTTGTTGTCTCGGGTCCAGACACCGGCACCGAGGCCGTAGTTGGTGTCGTTGGCGATGCGCATCGCGTCGTCGAAGTCGGTGAACGTCGTGACACCGAGGACCGGCCCGAAGATCTCCTCACGGAAGCACGACATCGTGTTGTCGCCGCGGAAGATCGTCGGCTGGATGTAGAAGCCGTTCAGACCGTCGATCCTGGCGACCCCACCACCGGTGAGCACCTCGGCACCCTCCTGGGGACCGGAGGAGAGGTAGCCGGTGATCTTCTGCATCTGCTCCTCGGATGCCTGCGCGCCGAGCATGGTGTCGGTGTCCAGCGGATTGCCCATCCGGACCTTCTCGACCTTGGCGACGACCAACTCCATGAGCTCGTCGATGATGGATTCCTGCACCAGTGCACGGGAGGGACAGGTGCAGACCTCGCCCTGGTTGAGCGCGAACATCGCCATGCCCTCGACCGCCTTGTCCAGGAAGTCGTCCTTCCTGTCGAGGACATCGGCGAAGAACACGTTCGGGGACTTGCCGCCGAGCTCCAGGGTGACCGGGATGATCTTGTCCGCCGCGGCCTTGTTGATGAGACGACCGACCTCGGTGGATCCGGTGAACGCGATCTTCGCGATCCGGTCGGAACCTGACAGGGCCGCTCCGGCGTCCGACCCGAGACCGTTGACCACGTTCACGACACCCGCGGGGAGGATGTCGGCGATGACCTCCATCAGGTGCATGATCGAGATGGGGGTCTGCTCCGCGGGCTTGAGCACGACGCAGTTGCCCGCGGCCAGCGCCGGGGCGAGCTTCCAGGTCGCCATCAGGATGGGGAAGTTCCAGGGGATGATCTGCCCGACGACGCCCAGCGGCTCCTGGAAGTGGTAGGCCACGGTGTTGTCGTCGATCTCGGACAGTCGCCCCTCGGCCGTACGGGTGACGCCGGCGAAGTACCGGAAGTGGTCGACCGCGAGCGGGAGGTCGGCGGCGAGGGACTCGCGCACCGGCTTGCCGTTGTCCCAGGTCTCGATGACGGCGAGCTCCTCCAGGTGCTCCTCGATCCGGTCGGCGATCCGGTGCAGGATCAGGGCCCGCTCCGCGGGCGGGGTGCTGCCCCAGCCCGGCGCCGCCGCGTGGGCCGCATCGAGCGCCTTCTCGATGTCCGCGGCCTTGCCCGCGGCGAAGCGGGTGTAGACCTCACCGGTGATCGGGCTGATGTTGTCCAGGTATTCGCCGTCGACCGGGGCGACCCACTCGCCACCGATGAAGTTGTCGTAGCGCTCCCTGGGGGAGACGATGGAACCTTCGGTTCCGGGATTGGCGTAGACAGTCATTGGGATCCTCACTTGTTCGGCGATGGCGACCGGCCCTCCGAGACTCACGCGGGGGATGAATTCCCACCGGCGCGATTCGGTGGTTCCGACCGTGCAGTGGACCCCACACTAACCACATTTTTCTGTGTCCCACATCACTAAATGCGCTACCGGACACAGTGAGGCGGAACACAACATCGCCGTCACGGCCAGAACCCCTCGCCGACTAGCCATTTCTTCACATTTTGTGAAAGATGCCAATGCAGCCGTTGCAAATACCCCATTTGGGGGTATTAATGACGTTTCTCACGTTATTTTCAGGAATTGAACGTCGCCGTTTTTACTGCTTCGGATGGAGCATCCAACCCCCGAAACGAAACCGGGACCGCGCCCGGACGGTGGTCCGGTGCGATCCCGGTTCCCGGTACCTCAGGAGTGTCGTTTGCGCCGTTTCCTTCGTGGCTCCCAGATGACGACCGCGGTGGACTCGGGGACCTCGACGAGCTCGCCCCTGGTCCGGGGCGTCCGGCGTTCCCGCTCGAGTGCCTCGCTCAACCGCTGGTTGTCGGATCTGAGCGTCTCCACCTCCCGGCGCAGACGCTCGTTGGACTGGGTCAGGTCGATGATCGCCTTGATGCCCGCGAGGTTCACGCCCTCCTGTTGACTCAGGCGCTGGATCTCCCTGAGGAGCGCCACGTCGGAGCGGGAGTAGCGGCGCCCCCCACCGCGGGTGCGCATCGGGGTCACCAACCCCATACGGTCGTAGGTGCGGAGGGTCTGCGCGTGCATTCCCGCGAGCTCCGCGGCCACCGAGATGACGAAAACCTCTTCGTGTTCCGGGGAGGTGCCGTCCCGGGGCTGGAACCGCCGGTCACTGTGCGGCATCGCTCCCTCACCTCCTCGTCTGGGTGTCATGGCCGGCCCTGTCTGGTACCGGTCCGGGTGCCGGGTCGGCGTGGATGCGCCTCCGGCATCCGACCGACCCACGCGTCGTCTACGCCGACCCCGCCCAGTTCGCGCGGGGATCGAATCCGGATTCCTTCTCCGCCTGCGCGTAGGCGCGCAGCGCGCTGGTCGCCGCGGGCCCGAGATTCTCCGGGACCGTGACCTTCACCGTGACCATGAGGTCCCCCTTCGTCCCGTCCCGTTTCGGGATTCCCCGGCCACGGATCCGCAGGGTCCGGCCATCGGGTGTCCCGGCCGGGACCTTCACCCGGACAGGCGAGTCGAGGGTCGGCACGGTGATCGTGTCGCCGAGGGCCAGCTCCGCGAACGAGACCGGTATCTCGACCTCGAGCGTGGTTCCGGACCTCGTGAACACCTTGTCCCCGCGGACGTGGACCGTGACGAAGAGGTCTCCCGACGGCCTCCCGTTGGGACCGGCCTCCCCCTGGCCCGCGAGCCGCACCTTCTGTCCGTCGATGACCCCGGCTGGCACCCGGACGGTGATGGACCGGGTCCGGTTGACGGTTCCGGTTCCGGAGCAGTCCGGACACGGATCGGAGATGCTCTGGCCACTGCCGCCGCAGTCCGGGCACGGGGCGGAGAACCCGAAGGCACCGCGGTTCTCGCTCGTGAAGCCGGTGCCGCTGCAGCTGTCGCAGCGGCTGGTCTTCCCGGAGCGGGAACCGGAGCCGTGGCACCGCGTGCACGGTGCCGGACCCTTGAGCTCTACGGGGATCGTCGCCCCTTGCGCAGCTTCCCGGAAATCAAGTGTGATGTCAGTTTCGACGTCGGCCCCCCGCGACGGTTGAGCTGCGTGGCGAGGACCGTGGCCGCGGTTGAAAAAGCCACCGAAGATATCACCCAGACCCCCTTCCGCAGTAAATCCTCCATCTCCTCCGAAGAGATCCGAGACGTCGAAGTCCCCCTGCGCCTGGCGAAACCCACCCGGAAAGCCGGACCCCGCCTTTCCGCCGAAGCCGCGCAGTCCCCCGGACGCGAGCATGGCCTTCATCTCGTCGTATTCCCTGCGCTTCTTCTCGTCACCGACGACGTCGTAGGCCTCGGCGATGCGCTTGAAGCGTTCTTCCGCGTTCTTGTCACCGGGATGGTTGTCCGGGTGGTTGTCCCGGGCGAGTTTGCGGTACGCCCGCTTGATCTCCTCGGCTGATGCGGACGAGGAGACGCCCAGGTCCGCGTAGTAGTTCTTCTCAGCCCATTCACGCTCGGCCATTGGGCATCTCCTCCCTCCGTGTCATGCACGGGTTCAAGGTCATTCTAGTTGTTCGGTGGTGTCCGGTGTCCGCCACAGCGGGCCGGACACCGGGGCGGCGTCGCCACCGCCCCGCCGCCACATCACTACGTGGCGGTGTCGTCGTCCCCGACAGCGTCGGCCTCGGGAGCGGACTCCCGGGGATCGGTGATGATCACCATCGCGGTGCGCAACAGCCGGTCCCCCATCGCGAAGCCACGGCGCAGGACCGTCCCGATGACCTTGTCGTCACCCTCGGACAGGTCCTGGACGGCCTCGTGCCGTTCAGGGTCGAACTCGTCGCCCTCGGCACCGAACTCCGCGACGTCGAGCCGGTTGAACACCCCACGGAGTTTGTCGTTGACGGACTTCAGGGGCCCGGTGAGGTCGCCGTGCCGTTCCGCGAGCTCGAGATCGTCGATGACGTCGAGCAGCTGGTTGACGACGGATGCCTTCGCGGAGGCGATGACCGCCTGCCGGTCACGTTCGGTGCGACGCCGGTAGTTGGCGTACTCCGCGGTGACCCGCTGCAGGTCCTCGGTCCTCTCGGCGAGTTCGGCCGAGAGATCCGGTTCCCCGTCCGCTGCGGCTTCCGCGTCCCCGGCGGCCTCGTCGGCTGCGACGGTGGCGAGTGCCTCATCGAGTTCGGCGTCGGCGGCTTCCGCGTCAGCGGCAGCCTCGGCGTCGGCCACGGCCGACTCCGCGCTCTCCGGGGACGTGGCCTCCGGATCGGTCGCGGCCGGGTCGCCGGGGTTGTCCGGCATAGCTCCTTCGTCCTGGCTCACTGGGTCGCCTCCTCGTCGCTGTCGTCGTTCCCGCTGTCGATGACGGCCTGCTCCTCGTGCACCGCGCGCTCGTGGGCGGAGTCCGCGGTCTCCCGGAGATCGTTGGCCACGGCGTCACCCTCGAGAACCTCGTCCGGGTTCTTGTCGGTACCGATCGGTTCGGTCATCTACTTCTTCTCCTCGTCGTCCTCGTCGACGACCTCGGCGTCCACGACGTCCGAGTCGGCGCCGCCGGCGTCAGCCTGGGTGGCTCCCGCCGCGGCCTCGGCCTCGTAGATGGCCTTACCCATCTCCTGGGATTCGGTCGACAGCTTCTCGACGGCCGTCTTGATGGCCTCGATGTCCTCGCCCTTGAGCGCCTCCTCGACCTCCTTGGCGGCTGCCTCGACCTTCTCCTTGGTGTCCTCGCCGATCTTGTCGGAGGAGTCCTCCATGAACTTGCGGGTCTGGTAGACCATGGACTCCGCGGAGTTCCGGACCTCCTGCTCCTCGCGGCGCTTCTTGTCCTCCTCGGCGTGGGCCTCGGCGTCCTTGATCATCCGGTCGATCTCCTCCTGGGACAGGCCGGAGCCGTCCTGGATCTTGATCGTGTTCTCCTTGCCGGTGCCCTTGTCCTTGGCGGTGACGTGGACGATGCCGTTGGCGTCGATGTCGAAGGTGACCTCGATCTGCGGGACGCCGCGGGGGGCCGGCGCGATGCCGGAGAGCTGGAAGGATCCGAGCAGCTTGTTGTGCGCGGCGATCTGACGCTCACCCTGGTAGATCTGGATGCCGACCTCTGGCTGGTTGTCCTCGGCGGTGGTGAAGGTCATGGACTTCTTGGCGGGGATGGTGGTGTTGCGCTCGATGAGCGTGGTCATCACGCCACCCTTGGTCTCGATACCGAGGCTCAGCGGGGTGACGTCGAGGAGCAGCACGTCCTTGACCTCGCCGCGCAGCACGCCGGCCTGCAGGGCGGCGCCCACGGCGACGACCTCGTCCGGGTTGACGCCCTTGTTGGGCTCGCGGCCACCGGTCAGCTCCTTGACCAGGTCGACGACGGCGGGCATACGGGTGGAACCGCCGACGAGGACGACGTGGTCGACGTCGTTGATGGAGATGTCGGCGTCCTTGATGACCTGGTTGAAGGGCTTCTTGGTGCAGTCGAGCAGGTCGGAGGTGATGCGCTGGAACTCGGTGCGGGACAGGGTCTCGTCGAGGAACAGCGGATTCTTCTCGGAGTCGACCGTGATGTAGGGCAGGTTGATGGAGGCCTGCTGGGAGCTGGACAGCTCGATCTTGGCCTTCTCTGCGGCCTCACGCAGACGCTGCAGGGCCATCTTGTCCTTGGTCAGGTCGATGCCGTGAGCGGACTTGAACTTCTCGACGAGCCAGTCGACGATGCGCTGGTCCCAGTCGTCGCCACCGAGATCGTTGTCGCCGGAGGTCGCCTGGACCTCGACGACGCCGTCGCCGATCTCGAGCAGGGAGACGTCGAAGGTACCGCCACCGAGGTCGAAGACCAGGATGGTCTGTTCCTTGTCACCCTTCTCCAGGCCGTAGGCGAGGGCCGCGGCGGTGGGCTCGTTGACGATGCGCAGGACGTTGAGTCCGGCGATCTGGCCGGCCTCCTTGGTGGCCTGGCGCTGCGCGTCCTCGAAGTAGGCGGGGACGGTGATGACGGCGTCGGTGACGTCCTCACCCAGGTAGGCCTCCGCGTCGCGCTTCAGCTTCATCAGGATGCGGGCGGAGATCTCCTGCGGGGTGTAGCTCTTGTCGTCGATGTCGACGCTCCAGTCCTCGCCGATGTGGCGCTTGACGGAGCGGATGGTGCGGTCGACGTTGGTCACGGCCTGGTTCTTGGCCGACTGTCCGACGAGGACCTCGCCGTTCTTGGCGAAGGCGACGACGGACGGGGTGGTGCGGGAACCCTCGGCGTTGGCGATGACGGTGGGGTCGCCACCCTCAAGAACGGAAACAACCGAGTTCGTGGTCCCGAGGTCGATACCTACTGCGCGTCCCATGTGATGGTTCTCCTTTGTATGTCTGTGTCGTCTATCGGCGGTTGACTGCCCCCGACTCAACTTCCGGGGACGATGTTAACAATCCCCTTGAGTGCGGGCCACTCAACCTCTTCACCCATCACAACGGCGCCCGGCGCAAAGTTGTTCCCGGTACGCTCAACTTTTTGAAGGTGATCTGGAACACAGACCGGAAAATGGCGCGCCACCTGGACTTTTACCGAACCGCGACGGAGGGGACGTTCGGGGACCTGCCGCAGCAGCCCTCCCGGGACTCTCGGGACACCACCCACATCGACCATCCACCCGCCGACATCCGGAACAGCCACGTGGCGTCCACACACATTCCCGGGCGTCCCGACCGGCCACGTCGGGTCCCGCCACGCCGCCGCACCGCGGACGGGGCACGGCCGGGTGGATGATTCCCACACCGCACCGACGGTGCGCACCGGTTTCGCCGTACCCCTTCCCCCCGAACCGGGTGGCCACATAGGATGGGGGCACGGTCTCCGCGGGGAACGTGCGGGGCACACGCCCCCTTCCGCCCCGAGTCGGACACGACCCGGTACCCGAGCAGAAAGGCGGTGCGCGGCAGTGGTTCCACCCACCCCGTCCGTACGGCCTCCCTGGCGCGGGACCACCACCACCCAGGCGTACGGGGGCCGCCGCCGGCCCGTCGGTGACCGCCCACCGGTCTGACCCTGCCCCACCCGACCACCCACGTCGGGCTCCGGCTTACCCGGAAGGGCCGCCGACGGCGGCCCGCGTCACCGCAGATCCCCGACACAGCGGGGCCCGGCTCCCCGAGTCACCCACCGACCCGCCGCACCGACGGCCGTCGGGACGCCGGTGACCGTCCACGAAAGCGAGTACCCCCACTCATGCCTCTCCCCCACGCACCCACCAACACCGGCGATGTCGAGAAGGTCAGCTCCGCAGCGATCACCCGTGCCGAGACGTGGCTCAACGCCACCGGCTCCGACGAGTCCCGGAAGGAGTCGAAATCCACCGAGCAGCTGGCCGCCCTGGTGCACGACACCGACGGAATCGACTTCACGATGGGATTCGTCGACCGGGTCGCCCGCCCCGAGGACAACCACGTCTCCGCCCGGGAACTGGCCAACCTGGCCAGCCCCCTCAAGGGGCACGGCACGGTCCCCGACTTCGTCGGTCCCGTTGACCGTGGTCTGGTCACCGCGGGGTCGATCATCGCGCCCTGGCTTCCGGACATCGTCATGCCTATCGCCCGGAAGCGCCTGCGCCAGATGGTCGGCCATCTGGTTCTCGACGCGGAGGGCTCGGCCCTGAACAAGCTGCTCGACCGGTCCCGCGAGCGGGGATTCCGCCTGAACCTCAACCTCCTGGGCGAGGCCGTCCTCGGAGACCGGGAAGCGGAGTCACGCCTCAACCGGACCCTAGACCTGCTGGACAACCCGCGCGTCGACTACGTCTCCGTCAAGGCCTCCTCGGTGTGTGCGCAGCTCAACCCGTGGGACATCGAGGGCAACACCGCGCGGCTGAAGGAGACCCTGCGGCCGCTGTACCGCAAGGCGCTGTCCCGGGATCCACACCCCTTCATCAACCTGGACATGGAGGAGTACAGGGACCTGCGTCTGACGATCCGCCTGTTCACCGAGCTGCTCGCGGAGGAGGAGTTCCTGCCGCTGGAGGCGGGCATCGTCCTGCAGGCATACCTGCCCGACACGCTCGGCGCGCTGCAGGAACTGGCGGAGTTCGCCGCCCGGCGCCGCGCCGCGGGCGGTGCGAAGATAAAGATCCGCCTGGTCAAGGGCGCGAACCTGTCCATGGAGCGCGTCGAGGCCGAGATCCACGACTGGAAGCAGGCACCGTACCTGACCAAGGCCGAGGTCGACGCCAACTACATCCGGCTCCTCGACTGGATCCTCCAGCCGGAACACGCCGACAACGTCCGCATCGGTGTGGCGTCGCACAACCTCTACACCGTCGCCCTCGCCCGCGAGCTCGCCGTGGAACGCGGCGTGGAGCACCAGCTCGACGTGGAGATGCTCCAGGGCATGGCCCCGTCCCAGGCCCGCGCCGTGCGGGACGTGGTCGGGGACCTGATCCTCTACACACCTGTCGTGCACGACGAGGACTTCGATGTCGCGGTGAGCTACCTGGTCCGCCGCCTCGAGGAGAACGGAGCGAAGCAGAACTTCCTCTACGCGCTGTTCGCCCCGGAGATCACCGGCGACGACGGACTCACGCCGATGCAGAGCCAGCGCCAGCGGTTCCGGTCTTCGGTCGCGGAGCGCTGGTCCACCGCGGCCGGCCCGCGCCGGACCCAGGACCGCACCGCCGAGGCGGCGGAGAACGCCGGCACGTCCTCGGGCTCCGTGCCCGGCCACTTCATCGGCGAACCGGACACCGACCCCTCCCTGCCCGCGAACCGCGAGTGGGCCATCGAGGCGCTGGACCGGGACCCTGGCGAGGCGGAGTCCGATGTCGTGACATCGGTGGAAACCATCGACGCCGCCGTGGCCCGGGCCGCGGACGCGGGCCGCGAATGGGGCTCGAGAACCGGTGCCGAGCGCGCGGAGCTGCTGGACCGGGCAGCCGGGGCGCTCGCGAACGCCCGCGGCGAGCTGATCACCGTGATGACGCACGAGGCCGGCAAGACCGTCGCCGAGGCGGACCCGGAGATCTCCGAGGCCATCGACTTCGCCCGCTACTACGCGGAGTCCGCACGCGCGCTGGACCGCGTGCGCGGGGTCCGGTTCGAGCCGTACCGCATCGTGGTGGTCACTCCCCCGTGGAACTTCCCCGTCGCCATCCCGATGGGGGGTGTGTTCGCGGCACTCGCCGCGGGCGCCGCCGTCATCATCAAACCCGCACCCCAGGTGGTGCGCTGCGCGGAGATCGCCGTCGCCGCCCTGCGTGAGGCGGGGATCGGCGGGGATCTGCTGCAACTGGTCAACGCCGACGAGGACGAGGCGGGCAAACGCCTGGTGAGTCATCCGGACGTGGACTCCGTCATCCTCACCGGCGCATCGGAGACCGCGAAACTGTTCCGCAGCTGGAAGCCGCGCATGGTCATCAACGCGGAGACCAGCGGCAAGAACGCCATCATCGTCACCCCGTCCGCGGACCCCGATCTCGCGGTCGCGGACGTCTACCGGAGCGCGTTCGGACACGCCGGGCAGAAGTGCTCGGCGGCGTCGCTGGTGATCCTGGTGGGCTCGGTGGGCAGGTCGAAGCGTTTCCTCAACCAGCTGGTCGACGCGGTCGAGTCCCTCCACGTCGGCTACGGCACCGACATCTCGACGACGATGAACGGCCTCATCGAACCTCCCGGCGAGAAACTCGAACGTGGCCTGACGCAGCTCGACCAGGGCGAGCGGTGGCTGGTCAAGCCGCGGCAGCTGGACGACAGCGGCCGGCTGTGGTCGCCGGGCCTGCGCGACGGTGTCGAACCGGGGTCCTGGTTCCACACCCACGAGTGCTTCGGACCGGTCCTCGGCATCATGCGGGCGGAGTCCCTCGAGGAGGCCGTCGAGTGGCAGAACTCCACCGGCTTCGCGCTGACCGGCGGGCTGCACTCGCTGGACACCGACGAGATCGCCTACTGGCGCAAGCACGTCGAGGTGGGCAACGCCTACATCAACCGCGGCATCACCGGCGCGATCGTGGAGCGGCAGTCGTTCGGCGGCTGGAAGAACTCCTCCCTCGGCGCCGGTGCGAAGGCGGGCGGTCCGAACTACATCGGGCAGCAGGGCACCTGGTCCGAGGGGGACCTCAACGAGCTGCACTCCGGGTCGGTCAGCACACCGGTCGCCCAGATGCTGCGCGAGTTCAGGGCGCAGCTCGGCCCGACGCTCACCCCGGCGGACAACCACTGGCTGCGTCGCTCCGCGGAGGCGGACGCCTACGCGTGGCGGACGGAGTTCGGCGTGGAACACGACCGCACCGCGCTCCTCGCCGAATCGAACGTGTTCCGCTACCGGCCGCTCCTGCAGCCGCTGCGGGTGCGCGTCGGATCCGGGGCCGCGGTACGGGACCTGCTCCGGATGAAGCTCGCGAGTCAGATCACCGGGACGGACATCGACGTGTCCGCGACGGCCGCGACCGCCGCGGAGCTCGGTGCCCTCGGCGCCAGGATCCGGGCCCTGTCCGACGAGGACTTCGCCGCGGAGATCGCGACCACGGCCTCCGCCCGGGTCCGTGCCCTGGGCGAGGTGCCCGACGAGCTCTACCGGGCGGCCGCCGAATCGGGCTCCGTGATCCTCGATCAACCCGTGCTGGCCGACGGCCGTCGGGAGCTGCTGCCGTTCCTCCTCGAGCAGGCGATCTCCACCACCGAGCACCGCTTCGGGTACATCAGGGGCCTGTCCAACTGACCGGAACCCGACCGGAGGGGAGCCCCACCCGTCGACCGGACGGCTCCCCTCCCTCAGTTCGAGGTCACCGGACTACCAGAGGGCCGGTCTCTGTGGCATAGTTTCCAACCACTATGAGCGAACATCACAACCCCCGGGTCCCGGGGAACTCCGACGATTCCACCTCTGAGCTGGAGTCCACCACGTCGAGCCGGTCCTCCGCTTCGACGTCATCCGAAGACACCATCTTCAACGCCATCAACCGCGACACCGACCACACGGCGTCGGTCGTCGGCGAACGGTCCGCGGACTCAGTTTCCGCGGAGGATCCCGATCGGCTCGATCGGGCCGTCATCATCGGCCGGGACGGCCGCTGGGTCGCCGGCTGGGCCCTGCGGTTCATCATCGTGGCCGTCGCCAGCTGCATCGCGTGGCTCGGACTCGGAATCATCTGGACCGGTGTCCTGCCGATCCTGCTCGCGATCCTGCTGTGCACGGTGCTGTGGCCGCCGGTGCGCTGGCTGAAGGAACACGGCGTTCCGGGCAGCCTCTCATCCCTGCTGGTTCTCGTCGGTGCCCTCTGCGCCATCGGTGGGGTCTTCGCGGCGATGGCTCCGCGGGTCGCCGAACAGTCGAAACTGCTGTTCAAGCAGAGTGTCACCGGTCTGGAGAAGCTCCAGGTCCGACTCGGTGAGCCCCCGTTCAACATCAACACCGACCAGATCGACGGTGTCCTAGACGAGATCTCCGCGAAGCTCCAGGACGGCGCCTCGGGCCTGCTCTCGGGCGGGGTGGCGAACAAACTGGCGTCCGGTGTCTTCGCGGGTGTGTCCACCGCGACCTCCGTCGTCGTCACCATGGCACTGATGCTGGTGCTGACGTTCTTCTTCCTGAAGGACGGATACACCTTCCTGCCGTGGGTGCGCCGCAACGTCGGCAGGTCCGCCGGATGGCATCTCACCGAGGTGCTCACCCGCACCTGGAACACGCTGTCCGGGTTCATCCGCGCCCAGGCCCTCGTATCCCTCATCGACGCGATCTTCATCGGCGTCGGCCTCGTGGTCCTCGGTGTCCCGCTGGCGCTCGTGCTCGCCGTGATCACCTTCTTCGGTGGGTTCATCCCGATCGTCGGTGCCATCTCCGCCGGTGCGATCGCCGTGCTGGTCGCACTGGTCTCCAACGGCCTGACCACCGCCATCTTCGTCCTGATCCTGATCGTCGCGGTCCAGCAGATCGAGGGCAACATCCTCTCCCCCCTGCTGCAGAGCAAGGCCATGAACCTGCACCCCGTGATCGTGCTGCTGTCCATCACGGTCGGTGGCGGACTGTTCGGCATCGTCGGCGCGTTCCTCGCGGTTCCCGCCGCGGCGACCATCGCCGTGTGGCTGCGTTACCACGCGGAGATCGTGAGCCTGCGTTCCGGCGAGCGGACGATCGACGAGATCGAGACAGAGACCGCAGCCGGATCCAGGGCGCTGATCAACATGGGCCCGGCCATCCGCTCGATGCGCCGACGCCTCAGCCGGAAGGGCGCGACCGCAAACGACTAGACCCGCGCCGCAAACGAAAGTGCCCCGTACAGGTCACCGGTGCGGGGCACTTTCCGTGCGTCGGGTCAGGGCCGGACGGCCGGGACCGGTACCTCCTGCACGAGAGCGTCGGCGTCCGCGAGGGTGTGCAGGGCATCGTTCAGCTGGCGGGAGCCCTCCGCCACGGCGTCGGCCCAGGTGCCGACGGACTCCTCGTTCGCGCCGTCGCTGATCTGCTTGAGCAGGGTCACGGGAATGCCGTAGCGGTGCCCGATCCGGGCGAAGCAGTAGCCCTCCATCTCGACGAGCTCCGCGCGCTCAGCGAGCCGGGTCCGGATGACGGTGTCGGCGATGAAACTGTCGCCCGTCGCGAGCCGGGCGGTGGGCAGCAGCCCGGACGTGTGCAGGGTCAACGCGTTGATCTCCGGCCTGCCGTCGATCTCCTCCAGCAGTTCGGAGGAGAAGTCGTGCTTGTACACCTCGCGCACCTCGTACACGCCGTTCGGGCCGTCGATGAGCCCCCCACAGGTCCCGAGGTTGATGATCGCGCTGGGCACCCGCCCGTCGAGACGCGCCTCGGTCAGTACCTCGGTCAGGCCGATCGCCGCGCGCAGGACGCCCACGCCCGTGACGAGCACGGGCAGGTCGGTGTCGATGGCCTGCGTCTCGCTGTCGGTGGCGAAGACGAGGAGGGGCCGGCCGTTGGTGATTGTTCCGCGAAGTTCCATGCCCCACACTCTAAGGCACGGAAAGGACCCGGTGCGGTGCGCCGGTGCGGTTAGAATCGACCGGTGTGCCGTGGACCTGCGGTACGGGAAGGACAGACATGTACCCCGTCAAGAGGATCGCCGTCGTCGGTGCCGGGCCGGTCGGCATCCAGACCGCAGAACTGCTCGTCGGGTGCGGCTGCAACATCTACGTCGACCTTTTCGAACGCATCCCCGCGCCGTTCGGCCTGATCCGCTACGGGCTGTCCGAACACGCCCCGGGGGACACCCTCACCGAGAAGCCCACCACCCCGGCGACACCGCACCTGAAGCTCTTCGGCAACGTGTCCGTCGGTGCTGACATCACGGTCGCCGAGCTCCGCCGCCACTACGGTGCCGTCGTGGTCTCCCCCGACGTGGCCTCCGGCGCGGGATTCCCCGCCACGCGGGAGGCGGGACGCCTCACGCCCGGTGTCTACACCACGGGCACGGAAGACCCGCTGGCCGCGGCGCGGGTCGTCACCACCCGGATCGCGACCGATGCCTGGGTCGGGACGCTGGGCACTCCGCTACTCGCGGACGCGGGCCGGATCCGCGAGCTGCTCGACGCTCGGGGCGTGGCCTACACCTCGTGGGAGGGCTGGTGGCTGCCCGAGACGACGATCGCGGGCCCACCCACCGCAGCTGCACTCGCGTCCGCGGCGACGCTGGCCGGCTCCATCGACTGGGACGGCATCGCCCGACTCGCCCGCGGCGTGCCGATCTGCGAGTGACCGGTCCCCTGCGGGACCGCGGAATCCCGTGCGTTCCCTGGGCCGTGACTGACCATCACTCTCCGGGCCTGCACCGCGGACGAAGACGACCGCGGTGACCCCGGGATACCCGGCCCTTCACGTTTCACAGTGCTAGGTTCCATGCAGACATTGTTGTTGCCTGTGGGGAGAATGTCGTGTGTGAAGACTTTTCAAAAGAATCAGATCGGATTCTGATTAAACCCAGCAAGATGGTCAAGCTCAGCGCAGTGGTACCGCCTATTATTTGCTTAGTCTCTTCTTTGGTTGCCGTCGCTTCAATTTCGAAGCCAATCCCTTTCTCTTTCTGGGTTGTGGGAGCTCTTACCGATGCTGCCGTCATAGGTTTTTCTGCGTGGGCGGCTCACTCCATGAAGGTCGAGGTCGTGCGAGACATCTCATCAAGGCTAGTTAAAATCAGAGCACCCTTTTATTCTCGAAGCTTCAGCCACAAATCGATTAGTGACATCTCCACCGGTGAGGATTCGGGGATGAATTCTGGTTTAATCAACTGGCCGGTTACCGGTAGTGCCAGCTCGGAGAAAGGAGTCCGCATTAACTTGGGAGGGGCAGCCCACGTAAAGTTCCTGGCTGATGGGAAACACCGCTTCACCATCGTCACGACAGGAATGTCGCAGGCTAAACGTCTCGCAGCGCTTTTGTCAAGCAACTAGGGCTTTTGGATGGAATCTGTTTTCCATGACCAGTTTTGCGGTGGGCACGTGACCAGAACTAGGAGCCCTGGTGTGCGCAGGGATGCGGACCCGGACCTGTACATGCCGGGTGGACGGTGCTGGGATCAGCAGGCCTTGAGCATGGTTAGGCCCACCCATCACCGATGAGATGGTTAGCCGTGCCACCTAGCACCTGGTGATGCGCTTGACACGGTTCGGTGTTCTTCATGTTTCACAGTGGTTCGCAGATTCTAGTGTTCGTTGCCACGCTTCTGATCGAGAGTTATAGCTGGTGGTCGGCTGAGGCATACTGGCACTCTCATACGCGAAGAGCCGGACACCCGAGGTGGCGACCCTTCGTCACCGGCCCGCCACCTGCGAGTTCCCGGCGACCGCCCCACCATCCGGTGCAGGATGCGTGCGACGTGTCGGGGCGTGGGCCCCGCCTGACACCCCACCGCCCGTGCGGCCGCGTCCGACAGTCCTGCCGCACATCTCCACCACAGCCGTGTAAACATTTCCTTGACACCTCCGGGATGTAAAGATATCCTTTACACATGTCGGAACC
Source organism: Corynebacterium sp. TAE3-ERU16 (assembly GCF_019209935.1). GTDB lineage: Bacteria > Actinomycetota > Actinomycetes > Mycobacteriales > Mycobacteriaceae > Corynebacterium > Corynebacterium antarcticum. Next base: position 87,206 of record NZ_JAHUTN010000007.1, read on the forward strand.
ACTGAACACCACCACACTGGCCACGCTGCTCACCCAGGTCGCGTCCCTGCTCGCCACGGAACTCCGGGAGATCGACACCCCCGGCACCGAAAGCATCCCGAGGAACACCGCGCCCCGGGACGTCACCCATTCCCTGGCCACGGCGCACACCATGCAGCTGCTGTCCACCGAGGCCCTGGGGACACTGGTCCACGCGGCCCGGGAACGGGGCACCACGTGGCAGAGCATCGGAAACGCCCTCGGCATCAGCCGGCAGGCGGCGTTCCAGAGGTTCGGCAACCCCATCGACCCACGGACAGGAGACCCCATGAATAAACCCACCCCGACCCAACGGCAGGAGGCGGTCACCCGCGCAGTGACCTTCCTCGACTTCCTCACGGCCCACGACTGGGAGGGCGCGGCGCGCCTGCTCGGCCCGAAACTCGGCGACGAACTCGACGCGGAATCCCTGGCGGACGCCTGGGCCCAGGTCGTGGCACTCGGCGGCGAACTCGAGGCGCGCCACCCGGCGCAGACGGTGAGCCTCGCCGACGAGGTCCTCGTCGTCGAACAGCTCCTCGACTTCGAGGCGGCCGATCTCGTGGGACGGATCAGCTACAACCGGGAGGGCGAGATGGTCGGACTCTGGTTCCTCCCCGCCGACCAGGCGCTCTGCGAGGATCAGTCCCGCTGATGTAACCGCTGTTCGTCACCGCAGGCTGTGCGTGGAGGAGGTCAGCCGCCACCCCGTTGATCCGGGTGGTGGGTGACCTCCTCCACGTCGCCGTGTCCGAAACCCCGGCCCGGGACACCGGCGTGGACTCAGCCGGCCGTCCCGGCCCCCACGCATCCCCGTTCCACGGGGCCGGGGACCTCCGGGGCGGCCTCATCCATGACCCGGACCCTGGTCTGTTTCCGCATCCGACGTACGCCGCAACAGGTCAGGCCCACGCCGAGGGCCAGCAGCACCCCTTCGACGGTGGGGAGCACCCACGTCGCGGTGTCGAGGGCACCGACCACCCGGGGCGCGTTGACGAGCATGAGCGCCGTGCCGACCGCCCCGCCGAGCAGACCGGGCTGCATGCGGCTGACGAGCCACGCCGCGAACGGTGCGGCGATCACACCGCCGACGAGCAGTGCGGCGACGGCGGGCAGGTGGGCGAGCAGCTCCTCCCGCATGCCGATCGCGAACCCGGTGGTCGCGGCGGCGGTCACCAGGAACTCGGAGGTGTTCACGGTTCCGACGACCCGGCGCGGTTCGGCGTGCCGGAGGCTCATCAGGGTCGAGGCGGTGACCGGCCCCCAGCCGCCACCGCCGGAGGCGTCGATGAATCCCCCGGTCAGGCCCAGGAGTCCGAGGACCCGTCCCCGGCGGCGGGTGTCCGTGGCGACCGCGTGGTGCGGTGCGCCGCGGGAGAAGCGCAGCAGGAGGTGCAGCCCGATGGCGGTGAGGATTCCCGCCGTGACGGGGGCGGCCGCCGCGGTGGAGAGGTTCGACAGGACGTAGGCCCCGAGAAACGCGCCGACCGCGCCCGGGACGCCGAGGCGCAGTGCGAGCCGCCAGTCGACGTTGCCGAAGCGCCAGTGGCTGATCCCGGAGGCCAGGGTCGTCCCGAGTTCCGCGGTGTGCACCACGGCGGACGCCTGCGCGGGGCCGAGGCCGGCGGCGAGGATGAGCATGGTCGTCGACGTCGCGCCGAAGCCCATGCCGAGTGCGCCGTCGACGAGCTGTGCGATGGCACCGGCCAGGGCGATGAGGATCAGGGTACGCATGCCGGTGTCCGGTCACTGGTCAGGGCGTCGGAGTAGCGGGTGGCTACGATTCCGGCGAGGTCGCGGCCGAGCGGTGCGCTGACCGAGATGTCCGGGCCCCCGGGGCGGGTGGCGGGCAGGCGGTCGGTCAGCCGGTCGAGCAGCAGCCCGTGGGTGACGAACAACGGGAGGACGTGCAGCGAACCGGCGTCCCGTGCCCGGTCGAGGACCGCCCCGGGGCCGCCACCCGGTCCGGTGGCCGCGATGACGTCGATGCGGCGATTGGTCCGCTCGGCGAGCTCCACCCCGAGTCGCGCCAGGTCAGCGGTCGCCCGCGCACTGGACGTTCCCACCGGATGGAGGACGGCGTCGTGGTGGTCCGGGCGGTCCACCGTGAGACGCTCCGCGAGAACGTCGACGAGATCCGGGCCGGTACCGAGCCCGTCCGCGAGGGCCATCCGTAACCCGGAAACTGCCGTCGCCGCGCGCACCGCCTCGGGGACGTCGGTGGTGGCGTGGAACGCGCGGGTGAACAGCAGCGGCACGACGACGGCCTCCCTGACGCCCTCGACGGCGAGCCGGAGTGCGACGTCCGGGAGGGTGGGTGTCGACAGGTCCAGGTGCGCCGGGTGCGCGGGCAGGTCCAGGAGGTCACCGGCGGCCGCGGTCAGCTCGGCGATGCCGGCGTCGGCGTGGGGGTGCCGGGATCCGTGGGACAGGGTGATCAGTGCGGGACGCGGGTCAGTCACGGCCACCACCGCCGTCGGTGCCGTCGACCAGGCCTGCGGCGAGGGTGTCTCCGGAGGCGGGGTCGATGAGCAGGAGGGAACCGACGGCACCGCGGGCGGTGAAACCGTCGACGGGAAGGGCCTCGGCGACCTGGATCTCGGCGCGCACGATGTCGTTGAGGGCGAGTTCGCCCGGGGCGTCCCGAACCACGTCGTCCACCGGGGCGTCGATGTCGATGCCCGCGGTGATCCGGGTGACCCGGCCCCGGACCAGTGACGTGCCGTAGCGCAGCTTGAGCAGCTGGCCCGGGCGGACGGCTTTCTCGGCCAGGCCGACGAGCGTGGCCGTGAACTCGCGGACGTCGTCGGGCCGGTCGGCGCCGGCGATGAGGTCACCGCGGGTGAGGTCGATGTCGTCGGCCAGGCGCAGCACGACGGAGTCGCCGGGCAGCGCGAGCTCCGCCTCCCCGTCCGGGGTGTCGATGCCGGTGACCGTCGTGGTGCGCCCCGAGCCGAGATGCACCGTGTCGCCGGGCCGGATCCGTCCGGCGGTCACCCGGCCCGCGTAGCCGCGGTAGTCGGTGGCGTGATCGCGGATGACGGTCTGCACGGGGAACCGGAACCCCAGCTCGCCGACCTCGGGGCCGGCGGGCACGGTCTCCAGGATCTCGAGGACGGTGGGGCCGGTGTACCAGTCGGTGTTGGTGCCGCGCTCGACGACGTTGTCCCCCAGCAGCGCGGAGGTGGGAACCACGAAGGTGCCGGTCACACCGAGCCGCTCGGCGAGGGCCGTGAACTCGGTCTCGATGGCGCGGTACACGGACTCGTCGAAGCCGACGAGATCGATCTTGTTCACCGCGAGGACCACCGTGTCCACGCCGAGCAGGGCCGCGGCGGTGAGGTGTCGGCGGGTCTGGGTGACGATGCCGTTGCGGGCGTCGACGAGCAGCACGACGACGCGGGAGGTGGACACACCCGTGACGGTGTTGCGGGTGTACTGCACGTGACCCGGGGTGTCGGCGAGGATGAAGGTGCGCTTCGCGGTGGCGAAGTAGCGGTAGGCGACGTCGATGGTGATGCCCTGCTCGCGTTCGGCGCGCAGGCCGTCGACCAGCAGCGAGAGGTCGACGTGTTCCAGGCCCTTGGCCCGGGAGGTCGCCTCGACGGCGGCGAGCTGGTCGGCCAGCACCGATTTCGTGTCGTGCAGGAGGCGACCGACGAAGGTCGATTTTCCGTCGTCGACACTGCCCGCGGTGCACAGCCGGAGGGTCTGGCGGTCGTGCAGCGCCTGTGTCGGGGCGGGGGCGGTGAGGGTGCTGGTCATCAGAAGTAGCCTTCCTTCTTGCGGTCCTCCATGGCGGATTCGCTCAGGCGGTCATCGGCGCGGGTGGCGCCACGTTCGGTGAGGGTGGAGGCGGCGATCTCGGCGATCACGGCGTCGACGGTGTCGGCGTCGGAGTCGACCGCGCCGGTGCAGGACATGTCGCCGACGGTGCGGAACCGCACGCGGCGGGTCTCCGGGGTCTCACCCTTGCGGGGGCCGCCCCACTCGCCGGCGGTCAGCCACATGCCGTCGCGGTTGAACACCTCACGGTCGTGGGCGAAGTAGATCGGGGGGAGTTCGATGTTCCGGGCGCCGATGTACTCCCAGATGTCGGCCTCGGTGAAGTTGGAGATCGGGAACACGCGGATGTTCTCGCCGGGCAGGTGGCCACCGTTGTAGAGGTTCCACAGTTCGGGCCGCTGGCGGCGGGGGTCCCAGCCGCCGAAGCTGTCGCGGACGGAGAAGATGCGTTCCTTGGCGCGCGCCCGTTCCTCGTCGCGGCGGGCACCACCGAGCACGGCGTCGTAGCCCTGTTCGGCGATGGTCTCCACGAGGGGAACTGTCTGGAGGGGGTTGCGGGTGCCGTCGGGGCGTTCGCTGAGCTCCCCCCGGTCGATCCAGTCCTGCACCTTCGCGACGCGCAGGCGAGCGCCGGTGCGTTCGACGAGGCGGTCGCGGAACTCGAGGACCTCGGGGAAGTTGTGGCCGGTGTCGACGTGCAGCAGTTCGAAGGGAACGGGAGCGGGCGCGAAGGCACGGCGGGCCAGTTCGTGGACGACGACGGAGTCCTTGCCCCCGGAGAACAGCAGGGCGACCTTGTCGAACTGTCCGGCGACCTCGCGGAGGATCTGGATGGCCTCGTTCTCCAGGTCCCTCAGGTGCGGGGACAGCGGCGAGTCGGTGCCCCGGTCGGTGCGGGCGTCGGGCGTGGTGTCGGTGAGGGTTGTGGTCATGTGTGGAGTCCGCATTCTGTCTTGTTCTGTCCGGCCCAGCGGCCGGCCCGGGGGTCTTCGCCTTCGGCGACGGGCAGGGTGCAGGTGGCGCATCCGATGGACGGGTAGCCACGGGTGGTCAGGGGGTGCCGGATGAGGTCGTGTTCGACGATGTACCGTTCGGTCTCCTCGAGTGACCAGGTCACCAGGGGCGAGATCTTGAGCCGGCCGGTTCTGTCGAGGGTGACGGCCGGGGTGTCGGCGCGCAGCGGGGAGTCGGCGCGGCGCAGTCCGGTGACCCATCCGACGTAGCCGCTCATCGCGGCGGCGAGTGGCTCGACCTTGCGCATTCGGCAGCACGCCGTGGGGTTGCGGCGGTAGAGCGCGGGCCCGTAGGTGGCGTCCTGCTCGGCGCGGGTGAGGATCGGGGTCGCGGTGACCAGCGGGAGCTCGTACCGGCGGCGGACCCCGTCGGCGACGTCGAGGGTCTCCTCGAAGTGGTAACCGGTGTCGAGGAACAGCAGGTCGGCGTCGGGCAGGTACCGGGAGGCCAGCTCGGCGAGGACGGTGTTCTCCATGGACATGGTGACGGCGACGGGGCCGTCAACGTGCTCGGCGACGGTCGCGAGGATCGTCTCCGCGTCGGCGTCGTACAGGGCGTCGGCGTGCGTGTCGACGAAAGCGGCGAGTTCGGCGCGGGTCCCGGGGTCGAGCGGTGCGGTGGTCGCCGCCCCGGCCGGTGAGACCTCTGGGTCGCGGTGGGCGCGGGGGCGGGCGAAGCGGCTGAGGTCGGTCACGGTACCCGCACCCCCGGTGTGTGTCCGTGGTGCTCGAGGGACGCCGCGAGCGCCTCCGCGGTGGAGGGCGCGGGCGCGGGCCGGTTCGCCGGGTCGTTGCGGCCGTGGAACATGACGGAGAACACCCGACGGCATTCCTGGCAGGCCCACGCGAAGTCGGTCTCCTCGTCGGGGAAGAGGTCGGTTCCGCCGCAGTACGCGCAGTACTGCGGGAAGCCGCGGTTGGGGTTGGGCGTGTCGACGCGGTAGCTCACTGCAGGTCCCCCTCGTCGGCGCGCAGGACCCATTCGCGGAACTGCTCGCCCTCGGTGCGCTGCTCGCGGTAGCGCTCGACGAGCCGGACGACGTAGTCGCCGAGTTCCGCGGAGGTGACCTTGTGCCCGCGCAGCTTGCGGCCGAAGTCGGGGTCGAACCCGAGGGCGCCGCCGAGGTGCACCTGGAAGCCCTCGACCTTGTTGCCCTCGTCGTCGGTGACGAGCTGGCCCTTGAGTCCGATGTCCGCGACCTGGGAGCGGGCGCAGGAGTTGGGGCAGCCGTTGAGGCTGATCTTCAGCGGGACGTCCATGTCGACGAGCCGGTCCTCCAGTTCGTCGACGAGCTGGATCGCCCGGGCCTTGGTGGTCACGAGTGCGAGCTTGCAGAACTCGAGGCCGGTGCAGGAGATCACGCCGCGACGGAACTCGCTCGGCTCCGGGTACAGGCCGGTGGCGTGGAGCGCCTCCTTGAGCGGTTCGACCTGCCGCTCCTCCACGTCGAGGAACAGCAGCTCCTTGTCCACCGTCGTGCGGATCCGGGTGACGCCGTGGGCCTCGGCGGCGTCGGCGATGGCGATGAGCTGGTCGCCGGAGGCGTGACCGACGGTGGGCTTGACGCCGACGTAGAAGCGACCGTCCTTCTGCGGGTGGACCCCCAGATGGTCGCGGTTGCCGGGGTTGACGGGAGCGGCGGGGCCGTCGATGAGCGGGCGGCCGAGGTACTCGTCCTCGAGGACCTGACGGAACTTCTCCACGCCCCACTTCGCCACGAGGAACTTCAGCCGCGCACGGTTGCGCAGGCGCCGGTAGCCGTAGTCGCGGAACACCTTGACCACCGATGCCCAGACCTCGGGCACCTCGTCGAGGGGCACCCACACCCCGAGCCGCTGGGCGAGCATCGGGTTGGTCGACAGCCCGCCGCCGACGTAGACGTCGAAGCCGGGGCCGTGTTCGGGGTGGTTCACGCCGATGAAGGAGAGGTCCTGGATCTCGTGGGTGACGTCCTGGCGGGGCGAGCCGGAGATCGCGGACTTGAACTTCCGCGGCAGGTTGTGGAGTTCCTCGCGGTGCAGCCAGTCCGAGGTGATGGCCTCGATGGCGGGGGTCGCGTCGATGATCTCGTCGGCGGCGATTCCCGCGACCGGGGATCCGAGGATCACCCGCGGCACATCGCCGCAGCCGCAGAGGGTGGACAGGCCGACGGCGTCGAGTTTCTCCCAGATCGCGGGGACGTCCTCGATGCGGATCCAGTGGAGCTGGATGTTCTGTCGGTCGGTGAAGTCGCCGGTGCCGCGGGCGTAGTCGCGGGAGATCTCGCCGACGGTCCGCAGCTGGGTGGTGCTGACGACGCCGCCGTCGAAACGCACCCGCATCATGAAGAACCTGTCCTGCAGCTCGGCGTTGGTGGCGTTGCCCGTGTGCTCGCCCCCGAGGTCCTGGCGGCGCTGCGTGTACAGGCCGACCCACTTGAACCTGGGCGCGAGGTCCTCTTCGGCGATGGACTCGAAGCCCTGCTTCGAGTAGATGTCGATGATCCGCTGCCTGCAGGACATCCCCGGGTCCTCGGCCTTGATCCGCTCGTCGTCGTTGAGGGGCTCGGTGCCGTCGATCTTCCACTGGCCGTCCGGCTTGCGCTGGCGGGCGGGCCGTTCCTTGACGGTTGTCGGTGCCATGGGGTGCTCCTTGGAAAGCCCGGTTCCGGTGGTGCCGGAGCCGGGGCCGCGATGGGGGTGCTGTTGGTGCGGCCAAGTCTGACACAGGAAACGCTTCTACGGCCATAAAAACGGCATTTTTTATGAACTGAGTGGTCTATTTAAACATTTTTGGACGCTTTAACCAGTGTGTATGGGAAAACTATGCTCGTGAATGAAATAGACCGTTCTGTACACATCTTGGTCTGTACGCGATCCCTCACCGTCGGGCAACGCCAGTCGGCGACAGGACCGGACACCCCCCCCCGCTCCCCGAGCCGCCGTTCCGGACCGGACGGAACGACCCGACCCCGCCCGCCGCCCGCCACAGGTGCACAGTCGATCATGCGGGGAGCCGGACACCGGACCGCGGCGTGCGGACCGACTCCGCTCCCACCCCGGGCAGGCAGACAACCGGGTCCCCCGGAGGCACTGCGTCGGCGTCACCGCTCCGACACGACAGCCGGCACCCCGGGAAAGGCCTCCGACCGCACACCTCCAACCCCGGAACCGGCCGGGGTCCGTTATTTTCAGGAACGCCGAACCGTCCCCGGACGTCCCTTGAACAGACGTGTTCCCGTCACCACCGGCGGATCGCGCCGACGTGGGACGCGGACTCTGTTGGGGAGATGACCGGGCCACCGCTTAGAGTGGAAACCACCAAGCCCGCACGCAGCCAGCCCGCCCGCGACGGGCGCTGACCACCCGTTCTCCCGCCCACGCCAAGGATCCCTCCCGCGATGACGCTCGCCGCAGCCCCAACCATGACCAGCACCACGGTGGTACTGGGATGCATCGGTTTCCTGCTGTCACTTCCCGCGTGGTTCTACTTCCTCCGGGGCGCCAGCCGACTCTTCCGGCTCGTCCGTGCGGGGCAACCCCTGCCGGGCCGCACCGACCGCCCCACGCGACGCGTCGGCACTCTGTTCAGGGAAGTCGTCCTGCACAGCGAACTGGCCCGGAAACCCGCGATCGCGGCGGCGCACTGGCTGGTCATGGTCGGTTTCCTCATCGGCTTCGTCCTCTGGTTCGAGGCCTACATCCAGACCTTCCGACCACGCGGGGGCTGGCCCATCGTCAGCGAATGGGGCATCTACCACCTCGCCGACGAACTACTCGGCATCGGCACCGTCGCCGGCATCTGTTTCCTGATCGGCGCCCGGCTGCACACCGGCACCCGAGAACGCATGTCCCGGTTCTACGGGTCCGATGCGCGCGCCGCGCACTTCGTCGAGGGCGTCGTCCTCATCGAGGGACTCGGGATGCTCGCCGTGAAGTCGGCGAAGATCGCCACCTACGACGACATCCGCCCGCACCTGTGGTCCGATTTCCTGACCATGCACATCGCGCAGCTCCTCCCCGCGAGCGCCGTGATGGTCAGCGTGTTCGCCCTGATCAAACTACTGTCCGGGACGGTATGGCTCTTCGTCGTCGGGCGGCAGCTGTCCTGGGGCGTGGCCTGGCACCGCATCACCGCCTTCTTCAACATCTTCCTCCAGCGCAACGCAGACGGCGCGCCGGCGCTCGGCGCGCTGGCACCGATGGTCTCCCGCGGTGAGAAAGTCACCCTCGGCACCGTCGACGAGCTCGACCCAGACACCGACCCGATCGGCACGGGCACCCTTCGCGACGCCTCCTGGAAGATGCTCCTCGACGCCACGACCTGCACCGACTGCGGCCGATGCCAGGAACAGTGCCCCGCCTGGAACACCGCGAAACCACTGTCCCCGAAGCTGCTGATGACCGACATCCGCGACGCGATGGTGACCAACTCCCCCTATCTCCTCGACCCGTCCCTGCTCGAGGCCGACACCTCCCACGACGGTGTGGACGTGCTGAAACTCGTCGGCGAGGGGCAGACCATCGAGCCGGACGTCCTGTGGAGCTGCACCAACTGCGGTGCCTGCGTCGAACAGTGCCCGGTCGACATCGAGCACATCGACCACATCGCCAACATGCGCCGCTTCGCGGTCCTCGCCGAATCGGAGTTCCCCTCCGAGCTGGCGGGCCTGTTCAAGAACCTGGAGGCCAAGGGCAACCCGTGGGGCCGGAACTCCGCCGACCGCGCCACCTGGATCGAGGCCGCGCGCCGCGACGGCATCGAGGTCCCGGTCTTCGGCGAGGACATCACCGACTTCAACGACACCGAGTACCTCTTCTGGGTCGGGTGCGCCGGTGCCTACGACGATGAGGCGGTCAAGACGACCCGTGCCGTCGTCGAACTCCTCCACACCGCGGGAGTGAAGTTCGCGGTGCTCTCCAAGGGGGAGACCTGCACCGGCGATCCCGCCCGGCGCGCCGGCAACGAGTTCCTGTTCCAGATGCTCGCCCAGGAGAACATCAGCACCCTCGACACCGTGTTCGAGGGTGTGCCGAAGGGCCAGCGCACCATCATCACCACCTGCGCCCACTGCTTCAACACCCTGCGCAACGAGTACCCGGACTTCGACGGCCACTACGACGTCGTCCACCACACCCAGATCCTGAACAAGCTGGTTCGCGAGAAACTCCTCACCCCGGTACCCCGCCGCCCCGAGGACCGTAGGCCGATCACGTACCACGACCCCTGTTTCCTCGGCCGCCACAACAAGGTCTTCGACCCGCCACGCGAGCTGCTCGGCGCCACGGGGCATGATCTCAGGGAAATGGACCGCAACCGGAACGAGGCCTTCTGCTGCGGTGCGGGCGGCGCCCGCATGTTCATGGACGAGACCATCGGCACCCGGATCAACGAGAACCGCACCAGTGAGGCGCTCGCCACCGGCGCCGAGGAGATCGCCGTCGGCTGTCCCTTCTGCACCGTCATGCTCACCGGAGGGGTCAAGGCCCTCTCCGACAAGCCCTCCGCTGACCAACCGAAGGTCCGGGATGTCGCGCAGATGCTCCGCGATGCCGTCCTCGTCGAGGGACAGCTACCGGAACCCCGTGAGCGCGCCTTCCTCACGCCTCCCCGTCGGGACATCCTGGATCTGGGTCTCACCTCGGTGAAGCCGAGGAAGAAGGACACCTGCGGCGGCGGCTCCGGTGGTCAGGGCGACCGGGGCGTGCCCGCTGTGCCCACCGTGTCCACGAAGCCGACCCAGCCGACCACCGCCCCCGGCACTCCGGAGGCGCCCGGAACTCCCCCTGCCCCTGCCGGATCCGAGGCCACGAAAAACACCGCCTCCAAGGCACCCGCGGCACCACGTGCAACCGGCGGAACCACGGCATTTGCCGCACCCAAGGCGCCCGGCACGGCCACACCGCAGCCACCCGCAGCGCCCGCCGCTCCGAAACCCGCCGCACCACCGGCACCGGGCGGCAGCGTGCCCGGCGTGCCGGGCGCACCCGGGACCACGAAACCGACGGCTCCAAAAGCACCCACGGCACCCGGCACCACCGTTCCACCGGTACCAGGCTCAACCCGGTCCGGAGCACCAAAAGCTCCCGCAGCACCCACGGCACCCGCGGCCCCGAAACCCGCCGTACCACCGGCACCGGGCACCGGCGTGCCCGGTGCGCCAGGCGCGCCCGGCACTCCCCCTGCCGGTTCCGGAACCGCAAATACCTCTGCCCCCAAGGTTCCCGCAGCACCACGGGAAGCCGGCGGAGCCACGGCACCTGCCGCACCCAAGGCACCCGGCGCTGCCACGCCGCAGGCACCCGCAGCACCGAAACCGGCCGTTCCACCGGCACCAGGCTCACCCCGGTCCGGAGCACCCGGAGCACCCGCTGCACCCGCAGCGCCCGCCGCTCCGAAACCCACCGCACCACCGGCACCGGGCGGCAGCGCGCCCACCGCACCAGGCACACCCGGCACTCCCACGGTTCCGGGAGTTCCAGGCGCTCCGAAGGTACCGGGGATTCCCGCCGCACCCGGCGGGGTACCGCTGAAGCCGGGTGCGCCCGGGGCTCCCGGTGGCGGCACCCCGGAGCAGCCGGGCGGAGTTCCCGGCGTGCCGGGAACGGAAGAACGGGCGGAGCCCACGGCCACCGAGGCACCGGGGCGGGAATCCGACGACTGAACACCACACGGTTCCTTCACCCGCGACGGGTTCCCCCGCGGTCGCGCCCGGCGGCGGGACGATTCACGCGCTGTTAACGTCGGGGGTGTATCTCAGACACTGACTGACCGCACTCCCGCGGCCCCCTGAAGGATTCCCCGTGACCACACCGTCCCGATTCCGACGTGCCGGCGTTCTGTTCGTCGCCGCAGCACTCAGCTTCTCTCTGGCCGGCTGCGCCGCACACAGCGGCACCCCGGCTCCGGGAACCACGTCGCGGGAGTCGACGGAGGTCACCTCGCCGCAGGCGACTGACGGCAGGCAGATCAGTATCGTCCATGCACTCGGAACGACGAAGCTCGACGCCCCGGCCAGGACCGTTGTCGCTCTCGATGACCCCTGGGCGGACGCGGTGCTCATGCTGCACGGCACGTTGGTCGGGTACACCGAGACGTACACGCACGGCACCGAACTCGGTGCCTACCTGGGCGATCTCCCAGAGAAATTCGGCGCCGGGGCTGCGATCGTGGGGACTCCGCGGGAACCTGACTTCGACGCGATCGCGGCGCTGAAACCAGACCTGATCGTCGGGGCCGCGGAAACCAGTGGGGAGCACTACCAGCGGCTCTCCGAGATCGCCCCGACGGTGTTGTCGGAGGGCGCGCCGACAACCTGGAAGAGTCGCTACCTGGTTCTCGGGAAAGCTCTGGGGGCGGAAGGTGAGGCGTCCGCCATGCTCGGACGGTACGAGGAGGAGGCGCGACGAATCGGCGGTGAGATCAACGCCGGGGCATCGGATCCGACGATCTCGGTTCTCCGGTTCCAGAACGGCCCGACGAGGATCTACGCGGCGGGCTCCTTCCCCGGTACGGTGCTCACCGACGCCGGGCTGGCGCGGCCGAAGTCGCAACGCGGCAACCAGGATTTCATCAAGGTCACCGCCGAGCAGGTCGCGGACGTCGACGCCGACCGGATCTTCATCACCACCAGCCCGTTGGGCGGGGAACGCTCCATGGAGAGCTTCCGGGCGACTGAGAGCTGGTCGGATCTCGAGGCCCGGACCGTCCCCGCCGATGACGCGGCGTGGATCACCTCGGAGTCACTGCCGGGCGCGTACGCGATCCTCGACGAGCTCGCCCGCGCATTTCACGTGGACGGACCCGTTGTCCCCGAGGGCCTGGCCCGGTACGCCGGTGGAGTGAGGAACGAACGGTAGCCCCCAGTTGAATCGCGGGGACCGCCCCCATTCACCCCCCTGAATCAGTCACCGCAATTGTGCTATGTACGGCAAAACGCCGGGGCTGTTTTCCCGAAGCTCCCCGGTTCGGACGCCGTAGATGGCACGATGGTGTCCATGACTGATGCGACCCCCACTCCCAGTGACCCGACCAACGGCACCACGCGACGGCGGATCCGACACGCCCGCCGCCTGGACAACGTCGCGTACGAGATCCGCGGACCCATCAGCGCCGAGGCCGAACGGCTCGAGCGCCAGGGGGTCGAGATCCTGAAGCTGAACACCGGAAACCCGGAGATCTTCGGCTTCCACGCACCGGAAGCCGCCGTGAAGAGCATCATCGACAACATCGGACCGGCGCAGGGGTACTCCACCGCCAAGGGGATACCCGAGGTCCGGGAAGCCATCGTGCGCCGTTACGCGGAGATTCCCGGGTTTCCCGAGTTCGACGCCGACGACGTATTCCTCGGCAACGGCGTCTCCGATCTGATCCTCATGGTGACCACGGGCCTGCTGAGCCCCGGCGACGAGATTCTCATCCCCATGCCCGATTATCCGCTCTGGACGGCGGCGACCAGTCTCGCCGGTGGCACCGCGGTCCACTACCGGTGCGACGAGGACTCCGCCTGGAATCCGGACCTGGATGACCTCCGTTCGAAGGTGTCGGACAGGACCCGCGCCATCGTCGTGATCAGCCCGAACAACCCCACTGGTGCGGTGTATTCGAGGGAGACCCTGGAGGGCATCGTCCAGATCGCCCGCGAGAACGATCTGCTGCTGCTGTCCGACGAGATCTACGACCGGATCCTCTACGACGACGCGGAACACATCAGTGTGGCCACCCTCGCCCCGGATCTGTTCACCATCACCTTCAACGGGCTGTCGAAGGCGTATCTCGCCGCGGGCCTGCGCGCGGGATGGATGGTGCTCACCGGCCCGAAGGACCACGCGAAGGAGTACATCGAGGGGCTCGAACTCCTCGCGGGTACGCGCCTGTGCTCGAACGTGCCCGCACAGTTCGCCATCCCCGCGGCCCTGGAGACCCACCAGGACATCTTCGATCTCACGGCTCACCGGGGCCGGCTCCTCGAGCAACGGAACGTCGCGTACGAGGGAATCAACTCCATCGAGGGCCTCAGCACCGTGAAACCGATGGGGGCGCTGTACAACTTCACGCGCATCGACCGGAACGTCCACGACATCCACGACGACGCGAAGCTCATGCTCGACCTGCTGCGTCAGGAGCACATCCTGATGGTCCAGGGAACCGGCTTCAGCTGGGACGAGCCCGACCATTTCCGGATGGTCACGCTGCCCGCGAAGGACCAGCTGTCCGAGGCCATCGAGCGGCTGGGCAATTTCCTCGCGCACTACCGCCAGTAGGCGTGACACGGCCCGCCCACAGAGGTTCCTTTCCGGGAGCCGGCGCAGTGCGCGGGCCGTTTTCTCTATCATTGACCCATGTGGCCGGTCTCCTGACCGGCGTCGGCGGCAGCTCCGCCCCGACAATCGTGCACCACCGATGACGAGATGAGGACCAGCGTGCGGAAGAGTTCCGGTTACGACAGTTCCACCCTGACCCCACGGGGTCTGTTCGCCACCCTGACCACACTGACCGTCGCGGGATTGATCGCAGCCAGCGCCTACATGTACATCGGTGACGAGGAGGCGGGCGCCGCCACCGCGGGGCAACCGACCACCGACCCCGGGACCAGTGCCCCGTCCTCCACGACGGAATCAACGGGATCGTCCACCACGGAATCAACGTCGGCCGGGACGACGTCCCCGGGATCCACCGAGCCTTCCTCCACCGGTTCCGCCCCCACGACGACGGCGACATCGTCGTCCCCGGCTCCCGAGACCGGCAGCTCGAGTACCTCCACCTCGGGTGCGGAAGCCACCGGGAGTGCGACGACGTCCTCTGAATCGACCTCCGCCACGGCCTCGGGGAGCTCGACGTCCTCTCCGCGCACCTCCTCGAAGAGCTCGTCCACGACGCCGACCTCCTCGTCCACCGGGAAAACGAGCGACCGGAAGAGCAGCACCAGCGCCACCACCACCTCGACGAGCAGCAGTACTCCGCCGGAGCCCTCGGAGAAACCGGCGCCCTCGGCACTCTCCGGGAAGGCCTACGCCACCGACATGGATCCCGCTGAACGTCGCACCACCGACGTGAACGGGACCACCGTCTACTATCCCGCGGATCCCGCCGGCGACGTGTTCGAAAATGACGGCGGAGCGCTGAACCCCGAGGACGAGAACTGGTTGACCGCGGCCCCGAAGGTCGAGTGGCAGCGACTCAAGGAGAACAGGGCGACCGACACCGCGTGGGACTTCCCGTTCAGCGCGTCGGACGGACCGTGGCAGGTCACCGACGGTGTCGCCCACGGCTTCAGCCGTACCCCCCAGGGCGCGGCGCTCGCGGCCTGGCACATCTTCCAGGGCGTCAACCGGGGCGGGGTCGACGCCCTCCGGAGCGCACGTACCTTCCTTCCGCCGAGCACGGACCCGGCCCGTCTCGATGCCGCGATCGCCGATCCGTCGACCATCCCGGAGACTCCCGACTACTCCGCGTCCATCCCGGTGGCTTACAAGGTCGACACCTTCACCGACGGGCTCGCGGTGATCACCTTCGCGACCGCGCGGGACGGTGACGTCGTCTCCGTGGTCACGATGGTGGTCGAGTGGCTCGACGGCGACTGGCACCAGAGCGACCAGTTCATCCGCAGCCTCAGCCTGATCGACGCGGACCGGATCGAGGACTGGGCTCGCTGGTAGAACGGCCCGCCGGCCCGCCACCCCGTTCCAGGTCCGTGGCGGGCATTTTACTGTTGCACTGACCACGACTCTCCCCTACTTCCCACCAAGGAGCACGCGATGGGGCGGCACCACCGATCCGACAGTCACGCGGACCCCACAGAGAACATCACCGGTCACCTCGCCGCGCACGGCATCGGCCCGGACGGAAATCCGCTGCCGAAGCGGAAGGGCGAGAGGAGACCCTTCACGACCGCTCAGTGGGTCCTGAGCGTATTCCTCATCCTGACCTTCCTCGGCACCGTGGCCGGGCTCGTCGTTCTCTGGCCGTCGTCGGAGAAACCGAACGTCGCCCCCTCGTTCCAGAACATCTCCTCCCTGTCGAAGGACAAGGTCGGGGGCACCGTCTCCCTCATCACCGACGGTTCCTGCAACTCGCCCTCGGTCGGCCGGGTGTTCGAGTCGTCCCCGGTCATCCCGCTGGAGGAGTCCGACCGGATCTGTGAACAGGCGATCATCGACATCACCTCCGGGGTCAACGAGGGCAAGCGGACGATGCTGATGCTCTCCGGACAACCGGGTGATCCCGATCTCGCGGTGGGTGAGAAGATCCTCCTCTACGAGGAGACCACCGCCGAGGGCGCCGCGGGGTACACGTTCGCGGACTACCAGCGCGGTTCCACGCTCCTGATCTGGGGACTCGTCACCGCGCTCGGCGTGGTGCTGCTCGGTTCCTGGTTGGGGGCGAGGTCCCTCGTCGGTCTCGCGGTCACGTTGGCGGGCGTCGGTGTCTTCCTGCTTCCCGCACTGCTGCGCGGTGGCCCACCGCTGGCACTGGCCGTCGTCTGCGGTTCCGCGGTCCTCTTCGCCGCGCTCTACCTGGTGCACGGCGTGAACTGGAAGACGTCCTCCGCGCTCGGGGGCACGCTCATCGCTCTCGGTATCGCGGCGGTCCTCGCCCAGTTCGCCATCAGGGGTACCCAACTCCGTGGTCTGGGGTCCGAGGACAACCTGATGATCCAGCTCTATCTGCCGGATGTCTCCGTCACGGGGCTGATGCTGTGCGGCTTCATCATCGGTTCGCTCGGTGTGCTCAACGACGTGACCATCTCCCAGGCATCGACCGTCAACGAGCTCGCCGCCATCGATCCGCGCGCTACCCCGTGGCGACTGTTCAAGGGTGCGATCCGGGTCGGGCGTGACCACATCGCCTCGATCATGTACACCCTGGTGCTGTCCTACACGGGTGCGGCGCTCCCCCTGCTCCTCCTGCTCACCGTCGCGGACCGGCCGTTCGGGGAGCTGCTCACCGGTGACATCATGGCGACCGAGCTGCTGCGTTCCGCCGTCGGCGCGCTCGCGCTGACCATGTCCGTTCCGATCACCACGGCTATCGCCGCTTTCACCTGTTCGGGACGGGGTCATTCCCACGACCACTGAGTACCGGACCGCTCCGCGGTCTCGGATGCCGGATCCCACCGGACACACGCCCCGGGGAGGCGGCCACCCGCGGAGACGGGGAACCCGGACGAGACGGAGGGTACCCGGGGACGTCAGCAGCCGCGGCCGATACCCCGGTAGTCCCAGCCCGCGTCCACCCAGTCCTGCGCCGGGAGACAGTTGCGGCCGTCGATGATGAGTGCCCGGCGAACCAGGGACCGGGCCACGACGGGGTCGAGCTCGATGAACTCGCGCCATTCCGTGGCGAGTACGACGGCCTCGGAGTCCTTGAGGGCGTCGAGTGCCGTCGAGGTGTAGGTGAGCTCGGGGAGGATCCGCCGGGCACCCTCCATCGCCTGCGGGTCGTGGACGACGACCTGCGCGCCACTACGGGCGAGCGATCCCGCGATGACCAGTGCGGGGGAGTCGCGGATGTCGTCGCTGTCGGGCTTGAAGGCGGCGCCGAGGACGGTGACGCGGTGTCCGGCCGCGTCGCAGCCGTCGAAGGATCCGGCGACCGTGTCGATGACGGACTGGCGTTGGCCGAGGTTGATGCGGTCGACGTGGTCGAGGAGCCCGGGGATCCCGGTGGCGCCGAGCTGTTCGGCCCGGGAGGCGAACGCGCGGATGTCCTTGGGCAGGCAGCCGCCGCCGAAGCCGAGTCCGGCGCCGAGGAACCGCCTGCCGATGCGGGTGTCGTGACCGAGGGCGTCGGCGAGCTGGGTGACGTCGGCACCGGAACGATCACAGATCTCGGCGATGGCGTTGATGAAGGAGATCTTGGTGGCGAGGAACGCGTTCGCGGCACCCTTGACGAGCTCGGCGGTGGCCAGGTCGGTGAGGAGGAAGGGGGTGCCGTCATCCAGGGTGCGGACGTAGACCTCGCGGATCCGGTTCTCCGCCGTCCCACCGGGTGCCATGCCGAGGACGATGCGGTCGGGGTGCAGTGTGTCCTTGACCGCGTGTCCCTCGCGGAGGAATTCGGGGTTCCAGGCGATCTCCACGCTCGTACCGGGGCCGGCGAGTTGATCGACCATCCGCTGGAGGTCGGCCGCGGTGCCCACGGGGACGGTGGACTTCCCGACGATGAGGTGATCACCGTGAAGATGCCGGACGAGGGCGGTGACGGCGCTGTGCACCTGGCTGAGATCCGCGGAGCGCCCCTCCGAGTGCTGGGGAGTGCCGACGGTGAGGAAGTGGACGTTGGCGAAGCGCGCGGCCTCCGCGGTGTCGGTGGTGAAGGAGAGTCTGCCGTCCGCGAGGTTCCGGGTGAGTTTCGCGGCGAGGCCGGGTTCGTGGAAGGGGACCTCACCCGCGTTGAGTGCGTTGATGCGTTCGGGGCTGATGTCCACGCCGAGGACCTCGTGGCCGAGTTCGGCCATGCAGATCGCGTGGGTGGCCCCGAGGTAGCCGGTTCCGATGACGGTCAGTTTCATGTCACCAGTTGTACCCCCCGTGGGTTAGGGGAAGGTGAACACTGTTTGAATGACCTGACCCGGGGTCCGGACGGTGTCCGGGCCCCGGGTCAGGGTGCGCAGGAGTCAGTCTTTGGGCATGCTCTTGCGGTAGCAGTAGATCGTGTACAGCGCCATCAATACGATGATCGCGGTGATCACCGCGACGACGATCACGCTCAGGGTGGGGTTCCACCAGCTTGCGTCTGTGGTCGGCATGTTGCTCCTCCTCTCCTGCGTCGGTCCTCCCCGGTCCAGCGACGGTGCAGCACTGACGGCTCCGGGTGCAGCGGCGTCGTTGCCTACAGGTTACGGTGCCGACGCCACCGGCGGGGCGGACTCCCCCCGCGAATCACCACTGATTGTAGCGGCAGCTGACATCCGGGGGCGAACTCCGCGGGTTCAGGAATTCTCGGCGACGAAGTCCCGGGCGATGGTCTCGGGATCGGCCTTCTCCGGCCCGATGTTGCGGATGTTCATCTCGAGCAGAGCCTCGGTGGTGAGGTCGGCGTTGATCCTGGTGATCGCCTCGCGTGCCTCCCCGGAGACGGCCTTGCCCTGCATCAGCGGGAGAATGTGCTGGGGCAGGATGAGGTTCTCCGGATCCTCGAGGGTGACCAGGTCGATCTCCTCACCGTCGGTGCTGAAGGTCGGCGAGGTGGTGTAGACGTTGGCGACATTCGCCTTCCCCGTGGTCAGGGCCGCGATGGTCAGCGGTCCACCGGAGTCGGAGATCGGGATGATGCTCATCTTGTCGGCCTCGATGTTGTACAGCTCCTCCAGTCCGGAGGGGCCGTAGGGGCGATCCTTGAGTTCGGGGTTCGAGGCGATCCGGATTTCGTCGAGGTTGGCCAGGTCGGCGAGCGTGACCAGCTTGGCCTGGTCGGCGAGCTCCCGGGTGACCCGGTAGGAGTCCTTCGACTCACCGGGGGCCGCCTTGCCCGTGGCCAGCCCCGCGGGCAGGGCCTTGTTCAGGCCGTTGAGCACCTGATCCTCGGTGGCACCGACGGGCAGCTCCCGGTCCTCGGCGGCCATGAAGTACTGGGCGAGGTTGCCGGAGTATTCGGGGACGATGTCCACCGAGCCCTCCTGCAGTGCCTTGAGGTAGACCTCGCGGGAACCGATACCGGACCGGACCTCCACCTCGAAGCCGGCGTTGCGGAGGGTCTCGGCCCAGATCTGTCCGATGATCTCGCTCTCGGGGAAGTTGGCGGTGCCGATGACGATGCTGTCCGTGGCGTGCGCGGCCTTCGTCTCTCCGTCGGAGCTTCCCTCACTCAGCGGGTCGGAGGAGCCCGAGCACGCGGCGAGGGGGAACACCAGGGCCAGCCCTGCGAGGACGGCGCCGGCGCGGCGGAGGAGCTGGTTGTTCGGGAGGGTCATGAGGTGACGCCTTTCGGTCGTAGTCGATGTTGCAGGAGAGCGAGTGTCACGTCGGCTGCGAGGGCGAGCACGGACACCAGGATGGCCCCGACGAGCATCTGCTCGTAGTCGCGGAGAGCTAGTCCGTCCAGCAGGTAGCGGCCGAGCCCGCCGAGCCCGATGTAGGCCGAGATCGTGGCTGTGGCCAACACCTGGAGTACGCATGATCGTACCCCGCCGACGATGGTGGGGGCCGCCAACGGAAGCTCGATGCGGGTGATGATCTGCCCCTCGTTGTGGCCCATCGCCCGGGCCGCGTCCACGACCGGTCGGGATACGGTGGCCACGCCGGAGACGGTGGCCGCGAGGACGGGCGGGACCGCGAGGATGAGCAGCACGATGGTGGACGGGACGATGGGTAGCTGTATCCCGAAGCTGATCTCGAGGGTCAGCCAGGTGAGCAGCCCGAGGGACGGTATGGCGCGCAGTGCACCGGTCGCCGCGATCACCCCGGACGCCCCTTTCCCGGTGTGCCCCAGGTAGAGGCCGAGTGGGAGTGCGATCATGAGGGCGAGTGCCACGGCGAGCACGGAGTACCAGAGGTGTTCACCGAGGCGCTCCGCGATTCCGCCGGCCCCGGGCCAGTTGGCCGGGTCGGCGATGAATGAAACGGCGCCGTTGAAGTGGTTCACCGTCGCCTCACCTCCCCGCCCAGGGCATGAGCAGCCTGCCCGCGAGGACGAGAACGGCGTCGAACACGAGCGCCAGGATCACGGTCCCGACGACCCCGGCGATGATCTCGGTGGGGAACGAACGGGCGAAGCCGTTGGTGAACAGGGTGCCGAGGGACTGCACACCGGTGAGTGCGCCGACGCTGACCAGTGAGATGGTCGAGGCGCTGACCACCCTGAGCCCGGCGAGGATGATCGGGCCGGCGAGTGGGAGCTCGACGGTGAGGATCTGCCGCCACGCGGGGTATCCCATGGCGACGGCGGCCTGCTTCTGCGGTTCCGGAACCGAGTCGAACGCGTCGGCGGTGGTGCGGATCTGCAGCGCGAGCCCGTAGAGCGTCATGGCGACGATGACGTTGAGCGGGGAAAGTACGGACGTGCCGATGATGAGCGGCAGGACCACGAACAGGGCGAGGGACGGAACCGCGTAGAGCAGGCCCGACGCGGTGACCAGTACCTCCCGGGAGATGCGGTTGCGGCTGGCGATCCAGCCCAGGGGCAGCGCGATGATCAGGGAGGCGATGATGGCGGGCCAGCTCAGGTTCGCGTGCGCGAGAGCCAGCTCGCCGATGCGGTCGAGGTTTCCGGCGATCCAGCCCCAGTTCACCGAACCACCCCTTTGACCCGGCCGTGCCGGTCGACGGCGACGGTCGTGCCGTCCCTTTCCCGCAGGGTGAGTTCCCGGTCCTGCGTGCCGACGAAGCTGGCGACGAAGTCGCTGGCGGGGTCGGTGACGAAATCCTCGGCGGTTCCGGCCTGCGCGATCCGCGCCCCCATCTCGAGCAGGACGATGTTGTCCCCGAGCAGGAACGCCTCGTCGATGTCGTGGGTGACCAGGACGATGGTCTTGGAGATCTTCTCCTGCAGGTCGAGGATCTGTTCCTGAAGATCCCTGCGGACGACGGGGTCGATGGCGCCGAAGGGTTCGTCCATGAGGAGGATGTTCGGGTCGTCGGCCAGGGCCCTGGCGACGCCGACCCGCTGCGCCTGTCCGCCGGAGAGTTCGCTGGGGTAGCGCTTCGCGAGGGAACCGTCGAGCCCGAGGAGCTCGAGCAGTTCACCCGCCCGTTCCCGGGCCTGTTTCCGGGGCACCCCGTTGAGCCGGGGCACGGTGGCGATGTTGTCCGCCACGGTGCGGTGCGGCAGCAGTCCGGAATTCTGCATGACGTAGCCGATGCTGCGGCGGAGTTTGACGGGATCGACCCCGGCGAGATCCTCGCCGTCGATGAGCACCCGCCCCTCCGTGGGTTCCACCATGCGGTTGATCATCCGGAGGAGGGTGGTCTTCCCGGAACCGGAGCTGCCCACCAGCACGGTCGTGGACCGGGCCGGTATGTCGAGGGTGAAGTTCCTGACCGCGGGTGTGGTGGCCCCGGGGAAGGTCTTGACGACGTGATCGAACTGGATCATTGGAAGTTTAGATACGCCTTTGATGGAGTTGGTCCGCGTTGACCCTGGTATTTCGACCCCAGTTGGGAGGAACCGTAGGGAACCTCCGCGGGAGACGACATACAGAACAACGCCAACTGCCCCACTTTCATTCCCGGCCACAGGATGATCGGCAGATTCGCCACGTTGGACAACTCCAGGGTGATGTGTCCGGAGAAGCCGGGGTCGATGAATCCGGCGGTCGAGTGGGTGAGCAGACCGAGACGCCCGAGGGAGGACTTGCCCTCCAGTCTCCCGGCCAGATCCGCGGGCAGGGTGAACTTCTCGAGGGTCGCGCCGAGGATGAACTCCCCCGGGTGCAGGACGAAAGGTTCGTCCTCGCCGACCTCGACGAGACTGGTCAGTTCGTCCTGGCGCAGTTTCGGGTCGATGTGCGTGTAGCGCGAGTTGTTGAACACACGGAAGAAGCGGTCCATGCGGACATCGATGCTCGACGGTTGCACGAGGTGCGGGTCGAAGGGATCGATGACGAGATCGCCGGAATTGATGCGGGTACGGATGTCACGGTCGGAGAGCAGCACAGCACCGAGTCTATCGGTTGGCGTCCCGACGGGGACCGGAGACGGGTTGATCTCGGAAAATGACCCTAAGTGGAAGTTCAACCTCCGGTTGTACTACTGTAGCGTCAGTTCCATTCACGTCACCTCCTTCTGTCCCATCGGGAGCGCACATGTCCTCCGAAATCCCCGAAACCTCCGAACCTCATCCCCACCGGGACGACGATGAGTCGACCGGAAAGGCCACGACGTCATCACGCACCGTCGGACAACGCGCCACACCCGAGGGCGGCGAACCCCACCCCGCGGTCATCGCACACGACATCTCCGTCCGTGGTGAGGAGGGCCCCGTCTACGGGCCCCTCGACGTGGAGATCCCCGGCACCGGCCTGACCGTGCTCTCCGGCAGGGGCGGCGGCGGGCGTACCGCCCTGGCCCTGACGATCTCCGGACGGATGAAACCCCGCACCGGCACCCTCGAGGTGCTCGGGGAGACGAAGCCCTCGGTGATCCGCAGACGCGTCGCCATCGCCGGAGTCGACGACATCGACCTGCTCGACCGCGACGTCCGCATCCGCGTGATCCTGACCGAGCACCGTGCGTGGTCCACACCGTGGATCATGTGGGCGCCGCGGGCCGACCAGGACTACTACGAATCGGTCTGCCGCCCCGTGTTCGGCGAGCGTGATCTCCCGCCCCTCGACGCCTACGTCTCCCAGATCTCCGGCCTCGACCGGCTGCTCATCCGGATCGCACTGGCCCTGCGGCCCGCGAACGGCGCGGAGATCGGCATGCTCGTCATGGACGACCTCGAGCAGGTCCACGAGTTCGACGACCGACTGATCCTCGTGACCGTGCTGAGTCGGCTCGCGGAGGACATCCCCGTCGTCGTCAACGCCGTCAACCGGCTCCCCGACGATTTCCTGCCGGACTACACACTGATCGAACTGTTCACGGATGCGTCGCATCTCCAACCCAGTCACGCCGGTTCCGACCTGGACCGCATCCACCGTATCGCCAAGGAGGCGGAACTATGATCGCCGGATTCACACTCGGTACGGAGCTGCGCCGGTTCCTGCGCTCCAAACTCGGACGCATCGCCATGGTCGTCCTCATGCTCATGCCGCTGATGTACTCGGCGCTGTACCTGTGGGCGTTCTGGAATCCCTTCGGCCACGTCGACAAGATGCCCGTGGCCTTCGTCAACAGCGACCTCGGCACCGAGGTCGACGGCGAGGAGATCAACGCCGGAAACCAGATCGTCGACCAGCTGAAGAAGGAGGACCGGGTCCACTTCGACTTCGTCTCCGAGCAGGAGGCCGAGGAGGGCGTGCGGGACGGCAGGTACTACTTCTCCGTCCAGCTGACACCGGACTTCTCCGAGGCGGTCGCCTCCCCCACCACCGGCGACGCCCGCAGGGCCGTGATCCAGACGACCTACAACGACTCGAACGGCTACCTCTCGACACTCATCGGCGAGAACGTCCTGCGCACCATGCTGCCCGCGATCTCCGACCGGATCGGCGAGGAGGCGGTGGACAAGGTCCTCATCGGCATCCAGTCCGCCGGCGCCGGCCTGGAGAAGGCCGCGGACGGTGCCACACAACTGCACGACGGCGCGGAGAAACTCAACGACGGCGCGATCCAACTGAACGAGGGCGCGGTGAAGCTCGACGGCGGACTGGATTCCGCGCTGGCGGCGACGACGAAGCTCAGCACGGGCGCGGCGAAGGTGGACGCGAACGTCGTCAAACTCGGCGCGGGCGCGGACAAACTCGCCGACGGGACCCGGCAGCTCAACGACCAGGTCGAGGGCGCGGCGACCAAGCTCACCGCCCTCGCCCAGGGCGTGGACCAGCTCGGCGGCGGCATGGACCAGCTCGCCGACGGCGCGGTCCGCATCGACGCCGGGGTCCAGCAGCTCAACGCGTCCCTGTCCCAGGTCACCGACATCCAGACCACCGCGTCGGGCAACATCCGGCAGCTCGCCGACCAGCTCCGCCAGGTCCCCAACCCCGACGTGCAGAACGTCGTCCGCCAACTCGACCAGGTCGCCTTCGACATCGACCACAACGCACTCGGCCAGAACGCCCCTGCGACCGCTCAGCTCAACGAGCTCGCGAACGGCACGAGCCAGCTCGCCTACCAGCTCTCCGACCCGCAGGCCCCGTTCCGCTCCGGCTTCAACCAGCTAACCGAGGGCACGTCCGTCCTCCCCGGCAAGCTCGGGGAACTGCAGAACGGCGTCACCCAGCTCAACGACGGTATGCAACTGCTGGACACCGGCCTGGAAAAGCTGCACGAGGACGGCACCTCCCGCCTGGTCACCGGTACCGGGGAACTCCAGAACGGCCTGCAGAAACTCGATGACGGCGCCGGACTCCTCGTCGACGGCACCACCAGGTTGGTCGACGGCAGCAACCGGCTCAGCGACGGCTCGGACGAACTGGCGACGAAGCTGACCGAGGGCTCCCGGGCCGTGCCGAAGTGGGACACCGAACAACGCAGGGGGGTCGCCAGTGTCCTCGGTGGGCCGGTCAGCCTGAGGACGACCAACGATGTGGGTTCCCACACGTTCGGCGCGGGTCTCGCCCCGTTCTTCTTCTCGCTGGCGATGTTCATCGGTGGCCTGATCATCTTCATGATCCTGCGACCGCTGCAGAACCGGGCGGTCGCGAGCGGCGTCGCGCCGCTGCGCGCCGCACTCGACGGGTTCCTCCCGGCGGCCCTGATCGCGGTCGGCCAGGCCACCGCGATCTTCCTGGTGACCCGCTACGGGGTCGGCCTGGAACCGGTCTACCCGATCGGCCTGCTCACCTTCTGCGTCCTCGTGTCACTGATGTTCACCGCGGTGAACCAGCTGCTCAACGCCGCCCTCGGCCCCGGAGCGGGAAAGGTCGTCGCGATGGCGTTGCTCATGCTGCAGCTGCTCGCCTCGGGTGGCCTGTACCCGGTGGAGACCGAACCCGCACTGTTCCAGTGGCTGCACCCGATCAACCCGATGACCTACTCGGTCAACGGCTTCCGGCAGCTGATGTACGGTCACGTCGACCACCGTCTGCCGCAGGCCGTCGTGGCGGTGTTCCTCGTATTCACGCTCAGCATGGTGCTGACCGCACTGGTGGCGCGCCGCGACCGGAGCTGGACGATGAAACGCCTGCACCCGCCGATCAAGATCTGACCGCCGGCGACCGTGTTCACGACCCGTTCAGGCCGTGTTATCATGGTCCGGTAGTTGCGCGAGAGCGTGACACCGATGCCGATGTAGTTCAATGGTAGAACTCCTGCTTCCCAAGCAGGTGGCGCGGGTTCGATTCCCGTCATCGGCTCCAGTTGGACGCCCATTTTGATACAGAGCCCGGTCAGGTCGGGCCGTGGATCGAAATGGGCGTTTTTGCTTGTCAGCTCAGGTTTCCGGCTGTCGGGGTGGGTGGTTCGCCGGTACAGTCGGGTGAGGCTGACGGCCCCAGGCGGACGATTCTGTGGCTCCCGCCGAGGGGAGCGTCAAAACGTGTCGGGTTCCGTCAGAAGGTACGGGGCGAGCGTCAGATCGTCTGATGCCGGTTGGCTTGTGCCGCGGACCAGAGCGTTCATGCCAGTCATGACCGTAGACATGCCCACCGGAGCAGCGACACCGGACCATCACCATCATCCTTCCGACCCGACGGCGGGTACAGGGCGGAACAGGCGCAGGCCCCGCCCCGGTGCAACAAGCGACGGAAGCGGCGCCGGCCCCCGAACGAGGCGCGGGTGGCCGGGAGTCCGTCACGCGCGCGAGTCGGCGGCGTCGTCCGATTGTTCCGCAGCACCGAGCTTTCTCGCGAGAGACAGGAGTGTCAGGGCGTAGCCCGCGCAGCACCCCGACAGCATTCCTCCGGCGATCGCCCACTCGTTGGAGAAGTCCGTCGTTCCCGCGCTCCACGCGAGTGCGGTGGCGGCGAGGGTGACCGGGACGACGAACCGGTCGACGGCCCTGCGGTAGGCGATGAGCATGGAAATGAAGTGGAGGGCCACCGAGGTGAGCACGAGCGGCAGGAACAGCCACCAAAGGTCGACGATCCCCAGTATGAAGGCGACGGTGATGGCGATTCCCTCGAGAGCCGAGGTGATGTTGACGAATCTCGTGGCGGACTGGGAGGGAACGGCCTGCCCCGGCCAGCGGCGAGACAGCAGCCAGGCGACCAGGGCGATGCCGACGGCCCCGCCGAGACCGGCCGCCGTGGCCTCCCACGAGCGGGCGAAGAAAGTCAGTGCCGCGTAGAAGACCGTCAGCACCCCGAGGAACAGGGCGACGGACATCAGCGTTCGGCGGACCTTGCGGAGGTCTGTGCCACTCGCCTGCCCCTCCCACGTACCGCTCGCCGTCTCCACTTTCGCGCTCCCCACTGTCGTCTCCTCCGCGTCACCCATCTCTCCCCCTTACGAGAACGGGTGCAGGTCGGTGCCTGATATCGGTTACTTCCCCGGCCGCGGGCCGGGCCCGCCGCTCCGTTTGGAGGCTCGCCGGCAACCCCACCCGAAATCGACGGGAAGGACCATGGGGCTCACAACCGTGACGGATTCGAGGCCGAGGCTACGCTCGTAGAGCGAGGTCTTGGCCGCGAGCGTACACGTCGATATCGTCGCCGAGCCTGTCGAGCAGTTTGCACAGGAGGCTTTCCGATCCGCGGATCAGTTCCTCCGGCCACACCGTGCCCTCATAGATCGGGTTCGTTTCGGGACAGTGCGGCAGGGGGTGGTCGTCGATATCGTGCACGAGCCGAGGATTATCGGACCGCCGTTTGATCTTGTCGGGATCGCGTGCACCCCTGGAATCCGGTCAGGGACGTCCGCCCGGGCCTCGTTGACCGACGCATCCAACGCCTTCAGCGGACCCGGATGGTGTCCCGTGCCGAGCGAGCTGATCGTGTCCACGCGGACCGGGAAGATCCCCACGGACACGCCGAACGCGCTCGCCAGCAGGCCCGCCTCCACCTCCATTCCCGGCAGCTGCACCCGGGCGGGGAGCCACCGCGGAGCCGTTCCCACGCCGGTTCCCCGTATCCGGAGAACGTGCGCATCCCGGATGCTGGGGAAGCACCTCGAGGCACCCCCACGTGAGGGTGACGCTAACTTGGTCCGCATCCCCGAATGGATCTGAATTCATGGATATGGGCCGAACTTCGCGGTTAATGACAGTGACAGCCCAACAAACCGTGCGTCATGTGTGATACTCAGTCCTATGTCTAGTCAACCGCGAAGCCGCCCTGCCGCTTTGGGCACGGAAATCGCCGCCAAATTGCGCGAAGCTCTCGCCAGACGCCAGGTTACACAGGCTGAACTCGGCAAACGGGTCAGCATCTCCACCAGCCAGATCAGCCTCTACCTGCGGGGCAAACGATCAATGTCCCTCGACGAATTCAACAGCATCTGCGTCGCCCTCGAGCTCTCCGCCGATGAGGTGTTCAGTCAGGCCTTCCTGCTCACCAGTGGCCGTCAATCCAGCTCGACCGGACTCAGCCGCACTGGATGATCGGCGAGGGGTCGTAGACGGTGGTCCGGGTCTGTCGGTCGATCTCTGTACCGTTCAGATCCCGGATGATCCGGGTATCCGAGGTGGTGAACCCCGGAGCACCCGACGAGGGGACACAGTTGTCGTCGGTGAGGGTGATCCGGGTCGGTGGATTCTCGGCCCACCGACCACCCGGCACAGATTCCACCTCGACTGTCTTGACCCCGGTCATCCGCACGGTGATGGAGTTGTCCCCGGTGACCGTGTTGATCATGACGGGGTAGGGGGAGTTGTTCCGGAACTGCAGGTCGATCAGCCCCTCGAACACGGTCGCCTCCCGGCCCGCCGGATACCGCGAGATGTAGTAGCTGTGGGGAGTGTGCGCGACATCGTCGAAGCCAGCGAAGTACGCCGCGTTGTAGAGGGTCGTCGCGAACTGGCTGATCCCGCCACCGACCGCGGTGTCGGCGTGTCCGTTCAGGATGATGCCCGATTCCACGAACCCCTGGGCGGTACCCCGAGGTCCCGTGTACCCGTTCAGGGAGAACACCTGGCCCGGTGCCACGACGGCGCCGTCCACCATTTCCGCGACACGGCGGATGTTCACGCCGGAGGCGTAGGAGAACCCGGTCGTGGTGAACTCACTGACGGTCTCATCGAAGGTGGCCTTCTCCGCGTCGGCGGTGGTGAAGCGCGCCGGCTCATCGGTGTAGGTGACCTTGAACTCCCGCGGTTCAGATCCGGTGATTCGCTCCCGGAGCCCGGCGACGAGGGCCTCACCGTCTACGCTGCGACCGTCGGAGTGCGGTGTCACCGTCCGGGACCCCCCGTTGAACGTGATCCGGGCGTTCTTCATCGGCACCTCCGTGCCCGCGAGGTTCTCCATCAGGATGCCCCTCGCAGCATCGACGTCGACGTCCGTGTGCAGGTCCTCCCCCTCCGGCCGGAAGGTGACGACCTCCCCCATCCGCTCGACGGGGATGACACCGTCCACGCCGTCGACACCGTGGGCGGTCACGGGACCGGACACCGCCTTCGCGGCGGGGCCGTCGACGACTCTGGACACCGTCTTCTCACCGATCACGGGATCGACCCGGCGCACGGCGACGTGGACGCCGTCGGGGTTCAGCCAGTCAGCCGCGACCCGTTGCCTGAGCTCGTCCGGTTCGATCCCCTGCCCCGCTGCCGGCTGGGTCACCCGGACCTCTCCGGCCTCGATGGACACCTCGCCCTCCGTCGGCGGGATCGCGAGTTCGGTGGAGAGCCGGTCGATCTCGGGCGCGAGTGCGGCGTCATCCACGTCGCTGACGATGCCCACCTCGCGCTCCCCGAGGAGACCGCGGAAGCGGTCGATGGGATTGAGCGGCGGCTCCCCCGCCGCCGCGACCGTCGCCCGCCAGTTCGGACGCAGGCCGGCCGCCACCGGATCGAGGACCGCGTCAGCGGCCCCGGCGGACACC
Source organism: Corynebacterium sp. TAE3-ERU16 (assembly GCF_019209935.1). Taxonomy (GTDB): domain Bacteria; phylum Actinomycetota; class Actinomycetes; order Mycobacteriales; family Mycobacteriaceae; genus Corynebacterium; species Corynebacterium antarcticum. The sequence continues at coordinate 116,524 of NZ_JAHUTN010000007.1, forward strand.
GTCACCGGTGCGGCGAGTGAGTCGTCGAGCTCCGTGGCGAGACGGACCTCGGCGTCCTGCGGGGACAATCCCCCGATGGCGACACCGGCCACGGTGACTCCGCGCGGGACCTTGTCCTTGCTCAGGAGGTAGTCCGCACCGTAGACGGCGAGGATGAGAACGAGGGCCCCGAGAACGGTGCCGAGGACGATTGTCCCTGTCCGGCGACCGGAGGATGATTCAGCGGCGGGGGCTGGGGTGTCGGGATCAGCGGAATGCACACCGCTCACACTATCCACCAGCCGACCGCGCGGCGACCCCCACCCAAGTCCGAGACATCCCCGTTACGCTACCGTTACACAGGAGTTATACACCCGATTTCAGACCGGAAGAGGACCGAGATTCTGCACCTGCACACGCAGCGCGGAGGCCTCCAGCTGTTCCACCGGGAACAGCCCGTCGGTGACCGCTCGGTCGACGGTATCCACCGCGGCGACCAGTTCATCGGTGGAGATCCAAAGGGCGACGTCCGCGCCGGCCAGCAGCGCGGTGAGAACGGCCTGCGGAGCATTCATCCTGCTGCTCACCGCCTTCATCCCGGACAGGTCATCGGTGTAGATGACCCCGTCGAACGGTTTTCCCCCGGGGTAGTCACCGCTGCGCAGAAGATCGTAGACGGCCGGATTGAGGGTGGCGGGTAGCCCCTCATCCCCCAGCCCGGGCACGATCATGTGCCCGATCATCACCGCACCCGGCGCGGAATCCAGCACCGGACCATAGGGCCTCAGGTCCAGTTCCCTGAGCTGATCGACCCCCGGGGTGAGCACCTGGTCGTAGTGGCTGTCCCCCGTGGCACGGCCGTGGCCCGGGAAATGCTTGAACACGGGAGTGATCCCGGCATCCCGGAGTCCCGCCGCGAACGCGGAGGCGTACCGCGCCGCACGCTCGGGGTCGGGTGAGAAACTCCGGTCCCCGATCGCGGCACCGGCAGGTTCCCCGGTGGTGTCCAGGACGGGCGCGAAGTCGACGGTGACCCCGGTACGCGCTAGGTTCCCCCCCAACTCAGCGGCGAGCGCCCGAACCTGTTCCGGGCTCATGGTCTCCGCCATGGTCCGGGGTGCGGGAAGGTGCCCGAAGATGTCGGGTTGGCGGACTACCCGTCCGCCCTCGGCGTCGATGGTCACCGCGAACGGGCGCCCCACAGCCTGCCGGAGCGCCGCGATGTTGCGGTCGGGCCCGGTGAGCAGCGCCGGATCCGTCCAGGATCCGATGAAGATCCCGCCGGCACCCTGCTCGAGTGCGAACAGCGCGTCATCGTAGTCCCGGACACCGACCGTCATCAGGGAGGCGACGAGCCCACGCTGCGTCACGGGCAGATTGGCCCGGGCCGCCGCAACCGACTCCGGTTCGGGCGGAGGAGGGACCGGGTCCGGGATGATCGGGGGCACGGATGGACCGTGGAACTCACCGGTCTCGACGTGGAAACGGGGATCCGGTTCCGGGAGGGGTTCCGGCGTCGCCGTGCAGGCGGACAGCCCCAGCAGCATGCCCCCGACCGCGAGGGCGGTCCGGCGACACCGGCGGAGTGGGGACAAGCCGTCACACAGCATTCGCGTGTCCCTCCTTCACCGAGTTCCTTTCCGCCCTGTGCCCACAGTGTGCCGGAGTCGGCCCCGTGACGCGAACCTCACCCCGATCGACAACCGTACCCACCCGACTAGGATTGTGGACCACGGACCGCGGTGACCCACCCGATCCCACGTACCCACAGCCGACCCGAGGAGCACCAGCCATGCCGGAGTCCGACCCGACCACCATGCTCATCGCCTACGACGGATCAGATGAGGCCCGACGGGCGCTGACCTACGCCGCGGAGCTGCTCTCACCCCGGCACGTGCAGATCATCACCGCGTGGGAACCGATGCAACGGCAGGCCGCCCGCGCAGCGGGTGCACCCGGAGTCTCCGTCGTGGACTGGAACGCGGACGATGACGGCGACCCCGCACACGACGAGGCGCTGGCCATCTGCCGCGAGGGCGCGGAGATCGCGGAATCCCTCGGGCTCATCGCCCACGCCCACCTCGTCGAGTCGACGGGGGCCATCTGGTCCGCCATCGTCGACGCGGCCGAACAGCTCCGCCCCGATGTCATCGTCACCGGCACCCGGGGAAACAGCGGCTTCCGGTCGTTGCTGCAGTCCTCGACGGCCGACAACGTTCTGCACCACGCCGGACTCCCGGTATTCATCGTTCCACCGTTGGAGGAGAACGACGGGTAGCTGGTAATCTCTGCTTTTGTCTCCGACACATCCCGGCCCACCCCACGAGAGATCACGGCAGCGACCACCCATGGCATTTGAATCAGACTCCGACACGCGGCGTACCCTCGGCCCGGCGCTGGCCAGCGTCGTCGTCGGTGTGATCCTCGGCGGCGCCGCGGTCATCGGCGTGGCGAAGCTCTCCGGGCAGGATCAGATCCCGCAGGATCAGGTCATCAGCAGCGATGAGGCTCTCCTCGGCGGCGCGGAGTACGGCACCCGCGAGTAGCTCGTGCGCACCGCGGCCCGCACTCATCTCATCGGCTGGTTTCTGCTGGGCGTCCTCGCATTCCTGCAGTCACCGGGCCTGGCCGTGGCCGACACCAAGCACGACCTCGCCGTCGATCCGGCGGGGTTCCTCGGCCGCGCCACCGCGGCCTGGTCGGACATCTTCCCCCTGGGCCAGCTGCAGAACCAGGCCTACGGCTATCTCTTCCCACAGGGACCGTTCTTCCTGCTGACGGCCCCCCTACCGGACTGGGTCGCGCAGCGACTCTGGTGGACGGTGGTCCTCGGGGTGGGGTACTCGGGCTTCCTCCGGCTCGTCCGGGCGCTCGACGTGGGCAGCCCGGTGTTCCGGGTGCTCGCCGCGGTCCTCTACGCACTGTCCCCCCGGATACTGACGACTCTGGGCGCGATCTCCTCCGAGTCCTGGCCGGTAGCACTCGCCCCGTGGATCCTCGCTCCTCTCGTCGTCGGCCGGCTGGGCCGGTCGCGGATCGCGGCGTCGGTCCTCGCGGTGGCCTGCCTGGGGGCCGTCAACGCCACGGCCACCCTGGCTGCATGTGTCCCCGCGGGGCTGGCCCTCGCCTGGTGCGTCCTGCACAGGCGGCCCGACGCGGTACGACTCGGCGTGCTCTGGCTGATCGGCTGCGCCGTGGTTTCCGCCTGGTGGATCGTCCCGTTGCTCGTGCTCGGCCACTACGCTCCCCCCTTCACGGATTTCATCGAGAACGCCTACGTGACCACCCGGTGGCTGAATCCGACGGAGATACTGCGCGGGACGACGAGTTGGGCGCCGTTCGTCGACACCGAACGGGTGGCCGGCAACCTGCTGGTGACCTCCCCGGTGTTCATCCTGTTCACCTCCTGCGTCGCGACACTGGGCCTCGTGGGGCTCTGCCACCCCATCACACGACGCGGCCTCTGGATCGGGATGCTGCTCATCGGGCTCGTGATTCTCGGGGCGGCGCACGGCCCGCTCGGCCCCGAGCTCCGTGGGGTTCTCGACGGCCCCGGCGCGGCACTGCGCAACATCCACAAGTTCGATCCCGTGGTCCGGATCCCGCTGCTCGTCGGGTTCGCGGCGCTGGGGCGGGTGCTGCCCGTACCGGCGACACGCGCGCAGCTGCTGGATCCGGGTCGTCGGCACGCGGCCGCCGTCCTCGTCGTGCTCATCGCGCTCGGGGCGTGCGCCCCGGCACTCAGCGGCAGGCTCGCCCCCAGGGGCGGCTGGGACGAGGTGCCCGCCTACTGGCGGGAGACCGCGGACTGGCTCAACACCCACGCACGCGACACCCGGACGCTGATCCTCCCGTCCGCGTCCTTCGCCAGGCAGGACTGGGGCTGGACCCGCGACGAGCCCCTGCAACCGCTGCTGGATGTCCCGTGGGTGGTCCGGGACGCCGTCCCCCTCGTCCCACCGGAGGCGATCCGTGGTCTCGACGGTGTCGATGCGGTCCTGAATTCCCCGGCCATCGATCCCGGGGACGCGGTCCGCGCCGTCCGCAGACTGGGGATAGGGATGATCGTGGTCCGCGATGATCTGCCCGGAGCGCCGGCCGGTGACCTGGTGGACCGGCTCCGGGACAGTGGCGCCACGGCACACGACTTCGGTCCGGTCACCGTCTTCGAGGTCGATCCCGGCCTGCACATGACCACGACCACGGATACACCTGTCCGCGTCGCCGGGGGCGGGGAGTCACTCGCGCTTCTCGACGCCCTCACCGGCCCCGCCGCACGCACCCTCGTCGACGGCGACGCGGAGACCGTCACCGACACCCCGCAGCTGGTCGCCCGCAACTACGGCGCGGTGAATGGCGCGGTCTCCGCTCCGCTCGCCGACCGGTCCGAGGGGGCGGACGTGCGCAACCCGGTGGCGGACTACCCCTCGGCCGGACCGTTGACCCGCGTCACCGGGCAGGGCGGTACCGTGCGGGCGTCCTCCTCGGCGTCGGACGCCACGAGCTTCGGCGGCGCGGAGCCGGGGGCGTCGGTCACGGCCGCCGTCGACGGTGACCCGACCACCGCCTGGTATCCCACCCCGGGCCGGCAGGCGGGCGAGTGGATCGAGATCACCACCGACCGGCAGGTATCCGACCCCGTACTGCGGATCACCGCCACCGGCGACGATGTGGATGTGACCGTCACCGCCGGCGATGCCGGCGTCGATGCCCGTCTGGTGGCCGACGAAGCCACGCGCATCCGCGTGCCCGGTGGCCCGACCGACACCGTCCGCGTGACCCTCGGCAGGTCGCGGGACCGGGCGGGCATCGCCCGCATCGCGCTCGACGGAGCCCCCGTGCACCGGACGGTCACGGTGCCGGACACGTCCCCGGGCGTGCGGCAGTTCCTCCTTCAGCGGATCACCACCGGCGAGGATGTCCTCGATCGCGCGTTCACCGTGCCCCGGGACATGACCGTGCGGCTCGACTCCCCCGACTGCCGGAACCCTCGCCCGGTCGACGAGGATCCCAACCACGGGATCACGCTTGCCGATCAGGCGCGGGAACGCAGTCTCCGGATCGACGGCGCGTTTGTGTCGTGCGGAACGGTACAGCTCGCCGCCGGGGACCACCATCTGCGCACCCGGCAGGAGTGGACGCTGCTCACCGAGGAGGGGTTCACCGGCGGGACGGCACCGGTCGCCGTGGGACGGACCCTCGTACCCGCGGACACCGACCGGCTGCTCGTCACCGGGCGCGCCGCCCTCGACGGGCTCACCGCCACGGTCGGCGGTACCGTGGTGGACGCGGACGTGGTTGACGCCGCGACCCGGTCCTTCCGTGTCCCGGCCGGGGTCGGCGGTGCCGTGGAGCTGCACTTCGCCGGCGACGCCCCCTATCGGGCGGGACTCATCAGCGGCGGCGTGGCGTGGCTCTGCGCCGTGGTGCTGTGCGTGCTCGCGGTGATCCGCGGCCGCGGGAGCTCCGTACCGGACGCCGGCGCAGACGTGGATCAGGGTGGCGTGCCGTTCCTGCTCGGGGGCGCGGTCGCTCTGTGGCTGGTCGGTGGTTGGGCCGGGCTCGCCCTCGGGGCGGTGACATGGGTGGTGGTGCGGTACACCCTGATCCGACCGGCCGTTCTCGCCGGTGGTGGGATGGCCCTGGCCGGGATGTGGCTCGCCCACGTCCCCTGGCCGCAGGGCGGCTACGCCGGTGACGTGCCCTTCGTCGGGCTCGCCGCCCTGGCATCGGTGGCGGCCGTGGTGTCGGCGGCCAAGGAGAACAGCTGAACCACTCTCCGGACCGGAACGCCGTTCATGGGCGCACCGGTGGCGGGGACGGAAATGCACGTCGCGTGAAGTTCACCGCATCCTGATCGATCGACGCCAGCACGTCAATCAGGTTCCCGTACAGCGCAATGTGGTTCATCCCGCAGATCGGTTCAAGGTGCGCCATCCGGTTCCGCAATCCCTTGAGCCGTAGAGCCGCGTCGTAGATCTCACCTCTGTCAGGGCTGTGACATCGACATTGGGGGAAGGCCCGGTACAGAACAGGACGCCAGAGATGCTGTGCACTGGACCGGTGCGGCAACCCGCCCCAGAGCCCCCATCGATGTCGAGGCGACGAAGTCACCGGCTGTCATCTCTCGAGCTGTTTCCGGGCGTCGTCGCCCGAACTCTCTCCGCGCCCGATTCAGCTGTCCGGAGCCGGGACCGCTGAGGGTGATTCGGGATCCGTCGTTCCACCACCGCTCACCGTATTCTCCGGCGAGCGCATCATGGACCGAGTTGCGGAGCGCCACCTCAAAGTGGGAGAGCGGACCGAACCACCACCGAGCTATCTCGATGTTGTGCATGTACAGATCCGTCGCCTTTGACACATCTCGGAGGTTGCGCTCACGTAGGTGGACATCCGTGCACGCCCTGCGAACCTGAAGAGAGCTTCCACATCCGAAGAAGACAAGTTTGGCATCACATAATAATATCAACGTAGCTGTACACTCGGTCCGGCCAGACATTGGTGGCCCTCAGCACACGCAAACGCCCCTGGGCAGGCGTTTTCTCTTCGCGCCCCCGGGGGCTTACTCGGCCAACTTTAGTCAAAATTAGCATAAATTGCAGATTTTAGTGATGGGGATCACTCATACTATGTCGTGTTTGTGGAGAGCCTGTGGACAACTCCCTTGTTCTCCCGAATCGTCCGCCGCATCATCGCCCGCGCCGGTTCCTCCACGAGCACGTACACGACGGCGGACACCGGGACCGTCACAGCGAGGGTCAGCGCCGCGATCAGCGCGGTGTGCCCGGTGAAGGGAGAGATACCCGTGAGCGGGAACATCAGCTCGAGCACCGGCAGGTGCACCAGGAAGATGGAGTAGGACCACCGGCCGAGGGCCTGGAACACCGGGCTGGTCAACAGCCCCTCCCGGGGAGCGAGGGCATACGGCAGGACGACAGCGGCGGTGAACACGGTGCCCGCCAGCACGCGGAGCACGAACTCGCCCGGCTGCGGGTGCACGAGACCGACGGGCCCGTACCAGGGTTGCGCGGCGATCCACAGCATGATGACGGCGAGCACCCACCACACCGGGCGCCCGCCCAGGATCCGGAGCGCCCGCGGCGTGAGTCGGCCCTCGGCCTCCGCGGCGATCATGCCGACCGCGAACCAGCAGGTGAACGCGGGCGGGAGGATCTGCAGGTTGGCGACGCCCGGCGCGGGGGACGCTGCGACGAACGGTAGCCAGGCCCAGCCGAGGCTCACCACCGCCACGAGAACGATCACGGGGATGCGGGCCCGTCCCGGCAGGGCACCGGCAACCACCGCGAGCAGCGGCAGCGCGGCGTAGAAGGCGACCTCGACGCACAGGGACCACAGGTGCGTGAGTCCCGGCGCGAGACCACCCGGGACGTAGATCTGGGTCATCGTCAGATTCACGACCCGCTGGACACCGGTACTGCGGTAGGCGTCGGGAAGGAGCATCAGCACGGCGGCGACCACCACCAGATAGGCGGGGAAGATCCGTCCCACGCGGCTGGCCAGGTAGCGGGTCCAGGAGACATCCCGACCGGCCCGGGGGCCGTAGCGTCGCCACAGCAGGAACGCCGACAGGGTGAAGAACACGGGAACGAAGAAGTCGAACCGTCCGAGGATTCCCCCGATGAAACCGGTGGGCGCCAGTCCGGTCTGGAAGGCGACGTGGGTGAGCAGAACACCGATGGAGGCGACGGCGCGAAGCCCCTCGAGTGAGGCGTTGAACCGTGTAGTTTGCGGGTACGATCCTTCTGTGCCCATGGCGCGGCCGCCTTTCCGCCCGCGTCACCCGGGCACATGTTCTTGCACAGATCCTAGTTGGAAGGGGGTCGCGATGACCTCGCGGGTCTCCGGTTTCACCGCCCTCACACTCGGCGTGGCGCTCGTCGCCGTCGCCGTTCTCCTGCCGTCGTTCCTCCTGCCGCGCCTGAAGGTGATTCCGCTGGATGCGGGCGGTAAGACGGTGACCCGCGAGATGGACGCCACCCTCCTGGATTCCCGCGCCTTCGGATCCCGGGAGGTTCTGCCCGAACACGCGGCGGATCCTGTGTGCGAGGGCGACGAGGCCCCGGTGTCCTGCTTCATCGGCCACGCGACCCCCGTCTACGGCAACCGCAGTATCAGCGTCGTCGAACCGGCCGACGCCGATGTGGTGACGCTGCGGGCGGGCAACGTCCTCATGCGGACCGACCGCCCGGAACCGGACAACATCATCTCCGCGACGGTGGACACGATCACCCTGAACCGTCACACCGCGCTCCCGGTGGATGAGCCGGTGTCGAGTTTCCACGCGACCTCCCCGAGGCTGGGCCTCGATGACATGCGCAACGGTTTCACCCGGGAGGGGGTGCAGTACCAGTTCCCCTTCGACTCGGACGCCCGCTCGTACCCCTACTTCGACACGACGGCACAGGAGGCGCAACCCATCGACTTCGTCGACGAGGAGATCCTGTCCGGGCACGAGGATGTCAAGGTGATGCGCTACCACCAGCAGGTCGGCCCCGTGAACATGTTCACGGCCATCAGCGGAGTGTTCAATCTGGACGGTGAAGTCAGCGAACACGAGAAGGCGTCACTGAACGCACTCCGGATGACCACACCCGCCCGCGACTGGTACACCCCCGCCGAGCTGGAGGAGCGCGGCCTGGCCCCGGACGAGCGGGTGACGATGACCCGCTACTACGCCAACGACCGCACGGTGTGGGTCGAGCCGTCGACGGGCGTGATCGTGCACGGACGGGAGTACCTCAACTACTTCTTCGCGCGCGACGACGACGAGGCACGCACCATGGCGCAGGCCCGTTTCGATGCCCCGGACGCCGCCGTGAACCCGAACCGCACGGCACTCGCCATGACGGCGGAGTGGAACGACGCCACGCAGGAACGTCAGTGGGCGAAAGCCCTCGACGGCCGGTCGAAACTGAATCTCCTGGGCTCGGTCGGCTGGGGTGTCGGCATCGCCGGGGCGCTGCTCATCCTCCTCGGTGTCCGGCTGCTGCGTCGACGGTCGCAGTCCCGGCCGTAGACTCTGTGGCGTGACCCGCCGTACCGTCCTGACCGCCTGGTCGGTTCTCTGCGTCGGTGTTCTGCTGTGGCCGCTCGCCGGGGCGGGTGCCCTGATCCAGCGGGACATGGTGGTGCTCCCCCACCCGGCGCTGAGCCTGTCGGCCCTGGGCTTCGGCGACCTGCCGGCGCGGGGAGCCCCGCAGGACGGGGTCCTGGCTCTGGCGGGGATGCTCGTCGATGCCTCGGTGCTCGCACGACTACTTCTTCTCCTCGCGGGTCTGGCCGGTGCCGCGGGGGCCGCGGCGCTCGCGCGGCACGTCACCGGCGGTGACAGGCTCGGCCCGCAGCTGGCCGCGGTGACCGTGACCATCGCCAACCCCTTCGTGGTGGAGCGTCTGGTGCAGGGACACTGGTCCCTGGTGATCGCCGCGTGGCTGCTGTCCGGAATCGCCTGGGCCGGGCTCACCGGGAACCTTCCGGCGCTGGCCGCGGGGCTGTGGGCGGCATCGCTGACGCCCACAGGTGCGGTGCTGGGGATCGTGGTGGCGGTCGCGTGTTCGTGGCACCGGCCGCGGCAGGCGGGGGCCGCCGCCGGGATCGGGCTCGTGGTGGTTCTCCCGTGGCTGGTTCCGGCGCTGCTCGGTGGGGTCGGCACTGGCGTCGGGGGAGCCACCGCGTTCGCTCCCCGGGCGGAGCATCTCGTCGGGACGGCCGGTGCGCTGCTCGGGCTGGGGGGCATCTGGAACGGTACGGCCGTTCCGGCGTCACGGTCAGCGGGGTTCGCGGTGTTCGGGATCCTGCTCGCGGTACTGCTGGCCACCGGGATACGCAGGTGCACGCGACAACTGCTGATACTCGCGGGCATCGGCTTCGGGGTCGCGCTGGGGTGGTGGCTCCTGCCCGGGGCGGCCACCTGGTCGCTCACCCATGTGCCCGGTGCCGGGCTGCTGCGGGACGCACAGAAGTACGTCGCACTGGCCGTCCCCGCATTCGCCGCGCTGGCCGCTCTCGTCGCGGACCGCCGGGCACTCCTCGCGGGGACGGTCATCCTCCTCGCCGTGCTCCAGATGCCCGACGCCCCCCGTGCGGTGGGAATTCTGAGGCCGGTTCCGTCGGATCCCGCGTGGGCTCAGCTCGCGGAGGTCGCGGATGGACGTGACGTGCTGATCACCGACGCGGGAACGATCATCACCTACCGCGGCAGAACCGTCGTCGACCCGCGGTCCAAAGCCGTCCCACTGGTCGAACCCGGCGCCCTGAGGGTCGACTGCGAGCTCACCGACGCCCCGAACCCGCGGTGGGTGCGGGGCGTGGAGTCGTGGCGGGCCGGCGACACCGACGGCCTCCGCGCTGCCGGGATCGGGGTCGTCGTCGACGGCGGGGCGATCCACGATCTCGGCGGGAGTCCGCGCCGGGGCCGGCGTTGGTGGCTGGGTCTCGGGCTGACGGGCTTGTGGCTCGCCGTACCGGTGCTCACCGCCGTGTTGCGACGCGCTCCAGCAGTTCGGCGAACTGCCCGCCGGTGAGTTCCCAGGAGAACTCGGTGGCGCGCTTCTCGGCGGCGGCACCGAGCCTGGCTCGCCGGGTGGGTTCGTCGAGAAGCGCAGCGGTCGCGTGGATGAGCGCCGCCTCGTCGTCGACGAGGACCCCGGTGACACCGTCGATGACGGAATCATTGAGTCCCGCCGAACTGCGGTACCCGAGGGTGGGCACACCGTGCTGAGCGGCCTCGATGACCGCGAGCCCCCACCCTTCCTTCCGGGACGGCATCAGGTGCAGGGTGGCGCGGGCGAGAAGAGCGTGCTTGTGTTCCTCGCTGACCTGGCCGTGCAGGACGATCCGGTCCTCGATCCCGAGCGACAGTGCGTGGTCCCGGAGCTCCTGCTCCCACCACCCTGAGCCGATGACATCGAGGACCACGTCCCGCGTCGGTGCGAGGGCCGCGATCACGTTCATGGCGTGCTCGATCTGTTTGTGCGGCACGAGGCGGGACAGCGTCACCAGATGCGTCGTCCCGCTTTCCGGATAGCGGGCGAAGTCCGTCGGTGCCGGGTCGATGCCGTTGCGGATGATCCGGATCGCTTCGGCATCGACCCCGAGTTCCACGAGCTCGCCCGCGGACGGCTCGGAGACCGTGACATAGGGACTCGACCGGTACACCAGGGGTGCCACACGGCGTTCGAGGAACCATCCGATCCGGCTGAGTACCGGCCCCGCGACCGGCCACTGCTCCCGATGGCAGTGGTGGGTGAGCAGTACTGTCGGCCTGCCACCGAAGATGCAGGCGAAGAACGGGATCCCGTTCTGCGTGTCCACGATGACGTCGGCACCCCGCAACGGCCCCAGCCCGACCCGTGCCGCTAGGAGCGCCGCCCACGCACGCGGATAGACGGTCAGCTTTCCGCCGGCACGGGTGAAACGGATCCCGTTCCGGGTCTGTCTCCGTGGTGCGGCGTCGTGCGCGGCGGTCCGGTAGACGACCTCGTGGCCGTGCCGGACGAGGTACTCCCCCACGCGCTCCAGGTAGCGCTCACTGCCGCCGCCCTGGGGGTGGGAGGTGTCGCGCCAGCACAGGAACAGGATCTTCATGACCCAGTCAGTCTAACCGGCGGTCACCGATACACTGTCACAGTGCTGTTTCCCCCCTCACCCCGACTTACCCGGACCCGGCGGCTGGCGACCCTCCACCGGTCGGTCGGCCTGCTCCGGGCCTTCCGTTTCGAACAGGCCCGCCCGGAACTGTTCTACGGGTATCTCGCGGAGGACACCGCCCGGATCCTGGAGGCACTCCACGCCGACTGTGCGGGTGCTGGCCTCTCCGGGCGTCGCATCCTCGACGTCGGAGGCGGCCCCGGCTACTTCTCCCGGGCGTTCGCCGCGCGGGACTGTGGATACGTCACGGTCGAACCGGACGCGGGGGAGATGTCGGCGGCCGGTATCGAGGTCGATGCGGCCGTCCGTGGATCGGGTACGGAGCTGCCGTTCCTGGACGGGGTCTTCGACCTGACCTACTCATCCAATGTCGCGGAACACATACCGGATCCGTGGGCGATGGGCGATGAGATGGTGCGGGTCACCCGCCCCGGGGGACTCGTGGTGCTGAGTTACACCGTGTGGCTCGGTCCTTTCGGCGGCCACGAGACCGGTGTTCTCCCGCACTACATCGGTGGCGGCTTCGCCCGTGACCGGTACACCCGGCGGCACGGCCATCCACCGAAGAACGTGTTCGGTGAGTCGCTCTTCGACGTCTCCTGCGCGGCCGGCCTGAAGTGGGCGCGGTCGAGTGGCGCCGAGGTGTGCGGCGTGTTTCCGCGCTACCACCCCGCGTGGGCGTGGTGGATGGTCCGCGTTCCGGTTCTGCGGGAGTTCGCGGTGAGCAATCTGGTGATCGTGCTGCGCAGACGCACCGAACTGGCCTGAATCCGGCGTCCGGTGGGACTCCCCGGGGATCAATCACCGACCGGAATGGGCTCTCCCACCCCGTGAATTTCCCGGATTGATGTCCGCACCTGTGTGGACACCGGGACCGGGCCCAGGAACTGACGAGGCCGCCCCGGGAAGGTGTTCTCCCGGGGCGGCCCGATGGCGATCACCTGCCGGTGATCAGCCGGAATCAGCTACGACGGCGTCGCACCATCACCAGTCCGAGTCCCATGAGGAAGAAGGCCACCATGACGAGCAGCAGGACGTTCGCTCCGGTCTCGGCGAGCATTCCTCCCCGGCGTTCCTCCTTCGGCTGTTCGATCTGGTCGTTCGGTGACTGTTCGACGTGAGCCCCGGGGGTCGGGGCACCGGGGACGGTCGGTGTTGCCGCCGGTCCCGCGTTCGACGAACCCTGGGTGGCGACTGATCCGCCGGAGGACAGCAGGGGAAGCAGCGCGACTGATCCCAGTGCCGCCGAGCCGACCAGAGGGATGAGCCAGGGGATTCCCGCCGAGGACGCCCAACCGGAACCGTCGACGACTGGCGGAGGCCCATCGTAGGTGTTGGTCACCTTCAGATCATCACTGTCATCAACAGCGATGACCACAGTCGACGACTCCGGCGACACGGTCAACGAATGACCGGCGAACTCAGCCGAAGCATCGTCCTCGACCACGGTGCACACGGTACCCACCGGGAACTCCGGCGACCGCACCGTCTCCCCGGCACGAACATCCAACACACCGGACTGATCACCACAGGTGAAGTCAAACTTGAAGTCCCTGTCCGCGTACTCCGCACTGTCCAGACCCTCAACCTGCTTCGTCACACTGAACGACGCGGTCTTGGGCGCGTAGGTGTTGCGGATGGTCAGTGAGGAGACGCGGTTGTCGCCGACGACCACGACCGCCTGTTGTTTGTCGTCCGAGATGGTGACCCTCGAGTCACCGCTCTCCTTCTCGAAGACGGGAGCGGCCCAGGTGTAGGTCTCGGTGTCCGCCGGGGCCTGCTCCGTCACGGTGACTTCCGTGCCCTTGAGGAATTCGGGGAGGGAATCGAGATCGGCCTGTCCCTCGGTCACCTTGACGATCTCATCGTGCACCGTTCCGTCGGGATCCACCCAGTGGAGGTTCACCGAATACGTGTCGCCGACGAGAGGACCCTTGAATCCGGCGGGTACTGTCCCGACGCCACTGACCACGTTCTTCGTGAGCGCGATCTTGCCGTATCCGGGCCTACCGTAGGCGTAGCCGCCCACCATCGCCTTCGCCGTGATCGTGGAGTCGAAGTCGACACCGTCGATGCGCGCGGTGTTGCTGACGGTTGAGCCGTTCGGGAAGGTGTCCATCGGGAACTGGGTGTAGATGTTGATCTGGTAGACCTTGCCCTTCTCGGTCTCGGGAATTCCGATGGTGACGTTGGAGTCGACCCAGTCGATCGTCCAGGCATCGGCGGGCAGCGGAGTCGCGTTGCCACCGTGGGCGACGTACTCCCACGTACCACCGGAGGCGTCTTCGTCGGCCCGGGTGCGGACGCGAATGTCGGTGCCCCCCTTCCGCTCGAAGTCCCAGCTGTTCGAGGCCTCGAACGGGGTCTGGGGCCCCTCCATCTCGTCGATGATCTTCAGGGCCCGACCTGTTCCGTTGACGACGATGCTCCAGCGGATGATTCCGAGGTTCTCGGTCCAGTTGGACACCCCGACGAAATTGCCGGTCTTCGAGTTGTTCTCCTGGATGACCTCGGGCTGGTTCGGATTCTCCACCGGGGGGAGAACTCCGTCGCCGATGACATCCGCGTCGAGAATGCTCGTCACGCTCACGGTGACGGGACCGACGTCGAAGGATCGCGGAACGATCTCCTCGCCCGCGATCCCGTAGACGACCATCGTGTAGTGGCCGCCGACGTCCTGCGAGTTCTTTGTGACGAAGTCGGTGAATACACACCTGACGGCGTGCTCGTCGTCGGCGTTCTCGCACTCGAGGACCACGTCTCCTGAGGCGTTGGTGAGGTTCACCGCCTTGCTGACCGTGTGCAGCCATCCCGGCAGTTCGAAGACGAGGTAGTCGCCCGGCTGCACCGCCTTGTCCGGATCATCCTGGAACTCCTTGGCGCTGAAGTCGATGCTCAGGATGAGCGCCTCGTCCGAGCGCAGAGGTTCCGAAGAGGGTTTTCCGGAGCTCCGGGTAAAATCGACACTGGTGACGTAGTCCCCGGTTCGGTCGGAGCCGGTTTCAGCGCCGGCGGTCGGGACGGAGATGAACGCCAGAATCAGTGCCAGTACTGACGCGAGCGCCGCCAGCATCACGATCGGCAGAGGTCGTCCCCGCAATTGTCGCGTATTCATGTTGTCAGTTTTCTCTTTTCGGTCAGGGCTAACGTTCTTCGCGTTTCGTTCCGGCGGTCATCCGGAGGAAACTCGAATGGAATGCCACCGTTACCTTACAGAATCCTGGCAGCAACCCTGCGAAATTCTACCAAAAGTTTCCGGTCCATAAAAAAGCCCTTAACCTCGCAAAACAAAGTGGGGGAGCGGAATCCGGACCCCACTACCCCACCAAATAAACCGGGAACGCGGTCACAAACCCCGATCAAACCTATTTGCGATATCTGTGCACAAAAGATCGGTTATAAACCGTTTTAAAAACCATCAGAATTAATGGGCCTACAGATGTTCGACCACGGCACGACAAAGCCCGGGGGTCACCGACAGAGGATGCTGTCGGTGACCCCCGGGCGAGGGACTGTCCGGTGCTACTTCCCGGAATGCTTCGCGATGCGCTCCTTGAGCGCCTCGAACTGCTCGAAGACCTCCTTGGGGACGGCCGGGCCGAGCTTCTCCAGCCAGGCGGCGTTGTCCTCCATGTCCCGGGCCCACTGCTCCGGGGGAGCGGTCAGGGCCTCATCGACATCGGCACGCGGGGTGTCCAGTCCGGTGAGATCGAGATCCTCGGCGCGGGCGGTGTGGCCCGCGACGGTCTCGTCGGCCTCGACACGACCCTCGATCCGGTCGACGATCCACTTCAGCACGCGGCTGTTCTCGCCGAATCCGGGCCACAGGAAGCGACCGTCGTCGCCGCGGCGGAACCAGTTGACCAGGAACACCGGCGGCATCTTGTCGCCGCCCTTCTCACCCATGTCGATCCAGTGCTGCAGGTACTCGCCGGCGTTGTAGCCGATGAACGGAAGCATGGCCATGGGGTCGTGGCGCAGGGCACCGACCTTGGCCTCGGAGGAGGCCGCGGTCTGACCGGAGGACAACAGGGTTCCGATCATGGTGGCGTGATTCCAGTCGAAGGCCTGCGTGACCAGCGGAACGGTGTCGGGGCGCCGACCGCCGAACAGGATCGCGGAGACCGGAACACCGCGCCAGTCGTCGAACTCCTCCGCCGCGACCGGGCACTGGGAGATCGGGACGCAGTAGCGGGAGTTCGGGTGGCTGGACGGCTCGTCGGAGTCCGGGGTCCAGTCATTGCCCTTCCAGTCGATGGCGTGCTCGGGCTTGTTCTCCAGGCCCTCCCACCAGACGTCACCGTCATCGGTGAGCGCGACGTTGGTGAACAGGGCGTTGCCCGGCTCCATCGTCTTCATGGCGTTGGGATTGGAGTCGTAGTTGGTTCCGGGTGCGACACCGAAGAAACCGTTCTCCGGGTTGACCGCGTAGAGACGGCCGTCCTCGCCGAACTTCAACCACGCGATGTCGTCGCCGACGACCTCGGCGGTCCAGCCGTCGATGGTGGGCTCGAGCATCGCCAGGTTCGTCTTGCCGCAGGCGGAGGGGAACGCCGCGCAGATGTAGTACGCCTTGCCCTCCGGGGAGGTGAGCTTCAGGATGAGCATGTGCTCAGCCATCCAGCCCTCGTCGCGGGCCATGACGGAGGCGATACGCAGGGCGTAGCACTTCTTCGCCAGGATGGCGTTTCCGCCGTAGCCGGAACCGTAGGACCAGATCTCACGGGTGTCCGGGAACTGGGTGATGTACTTCGTGTCGTTGCAGGGCCAGGCGACATCTTCCTCGCCGGGCTCCAGCGGCGCGCCGACGGAGTGCAGGGCGTGCACGAACTTGCCGTCATCCCCGATCTTCTCCAGGGCCTCGGTGCCCATGCGGGTCATGATGCGCATCGACATCACGACGTAGGCGGAGTCCGTCAACTGGACGCCGAGCTTCGGGTCCGGGTCGCTGATCGGGCCCATGCAGAACGGGACGACGTACATCGTGCGGCCCTTCATGGCCCCCCGGAAGCACTCCGTCATCTCGGCCTTCATCTCGGCCGGATCCATCCAGTTGTTCGTCGGACCGGCACCTGACTCATCCTCGGAGCAGATGAATGTCCGGGACTCCACGCGGGCGACGTCCGCGGGATTGGAACGCGCCAGGTAGCTGTTCGGACGCTTCTCCTCATTCAGCTTGATGAGGGTGCCCGCCTCGACGAGCTCAGCACCGAGCCGATCCCATTCTTCCTGGGAACCGTCGGCGAAGACGACCCGCTCGGGCTGGAACAGCTCCACCGCTTCGGAGATCCATCGGATCAGTTCCTCGTTCTTCGTGGGCAGTGCACCCTCAAGGCGCGGGATTGTTGACTCGGTCATCTTTACTCCTGACATCTTCTGTCGTTCGGCAGACTTCTCATCGTCCAGCGTAGCCCGGGTGCCGATACCTCGCAGCGACTCGCATTGAGACGCTGACCACATTTGTCATTACCAGTTCAACACCCCCGAATCCCCCTCTCCCACTAGGTACGATCCGTCCGTTTCGGCGAAAGTGGCCCACCCCCACCTGGGGTCGCCCGCATTTCCCGGTGCCCGTGTCGCGGGTCACCGCGTCCCGTCCGCTGGCCGAGCATCGACCGGACGGCGGCCACGGACGCCGGCGCGTGTATTGAAGTTTGTCCGGCACAGCAGGCAAACTGGGGGGGATGTCTAGTACCGATAATTCCCCTAACCCCGGCGATCTCGGGGAACTCCCCCCGGGTCGCCGCCTCCAGTCCGTCTTCGACGACGGGCTCGATTACCCGCGCCTCGGCAACGTCACGTTCCGCCGGGGCACTCTCACCGACAATCAGCAGCGCCTCTGGAACGAGCACTGGCCCCGACTCGGCAAGGTCCTCGTCGACGAGACGATCGACACCGACGCCTGGTTCGGACGCAGCGCCCCGACGATCCTCGAGATCGGCTCCGGAACGGGCACCTCCACCGCGGCCATGGCCGTCGAGGAACCGGACGTCAACGTCATCGCCGTCGAGCTCTACAAGCCGGGCCTGGCGAAACTGCTGGGCGCGACCGTCCGGGGCGGCATCGACAACATCCGGATGATCCGGGGCGACGGCATCGAGGTGCTCAACCGCATGATCGCGCCGGAGTCGCTCGCCGGGGTGCGGATCTTCTTCCCGGACCCCTGGCCCAAGGCGCGGCACCACAAACGCCGCATCATCCAGTCCGGACCACTGAACCTGATCGCCGGTCGACTGAAACCCGGAGGTGTGCTGCACGTCGCGACGGATCACGCCGACTACGCGGAATGGATCTCCGATCTCGTCGACGTCGAACCGCAGCTCGAGTACCGGGGATGGCCGTGGCCGGACTGCCCGCAACTGGTTGACCGACAGGTGATCACGAAGTTCGAGGGCAAGGGACTCGACCGTGACCACCACATCACCGAGTTCCTGTGGCAGCGCCCCCTGTGAGTGCGACTTCTCCCGTCTTCTCCCTTGACCCGATAACCAGCGAAAGACCCTCCAATGAATAACGCCCACCACGATCACACGCACAACTACAGCGAGCACGCGGACAACACGACGGATCCGGGCCCGCAGACTCTCCTGCTGGTCTGGGACGCACCGAACCTAGACATGGGCCTGGGTGCGATCCTCGGGGGGCGCCCGACCGCCGTGTACCGACCGCGTTTCGACGCCATCGGCCGCTGGCTCCTCGGTCGTGCCGATATCCGCTCGGAGGAGCTCGGATTCCATCTGGAGCCTGAGGCGACGGTGTTCACCAATGTCGCTCCCGGCGGTTCCGATGTCGTCCGCCCCTGGGTCGAGGCACTGCGGAACGTCGGTTTCGCGGTGTTCGCGAAGCCGAAGACCGACGACGACTCCGACGTCGATCCCGACATGCTCGCCCACATCCGCCGTCGACACGAGGAGGGGATCCTCAACGGCCTCGTCGTGGCGAGCGCCGACGGACAGAACTTCCGCGAGACGCTCGAGGAGCTGGCCGCCGAGATGCCCGTCACGGTGATCGGCTTCCACGAGCACGCATCATGGGCGGTGAGCTCGGAGACCATCGAGTTCATCGATCTCGAGGAGATCCCCGGCGTGTTCCGCGAACCGCTGCCGCGGATCTCCCTGGACTCCCTCCCCGAGGGCGGCGCCTGGCTGCAGCCCTTCCGCCCGCTGTCGGCGCTCCTGTCCGGCCGTTCCTGACCCGACCGACTGTTCCATCCCTCCGAGACCGAAGACAAGGAGTCGAGGCCACCGTGTTCACAACCTGGGGACGACTCGCCTACCGGTACCGCCGCGTGGTTCCGCTGGTGGTGCTCACCGCGATCTGTGCGCTCTACGTCCTGTTCGGGCTGCGCCTCGACGACCGGATGAGCCAGGAGGGCTGGGACGATCCCGGTTCATCCTCCTCCCGGGCGGCCGCGATCGAGCTCGAGACCTTCGGCCGGGACAACAACGGCGACGTCGTTCTCCTCGTCCGCGCCCCCGAGGGGGGCACCGTCGACGATCCGGCGACGTTCACCGCGATCGCGGAGCACCTCGAACGCCTCCGCGCCGAGCATCCCGATGAGATCAGTCACGTCACCGGCTACTTCGACAAGACCCGGAACCGACAGCTGGTCTCCGCGGACCACCGCACCGCGTTCGCGGCGATCGGGCTGAAGGGCGACGGCGAACAGACGCTGAAGGACTTCCGGGCGGTAGAGGACGACCTCGTCCCGGACGGTCTCCCCGACGGCCTCGAGGTGTCCGTCGCCGGATCAACCGCTGTCGCGGACGCCCTCGACGAAGGCATGGCCGGGGACGTCTCCCGCGCCGAGGTCTACGCCCTGCCCGCGGTGGCACTGCTGCTCATCATCGTCTTCGGATCGATCGTCGCCGCCACCATGCCGCTGATCGTCGGTGTCCTCTCGATCCTCGGTTCGCTCGGCATCCTCTCCATTCTCGCCGGGTTCACACAGGTCAACGTGTTCGCCCAGTCAGTGGTCACCCTCCTCGGACTGGGGCTGGCGATCGACTACGGGCTATTCATGGTGTCCCGGTTCCGCGAGGAACTGGACCGCGGATCAGACATCCCGGACGCGGTGGCGACGACGACTGCGACGGCCGGCAAGACGGTGGTGTTCTCCGCGGGTATGGTCGCCGTCGCACTGTCCGGCCTGCTCATCTTCCCCCAGGCGTTCCTCAAATCCGTCGCCTACGGTGCGATCAGCGCCGTCGGCCTCGCCGCACTGCTGTCGATCACCGTGCTGCCCAGCATCTTCGGCCTGCTCGGGCGGCGCGTGGACAAGTTCGCCATCCGCAGGACCTCTCACGCCGGGGAGGACGTCACCCAGGGCTTCTGGGGGCGGGTCCCCGCGTGGGCGATGCGGCACTCGAAGATCGTCACGCTGGCGATCGTCGCCGGGCTCCTCCTGCTCACCCTGCCGCTGGCGGGCGTGAAGTTCGGTGGCATCAACGAAACCTACCTGCCCCCGGCCAACGAGGTCCGGCAGGCCCAGGCCGAGTTCGACTCGACGTTCCCCGCCTTCCGGACCGAACCCATCAAGCTCGTCGTCACCGGCGCCACCAACGAGCAGCTCGTGCAGGTCTACCAGCAGGCAAACTCCGTCCCCGGTCTGACCGGGCGGTTCAGCCCCAGTTCGCCCACCAAGGACGGGACCACCGTTCTCGCCGCCGGTATCACCGATCGCAGCCTGAACGGTTCGGTCGTCGACAAGCTCCGTGAGATCGACGTCCCCGAGGGGGTCGAGGTCCACATCGGCGGTACCCCGGCACTCGAGGTCGAATCCATCGAGGCGCTCTTCGAGAAACTCCCGTGGATGGCGCTCTACGTCGTCATCGCCACCTTCATCCTCATGGCGCTGACCTTCGGGTCACTGATCCTGCCCGCCAAGGCGGTGATCATGACCATCCTCGGGATGGGCGCGACCCTCGGCATCCTCACCGCGATGTTCGTCGACGGCGTCGGAGCTTCGTTCCTCGGCTACTCCGCGGGCCCGCTGATGAGCCCGGTCCTCGTGCTCATCATGGCGATCATCTACGGCCTGTCCACGGACTACGAGGTGTTCCTGGTCTCCCGGATGGTCGAAGCCCGCGAACGGGGCGCGACCACGGACCAGGCGATCCGCTACGGCACAGCGCACACCGGCTCCATCATCACCGCCGCCGCGGTCATCATGATCGTCGTCTGCGGTGCCTTCGGGTTCTCCGAGATCGTCATGATGAAGTACATCGCGTTCGGCATGATCGCCGCCCTCGTCCTCGACGCGACCATCATCCGGATGCTCCTCGTGCCGGCCGTCATGCACCTCCTGCGCGAGGACAACTGGTGGGCGCCGCTGTTCATCAAGAAGGCCACGGCCCGAATCGGCCACGGATCGGAGGTCCCCACCTCCGTGCCGGCCCCCGGTGAACTGCCCGTCGGTCACGCGGTCGTCATCGGCGGCAGTGAGGCCGCGCGCCACGGCAGGACCGTCCGCGAGGACGACGCCCTGATTCCCTTCCCCGAGCTCCTCGCCCGCCTGGAGGCCGACGACGACCAACCCCAGCTGGATCGGGGAACCGGCAGATGATCCGGAGGTTGAGCAAGCTCCGCCGCAACCCCTGGGTGAGGTGGCTCACCCCGCTCATCCTCATCGCACTGGCCGTCTTCTTCCTCCGTGACCGGACCGACCTCTTCAGCCAGGGGCTCGCCGCGGTGCGCCGTGCGGAACCGATCGGGGTCGGGGCTGCGCTGCTCGCCGCCGTCGCCTCGCTGTACGCCATGGCCGCCGTCCTCCGCCTGCTCCTCAGGGCCGGAGGCGTTCCGGTCAGACGCCGGGACGCGAACGCGCTGACCTTCGCGTCCAACGCCTGGTCCTCATCGTTTCCGGGGGGTCAGGCGCTCTCCACCGTCCTCCAGTACCAGACCATGCGTTCGTGGGGCGCCGGGGTCATGGTCTGTTCGTGGCAGATCGTGCTCTCCGGGGCCCTGTCCACGATGTGGCTCGTCGCCCTCGGGGTGTCCGCGATCGTGATCCTCGGCGCCGACCTGTCGTTGGTGTCCCTTATCGGTACGTTCGCCGTCATGTCACTGCTGGCGTGGGCCGTCTACTGGGCCTCCGACAACCCCCGCCACGTGGCCCGGTGGGTCCGCCGGTGGTGGCCCCGTCTCAACAGACTGCGGCGACGGGACCGCGACGCGGGACTCGACGACATTCTCGGTCACGTGCACCAGCTCCACGATGTCCGGTTGACGGTGCCGCGGTTCGCGGTCGTCGCGCTCTGGTCGCTGCTCAACTGGTGCTTCGACATCGTCTCTCTCTGGGCGAGCGTGTGGGCGGTCACCGGGGTGTTCCCAGCCGTCTACGCGGATCCCGACCACACCACGGTCGCCGGAGTCACGCTAGCCTACGTGACCGCGAAGATAGCCGGCACCGTGCAGGCGACACCAGGGGGCCTCGGCCCCGTGGAGGCCGCCATGACGGCGACCCTCGTCGCCGTCGGCATGACCGGCGCCAACGCCTTCGGCGCGGTCTTCGTCTACCGCATGGTGTCCTTCCTGGCGGTCACCGCCATCGGCTGGCTCGTCTATCTCGTCTACTTCACCCGGCGTGGTGTGAACAGGAAGTCCCTCTCGGCGGTCTCCATGGCTTCAGCCGACAACCGCAACCGGGTCCGCTGACCCGGTCCCGGACGCGGCGCCCCTCAGGTTTCGGCCACCGTCGCGGCCGACCGCCGGCTCCGACGGCGACGGTGCGGGTCACCGCTCCGGCGGGCGTCGCACGACGGGACCTCGTCGCCGCCCGGACACTCCCCGACGACCGGGCGCAGGTTCTCCGTTCGCTCGGATCGCATCGGGCCGTCGCATCTCCCGGTTACTGAGGGTGACACGGGGGTCCGGTGAGGTCGGGGAATGAATGGACGAACCCGCGGCCCCACCGTGAGGCGGGGCCGCGGGTCTGTCGGGTGTGCCGTTCAGCGGTGATCACCGCCGGATGGTCGCCGTCGGTCTACTCCGGGGTGTAGAGCCGGATGTTGTCGACCGTGGCGGAGCCTTCGTAGTAGTTCAGGTGCGGGATACCGATGACGAAGTTGTCGGGGTACGCCGAGCCTGCGGGCCACATCTCCTTCTCGAACGAACCGTACTTACCCTCGTCGAAGGTCAGTGTCTCGTTGAAACGACCGTCGTACTCTCCGGGGGTCTGGTTGTAGTGCCAGATGGAGGTTTCCCGACCGTTGACCTCGCTGATGAACGGGCGCTCGTAACGGTAGGTCTGCTGACCGACGTTCTTGAAGTTGCCGCTCATCTCCTGGACGTAGCCTGTTTTGGTGCGCTCGATGGCGAACCTGTAGGTCTCGTCCGGCATCAGCTCGGGCTGCAGCTCGACCGCCGACACGATGGTCGCGTCCTTGTCGGAGCCGTCCCTCACGCCGCACTCGGTGGGCATGATGAACTGGTTGTAGGCGAAGGCCTTGTCACGCCAGGCGCTGCCGTCGAAGAAGATCTCGTTCACACCGTTGCCGTTGGACTCAGTGTAGGGGAAGATCTCCTTGGTGGCGGGGTTGCAGGCCTTGTAGACGCGGGCCCAGCCGCCGTTGACGGAGTAGATGTCCATGCCGACCTTGCGGTGGCTGTGGATGAAGATGTTGTTGTGCGGTGCGGGGTGTGCGTAGTCCATGATGGACAGCAGGTAGTAACCGTTCTCCGCGGTGACGTTGCCCCAGGGCTTCGCGCAGCCGTCGACCTTGTCGGCACCGCCCTGGCTGTAGTCACCCTTGCGGGTCCACGGGAAGTTGGTCTTGCATTCGCCGGGGACGTAGCCGTTGGTCTTGCCGTCGTAGTCCCATCCGTTGTTCTCCCCGCCGGGTCGCTTGCCGCCGAAATCGAGGGTCTTGAGCTCGTACTCGACGCGGTACTGGCTGGGCAACGGATCGGTGGAGGTGAAGATCAGGCCACCGTCCCACGGGACGTTGATCTTGGCGGCACCGTTCTTGACCTCGAGGGTGGGCGGGGTCGCCTTGGAGCCGTCGGGGTTGATGTCCCGGGTGCCCATCTCGACGGTCAGCCAGCCCTTCTCACCGATCTCGACATGCTTGCGCAGCAGCTTGAAGCTGTCGAGTGCACGCTGGAACGAGGGACCGCCGATGTGCTGGAAGTAGATGCCGTCGTCGTCGAACTCGTCGACGTTCCACGGGCTGTCTTCACCGTAGGTGTCCTGGACCCACGGGACCGCATCGAGGTTGGGGGCGGTGTCGAAGGTCTCCTCGTACTGGAGTTCCCAGCCGTCGCGGTGGGCGTCGTCCAACCAGTCGTATCCGTAATCGGGGTAGCTCGATCCGAGAGAGCTGCTCGACGATCCGACGAAACCGTAGAGCGGAAGGCTCACGGCGCTGACGGCCAGGATGGCTATCGTCTTCTTCAGCGGGAGTTTCCTCATGTTGTTCTCCTTGCTGGTGCGGTGCCACTGGGGCACCTGTGCGGTTGACCGGGCACCGGTTCGGGGATCGGCGTACCGGTCGAGGAATGTATCAGTTCTAGTGTACCTACGGACCGTCCGTCCGCTTTCCGATCGAAAGGGGACGGACGGTCCTTGTTGACCCTGCGCGGGCCGTCCGTGGACGGTTCGCGCTAGTTGAGGTAGAAGATCCGGTCGGCGTTCTCGGCCATGTGCTTGGCGTTCCACTCGGCGCCACCGTCGAGGTTGGCGGCCAGGAAGACCGGTGCGGAGAAGCCCTTGGCGAGCAGCTTCTCGATGATCGCGGCGGAGAGGCTGTGCAGGATCGCGGTGGAGGTCACGCCGGAGGCCGGGGTGAACTTCTGCGGGATGCCCTCGAGGGAGAGCACGGCGTCACCGGGATCGACCTTGTTGTCCAGGACGACGTCGGCGTGATCCAGGAGCTTCGTTCCGTCCGGGACACGGGAGTCGACCGCTGCGGTGTACTTCTGCGAGGTCAGCGCGACCACGAAGACGCCGTTCGCCTTGGCGGAGCGGGCGAGCTCGACCGGGACCGCGTTGCGGCCGGAGACGGAGACGTCGATGAGGACGTCGCCCTCCTTCAGCGGGGAGTTGTTGAAGAGGACCTCACCGTAGCCGGGCATCTGCTCCATCTGGGAGCCCAGGGTGGTGGGGCGCGTGGTCAGGGCTTCGATGCCGGGGCCGTAGAGGGGGTTGATGAGCATCAGACCACCTGCACGGTAGACGATGTCCTGGACCGGCAGGGACGAGTGGGAGGCACCGAAGGCGAAGATGCGGCCGCCGGCGATGACCTTGTCGGCGATGGTGTCCGCGGCATCCTCGACCTTGGGGAGTTCTTCCTCGCGGATCTTCGCGAGCAGGGCGGTGATTTCGTCGAAGTAGGTGTTGAGAAGGTCTGACATGGTTTTTCTCTTCCTTCTTTCTGGTTGAGCTTGGGGGGCGTGAAACGTTGGGCGGGCGGATCGGATGCCGCCCTGGACCGGTGCCCGGGGTTCCACCCCGGGCACCGGAGGGGGTCATCAGACTCCGAAGAGCTTTCCGATTCCGTCCACGACGATGCCGGGGACGATGGCGTCCGGGACGGTGAAGCCGAGGCCTTCCGCGCCGAACTCGGTGAGGTCACCGAAGACCTGCATGTTGAAGGCGTAGGAGATGAGGATCCAGCCGAGGAAGCCCCAGAGGAAACCACCGAGCCAGGCGGCGGTGCGGCCACCGGTGGAGTTCGCGAAGATCGCGGCGGTACCGGAGGCGAAGAAGGCGACGATCATCGACGGGATCGGGACCGGCCAGCCGAGCGCGACACACAGCGCCATACCGGCGATCTGACCGATGAGGCCGGAGATCAGACCGACGAGCAGGGCGTTGGGGGCGAAGGCGAACAGGACCGGGACGTCGAGGGCCGGGATGGCGTTCGGGATGACCTTCTGCGAGATGCCCTCGAAGGCGGGGACGATCTCACCGATCAGCATGCGGACACCGTAGAGGAGGATGAGCATACCGGCGGTGAACTGCAGCGCCATGAGCAGGGCGAAGACGATCCAGTTCTGGCCGTCGGAGATACCGCCGTCGTCGACAGCGGCCTGGAAGGCACCGGTGCCACCGGAGATGACCGCGGCGGTCGCGGACAGCAGGGAGACGATCGTCATGACGATGGTCGTGGAGACCGCGACGTCACGGAAGAAGGAGAGCTTCTCGGGGAGCTGGGTGTCCTCGGTGGACTTCTCCTTGTTGCCAACGACCATGCCGAGGTAGCCGCAGAGGACGTTCAGCAGGGTCTGGCCGTGTGCGAAACCGACCTCGTTGCCGCCGGTGATCCTGCGGACGAAGGGCTGTGCGATGGCCGGGGCGAGAGTGTAGTAGAAGCCGACCAGGAGCGACGCGGTGAAGACCGTGAGGAACGGGTTGAAGCCGAGGGAGTGCATCAGGATCGTGAATGCACCGGCGTGGACCCAGATCATGTGGCCCGTGAGGTAGACGTAGTGCCAGGGGGTCACACGCGCCAGGAACAGGTGGAACATGTAACCGAACAGCATGGTCAGGCCGATTTCGGAACCGATGGTACCGACACCGGAGGTCTGGACCGCGGAGACGACGGCCTCATCGAATGTGACGAAGGTGGTGATTCCCGAGGTGGGGAACGCCATCTCGAACATGCTCTGGATGGGGGCGAGGCCCTTGACCAGGACGCCGGCGCCGCCACCGATGATCAGCAGTGACAGTGCCGTCTTCACCGTTCCGGTGATGACGTCGCCGGTGGGCTTCTTCTGGACCATCAGTCCGATGAACGCGATCGCGCCGACGATGACGGCGGGGATCTGGATCAGCTGAACGATGAAATCTAGAACGGGATTCATGATGATTCTGAACCGATCTGTGTGGAATGGGCGGGGGGATTACTTGGAGTTGAACTCGTTGATGGCGTCGAGCACCTTTGTGCGGACCTCGTTCTTGTCGATGAGGTTGTCGATGAGCACGACGATGGACTTCGTTCCCTGGACGTTGCTCGCCATGCCGCTGGTGGTGACGACGATGTCGGAGGGCTGGGACTTGAAGGAGCCGAGGTCGATGGCCTGAACCTGGGCGTCGATGTTCTCGCCCTTGAGGAGGGTACGGATCTGGCTTGCGAGCATCATGGAGGTTCCGAGGCCCATGCCGCAGACGGTTGCGATGGAGATCATTGTGGGGTCCTTACTGTTGGTGTCTTGAGATGTCTGGTGTGGAGCGGGTGAAGCTGTCAGTCGTCGGAGAGATCGGTGAAGATGGCGGCGAGCTCCTCGTCGGTCTCCGCGGCGCGGACACGGTCGATCAGGTCACCGTCGGAGAGGACGTTGGCGAGTGACTTGATCATCTCCATGTGCCCCTTCTTGTCGCCGGCGGCGAAGGAGACGAGCACATCGACGGGGTCGTTGGCGGGGCTGCCGAACTCCACCGGGGTGGACAGCGTGACGACGGCGGTACCGGCGCGCTTGACGCCCGCCGCGGACTTCGCGTGCGGCATGGCCAACCCCGGCATGAGCACCATGTAGGGGCCGAACTCGGTGACACCGTTGATCATCGCTTCGGCGTACTCGCTGGTTGCGATTCCCTCGCGCTCGTAGAGCCCACCGACCAGGCGGATGGCCTCACGCCAGTCGGCGGCAGTCTGCTTCGCGGCGACCGCATCGGGTTTGAAGGTCATTGTGTCCTCATCCTCCGGTGATGTTTCTGTGATTGTTTCCAGTCTCCGGAACCCGCCGTGCGGATTCCATCTTCAAAGATCAAGAGTTCCGACTGTGGGCCAGCCCTCTCAATACGCACTGTGTGCCTGTCACAACACTGATGGTATTGAGCGTTTTTGCTCGCCGCAAGCCTTATTCTCCATTTTCAATCAGTGTCGTCATACGCCCTCCCCCCGACCCCGGAACAGTCTGGACAGGCCGGGATCACACCCTCCCAGGGGGTAAAATGCCGGATTTATGGCGTATTACCTGCATTTATCACAAATGCATAACCTGTATCACAAGGGACAACATGGGGCGTCAGGCGTCACCATGAGGCTGAAATTCAGCCAAAGATCCCACCCCCGAGTGTGAAATATCTCTGATCGTTTGACGATTGGGTGGACAGGTTTTCAATCATCTGCAATCATCGAGGGTGACAATCCGCTGAGTTTCTCTCACCGACGGGCTGGCCGACCGTCAGCCGTCGCGCACCACGAAGAGGATGCGGATCGCCGTTACCGCCACAGAGCAACGATTCAGCCACCCGAAGTCTTTTCGTTAGGAGACGATCAACATGAGCAGTGCACTCGGCACCCACATGGAACAGGAACTCACCAGCCAGCCCGACACCTGGCAGAAGGCCCTGGACATGGAGCAGGAGCGCTCCGTCCTCCCGAAGTCCGGCGAGCGCGTCGCCGTCGTCGGCTGCGGCACCTCCTGGTTCATGGCTCAGGCCTACGCCGCCCTCCGGGAGAGCGCCGGACACGGCGTCACCGACGCCTACACCGCCACCGAGGCCCGCCTCGACCGCGACTACGACGTCCTGATCGCGATCACCCGGTCCGGCACCACCAGCGAGATCATCGATCTGCTGAAGCAGGTCGGGGACCGCATGCGCACCATCGCCGTTCTCGGCGACCAGAACTCCCCCGTCGCGGAACTCGCCGATCACGTGATCAACCTGGAGTTCGCCGACGAGCAGTCCGTCGTCCAGACCCGCTTCGCCACCACGGCACTGACCTTCCTGCGTGCCTCCATCGACGACCGCTCCGTCATCGAGCGCTCCATCGCGCAGGCCCGCGAGGTGCTCGCCGCCGATCTCGACGACAAGCTGGTCAACGCCGAGCAGTACTCCTTCCTCGGCACCGACTGGCGCCTCGGCCTCGCCACCGAGGCCGCCCTGAAGATGCGCGAGTCCTGCCAGGCCTGGACCGAGTCCTACAGCTCCATGGAATACCGCCACGGACCGATCGCCATCGCCTCCGAGGGCCGCATCACCTGGAACTTCGGCCCCGCCCCCGAGGGTCTGGCGGCCCAGGTCGCCGATACCGGCGCCACCTTCATCGACGAGGACATCGACCCCATGGCCGACCTGGTCCGCGTCCACCGGATCGCCCTGGCCACCGCCCGCGCCCGCGGACTCGACGCGGATCACCCGCGCAACCTGACCCGCTCGGTCATCCTCAAGTAACCACACTGGCCCCGACACGAAGGATCAGCACGTGAGTACACGACCCACCGCAGACACCGGCGCAACCGCCGCCGTCGTCGCCATCACCCCGAACCCGGCCCTCGATGTGACGATCACGCTGGACCGCCTCGTCCCCGAGAAGACGCACCGCATCGACACCGCTCAGCGCAAACTCGGCGGCAAGGGGGTCAACGTCGCGGCGGTCGCCGCTGCGGAGGGGTACCCGGCGGTCATGCTCGGACCGGTCAACGACGACGCCCCCGGGCACGTCCCCGCCGAAGGCAAGGCCTCCCCCGAGGCGGCATTCACCCCCACACCGGTACGCCTCCGGGAGACCTTCGCCATCCACACCACCGACGATGGCGCGACCAGCATCATCAACGAGAAGGGTGACCGGCACCCGGCGGAGATCTGGACGCAGCTGGCGGATCAGCTCGAGCGCACGCTCGTGGCGCACCCGGGCAGCACCGTCACGGTGTCCGGCTCCTGGCCTCCCGGCGCGGACGAGAGCGTCCTCGAGACCATGATCGACCGCACCCGTAAGGCCGGCGCCCGGATCATCGTCGACTGCGCCGGCGCCCACCTGAAGGCCGCCTGTCGCGCAGGGGTGGACGTCGTCAAGCCGAACGCCGCCGAACTCGCGGCGACCACCGGCACGGATGATCCCGAGGCCGGTGCCGCACAGCTCCTCGACCTGGGTGTCGGGCTGGTCATCGTGTCGATGGGCGAGGAGGGCCTGCTCGCCGTCGACCGCGCGGGCAGCACCCGCGCGCGTCTCCCCGAACCCCTGACGGGCAACCCCACCGGTGCCGGCGACGCACTCGTCTCCGCACTGGCGACCGGCCTCATCGACGGTCTCGAGCGTGGGGAACTGCTCCGCCGCGCCACCGCCTGGTCGGCCGCCGCCGTCCTGGAGGACACCGCCGGCGTGATCAGCGAACGGTGGCGGGAACTCGCCGACACCGTGATCATCGACGAACGCACCAACTGACACCCCCACACGAAGGAACCCAAACCATGACCAGAATCAACACCTTCGACATCGTCAAGGACGCAGCCGGGAAGAAGATCGGCGCCGCGGCCTTCAACGTCATCCATCTCGAGACCGCCGAGGCACTGGTCTCCGCCGCGGAGCGGGCCGGCAAGCCGGTCATCCTGCAGATGAGCCACAACTGCGTCCGCTACCACGGCGACAACCTGGAGCCCATCGGCCTCGCCATGATCGCGCTGGCCGAGGCTTCCTCCGCTCCGATCGCCGTCCACCTGGACCACTGCGAGTCCGTCGATCTCGCCAAGCAGGCCATCGACCTCGGCTTCGATTCCGTCATGTACGACGGTTCGACCCTGAGCGTCGAGGAGAACATCGCGAACACCGCGGAGGTCGTCCGCTACGCCCACGAGCGTGGCGCGACCGTCGAGGCGGAGCTCGGTGAGATCGGCGGCAAGACCGCCCACACCCCGGGTGTGCGCACCAGCCCGGACGAGGCGAAGCAGTTCGTCGCCGACACCGGTGTCGACGGCCTCGCCGTCGCCGTCGGTTCCGAGCACGCCATGCAGGAACGCACCGCATCCCTCGACATCGACCTGATCGGCGAGCTCAAGGACGCCGCCGGCGTCCCGCTGGTGCTCCACGGTTCCTCCGGTGTCCCCGACGAGGAGATCCAGCGCGGCATCCGTGCCGGTATGACGAAGATCAACGTCTCGACGCACCTCAACGGCCACTTCACCCGTGCCGTGCGTGAATTCCTGGACGACAACCCGTCGGTCACGGATTCCCGCAAGTACATCAAGGCGGGACGTGAGGCACTGAGCGCCGAAGCCGAGCGACTCATCGGCGTCTTCACCGAAGTATAGAATCAGCTACACGGCCAGTCGTCCGGTCGCCGCGCACGGGACGGGGGCGGCGACCGGACGCCCCCACATTTACCAGTCCCTGCGATGCGCCCCCCCGGGGGGGCCGGATTCACGCCCGGGAGTGCGGGGGGGACCGCGATGTTACGCCGCGGGCGGCGCCCCCCGCTTGTCGACAACAACGCCGACAC
>NZ_JAHUTN010000008.1 GCF_019209935.1 Corynebacterium sp. TAE3-ERU16
ACTCACCCGTTCGCCACTAATCCACGGTGCAAGCACCGCTTCATCGTTCGACTTGCATGTGTTAAGCACGCCGCCAGCGTTCGTCCTGAGCCAGGATCAAACTCTCCATAAAAGCTTTTAAGCAATAAGAAAAGCCCAAAACCTGACAAAACAAACAACCAGCAACACCACCCGACCCAAAGACCGGGCGATGTCAAAAATGATTGTCCAAAAAAACAAAAAGCAGATGAAACATCCGCCAAGTGGCACGCGTCATTCGACGAGGAAAAACAAACGCACCACAAAACATCCGTCCCAACCACCACAGTCAACAACCACCACAAACACCCACACACAGTGAGCGCCCGACAGCGGTCGATTAAGGAAGCGACCTACACTCCCCGGCACACGCCACGACCATGGATGATCCGGAAACGAATCAAAAAAACAATCCAACCAACAGACACAACCACCCAAAGGGCAGTCCCACCTGCCGGCAAGATACATTGGCACACTATCGAGTTCTCAAACATCACGCACACAACCAACCAGCAACCCGAAACAGGAAACCAGCCAGGAAGGTGAACAATTTAGGAGCCAGCTTGTGTTTTCCTCACGCCACACAACCACAGGAATCACTTCCCGGCGGGGCGCTGTCGGTCTCGCTGACTCCCACTAATCTACACACACCCCACCACACACACAAACACGCAGGTTACCGGCAGTTTTCGGGATGTTCATCCACCACTCACCCCGCGTTGGTTGCCCTGGCGGTATTCATGCCCAACCAATCCGCCAACCCCCTCGACCCCGGCCGCCAACGCCGGACCAGCCACCGGTCGGCCACGATGTAGTTGACGATGAGGAGCCCCGCCCCGACCACGGGATAGAGGGTCGGATCAGGACCGGTGTCCGCGGGCAACAAGACCGGAATCCCCGTCAGGCCCATGATGATGATGAGATAGGGCGCCCACCACACGGTGAGCACGGGGAGGATGATGTCGATGGTGGCGATCAGGAATCCCACCGCGATCCACCGGTAGATCCCGGTGAGCAGATGGTCATCCGGGTTCACGATCAGCAGTGACGGCAGTGACGCGGCCGCGGCCATGACCGGATGGAGCAACGCCAGTCGTGTCCGTTCCCGCAGCCAGGTCCGTCGGCGACCGTTGAAGGCCATCCACCGGTCCGGCCGTTCGTCGGATGTGAGACCCGATATCACCGTCACCAGGGGAAGGATCATCCAGTTCACCCGGATGTTCGTGAGACCGATGATGACAGCGGCGACGGCCGTGAGCCCCCAGCCGATGAGGTTCCGCGGAACAACGTTGCCGGCGATGATCGCCCGGCACGCCCGGCGCGGGCCACCACCGCTGATCGTCGGATCTCCCGACCTCGACTTCGCCGTCCGGGGCGCCTCCGGCCAGGTTCGCGTGTTGCGGACCTGGATGATGGCGGCCACCACCCAGAACACGACGCTCACGAGGACGACGCCCTCGCCGCGCAACAACCAGTTGAGCAGGGCGCAGGAGGAGAGGATGACCGTGTAGATCCCCACCCGGAGAAGATGATGCCGACGCCAGGTCGCGTGGTCGAGGTTGAAGGCCCGGTAGGTGTCCGCGCCACCGGCGGATGCCAGGAGAACCGCACCGAGTGCCGCAGCGACCCACGCGGTCCACGCGTGCGGCCGATCTTCCGTGAAGAGGTACCCGTAGAGACCTGCGGCGGAGGCCAGGGTCACCAGGACAGGCAGGACCCAGGGGTTCGCGTGGCGGAGGATCGCGGTTGATGAACCACCCATTGTCCTCACTGTCAACGCATCTTTCCTCATCGTCGATTACCGGAGAACCGCTCATGGAACGTCGCCCCGCTGAGGTCGGTGGTTCCGGCGAGTCGCGGGGAGATCACGAACAGCAGGATGAGCGTCCAGATCGTGAGCGTCGCCAGAGCTCCGGATACGACCCGGACGTCGGTGGAGCCTGTCGCGAAGGCGACGGGGTACGCGGCCACCAGGCTCGCGTACCACCAGGCGTTCCGCCCGATGGCCCACGGTGCGAGCACCATCCCGCTGACGGCGAGGAGTCCGACGGCGAGGATAACGGGGATCCCCTCGTGGAAGGAGATCGTTCCCCGGAACGCCACGGCCCACGCGGCGGTCCAGACCAGGAGCGCCACCGGGAGGTTGAGCAGCGTCGTGACGTTCCAGTCGCGGACGAAGTCACGTAGCGGCCAGCCGTACGCCCGCCATGTCCTCGCGGCCAGGGGAGCCAGGGATGCCATGCTCCCGGAGAAGGAGAGCACCATGATCGTGACGAAGGCCAGGTCGTCGGCCTCCCGGACGGCGCCCCACGGCAGGAGGCGGATCATCAGAAGGCAGACCAGTACCCCGACCCAGACCATCACCGTGAAGCGGAGGACCGGGTCGCGGATGACCTGGGCCGTGGGGGAGGAGCCGATCAGCGTTCCACGGCTCATCCCGAGGTCCGCCGTCAACCACCACGGTTTCCCGTCGTCGGCCCGGGACCGGGACTCCGGCATCGACCGTCCCCGCCAGACCTGCACGAGAAACGCCGCGGCGAGAATGACGCCGACGGGTACGAGGGCGCGCGGGGGAAGAAAGCCGGGTGCGACGACCACGAGGGCCACGACGAGGGCGGTGCTCAGGGTGAACACCGCCGAGCGCACGATGTGGTGTCTTCTCCAGGTCGCCCCGGTGAGATTCATGGCCCGGTAGCCGTCGGCCGGGGTGCGCAGCCACACGAGTGCACCGGAGAGAAGGACGAGTCCGATGTAGAGGACGTTCCATCGGCCGCCGTCCTCGATGAACATCATCAGCACACCGGTGAGCAGCACGTAGTCGGCGAGGATGAAGGCGAGGATGAGTCCTGCGCGGCGCCAGTCGCCGAGTGTCAGCATCAGTCGGCGGTCCACACCGCCGCCCGGGGTCACGTGGGGAGTCATCGGGCATCACCCGCCAGGGCGGTGACGGCGTCCTCGAGGTCGGCGGCCTGGACGCGGACGCCGAGTTCGCGTGCCTTCGTCCACAGGGAGTCGATGGCGTCTGCGGTGGCGCCCCGCAGGTCGAGGATCACCCGCTCCTGCCCGGTGAGTTTCTCGCGGGCGAGGACCGTCCCGGTGGACCCGAGCGCCTCGACGAGTGCATCGATGCGGAACGCCGGCCCGGTCGCGGAGAGAACGCCCTCATTGAGGTCGGCGACCTCGGCGGTGAAGAGCAGAGAGCGTGAGCCGATGACGATGACGGAATCGATGACGGCCGCTGCGTCATCGAGCTGGTGGGTGGAGAGGATCACCGTTCGGGGATGCTGCTCCACATCGGCCCGGAGCTCGGTGTAGAGCACCTTGCGACGCTCGATGTCGAGCCCCAGATAGGGTTCGTCGAGGAGGGTGACGGGACAGCGGGCCGCAAGCCCTATGACGACCTGGAGCATGGACTTCTGACCGGTCGAGTACTCCGAGTACTTCTTGTCCAGATCGAGATCGAACAGTTCGGCGAGCTCGAGGGCGCGCGCCATGTCGAAGGTGGCCCAGCGTGCCTCCCCGATCTCCAGGAGCCTGCGCCCCTTCCAGGTCCGCGGTAGGGACACATCAGCGCCCATGAGCACGACCCGGTCCATCACCTCGGCGTTGTCGAAGGGCGGGGCGTCGAACACCGTGAGGCTGCCGCCGTTCGTCTCGTGCTGGCCGGCGATGGAACGCAGCAGCGTGGTCTTGCCGGACCCGTTGGGTCCGACGAGCGCGTGGATACCGCCGTCCGGGACGGTGACACTCAGACCGGTGAGCACGGGCGTCTTCCCGTATCCGATGGTGACGTCGTCCGCGTTGATGACTGTGATGACTGTGTTGTCGTTGTGGTTCATGAGTAGAGTCCTCGGCTTTCCGCGACCTGGTCGGTGAGGGTGTGCAGCTCTTCCCGGGTCATCCCGAGTTTGACGGCCTCGTCGATGAGCGGGGCCAGGAAACCGGCCGCGAACGCCTCCCGACGGCGCCGGAGAATCGTCTCCCTGGCCGTGGCGGTGACGAACATGCCGATTCCGCGCTGTTTCTCGAGTATCCCGGTGTCCACGAGCAGGGTGAGACCCTTGCGGGCCGTGGCGGGGTTGATGTTGTGGAACGCCGCGAGTTCGTTGGTCGACGGGGCCCGTTCGCCGGCGACGAGAGAGCCGTCGACGATTGAGTCCTCGACCAGTGCGGCGATCTGCCGGAACAGCGGCAGGGTCGTTTCCTCCATGGCCCACTCTCCGTCATCGGATGGATCGCGAATCGTTGGTTCGTTGGTTGGTTACTTGTGTAACTAACCATACAACCAATCCCAGGCGGCCGCAATGCCCGTCGGAACCGGACAGATACGGGGGTACAGCCCACGCCCCACCACCCCCCGAACGGGTGAGTCACAGCGCCCATCGATGCCCGGCCACGCACAGATCCCCCGCCTGTGCTGGCGGGACATGGAAACGTACAACTGCAGCGCCCGGGGGCCTCGCCGCGGGATATCGACGTAACCGGGCCCTTTCAGGCATGCTGGACACAAGTGACTAAACGGATTTAGCAAGACAATGAACGGAAATTAGGAGCCATGCTTGAGCGCACACAAGTATTCGTCGATACGTCCTACCTGCTCGCCAGCTTTTACAACTCATGGGAGACGGGGGCACGCGCCCAGTTAGAGATAGACCTACCCGAGGTCGTCGCCGTTCTCGGCACGATGATCCGGAATCAACTCGACCAGCCCATCCAGCGACAGATGTGGTACGACGGGATCCCCGATTCCGGCCCGCACCGCTACCAGCGCGCGCTCCGGACATGCGACGGCGTGCAGCTCCGCGCGGGGCAGCTCATCGAGTGGGGTGAGCGCCGCACCCAGAAGGCCGTGGACACCCGGCTGGTGGCCGACATGGTTCTCTCCGGGGTCCGGGGCCAGTGCTCCGACATCGTCCTCGTCTCCGGCGACGCCGACATGCTGCCGGGAGTGCAGGAGGCGACCGCGGCCGGACTCCGCGTGCATCTCTACGGATTCGGCTGGGACTCCATGTCCTCGGCGCTGCGCTACGCCTGCGATTCCACGACGATCCTCGATCCCCGCGAGGACTTCGCTGAATGCATGCAGCTCCAGGTCCTCGAAGGGCCTCTCCCACCGGTGGTGAGAACCAAACCGATCGGTGACGCCGAGCCCATCGAGGAAACGGGGCCGACCAGCGTGCCGAACCCGGGGGGAGCCACCCCACAGACGTCCGAGCAAACGAACACTCCGGACGATCACCACACCGGGCATCCCGGGAAACACCGTTCCGGCCCCACCCCCGGCACCATCAGGCAGGGACAGCTCCACGGATCGGGTGACAACCAGGTCGACGTGCCCGGACCCCCCACCGAGGACCGCGGTCCCGGTGCGCCCGCGATGCGCCAGACGGCGTCGCCGTCGACACACGCCGGAGCCGATTCCCCCCGCGAGCCCGCCACCGCGGAGAGCCCCGAAACCGGCGATCTCCGCAGAGCGACCGCGGCACCGACACCGGCGGGTGCGGAGCACACCTCCGACGCCTCTGCCGTGGACCGGAGACAGACGGAGGAGCCCGGCACCGGGCGTCCGGTTCAGCCTCCGCAGCAGGATGCCGCGGAGAAACCGGCCCGTCCGGTCCCCAACCCGTCGATGATGGCTCCGCGGCGGAAACTCCGGTCCAGGTACGTGCCGTTGCCGAGCGAGGTCTGGGCGTCGGACGGATCCCAGACCCCCTTCGACGTCGGCCAACAGTACGCGAGCTGGTGGTACGACAACGCTGCCTCCGGAGAACAGCGCAACAACGCCCATCAGCTGTGCGGTGGCGGTCTTCCACCCGAGATCGATCGCCCACTCCTGCAGTTCGCCTGCGAGACACTGCACGAGTACACCCTCACCGAATCGCAGCGGGTGAATCTGCGCGACGGGTTCCATTCCGGCATCCGGGGTGTTCTGCTACACATCTCCCGCCGCTGACCGGCGATCGCCGGAGAAGCGTCATCCGCCCCCGTTCCGACCTGGTCGGGGCGGGGGCGGATCACCGTGTATCTCCCGGGCCTAATCCCCGGATCCGTCGGTGATCTCGGGTTTCCGCATCTCCGCCCGGATCTGCTCCAGGCGGGCCGCGGCCTTCATGTCGAGGCCGGTGTCCCTGATCTCCGTCATCCGCTCGGCGACAGAGGTCTCCAGCAGTTCCTGGGACCCCAGGGCCTCCGCATAGCGACGCTCGATCTTGGCACGGACGGCGTCCAGGGTGGGGACGGCGGAATCGGGGTCGCCGATTCCGTCCATCGGATCCGCGGCGTCGTTGACGGTCTCCCGCATCGCGGTCTGATCCACCTGGGCACGCAGCTTCTCGATCTGGTCCAGCTGCTCACGGAGCCGCGCCTCGGACTCCCGAACCTGCGCCTCCGCCTGCTCCGCGGCTTCCACCGCCCGACCGTGGAGCGCGGTGGTCTCCTCGATCTGGTTCTCCACCGCCACCAGGCGCGTGGACAGCACCTCCGCGGCGGCCATCTGTTCGGCGGCGCGGGCGGTTTCCCCGGCCTCGGTGGCGGCGTCCGCGGCCCGCAGGGAGGTGCGCGCCTGATCCTCGAGATTGTTCTTGTCCGCGAGGAGCCTGTTGAGTTTCATCTCCAACTGACTGCGGGTCCCGATCACCGACGCGGCATGACGGGCGATGTCCGCGTGTTGCTGCTTCGCGGCAGCGGCGGCCTGCTGGATCTGCACCTTCGGGTCGGCGTTGTCGTCGATCTTCTTGTCCAGGGATGCCATGAGGTACTTCCATCCCTTCGCGAATGTGTTGGCCATGATCTTGTGTCGACTCTCTTCCGGGGGACCGTGGCGGCGCCGCGTTGAACGGCTTCTGTACTGCCACCAGTCTAGCCGCGCCGGCCACCCCCATCAGCCGACTCACGGAGCGGAACCGGAAAAGTCCCTCCCCCCGGGAGTACCTGCGCGTCCCCGGGGGAGGGGAGAAGAAAGGGGGCCGCTACTCGGACTGCTGTTCCTTCGCCATCTCACTGCGGACCTGATCCATGTCCAGCTCACTGACCTGGGTGTACAGATCCTCCAGTGCCGCGGCCGACATGGATCCGGATTCCCGGAACACGAGGATTCCGTCGCGGAAGATCATCAGGGTGGGTATCGACTGGATCTGCAGTGCGGCAGCGAGTCCCTGGTTCGCTTCGCTGTCCAGTTTCGCGAACACAGCCTCAGGGTGCGCCTCGGAGACCTTCTCGAAGGTGGGGGCGAAGCGGACACATGGACCACACCAGGACGCCCACACATCGACGAGGACTATTCCGCCCTTGGTGACGGTCTCTTCGAATGTGGCTTCGGTTACATCAATCGTGGCCATGGAATAAACACTCCGGATTCTCTGGTTGGGAACTGTGCATCCCGCTCAACACCGAAATCCCGGGCGATATTCCCGCCCCCTTGCGGTGGACCCGGTGAGCTGGGGTAGTTTGTGCGGATAGATGGCACCGCACCGTCACGGTACCGGAGGAACGCCGGCCCGATCGGGTCGATCTCTCCGTGCGCCCGTCGGACGGATGTGACGGCGACGCGAAAGGACGGAACGATCAATGACCAAGAATTACCGTGTGGAAGGTATGACCTGCGAGCACTGCAGCAATGCGGTGGTCGAGGAGGTGTCGACGGTTCCCGGCACCCAGGGTGTCGACGTCGACCTCGACAAGGGCGTGGTGACGGTCACCGGCCAGGGATTCACCGACGAAGCCGTTTCCACGGCGATCGAAGAGGCCGGCTACAAGGTGGTCGACTGACCCCGGTCAGCCCGGATCTCCCACTCACCACGCCGCCCCGCTGTCGCTGTACCGACGGCCGGGCGGCGTCGTCTTTTCCCGGAAACCGGATCAACGGTTCCCATGAACAGGAGCAACCATGAACGACCCGACCGGACCCACCGGTCCCACAGCAACAGCCGGTACCGAACACGTCGATCTCACGGTCACGGGTATGACGTGCACCTCCTGTTCGGGACGGGTCGAGCGCAAACTCAACCGGCTCGACGGGGTCACCGCCACCGTGAATTTCGCCACGGAGACCGCGTCCGTCGACTTCGATCCAGGTCTCCTCACTCCGGATGATCTGGTGTCCGTCGTGGAGAAGACGGGCTACGGCGCGAGCGTCGTCGCCCCCGCCGGCTCCGGGGCCGACACCGCCGACCCTGCGGGGGATTCGCCGGACACCGCCGACG
The DNA here is from genome assembly GCF_019209935.1 of Corynebacterium sp. TAE3-ERU16. Lineage (GTDB taxonomy): Bacteria > Actinomycetota > Actinomycetes > Mycobacteriales > Mycobacteriaceae > Corynebacterium > Corynebacterium antarcticum. The sequence continues at coordinate 8,220 of NZ_JAHUTN010000008.1, forward strand.
AGGCCCGCGCGGAGGAGATCGCCGACCTACGCCGCAGGCTCATAGTGTCCGCTGTGTGCGGTCTACCGGTGATGCTGCTGTCGATGGTGCCCGCCCTCCAGTTCGACTACTGGCAGTGGGTCGCGCTCGCGCTCACCGTGCCGGTGTTCTTCTGGGGCGGGTGGCCGTTCCACCGCGCCACCGTCACGAATCTGCGGCACGGGGCGTTCACGATGGACACCCTGGTCAGCATGGGCACCACCGCGGCACTGGTGTGGTCGATCGTGGCACTGACCCTCGGCGACGCAGGTCGGCCCGGGATGACGATGCACTTCCATCTCCTCGCGGACAGCGGTTCCGGGCTCCACGACATCTACCTCGACACCGCCGCGATGGTGATCGTGTTCCTGCTGCTCGGCCGCTGGTTCGAGGCCCGTGCGAAGGGCCGTTCCTCGCAGGCGCTGCGTGCCCTGCTGACCCTCGGCGCGAAGGAGACCACCATCCTCGTCGACGGCAGGGAACAGCGGATACCGGTCGATCGACTCTCCGTGGGTGACGAGTTCGTCGTCCGCCCGGGGGAGACGGTCGCCACCGACGGGGTGATCGTCTCGGGAACGAGTTCCGTCGATGAGTCGATGTTGACGGGGGAGTCGCTGCCCGTGGACGTCTCCCCGGGGGACACGGTGACGGGTGCGACGGTGAACAACTCCGGTCGGCTCGTGGTCCGCGCATCCCGGGTCGGCGGGGAAACCACGCTCGCACGGATCGGTCGCATGGTCACCGAAGCCCAGTCCCGGAAGGCACCGGTCCAGCGGCTTGTCGATCGGATATCGCAGGTCTTCGTCCCCGTCGTCATGGTGGTGTCCCTGGTGACGCTGATCGCCCATCTGCTGCTGGGATCGACCACGGCCGGGGCCTTCACAGCCGCGGTGGCGGTCCTCATCATCGCCTGCCCCTGCGCCCTCGGTCTCGCGACCCCCACCGCTCTTCTCGTCGGTACCGGTCGCGGCGCCCAGATGGGGCTCCTGATCAAGGGGCCGGAGGTGCTCGAGTCGACCCGCCGGGTGGACACGATCGTCCTGGACAAGACCGGAACGGTGACAACCGGAGAAATGGCGCTGTCCGACGTCGCCACCATCCCGGGGACGGATCGCGGGGAGGCGCTGCGCCTGGCGGGCGCGGTCGAACAGGGCAGTGAGCATCCCGTCGGGCGCGCGATCGTCGCCGCCGCGACGGCGGCAGCGGGGGAGGGGGAGCTGCCGGAGTTCTCCGGCTTCACCGCGCACGCCGGTAGTGGCGTGAGCGCGGTCGTCGAAGGACGTCAGGTCGCGGTGCTGCGTCCGGAGGAGTGTCTTCCGCGGGAACTCGCCTCCGTCATCGCGGGCGCCCAGTCCGACGGCGCCACGCCGGTCGTGCTCCACGTCGACGGTGACCCCACCGCCGTCCTCACCGTTCGGGACCGGATCCGGGAGACCTCCTCGGCCGCGATAGCATCGCTCAAGGAACTCGGGCTGACCCCGGTTCTGCTCACCGGTGACAACCGGGGTGCCGCCGCAGCTGTCGCCGGGGAGGTCGGAATCGACCCGGACGATGTGCTCGCCGGGGTTCTGCCGGAGGGCAAGGTCGAGGAGGTCCGCCGCCTGCAGAGCGGGGGCCGGACCGTCGCCATGGCCGGAGACGGAGTCAATGACGCGGCAGCCCTCGCCCAGGCCGATCTCGGGCTCTCGATGGGTACCGGTACCGACGTCGCCATCGAGGCGGGAGACATCACCCTCATGCGGGAGGGGCTCGACGGTGTCGCCGATGCCATCCGGTTGTCCCGCGCTACGCTGCGGACGATCCACGGCAACCTGTTCTGGGCGTTCGGCTACAACATCGTCCTGATCCCGGTCGCCGCGATGGGTTGGCTCAACCCGATGCTCGCCGGCGCGGCGATGGCTCTGTCCTCGGTGTTCGTCGTCACCAATTCCCTCCGGCTCCGGACCTTCCACTGACCGGCGGACACACCCCTCGGCGGTGGGGGCGGCGCCCACAGGTACCGCCCCCGCCGCCGTCATTTTCCGGTCGTCGCTAGCCCATTCCGCGGGCCAGATCCCGGAAGCGGGAGTAGTGCAGCTGGTGGGCGACGGACACGGTTCCGATCGGGCCACCACGGTGCTTGGCCATGATGATGTCGGCCTCGCCCGCACGCGGGTCCTCCTTGTCCTGGGAGTCCGGCCGGTAGAGCAGCATGACCATGTCGGCGTCCTGCTCCAGCGAACCCGACTCGCGGAGGTCCGCCAGCTGCGGCTTCTTGTCGGTCCGGGACTCCGGGCCACGGTTCAGCTGGGAGATGGCGACCAGGGGCACATCGAGTTCCTTGGCCAGCAGCTTCAGCTGACGGGAGAATTCACTGACCTCCTGCTGGCGGGACTCGACCTTCTTGCCCGAGCTCATGAGCTGGAGGTAGTCCACCACGATCATCTGCAGGTCGTGCTTCTGCTTCAACTGACGGGCCTTGGACCGGATCTCCATCATCGTCAGATTGGCGGAGTCATCGATGAACAGGGGGGCATCGGCGATCTTGCCGACCCGTTCCGCGATCCGCTGCCACTGCTCGGTGGTCATCTTGCCCGACCGCATGTCGGTGAGCTTGATCTCGGTCTCGGCGGACAGCAGGCGCATGACGATCTCCGACTTCGACATCTCGAGGGAGAAGATCACCGATGCCTTGCCGTGCTTCACCGAGCAGGACCGCATGAAGTCCAGCGCCAGTGTCGACTTACCGACACCGGGGCGGGCGGCGACGATGATCATCTGACCGCCGTGAAGTCCATTCGTCAGTTCATCGAGGTCGACGAACCCGGTCGGTATGCCCGCCGCCAGCCCACCGTGGGTCGCCAGCGCCTCGAGTTCCTCCATCGTCGGTTCCAGGACATCGGAGAGGATCGCGTAGTCCGTGGTGGTCTTGCGCTGCGCGATGGCGAAAACCTCCTGCTGCGCGAGGTCGAGCACCGTGTCCGCCTCGGCGGTTTCCGTGCCCTCGTAGCCCAGTTGGACCACTCTCGTGCCCGCATCGACCAATCGGCGCAGCAGCGCCTTCTCAGCGACGATCTCAGCGTAGTAGCGGGCGTTCGCCGCCGTCGGCACGGAGGAGATCAGGGTGTGGAGATACGGCGCCCCTCCGACCCTGTCCAGATCGCCCTGCCGATCCAGGCGGCCCGACACGATGATCGGGTCGACCTCCTTCTGCTCACTGAACAGGTCGAGTATCACCGAGTAGATGATCTGGTGGGCGGGCCGGTAGAAATCCTCCGGGGTGAGCTCCTCGACGATGTCGGTGACCGCACCGGTGGACAGCAGCATGGCACCCAGCACGCTTCGCTCGGCCTCCAGGTGGTGGGGTGGTACCCGACCGAACTTCTTCTCCGCGGCCTCACCGGAGGCGGAACGGAATCCGGGTCGGTCGCGCCGTGCCCGGTCGAAGCGGACGAAATCCGAACCACCCCCGTCCTCCTCCGGAGGCGCTTCCGGAGGTACGTAGTCGTCATCGAAGCTGGTGTCACTTAAACCGGAGGTCACTGGGGTGCACCTTTCACTGTCTGAAGAAGATCGCTGGTCCCCGCCGCAGGGCTGCGGCACCGGCTGCGGGGAGCTGGACGCCCGCGGTACCGCAACGGGCGTGCCGGGAAGCGTCAGGGCCAACAGTACCGCCAACCGCCACCTACCCCATGACACTCCGCGGAATCCCTCCGCCCCCGGGAAATCATGCCGACCCGCAACGCTCCGTCCCCTCAGTTTAGTGGGTTCCAGGGTCACCCTTACCCGGTTATGGAAGGCCAGTTATCCACAGGCACTGTGGACGAAGCTCGGGATAGTTCATCTCCTGGCTGGGGATTTCCCGGCACGCCTGTGGATAACTTGTGGAATACTGCCCGAAATTTTGCTGAACTTCAACTGAAGTCGCAGGTCAAACCGTGTAAATGGGGTGTGGGTAACCGGTCACGGACCGTGGATAACTGTCGCTAACCAGCCGGTTTGACACCACCGGCCCTCGCGAGTTAGGCGGATCATCGCCGGTCAGGGCGTCGCGTTGCACGTTCAGCACACGGAGTTATCCACAATTCGGGAACAATATTCACATGCGGCCGCAACCGCGATATTCCACCACCCGGACCCCATCCGTTGACTGCTCCCACACAACGCCCGCGGGGCACTGAACCACGGGGCCGGCGGAGATCACCAGCACGACAAAAAGACCACGGCCCCCACACCTCCTCCCGTGGACACGTCGAACGTGTCGGAGAGCATAGGTGTGGGGGCCGTGGCTGCTGTTGTCGTTGGGTCGGTACCGTGTACCGACCGCCGTCTGACCGCCTGTCTTAGGCGGAGACGACCTCAAAGTTGATCGGCGCGGTGACGTCACCGTGCAGCTTCACGTCCACCTGGTAGGAGCCGGTCGACTTGACCGTTCCCTTGGCCAGCTTGACGTTGTGCTTGTCCAGGGTGGGGCCGCCGGCCTTCTTCACCGCGTCGACGATGTCGTCCGCGGTGACGGAGCCGAAGAGCTTGCCCTTGTCAGAGGTGCGCACCGCGATGGAGACGCCGGTGAGCTGCTCGAGCTGGTTCTTGACCTCGCGAGCGTGGTCGGTATCGCGGATCTCGCGGGCCTTCTGGGCACGCTTGATGTCCTCGATCTGCTTTTCCGCGTTGCGGGTCGCAACGATGGCGTAGCCACGCGGAAGCAAGAAGTTACGTCCGTAGCCGGCCTTGACCTCGACGATGTCCCCGGGGACACCGAGATTGTCAACGGCGGCGGTGAGGATCAGCTTCATGATCCCTGCCTTTCGTTCTGCTTCCCGCCGAACCTGGCGCCACCTGTGCGGCGTCCGGGATGACGGGAATTATGTGGATGATTGATGCTGGGACGTACCCACGTTCTAGGGACCCTGAGGTCAGAACGGGGGCTCGTCGTCGGTTGAACCACCGAAACCGCCGGATTGCGGGGCACTGTTCCACGGGTCATTGTCGGGGGCACGGTTGGCGTTGCCGCCACCGAAACCTCCGGTGCTCTGGCCGCCACCGAAACCGCCGCCGGCGTTGCCGCCGGCACCGGTGCCGCCGCCACCGAAGTTTCCGCCACCCTGGCCGCCACCCCTGGGGGTCCGCGCGACCTGGGCCGTCGCGTACTTCAGGGAGGGGCCGACATCGTCGACCTCCACCTCGAAGACACTGCGCTTCTCACCCTCACGGGTTTCGTAGGAGCGCTGACGGAGTCGGCCGGTGACGATGACGCGCATCCCCTTGCTCAGGGACTCCGCGACATTCTCCGCGGCCTGACGCCAGACATTGCAGGTCAGGAACAGGGCCTCACCGTCGACCCACTGCTTCGACTCAGCGTCGAAACGACGGGGGGTCGAGGCGATACGGAAATTGGCGACGGCCGCCCCCGAAGGGGTGAACCGGAGCTCCGGGTCAGCGACGAGGTTGCCGACCACCGTAATGTTTGTGTCTCCCTGTGCCATGTCCTTGAACGACCTTCCTTTATGACTCGTGTACTGGGGGTTCACCGCCCACCACTGGTGGTGGGACTGCGTGCGGGAAAAGAGTTTTCCCTACCAGTGTCCCTGCTTAACGGTCAGCCCGCAGCACCTTGGTGCGCAGGATGCTGTCGTTCAGGTTCAGCAGACGGTCGAGTTCCTGCACGGTAGCCGGCTCACAGTTGAGCTCGATGACCGCGTAGATGCCCTCTTCCTTCTTGTTGATCGGGTACTGCAGGCGACGCTTGCCCCAGATATCAACCTTCTCCACGGTGCCGTTTTCCTTGCGGACGACTTCGAGGAACTTATCCAGGGACGGGGCGACAGTGCGCTCGTCCTGGGAGGGGTCGAGAATGATCATGAGTTCGTATTGACGCACGGACCTCATCACCTCCTGTGGTCTAGTGTTTTGGATCGGCCACACCCTTGTGGTGTGGCAGGAGGGTTCGTTGCGTCAGCAACCCCACCAGCGTACACCAGGCTGACGGAGAGTCGGAAGCCGGAGCGGAAACGCCGTTCCCCCGGTCCGCGGATCCGGTTGCTCTCCGGTACCGTCAGCCGGCTCCGGACCCGGCGAACAGTGTGGCCCAGAACACGGCGACGACGGTCGGGATGACGGTGATGAAGAAGATCGCGAACGTGAACAGGGTCCAGGTCAGTTTCGGGCTACGGCGGTAGCTGAAGCTCGCGTACGAACCGCCGAAGAGCAGGAACCCTACGAAGACGCTCGCCATGGTGACGATGACCGCTGTGCTATCCACGACCGGATGCTCCCCCGGTACCGCCCGGCACCTTCTCCGCCCCGCTCGGCACGACCGTCCGCTGTTTCCCGCCGGTCTCGTATTCCCCGACCGGGCGGACCGCACCGATGATGCCGCGGTACGTGGAACCGGGTCGAACGAGGAACCCACCCGCGAGTGGATCCATGCCACCGTTGGCCTCCATCACCGGATCACTGCGGCGGCCGAGCATCTGGAGCACGACCAGAACGATGATCGTGATGAGCAGCGCCCCCCGGATCACCAGGACCGTATCCAGCAGCTCCGGCGGGGCACCCTTGGCGTCGTCGCCCGCCATGTGCCACATCAGCACCGGCCAGACCATGGCCTCAGCCAACCCCCAGACCATGAGGAGACGCCACCGGGGGAGCGCCAGTACCGCGAGGGGCACCAGCCACAGCGAGTACTGGGGGCTCCACACCTTGTTGGTCAGCAGGAACACAGCGACGATGAGGAACACCAGCTCCGCGACCCTGGGCTGCCGTCTGGTTAATACACCGAGCACGGCGATCGCGAGACAGCCGATGAGGAAGAGTGCGAGCGACACCGCATTCAGGATCACAGGTTCGGTCCCGGGTTCATCCCAACCATTCCAGGGTGTGTTCCGGGCGGCGATGGCGTAGATCGTCGACCACTCCCAGCCGCGTTCGGTGTTCAACCTGAAGAACTCGCGCCAGCCGTCGGGGAATACCAGCATGATGGGCAGGTTGACCACGAGCCAGGTCGCGACCCCGGAGGCGACCATGATGACGTAGGGTTTGAACCGCCGGGTGCGCACCGCGAGCACCAGATACGCCCCGAACATGAATAGCGGCCACAGTTTCAGGGCGACACCGAGGCCGATGAGCATGCCCGCGATGCCGGGCCTGCCCCGGGCCGCGGCGAGCATCGCGGCCAGCGCCGCGGCGATGGGGAGAGTGTCGTAGTTCGTGAAGGCGTGCACCACGACGAGTGGAGAGGCGGCCATGAGAACCGTGTCCCAGACACGGTTGCCGGTCATCGCGTAGACGCACCGCACGGCCAGTACCCAGAACAGCGCCAGGAACAGCGCCGAGACGCTGAAGTAGACCCCGACCTCCGGCATCGATCCCGCCACGGCATGGACCAGGGGCCAGATGATCATGGTGATGCGGGCCATGAGCCACTGGAAGAGTCCGGTCAGGACCGGGTACTCCATGTAGCGGGTCGTGTCATTCTCCACCCATGAATAGGCGTAGGGAAAGTGCCCGTCCTTGAGCCCTTCCGCCCCGTAGAGCGGAATCATGTCGCTGTAGCAGGCCGAAATCAGCTGCCGGCTCCCCGACCAATCCAGGTTGACGATCCCGTCGTCGCCGACGGTCCCCTGGATGCAGTTGGCCTTGGCCAGCCAGCCGAGGGCCAGGAACATGAGGGAGAGGGCGACGATGACCCGAAGCGGGGTCACCAACCACGCGGTTCCCGGTGCGCTGAATCGTCCGAACGGGCCACCCAGGAATTCGATGAAGCCACGCGCGAGCGGCTCCGTGCGGCCGGGTTGGACTCGATCCAGGTCGCGGTCGACGTCCGCAGGCCTCCGGTTCTTCGGTCTGGTACTCATGGTCCTCATTCGTGCCTGCTCGTCGGGATGTCGGTCGGTATCATTGTCGCCCACCGGCCCTCGGCTGCCAACCTCCGCTCGCGAGAACCGTGTCTCCGGTCCCCCCCAGCGGAACGGTCCGGTCAGTTGAAGATGTTCGGGATGGTGATACCGGGGAGTATCTCCACCTGCTCGGGAGAGGGCGGCGGCCCCGGGGCGGGGGCCACCGGAATCGCCGGCACCCCACCGTCGATCCCGCCGCCTTCCTCCTCGCCGTGTTCGGCGTCGGGGTCCTCATCCTCCGACTCGGATTCGGTGGGTGTGGCGGAACCCGGGGCCGGGGGCACGTACTGCGGGGCGGGAGCGTTGTTGAAGCCGAGCGGCTCCGGTTCGGGGAAGTACTCGAGAGGTTTACCCTCGAGGGCGCCGTCCATCGTGGCCTTCCAGATCTGGGCTGACAGACCGGCGCCGTACATGTTTCCGCCCCAGTAGTTGCGTAGCGCGGTGTTGTCGACGGTCCCCACCCACACGGCTGTCGCGAGCTGAGGGGTCGCGCCGATCATCCACGCGTCCTTGTTGAAGCCGGTGTCGCCCAACTGGGTGGTGCCGGTCTTGGCCGCGGACACCCGTCCGCCGGCGAGCTGGTTCTGGTTGGACCAGGCGGCGATGGGGGCCATCGCGCTCATCACGTTGTTGGCGACGTTCGCGGCGACCCGGCGCTGACCTGTGGTGGGGGTGTGCTCGTAGAGGACCTCGTTGTTCGAGGTCTCGACCTTCTCCACGAAGTAGGGCTCGTGCCAGACGCCCTCATTGGCGAGGGTCGCCAGGGCGATGGCCTGATCGAAGGGACGGGATTCGTACTGGCCGAGGATGATCCCCTCGTAGGGCTGGCCACCGTTCTCCGTCAGGGTCGCTGGGTAGCCGGGCAGTGAGCGGGCCATACCGAGTGCGTGGGCCATGTCCGCGACATCCTGGGAGCCGTTCTCCAGGTCCTGCTCGAGCCGGATGAAGCTGGTGTTGTGACTGCGCTTGAGTGCCTCGGCGATGGTGCAGTAGCCGCATCCCCCGCCACCGACGTTGGTGACGGTGACGTTGCCGGTGGTGACCGGCGCCGATGAGTACATGGTGGTCAGGGGAATGCCCTGCTGGAGCGCAGCGGCGAGTCCGTAGATCTTGAATGTCGAACCGGTCTGGATCGGGGCGTTGGCGTAGTCCCATCCCGCCGCGTCGTCGCCCCCGTAGTAGGCACGTACCGCACCGTTGGACGGCTCGATGGAGACGACCGCGGAGCGCAGCTTCTCGTCCTCCCCTTCGAAGATCCGGTTCACGTTGTCGACGGCGGCGTTCTGGTTGCGGATATCGATGGTGGTGGTGATCCGCAGACCCCGCGTGTCCAGGTCCTCCTGGGTTATCCCCACCTTCTCGAGCTCGGCGACGACCTGGTTCTTGATCAACCCGTTGGCGCCCGTCGCCTCCACGTAGGCCTGGTTCAGGGCGGGGTCGATGACCTCCGGGTACACGGCTGCGTCGCGGTCGGCCTGGGTGAGATATCCGGTGGACACCATCCCGTCCAGGACGTAGTTCCACCGCTGCTCGGCTTCCGCCCGGTTGGTCCAGGGGTCAAGCTGGCTGGGACGCTGGATGGACGCGGCGAGGACCGCGGATTCCGCGGGGGTGAGCTCCGACAGGGGTTTACCGAAGTAGCCCTCCGATGCAGCTGCCACGCCGTAGGAGTTGCGGCCGAAGTAGATGGTGTTCAGGTACGCCTCGAGGACGTCGTTCTTGGACCACTCGTTGGCCATCTTGGCGCTGATCACGAGTTCCTTGAGCTTCCGCTGGTAGGACCGTTCGTTGCCGACCACCGCATTCTTCACGTACTGCTGGGTGATGGTCGAACCACCGCCAGCCGAATCGTCACCGGTGATCTGCCCTTTGATGGCACGTGCGAACCCGGTGACGGAGAATCCGGGATTGGTGTAGAACTCGCGGTCCTCGGCCGCCAGTACCGCCCCGCGGAGCGCCTCCGGAATCTGGTCGAGGTTGACCTGCTCACGGTTGCCCTCGGGGGGGACGATACGGGCGATCTCGGTGGTCCCGTCGGAGGCGTAGATGTTCGAGACCTGTTTGTTCACCAGCTCCTCGGGTTCCGGTACATCCGCCATGGTGTAGGCGATCAGAACGGCGCCCAACGGGGCGACGACGAACAGGACGAACGCGGTCGCCAGGGACCAGATGATCCAACGGCGACGACGGGGACCACGCGGGGCGTGCACCCCGTCCCCGTCGTTGTTGTCGTACCGGTTGTTGCTAGTCACCTTTGTGTCCACTCCATCGGATTGTTTCTGTTGAGTTCACGTGCCACGTGCCGCGATAGGTTCACGGACCGACCTCCCGGGCGCTGAGCAGATGGTTCCAGTGACAGTCCGGACAAACCTCGACGGTGTGCACCGTGAACTCCCGGCCGGCTTCAGCGAAACGTTCGATCTCCTCGGCGCTACGGGCGCTAGATGACATCTTCCCTAATGAGTCGCCAAATATCCACAGAACGATACGGAGATCATCACCGTCGCAGATGGGACAGAGGCGCTCCGCCCGGTATCCGTGGAAGCGGGAGGCGGCGAGCAGCCGGAAGTCTCCGTCGCACACCGTGTCCCGGGAAACCCGGCCGGCCCGCCACTCAGCCAGCAGGCGGCGGCGCGCCCACTGATGGGTAACTTCGCCGGAATACCTGACCACGGGGACCAGTCTATCTGTCGCCGGGGTGAACCCCCGGTATACCGCGACGACGACCGCGGGAACCCGGAGGATGGACCGGTGACCCAACCGTCACTTTCGTTTGCGAACGAACTTCTTTACCGGTGGCGGGCGCGGAGACCAGCACCGACAGGTCTCCCGCGCAGACATCGCAGCGTATGGCCGTTAAATCGGGATTGCACAGCCGTCCCGGAAAGCAGTTAAGATTGGGAACATGACTGCTGCAACCCCGATGGACATCGCCGCCCAGATCCGGCCCGCCATGACAAAGCTCTACGTGACCTACTTCCGCATGGCAGAACAGTCCGATCTGACCGGCCCGCAGCTGACGATCCTGACCCGTCTCGCCGAACACGGTCCCTCCCGCATCAGTGAGGTCGCCCGTCAGGAGGGCATCCGCATGCCGACCGCCTCGAACGCTCTGCACCAGCTGGAGCACCGTGGCATGGTCGAGCGCATCCGGGACACCAGCGACCGCCGCGGGGTCCGCGTCCAACTCACCGAACTGGGCCGAACCGAACTCAAGCGCGTGGGTGACGAGCGCACCACGTATCTCGCCGAGATGCTGTCTTCCCTGAGTCCCGAGAAGCTGGAGATCGCCGAGCAGATCGTGCCGGTCATCACTGAGCTTGCGGAACGCTACTCCGCTGATCAGAAGAACGCCTGATCACCTTTCCCGCACCCGGGTGACCGGATCGCCCGGCGTCACCGTGGACCGAGAACGAGGACCGAACCAGCGCATGTCGAAGAAGAACGCCGACCCGGAGGGCGCCTCTCCACCGATTCGCGTTCTCGTCGCGTGGCGCCCCGATGCCTCGGGCGCGGAGGCGGTGGAGTTCGCCGCCTGGCTGGCCAGGACGACCTCCATCCGGGTCAGGGCGGTCACCGCATTCACCCGACCCTGGCCGTCGTCCTCCCTGAGCCGACTCGGGGGGAAATACAAGAAGTGGCGCAGGAAGGAGGCTGCGGCGTGTGAGTCCCGGGTGCGCAAGGCACTCGCCGCGGCGGAGCTACCCGAATCAATGTGGGACGAGACGGTGTCCGTGTTCGCCGACGGCCCGTCGGAGACGGCCATCCTGACCCAGGCAGCCGATGATTTCGACGCCGACGTCGTTCTCCTCGGCTCCCACGGATCCGCTCCGAAGCGCCGTTTCATGGCCGGTTCCACCGCGGACGCCCTGCTGCACTCCTCGCCCCGCCCCCTGGGACTCACTCCCCGCGCACCGAAGCTGTCCCGGCACGGGGTGACCCGCATCAACTGTGCATTCATCGACTCGGAGAACGACCGGAGTTTCCTCACCGACGCCGCCGATCTCGCATCCCGGTGGGGGGTGCCACTGCGTATCGTCTCCTTCGCCCCCGAGGGGGTCGCCGATTCCCCGGTGAAGAGCACCACCGATCTGGAGTCCGAGATTCTCGTCGAATGGCGGGAACACACTCTCGCGGTTCTCGACCAGGCCCGCGACGCCGCCCTCGAGAGGCACCCGGAGATCACCGTCGACACCGAGATCGGCTCCGGGTGGGGATGGTCGGGTGCCGTCGAATCCGTGAAGTGGAAGAAGGGCGATCTGCTCTATCTCGGATCCGCCCTCATGGGGTCGCTCGAGCGGGTGTTCATCGGATCGAGCACGAATGAGATTCTCCGCCACTCCCGTGTACCGGCGATCATCCAGCCTGCACACGGCCAGTGATCCACCCACCCACACGGCGCACCCGAACACGACTATCGTCGGGGGTGACCGATCAGGCGATCCGGAAGGCGGGGACGTAGTGAGTGACACCCAGAAGGGGGCAGGGGGCGACGGCCGGGATCGACGCATTCACCTCGATCCCGTCCTCGACAACGCACCACGGAAGGGCGCTTCCGCCCTGGACTACGAGGCGGATCCACTGCTGCGGCTCGAGCGCAACAACTCATCGACCAGGCAGGCGATCATCTACGCGCTGGCGATCCCCCCGTTGACCTTTCTCACGGCGTTCGTTGTCGCGATGATTTCCCGCGCGCAGGGCGGGCCCCTCTGTGACGCAGGCACATCCTCCTGGATCTGCTCCCGCACATACGAGATTCTCTTCCCGGTCATCCCGGGAACGGTGACCCTGGGCGGCACACTCGGTGCCGCCTGGATCACCTACCGCCGCTGGGCACGCTACGAACGCTGGCGCCCCTGGTTGGCCGCGCTCTGGCCGCTCATGTTGTTCACCCTCGCCTGGATCACGGGGGTGGGGACCATGGCCGTGATCGGGTCTTCCTGAAACCTAGGGCGCGGCTTCGAGAACGATCTCGAACTCGAGGAGTTCGGCACCCGTGGCAACCGGTTCCTTCTTCTCTCCGGCATGTGCCTTCCGGGCATCGCCGTCGCGCCACGCGACGAACGATTCCTCATCGGCCCAGCGGGTGATGACGAAGTACCGCTCCTCGCCCGCAACCGGGCGAAGCAGCTGGAACCCCTCGAATCCGGGGGAGTTGTCGACCGTGTGTTTCCGAGCCTCGAAGCGCTTCTCCAGTTCGGCGCCCCTGCCCTCGGGGACGGTGATCGCGTTGATCTTTATTATGCTCATGCTCACCAACCTACTCCGGGAAACCGCACGACGCAGGAAATGAAGCACGGATGCAGCCTCTCGTCCTCACCCATTCGCCCCGTGCGGCGCTCAGACGCCGACAGACACCGCCCGCCGGCAATCGGCGCAGTGGGAACCGGGCCCCGTCGCCGCACAGTCGTCACAGATGAGGACCTGCCGTCGACACTCCTGATTCGCGCAGTTCCGGTAGGTGTTCGTTCCCCCGGAACAGTGGATGCACCGGCCGAGCTGCACGAAGTTCCGGTCGGTCGCGTCCCCGAATTCCATGTGCATCCGCCGGTCGAAGACGTAGAGGGATCCTTCCCAGAGGCCGGCGTTCCCGTACGTCTCCCCGTATCGGACGATCCCGCCGTCGAGCTGGTACACCTCCCGGAAACCCCGCTTCCTCAGCAGTGCACTGAGCACCTCACAGCGCACACCGCCGGTGCAGTAGGTCACCACGGGGCGGTCCTTCAGATCGTCGTACTTGCCTGATTCGATCTCGTCGATGAAATCGTGGGTGGTCTCCACGTCCGGGACGATCGCGTCACGGAACCGGCCGATCCCGGCCTCCATGGCATTGCGGCCGTCGAAGAAGACGACCTCGTCACCGCGGGTGGCGACCAGCTCGTTGACCTCCTCGGGTCTCAGGTGCACCCCGCCGCCGACGACGCCGTTCTCATCGACTTCGAGATCGTCGGGGGCACCGAAGGCGACGAGCTCGTCGCGGACCTTGACACTCAGCCTCGGGAAGTCCGCGGCGGACCCCTCGGAGAACTTGAACTCCATGTCCCGGAAACCCGGATAGGAGCGGGTGGCGCGGATGTACCGCTTTACGGCCGTCAGTTCGCCACCGACCGTACCGTTGATGCCGTGCCGTGAGATGAGGATCCGCCCCGTCAGTTCCAGCGATTCACAGAGCGTGCGCTGCCACAGCATCACCGCCGTGGGATCCGGGATCGGGGTGAAGCGGTAGTAGAGGAGAATCTTGCTGATGGCCACGAGAGGCAGTCTAGTCACCCTTTCCCGGACTATTGCACGCAGCCTGCACATTTCAGGAACATCGGATAGCCTTGGCTGACCTGTATGCCGGTGTTGCCGGTGTTCCCGCACCCGATGAGAAAGGCCCGTTGCAGCCATGTCGTGGAAGAACACCCTCTACCTGACAACCATGAAGACCATGTCGGCGGTGATGAGACGCACCATGGCGATGCCCGCCGACCCCGGAATCCGCGAGGAGCTCGTCCGGGCGACGGTCTCGGACACCACCCCACTCGCGCCGCAGCTCAGGCGGATCACCCTCAGCGCCCCCGAGTTCAAGGGCCTCGGGAGCGCGGGCCCGGACGAATACGTCGCACTCATCATGCCGCAGCCCGGCAAACACCTCGTGATGCCGGATCCGACGGTCCTGAATCCACGGGCCGCACTCGCCGCCGTCGATGAGGACGTCCGCCCCTCCATGCGTTATTACACGATCCGGGAGCTGTGCCCCCGTCCCGGGGAAATGATCATCGACATCGTCACCCACGGTGACTCGGGCCCGGGGTCCGCCTGGGCCATCAGCGCGGAGAAGGGTGACGAGGTCGGCGTCCGGTGCCTCTCCGCGGCCTATCGGCCACCCACCGGCCCCCAGCTCCTCGTCGCCGATTCGACCGCGGTTCCGGCTCTGTCCGCCATCATCGAGTCACTTGACGAAGCGGCGCGTGCCCGGACGCACGCCCTCGTCATCGCGGATTCCGATGACCTCCTGGATCCGGACCTGGGCAGAATCGTGTCCGGACTCGCGTCCTACACGCGGCTCACCGACCCCCTCGCCGACGCCCCCCGAGCGGGAGTCGCGGCGATCGACGCCCTTCCCGTCGGGATCGAGGACCTCACGTATGCGTGGATCTGCGGCGAACAGTCGATCGCGACCTCCCTGCGCCGCCACCTGACGAAGGAGCGCGGGATGGACCGCAGGACGATCTTCTTCTCCGGGTACTGGCGGCTGGGTAGGGAGCGCGGTTGATTCGGTAGGGTCGCCGTATGGACCCTCTGCTGTTGCCCATGGTTGTTCTCCTCGGTGGCATCATCTTCGCGGGGTACCGGGGCGCCACCGAGTACCTGAGACCGTCCACGCATCCGATGATGCCGTCCGTGCCGCATCTCCGGGCTGTCCTGTGGCTCATCGGGGCAGCCTTCTTCCTGCTTTCTCTCTGGCTGCTCGTGCGTGGCCCGGTGGCGTTCGCCGCTGTGGTGACCCTCTGCGCGCTGATCGTCTGCGTTCTCGCCGACCAGCGCCCGACGGACAGATAGCAGAGAAAGTCAATTATCGGTACCTATAATTGTTTCTTCTCAAATCGTGGGTACAGTCGATTTTTTGACCGGCATAAACGGAGTCCCTCCGGATGAATAGGGGATGCGATGAATGCCGTGCCGGGAAGATCGACCGACCCCGGCTCACAATGGAAACGGATAATCATGCCTGAAGGCCACGTCATCCACCGGCTCGCGAAACGCCTCACCACCACCTTCGGGGACAAGCGGCTGGAGTTCTCCTCACCCCAGGGGCGCTTCGCCGATGAGGCGGCACGCCTCGACGGTCACCGCATCGACCTGGCCGAAGCCTGGGGCAAGCAGCTCTTCATCGACGTGGACCACGACGGTCCCGAGCACATCGTCCACATTCACCTCGGACTCATCGGTGGTTTGCGTTTCACCCCGTACGCCGCTCCGACCGGCCAGGTACGACTCCGCATCACCGACGGAATCACCGCCGCCGATCTCCGCGGCCCCCAGTGGTGCCGACTGATCACCGACGATGAGCGCGACGCAGCCGTCTCCAGGCTCGGAGCCGACCCCCTGCGACCCGACGCCGACCCGGAACCCACCTGGAGCCGGGTCCACCGGTCGGGAAAGTCCATCGGGGCGCTCATGATGGACCAGAAGCTGTTCGCCGGTGTGGGCAACATCTACCGGGCGGAGGTCCTCTTCCGCCTCGGCCTCGACCCCCGGACCCCCGGAAGGCGCCTCGACCGGAACGAGTTCGACGCAATCTGGGCGGATCTCGTCGAGCTCATGAATACGGGCGTGCGGGACGGGCGGATCGACACGGTGCGTCCCGAGCACACCCCCGAGGCGATGCACCGGGAACCACGCGAGGACGACCACGGGGGAGAGGTCTACGTGTACCGACGTGCCGCGCAACCGTGCCACGTCTGCGGCACGCCCGTCGAAACCACCGTCCTGGAGGGGCGGAACCTGTTCTGGTGCCCCCGCTGCCAGGGGTGAGCTCTCCACCGGCCCCGTCGATCGTGTGCCCGAAGACCACGGGACGCACCGTTCCACGGAAGGTCCGATGAAGTACCCCCGTCGTGTTGTTTTTCCGGGGACGCCTGTTCCGCCTGCGCCATATGTGATCTAATGCACCCTATCCCCCGGGGGTATTCCCCTCACCGGCCACCCGCACATCCGCCCCGTGAGGACGGTTGTGCCGACAAGGAAAGATCCCCACCATGAACGCACTCTTCCTCGCCGTCATCGGCGTCGCCATGATGCTCGGCGGATATTTCCTCTACTCCAGGTATCTCGGTTCCCGGATCTACAAACTCAACGCGTCGTTCCGGACACCCGCACACACTCTGGAGGACGGCGTCGACTACGTCCCCACCAACAAGTACGTGCTCTGGGGGCACCACTTCACCTCGGTCGCCGGCGCCGCACCCATCGTCGGACCGGCCATCGCGGTGATCTGGGGTTGGGTCCCGGCCTTCCTGTGGGTGACCATCGGCACCGTATTCATCGCCGGAATGCACGACTTCGGCGCCCTGTGGGCCTCCGGCCGACACCGCGGACAGAGCATCGGCACTCTGTCGGGCAGGTACATCGGGCGGAACGGCCGCAACCTCTTCCTGGTGATCATCTTCCTGCTGCTGCTCATGGTGAACGCGGCGTTCGCGGTGGTCATCGCGAAGCTGCTCGTGAGCACGCCGACCTCGGTGATCCCCACCTGGGGCGCGATCATCGTCGCGCTGCTCATCGGTCAGGCCATCTACCGCCTGAAGTGGAACCTTCCGCTGGTCTCTCTCGTCGGTGTCATCGCCCTCTACGCCCTCATGGTCATCGGCAACTCGATCCCGGTCGTCCTCCCGGAGACCATCCTCGGCCTCAATCCGAACGGTTTCTGGATCGTCGTCCTCTTCCTCTACGCCGGTGTCGCCTCGCTGCTGCCGGTGTGGGTGCTGCTGCAGCCACGTGACTACATCAACGGTCTGCAGCTGTTCGTCGGCCTCATCATCCTCTACGGCTCCATCGCGCTCTCCCTACCGACCGTGGTCGCCCCCACCTTCAACACCCTGCTGCCCGAGGGCACCCCCTCGATGATCCCGCTGCTGTTCGTCACCATCGCCTGCGGTGCGATCTCCGGCTTCCACGGGCTGGTCTCCTCCGGCACCTCATCCAAGCAGATCGACCTGGAGACCGACGAACGCTTCGTCGGCTACTTCGGGGCCGTCGGCGAGGGACTGCTCGCCCTTGGGGCGATCATCGCCACCTGTGCCGGGTACCAGACGGTCACCCAGTGGCGTGAGGTCTACTCCGCGTTCGGCAAGGGCAGCGTCGGTGCCTTCGTCGAGGGCGGCTCCGGCATCATCCACGCCGGGCTCGGCCTGCCGTCATCCCTCTCCGCCACGATCCTCGCGACGATGGCGGTGCTTTTCGCCGCCACCACGATGGACACGGGTGTCAGGCTTCAGCGCCTTGTGGTCCAGGAGATCGGGGATCATCTCGGTGTGAAGCTGTCCAACATCGTCGCCACGGTCATCGTCCTCGCCGTCGCCCTCGGCCTGACCTTCTCCTCCGGTGGAGACGGTTCCGGCGGACTCGCCATCTGGCCCCTGTTCGGCACGACGAACCAGCTCATGGCCGCACTCACGCTCTGCATCCTCTGCATCATCCTGATCCGGCTCCGTCGGCCCTACAAGGTGGTGCTCGTCCCGATGGTGTTCGTCATGACCGTCTCCGTGTGGGCCCTGGTCATCCAGCTCGGGACGTTCTACGCCGCCGGGAACTGGATGCTGCTCATCCTCGACGTCATCATCCTCGTCGCCGCGGTCTGGGTCGTGGCCGAATCCGTACGCGCCATGCGCGACGCCATGAACTCACCCGCGATCACCGACGCCGAGTTCGACGAAGCCACCGAGGTCACGGACGACACCGACACCCCGGCGCGGGTGCAGTGACGTGGCCCGGATCGGTGACCTGCGAATCCGACTGCGCACACTGTCCGACGGGCTGGCCGAGTTCTACGCCGGACCGTACCGGGCGACGCTCCGACGGGCCGCCCGGGACGAGGATGACCTGTTCATGATGCTCGTCATGGGGGAGGCTCTCGGGATACCGAACCCGGCCAGCCACCACACCCTCGAGCTCCTTCCGGTCATGTACGACCGCTTCCACGACTGGCACCGGCGCATGGGGATGGAGCGCTCACCGGTCGAGGGCCTGTCATGCTGCTAGAACTCATCGACAACCGCCGGGTGGTGTTCTTCGGCGGCAAGGGCGGGGTGGGGAAGACGACCCTCGCCTCAGCGACGGCGGCGGCACTGGCCCGACGGGGCCGCCGGGTGCTGCTCGTCTCCACCGACCCGGCGCACAACCTCGGCCACCTGTGGGACACCCGGATCGGGGACCGCGTCACCGACCTTGACGCTGGGCTCGCAGCCTTGGAGATCGACCCGGCCGCGACGACCGCCGCGCACCTCGCACGGGTCGAGGGGACCATGCACGAGATGATGCCCCGGCACCTGCACGCCGAGGTCTCCCGCCACCTCAGGCTCGCGGCTGCATCCCCAGGCACCCACGAGGCGGCGATTCTGGAGCGGATCGCCCGTATCGTGGACGTTTCGGTGGGGGAGTACGACCACATAATCGTCGACACCGCCCCCTCCGGGCACACCTCGAGACTGATGGCGCTGCCGGAGATGATGGCCGCGTGGACGGACGGGTTGCTGGGCCGACGGGCGAAGGCGGAGAAACTCGCCGAGGCCGCTGACGCACTGGGGCCCGCATCCCGACGGGACCGCGATCTTCTCGGCACCCGGGGCGCCACCGGGACATCGACGGACCCGGTGCGCCGGCGCAACGATCGACTGCGGGAGATCCTGGAGGAGCGCAGACGACTGTTCGGACGCTTCCGGGACACTCTCACCGACCCCGGGACCTGTTGCTTCGTCATCGTGCTCACCGCGGAACGCATGCCCGTTCTCGAGACGGTGGAAATGCACGCGGAGCTGACCGGTACCGGGATGACTGTCGCCGCGTGCGTGGTCAACCGGCGTTCGCCACGGGACCGGGGGGAGTTCCTCGCCGCCCGGGCCGAACTCGAGGACGGCTTCGTGCGGCTGCTGCGCACGCGGTTGCCGGATCTGCCGATCGTGGAACTGCCGCTGCT
This sequence comes from Corynebacterium sp. TAE3-ERU16, assembly GCF_019209935.1. Lineage (GTDB taxonomy): Bacteria > Actinomycetota > Actinomycetes > Mycobacteriales > Mycobacteriaceae > Corynebacterium > Corynebacterium antarcticum. The sequence continues at coordinate 27,795 of NZ_JAHUTN010000008.1, forward strand.
GCCCGGCGAGGCGACCTCACGCGCCGCCCTGGTGGAGTTGGGTGACCAGCTCTAGTCAGGGCGAGAATCAGCCGGAACGCGCTCCCACCAGCGATATTTAGAGCGTCACCCGACAGTTTTCCGGTAATTCCCGCAGAACTCTTGGAACTAAGGCAAGGGTCCGCTAATTTAAGCGGGAGAAGTTAGTGATTCCACTCACTGTTTTTCGCTGGCCCAACCAGTGGACGAGCAGCGTACCCCCAGCCACCCCGGATCCGTTCCCACTCCTTCCGGGACGGGCCTGACCCAAGAACGGACCCCCGTGATCATCGTTCCCCGCGACATCGACTGGATGCTGGAATTCACCGCCGGCCCCACCTTCCACGGTGCGATGCAGCTTTTCGCCACCGGCCGGGATCCACTCGGGAACTGGCCGGTACTCGATCGTGACGAACTCGCGACGATGCCCGCCCGGGAAACCCGCGGTGAGGCGGCCCTCATTCTGGCGACGACCGGACACCACGTTCCGGTGACCTGCCTCGAGGAGGCGCTGCTGCATCTGTGGGCCGTCGACGAACTGCTCACCACCGACCCCGCCTCGGGGGTTCCGGCCCTGCACGCGCCCCGAACCCACTGCGCGCTGGAACAGCTCCGGGTCTTCTGCCTCACATTGTCCGGTGTCCTCTTTGAACAGCGCCTGCTGTTCTGGCTGATCTTCAACGACGAGGGCAGCATGGACTACCGGATCAACGGCCGGACCTACATCATGGGTCGGGGAGAGCTGGGCATTCCCTGGGAGGTCGCCGTCAGCGGTGAGCTTCCATTCCAGTTCGGGGAACTGTTCGACTCCCTGGTTCCGTGTCGGGACGCCGTGCGCTGGGATCCCTGTCTGAGCTTCTATCCGGTGGGGAAACTGGATCTGTTCTTCACCGGAAGCCCCACCTCACAGCCCTGGTTGACGGATACGGCCAGCACGTTCCTCGCCCGGCTCGCGGATCCACGCGTGTGGCCGACGGTCACCGATCTGACACGCTGCGACCCCTACTTCTTCTTCGCGGCCTACAGGGGCCAGGCGTTGCCGCAGGTGCCCAGCGACGGAACCCCGCTGACGGTGGCCCTCCGGGTCATCGAACAGCGGGTGCCCGACCATGGTCCCGAGGAGCTCTACCTCCGGCGACTGATGGAGTACCTGGCTCACGCCATCAATTCGGAGTGGACGTTCGCCTCACTTCTCGGTGGCACAGGCGACTAGGGGCACACCGGGCGACACAGCCGGCCCCCGGGATGGGATCCCGGGGGCCCTAGCCGCTCGGAACGGTCCCGCCGGCTACTTCACCACGAGGTTGACCAGGCGACCGGGGACGACGATCTCCTTGACCACCGTCTTGCCGTCGATGTGCCCGGCGACGTTGGACTCGGCCTTCGCGGCGGCGATGACGTCCTCCTTCGGGGCGTCCACGGCGACGGTGACCCGTCCACGGACCTTGCCGTTGACCTGAACGGGAAGCTCGACCGAATCGTCGGTGAGCCACTTCTCTTCGAAGGTCGGGAAGTCGGTGTAGGTGATCGTGGCATCGTGGCCGAGGCGCTTCCAGAGTTCCTCGGCGATGTGCGGGGCGATGGGGGCGACCATCTGCACGAGGGGCTCGACGGCGGCGCGCGGTGCGCCCGACGGGTACGACTTGGTGAGGTGGTTGACGTACTCGATGAGCTTCGCGACCACAGTGTTGTCCCGCAGCTCCGCGTAGTCCTCGCGGACACCGGCGACGGTGCGGTGCAGGGCGCGGTTGTCATCGTCGGTGAGCGCGGCGTCGGTGACGACGGGATCGCCGGTGTTCTCGTCGATCGCGAGGCGCCACAGGCGCTGCAGGAACCGGTGCGCACCGATGACGTCCTTCGTGGCCCACGGGCGGGATGCGTCGAGGGGACCCATGGCCATCTCGTAGACGCGCAGGGTGTCCGCTCCGTAGTTGTCGCAGATCTCGTCGGGGGAGACGGAGTTCTTCAGGGACTTGCCCATCTTTCCGTACTCGCGGTTAACCCGCTGGCCGTCGTGGAAGAACTCCCCGTCGATCTCCTCGACCTCGGCCGCGGGCACGTAGACGCCACGGTCATCGGTGTAGGCGTAGGCCTGGATGTAGCCCTGGTTGAACAGGTGCCGGTAGGGCTCGAGAGAGCTGACATGGCCGAGGTCGAAGAGGACCTTGTGCCAGAACCGGGAGTACAGCAGGTGCAGCACGGCGTGCTCCACGCCACCGACGTAGAGATCGACGCCGCCCGGGTCCTTCGCACCGTGTTCCGCGGGGCGCGGCCCGGTCCAGTACGCCTCGTTCTCCGGGGCGCAGAAGGCCCCGGAGTTGGTCGGATCGATGTACCGGAGCTGGTACCACGACGAACCCGCCCACTGGGGCATGACGTTGGTGTCGCGCGTGTAGGTCTTCGGTCCGTCTCCGAGATCGAGTTCGACCTCCACCCACTCACCGGCCTTCGCCAGGGGCGGGTGCGGCTCACTGTCGGCGTCCTCCGGGTCGAAGGACACCGGGCGGTAGTCGTCCACCTCGGGCAGCTCGACGGGGAGCATCGACTCGGGCAGGGCATGGGCCACACCGTCCGCGTCGTAGACGATGGGGAAGGGTTCGCCCCAGTACCGCTGGCGGGCGAAGAGCCAGTCACGGAGCTTGTACTGGATGGTGCCCCGCCCGGTGCCCTGTTCCTCGAGCCAGGTGATGGTCTTCGCCTTCGCCTCGGCGAGTCCGAGACCGTTGATGTCCAGACCGTCACCGTTCGCCGAGTTCACGGCCGTTCCTTCGCCGGTGAAGGCTGCCTCGGTGACGTCGCCGCCGGCGACGACCTCGAGGATCGGTAGCCCGAAGACGGTCGCGAACTCGTGGTCGCGGTCGTCGTGTGCGGGAACGGCCATGATGGCACCCGTGCCGTATCCGGTGAGCACGTAGTCGGCGATGAACACGGGAACCTGCTCACCGTTGACCGGGTTGGTGGCATAGGAACCGGTGAACACACCGGTCTTCTCCTTGTTCTCCTGACGCTCGAGATCCGACTTGGCGGCGATGGCGGAACGGTACGCGGCGACGGCCTCGGCGGGGGAGGACTGGCCGAAGGTCCAGCGCTCGTCGATGCCCTCGTAGGAGCCCGTTCCCTCGGCGACGAGGACATCGACGAGTTCATGCTCCGGTGCGAGCACGACGTACGTGGCACCGAACAGGGTGTCGGGGCGGGTGGTGAACACGTCGATGGCATGACCGCCTGCGTCGAACGTGACCTCGGCACCGCGGGAGCGGCCGATCCAGTTGCGCTGCATGGACTTGACCTTCTCCGGCCAGTCCAGCAGATCGAGATCGTCGATGAGGCGGTCCGAGTAGGCGGTGATCCGCATCATCCACTGGGAGAGATTCTTGCGGAAAACGGGGTAGTTGCCGCGCTCGGACTTGCCGTCGGAGGTGACCTCCTCGTTCGCCAGGACGGTGCCGAGTCCGGGGCACCAGTTGACGGTGGAATTGGAGCGGTAGACCAGACGGTAGGCGTCCACGACCTCGGCACGCTGGACCCGGTCGAGGCCGGTGAAGTCGGAGGTGCCGAACTTCTCCGCCAGCTCCACGGGCACGGGGAGTTCACCGGACTCGAGCAGTGGGGTGAGCTCGGCGATCGGGCGGGCCTTGTCCTGCGCCGGATCGAAGAAGGAATTGAAGATCTGCAGGAAGATCCACTGTGTCCAGCGGTAGTAGTCGGTGTCCGTCGTGGCGATCACCCGCCGACGATCGTGGCCGAGACCGAGACGCCCGAGCTGACGTTCCATGTTGTCGATGGATTCCTGCGTCTTGATCCGCGGATGGGTTCCCGTCTGGATCGCGTACTGCTCGGCGGGCAGACCGAAGGCGTCGTACCCGAGGGTGTGCAGCACGTTCTTCCCGAGCATGCGGTTGTAGCGGCCGTAGACGTCGGTGGCGATGTAACCGAGGGGGTGCCCGACGTGCAGCCCCGCCCCGGAGGGGAAGGGGAACATGTCCTGCACGAAGAGCTTGTCCTCCGGCAGGTCCGTACCGTCCGCCGGGGCGAGGTCGCCGACCGGGTTCGGCGCGTTGAAGGTGCCGTGTTCACGCCAGTGGTTCTGCCAGGTGCGTTCAATGCTGCCCGCCAGCTCCGCGGTGTAACGGTGTGCGGGAGTCTCGCTCGGTTTAGTCATGGGAAACAGTCTATAGCCGTCCCGCACGTCGATCAGCATGGACCGGGGTCCGGTCCCGGGGATCCGGTCAGCAGCGGGGCAACGCGGACGCCAGCATCGTCGGGATGAGTATCGCGTCAGGTACCACCTTCCGGATGTTGAGGGGGTCCGCACACCGCACCTGGTGCTTCAGCTGCGCGCCGGTGATGGCCCACGAACCGGACCCGGGCGGTGGCCCCGCTGGCTCCGGCGCCTGTGGGTCCGGGGATCCGCCCACGGCGACGTGGATGTCCCGGGTGAGCTGATCCGGCGGACCGTAGGTGCGGGCCGCGGCGGTCCATCCGTTCCCGTAGGTTGCGGTCGCGTTGATGGTTCCGTCGTCGGACCAACCGAACTTCGTGGCCCAGGCGCCCGGAAGCGTGGCGGTCCCGTAGTTCTGGTGGTAGCCGTCCGCCGCGACGGGGCTCGCGGTCGTCATGGCGTCGATGATCGGGGCGGCCGTCGGGTCGTCACGCACCGCGGTGAGGAACCGGACGACGTCATCGGTGGTCGTCACACCGGAACCCCAGTCCGGGCCGGCCTGGCTCCCGTGGAGACCGAAACGTTCGATGGTGTCCGCGATCGCGGTCGGGTGTTTCGCGGAGAGGCGCGCGGCGGTCAGATCGTCGGACGTCCGGATCATGTGCGTCACCGCGTCCCGGTCCGCGGGATCCCCGGCAGCGAGAACCCCGTACGCGAGATAGAGCTTCGCCAGCGAGAGCGCCGGTCCGGGACGGTTGCCCCGGATGCTGAACACCGTGCCGTCGGCATTCCGGACACTGATCTCGGTCCGGTCCGGTACCGACCACGGGTCGAGCGTGAGCGCTCCGGCACTCGGGGTCACCAGAGCGCCGGAGGCCGCGGCGAGCAGCGAGGCTAATAGCGTTCGAGTCTTGGTCACCCGACACATGATAGGTCGAAGACACGGTGATACGGGTCAGGACCGGACTCCGGGGGTGTTCCGCGTGAAACACCCCCGGAACGCGCCGACGCCCGCCCGGAGTCCACGGGGACGTCGGGCGGGCGGGACGGGGGCAACTGACGAGTGTCCGGATCTTCTAGATCTCGGATTCGAGCTCCTCGTCCTCCTCGATGATGTCCACCTCGTAACCGAGGGTCTCCTGCTGCTCGGAGCGGGAGATCTGACCCTTGGCGAGCTTGTTCACGACCATGGCGATCGCACCGTCACCGGTGACGTTGCAGGCGGTACCGAAGGAGTCGATGGCGATGTAGGCGGCGATCATCAGGGCGACCTGCTCGTCGTTGAAACCGAGCATGGAGGCGAGCAGCCCGGTGGCGGCCATGATCGCGCCGCCGGGGACGCCCGGCGCGGCGACCATCGTGATGCCGAGCATCAGGATGAAGCCGATCGCCATCGGGAAGGTCAGCTCCATGTCGTTCATGTACATGATCGCGAAGGCGAACAGGGAGATCTTCAGCATGGAACCCGACAGGTGAGTGGTGGCGCACAGCGGTACGGTGAAACCGGCGACCGTCGGGGCGACGCCGTTGCGCTTCGTGCAGGCGTAGGTGACCGGGATCGTCGCGGCGGACGAGGAGGTTCCGAGGGCGGTGCCGTACGCGGGCAGCATGTTGAGGAACGCACGCACGGGATTCCGCCCCGCGACCGCGCCGGCGATCGCGAACTGGATGACCAGGAGGATGAAGGTCATCAGGATGGCGATGATCAGCACGGTGCCGAAGGACGTGAGCGTGGAGGTCAGGTTGCCGTTCATACCCATGGAGAGGAACAGGCCGAAGATGAAGACGGGCAGCAGCGGGATGATGAATCGCGCGATGACCCGCATGATCACGCGCTCGAGGTCGCGGACCGTGTTGTACAGTGTGTCGCTCTTGACCGCCGTCATCGCGACGCCGAGGGTGAAGGCCAGCAGCAGCGCCGTCATGACGCCGAAGGGAGCAGGCATCTCGATGGAGAAGTAGCTGCTCAGTGCACCCTCACCGACATCCACGGCATCGACCATCTCCTGGTGCTGGAGCAGGGAGGGGTACAGCAGCGCGGATGCCCCGAACGCGAGCAGACCGGCGAAGACCGTCGATCCGTAGGCGATGCCCGTCGTCACGGCGAGCCACTTGCCCGCGCCCCGACCCAGGCCCGCGATGGCGGGCGTGATCAGGGCGAAGATCAGCACCGGGATGAAGAATCCGAGGAAGTTGCCGAACAGCTCGTTGAAGGTGACGAAGACGCGGGCGAGCGAATCCGGGAAGAAGAAGCTGCAGATGATGCCGAGAATGATCGCGACGATGATCTTGAACAGCAGTGAGGAAGACAGTCTCTTAAAGTCCATGTGTTCTACCTAGGTCGGTGGGTGTTCCGGTGCACCGGATCGCCGGGTTTTCACGGCGATCCGGGTCGGATCGAGGGGACCCGGCGCCGGCGGCCACCACGGTCGAGGAACCGACCGGGATACGCAGGCGTGGGCTGAGTCGGACCTGTGTGAAGCCACAGATTTTCGACATCTGCAACTTACGATACGGGATCAGGTCCAGCACACACCAATGTTTCCCACGGGGCCGTTTCCCGCGGGGCGCGGCTCGCCCGGTGCCCGGCGTCGGTCCCGGCTCCGCCGGGCACGCCCCGGAGGAGGTCGCACGGGAGAGATGATCGTGGTTCCCGGATGTCCGGGGATTAGACTGGGGACATGATCGTGATCTCCGTTGTCCTGCTCATTCTCGCGCTGCTCCTGCTCGTCACGGGAGTGCTCGGGTGGACCGGTAGGCTCCCCGGCAATCCGGTGCTCGGCATCCACGTCGCCGAGGTGCGGAAGTCGGAGGATGTCTGGGTGCTCGCACACCGGGCGGCCGGGCCACTGTGGATCGCCGGCGGCATACTCACTCTCGTCGGTGCCGTCATCAGTTTCGGTGCGACGGGTTGGATGTGGCTCCTGCCCGTGATCGCCGTTATCGCCGGACTGGTGTTCGTCGGCGCAGGTGCTGGCCTCGGTGCGCGGGTCGCGGCCGCCGCGGATGTCGCGGCCAACCGGAACGCCGGGGAAGGTGACGGCTGCTCGTCCAGCGGCGGGTGCTGCGGCGGAGGCGCGGACGATCAATCCACCACGCAACCGGCTGTCGATCTCGACGCCGTGCGACGTGCCGCGAGTCAGGCCGACGGGAGGTAGGTTCTCCCCGTGCCGACCCCGGACTTCATCCTCGATCTGCGCGAGCGGATCGGCCACGCCCCTCTCTGGTTGCCGGGGGTGACGGCCGTCGTTCTCCGTCCGGCAGCCGATCCCGGTCAGCCTCCGGAGGTGCTGCTCGTACGACGGGCCGACACCGGGGCGTGGACCCCGGTCACCGGAATCGCCGAGCCCGGTGAACAACCCGACGTCACCGCGGTCCGGGAAATCACCGAGGAGACCGGTGTCGAAGCTGAGGTGGAGCGGGTCCTTTGGGTCCGGGCGGTGGGTCCCGTCACCTACCCGAACGGCGACGTCGCCTCATACATGGACACCGCGCTCCTGTGCCGGGTGGTGGGGGATTCCGGGTGCGCGCACGCGGCGGACGACGAGAACACCGACGCCCGCTGGTTCCCCGTCGATCGGCTGCCCGAGTTGTCCGAACGGTTCCGGCAGACGATCACAGCCGCCCTCGCGGGCGGCCCCACCCGGGTCGGCACCCCTCCCGATAGTTCAGCCTAGCGTGTACCATTCGGGGCATGAGCCATATTGAAGCCCACGAACAGGCGCTCGTCCGCCTCGGTCGGGCACTCGCCGACCCGACCCGCTGCCGACTGCTCCTCGCGATCCTGGACGGAAACCACTATCCGGCACAGCTCGCCGAACAACTCGGACTGTCCCGGGCGAACGTCTCGAATCACCTCGCCTGCCTGCGGGACTGCGGACTAGTCCGCACCCACCCCGAAGGCCGGAAGGTCCGCTACGTTCTCGCCGGCCCCGAACTCGCCGAGAGTCTCCGTAACATGACCCGGATCGTCCTCACCGTGTGTGACGATTCGGAGACCTGCCTCAACGAGACCCCCGTGGAGGCGAACCGATGAGCGACGCATGCTGCGGCGGCGAAGACACCACGCCGGACGGGACGGCCGGTGAGCTGCTCATCTCCCGGGACGAACCGGGAACCCCGTGGTGGCGCGATCCGACGCTCGTGATCCCGCTGCTCTCCGGGGTGGCGCTGCTGCTCGGCCACCTCGCCCACCCCGCCTTTTTCTGGGTCGGGCTGGCCCTCGGTGGATCGACGTTCATCCCGCAGTCCGTGCGCAGATTCATCACCGGGTCCGGAGGCGGACGACTGGGCATCGGCCTCCTCATGACCGTCAGCGCAATCGGTTCCGTGGCCCTCGGCTATGTCGGCGAAGCCGCCGCACTCGCATTCCTGTTCTCCATAGCCGAGGCCCTCGAGGAGAAGGCCATGGCGCGGGCCAGAGCCGGGCTCCGCAGCCTCGTGAGCCTCATCCCGGAGACCGTGACCGTGCGCCGGGGAACGACACCTGAGACGATCGGCATCACCGAACTCGTCGCCGGCGACACCGTGATCGTCCGACCGGGGGAGCGGGTGCCCACCGACGGCACCGTGTCCCGCGGCGAGGGCTCCCTGGACACCTCCGCGGTCACCGGCGAATCCATCCCGGTGAACGTCGGACCGGGGGACGCGGCACCCGCGGGTTCCATCGCGGTCGGCTCACCCCTCGAGGTCCACGCAGACGCGCCCGGAACCGACAACTCCCTGACCACGATCGTCTCCCTCGTCACCCGGGCCCAGGCGGAGAAGGGCTCCCGGGCACGGATGGCCGACCGGGTCGCCCGACCACTGGTTCCCGGTGTCCTGATCACCGCGGTGGCGGTCGCGGCCATCGGTTCCCTGCTCGGGGACCCGTCCGTGTGGATCGAACGAGCGCTGATCGTCCTTGTCGCGGCATCACCCTGTGCGCTGGCGATCGCGGTGCCCGTCACCGTCATCTCGGCGATCGGCGCCGCCAGCCGCTTCGGCGTGATCATCAAGTCCGGTGCAGCATTCGAACGCTTCGGTGCCGTTGACCGCATCGCCTTCGACAAGACCGGCACACTGACCCGAAACACGCCTACCGTCGTGTGCACGGACGGCTCGGGCGAAACCCTCGTCCTCGCCGCCGCGGTGGAGCAGCACAGCACCCATCCCCTCGCCGGAGCGATCCTGCGGGCCACGGAGAACCGTGCTCTCCCCGAGGCGCTCGACGTCGAGGAGATCGCCGGTCACGGAATGCGGGCCAGGGTGGCGGGCCGTCTCGTCACCGTCGGAAGTCCCCGCTTCGTGGACCCGGGGGACATGGCGCCACGCATCGACGAACTCGAATCCGCCGGTACGACCGTCGTGGTCGTCCGGGTGGATGACGCACCCGTGGGAATCATCGGGATCATCGATCCCCTCCGAACCGAGTCCGCCGAAACGGTGGAGGCCCTCCGTGACATGGGACTGCGGGTGACGATGCTCACCGGTGACAACAGCCGGACCGCCGCGGCACTGGCGCGCGACGCGGGAATCACCGACGTGCGGGCCGAACTCCTTCCAGAGGACAAGGCCCGGGCGGTGACGGGTCGCGGCTGGGCGATGGTGGGCGACGGAATCAACGACGCCCCCGCCCTGGCGTCGGCCGACATCGGGATCGCAATGGGTGCGACAGGTACGGACGCGGCCATCGAATCCGCCGACATCGCCTTCACCGGGCACAGCCTGACACTGCTCCCCGGTGCCATCCGTCACGCACGGCGGGGCCATTCGATCATGAACCAGAACATCGCACTCGCGCTCGCGGTCATCACCGTTCTCCCACCGTTGGCGCTCACCGGCGTCCTGGGACTGGCCACCATCGTGTTCATCCACGAGGCGGCCGAGATCGTGATCATCGCGAACGGCCTACGGGCGGCCCGAACCGGGAAGAAGGGAGAGCCAACGCCCCGCGTGGTTCCGGTTCCCGATGGGTCCTCCCCGTCCGGCTCTCCCGGGCGGGAGAGCCGGACGGCCGGGGACTGCTCCTGCTGCGCGGACGAGTAGGGCCATCGATCCAGCGCGGATCCTCCCGTTCCGGTACGGAGGAGAGTCCACCGGAACGCACCCGTCCGGGACGTCGGACCCGGACGGGTGGGCGAGGTGTGTACTTTCCGGATTGATACAGATGCCACCCGTGCAGACGCCGGGACAGGACGGGCGGAAGCGGTACCCGCAATCCCGCGGTCCTGAACCCTGCCGGACCGTCCCTTCCGTCGCGACCGGGCAACCCGGATACGGGGGGCGGGCGCGGGAGGAGCCCCGCCGCACACACGACCGGAGCCCGGGTCGGACCCGGGCTCCGGTCGTGACAGACGCCGAGGTGTGTGGAAATGCGGAGCTGCCGCACCCACCCACCTCGGGGATCTGTATCGTTCGGTATAAATCAGCCGCTGTGGTGTCCGGCCTCTACTCCGAATCCTTCAGGTTCTTCTCGACCCGACGGTGCGCCTCCCAGATCCTCTCCGGAAGCCCCTCGAAACGGGACAGGTGCTCGGCACGGGAGTCCATCTCCCTGAGCCACAGATCGCGGTCGATCGTGAGAACCGCCTCGAGATCGTCGCGGTCACCGGTGAAACCGGTGAGGTCCAGCTCCTCGATCCTCGGGATCAGGCCGACAGGGGTCTCGGTTCCCTCGACCTTGCCGTCCTTGTAGTCGAGCAGCCAGAGCAGAGCACGCAGGTTGTCGCGGTATCCGGGCCACATGTAGCGTCCGTCCTCCCCACGCTGGAACCAGTTGACGTGCGCGAACACCGGCAGTGCACTGTCGCCGCCGACCTCCCTGGCCTTGTCGAAGATGTTCAGCCAGTGCTGCGCGTAGCGTCCCTCCGGGTACGCCATGAACGGGCGCATGGACATCGGATCATAGCGGAGTTGTCCGGCCTTGCCTTCCGCGGCCGCGGTGGCTTCGGCCCCGAGGGTGAGTCCGTCGTAGACGCCCTCGGCCGGATCACGGAAGGCACGGATCAGCGGCTCCCGGTCGCGGACACGGCCACCGAAGATCACGGCGTCGACCGGTACACCCCCGGGCACCTCGTAGTTGGGTGCGACGTTGGGGACGTTGGCCAGCGTGGTGGTGAAGCGGGAATTGGGGTGTGCCCATTCATCACCCTTCGCGTCCGAACGCTGGTGCTCGACGGGGCGGTCGGCGATCGGCTCACCCTTCCAGTCCAGCCATCCATCCAGGTCCTCCGGGTAGTCCGGGGTCATACCCTCCCACCACACCTGGTGGGTCTTCGTGTTGTAGGCGACGTTGGTGAAGAGCGTTCCGGTGCCCTCGTCGATGGCGTCGATCGCGGTCGGGTTGGTGTTGCGGTTCGTGTTGGGTGCGACGCCGAAGGCACCGAACTCCGGGTTCATGCCGTAGAGACGGCCGTCGACCCCCACCCGCAGCCACACGATGTCGTCGCCGTAGAAGAACACCTCGTAGCGGTCCCCCAGGCCGTCCGGGGGAAGCATCATGGCGAGGTTCGTCTTGCCGGAGGCGGACGGGAACCCGCCGCAGATGTAGCGGTGTTCACCGGTGACCTTGTCGTGGATTCCGATGAGCATGAACTGCTCGGCGAGGAACTCCCCGGAGGCCCAGCCGTCGTAGCAGGCCTGCCGCAGGCCGTGAGCGATCTTTCCGAGCAGTGCGTTGCCGCCGTATGAGGAGCCGTAGTGGAGGATGGTGCGCTCGTCGGCCACCGTGGCGAAGCAGCGCTGGTCGTCATCGGTGCCCTGGCCGAGGTTCTCCAGGTCTCCGGTGACGTGGACGGCCCGGACGAAGTGGTCCGGGTCCTCGAGATCGCTGAGGTAGTCGATCCCGACCCGGGCCATCCGGATCATGTGCAGGCAGACGGTCCGGTTGTCGGTGAGCTCGACACCGGCGGCCCACGGGGCGAACGGGGAGTCCTTCGGACTCATCAGGTAGGGGAGGACGTACATCGTCTTGCCCCGGTACGCGCCCGCCATCTTCTCCTTCTGTTCGGCGGTGACCTCCGCGGCATCCCGCCAGTTGTTGTACTCGCCCCGGTCCGCCGGGTCGTGGGTGGCGACGACGGTCTTCTCCTCCGTCCGGGCGGTGTCCTTGTGGTAGCTCCGGGAGTAGTAGCGACCCTCGCCGGCGGGCTGGATCTCGTCGTCCGCGAGCGCGGAGTCGATCAGTCTCTGATCATCGGCAGCGGAGATGACCTCGATGGAATCGGGCTCCAGGATCGCAGTCCATTCACTGACGAAGTCGATGATGTGCTGATTGTGGACGCCTGCTTCCTCGAGCACTGTCCTGCAGTCGGTTGTGGTCACGGTGGTCACCTTTCTCCTGGGGTGGCGGGGGCGGCGTGTCGGATCCCGAACCGGAAACCCGCGAGAGTTCGCACCCCCGTATTTCATTTTTAGTCTATCAGTGTTAGGGGAGACTCAACACCGTTTTTACGTCACCGACGTTATTCGACCCCATAGCCCGGGTCCGCGTGAATACCGCATCTACTGAAAACTGATACCGCTACATATCGCTCCTGCGACGCCTCCACAGTCGACCCCGACGCACCCCCGACGGGATGATGTGCCGTGCCGGGATGCTTGCACACGCGGCCGCGACCGGTGCTAAACTGTTCTCCATGTCCAACATTTCCGTAACCCTTCACACCCAGTGGTGGTGGCACGCTTTCGAGGCGAGCCGCGGAATGTAGGCGACGGTCTTCTCACCGTCAGAATCGAACACCCGAGGGCTCGCCCGCTTGAACCCCAAGCAGCGAGCCTTTCTTCATGCCGGTACCCACCGGAGACCCACCGGAGAAAGAACGCCCGGGGTGACGCGGCCGAACCTCCCGACCCCAACAACACAGGAAGGCCATTCGAGTTGATTGACACCGGCTCCACCACCGACGGGGCAACATCCCCACCCCCGGTTCCCGGCGCGACCATCCACCGGGTCCCCGTCCGCTACCACGAGAACGCCTCAACTCTCTTCGCCTTCCTGGGCGGTACCTCCGTCGACGATTCGGTGCTTCTCGAGAGCGCAGACATCACCTCGAAGCAGGGCCTCACGTCGGTCGCGGTCCTCCGTGGCTCGGTCCGGGTCACCTGCCGTGGGAACACGGTCTGCGCCCGACCGCTCACGGAATCCGGAATGTTTCACGTGAAACGTCTCCGGGAGGCTCTGGCCGACCGGGTGGCCGAGACCCCCTCGTCCGACGGGGGAGAGGGCCGGGTCTCGTTCCGCTTCCCCGCGGGGACGGAACTCGACGAACGCCGCCGGCTCACCGAGATCTCCACCATTGAGCCACTGCGGCGACTCCAGCAGGATCCCGGCTACCGGGATGAAGGGGGCGCCCTCCCGTTCATCGCCGGAGGATTCGCCTTCGACTACATCGAGACCTTTGAGTCCCTACCCGGAGTCGCGCAGGGCGAGAACACCTATCCGGACTACCAGTTCCTCGTGGCCGAGGTGCTCCTCACCATCGACCACCAGTCCGGTACAGCTGAACTCGTCGGCGTCAGCGTGGGCGAGACGGAGGCGACCCGCCTCGCCGAAGAACTCGCCGAGCTGGCCGAGGCGATCAAATCAGCGGAACCCGATCACGCCGACGCCTACGTACCCACGGCGCATCACACCGACACGCTGACGATCACCACCGACACCGACGACGCGACGGTGCGGGAGCAGGTGACCCGCCTCCAGAAGAACATCGAGGTGGGCGACATCTACCAGGTGGTTCCGGCGCGGAGCTTCCTCGCCCCGTGTCCCGACGCCTTCGCCGCCTACCGGGCCCTGCGGGCCACCAACCCCAGTCCGTACATGTTCTATGTCCGGGGCCGTGCCGACGGCGAACCCTACGAGCTGTTCGGTGCGTCGCCGGAATCGAACCTCAAGTTCACGGCCGCGACGCGTCAGGTCGAGCTGTACCCCATCGCCGGGACCCGACCCCGGGGGCTCAATCCGGATGGCAGCGTCGATGACGAACTGGACATCCGGGCCGAACTCGAACTCCGTACGGACGCCAAGGAGATCGCGGAGCACACCATGCTCGTCGATCTCGCACGAAACGACCTCGCCCGCGTCGCCGTACCCGCCACCCGACGGGTGGCCGACCTCCTCCAGGTGGACAGGTACAGCAGGGTCATGCACCTGGTCAGCCGGGTGACCGCGGACCTGGACCCGACACTCGACGCCCTCGACGCCTACCGTGCCTGCATGAACATGGGCACACTGACCGGGGCACCGAAACTGCGCGCCATGGAACTCCTCCGGGAGACCGAGGGGAAGAGAAGGGGTTCCTACGGCGGGGCCGTCGGCTACCTGCGGGGAAACGGCGACATGGACACCTGCATCGTCATCCGGTCGGCCTTCGTCCGCGACGGTCGAGCCGTGGTCCAGGCCGGGGCCGGGGTCGTCCGTGACAGTAAACCGCAGGCCGAGGCCGATGAATCACTGCACAAGGCGTTCGCCGTCCTCAACGCCATCGCCCTCGCCGCCGACGCGAACCTGGAGGTCATCCGGTGACTGACACGCAACCCCACATCGTCCTCATCGACAATCAGGACTCCTTCGTCTACAACCTGGTCGACGCCTTCGCCGTCGCCGGATTCAACTGCACCGTCTACCGGAACACCGTGCCCGTGCCCACCATCCTCGACAGTGGCCCCGACCTGATCTGCCTGTCACCCGGGCCCGGGCATCCCCGTGACGCGGGCACGATGATGGAGCTGATCGACGCCGTTCTGGGGCGGATTCCGCTCCTCGGGATCTGCCTGGGATTCCAGGCCCTCCTGGACCACCACGGGGGCAGGGTCGAGCCCTGCGGACCCGTCCACGGCACGTCGGACCTGATGACCCTGACGGACGAGGGCCTCGACAGTCCCGTGTTCCGCGGTCTCACCGTCGACGCGGGACCGGACCTTCCCGGTGTCACCGGACGCAAGGTCCCCATCGCCCGATACCACTCACTCGGCTGCACCACGATCCCGGACGGCATGGTGTCCCTCGCGACCTGCCCCTCGGAGATCGGGGAGGTCACCATGGCGGCCCGCACCGTCGACGGAACCGCCCTCGGACTGCAGTTCCACCCCGAATCGGTGCTCAGCCCCTCCGGCCCCCACATCCTCACCCGTAGCGTGGAAACGCTGCTCACCCAGAACCGAGAAGGAACCACAGATGACCCACACTGATCCGAGCACACTGCTCACCGCCTACCTGGACAACAGCGATCCCTCCGTCGAGGAGGCCCGAGCCGTCTTCGATCCGCTGACGACGGGTTCCTACTCAACCGCCCAGATCGCCGCGCTCCTCGCGACCCTGCGCACCCGTGGCGAAACCGTCTCCGACATCACCGGAGCGGCCCAGGCATTCATCAACGCGGCACGACCCTTCCCCGTCACCGGGGAAGGCGTCATGGACTCCTGCGGCACCGGCGGCGACGGCGCCAACACCATCAACATCTCCACCGCGGCGGCACTGGTCGCCGCAGCCGGGGGAGTGACGATGGTCAAACACGGCAACCGTTCCGTCAGCTCCAGGTCAGGGTCCGCCGATGTCCTCGAGGCACTCAACATCCCCCTCGACCTCGATCCGGCACGGGCGGAACGTCAGCTCCGGGCCTCCAACTTCACCTTCCTCTTCGCGCCCGCCTACCACCCGGCGATCGCCCACGTCATGCCCGTGCGCAAGGAACTGAAGGTTCCCACGATCTTCAACATCCTGGGCCCGCTGCTCAATCCGGCCAAACCCCAGCTCCAGCTGATGGGGATAGCGCGTCCCGAACTGGGGCCCGATATCATCGAGGTGATGCGTGAACTCGGCCGGAGCCGGGCACTGGTCGTCCACGGCTCGGGGACCGATGAGATCGCCGTCCACGGGCCCACCACCGTCTGGGAGCTCCGCGACGGCACCGTCACCGACTACGAACTCACCCCGGAGGACCTCGGGGTGCGCACGCACTCCCTGGAAGACCTCACGGGGGGCGACGGGGAAGAGAACGCCGACCACCTCAGGGCCGCCTTCGCCGGGACAGGTCCCGACGCCCATCTGGACGCGATCACCGCCAACGCCGGTGCCCTGTTCTACCTCAACGGTGACACGGACACCATCGCCGACGGTGTGACGAAGGCGAAGCAGCTTCTCGCCGACAGGACGGTTGAGAACTGGCTCGCGACCCACGAGGAGGCGGACTATGCCTGACACCCATTCGATGCCGACGGTCCTCGAGGGGATAGTCACCGCCCGCAGGGGGCACCTCGAGGGCATCCGCCACCGCATCAGCCACGTGGACCCGGAGGCGCTGCCCCGCTCAACCCGCAGCCTCGTCGCCAGCCTCGGCGGCGACCTGCCAGAGCGGGGTAGGGGGACCAACCGCTTCATCATGGAGTGCAAGTCCGCCTCCCCGTCGCTGGGGCTCATCCGTGAGCACTACCAGCCCGGCGACATCGCGCGGATCTACTCCCGCTACGCCTCGGGGATCTCCGTCCTCTGTGAGCCCGACCGATTCGGTGGCGACTACGATCACCTGGCAACCGTGGCAATGTCCACGCACCTTCCGGTCCTGTGCAAGGACTTCATCATCGACGAGGTGCAGATACACGCCGCCCGCTACTTCGGCGCCGACGCGATCCTCCTCATGCTGTCGGTCCTCGACGATGAGACCTACACACGCCTCGCCGGCGAAGCCGACAGACTCGGCCTCGACATCCTCACCGAGGTCGTCGACGAGGTGGAGATGGACCGCGCACGCAACCTCGGCGCGAGGATCATCGGGATCAACCACCGAAATCTCCACGACCTGAGCATCGATCTCGGCCGTTCCGCGCGCCTCGCGTCGCTCGCCCCGGATGACGCCGTGCTCATCGCCGAGTCCGGGATCCGGGACAACGCGACGGTCCGTCGTATCGGGGCACCCGTGAACGGTTTTCTCGTCGGCTCCCAGCTCACGGGTGAGCCCGACATCGACGCCGCCGCGCGGGAGCTCGTCTACGGTCCGAACAAGGTGTGCGGGCTGAGGACACCGGGTGCCGCGCAGGCCGCCCGCGCGGCCGGTGCGGTCTACGGTGGGCTCATCTTCGAGGAGAACTCTCCCCGCGCGGTGGACGCGGGTACGGCGGAATCGATCATCGCAGCGGAACCCGGGCTGCGCTACGTCGCGGTCAGCCGGCGTTCCTCCGGTTACGGTGAGCTCTGCATCGAGGGCGTCGCGGCGGTTCAGGTCCACTGCCCCCTCGGCACGGTCGACGAGGAAGGCGAACTGATCCGACGCATCCGGACCGAGCTTCCCGACCACGTGGAACTGTGGCGGGCCGTCTCGATGTCGACACGCGACGCCGCCGAGACCGTCTCCGCACTCGCCGAGGGAGAACCACTCGTCGACAGGTTCGTTCTGGACTCCGGTTCGGGCGGCACGGGAACCGCGTTCGACTGGACCATGATCCCAGAGAACGTGAAGCAGCGGTCGTTCCTCGCCGGCGGCATCGGGGTGGACAATCTCCGCGACGCCCTCGACGTCGGCTGCGCGGGACTCGATCTGAATTCCGCACTCGAATACGGGCCGGACGCGGCGGCCTGGGCCGGGCACAAGGACACCGCGCGGCTCGCCTCGGCCTTCACCACGATACGCACCTTCAACGATGAACAGGCGGTAGAGAAATGACCCCTCCCGAACACCACTCGACGACCCCGGACACGTCCGGGGGAGCGACCATTCTGCCAGCCTACTTCGGCCAGTTCGGCGGACAGTACGTACCCGAGCTGCTGATCCCGGCGCTCGACCAGCTGGAGCAGGCCTTCGTCGACGCCATGGACGACCCCGGGTTCCGCACGGAACTCGCCGACTACCTCCGCGACTACCTGGGTCGACCCACCCCGCTGACGGAATGCTCGAATCTGCCGTTGGAAGGAAGAGGTCGGGGATTGGCCCGCATCTTCCTCAAGCGTGAGGATCTCGTCCACGGTGGTGCGCACAAGACCAACCAGGTCATCGGCCAGGCGCTCCTGGCGAAGCGCATGGGCAAGACCCGCATCATCGCGGAGACCGGTGCCGGCCAGCACGGCACCGCCACGGCGCTCGCGTGCGCCCTGCTCGACCTCGAGTGCGTCATCTACATGGGCGCCGAGGATGTCCAGCGCCAGCAGCCCAACGTCTACCGGATGGAGCTGATGGGCGCGAAGGTCATTCCCGTGACCTCAGGGGCGGGCACTCTCAAGGACGCCGTCAACGAGGCGCTCCGCGACTGGACGGCCACGTTCCACGAGTCCCACTATCTCCTCGGCACCGCGGCCGGTCCGCATCCCTTCCCGACTATCGTCCGTGAGTTCCACCGGATCATCTCGACCGAGGCGAAGGCGCAGATGCTCGAACGGACCGGCGGACTGCCGGACGTGGTGACGGCCTGCGTCGGCGGCGGATCCAACGCCATTGGCATCTTCGCCGACTTCATCGACGAGGAGTCCGTTGAACTCGTCGGGGTGGAACCAGCGGGGGAGGGCCTGGATTCGGGACGCCACGGCGCGCCCATCCACGCCGGGAAGATCGGCATCCTCCACGGTGCCCGCTCCTACCTGATGAGGACGGCGGACGGGCAGGTCGAGGAGAGCTACTCCATCTCCGCCGGCCTGGACTATCCCGGTGTCGGACCCCAGCACGCGTATCTGCACGAATCCGGGCGAGCAACCTACGTCGGTATCACCGATGCGGAGGCGCTGGAGGCCTTTCAGCTGCTCAGCCGATACGAGGGGATCATCCCCGCTCTTGAGTCCTCGCACGCACTGGCCTACGCCCTCAAGCGAGCCGCGGCAGCCGAGGAGGACGGCCGGGAGATCACCATCCTCGTCTCACTTTCCGGGCGGGGCGACAAGGACGTCGATCACGTCCGTCGTACCCTCGCCGATCACCCCGAACTCGTCATGGAGGACAACCGATGAGCCGCTATCCCGCACTGTTCGAGCGTCTCGCCGCCGCCGGGGAGGGCGCCTTCGTTCCCTTCGTCATGCTCGGTGACCCCGACGCGGAGACCTCCTTCGAGATCGTCCGTTCCCTCGTCGAGGGCGGCGCGGACGCCCTGGAGCTGGGCGTGCCGTTCTCCGATCCGGTCGCGGACGGCCCCACGATCCAGGCCGCCCACATCCGGGCACTGGACGCCGGTGTGGACGTGGACACCTCGTTCTCGATCATCCGCCGTATCCGCGATACGTGGCCGGATCTCCCCATCGGACTGCTCATCTACGGCAACGTTCCCTTCGCCCGGGGGAGCGGGGAGTTCTACGCCTCCGTGTCGGAGGCCGGTGCAGACTCGGTGCTCATCCCGGATGTTCCCGTCCGAGAGGGCGCGGCGTTCTCCGCGGCCGCTGAGGAAGCCGGTGTCGACCAGATCTTCATCGCCCCGCCCCACGCTTCGGAGCGAACCCTCGCCGGCGTCGCGGCCCACTCCCGCGGCTACATCTACGCGGTCTCCCGCGTCGGTGTCACCGGAGCGGAGAATGCCTCCAGCACCGACGGCCTCGCCGATGTGGTCGCCAACCTGCGGCGCTTCGGCGGAGCCCCCGCCCTGCTCGGGTTCGGGATCTCCACCCCCGAACACGTCCGGGCTGCCATTGACGCCGGTGCCGCCGGTGCGATCTCGGGTTCCGCGATCACGCGGATCATCGAGCGGCACTGTTCCGGCGCTTCCCCGGCGACCCGTACCGTCGACGATCTCCCGGCTCTCCTCGGGGAGCTGCGTGATTTCACGGCCGATATGAAAGCCGCGACCCGGCGATAGACCCGGCACCGAGGACCCCATGTTTCACGTGAAACATGGGGTCCTCGCATGTCCGCCACCGGCACGGAGCGGTATCTTGTGCAATATCAGCTTCATCACAGTTTCTGTGAGCCCTTGACCGTGACGTAACGTCACAGTGTTCCATTGAGGCATGAAGGTGAAAGAGCTGGCCGAGCACACCGGCACCACGGTGCGGACCATCCGCTACTACCACCAGGTAGGCCTGCTCCCGGTACCCGAAGGTGACGGCCCCCGGGACTACGGATTCGAACACCTCATCAGGGTCGAGAGAATACGTCACCTGCGTCGATCGGGCCTCTCGCTCGCGTCAATCCAGACCCTCATCGCGGACGACCGCATCGATGTGGCCCGGGAACTCCAAGCCACGGAGAACTCCATCAATCAGCAGATAGCTGATCTGGAGAATCAGCGGGACCGCCTCCGGAGCCTCCGCTCGATGCTGCCGGACCGGTGCGTCGGGAAACGAACAGAGACGCAGTTCGAGCTGATTCCTCCGCTTCCCAGCCAGCTCGACGACCTCTATGCTCGTTTGACCGCAGGGGTGGACGATGAGCGTTCCATGGCACTCATCCGAAGAGAGAAACAACTCATTCAGCTGTTTCTCCACCGCGGCCTGATACCCGGTGACGTGTTCAAATCGGTGTCCAAACTCGACGAATCCGCATTGAAGGGATTCCGGGACGACATCAACCGTTTCGCCCGCATCCATCAGCTGGATCCCGAAGCGGTCATCGAAACAGCCGAAGCAACCGCCGACCACTTCATTGACGTTTTGCGGACAATCGGTGACCGGCGAACCATAGACGCCATTTCCCGGCACCTCCGATCTCTTGAACGGGAGCCCGCACGGCAGCTCGTACTCCTCGCTTTCCCGGACCCGGTAGAGGCACGGTACGTGGATGCGAGAATCCGCCGCCTGTGTACCCGGATCGCGGAAATCGCCCCATCCCGCCCCGAACCCGATGACACCCCACACACCTCAGACCCGCTCGATCGACAAGGGAGTTTCACGTGAAACCACTGCTCTGTGAGAGCATCTCCAAAACGTTCGGCACCGTCCGCGCCCTCGACGGACTCACCCTGGAGGTGGGGGAGGGGAGCGTCCACGGTTTCCTCGGGCCCAACGGCGCCGGAAAATCAACCACGCTCAGAATCCTGCTCGGACTGCTGCACCCCGATTCCGGGAAAGTCCGGGTCCTCGGGAGCGATCCACGATCAGACCCGGAGGTGCTCCGCCGCGTGGCGTACGTGCCCGCCGAGGTGACCTTGTGGCCGCAGCTCACCGGAGCGGAGACGATCCACTTTCTGGCCAAATTGCGGGGCGGAGGTGCGGACACGGCGCGACGGGAGGAGCTGATCGAGGTTTTCCAGCTCGACGTCAACCGCCGGAACCGGGACTACTCCACGGGTAACCGGCGGAAGATTCTCCTCATCGCCGCTCTGTCAGCGGGCGCGGATCTTCTGATCCTCGACGAGCCCACCTCGGGACTCGATCCACTGATGGAACAGGTTTTCGCGGAACAACTCACCGTGGAGGCGAGGAGGGGAGCGACCGTACTGCTCAGCAGTCACATTATGAGCGAGGTGGAGAAGCTCTGCGATTCCGTCACAGTGATTAAATCAGGCAGGGTGGTACTGAGGGGCCGGGTCGACGATCTGAAACAGATTTCGGCCCATCATGTCTCCGCACAGTTCGACGGGGGAGTACCCGAAGCCTTCCGTGCTCTCGCGGCGGTGACCGTGGAGGGATCCCGTTTGACCGCGACCGTCGACCGGGATGGGAGCACGGGTCTCCTCCACCGGATCATCGAGAGCGGCGGTCACGACATCACGAGCACACCGGCATCACTGGAGGACATCTTCCTCAGCCACTACGGGGAGGAACGATGATCACCGAAACACTGTCCCTGACGAGATTCAATCTCCGACTGCGTCGCCGCTTTCTTCTGCTGTGGATCGTCCCGCTCCTGGGATTGATCGGCGCGCTGCCTCCCGGATACGACAACCAGTACCCGGATCCCGCGTCCCGGAAGCTCGCCGCCGACGCCTTCCGGGGCAATGCCGTCATCGAGGCGATGTACGGTCGGGCACCCGAGGGTGATTCACTCGGGCAGCTGGTGTCGCTCGAGGGCGGAGCGCTCCTGACGCTGCTCGCCGGAGTAATGACGGTGCTGCTCGTGACCGGCCTCTTCAGGGGACCGGAACAGGCCGGAGCCGGTGAGTTGATCCGCGCGGCGGGCCTTCGCCCCGGATCCGTACCCGCGGCTGCCCTGACCACCGCAGCAATCGGCGGTCTGCTCCTCGGCGCGGGCACCAGCGCCGTGATGATCGCCGCGAACTCGGCTGTCGGGGATCTTCCCTTGGAGGGCTCCCTGGTTCTCGGCGCAACCGTCCTCCTGTCCGTCCTCGGAACAGCTTTCCTGACCGCCGCGTGCACACTCTTCGTCCGGGATCCCGCGAACCTCCGCCGTGCGGCCTTCGGAGCTCTCGCTGTTCAATTCGTCATCCGCGCGGTGGCGGACAGTCGGGATCTTCCGCACCTCAACTGGGTCAGCCCACTGGGGTGGCGCGCGATTGCGTCGCCCTACGACTCGAACAACTGGGCGGCCCTCGGTGGCCTCGCGATCCTGTGTCTCGGCTGCAGCCTCGGACTCGTGGCGGTGGAGAAACACCGCGAGTTCGGAAGGCCTCTGATCGCGTTCGGAGACCCCAAGCCGAAGGCGCCCCGCCGCCTGAACGGCCTGGTCGCACTGCGCCGGGTACTCGACCGTGGCACCAGGATCGGTTGGCTGATCCCGGTCGTGGTGTTCGCGGTGGTGCTGTGTTCACTCCTCCAGACCGTGATCGATTCTCTCACCATCGACGGGCAACAGACGGCGCTGGCCGAACGGGTCGGGACGATCTTCGGCAACGACGATGTCGTGCCTTCGTTCTTCGCCTACTGCGCGGCCCAGATCGGAATTCTGATCGGGGCGGCGGGTGTCCAGACATCGCTCCACTTCAGGTCGGAGGAGAACCACCGCACAGTGGACCTGATCCGATCGTGTGGTGTCTCCCGTGGAGCCCCGTACCGGTCCATCGCCCGGTCAAGCTGGGTGACGGTGGTCCTGCTCGTGGTGCTCGGAACAGTCGGAGGTCTCATCGGGGGGATCCCGGGTGCCGACGACGCTGGGGAGACCACGACGGCGATCACCGTGAGTTTCCTCACCCAGATCGGCCCCGCGGCAGCCCTTACCGGAATCGCGCTGCTGCTGGTTGGAGCGAGTCCCCGGTTCGCGACACTCGCCTGGCTGCCGCTCATCGTCTGCGCACTGATCTGGATCTTCGGGCCCGTGTTCAACGCACCGGACTGGGTCATCGATGTCTCGGTATTCAGCCACACCCCGACCAGCACCGATGTCTCCGAAACCGGGTGGACGACCACTCTGCTGGTCGCCATCGGCGTCGCGTGCACCCTTGCCGGTGCCGGGGCTGCGTCCCGGCGGGAGATCAGGTGACCCGGGTGGTGGATGATGACCCGTACCGTCGGCGGGCACCGGAGGAGATAGGTCAGCCTCACCGTTTGTGACACAGCTGTCCGGATGGGAGATACTGGGCCCATGAGCTGCCAAGATGACTTCCCGAAAGCCCACACACCGTCCTGCAGCCGCCGCCTGTTCCTGGTCGGGACCGCCACGACATTCGCCGGCGCCGTCCTCGCCGCATGCGGCGGGAAGGAGACTCCCGCGTCAGTGGAGGCGGAGGACGTACCGGTTGGGAGTGCGGTCGTCGTGGGAAACTTCATCATCGCGCAGCCGACATCGGGTGTCTTCCACGCCTATTCGACCGTCTGCCCCCATCAGGGTGCGAAGGTGGAGGTCGTCGAGGGCGACACCGTCCGCTGTCCGAAGCACAACTCCGTGTTCAGCATCGAGGACGGGAGCGTCGTCGAGGGACCCGCACGGGCGCCGCTGGATCCGGCCAAGCTCAGCGCCGCCGGGACCACTCTCACCGCATCCTAGTCGCGGCCACCCGGTCCCGCCGCGGCCGATGTTTCACGTGGAACATCGGCGCCGGAATCGGCCGTCCGCACAATGCAGAAGACCCAGGGCCCATGGGCCCTGGGTCTTCGGTCGTCCTTCGCCTACTCCGTGGTACCCGCAGCCACGGGTTCCGCCGACCGCGCCGGCCACCAGATCCGCTCACCGATGAGCTCGAAGAGTGCCGGCACGACGAGGGTCCGGACCAGGAAGGTGTCGAGCAGGATGCCGAAGCCGACGATGATGCCGACCTGCGTGAGGGTGATGAGAGGGAGCACCCCGAGTACCACGAACACCGCGGCCAGAACGATACCGGCCGAGGTGATCACCCCACCGGTGAGCGCCACCGCGCGCACCATCCCACGTCGGACGCCCCTTCCCCCGCTCTCCTCCTTGGCACGGAGCACGAGGAACACCGTGTAGTCGATCCCGAGTGCGATCAGGAACAGGATGGAGTAGAGGGGGGCGGCCGTGTCCAGGCCCGGGAACCCGAAGACGTGGTCGGAGATCCAGGTGCCCACACCGAGGGCGGCGGCGGTGGACAGCGCCGCGGCCGCGAGCAGCAGAAGCGGGGCCAGAACGGCACGCAGCACCACCACGAGAACCAGGAACACCACCAGCAGGATCAGGGGTACGCAGACGCGTAGATCCCTCAGGGTGGCGTCACGGCTGTCCAGATCTCGGGCTGCCGCACCACCGACGACGGCATCAGGGTCCGCCGCACGTGCGATGTCCCGGGTCTCGTGGATCAGCTCGAAGGACCGGGGCGAGGCGGGTTCCGCGTCCGGTAGAACCGTGAGCCGGGCGAGCGCTCCGTCGGTGCTCTCCACCGGTGGGCCGAGCACGGTGAGGTCGGGGTGTGCGCTGATTTCGTCTCTGATCCCCGACACCGCCTCGATGTCAGCGATGACGAGTAGCGGCGCAGACGCGCCCGCGGGGGCGTTCTCGGCGAGGGTCCGCTGTCCTGCGACGGCCTCGGAGTCGGTCCGGAACTGTTCGGTCGTGGACAATCCGAATCGCGTACCGGCGAGACCGGCGGTCATGCAGAGGAGGACGAGGACCATCACGGCAAGTACGGCACCCGGACGTCGGGAGACCGCCCCGGCGACCCGCCCGAAAACTCCACCGTCGTCTGTCTGCGGGTGTCCGTCAGCACGGGGAACCCTCGGCCAGAACAGCCCCCGGCCACAGACCGAAAGCAGTGCGGGCAGGAGAACGAGTGCGAAGAGAAGGGCGAGCAGCAGACCGATCGCACTCGAGATACCGAGGCTCCGGAACGCCGGAACCGTCGCTGCGATCAGGGTGAGCAGCGCGAGCACGACCGTCAGGTTCGACGACAGAATGGCCGGGGTCGCACTCCGCAGGGCACAACCCAGGGCCTGCCGGTGGCACGGCCGCGTCCTCAGCTCCTCCCTGTACCTGCTCACCAGCAGCAGCGCGTAGTTCGTCCCGGCACCGAACACCAGCACCGAGGTGATTCCCGCTGTTGAGCCGTCGTTGGCGAACCATCCCGTGGTGGAGGAGAGCCAGGCGGTGACCGCGGCAGCGGCCCGGTCCGCGAGCGCCACGACGACCAGGGGGATGAGCCAGAGAATGGGGGAGCGGTAGGTGAGAATGAGCAGTACCGCGACCACCGCGGCGGTGACAGCGAGCAATGTGACGTTCGCCCCCGAGAATGCCGCCGCGGTGTCGGCCGCGAAGCCCGCCGGTCCGGTCACCTCGACGCGGACACCCCGGGGAAGATCCTCCCGGGCGGACGACCGGAGCTCGGTCACCGCATCGTTGAGTCCGAAGCCGTTCAGGTCCGCCGGCAGGAGGACCGTGGCCTGCGCGGCCCGCTCCGACAGCGGCACCGTCGGACCCGCACGTCGCAGCGCCCGCCCATCGGGCAGGTCCATGCCCGCGAGGCGTTCCACCGATCCGTCGATGGCCTTCAACCGCTCGGTACCCAGCGTGCCGTCAGTGGAGTACACCAGGACAGCGGGCAGGTTGTCGCCGCCCGGGAAGCGTTCCTGGAGTTGCCCGGCCCGGGCGGACTCGGCTGTGCCCGGCAGACCCTGGGGAGCCCCGTCGGAGTCTCCGGCTCCGGCACTCAGGAACTGCAGTCCCGCGAAAAGCAGCAGAAACCCGAGGATCGTGGCCCATGCCACGCCTTTCTTCGCCACGAACGGGGGGCCTGCCGCGACGGGCGCCGCCCGGTCCACTGTCGTTCGCGCTGCGGATACCGGGGCCTCGGGACGGTTGGAGTTCATGAACCCATGTTTCCACAGGAATACGACGATGTGCAGCAGCCGATGCGATCCGCGTGAGCTCCCGGATGGCTGTCCGGTTCCGGAGCGCCACCTAGACTGTCACCATGTTCAGTCGTATCAGACGTCCGCGGATCGACCCGCTGATCGTCCTCATTCTCCTCGCCGTTCTCCTCGCCGTGATTCTGCCCGTGCGGGGTGAGGCGGCGACGGTGTTCTCCGTGGCGACGAAGCTCGCGATCGCGCTCCTGTTCTTCGTCTACGGTGCGCGCCTTTCACCCACCGAGGCTCTCGCCGGTCTCCGGCACTGGCGGCTGCACGTCACCATACTGGCCTTCACCTACGTGGTCTTCCCGCTGATCGGTGTGGCACTCATGCCCTTCGAGAACCTGTTCCCGACAGGCCTGTTCCTGGGGATCGTGTATCTGACACTGGTTCCGTCCACCGTCCAGTCCTCGGTCGCATTCACCTCGATCGCCCGGGGAAACGTCGCCGGGGCCATCATCAGTGCCTCAGCGTCGAATCTGCTCGGCGTGGTTCTCACACCGGTGCTGGTAATGCTCCTGATGAGCCAGGGCGGTCACGTCCATGTCAGTAGTCAGGTGTTCCTCGACATCGCGATACAGCTCCTCCTGCCGTTCTTCCTGGGGCAACTCGCACGGCCGTGGATCAGATCGATCGTGTCTCATTCCGCGGCGAAGATCATCGATCGCGGCTCCATCACCATGGTGGTCTATTCGGCGTTCTCGGCGGGAATGGTGGAGGGCATCTGGTCCCGGGTGACACCGCTGGATCTGATCGGACTGGTGCTGTTCTCCGTCGTCCTCGTCGCATTCATGCTGTGGCTCACGCGGTTCGGCGCGCAACGACTGGGGTTCAACCGGGCAGACACCCTCGCCATCCAGTTCTGTGGTACGAAGAAGTCCCTCGCCACCGGATTGCCGATGGCCGCCGTCATCTTCGGTACCGGGGAACTCGGCCTGCTCATTCTGCCGCTGATGATCTTCCACCAGATTCAGCTGATGATGTGCGCCGCCCTGGCATCGCACTACGCTGCTCGGCAGCCGGAGTCGGTACCCGTCCGCGGGACGATCGACCGAACCTGACGCTCCACCGGGTAGCCCACCGTTCCCCGGTGGTTTCACGTGAAACATCGACCGGCTGAAGTCGGTGGGGGCCGTCAGTTGTCTCTCGGATCCACGGGGAACGTGGCGAAAGCGGGCAGCGGTGCCGGTTGTCGACGCATGACATCACTCCAGAGGTCGGCCGGCCCCGGGGCGAGAATGTCGCCCGGCAGGGCGGGCGCGATGTACCAGTCGCCCCGCGCGATCTCCTCGTCGAGCTGTCCCGGTGCCCACTCCGCGAAACCGGCGAAGAGTCTGACGCCATCGAGCTGGGTCGCGAGCTCCGCCGGATCGGCGGCGCCGTTGACGTACACGATGCGGTTCGCGCAGCGGGTCAACTGCGGATTGTCGGAGGGATCGACCCCGTTCTTCGTCACCCCGACACAGAGCACCGTGTCGCGGGAGAGGGGACCACCGACGTACAGGGCCTTCGGCTTGGCGGTGATCGCGAGCCATTCCGGCATGACCTCGTCGACGGCCAGTTCACTGCGCGCGACGAGGTTGACACCGAACGTCCCGGTGTCGCCGTGTTCGATGACGAACACCACACTCCGGGTAAACTCACCCGCGACGAGGCCGGGGGCCGCGACGAGGAGCATGCCGGGGGCGGGATCGGTGCGTTCCAGGGCGTTGAAGAGCCGGTCTCCGAAAAGCTCACTCATTGTCTCGATCCTCCGTCGTGTCCGGTGCCACGGATCCACCGCTCTGCCCACACCACCAGGCGAGTAGTGCCTCCACCGCTTCATCGTGTTCGAGGGGGCCGCGTTCCAGTCGCAGCTCCTTCAGGAACGCCCACGCCCGACCGACCTCCGGGCCGGGGGAGATGTCGAGCAGTCTCATGATCTCGTTGCCGTCCAGATCCGGTCGGACGCGGGCGAGATCCTCCTTCTGCCCGATCTCCGCGATCCTCTCCTCGAGGTGATCGTACGTCCGGGCGAGACGTTCCGCTTTCCGACGGTTCCGGGTGGTGACGTCAGCGCGGACCAGCTTGTGCAGTCGCTGCAGTTGGTCCCCGGCGTCCGTGACGTAGCGGCGGACGGCGGAATCGGTCCAGCGGCTCTCTCCGTAGCCGTGGAACCGCATGTGCAGGAACACGAGCTGATTGACCTCGTTGATCACGTGCTTCGGGTACTTCAGTGCCCGGAGGCGTCGTCGGGCGAGCTTCGCACCCACGACCTCGTGCTGGTGGAAGGTGACCGCCCCGTCCCCGTTGAAGGCCCGGGTGTCGGGCTTGCCGATGTCATGGAGCAGGGCCGCCCAACGGAGGACGAGGTCGGGGCCGTCCTCCTCCTTGTCCATGACCTGGCGGAGGACCTGCAGTGAGTGCGCGTAGACATCTTTGTGCTGGCGGTGCTCGTCCTGGGTGAGTCGGAGGGCCGGGATCTCGGGGAAGATGATGTCCGCGATACCGGTGTCGACCATCAGGTCGATACCCAACCAGGGGACCCGACCGAGCATCATCTTGTCGAGTTCCGCCTGAACCCGCTCAACGGTGATCCTGCCGATCTGACCGGCCATCGCACTCATCGCGGAATGCACCCGTTCCGCGGGCCGGAAATCCAGCTGTGAGACGAAACGGGCCGCACGCAGCATTCTCAGGGGATCATCGTTGAAACTCTGCTCCGGTGTCGCCGGGGTGTCGAGGACACCCGCAGCGAGATCCGCGAGCCCGCCGACGGGATCGTGGAACCGGAAGGATCCGTCGGGGAGCAACTCGACAGCCATCGCATTGACCCTGAAGTCACGTCGGATCAGATCACCGTCGAGGGTGTCGCCGTAGCTGACCTCAGGATTTCGGCTCTGACCATCGTAGGTGTCGGACCGGAACGTCGTGATCTCGATCTGCTTTCCGGCCTTCTCCGCCGAGAGTGTCCCGAAATCGATGCCCGTGTCCCAGACGGTGTCCGCGTAGCCGTCGAGGATCTTCCTGACGAGATCAGGGCGGGCGGGGGTGGTGAAGTCGAGATCGGTTCCGAGCCGACCGAGCAACGCATCCCGGACCGATCCTCCGACGAGGTAGAGCGCCACACCGTGGTCGGCGAAACGTTGTGCAAGAGGCTGCAGCACGGGCCTGAGTTCGGCGAAAGCCCTCTCCGCATCTGCGAGCACGGATACCGTTCCGGTGTCGGTGCCGGGACGCTGGCCGGGGTGTCCTGTTGCTTCCTCGTTTTTCACCCGGTCGAGTCTACCCGGCGTGCCGGGACCCCGGAACCGCGCGGAGGCAGGCGCAGGCGGGATCGGAGCGGCCCCGCCGGAGATCGTCGGGATCCGGCCGCAGCGGGTCGGAGTTCCACGCGGGTGTCCGGCAGGTTACGATCATGGGATATGAGCGACAGCGAGCGGCAGCACGCCGAGAAGCAGCCCGGACGTCGCCGACGTGGCCGTCGGCGACGTCGCTCGCATGGTCGCGCCCGCAAGAACGACCCTCGGAACACCGGCAGCGGACCGGAACCAAGGACCGGCACCTCGACATCCGATCCGGCGGCACCCGCCGTCCCGGGTTCGACGGGATCATCCGGTGCACCGGACACATCCGGGACGGGTGATGACAGGCGGTCCAGCGGCAGCGGACGCAGGCGTTCCCGGCGACGCCGGGGACACGGAAAGAAGACGCACACCGCCAGGCCGGTGCAGACCCCTGATGCCGCCGTCGAAAAGGCCGGGGGCGACAGGCAGAGCCCTCCACCGGAGAAATCCGGCGCACGGAGCGGGGAGACCACCGACCGGGGGAGCGCCCGACGCCGGGACCCGGGCACCCGGAACCGGAAAGGCGGTCGTCGGAACCGCCCCGGGGACTCCCCCCGTACCCACAGCCAACGTCCCCGAATGCAGACGAATGACGAAACCTCGGCCGGTGGGCTCGTCCTGTCGGGTCTGGCCGAATCCGTTCAGGAGAACGGAACCGTTGATCTGGGACGGATCTACGTCGCGTTGATCGGACGGCTGGACCGCCGGGGTCGGCTCCTCTGGTCGATGCCCAAGGGTCACGTCGAGCCCGGCGAGGGACATGCCGCGACCGCGGAGCGTGAGGTGTGGGAGGAGACCGGGATCTCCGGTGAGGTGTTCGCGGAGCTCGGTGTCATCGACTACTGGTTCGTCTCCGAGGGGGTACGCATCCACAAGACCGTGCACCATCACCTGCTCCGCTACGTCGACGGAGATCTCAACGATGAGGATCCGGAGGTCACCGAGGTGACCTGGGTACCGGCCAGCGAGCTCACCGAACGGCTCGCCTATGCGGATGAACGCAAGTTGGCGCGCTACGCGCACGACATGCTTCCCGAACTCGCCCGTCGGGAAAAGTCGGAGGGGAGAAGGACCCCCCGGTGATTCCGTCCGACTTCCCGCGCTCCACCGCCGCCCACCTCACGGACGGTGATCGGGCAGAAAATCGCGTACGCCGGGTACGCGCCCTGAGCGGTACCCTGCTCGCCGCCGGGCTCCTCGCCGTGACCACCATCGGAGAGGCCGGTCATCCCGCGATCGTCACGGCCCAGGAGCGGTCGGTGGTGGGTCTCCCGGACGGGTCGGCGACTCAGTGGAGGAATCCCTCCATTCGCGAAGATGACGCCGCGAACGATATAGAGATCAGGCTCGAGTCACCACTCGAGAACCTCCGGCCCGGGATGAAACAAGTCGTCAGCGTGACGATCGAGAATCACTCGGATCAAGTGGTGGATGATCTATCACTTCGCCTTCAGCGCGCTGACCCCGTCGACGACACCGCCGCCGCCCGGCTGGCACTGACCGACGATCAGTCGGCATACGGCTACACCGGACCATTCACCGACCTGCCGACCCCGTTGAATCCGGGCGATTCGGTGACGGTCGGCCTGCCACTGGACACCTCCCCGGGTTCACCGGACGGCCTGGGTATCGGTGATCCCGGGGTCTACCCCGTCATGATCAACCTGAACGGCCGGCCGGGGGAAGGCATCATCAGATACCTCACCTCGGAGCGCTTCCTCCTGACGGTCGGTGATCCAGACGCAACCCCCCACCCGTCCACCGCACCCGGGGTGACGATGCTGTGGCCCCTCACCGCCCCCACCGGACTCGTGGCGGGTGAGACGGGTGAGGCACCGCTCACCGCACCTCTGCTGCTCGAGAACGATGATCTCGCCACCCAACTCCGGGAGGGCGGTCGCCTCGACCAACTCCTCGACACCTACATCGACGCAACCTCGGGGGATTCGGGCTCCGCCCTCCGGGAGGCGACCTGCCTCGCCGTCGACCCCCAGCTGATCGATGTCGTCGACCGGATGCGCGACGGGTACACCGTGACCGCTGAACGGCCGAGTCCGGTATCCGGGGCACCACGACTCCGCGACAGCTGGCGCGCGGAGGCGTCCACGCCCAACGTCGAGCAACCGGGAGCGGGCGCGGCCGCCGCGGAGGACTGGCTGGCCCGGCTCCGGACGGCGGCCGGACAGGGCTGCACGGTGGCACTGCCGTGGGCCGGCACCGACATCAACGCGGTGACCCGGACGGGCAACCAGTGGTTGGTCCGTGAGGCGTTGTCCCGCGGGACATCGGTGATCGCCGATGTCCTGGACACGGAACCCGAGCGGAACCTCGTGATCCCGTTGTCCGGCTACGTGACCGAGTCAACTGCCGCCTGGCTCCCCCTCTCGGACACCACCGGAGCGGAGAACTCCGTCGACCCCGAATCCGCCTGGGAGATGCTGCAACGGAACGGGCTGCCGACGGTCCGACACCCGGCAGACACCGCGGCCCTCGAGGACCCGGAGATGCCGGACCCCTATCCCCTGGAGCCGTTGCCGGTCCCGAGCACGGGGATCCGCGTCCTCGTGACCGACAACAGTGTGTGGAACGCCCCCACGAAGGGAAGGTTCGCGAGCCTCGGCCCCGGAGTGACCGGCGTGACCTACCAGGGCTCACTCGCTGCGACACTCGCGGCGACCGGTCCGGAACCGTTGACGGTCGGATACAGCAACCCGGAGACGCGCCATGATCCGAACCTCGACTCCGGGAGAGCGAGACTCACCACCGGAAAAACCGCGCTGCGGCTCGCGGTGGATGCTGCCCGAGGGACCGCCGCCCCATCCGTCGCCGGGGACCGTGGCCGGACTCCCGAGGCACCGGAACCGGTCATCGTCGTCCCGCCGGCGGCCCCGGCGGCCCCGGCGGACAGTGCGGAGCTGCTCCACACCGTCGCCCGGCTCCTGGAATCGGGTCAGGCACGTCCGCTGAGCCTCCATGAGGCCACGACACCCGATCCCGCCACGGAGGCGGTCCTGGCCCGGTCTGCGGAACCCGTGGAGCAGGAGCGGGGGACGAGCCGGTTCGGTGCCCCCTTCCCGGACCCGTCGGTACCGTCGGACCGTGAGATCCTCGCCGCCACGCAGCAGTCGAACTACATGAATGACCTCACCCAACTGATGGTCAACGATCCCGGCATCGCACTGACCCGGTACGAATTCATGCGACCCCTGATGCTCGATCTGCTTCGGGGACTCACCGTCATCGGCCGCCGTAATGCGGAGGAGTACGCCACCGCGACCGCCCGTGCGGACCGCATCTTCACCCTGAACCGGGAGATGCTCGAGAGGCTGCAGTCCTCGGTGGCGCTCCTACCGCCCGGCTACGTCTACACGAGGGTGTCCCAGTCCTCCCCGCTGCTCATCGTCGCGCGCAACGGCCTTCCGCTCCCGGTCGACGGTCGAATCAGCTACCACGGCCCACCCGGCAGTGTCGTGCACGTACCCGACCAGCTCTGGATCCCGGCGAAGGGTTCGATCATGACCCAGATGACCGCGGACCTCCCGACCGAACCGGACCAGGTGACCCTGGTGCTGCGACTGTCCGGTTCCCAGGGCTCCGTGGTCAGCGATCCGGTGGAGATCACGGTCCAGACGCAGGGACCGCTCATCGGTCTCCTCGGTCGATTCATCATCGGGCTTCTGGTCGTGGCCCTGGTCGCCCGACTGATCCAGACGAAGGTCGTGCGTCGTATCCGGGGCGCACGGGGCACCACCGGTCAACGGTAGGGGAGTGGCCGGACCGCCCCGGTTCGAGGCGTTCCCCGCACGGGGTATCCGCATGAAATCCGGTGACCCGAACGAAAGCTCCCCGGCCGGCGATCCGCCGCGCCCGGATGAGGACCGTTTACCTCCTTCCACACGATCCTGTTAGACAATGGGAATTGTGAACTCAGCTGATCCCGATCAACCCGACCGAGACGCACCCGGACACGGGTCCGACGACAGTGCCTCCACCGGCCAGCGCGGCCGGATCATCCCGCCGTCGCCGCCGGCTCCGGTGCCGGTGAATCGACCGGCCACCGGTGCACGTCAACCTGTGGTGGATCTGTCCCGTCTCACCCTGGCCCCGGCCGCAGTGAGCAGCGGGATGAACACCGTCGCACCCACGGCCGACACGTCCACGACCGGGCGGCGGCGGCCCGGGTCGGTGACCCCCGCGCCACAACCGGGACGCAAGGCCACCGACTCCGAGGTCGTCCGCTCGACCGGTTCCATGGCGGTGGCGACACTCATCAGCCGCATCACCGGTTTCCTCCGCAACGCGGCCATCGGAGCGACGATGGGCACGGCGGTCGGATCGGCCTTCAACACGGCGAACACCCTCCCGAACCTGATCACCGAGATCGTGCTCGGCGCCGTTCTCACCTCTCTCGTCGTCCCCGTCCTCGTCCGCGCCGAGAAAGAGGACCCGGACCACGGTGCCGCCTTCATCCGGAGACTATTCACCCTGTCGGCGACGCTGCTGACCGTGGTGACGGTGCTCTCGGTCGGGACAGCCGGGCTGCTGGCCACCCTCACGCTGGGCAGGGACGGCGAAGTCAACCTCTCCCAGGCCTCGGCGTTCGCCTACCTCCTTCTGCCGCAGATCTTCTTCTACGGTGTGTTCTCCCTCTTCATGGCGATCCTGAACACGAAGGGGGTGTTCAAACCGGGAGCGTGGGCGCCGGTCGCGAACAACGTCGTCGTCCTGGTCGTGCTGGCCCTCTACTGGACGCTCCCGGGCGGACTCGCGCCCGAACAGCAGGTCTCCCTGACCGACCCGCACGTTCTCCTGCTCGGTGTCGGCACGACCCTCGGCGTGGTGGTCCAGGCACTCATCATGGTGAAACCACTGCGGGACGCAGGCATCGATCTCCGTCCCCTGTGGGGCATCGACGACCGGCTCAAGCAGTTCGGCGGCATGGCGATGGCGATCATCGTGTACGTCGCGATCTCGCAGGCGGGCTACATCATCGTCACCCGGATCGCATCCGCCTCCAGTGACTCCGCGCCCCTGATCTACCAGCAGGCGTGGCTCCTGCTCCAGGTGCCCTACGGGATCATCGGCGTCACCCTGCTCACCGCGATCATGCCGCGTCTGAGCCGCAACGCCGCGGACGGCGACGACGCGGCCGTGGTCCGGGATCTCACCCTCGCGACGAAACTCACCTTCGTGGCGATGATCCCCGTGATCGTGTTCTTCACCGCGTTCGGTACACAGATCGCCAACGCCCTGTTCGCCTACGGACTGTTCAGCCGCAACTCCGCGAACATCCTCGGCTGGACACTGAGCTTCTCCGCATTCACCCTCCTCCCGTACGCGCTCGTGCTCCTGCACCTGCGCGTGTTCTACGCCCGGGAGCAGGCGTGGACGCCCACCTTCATCATCGCCGGTATCACGGGCACGAAGGTCCTGCTGAGTCTACTGGCGCCGGTGGTGGCCACGTCGCCGTCACGGGTCGTCATCCTGCTGGGAGCGGCGAACGGCTTCGGTTTCGCCGCCGGTGCCGTGATCGGTGCGTTCCTGCTGCACCGCAAGCTGGGTTCCCTCAACGGCCTGTCCATCCTGCGATCGAGCGCCTGGGCTCTCGGTTCCTCCCTCGTCGGTGCTTTCGTGGCCTTCGGCCTCGACGCCGCACTGGTCCGCCTGACCCCCGGTCTCTTCGACGCCCTGGGCAGCATCGGGTTCTTCCTCCGCTGCGGTGTCGCCGGAATCGTCTTCCTCATTGTGACGGGATTCGTCCTGTCCCGCTCAGGCCTGCCCGAGGTCCGCTCGATGGGGGGACTACTGGGGCGCATACCGGGCCTGCGCCGCCTCATCACCGCGAACGCCCGGAACGGGGAAGGCGTGGAGAAGGCGACTCCGGAGGAGATCTCCTCCCAGATCATCACCGTCGAGCCATTCAACGCCTCCCCGGTGCCACCACCGATGTCCGCCGGCGTCGTCCGGGGGCCGCGACTGGTTCCCGGAGCCCCGGTGTCCGACGGCCGTTTCCGCCTGCTCGCCGATCACGGCAGCGTACCCGGAGCACGGTTCTGGCAGGCCCGTGAGATCGCGACCGGCCGTGAGGTCGCCCTGGTCTTCGTGGACACGACCGGACAGGTACCGGCCGCGCCGGCCAGTCCGATCGAATCGGCCGCCACCGCCCGTGAGGTCGCCCGGAGGACCCGACTCCTCGGCCGCCTCGGGAGCACGGGCATAGCCCGCGGTATCTCGGTGTCGTCCTACCGGTCGGGGTGCCTGGTCGTCGCCGACTGGGTCCCGGGATCCGCACTCGTCAGCGTCGCGGAGGGTGAGGTGGACCCCCACGCCGCGGCACTCGCCGTGAGCTATCTCGCGGACGCTGCCGCCGCGGCACACGCCGAGCACCAGCCTCTCGGGCTGGAACACCGTTCCCGTATCCGGATCGACACCTCGGG
The DNA here is from genome assembly GCF_019209935.1 of Corynebacterium sp. TAE3-ERU16. GTDB lineage: Bacteria > Actinomycetota > Actinomycetes > Mycobacteriales > Mycobacteriaceae > Corynebacterium > Corynebacterium antarcticum. The sequence continues at coordinate 63,816 of NZ_JAHUTN010000008.1, forward strand.
GCGGGCGGTCCTCGCATTCCCGGCGGTCCTTCCGGACGCATCGGTCGCGGAGGACCTGGACAGCATCGGAGCCGGTCTCGCGCTCCTCGTCGGGAAGAACGGACCGGAGGCGATCATCGAGTTGTCCGAGGCGGCCCGGATCTCCGGCCGCTCAGGCTCGAGCGACGTCCAGCAGCCCACGGCCGCGGACCTCTCCGTTCGTCTCAGGGAGGTCGGTTTATCGGACGACACCTCCGCGCCCCGGGTGGTGGTCGAGAACGAACGGACCCCGAAGCCCACGAGCACCTCCGGCTTCGGTAGCGCGGAGTACTCCGGCCGGATGATCGCGGCCATCGCGGCCTTGTCCGTCACCCTCGTCGTCATCATCGCGGTCGCGGCTCTCTACCTCGCGAGCGTGTTCGGTGGTGACCGGGAGGAGTCCCCCGTAAACAGCGACTCCATCGCCTCGGTGGCGCCGTCCGCGGCGCGCGGTGCCGGAAAACCACGCGAAATCACCGACATCCCGGTGACCGCAGCCGTCGAGTGGGAACCCGGCGAGGTAGCCCCGGGAACCGAGGACAATCCGGATCTCGCGCCGCTCGCGGTGGACGGGGATCCCACCACCGGGTGGCGGACCGACCGCTACCTCCAGCAGTTCGCGACGCCCCCGGCGGGCCTCAAACCCGGTGTCGGGCTCCTCGTGGATCTCGCGGGGCCGACGAGGGTCGGGGAGATCACGGTCACCGTAGACAGACCGGGTTCCGGGATCCGGATCTACGGGGTTCCGGAGGGCCCCTTCGTCTCCCTCGACCAGGCGGTTGAGCTGGGTGAAGCCCGACTGTCCCGGGGTGAAAACGTCATCGCCACCGGCGACCCGTCCACGGACGGCCCGAGTTTCACCCGGATCCTGGTCTGGGTGTGGGCCCTGCCCATGCCGGAGGCCGCGGATGTGTCCGAGATATCGGTCCGCGGTATCCCGGTTTCCGCCCGCGAAATCAACAACCCCCGCTGACCAGCAGGCGGTGGGACACCCCTGAATCAGCGGTTTCGCTACCCCCGGATCGGTCATTTCCTCACCGAACCTATCGAAAGTGCAGCACTCGATGGATAATGGGCCTCCACCGCCGGTACACGCATCGACGGAAACGATGAACCTTTGCCACGTACCTCCCGGCGGTGTCTCGCGGACGAGCAGGGGAGAGGCCTCATGGGGAACACCGACACCGCCGGCGGCACCGGGGAAGACGATCGGGTACCCGGCGCCGGAACGATCCCGGGTGCGACGCCCCGCCCATTACCGCGTCGCCGTACCCGGCCCGGCGTCCGTGGCCACCGGACCGCCGACGACGGCAGTCTCGTCGACGCGTACATAGACGGCGATGACGCCGCGTTCTCGGAGATCGTCAGAAGACACCGAGCCCGCCTGTGGCGGGTGGCCCGACGCTACGCCCGTTCCGACGATGAGGCCGATGACATCATCCAGGACGCACTCCTGCGGGCGAGTCGGCACCTGTCGAAGTTCCGTGGGGACTCAGCCCTCACCACCTGGCTCCACAGGCTCGTGGTCAACTCGGGGTACGACCATCTCGGCGTCGGTTTCCGGCGCAGGGAATTCACGACGCTGGATGCCTCCGAGGTCGCGCACCGACTGCTCGGGACCGAAGAACCGTTCGGGCAGGTGGATCTCTCGATCACACTCCGGGACGCGATCGGTCAGCTCCCCGAGGACCAGCGACAGGCGATTCTGCTCGTGGATCTGGCAGACCTCCCGGTCGATGAGGTGGCGGCGATCATGAAGGTCCGCCCCGGAACCGTGAAGTCCCGACGCGCCCGGGCCCGGTCCACGCTGAAGGCACTGCTCACGGAGTCGGAGGACTGAACCTGACGGGGAGCGGCGGACGAGCCGGCGGCGCACGCCTACAATCGACGCCGGCACTACCCTTCAACCCCTCGAGGATCTCCATGACCACCACCCCACCAGTCCATGACGTCATCATCGTCGGTTCCGGCCCGGCCGGCTACACCGCGGCGATCTACGCCGCCCGCGCCGAACTCAATCCCCTGGTCTTCGAGGGAATCGAGTACGGCGGGTCCCTGATGACCACGACTGAGGTGGAGAACTACCCCGGCTTCGCGGAAGGGATCATGGGCCCCGAGTTGATGGAACAGATGCGGAGCCAGGCCGAGCGTTTCGGCGCCGATCTGCGCCAGGACCTCGTGGACAGGATGGACCTCTCGGGCGACATCAAGAAAGTGTGGGTCGATGACGAGGAGTTCGCCGCGCGAACGGTGATCCTCGCGATGGGGGCGGCACCCCGCTATCTCGGGGTCCCCGGTGAACAGGAACTCCTCGGACGTGGCGTCAGCTCATGTGCCACCTGTGACGGGTTCTTCTTCCGGGACCAGGACATCGCCGTGATCGGCGGCGGTGACTCCGCGATGGAGGAGGCACTGTTCCTGACCCGTTTCGCCAGTTCGGTGACCATCGTGCACCGGCGTGAGGAATTCCGGGCGTCCGCCATCATGGAGGAGCGGGCACGGGCCAACGACAAGATCCGGTTCGTGACCAACAAGGTGGTCACCCGGGTCGAGGGCCGGGAGAAGGTTACCGGTCTCGAGCTGGCCGACACGGTGACCGGGGAAAGCTCGCATCTCGGTGTGACGGCCATGTTCGTCGCCATCGGTCTCGACCCGCGTTCCGGGATGGTCGACGGTCAGATCGACTGTGACCCTGCCGGATACGTCACCGTGGAACAGCCGTCGAGCCGCACCAGCATCCCCGGTGTCTTCGCCTGCGGCGACCTCGTCGACAGCCATTACCAGCAGGCGGTGACGGCCGCCGGTTCCGGGTGCCGGGCCGCGATCGACGTCGAGCACTTCCTCGCCGCGGCACCCGCGCTCTGAGCACTCTGCACCGCGGCGGTCCCCGGCCGAAACGGCGTATTCTCGGGATCACCACCCCCGGGAACCACGGTTTCACCCTTGTTCCGCACACCGACACGACACCGGAGGAGAGACATGAGTAACCCCGTCAACGTCACCGAGAGCAACTTCGAGGAGCTGGTGCTCGGGGCCGACAAACCGGTCCTCGTCGACTTCTGGGCCGAGTGGTGCGGGCCGTGCCGGAAACTGGCACCGGTCATCGACCAGGTTGCCGAGGAGATGGGGGACAGGGCGCTCATCGCCAAGGTCGACGTCGACGCCGAACGCGGCCTGGGTGCGAGATATCAGATCATGTCAATCCCCACGCTGATGTTCTTCAGCGGGGGAAAGAAGGTGGCCGAATTCAACCGACCGCGGCCCAGGAACGAGATCGTGTCCCAGCTGGAGAGCCTGCTTTAACTGGTAATCTGACCTGAAGTCACCGACAGCACCAATAGTCGGATCTGTGGGCGCAGGTTTTTTTCCGGGCGTCCGGGACAGTTGTGGGAACGTAGGACGAAGGACGAAGATATCGTGGCAGACAAACTGCGGGTGGGCGACCGAAGCCCCCGTGTCGCCGAGGTGCGCTCCACCCTGGCCCGACTCGGCCTGATTCAGGGCTACGCAGGAGACGTCGGAGGAAGAGATTCCGGACGTTTCGAGGAGAAGGACACCCTCTACGACGCTGACCTGGCCCGTGCCGTGCAGGAATTCCAGCAGACCCGGGGCATCATCGCCTCCGGTGAGATCGGGGAGTCGACGCTGCGTGAACTCCGCGAGGCCACGTACACGCTCGGTGCCCGGGTGCTTTCCTTCTACCCGAACAACGTTCTCGTCGGCGACGACGTCAACCAGCTTCAGCGCCAGCTGCTGGAACTGGGGTTCTACACGGACCGGATCGACGGACACTACGGCCAGTCGACCTACAACGCCGTCGCCAACTACCAGTTGAACTACGGCCTGGAGAGCGACGGGATCTGCGGCCCGAAGACGATCCGCGCTCTCAACTATCTGGGGCGACGAATCACCGGTGGTTCACCCAACGCCATCCTGGAACGGGAACAGGTGCGCCTCGCGGGTCCGCAGCTCACCGGCAAGCGGGTCGTCATCGACCCGGGACTCGGAGGTTCCAACAGGGGCCGCACCGTCCGTGGACGATTCGGTGACATCTCCGAGGAGGAGATCCTCTGGGATCTCGCCACCCGCCTCGAGGGCCGTATGGTCGCGACGGGCATGGAGACGATCATCTCCCGGCCCCGCATGGATGATCCGAGCCACGATCAGCGCGCGAACATCGCCAACGCCTTCGGCGCGGACCTCATGCTCTGCCTGCAGCTGGACCACTACCCGAACGAGAAGGCCTCCGGCTGTGCGTCATTCTACTTCGGTTCACAGCACGGCTCATCGTCGCTGATGGGCGAGAAGCTGTCCGGTCTCATCCAACGTGAGGTGAGCGCCCGCACAGAGCTGATCAATTGCGGGAATCATGCTCGGACCTGGGATCTCCTGCGACTGAGCGAGATGACCTGCGTCGAGTTCGTCGCGGGCTACCTCTCGAATCCGCACGACGTCTCCATTCTCACTGACTCGGCACAGCGTGACGCCATCGCGGAGTCGATCGTTGTCGCGGTCAAACGGCTGTACCTGATGGACCGGGATGACCAGCCGACGGGTACCTACAAGTTCAGCGAGATCCTCGAATCCGAGCTGCTCTGAGCGCCTGGGAACGCTGTCCCTCCCCCGACTGACGGCGGCCGTCTAAGCCCCGGTGGAACGGTCTCCACCAGACCCTCCCGACCTACCTCGGGGTCGCCGCGAGCGGGAGAGACTCGAAGCCCTCCATCCGGAGGCGGTCCTCGTGGGGGAGCGACAATCGCATCCTGGGTAGCAGCTCGTGGTCGGCGACCACGTCGAACCCTGCATCCTCGAGTACCCCGTACCGCAACAGTCCGACTTCGCGGGCCCGCACAACAAGACTCCGGACGGCCTCCTCCCCGGTACCCGGGTCCGCTTCATCGGTATGGAGGTCAGGGACCGGATCGCGCAGGGCGAAAGCTTCCACGGCCCGCACACCTCGTCGAGTGAGTTCCAGGATGACCGCGTTCACCAGCACCGATTCCAGTCCGATTCCCCCGAACCGGTCATCGATGAAAAGCGAGCTCAGCAACATCGCATCCGGGGAGACCGGAGCGGTCGGCAACTGCACCGCCCCCGACGCGTCCTCGGGGGAGCAGAACAGGACACTCGCGATCGCCTCGGATTCCTCGACCGAGCCGATGCTGTAGCCGCATCCACCCTGTTCCGCCAGGACCCGGTGAATCCACGCCTCCTTCTCCAGGGAGGCCGAATCGGTGGCGGTGACCTCGGCCGCGGTCCCGGGATCGAGTTCCCAGAAGATGCTGGCACGGGCACGGGCGTGCATCAGACAGACCGTGTCCGGTGTCACCGCGTACAGCGAGGGAATCATGGCCGGTGCCCCGTTCTTCTTCTCCGGAGGGTTACCTGTTACCGGCCTGCAGGAGTCCCATGATCCGCTCGAGATCCTCCCGGTCCCCGAACTCGACCATGATCTTTCCCTTGCGCTTGCCCACACTCACGGTCACGCGTGTGTCCAGGCGGTCCGCGAGACTCTCCGCGGCATGGGTCGCGAACTCCGGCGGGGCGGGCCGCTCCTTCGTCCTGCGCTCGGGAACTTTGTCGCCCCGGTTCAGCAGCGTGACGGCCTCCTCCGTGGCTCGCACGGAAAGCCCCTCGGCGACGATCCGGTCGGCGAGGGCCGCCTGGGCGTCAGCACCGGTCTTCAGTCCCAGCAGAGCACGGGCGTGCCCCGCGGAGAGTACACCGGCGGCGACCTTGCGTTGGACGGGCACAGGCAGCGCCAGCAACCGGATCATGTTGGTGATCACCGGTCGGGACCGACCGATCCGATCGGCGAGCTGCGCCTGGGTCACACCGAACTCCTCCAGCAGCTGCTGGTATGCGGCCGCCTCCTCCAGTGGATTGAGCTGGACGCGGTGGATGTTCTCCAGGAGCGCGTCCCGGAGCATGGACCCGTCGTCGGTGTCCCGGACGATGGCCGGGATCTCGGTGAGGCCCGCACGTGTCGCCGCCCGCCAGCGACGCTCACCCATGATGATCTCCCAACCACCGTCGTCGGGCGCCCGCCGGACGACGATCGGCTGCATGAGCCCGAACTCACGGATCGAGTGGACGAGCTCCTCGAGCGCCTCCTCCTCGAACACCGTCCGCGGCTGGTGCGGGTTCGGCATGATCTGAGTGACCGGGAGTTCCCGGTATACGGCCCCGACGGAGTTGCCGGTGTCCGGTGTCCCCGAGGCGACGGTGGGACGCCTGTCTCCCTTGGTCGACGAGGCGGCCGGGGGCCTCCCGGCCCCCGCCGCGGATTCTCCGGTGGTGGCCTCCGCACCCGGGCTGCGTTCACCCATGAGGATGCTGGCGGCTCCGTCACCCAACCGGGGCCGGGCCGGGGATGCGCCGTCCGGAATGAGTGCGGCGAGGCCGCGCCCCAGGCCGCCGCGGCGGCTGTCACCCTTGCGGGTCTGTTGTGCCATGGTGTGACCGGAACCTTTCTGGTGCAGGAGTGGATTTCTTTCTTTGCGCCCGTCGCTCACCGTGCGCCTCCGGTACCGGATCGCTGCGTGCCAGCACCCCCGTCGGGGGAGACACCGAGGGCTCCTGAGTCAGCGGTGACGGGGTAGTCACCGCGATTGGCGATCTCCTTCGCGGCGTCGAGATAGGCCATCGCACCCCGGGAACCGGGATCGTAGGCCAGTACGGTCTGACCGTAGCCCGGGGCCTCGGAGACCTTCACGGAGCGGGGTATCACCGAGCGCAGAACCACGTCCCCGAAGTGGGAGCGGACCTCCTCCATCACCTGTTCCGCGAGCTTCGTCCGCGCGTCGTACATGGTCAGCATGATCGTCGAGATGTGCAGTTCCCGGTTGAGATAGTCACGGATCATGGTGATGTTGTTGAGGAGCTGCCCGACGCCCTCGAGGGCGTAGTACTCGCACTGGATGGGGATGAGAACCTCCCGCGCGGCCGTCATCGCGTTGATGGTGAGCAGACCGAGTGACGGGGGGCAGTCGATGAAGACGTAGTCGAATCCCTGGTTGGTGATGAACTCCTCATTCAGTGCGTCCGCGAGCCGGTACTCACGCCGCACCATGGAAACCAGTTCGATCTCTGATCCGGCCAGATCGATAGTCGCGGGAATGCACTTGAGGTTCTCGTGTGCCGTCGACGTCTGCATCGCCTCCAGGGGGGTGCAGTCTCCGAGGAGCACCTCGTAACTGGACAGCACACCCTCACCGCGGTGCTCCACCCCGAGGGCTGTCGAGGCGTTTCCCTGGGGGTCGAGATCGACCACGAGGACCTTCAGCCCGCAGAGGGCGAGTCCGGCGGCCAGGTTCACCGATGTCGTGGTCTTACCCACACCACCCTTCTGGTTGGCGACGGTGAAGATCCTGGGCCGCTCCGGGCGTGGGAGCGAAAAGGCGTTCGGGGTCTTCACCTTGGCGGCGCGCTTGGCCGCGGCCGCTATCGGTGTGTCGTCCCAGAAGTTGTCGTCCATGGACGTCGTTTCCCCTTTTCATTGCCGGAATTCGCAGGTCATGCGTGCGGGGGCCGAAGTCGGTTGTCCCGCGACGGCGGTTCCGTTCCCGGACATTCAACCCGTGGACCGTTCCACCATCAGTTCAACACTAGTGTCTCATGAATGGCCCATCCACCGGAGCGGCACCACCTGAACCGGTGACTGACCGGTCATCTCCGTCGCGGAATCACGATGACCGTAGCCGGCTCGTCGACCACACCCTCACCTGCGGTGACGATCCGCGCGCGGCCACCTCCGGCCCGGGTGATCTGCCGTGTGTCGCGGTCGAGTTCCTCCCGCACGGACGAGCCCTTCAGCGCCATCATCTCGCCGCCACGGGCGACGAGCGGGAGTGACCACCCGGCCAGCTTTCCGAGGGGAGCGACGGCCCGGGACGTGACTACCCGGAACCGCCCGACCTGTTCCCGCACCACCTTCTCCTCGGCCCGTCCCCGGATGACGGTGACGTTGTCCAACCCGAGTTCGTCGACCACCTCGGAGAGATAGGTGGACCTTTTGAGCAACGGCTCGATAAGGGTGATGTCGAGGTCCGGGCGCGCGAGAGCCAGCGGTATCCCGGGCAGTCCCGCGCCGGAGCCGATGTCCGCCACCCGGAGGCCTTCCGCCCGGGGGACGACCTCGCCGAGCACCGCACAGTTCAGGATGTGCCGGTCCCACAGTCGCGGCACCTCACGGGGCCCGATGAAGCCGCGGACCGCACCGTCCGTCGCCAGTGAGCGGTGGTACGCGATCGCCCTGTCCAGGTTGGTGCCGAAGACAGCTTCAGCCGCGGACGGGGGAGTGGTCGGTTCTTCCGGATCAGTCTCTGGTGGTTTCACGTGAAACATCTTTCCATGTGGCGCTGCGGGGGCGTATTCCGCCCGGCGTCATCGACCGACACACACGGAAAAACCCCACAGGATCGGACCTGTGGGGTTTTCGTGGACGAGTCGGAATTACTTCCGCTTCTTCCTCTTCCGCTTTCCCGGAGCCGGTGACTGCCCGGCCGAGGGGGGTTCCTGTGCGGCACCGTCCGGCGCACCGGGACCGGCATCCGGCGCCTCCGCGTCCTCCGCGGCGGAGGGGCCGTCCCCGACCACCTTGTCGATGCTCAGGTTCCCGTTGCCCGGGGAACCCCGACGCTTCTTCTTCGGCGCCTTCTTGGGGTTCTCCGGTCGCACCCCGGGCTTCGGGGCGGTGGCACGCTTCGCCTGCTTCTTCTGCTCCTCCTCCTCGGCCTCCTCACGGTCGAGCTTCGCGAAGATCCAACGCTGCTGGAAGAAGGTCCAGATGTTGTTGGCACCCATGTAGCAGAGCAGACCGATGTGCCAGAAGATACCGGTGAACACGATCATGGCCGGGAAGAACCAGACCATCATCTTGTTCATCATCTCCATCTGGGACTGCATCTGTGCGCTACCCATGCTCTTCTGCTTGCCGCTGGCGATGCGTTCACGTTGCCGGGTGATCGACATCTTCGCGTTGAAGTGCGTCGCAACCGCCGTGAGGATGATCAACGGCACCGCGACGAACACGATGTTCATCCGCGTGAAGTCGATGGGCTGGAACGCCTCGTACATGTCCTGCGGCATCTTGATGTAGGCCGAGATCGGGACCCCGAAGAGCCGTGCGTCCAGGAAGGACTGGACGTCGGTGGGGGAGAAGATGTAGTTCGCGAGCTGACGGTTGTCCTCGATAGACAGGCCCAGCTGTCCGGGACCCGAACCGGTCCGGTTGAACGACCTCAGCACGTGGAACAGGCCGAAGAACACCGGCATCTGGACGAGGACGGGCAGACAGCCGGCGATCGGATTGACTCCGGCCTCCTTGTTGATCCGCCGGGTCTCCTCCATGATCTTCGTCTGGTCGCCCTTCCAGCGTTCCTTCACCTCGGCGAGCTGGGGCTGCAGCGCCTGCATCTTCATCGATGACCGCATCTGATTGAGCATCGGCTTAACCAGCAGGACACGAATGGTGAAGGTCAGGAAAACGATGGCCAGGACCCAGGAAACACCGGATCCGGATCCGAAGGGGACACTGAAGACCTTGTGCCAGAACCAGAGAATGGCCGAAATTGGCCAGTAGACGAAATCAAGCACTTTTGAGTCAGGACTCCTTGGTGGTGGTGGGTGTGCAGTGGGGGCAGCCGGGAGGATCCTCCGGTGCCCGGAACCGAGGCGCAGGATCGTAACCACCCGGATGCCAGGGTCCGCACTTGGACAACCGCACAAGCGTGAGCACGATGCCGGTGACCGCACCCCGCGCTGAGATGACCTGGAGCGCGTAGGCACTGCAGGTCGGCTCGAAACGGCAGGTGGACCCCATCTTAAGGGGTGATATGTAGTTTTGGTAGAAACGGACCCCGGACAGAAGCACCCGAGATGCCGCGGATTTCCCCGGACGGAACCCGGGCGCAGCCGATGACGCCCCGCAGTGGGGACACGTTCCGGGGATCTCAGTCACCGCTGCGGTCCCGGATTCTGCCCAGAGCTCTCCGGACATCGCGGTCGAGCTCCGGTCCGGAGGCGTCCGCGGCACGTGGCAGGGCCCGGATGACGACATCACAGTCATCACCGAGACCCGCCACCAGTCCGGCGCAGACATGCCGAAGCCGTCGGGACACACGGTGGCGGAGCACCGCATTCCCGACGGCCTTGGAAACTATGAGACCGAACCGGGGACCGCCACTACGGGCCATTCCGGGTTCGGTCTCCGTGTGCCGAAGGTGCACGATGACCGTCTTCGAGCCTGCTCGACGCCCACCCCGGATCGTGCGACTGAAGTCGGACGGGGTGGAGAGTCGGTGCTCTTTCGGTAACACCCGTGAACCTGCGGATCTGACCGCTGATTAAGCGGTCAGGGAAGCACGGCCCTTGCGACGGCGAGCCGTCACGATGGCGCGCCCTGCACGGGTGCGCATACGAGTACGGAAGCCGTGCACGCGTGCGCGACGACGGTTGTTCGGCTGGAACGTCCGCTTGCCCTTTGCCACGGTGAACACTCCTCAAATTAACGGGTGATCCACACACCGGGACGGTCGGGGCATCCGGAGACCGGAGGGCGTCCTCTCCCTGTGCCGGAGCACACGGGACGGGATGATCGCCCTCTTCGCCGGGCGCCGAGACACAGGCACCGGTTGTGCATCTCACCCTTAGGTGGATGATTTTTCTGCTGCCCGGGACACGATCGACAGATGTCGCGGGGGCGACATTCGTCCAGGCGATTCCCGGAACACAACGCAGCGGTGGCACGTCGAACGGATCGACCGGAATGCGACGAACCGGAAAACCCGGAATGCCGGCACTGCGGCCGTCCGGCTGACCGGCCGGTGCTGCGTGAAACGCACCGGAACAGACCGGACACAAGTGTCCACCCTGAGTGATGCGTTGAGACTAGGCCAGATTACGTGCAGGTTGATGGTTCGACAAATCGACACGCCGCCGGAGAACCCCGGAGTTGAAATGACATTTCCGTAATTATCCCCCTATTCACCTGACCCTTCCAACGCGTTTTCGCGGGCAGACGCCACCGTCGGCGACCCTCGGCGGGGACCCGGGGGCAGGGCCACCGGGTCACCCACCTAGACACCGGTCCGCGGCGACAGGTAACAATGAAGCAGCCGTGGAACCACAGCCTGTGGATGTCCTGCACTGTGAATAACTCTCAACCAAAGCTTGAGGATATTCTCGTTTCCGGACGAATCCCCAGGTTAAACCGGTCGGGACAGCCGGTTGAATCTATCCACAGGGCATCCGGTACCCTGTGGAGAACGAGGCCCACGAACTGTTGTCCACAGATGTGGATAACTCTGTGGAACCTGCTGGACACCGACCACATCGAGGTGTGGACGAACCGGTGGAGAATTACAGTTCTCCGTCCACCGCCGTTGCCCGCACCGGCACCCCGGGCCGCGGAATCAACACCTGAGCTTCCCTACCTCCCCTGTTCGTGTTCCACCGGGAAGTGCGGACCGCCGATGTCCGGCAGAGATCAGAGACGACGTACAGAAGGATGACCGTGACGGATACTTCACCCCAGCAGATCTGGGACAGGGTAGTGACCGAGCTCACTGACCTGGCCGGAAGGCCCGGAAGCGGAGTTCCTCCCCTCGGCCCGATGCAGGCCGCGAACATGCAGCTCGTCCGGATCGTCGCACTGGTCCCGGGTTTCGCCGTTCTCACCACCCCGCACCTGTACGCCAAGAACATGATCGAGAAGGACTTCGGGGAGCCGATCAAGCAGATTCTCTCCGACATCCTCGGGAGCCCCCACGGCATCGCCGTCTCCGTCGCGCCGGAGACCCCCGCGGAGAGCCGGCAGGGGGAGACCCCCCACCGGGATCCCTTCCACCGGGAGGATCACCGGTCGCCGAACCGGTCCGACATTGATCCGGATGTTTCGCCCGGGCAGCAACCGGTTCAGACCCAGTGGCATGGACGGGGTACCCGGACCACGATCCCGGGCGGACCGACGGATGTCGACAGTCACACCACACACCGCGACGATCCCGACGCACCGACCCTGTTCCCGGCGGATGTCCACCGGGAAACGGAGAACCACCCGAACGAGCATCTGTCCGGCCGGACGACCTCCGACCGGGACGCCGACTACCCGTCCAGCGAGGGTTGGCGGGCCACGGTCGCCCGTGCGACGGAGAATTCCCGGAACAAGCCGCAACGGGACAGCGGCCAGCGGATCGTCCGGGAGAAGGCCGCGAGAAACCCGCACCGGGCGGCATCCCTGAATGAGCGGTACACCTTCGACACCTTCGTCACCGGTTCATCCAACCGCTTCGCCCAGGCAGCGGCCATCGCCGTCGCCGAATCTCCCGCCCAGGCATTCAACCCGCTGTTCATCTGGGGTGGATCGGGCCTGGGGAAGACCCATCTCCTCCACGCCGCGGGACATTATTCACAGGAACTGCAACCTGATCTCCGCGTGCTGTACGTCTCCAGCGAGGAGTTCACCAACGACTACATCAACTCGGTCCGTGACGACCGTCAGGAATCATTCAAACGCCGGTACCGGAATCTCGATGTACTCATGGTCGACGACATCCAGTTCCTCGAGGGCAAGGAAGGTACGCAGGAGGAGTTCTTCCACACGTTCAATGCCCTCCACCAGGCGGACAAGCAGATCATCCTGTCCTCGGACCGGCCACCACGGCAACTGACCACCCTGACCGACCGCCTCCGGACCCGCTTCGAGGGTGGGTTGATCACGGATGTCCAGCCGCCCGACCTCGAGACCCGTATCGCGATTCTCGAGAAGAAGGCCGGCCTCGAGGGAACCGTGGTGTCGAGGGATGTGCTGGAGCTCATCGCGTCCCGCTACGAATCCTCGATCCGCGAACTCGAGGGTGCGCTCATCCGCGTCACGGCTTTCTCATCCCTGAACGGGACGAGCATCGACATGGCGACGGCCATGTCCGCGTTGTCGGACATCATGCCCGAGGCCGCTGACATCGAGATCACCGCGAACACGATCATCGAGGTGACCGCGGACTACTTCAACATCAGCGTCAAGGAGCTGTGCGGCACCGGAAAGGCGCGCCCGATCGCCCGAGCACGACAGCTGGCCATGTACCTCTGTCGGGAGCTCACCGACCTCTCGCTGCCCAAGATCGGTGCGAGCTTCGGCGGCAAGGATCACACCACGGTCATGTACGCGGACCGGAAGATCCGGAAGGAGATGACCGAGAAACATGACACCTACGATCAGATCCAGGAGCTCACGAGAATAGTGAAGACCCGCGGGCGGGCCTAGCGGACCGCACCACACCCGAACGGGAGGCACCTCAGGAAGGGGTGCCTCCCGTTCGTCTTCGTGTGACCGACGCGGTCCGGAAGTTGTCCACAGACCTTATCCACAGCTGTGTAATTTCACAGATGTAATTTGGTGATCCTCGACACAGTATCCGTCACCCGTCACAACTGGAACCGTCGGTGGACAACCGCCGGTGACCTGTTGAACAACAACCCCCGGATGGTGGATGGCGTGTGGATGAACAACCGGCTCGGGGATCCATCCACAGGCCGTCGACTTTGTCCACATGATTCACACAGATGACCCCACAACCCGAATCGCCGGGCGGACCACACCCGATGGCACCGATTCCACAGTTTGCACAGGACTTACTGTTACTCCCGTCTTTTCCCTTGGTAGATCTAAAGAAGAAAGAGGGGGTGTGGGGAAACTGACTCCGGTCCGGCGGAGACCGGCACCGGGATGACAGAGTGAACCTCCGGAGGGGAGGCATCTTTGTGATTCCAGGTTTCCCGGCGACCGCTCGCCGGGTACGTTGGTCTGTAATCACATGAAGCGATGTCCCGGACCCTGTCTCACCCGTCCGGCGACAACGCTCCGGCGGCAGTGCATCCCGTTCCGGCCGATGGCCGGAACAGTTCCTGTGTCGCGTCGCAGTGTTCGACCACGTCTTGAGGAGCTTCAACGAGCATGGAGTCACAATCGGTGTCATTCCGGGTGTCCAAGGATGACCTGGCGGGAGCTGTCGCCTGGGTGGCACGGAGCCTCCCGAGTAAACCCACCCAGCCCGTTCTCCGGGGCATGCTCATCACCGCCGATGACGAGGGCCTGGAACTGGCCGGCTACGACTACGAGGTCTCCACACAGGTCCGTATCCCGGCCGAGGTCACCGAGACAGGTAGAGTCGCCGTTGCCGGCAAGCTCATCGCGGACATCACCGCAACTCTGCCCAACAAGCCCGTCGAGATCGAACTCAACGGCTCAACAGTGCAGGTCAGATGCGGTTCCTCCCGATTCGAACTGCCGAGCATCCCGCTCGACGACTACCCGCAGCTGCCGACGCTCCCGGAGACCACCGGAACAATCAACCCGAAGCTGTTCACCGAGGCCGTCACCCAGGTCGCCACCGCGGCCGGAAGAGATGACACACTGCCCATGCTCACGGGCGTGCACATGGAGATCAACGGGCCGGAACTGCTGCTCGTCGCCACCGACCGCTTCCGGATGGCCGTACGCACACTGGGATGGAATTCCGCCGACACGGACGCCACGGCGAAACTGCTCATCCCGGCGAAGACCCTCCTCGACAACGCCCGTACCCTCGACGGGGCAAACGACGACATCGAGATCGCCGTCGGCGCGGGCGCGGAAATCGGTAGTGAAGGATTGTTCGGCGTGCACGCGGACGCCCGCCGCACGACCACGCGTCTCCTGGACGCGCAGTTCCCCAACTTCCGACCGCTCCTGCCGAAGAACCACAAGGCACTGGCGAGCGTCGAGATCGCCCCGCTCATCGATGCGATCCGCCGCGTCGCCCTGGTCGCCGACCGGAACGCCCAGATCCGGATGGAATTCTCAGAGGGACAGGTCATCCTCTCCGCCGGAGGTTCCGACGCCGGTCACGCCGAAGAGATCCTCCCCTGCGCATTCACCGGTGAACCGCTGCTCACCGCCTTCAACGCCGGCTACCTGAAGGATGGCCTCGCCGTGGTGCGGACGGAGCGCGTCGTATTCGGATTCACGGATCCGTCACGGCCCGCGATCCTCATCCCGGAGCCCGCCGACCTGCCCGAAGCCGATGAGGACGGAACCTTCACCACCCCGGAGACCGATTTCACGTATCTCCTGATGCCGGTCCGTCTTCCCGGCTGAGAGACGCGGGACAGGCCGGGGTTGTCGTGTGGTCCGCGTGAAGGAGTGAAAGGCGAAGAGTGCACATCCGTACCCTGACGCTGCGTGATTTCCGCTCCTGGCCGACTCTCTCCCTCGATCTCCGCCCCGGTGTCACGGTTCTGGTGGGGAGAAACGGACACGGCAAGACGAACATCGTCGAGGCCGTCGGATACCTCGCGCATCTCGGGTCCCACCGGGTCGCCAATGATGCGCCGCTGGTCAGATCAGGGGCCCGGGACGCCAGAATCTCCGCGGTGGCGGTCAACGGGGGCCGTGAACTCGCGGCGCATCTCCTGATAAAGCCGCGGGGCGGAAACCTCGCGCAGCTGAACCGGACCAGACTGGAATCCCCACGCGGGCTGCTCGGTGTGGTCAAGACGGTGCTCTTCGCACCCGAGGACATCTCGCTCGTGCGGGGTGAGCCGGTGGAACGTCGTCGCTACCTCGATGAGGTACTGGCGACCCGCTACCCCAGGATCGCGGGTGTCAGAGCCGACTACGACAGGATCCTCCGGCAACGCAACGCACTCCTCCGATCCGCCTCCGGCGCACTCCGGCGCGGCTACGACAGCGAGGACGGGGCCGCGGCACTCACCACACTCGATGCGTGGGACGGACAGCTGGCGGCGGCCGGTGGACAGCTCACCGCCGCACGGGTGGCACTGGTCGCCGAGCTGTCGGACCACGTCACCACCGCATACGGCATCATCGCGCCGGAATCGAGACCCCCCGGGCTCAGTTACCGGAGCACCATCACGACGGCTCCCGACAACTGCTGTGACGCTGAGGTCCTGGAGGCCGCGATGCTGTCCGACCTGGCGCACAACCGGACGAGGGAGATTGAACGGGGACTGTCACTCGTCGGTCCCCACCGGGATGATCTGGAGCTCATGCTCGGTGACGAGCCCGCCCGCGGGTTCGCGAGCCACGGGGAGACATGGTCGTACGCCCTGGCGCTACGGCTCGGTGTGTTCTCGCTGTTCAGGGAAGACGGGACGGATCCGATCCTGATTCTCGACGATGTTTTCGCGGAACTCGACGCCGCCCGGAGGGAGGCGCTCATCCAGATCGCCCTGACGGCGGAACAGGTGCTGATCACCGCTGCCGTGGACGGTGATCTACCGACCGGCCTGGACACCTCGGGTGCCCGCATCCACCGCGTCTCGATGATCACCGACGAATCGGGCAGATACTCAGTTCTCGGTGCGGCGGGATCCGCTCCGGAGCAGGTCCCTGGCGTGGAACCGACCGTGGAAGACGATCATGACGACTCCTGAGGAACGGGATTCCGTCACCGCAGCCTATGAGCACATCCGTGCGGTCGCGCGGAAAAGAGGGGCCAGGCCACCTGAGACGGGGCGCGTAACCCGTGGACACACCCGCGGACCGGCGGCCGGCGGGTCGCAGCCGCGGCGGATCGGACGGCCGACCGGGCCGGACGGGCGGGCACTCGGACGCCCGGACAGAACGGAATCCGTGGGATCCGTGCTCGGGGACGAGATCAGACGTCGGGGTTGGGGTCGCCCCATGGCCGGTGGCTGGGTCAAGGCCAACTGGGAGCTTCTCGTCGGAGAGCGGATCGCCCGGCACAGTCAGGTCCAGATGCTGAAGGACAAGCAGCTGTTCATCACCTGCGACTCAACGGCCTGGGCGACGAACCTAAGGCTGATGCAGCGCAACATCCTGCAGGTCATCTCACAGAAGGTCGGGCCCGACGTGGTCGCCGAGCTTAAGATCTTCGGACCCTCCCAACCCAGCTGGCGGAAGGGACCGCTGCACGTCAAAGGGCGGGGTCCGCGGGACACCTACGGCTGAGACGTCGGTGAGTTGCGACACATTCTTTGGCGACCTGGGGATTCGTGTTTTTCCCGGGGTGTGAGGCCGTCTGACGCCTGTAAGGCCTTGTTCGGTAGGTACCCCTGACCGTGTAGGATAAAAAGGTCCAGATACAACTTCAGCGAGGAGCCAAGGACACCGTGGCAGATACCGTGGCAGCAACCGAACACCACTACGACGCTTCATCCATCACGATCCTCGAGGGTCTGGAAGCGGTTCGTAAGCGGCCCGGCATGTACATCGGTTCAACCGGGGAACGTGGCCTCCATCACCTGGTGTGGGAGGTCGTCGACAACTCCGTCGACGAGGCGATGGCCGGTTACGCAACCCGCGTCGATGTCACGCTCCTCGCCGACGGTGGTGTCCAGGTCGTCGACAACGGCCGCGGTATCCCCGTCGAGATGCACCCTGCCGGCATGCCGACCGTCCAGGTCGTCATGACCCAGCTGCACGCGGGCGGTAAGTTCGACTCCGAGTCCTACGCGGTCTCCGGTGGTCTGCACGGTGTCGGTATCTCCGTCGTCAACGCCCTGTCGACCCGCGTCGAGGCCGACATCAAGCGCGAGGGCCACCACTGGTTCCAGAACTTCAACCAGGCCGTACCCGAGGAACTCCAGCAGGGTGGTCGAGCACGCGGAACCGGCACCACCGTCCGGTTCTGGCCCGACGCCGAGATCTTCGAGACCACCGAGTTCAAGTTCGAGACCATCGCCCGTCGGCTGCAGGAGATGGCGTTCCTGAACAAGGGGCTCACCATCACCCTCACCGATCAGCGCGTCACCGAGGAACAGGCCGAGCTCGACGAGATCGCCGAGAAGGGCGTCGACGAGGCCGAACCGCTGACCGGTGATTCCTTCGACGAGGCCGAGATCGCCGCCGAGGAGGCGGAAGCCGCGGAAGCGGCCGAGGCCGCGGCCGCCGGTAAGAAGGTGAAGAAGAAGGTCAAGACCCGGACCTACCACTACCCCGAGGGTCTGAAGGACTACGTCAACGCACTGAATAAGTCGAAGACCCCGATCCACCCGACCATCGTCGCCTTCGAAGCGAAGGCCGACGAGCACGAGGTCGAGATCGCGATGCAGTGGAACAGCGGCTACCAGCAGAACGTCCACACCTTCGCCAACACGATCAACACCATCGAGGGTGGTTCGCACGAGGAGGGCTTCCGGGCCGCTCTGACCAGCCTGCTCAACCGCTACGCCCGCGAGCACAAGCTGATCAAGGAGAAGGAACCGAACCTCGCCGGCGAAGACTGCCGTGAGGGTCTCGCGGCCGTGGTCTCCGTCCGCGTCGCCGATCCCCAGTTCGAGGGCCAGACGAAGACGAAACTCGGCAACACCGAGGTCAAGGGCTTCGTGCAGCGCATGGTCAACGAGAACGTCACCCACTGGCTGGAGGCGAACCCCGCCGAGGCCAAGGCGATCGTCAACAAGGCCGTGTCCTCCGCCCACGCACGCCTCGCGGCCCGCAAGGCCCGCGAACTGGTGCGCCGGAAATCCAGCTCCGACATGGGGGGACTTCCCGGAAAGCTCGCCGACTGCCGCTCCAAGGATCCGCGCAAGTCCGAGCTCTACATCGTGGAGGGTGACTCCGCCGGTGGCTCCGCGAAGAGCGGCCGGGAGTCGATGTTCCAGGCGATCCTGCCTCTGCGCGGCAAGATCCTCAACGTGGAGAAGGCCCGGCTCGACAAGGTCCTGAAGAACAATGAGGTCCAGGCCATCATCACGGCGCTCGGTACCGGAATCCACGACGAGTTCGACATCTCCAAGCTGCGCTACCACAAGATCGTGCTCATGGCCGACGCCGACGTCGACGGTCAGCACATCTCGACGCTGCTGCTGACACTGCTCTTCCGTTTCATGCCGGATCTGATCCGGGACGGTTACGTCTTCCTCGCGCAGCCACCGCTGTACAAGCTGAAGTGGTCGAAGGGTGGTCCGACGTTCGCGTACACCGACGAACAGCGTGACCGCCAGCTCGAGGAGGGACTCGCCGCCGGCAAGAAGATCAACAAGGACGACGGTATCCAGCGGTACAAGGGTCTCGGTGAGATGGACGCCAAGGAGCTGTGGGAGACCACCATGGATCCCTCCGTCCGTACCCTGCGCAAGGTCACGATGGACGACGCCCAGGCGGCCGATGAGCTGTTCTCCATCCTCATGGGCGATGACGTCGTCGCACGCCGGTCCTTCATCACCCGCAACGCCAAGGATGTCCGCTTCCTCGACGTCTAGAGAAGCTGTCGCGGACCAGAGGGTCCACGGCAGGTGCCGCCATTCATGTCCGGTGGCCGGATCAGTTCATGACGATCTGTGGGACATGACCTGTGGGACACCGGGTCCCTCCAGCCCCGGACGCCGTAATCGATGCCGTAACCCGGTTCCCTGATACCACCGAAGGGAACCGGGGATCGATGGCACGGTGGTTGTCGTTCCACACGGTACCGTCCTGGGGCCGGGAGATGTCACCGTGTCCGGCCGGGTGTCGTCCCACAGTGGGCCGGGGACGTGGTGCTCTTCGGGTCCGACGTCAATCGGCGTCCAGCGGGTGACTCCCCCACCGGGACGTCGTAGATGTCACCGTGGCGTGAAGTGAGGGGTGACCACGGGTTGGCCTCCGATGGCTGCACGCGGACGCCTCTCCAGGCCCGTGGGACGAGGTGACGGTCGGTTGTGGCCATCCGCTCGGTGCCACGGACCGATGACGCCGACTACGTCGACCGGAATCCCGGGATCGGGGGCCGGGGACACCGTGGTGCGGAGTCATCACACACCAACGCGCCGATCGATCGCGGTCACGACGGCGTTGAGCGGTTCGCACCGCTTCTCCGGCCTTCTGAACCGCGGCCGGTCCAACTGCCGCAGAGTGTGTCGTCCGGGGCTGTGGCGTCTCCCGGGGAGCATGGGTGATGAGTACCCCGGCGGCGGGCCCCGGTCGGGCGGCACCGGGACGGCGGAGGATGGTGCACGCCGTATGCTGCGTGGCGCGGTGGTGACGTCACTGCCCGGTGTCGGACGGTGGTTGACGCCCGGTTGCTGTGCGGAGCCCATGACGACCCGTACCTGAGTGTGGCGGTCAACCCCAGGTCCGGTGGCTCACCCTCGTACTGCGCCGGTGGTCCCACGGGGACACGCGCTCTTCGGCTGAATGGTACGGCGGGCTGGGGTACGGGTCTCCGCCGCCCGTGGGGCAACCGGGCCGTTCCCTCCGAGGCGAGGGGCCCTAGGCGGCGTGTTTCTCGATGACGGCGCCGAGGCCGCCGAGATGATCGTTGATGATGCCGGTCAGCTTCCCGCGGACCGAGGAGTAGACCTTCGCCACGGCGGGCTGGTCGATGTTGTCCGCGTTGCGGTCCGCCACGGCGAGGATCGAGTCGGTGACCTCCGTGCGGTGCTCCTCGAGGTACGCACCGAAGTCGGCGTGTGCGCCGTTCTCGCGGTAGTTCCGCCAGTGCGGGTCGAGGGCGTCGCTGAACTCGGGGAGGAGGCGGTTGACGCCCTTGGAGATCACGTTCTGGTCGGCCCTACGGGCGGCACCGACCGCCCCCTTGATGGCCATACCCGTGAACCCGGACAGGCCGGAGACGGAGGACTCGATGAAGGCCGCCATGTCGCCGACGACGGCGTCCCGGTTGGCTCCTGTGAGTGTGGACTTGAGGTCGGTCATCGGTGATTCGTCTTCCTCTGGTGTTCGTCGGGTGTTTCGGTCTTACCGGCATCACTCTAGCGTGTCCGGTCCACGCTTCGCCCCGGAAGTCGTGTTCCCGGCTGTGGTCGGGCCCGAAAAAGACACAGGCGCCCTCGGTCCGATGCCCGGGAGGGGCATGAACCGGAGAGCGCGTGTCACCGGTGTTGTGACTCTTCCGCCACAGCCGGAAAACATCAGAAGTCGACTGCAGTCACAACAGCCACAAATGTTACACACATCGGTGATATTCGCCTAGTCGAGGCTCCCGTAGGAGCCGTGACAACGGAAAACGCCGGTTCAGTCACTGACTGAACCGGCGAAACGTTTCCTTGTGGAGCATAGGAGAATCGAACTCCTGACCTCCTGCTTGCAAAGCAGGTGCTCTACCAATTGAGCTAATGCCCCAAGTTATTTTGGTGGGCCTAACAGGAATCGAACCTGTGACCTCTTCGTTATCAGCGAAGCGCTCTAACCGACTGAGCTATAGGCCCTTGGAACGAGACTGAACTTTACCCAGCCCGCTCCATCAAAAGCAAATCACCAGGTTAAACTGACTTTTCGGTGGTGTCCGCCGGGCACGGTCCTCACCTGTGGTGGTGCCCGTACCCGGCGGTGACGGAGTCAGTGGATCAGTAGTCGCCCTCGTTGAGGGTGACCACGACACCGCCGAAGAGCTCGACCATGCCGTTGTAGATCACGGCGGTCAGCGGGGCCAGGATCGTCACCGCGATGGCGGTGACCGCCCCCAGGAGACTCGCCACGGACAGAACCGTGCCGAACGTGATGACGTCGCTACCACCGACGCCGGTCACGATGCTGTTCAGCTTCGCCCAGAAACCGAACTGCTCGAGGCCGTAGTACAGGAGGGTGACGCACAGGATCCACGCGGCGAGGGCCGCCAGCGAGAGCGCCAGTGCAGTCCGGAACGCCGACAGGGGGGATACCCGGGAGACGGTCACTTCCTGGATACTCATCATTCGTCCCCGTTCTCGTCGTCAGCGGTGGTCCCGTCGAGGGGAACACCATTGGCGTCAAGGTTAGCGCTTCCACCGCGACGGACGCCGGGGATGTCGTCCGTGCCCGTCTCCTTGCCGAGGTCCAGGGTCGGGCCCTCGACGGCGCCGGTGGCGACGGCTTCCGCGGTCTCCTCACCCTCGTGCTCGACATTGCGGTCGATGGCGAGCAGCTCGACACCCTTCTCGAGGTTGACCAGCCGCACGCCCATCGTCTGGCGCGAGGACGGGCGGATCTGGCCGACCTCCGTGCGGATGACCCCACCCGCCGAGGTGATCGCGAAGATCTGGTCGTCATCGTCCACCGACAGTGCACCGATGAGCTTTCCGCGCTTCGGCGTGTACTTGAACGTGGCGACGCCGAGGCCACCGCGACCCTTGGTCGGATACTCATCCATCGCGGTCCGCTTGCCGTAGCCGCCGGAGGTGGCCACCAGCAGGTAGTCGCCCGTACCGACGACACACATCGCGAGGAGTTTGTCCTCGCCGCGGAACCGCATGCCCTTCACACCGGCGGTGGCCCGGCCCATCGGACGCAGGGTCTCGTCGTCGGCGGTGAACCGCATGGCCTGCCCCTCCTCGGAGACGAGCAGCAGATCGTCCTCGCTGGAGCACAGTGAGGCGCCGATCAGGGAGTCACCCTCGTTGAGGTTGATGGCGATCAGGCCGCCGGAGCGCACGGAGTCGTAGTCGGCGAGCCGGGACTTCTTGACCCGGCCGTGTGCGGTGGCGAGCACGAGGTACTCGGCGTCGTCGTAGCCCCGGATCTGGATGACCTGGGCGATCTGCTCGCCGGGCTGGAACTCCAGGAGGTTCGCGACATGCTGGCCACGGGCCGTCCGGGAGGCCTCGGGCAGCTCGTAGGCCTTGAGCCGGTACACGCGACCGAAGTTCGTGAAGAACAGGATCCAGTCGTGCGTGGAGCACACGAAGAAGTGTCGGACGACATCGTCGCTCTTCAGCTCCGCGCCGCGGACACCCTTGCCACCGCGCTTCTGGTTGCGGTAGGCGTCGACCTTCGTGCGCTTGGCGTAGCCGGTGGACGTGATCGTGGCCACGACGTTCTCGCGGGCGATCAGATCCTCCTCGGTGACGTCGCCGGTGGCGCCGATGATCTGGGTGCGGCGTTCGTCGCCGTACTTCTCGACGATCTCGGCGAGCTCGTCGCGGACGATCTCACGCTGGCGTTCGGGGCGGGCGAGAATGTCCTTGTAGTCGGCGATGATCTCCTCGATCTCGGCCAGGCGGTCGACGATCTTCTGCCGCTCCAGGGCGGCGAGTCGACGCAGCTGCATCGCGAGGATCGCGTCGGCCTGGATCTCGTCGATGTCGAGGAGGTCGATGAGGCCGGTCCGGGCGATGTCGACGGTGGCCGACGCACGGATCAGGGCGATGACCTCGTCGAGCATGTCGAGCGCCTTGACGAGGCCGCGGAGGATGTGGGCCTCCTTCTCCGCCTCGTCCAGGAGGTGCTGGGTGCGGCGGATGATGACGTCGACCTGGTGCGCGATGTAGTGGCGCAGCATCTGGTCCAGGCGCAGGGTGCGCGGCACCCCGTCGACGATGGAGAGCATGTTCACGCCGAAGCTGGACTGCAGCTGCGAGTGCTTGAACAGATTGTTCAGCACGACGCGCGGCACCGCGTCCCGCTTCAGGGTGACCACGATGCGCAGGCCGACGCGGTCGGAGGATTCGTCGTCGATACGGGAGATACCGGCGATCTTCCCCTGGTTCGCCTGCTCGGCGATGCTGAGCACCAGGTTGTCCTTGTTGACCTGGTAGGGGAGCTCGGTGATCACGATGATCTGCCGGTTGCCCTCCTCCTCGATGCTGGTCACACCGCGCATGCGGATGGACCCGCGACCGGTGGTGTAGGCGTCCTTGATGCCCTGGTCACCGACGATGAGCCCGGCGGTGGGGAAGTCGGGGCCCTTGACGTAGCGCATGCACGCCTCGAGGGTGGTCGCCTCGTCGGCCTCGTAGTTCTCCAGCATCCAGAAGATCGCGTCACCCAGTTCGGTGAGGTTGTGCGGCGGGATGTTGGTGGCCATGCCGACGGCGATACCACCGGAACCGTTCATCAGCAGGTTCGGGATCCGGGACGGGAGGATGACGGGTTCGAGGTTCTTGCCGTCGTAGTTCGGCTGGAAGTCGACCGTGTTGGAGCGGATGTCCCGCACCATCTGCATCGCCAGCGGGGTGAGGCGGCACTCGGTGTAACGCATGGCGGCCGCGCCGTCGTTTCCGCGGGATCCGAAGTTGCCCTGTCCGTCGATGAGCGGGTAGCGCATCGACCAGGGTTGGGCCATGCGGACCAGGGTGTCGTAGATCGCGGAGTCGCCGTGCGGGTGGTAGTTACCCATGGTCTCCGCCACGGGTTTCGCGGACTTCACGTAGGAGCGGTCGGGGCGGAAGCCGCTGTCGTACATCGCGTAGAGCAGTCGTCGGTGCACGGGCTTCAGGCCGTCGCGCACCTCGGGCAGGGCACGGCCGACGATGACCGACATCGCGTAGTCGATGTAGCTGCGCTGCATCTCCTCGCCGATGTCGATCGGATGGATCCTGTCGAACAGGAGCTCGCCGCCGTCGTTGCCGCCGGAGTTGTCGTCGCTCACGGGTCACCTAATTTCCGTCTAGCAGGGTGTATGGAGGTCTTGATCTACACCATTCTACCCCGCCGAGGGCCTGAAACGGGCTCTCAACGCCGTTGAGTAAGGATAAAGACCGATAACTGATATCAGACTGGTATCAGAGACGACCTGTCCGTAGTGTCGGGGTATGGCCATGACACTTCGCCTCACCGACGCCCAGGACCGGGCGCTCACACTCCTCGCCCAGGCACAGGGCACGAGCAAACAGGAGGCCGCCACCCGCGCCATCGTCGCCACCGCCGCCCGCGTTCTCGCCGACGCCGAGGTCGCGGAGCTGGCCAGGACCGTGGTCAGCGGGTACGCCGCGACCGAACGCAGGCTCCGGCACGGTCGATGAATCCGGTACCACGTGTCCGGCCGCTCACCCCGGAACAGCTGCTCGTCATCGCCGACGAGGTCGCTGCGGTGCACCGCGTCCGCGTCCGTGACCACGCGCTGCTCGCCGGTGCGGCCGCGGTGACCTCGGCCAGCTACCTCGGGATACCCGTGCACCGGGATGTCCGGTCCGCGGCGGCGGCACTGTCCGAGGCGATCATCCGACTGGCGCCGCTCGACGGTGCGAACGATGTGCTGGCGGACGCGGCGGCCGAGATTCTCCGTCGCATCAACGCCCGCTGAATCCGCGCAACCCGCTGCACGGGGTTCCGTGGGCGGGTGGTGGCGGGTTGCGGGACATGTAAAGGTCCCGCAGACCCGGAGCACCGGGATCCACGGGACCTGGCTGAGGTCTGACTGTGGGTCAGTTGCCGCTCTTCTTCTCCGCGGCCTTCCCGACCTCATCGGCCGCGTCCTTCGCCGCGTCGGCAGCATCATCGGCTACCGCACCGGCGACGGTCTCGGCGTCGTCGGCGAGGGTCTCGACCGCGTCAGCGGCATCCTCGACCCCGGCGCGGGTCTTCTCCGCGATGTCCCCCGCCTTGTCGGTCACTTCTTCGGCGATCTCATCCGCATTGTCGTGGACGCTCTCGGCGATGTCCTCCGCCTTGCCCGCGACCGTGTCGACGACGGACCCGTCCCCGGAGTTGTCGAGCAGTTCATCGGCCTTGGCGCGGGCCTCCGCGAGCTTCTCACCGGCACGGGCGGTCGCGGCGGCGGCCGCTGCGGCCGCCTTGTCTGCGGCGGCCCCGGTCTTCGACCCGGAGGATCCGGTGGACCCGGCGGCGTGGTCCCGCACATCCGGGGGCGTGGTCCCCGGCTTGTCGGCGCGGCTGCGTAGCCAGTAGATGACACCGGCGATCGTCGAGACGAGCAGCGCTAGAAACGTGAGATTCGCCAGTTTCGAGCGCCCGTCCCCGCCACCGCAGCGGCTGGTCAGGCACTTCCGGCGGTTGATCTTCTTCTCCGCCTTCTTCCGGGCCTTCTCCGCGGCCTTGCGCACCTTCTTCACCTTCCGGCCACCCTGCTTCTCGAGGTCCCGGGCCAGATCCGTCCCCTTCTCCTCCGCCTGCTTCCGGAGCTGCTCGAGGCGGTGGCGCGCCTCTCTGAGCAGGGCGCTAGCCTGGGCCTGGGATTCCTCCGTCAGGGAACCGGCCTTCTCGGCGAGTTCATCGCGGAGCTGACTGACCGCCTTGCGGTGCTCCGCGTAGTCGTTCGCTCGGGCGACCAGATCGTCGTAACTGTCGGCGGTGTGGCGGTCACGGTAATCACGGGCGGTGCCGAGGGCCTGCCTGCCGAGTTTGTAGGCCATACGGATGGTCGAGGGATTCACGCGCTTCTCCTTGGTTGAGAGGTGTGGTGCCCCGGTCGGGCTGACGCAGTCGGAAAGGGTGGGACGAATCGCCGACTGTACGACCGGTAAACACTCGTCGGGCTGTTGGTGTGTCCAGCGTAACCCCGGACGGCCGTCCGTGGGGGCTGCGATGACACAGCGGTGCATGGATACCAGCACGGCTGACGCCTGTTGACTAGCATGGAGTCCATGACTACCAAGACCGCGACCGCGATCCTCCACACCAACCGTGGTGACATCACCATTGATCTCTTCGGAAATCACGCGCCGAAGACCGTCGACAACTTCGTCGGACTCGCGCAGGGTACGAGTGAGTACAAGACGAACAACGCCAGCGGATCAACCACCGGCCCGTTCTACGACGGGTCCGTGTTCCACCGTGTGATCGATCAGTTCATGATCCAGGGCGGCGACCCCACCGGCACCGGACGAGGCGGCCCCGGCTACCAGTTCGCCGACGAGTTCCACCCGGAGCTCTCCTTCGACCGTCCGTACCTGCTCGCGATGGCCAACGCCGGCCCGGGCACGAACGGTTCCCAGTTCTTCATCACCGTGGTTCCGACACCGCACCTCAACAACAGGCACACCATCTTCGGTGAGGTCACCGACGAGGCGTCGAAGAAGGTGGTCGACGCCATCGCCACGACGGCCACCGACCGGATGGACCGACCCACCGAGCCCGTGGTCATCGACAGCGTGGAGATCACCACGGACTGACCCGTCGGGTCGTGCCGACCAACGCGGCACGACCGGTACCGCGAACGAGAAGAACCCCGTGCACCGTCGCAGGATCGCCCGGACCCGGGTGGTCCGCCAACCGGTGTGGCGGGGTCTTCGTCTGCGTGTGCGGTTCATTCCACCGTCACAGACCGCAGCCGGACCGGAAGAGAACCGGATCCGGCGACCGATTCCGGAGGCCGCCTTGTCCCCGTCCCCACCGCCCCCGCCCTCCCAGTTGGCCCGGAACCTCTACCGTCAGGCTCCGGTGTCCGCGGCAACCGTCGTCCTGATCGTCCTCGTTTTCGTGGTCACCGCGGTACAGTCCCGGTCGATCACCGGGAACCTCGACGACAGTGGACTCGCTGACGCCTGGATTCTGTATCTCCCGTTGATGGACGATTCAGCGTTCGGTCCGCTCCGTGCGCTCGGATCGGGTCTTCTGCACGCGGGCATCGGCCACATGCTGATCAACGTCATCCTGCTCTACCTCATCGGCAGGGAGACGGAGGCGACCTTCGGTCCATCGCTGACGGCCGGGATACTCGTCACCGGCGCAGTCGGCGCATCGGCGACGGTGCTCTGGTGGAGCCCGGAGTATCCGACGGTGGGGGCCTCGGGGGCCGTGTATGCGTTGATGGCCGTGTTCGTCGCGATCGCCCATTCCCGCAGGAACTCCCAGGTGGGCGGCGCACTGGTTCTGATAGGCGTCAACCTCGCGTACACCCTGATGACTCCCGGGGTGTCCCTGTGGGGGCATCTCGGGGGCCTGGTCACGGGTGCGCTGCTCGCCGCCGCGCTGTTCGGTACGCGGAGGACCACGGCCCGGTGGATCGGACTCGGAGTGGTCTGCGCTGTCGCGGTCGCCGCTGTCCTGATCCGTGTGGCGGAGTTCTCCACAGGAGACCCGGGAGCACTGCTGCTCTGATTCACCCTCTGTTGACAACCCCCGACCTGTTCTCCACCGTGGTCGGGGGTTTGGTGTGGATTGTCCGGGGGACCGGAGTTGTCCACAGGAGTTGTTCACAGTGTGGATAATGACAATTTTGTGATTCGACGCGTCTGTGTGTGCCTTCAACCGCCGTATCCTGCGATTATCTGCTTGGGGGCGAAAACGTGTACGAAAGATGGAACCAGTGCACAGGGTTATCCACAGGTTGTGTGCTTCTCCGTGGAAACGGATCAGTGAGATTCCTCCACAGTGTTGTCCACACCCTGTGGATAACACCCTGCACACGGTGTGGAGGAGTTTATCCACAAATTATCTGTGTGTAACTCAGGTGTCCTGTGGATAACTCTGTCGCCGGTTCGTGGCCTCTCCCGGCACCTGTGACCGCCGACCATCGGTGTCCGTGGACGGGTTGAACCCCCCGGGAGGTGTTCTCCCCGGTGGGAAAGGGGTCGACCGGGAAGCGTCGGTGGATGGGGGACGAGGTGTGGTGGGGCCGCCTCGCGCCCGTCGCCGGTTCTCCCCGCCACGTCTCCGGTGGCCGCTGCGTCGGCGGGGTCCGATCAGACCCGGTGACCACGACCATGGCGGTACCGGGTGGAGGGACGAGAAAACCGGACGCCGGCGCAGCATCCGATGTGCTGCGCCGGCGTCCGGCCGGAGGGACTGAGATCGCGGCTCAGCGCCAGCCCATGGTCATCAGCAGGCCCAGGATGAACAGCGAGAACCCGATGAGGTAATTCCACGGTCCCAGCTCCAGCATGAGCGGTATCTGCGTACCCGCGAGGTAGTTGACCACGAGCCAGGCGAGCCCGGCCAGCATGAGGCCGAACATGATGACCTTGTACCACAGCGGAGTGCCGCTGGCGTTGATCTTCACCGGCACACGGTTCGCTCCACCGCCGGACACGGGTGCGGTGGTCTTGTTGATCTTTGACTTCGGCATGGTTACCTCTGCAGATTGGCGTGATGTGTTTTCTACGGACACCCCGGGTCCCGCATGCTCCGAGCCAACGGTGCCACGGAATCGTGCACCCACCGCCGGTAGGTGATCGGTACCGGTGGGGTGCCGGACATAGGTGACAATCTACCAGTACCCGTCGCTGACTCCACCCGGCCCGTGGTGGAGTCAGCGGGATCAGGGCTGGATCGCCTTCAGCAGGTCGAACTGCTTGACGCGGATGCTCACCAGTGCATCCTTCCCCGTCAATTCACCGGGCAGCGGGGTCTGGCCCTCGATCTGGCCGGACTCTATCAACGCACCGGTCTGCACCGGCTGCTGCAGCAGGGAGGTGTCCGGGGATGTCCAGCCGGCCGCACGGAGCGCCGCCAGTGCCTGGTTGACATCCATGCCGGTGAGATCGGGGATACGGAACATCGAACCGTCGGAGACCTGGACGGTGATCGGGGTGCCACGGGACACCTCGGTACCACCCCGGAGAACCGCGGTCACGTGCCCGACGGGCAGATCGGAGGCGACCGACTGGACGACGGGAACGAGCCCGATCCCCTCCAGTCGGCCGCGAACCTCCTCCACCGGTAGGCCGCTGAGATTCGGCACGGTCACCGTCTCCGGACCGGTGGACACCGTGATCTTGATCTTGGAACCCTTGGACACCTTCCGGCCGGCCGCGGGATCCTGTTCGATGACCAGGCCCTCCGCGACAGAATCATCTGTCACCTCCCGGACCACGGGATCGAGCGACAGTCCGGCTTCCACGAGTGTCCGTTCCGCTTCCTCGGTGTTCATGTCGGCGACATCGGGAACCCGGGTCAGCTCGGTTCCGGAGGACACGAGAAGCGTGACCGTGGAACCCGGCTGAACGGTTGAGCCGGAACCCGGATTCGTTGAGATTGCGGTGTCCTCGGAGACGTCCGGTGACGGCTGCATGGTCACGTTGACCCTGAGATCGAGTTCCTCGAGGGACCTGCGTGCCGCAGCAAGGGACTTCCCCTCGACGTTAGGAATCGTGACCGTTCCGTCGGCATTGACGCTGACCGGTCCGCCGGCCCCTCTACCCGGGCTGGTGTCACCGGTGAAGAGGTTGAAGGCGAAGATCGAAGCTCCCGCGACGAACACCAGCCCCAGCAGTGCACCGATCCACACGGCACGGTTTCCGGATCCGCCGTTGTCCGCGTACCGCGGCCCTTCCTCGCTGCGTCGTCGGTGGCTGGTCCTGCCCCCGGATGCGGTCGCCGAGTGCTGCGGAAACGCTGCGTGTGCGGGGGCTGAGGTCACCTGCCGGGTCGCGGCGTTCTCGGATCGGATGACCCGGGTCCGGTCCGGCTCATCGCCCTGCATCGGGCGCATGTGACTCCGTGCGGCGTTGGACACCGCGTTGCGGCTCAACCGGGTCAGGTCCTCGGCCAGCTCAGCCGCGGACTGGTAACGGTCCGCCGGATGCTTGGCCATCGTCAGCAGCACAACGGCGTCGACGTTGAGCGCCGCAGTCGGAGTCAGGTCCGGAATGAAGGATGACGGTGGTTCCGGGTCCTCGTGGACATGGTTGAAAGCGACGGCGAAGGGGGACTCGCCCTCGAACGGGGGACGTCCGGTCACCGTCTCGTAGAGCACGCAACCCAGGGCGTAGACATCGCTCCGCGCATCGGCGGACTTGCCCCGGGCCTGTTCCGGGGAGAGATACTGCGCGGTGCCGATGACCGCGGACGTCTGCGTCATCGCGGACGTGGCGTCGTCGACCGCGCGGGCGATGCCGAAGTCCATCACCTTCACCGATCCGGTGTTGGTGATCATTATGTTCGCCGGTTTGATGTCCCGGTGCACGATGCCCGCGTCGTGGGAGAACTGCAGGGCCTCACAGACCGGCAGCAGCGTCCGCGCGGCCTCCGCCGGTCGCATGGGGCCGTCACTCTGCACGATCTCACGGAGTGTTCTCCCGTGCACCCGTTCCATGACGATGTACGGGATCCTGATTCCGTTCAGCTCCGTCTCGCCCGTGTCGAGGACGGAGACGATCGACGGGTGATTCAGCCGTCCGGCGTTCTGGGCCTCCCGTCGGAACCGTTCCCGGAAGTTGACGTCCCTGGCCAGTTCCGCGCGCATCATCTTGACCGCCACGTCACGCCCGAGGAGTGTGTCCTTCGCGGCGTAGACGTCCGACATACCGCCGGTACCGATGACCTCACCGAGTTCGTAGCGCTCGCCGAGCACGTGCTCACTCACGGGGTCTCCTCTCCGGGTTTGCCGGTGTCTGTCGTGGATCGATTCGGTTCCGCCATCCGGGACACGGTACCCGGGTTCCCGGTCATGGCGGAGACCGTGCGTTCGCCCACGTTCTCCGCGGTCGGAACAGTGCCGTCAGCGGCATCGCCCGCCGGAGGGACCGGCTCCCGGTTGGGCTGCACCGCAGGCTGCGTCGGCACCGGCGCCGAGGTCGTCGTCTTCCGTACGGTGGGCTCCTCGGTGGCCTTCCGCGTCGGTGTCGGTTCGGGGGTGGGCTCCGGAGCGGGCACGACGGTGGTTTTTATCTCGGTGACCACGGTCAGTTCCGGTTCAGACGGTCGGGTGACCGCGGGACCGGTCGGTTGCGTACGGTCGGTGACCCCGTCGAGATTCAGCGTACCGGTCGAGACCAGCAGCCAGCCCACCGCGGCCAGGGCACCGAGGAGCAGTACGACGAGGAAGGCGATGAGCCCACCTCCACCACGACGCGGCGGAGCGACGGGGGCCGCGGGAGCGGACTGCCGGGCCGGGGATTGCCGGTGGACGACCGACCGGACCGGCACCGGCGGCGGGGTGGCTCCGATCGCGGGCTGCACGGTCGTCGGGTTGGTGACCTGACCGAGGATCCGGGTCGACTCCGTCGGGGTCGGTGCGGGGGCCCTGCGCTCCATCGCGGCGGAGCGTGGCTGCGGGGGCCTCTCACCCAACCGGACCGTGTGCACCGCCAGCGCCATCTCGTTGCCGTCGGCGAAGCGCCGTTCCGGGTCCTTGCGCAGCGAGATCCCGATGAGTTCGCGGGTCTGTGCCGACACGGAGTTCCCGATCTGAGGAGGCGCCTGGTTGATGTGCGCGATGGCGACGGACACGGAGGAATCCCCGGAGAACGGACGCCTGCCGGAGAGCATCTCGTATCCGACGACGCCGAGTGAGTAGATGTCCGAGGCACTCGTGACGGACTTGCCCTGCGCCTGTTCCGGAGAGACGTACTGGGCGGTTCCGACGACCATCCCCGTGCGGGTCAACGGCACCGCGGCAGCGGCTTTGGCGATGCCGAAATCGGTGATCTTGACGCGTCCCTCCTCGGTGATGAGGATGTTGCCCGGTTTGATGTCCCGGTGGACGAGGTTCATCTGGTGGATCACGGACAACCCGTGGGCGGCCTGCTCGAGGACGTCGAGTGCGAGTTCCTCGTCGAGATGTCCCTTCCTGGAGATGAGGTCCGCCAGGGATTCTCCGCGGACGTACTCCATGACGATGAAGCAGAAGGTGTGGCCGGCGGGGTCGGGCACCTCCCGGTAGTCGAAGGTGCGGACGACGTTCACGGAATTGATCCGTTCGGCGGACGCCGCCTCATTGCGGAAGCGATCGAGAAACTCGCGGTTGTCCGAGAACTCGGGACGCAGGATTTTCACGGCGACATCGCGGTTGTTCCGGACGTCGGTCGCGAGCCACACGGTGGACATGCCGCCGTGCCCGATGACCCACCGCAGTCGGTAGTCTCCACCGATCAGTCGCTGGAGACGTTCGATTCCCTGGTTGTCCCCGGACGATCGCCGGGGTTCATTGGTGTTCGACATGGGGCTCACCGTTTTCCTTTCCTAGCGTCCCGACCGGAGAACTGCGTCGATGACGGCTCTACCGATCGGCGCGGCCACGGACCCGCCGGTCGCGGCCTGACCGCGGTCGCCACCGTTCTTCACGAGCACGGCCACGGCGACATCGGCGTTCTCGGAGGGGCCGAAGGCGATGTACCAGGCATGCGGATCCGAGTTCCTGGAGTCCTCACCGTGCTCGGCCGTCCCCGTCTTCGACGCGATGTCCGCTCCGGTGTAGCCGGCGGTGTTGCGCTCGCTGGCGCGCATCATCTCCGTGAGCGTTGCGGCCACGTCCGGACTGATCGCCTGGTTCAGTTGGCGGGCGTCGGTGCTGCGCAGTGTCC
Source organism: Corynebacterium sp. TAE3-ERU16 (assembly GCF_019209935.1). GTDB lineage: Bacteria > Actinomycetota > Actinomycetes > Mycobacteriales > Mycobacteriaceae > Corynebacterium > Corynebacterium antarcticum. The sequence goes on from NZ_JAHUTN010000008.1 coordinate 96,696, forward strand.
GCAGATCGGAACCGAGAATGCGGGACACCAGGTACGGGTTCATCCGTTTACCGCCGTTGGCGACGGTCGCGGCGACGACGGCGTTCTCGAGGACCGTCATCGTCACATCGCGCTGACCGATCGAGGACTGGCCCACGGCCGCCGGATCCGGCAACTCGCCGACCGTGCCCGGAATGGCCGGGAGTCCGAGGTCGTAGGTGTCGGTGACACCGAACTTCTCCGCCTGTTCCCGCAGCGCATCGGCGCCGACCTTCACGCCGAGCTCGACGAATGCCGTGTTGCACGACAGTGCGAAGGCGGTGGCGAGCGACGCTGTCGCTCCCTGACCGCAGGTCTGACCACCGTAGTTCTCCAGGGTGGTCTCTGTTCCCGGGAGGGTCGTCCTGGCAGCCGCCGTCAGCTGTGTGTCGGGGGTGAAGTCGCCGGTGAGACCGGCCGCGGTCGTGATGACCTTGAACGTAGATCCCGGCGGCAGGGCGTCCTGTGTCGCGTGGTTGAGGAGGGGTGCGCCGGGGTCCGAGGTCAGCTTCGACCACGTGGCGTCCGCTGTCGAGGTGTCCGTCAGGGCAGCCGGACTGAAGCTCGGCGTGGAGGCCATGGCGAGGATCTCCCCGGTGCTCGGGCGGATGGCGACGACCGCACCCTCGTAGCCACGGTCCGCGAGACCCGAGTAGGCGACCTGCTGGGCCTCGGGATTGAGGGTGAGCTCCAGGCTCGCGCCCGCCTGCGTACGGCCGAGCAGAGTGTCCATCCACCGTGAGGCGAACAGTGAAGAGTCCGTTCCGTTGAGGATGTCGTTGTAACCGAGTTCCAGGCCCGCGGCACCGTAGATGTCCGAGAGATATCCCTCGACCGGACCATAGACGACGGGATCCGTGACGTACTCCCGCCGGTAGTTGCCCTGTTCGTCCTTCACGGACCGGGCGAGAACGAGCCCGTCGGTGGAGATCTGACCGCGCGGGATCGACTGCATCTCGTGGTACTGGCGCTTGTTCAGGGCGTTGTGCGCGTACCGGTCCTCACTGAATACCTGGACCCTGGTCAGGTTGGCCACCAGGATCACGATGAGGAGCATCGTGAAGACGGCGGTCGCGCGGATTGAACGGTTGATCATCTAGCGTCGCACCTCCTGGCGCAGTCCCGGCGCAGGTGGTCCCGCCGGAGCGGTGGTCCTGAGCGCCGGGCGTCGGGCGGTGTCGGAGATACGGAGCAGCAGTGCCACGAGAATGTAGTTGGCCATCAGCGAGGAACCACCGTGGGAGATGAATGGTGTGGTGAGCCCGGTCATCGGCATCAGTGCGGAGATGCCCGCCGTGACGACGAAGACCTGGATGGCGAGGGTGAGGGAGAGACCCGCGGCGACGAGTTTGCCGTAGGAGTCCCGGACGAGAAGGGCGGTACGCATACCGCGGATGATCAGGACGGCGAAGAGAATGAGGAGCGCGGTGAGCCCCACCAGCCCGAGCTCCTCGCCGATGGCGGCGAGGATGAAGTCGGTGTGGGCTACCGGAACCTCGTCCGGGTAACCCTCACCCAGCCCGGTTCCCGTGATACCGCCCCAGCTCATCCCGAACAGGGCCTGGGAGAGCTGGTAGCCGGTGCCGTCGTAGTTCGCCAGCGGGTCGATGAAGTTCTGGACCCGGGACTGGATCTTCGTCGAGATCGTGTAGACACCGTAACCGCCGACGGCGACCAGCAGGCCGCCGATCAGCAGCCAGGAGGTCCGCCCCGTGGCGAGATAGAGCATGCCGAGAACCGTACTGAACAGCAGGAGGGCCGGACCGAAGTCGTTCTCCCCGGCCATGATCACGAGCGCGATTGCCCACACGAGCAGAATCGGCCCGAGATCCCGGAGGCGGGGGAAGTCCAGCCCGAGGATCCGGGCACCGGCGACGTTGAGTCGGGCCCGCTTGTTCACCAGCAGCTGCGCGAAGAAAAGCAACAGCAGGATCTTGGAGAACTCGCCGGGCTGCACGGAGAAGGGTCCGATGGAGATCCAGATCTTCGCTTCGCTTCCGGCGGATCCCGGCCACACCATCGGCAGCGCAAGGAGGATCAGCCCGAGGCCACCCAACAGGTAGGAGTAGCGGGTGAACACGCGGTGGTTCCGGATCACCAGCAGCACCGCGGTCATCACTGTGAGGGCGACCATCGTCCACTGGAGCTGACCCGATGCGAGGTAGACCTCGGTGACGCCGCCGTCCCGCTGCGGGATGAGCAGTGGGTCGAGCCGGTGGATCATGAGGATCCCCAGACCGTTGAGCAGCGCCACCACCGGCAGCATCACGCAGTCGGCGTAGGGGATGAGCCAGCAGAGCACCAGGTGCACGACGAGGAACACCACCGCGAACTGGGCGACCGGGATCAGGGCGGTCGCCGGGTCGTCTCCCTGTGCGACCGCAAGGGACGCACGGGCGACGAGGATCACGAGAGCGGCGAGCAGTATCAGCCAGCGTTCCGTCCGCCGCATCTTAAGTCTCTCGACGACACCCACTAGGAGGTCACCTCCCGACAGTTGATGCCCGGCGTACTCAGATCGCCGGGACTGCGGCGGGGGGCCACCGATGGTTCGGTCGAGGGTTCGGCACCGTCGGTTTCCCCGTCGGCCCCATTCTCCTCGGCGGGTGTGCTCGGGTCACCGTCGTCGGGGGAGTTCTTCGCGGCATCGGAGTCCGCATCTTCCCCCGATTCCCGCGTCACGCACACCGGCAGAGTGTCATCCCCGAGACGTCGGAGCTGCTGCAGGACCTCGTCATAGGAACCCGAGGGAAGTGAGGTCACCGAGTCGCGCCGTGCCTCCGGGAGATCATCCAGACGGAACGGGCTGCAGCCGTCGCCGGCCGTGGTGCCGACGACGGTGACGTTCCCGCCGGTGTCGAGACAGACGACCTGGTAGGTGCTGTGGAGGGGTCGGCCGAGAACGGAGAGATCGATCCCGCGCTCGATGACGATGTCCCCGTCCGTCACGTTGTCCCCGGCGCCGTCGGCGACCACGGAGACGTAGTAGGTGGAGTTCATCTGTCCCCACCCCCACCAGGAACCGCCGGCGAGAGCACCCGCCAGGACCAGTACGGGGATGATCCAGCGGAACCGGCTCCGGGAGGAACCCTTGTCCGGGGCGTGGACCGTGTCATCCACGGCGGCGCCCACGGGTTGCGGGGAAGCCTGCCCGGACGGGGAGATCTCCTGCGGCTGCCGGGCACTCATCAGCGCGGCTCTGCCGGCGGCGGTATCCGGCCGCGGGCTCTCGGGATCGACGGTGTTCAGGGCCCCGACGACCACAGGGGTGGTCGGCAGAGCCCTCGCCTCCTCCGGGGCGAGCTGTCCCGTGTCGATGATGTCCGCGACGACGACCGTGACGTTGTCCGGGCCCCCGGACCGCAGTGCGAGGTCCACCAGTCGTCGGGCGGCCTCGGTCGGGGTACCGGTGCGGAGGGCCTCCTCGATGGTGGAGTGGGTGACCGGATCGGACAGACCGTCGGAGCACAGCAGGAACCGGTCCCCGGGCCGGGTGTCGATGAATCGCAGATGGGGTTCCACCGGGCGTCCGGTGTAGGCCTTCAGGATCAGGGAGCGCTGGGGGTGTGTCGAGATGTCCTCGGGATCGAGCTTCCCCTCCTCCACGAGGGACTGGACGAAGGTGTCGTCGGTGGTGATCTGGGTCAGTTTTCCGTCCCGCAGCCGGTAGCCACGGGAATCCCCCACATGGCACAGGGCCGTCTGCTGACCGGCGAACAGGAGCGCGGTCAGCGTCGTACCCATGCCCTCGGTGTTCGGGTTGCGTCTCACCTCGTCCGCGATGGAGCGGTTCCCGTCGTCCGCGAGGGATCCGAGCAGGGCGAGCATGTCGTTGTCGCCCGGATCGGCGTCCAGGGGCCGGAGGTGGTCGATCATCAGCTGCGAGGCGATCTCGCCCGCGGCATGACCCCCCATGCCGTCCGCCAGCGCAAGCAGGTGGGGGCCGGCGTAGGCGGAATCCTCGTTGTTGCCGCGCACGAGACCACGGTCGGACGCGGTGGCGTAGTTCAGTCTCCAGGTCACGGTATGAGCCTCACGGTGGTGGTTCCCAGGTCGATGTTCGTGTCGGTGCCGACGCGTTCAGGCTGTTCGATGGGCACCCCGCCGACGAAGGTCCCGTTGCGGGACGCGAGGTCCTCGATGAACCACTCGTCCGAATGCCGGAACAGCCGGGCGTGCTGCCGCGTCGTCGAATCGTCGCCGACGACGAACGTGCAGTGGGGATCACGGCCGATGAGGATCTCATTGAGGCCCGCGAGTTCGATCCACGTACCTTCCGACGGTCCACCGACGGCCATCAGGCGGGTGGGGGGCGTGGGACGGGTGAGCGGTCGTCCGCTGACGGTGGCGCTCCCGCCCCGCCCGCCCGCTGCGACGCGGACGTCGCTGCGCAGCGCACGGAGCGCCATGAACACGAAGAACCACAGGAGTACGAGCAGCCCCATCCGCAGGGTGAGCAGCACAACTGATTCCATATCTTCTTCTCCTGGCGGGTGTTGCGACGGTGGGTGGTGGACGGTGGAGCGGTGGAGGTGCTGTCCGGTCAGCCGCCGGTGATCCGGACCTCGATGTAGGAGTGCCCCACTTTAATCACGTCCCCGTCGGCGAGGAGCCAGTTGTCGATGTCCGTGTCGTTGACGGTGGTGCCGTTGGTGGAATGCAGATCGACGAGGACAGCGTCCCGACCGTCCCACATGATTTCCGCGTGCCGTCGGGATACGCCCATGTCGGGGAGCCGGAAGTCGACATCTGTACCACGCCCGACGATGTTGGACCCTTCCTGCACGAGGTAGGTTCGGGACGAGCCGTCCTGCAGGAGAAGAGACACGAGCGGAGCGTGTTGGACGGGTGCCCCGGTGTAGATGTGTTCGGTCGGCTCCACCGCGCGGGACTGCGGCACGGGGGACACCGGTGCGGCAGGGCGGTAGTGCGGGTCAGCGGCTGGACGAGCAGGGTCCGGGACGGCTACCCCGGGGGAGTCCGTCCCGGACCGGACACCGGGAGCCCCGGTGCCGGCCGGGGATGCATCCGATGGGTGTCGATCCGGACTGTCTGAATTTTCGGCGTCCCCCACATAACCTGTTTCCTCCCGGGGATTCCGGTCGATCCGGCTGCGGCTACCCAGCTGTCCCGTCCGCAGTCCCGGATCCTGCCTCACCTGGACGGTGACCGGCCCGAGGGTGACGAAGCCCTGGTTCCGGCACCACCGACTCATACGTCCGGCCGCGTCCTGAGGGAGGTCGGGGTGGCTGGTGCGGAGATTGTCGAAGTCCTTCCGGCTGACCGAGACAAGGTAGACGTTCGGGGCCTCGATCCAGTCACCGTCGCCCCGGGTGAGATTGTCCTCGGCCTGCTGGGTCAGCAGATCATCAATCTCCCCGGGCACGACTTTTCCGCCGAACACGAAAGCGAAGCCGTTGTCCAGACCACGCTGAAGCGAGCTGTCCAGCTTCGCTATCCGGTCCATGACAGACATCGTTTCCACCTTCCTCCGTATGACTACTGTCCCCGACCGGTGGTAGACCGGTTGCCGGGACAGCGGGTGCTGGGCGACAGATCCGCGGAAGGCAACGAGGTGACATCCACCGGATGCCGTCGATGTTCCGTGCCACGCCCGGTACCTCGGGACGTGAAGAGGATCTGTCTGCGCAGCGTTTTCGCCCAGTATAGGTGCCCGGTGGGTTGGGACAGTAGGTCGACCGGTCGCCGGTGAACCTGTCCTGTCCCGGCCCCACCCGCGGAAAGTGGATCTTGAACAGGTAATTTGCCAACCGGGATTGCGCGCGTGCTATATTTCATGAAGTTGCGCAGCGACCAATACTCGGGCGAGTGGCGGAATGGCAGACGCGCTGGCTTCAGGTGCCAGTGTCCCTTTGGGACGTGGGGGTTCAAGTCCCCCTTCGCCCACCATCGGCGGTTAACGCCGACTACAGCCGCAGATCACGGATCACGTGATCTGCGGCTGTAGTCGTTTCGGGGGGACCGGTCGTTCTATTCCGGGGTGGGTTTCCACTGCCGGTCCGCATGGGTGTGGCCGCGCCGGGGGTGTCGGTGTTCGTGTCACGCGTCGTATCCGACCACACCCGCTGACTCCCGCAGGGTCCGCGTACCGGTGCAGGGGACCGACGGAAACGAACCGGATTACACTGTCGACCGGTGCTCCGCGACTGACGGACACCGTGGAGAGAGGTAGATGATGTCACCGGAATCACCCGACCGACCGGAGGTCGGGGCGCAGGAGATCAGCGTCATAGTTCCCGCCGGCCACGATGCCGAACTGCTGCGGCGATGCCTCGACGCCCTCGACCGGCAGACCCTCCCCACCCGGGAGATCATCGTCGTCACGGACCCCGAAACCCCCGGTGGGGTTTTCGGGGTCACCGCCGTCCATGACGTCATCACGGTGCCCAGCGTCCCGGGGATCCTCCCCACATGGACCGGTTTCGACGCCGCCTCCGGCCCGGTGCTCCTCCGCGTCAATCCCCGGAGCACTCCGGCCCCGGACCATCTCGCGCGCCTGGTCTCCGCCTGGGACCGTGCCTCCGCCCAGACCTCGGGCTTCACCGTCGTGGGGGTCAGCGGTCCGACCCGTCTCGAGATCCCCGGTTGGCGGGGTGAGCTGCTGAGCGGGGCCTACCGGCGGGCCCATGGAGCGTCGGTCGGCAGGATCCTCGGCCATCAGCCTTTCTACGGCATGAATTACAGTCTCCGCCGTGACTGGTGGTGTTCGGTCCGCCGTCCGGTGCGCGCGGCCGGTGCCCGGGTGTCGGAGGACGTGCACCTGAGTTTCGCGGTGCGGCCCGGTGAAACCATCTGGTACGCCCCGGAGCTGCGCGTGGCGGCGCGCCCCGGCCCCGGCCTCCCGGGAAAGATCAGGGACGGGGTCCGGACCCTGGCGGTGAACCTGCTCAGCGAGTCACCCACCACGCGCCGCAGTGACCGCAGGCCCGTGGAGGATCGGCGATGACGGCCGCCGACGGACGGAAGGCGGGCCGCCCCCGCACCGCGGTGGTCATCGGGGCCGGGGTCGCGGGTCTCGCCACCGGGGCACTGCTCGCGAGGGAAGGTCTGGCCGTGACCGTGTACGACTCGCTCGTCGAGACCGGGGGCCGGGCCGGGAGTCTCACCGTCGCGGATGGCCCCGGGTTCAGGTGGGACACGGGGCCGAGCTGGTACCTCATGCCTGACGCATTCGACCACTTCTTCCGGCTGATGGGTACCTCGACGGAGGACGAACTCGATCTCGTGACACTGGACCCCGCCTACCGGATCTATCCTGAGGCGCGCGAGCCCCTCGACGTCCCTGCGGGACGGGCGGAGGCGGTCGAGATGTTCGAACGGATCGAGCCGGGTGCCGGGGCCGCGCTGGACAGGTACCTCGAATCCGCCGCGGACGCCTACCGGATCGCCGTCGACAGGTTCCTGTACACGACATTCAGCGGGGTCAGGGATTTCACCGCGAGGGAGGTCCGCAGTCGTCTCGGACTGCTCGCCACCCTGTTGACCACCTCCCTCGGTGCATTCGCGTCCCGGTACGTCCGGGACACCCGGCTCCGGCAGATTCTCACCTATCCATCGGTGTTCCTGGCTTCCCGGCCGGACTCGACGCCGGCGCTCTACCACCTGATGAGCCACACGGATCTGGACCAGGGGGTCCGGTACCCGATGGGAGGATTCGCGGCGGTCGTCGAGGCGTTGGACCGGGTGGCACGGCGGGCCGGGGTGGACATCGTCACCGGGACACGGGTTCTGGAGATCACGACGACCGGCGCCCGTCGGAGCCCCGGGCCAGTTCTCCTCGGTCGGTTCCGACGACCGGTGGCCGCGGTAACCGGCGTGCGGGTACGGCGCGCGGACGGCACGGTCGAGCAGGTGACAGCGGATGTCGTCGTCAGCTGCGCCGATCTCCACCACACCGAGAACGCGCTGCTCCCCACGGAGCTTCGCAGCTACCCGGAGAAATGGTGGGGAACCCGCGACCCGGGTCCCGGTACCGTGCTGCTCATGCTCGGCGTCCGGGGGGAGCTCCCGGAGTTGGCGCACCACACGTTGCTTTTCTCCCGCGACTGGGACGCCGACTTCGACGCGGTCTTCGAGGGTGTTCTCCCTGCGGGCGGACTTCCGGCATCCCGGTCGATATACATATCGAAGCCCTCGGCGACCGACCCCGGTGTCGCACCGGACGGCCACGAGAACCTGTTCGTGCTGGTTCCGGTTCCCGCGGATCCCCAGCTCGGGCACGGGGACGCCTACCGGTCCCGGGCGGCCACGCTCGTCGATGGCATCGCGGATGCAGCCATCGACCAGATCAGCCGGTGGACCGGGATCGACGACCTCGCGGAACGGATCGTCGTCCGGAGGACCCTCGGACCCGGTGATTTCTCCGAGCGCTACAACTCCTGGCGGGGAAGCGCCCTGGGGCCGGCGCACACGCTGCGTCAGTCGGCTTTCCTGCGGGGGAGCAACGCCAGTGCACTCGTTGAGGGGCTCTACTACGCCGGGGCGACGACCCTGCCCGGGGTCGGTGTGCCGATGTGCCTCATCTCCGCGGAGAACGTGGTCAAGCGACTCCGGGGAGACCGCTCCTCGACCCCGCTGCCGGAGTGATCACGGGACCTACACTGACGGTATGAAGCTTTCCGCACTGTTCACCGATCTCGCCCACCGGCCCGCTGAAGCGGCGGCTGCACTGCCTGCCCTGGCACCTGCCGTGTTGAACGGTCACCCCGGCGGCCACCCGAACTCGCCGGCGTGGTTGCTCTGGCACGCGGCCCGCCAGATGGACGTGCAGCTCGCGCAGCTCACCGGCGACACCGAGGTGTGGGCCGGCGGGTGGCGCGACCGGTTGAACCTCGGCCCGGCCGGTGACGGCATGGGGTACGGAGACAGTCCCGAGGCCGCGGCCCGGATGAGGTCCGACGATCAGGAGGGGCTCACCGGGTATCTCGCCGCCGTGTGTGCCGCCGCCGCGAGGTACGCCGGGAGCCTGCGGGACGGGCAGTGGGAGGAGATCATCGACGATTCCTATGATCCGCCCGTCACCCGGGCCACCCGGCTCGTCAGCATCATCGACGACGCCGCCCAGCACGTCGGCCAGGCGGCCTACGTCGCCGGTATGTCATCGCTCTGAACCAGGGGGAACACCACATCGGTGATCCGGGCCTCCGGATCCGGGTCCTGCGCCGGGGAGACCCGGTAGATGTTCATCATCGGCCGGGCCTCCAGGCCGTGTTCGACCAGATAGGCACCGATCTGTGTGGTGACCGTGCCCGTCCGTTCGTACGGCCCGTGGAGTGTGGCCGTGACGACGCCACACCCGGGAAGTGCACGGTGCGTCACCGGTTCCTCCGGTTCGCACGGTCCCGACACCTGCACGAAGATCTCCACGTCGGTCTGTGATTCGCGGAATTCGGCGTCGTGGTAGAAGGCCCCGGCGACACCTCCCGGGAGCAAAGGTACCGCGCTCCCGGCCGTCAGCTCGCGGAGCCTTTCCCACAGCTGATGTTCGTGGTTGTAGTCGGGGAGCACCTGGCGCAGGCCGATGACGTCCATGGCCGGGAACACGGTCCGGGTGACCGGAACCGGGTCGGCGACCATCCGCAGTCGAGGGCGTCGAGTGCGAGCAACTGCGCCTCTGCTGCCGCGATGCCCCCGAGGATCGCACGGCGGCGTTCCCGGCTCAGAGCGGTGAGCGTAGCGGTGTTCCTCCGGGAGTCGAGGACCGTGTGGATGTCGCGGACCGGGAAACCCGCATCGCGCAACCGGGTGACGGGCAGCGCCTCCGGGATCTGGTCTGAGGAGTGGAACCGGTATCCGGTGGCGGGATCTGTCGCCGCCGGGATGAGGACGCCGTGTGTCCCGTAGTGCCGGAGCATCCGCACACTGATACCGGTGAGCTGGGAGAAGACACCAATTCTGAGGCCTTGTCCGTTATCCATGACTCCAGCCAACAACCTGACACCGTGGCGTGGTCAATGACGGAGATGGAACATCTCGTGGCGGGCATGGTTCGATCATCGAAGGACGGGCCGTGAGCGATCCCGGCCGGAACGACCGGCAGATACCGTAGGGGGGTTTCCCGCCGATTCACATGCCGACGGTGTCGAATGGCGTGGGGAGTGACACCGTGGGGACCGGGAACCACCGGCATGGTTTGTTTGGGGCCGGAACGGTGGGTGATGGTCCTCACTGCGACAGGGTTCCAACCGAAACCGGGGAGGGAAAAGAAGGGAGAATTCGAACCCCATCAATTTGAATTGGCGGGAACTAATTTCCCCGGAGGGGCTGGCGATATCCCGCAAATCGTATAGATTGAGGTGCATGAACGAGCTAACGTCGCCCTCCCTGTGGCGCATCCGGAATTCCCTGCGCACTTCCCTTGTCTTCTCCATGGTGGTCGCCGTCACGGCTGTACTCATGGTTACGGTCGCCGCACCCGCATCCGCCGCGGGTAACCGGGACTGGTTGCGCCCCGGTTGTGACTGGGATGAGTCGGGTCACTGGGTACAGAAGTGCTGGGTTCCCTCGCCATCGAATGGCAGGGATATGCCCGTGCTGATCCAGCCGTCGTCCCGGGGTGGCGACGGGGGGTTGTACCTGCTCGACGGGCTGGAAGCTCCCCGGGACAGTAACTTCTGGTCACGGACGGATGTCATGAACCAGTTCCTGGACGACAACATCACGATCGTGATGCCCGGTGGGGGCCGGGGTCAGTTCTACGCTGACTGGGCGCAGGCGGGCCAGCCGCTGTCCTCCGGCTTCCCCGAGGAGATCGGTCAGATCCCGCCGTTGCAGTGGGCCCAATGGGAGACGTTCCTCACGGGTGAGCTGCCAGGCTGGCTGCAGCAGCACTTCGGGGTGAATCCGCACCGCAACTCGGTGGCGGGTATTTCGATGGGTGCGTTGCCCACCCTCACGCTCGCGGCGCGCCACAACGACCAGTTCAAGCAGGCGATCGCGCTGTCCGGCTTCATCGACCCCGCTGCGACAACTCATCTGCCGATGATCGCAGCGGTGGGCGTCGCCGGTTCCTCCTTCGGTGGCGGGCAGGTCTGGGAATTGTTCGGCACCTCCCCCAATTTCAGTTCCAACATGAACAAACTCGATCCGGTGGCCAACGTTCAGGGGCTCCGCAACGTTGACACCATCGTCTATTCGGGCAACGGGGTGAAGAACCCGGCGGATGACTACCCGATTGCGCCGGCTGTGCCGCTGGCTGTTCTCGGCGAGGTCCTGATCAACATTTCGACGATCAGCTTCGTGACCAAGGCCCGGGAGCAGGGCATCAATGTTGATCACCAGCAGGGCATGGGAATCCATACGTGGTCGCCGTGGGTGCGTCAGATGCAGTACAACCACGACAGGATTCTGGGCGTCATCGGTTAGGAAGATCGTATTCAGTCCCCGGGAATAGTATTCCCATCCATTGGAAAAGGTGATTCTACGCGGTAGGTGCATTTACCCGAATGTGTTAGAATATGTGCGTAATTTCCCCGCAGAGAGTTATGGGCACAGCACGGTGATATTCGGGTGAATTACAGGGAATCCGGATATCGCAGTCGAACCCACACATTCTTCCGGATCGTTCCCGCGGTGGATCTGCCGGTTGCGTGGAGTGCCGCGGAGAATTCGCTCCGTGTTCCGCCGACTTTCAGACAACAGAGCTCACTATAATGGGAGTACCTTTTGCGATCTTCCCGCCTCGCCCTCCACGCTCTCGCCGTGCTCTCCAGTGCTGCGCTGGCGCTCACGGTGACGCCGACCATCGCCCAGGGCCTGCCCGGGTCCTCCGCCGGCGGCGACGTCGGCACGCTCAACAAGGCTGTCACCTCCTCATGGAGCCATGTCGACGCCAGAGCACCGGAAGGGGGAGCGGAGGTCCTCGTCTTCGGCGATTCCCACACCGGAGGCATCAACGGACGGGTGTCCACCGATGAACGTGGATGCATGCACTCGGACCAGGGTTGGCCCAGAAAGCTCCGGGACTCCCTGGGGATGGTCGACGGTCAGTTCATCGACGCCTCCTGCTGGGGCGCGATACTCGACCGTGGACCGGGAACCACCCTCGCCGACCAGGTCCGCTACGCGGAGAGTCTCGGGGGACTCGGGCCCGCGACCTCGGATATCTTCATCCAACTCGGGTACAACGAAGCATGGTCCCACGCCGGTCTCCCGATGCTGCCCTCCGCCGCCAACTGCATCATCGCACCGGATTTCCGCTGCACCGATGCCGCTGTACGACAGGGGTTCATCACCGATCCGAATGCCGTCAACACGGACGAGTACTCGGCCCGGATCGAGCCCGTGATCACATATCTGCGTTACTACGCACCCAACAGCAGGATCCACCTCGTCGGCTACACGGAGACGGTCCCGGAGAACCAGGACACCGTCTGCATTCGGATCGGTAGGACCAATGTCCAACGCCCCGGAACGCAGAATCTCGCCGCGATCTTCCACAACCTGCGCTCGGCTCAACGCGGTGCCGCGGACAGGCTCGGGCTGAACTTCATCGACCTCACGGCCATCACCGCAGGGCACGACAGCTGCTCGGCGGACCCGTGGCTCACCGGTATCTTCGATGGATCAGACAATCACGGTATCGGTCTGTGGCACCCGACTCCCCACGGAAACTGGGTCACCGCCGAGTCCGCACGCCATGCGATGGGCCGGTGACCGCGGGTGACTTCGACGAATGAGGTGAGTGAATCCCGGCATCTCGTGACGCCGACCGTGCACAGGAGACCCAACCTCCCGAGTCTCACCGGCGCAAGGTGGTGGGCTGCCGCCGCGGTATTCGTTCTGCATGCTCTGGTGTTTCTCCCCGTTTATCCGTTTCAGACCGGTGAGCTGTTCGCCACGATTCACCGATATGTCCCGATGCAGCTCGGCAGCGCAGGAGTCACCTTCTTCTTCATCCTCTCGGGATTCCTGATCTACTGGTCGAACAGTGGTGTCCGGGGGCTCGGCAAGATCCTCTACTACTGCCGCAGACGCATCACCAAGATCTATCCCATGCACCTGTTGAGCATGGTTCTCTTCATCGCAGCGTCCGCCTCGATCACCGGCGCCGGGGTGAGTCTCGCCATGGACCTCTCCCGGCTCGAGCTCTGGCTTCCCAACGCCCTGCTCATCCACACGTGGAATCCCGACTGGGCCGTTCTCGGCGGTATGAACGTACCCAGCTGGTCACTCGGCGCGGAGATGCTCTTCTACCTGTCCTTCCCGGTCCTCGTACCGTTGGTCAACAGGGTTACCGGACGAGGGAACTGGGTGGCGTTCGGCGCCTTGTTCCTGATGTCCCTGTCCGCGATCTTCATCATCCATCTCTACGCGGGCGGCTCCAAGTCCACCGAGAACTTCTTCGTCCCCAGGCTCTGGCCGGACACGGGTGTCTCTCCCGTCGCTGACGTTCACGCCGATCCGGTGTGGTTCGCGCAAACCGCCATTCCTGTGGATCACACCTACTGGCTCTCCTACTATTTTCCGTTGACGCGTCTCGTTGAGTTCTACCTCGGTGTGTTCGCCGCGAAACTGGTGTGGGAGAAGCAGTTCACCAACGTCTCCATAGCCTGGCCGCTCGGCCTGCTCGCCCTGTCCTACGCGGCGACGTGGTTCGTACCGGTCGCCTTCAAGATGAGTGTCGTGATGTCCCTGCCCATGACGATCGTTGTCGCCACTCTCGCGGTACGGGACATGAAGGGTGTGGCCAAGGGCATCGGAGGGCCCCGAATGGTCCTGCTCGGGAACATCTCCTTCGCGTTCTACATGGTGCAGTTCCCCGTGATGGTGTTCATCCAGCGTTACTTCATCGCCGGCACGGCCCACGGATTCCGGGGTTGGATCGTCGCGGCCATCGCGAGTTTCGTACTCTCATTCGTCCTCGCGTGGCTCATGTTCACCTTCGTCGATGACCCACTCATGAAGGCGACCGCAGGAACGCGGAAGAACAGGAGACCCCGCAGCACAATCCCCACCGACCGGACGAACGTGTTGTGGAGGGACCTCATGGTGCTTCTCGGCAAGGCCCCCGATCCGAGGAAAACGAATGACCGAGCCTGACGAGATCATGTCGTCGACCACATGAAATACGAATTTTCCCGAAAACAACATGAGAACCTGGAGTCACCAGATGAATATCCGCCGTTTACCCACCCTCGCCGCCGCCCTGTGCATGGGCACCCTGCTCGCCTCCACCGCTGCACCGGCCAGTGCCATCGGGTCTTCCGGTCCCGATATCGGAACCTGGAACCGGGTGACCACATCCTCACAGAATCGTCCGGACGTCAGAGCGCCGGAGGGCGGCGCGAAGGTCCTCGTGTTCGGTGACTCGCACACCGGCGGTGTAACCCTCCCGATGTACGCGGATACGCGGGGCTGCCTGCATTCAACCCGGAGCTGGCCCGCGCAGCTCGGGGAGACGATGGGTGTCGCCGCCAATGATGTCATCGACGCCTCCTGCTACGGTGCCTCCCTCGCCGCTGAGGGTCAGACTCTCGCCGATCAGGTCCGCTACGCCGAGGCGCTCGGAGGTCTCGGCCACCGGACCACGGACATCCTCATCCAGCTCGGTAGCAACGATGACTGGTCCCTTCCGGGACTGACCATGTTCACCTCGCAGAAGAACTGCGCGGCGGATCTCCTCGGTAGCTGTGGGCAGAGGGGAATCGATCGTGGACGGTTCATCAATCCGTCCGCCGTGACGGCGGATTCCTACGTCGCCCGAGTGAAGCCGGTCATCGACTACCTCCGCTACTACGCGCCGGAAGCCAAGATCCAGTTGGTGAGTTACGTCCGCTTCGCTCCGGAGAACGGCCGTGACATGTGTCTCAAGGTCGGTCCGTTGAACAGCGTCATCCCGGAGAGCTGGCCGCTCGCCGACTCCTACCGAAATCTGGTTGTGGCACAACGTGAGGCAGCGCGACAGCTCAACCTCGGTTTCGTGGATGTGGATGCGGCGACCGCCGGACACGGCAGCTGTTCCGGTGACTCGTGGGTGACCGGAATGCTCGATGGATCGGACCATTACCGCAATCTTCTCATGTGGCATCCGACGGAAACCGCGAACTGGGTCACCGCCGATCAGGTGAAGCGTAATCTCAAGAGCTGACCGCTCTCCCGGTGTGCACGAACTGATCGATCAATTCCCCCGACACTTCAAGGAACGTCATGAAACACTCTCACCGCATTCTCGTCTCCGGTACCATTCTGGCGCTGACCCTCGGTCTGACCGCCTGCAACGACGACTCGGGCAAGGACGAATCGGAGACCACCACATCCACCAGCCCCTCCAGCTCCACGACCTCCACGACGCAGAAGAGCACGAAGTCGTCGACGACGGCGCCTGCGCCTGAGACATCCACCGAGGAAGAGCCCGCTCCAGTTCCTGCGCCGCCCGAGAAGCCCGCGGAGGCACCCGCCGCGGAGGCTCCGGCTCCGGCCCCTGCGCCCGCTCCTGCTCCGGCTCCGGCCCCGGCACCCGCTCCTGCTCCGGCCCCGGCCCCTGCACCCGCGCCCGCACCCGCGCCCGCGCCCGCTCCGGCCCCGGCGCCCGCTCCTGCACCGCCAGAGCTGCCGGGTGGCGGCGACGGTCGCCCCGGTTACTGACCGTCTCGGGTCATACCTCATGGTCTCCGGCCGCTTCCCGTGTAGGGGAGTGGCCGATTCCGTGGTTCTCTCCACCCGCTGTCCGACACCCGCCGGACAGCGGGTGCTCTTTCTCACCGACGTGACCGATTCGGCGACCCAGGATCGGCTTGAGGGAGCTTTCCGGATAGCTCGGTGCGGCCCGGTGAGGGCTCGAGGAACATCAGGACGGACACGAGAACCGTGACGGACCCGGGACCGGTGCGTCGCCGATTACGGGGAAGCGGCCGGACACACCGCGATCGTCATCTGGCTCGGTTGTTTCCGGCCCGCCTGAACCTCAACGTATCTCCTCGTAGCGTGCCAGCGCGTCCCGGCGCTCCTCCGCGTGATCGACGAGCGGCGCCGGATACTCCGACGGTAGATTCCGTATCGCGTGGATGTCACCGGCCGGAACGCCCCGCAACTCCGGGACCCAGCGGGTGATGTAGCGGGCGTCGGGATCGAACTTCTTCCCCTGGGTCATCGGGTTGAACACCCGGAAGTAGGGGGAGGCGTCCGTACCCGTGCCGGCGCACCACTGCCACGAGTGCTGGTTGCTTGCCACGTCGAAATCGACCAGATGCCTGCGGAAGTGTTCCGCTCCCGCCTGCCACGGCAGGTGGAGATCCTTCGTGAGGAAACTGGCCACCAGCATCCGCACCCGGTTGTGCATCCAGCCCGTCGCCGCGAGCTGACGCATCCCGGCGTCCACGATCGGGAAGCCCGTCCGGCCCCGGGCCCACAGGTCGAACTCCGCACCGGACTCGTTCCACCGGAAACCGGCGAACCGGGGGTTCACGTCACTGCGCGCCGTCTCCGGGCGGTGGTGGAGGAAATCGGCGTAGAACTCGCGGAACGCCAGTTCCCGGGCGAACGCCTCCTTGTCATCCTCCGGCGCATCCGCGGTCGCCAGTGTGGCCAGCAGGCTCCGCGGGTGCAGGGCACCGACGGACAGCCAGCCCGAGATCCGCGACGTACCGTCGATCGCCGGGATGTCCCGGTTCTCCGCGTATCCTTCCAGCCGGTCCCGCAGGAACCCACACCAGTCCCGCCACGCCCGGGTGACCGGCAACCCGTCCTCACCCGGGATGCCACCCACGGGATCATCGGCACCGTAGTCGCACCACGCCCGGTGGAACGGCGTGAATACCTTGTAGTGCCCGCCCTGCCCCGTGCGCAGGATCCCCGGATCGACGGCGTACGCGGATCCGGCGGCCTCCATCACGCCGGGGCCGAGGGCGTCCGAGACCGCCCGGTCACGGGCCAGACCCGACGGCGTGAAGTCGGCGCTCACCCACACCTTCCCCGGGTTCAGCCCCGGAATCACCTCGCGCGGATCGCCGTCGAACACCTCCACCGTGCGGTGCGCACGGACCTCATCCAACGCGGCGTCGACGAGCGCCTGCTGGAACCCGTTCGCCGCAGGCTCCCGCACCACGACGACCCGCGCATCGGGACCGCCCGCCGTCAGGGCCGGATGATCGTGCAGGCGGAGATCCCGGCGCAGCCAGACGATCCGGTCAGCGCAGGACACGCTTACCCCAGCGCAGAGCCGTCGACATCACGTCCGAGAACAACTCCCGGTCGACACCGGGCGGACCCGACACCGGCATGAGGTGCTGCGTCGCGACGGTGCGGGTCTCCGTGTACTTCGTCAACCCCACCGCCCCGTGGCGGCGCCCCAGTCCCGAGGCCCGCCAACCACCCATCGGGGCGGCCACCGAACCCCATGCCGCGGCGAAACCCTCGTTCACGTTCACGGTGCCCGCGTGCACCCGCGACGCGATCCGGCGACCCGTCGAGGGTTTCGCCCAAACACTGGCATTCAGCCCGTAGGTGGTCTCGTTGGCCCGCTCCACCGCCTCGTCGACGCTGGCGACCGTCTCCAGGAACACCACCGGGCCGAACACCTCCCCGTCATACAGCTCCGCGTCCGGCGGCACATCCGTCAACACCGTCGGTGCGTAGAACGTCGGCCCCAGGTCCGGCAGCGGATGGCCGCCGGCCAGGATCCGCGCGCCCCTCGACACCGCGTCATCGACCATCGACCGCACCCGCTCCAGGTGCCCCGCGGAGATCAGACAACCCATGTCGACGTCCCAGCCCGGACCAGCCCCGACCGTCATCGCCGACACCTCCGCCAGGAACCGGGCGGTGAAGTCACCGGCGACCTCCTCGTGCACGTAGATCCGCTCCACGGAGATGCACAACTGGCCCGTGTTCGCGAAGCAGGCCTGCCGCGCGCCTCGCGCCGCGCGCGCCAGATCGGCGTCCGGGGCGACGATCAACGGATTCTTGCCACCCAACTCCGCCGAATAGCCGATCAACCGTTCCCCGGCCTTCGCACCAAGGATCCGGCCCGTCGCCGTGGACCCCGTGAACATCAGGTAGTCACACTCGTCGGCGATCGCCCCGCCGACCTCCTCACCGGGGCCGGGCAGCACCTGGAACAGCTCCGCCGGCAGACCCGCGGCGGACAGCAGCTCCGCCGCCTTCAGCGCCGTCAACGGTGTCGCCGAATCCGGTTTCAGCACCACCGCGTTGCCCGCCAAAAGAGCGGGTACCGCGTCGGAGACGGCCATCGACAGCGGATAGTTCCACGGGGAGATCACCCCGACCACGCCGACCGGTGCCCGCTCCACGACGGTGCGCGTCAACACCGGTAACGCCCCCTTGACCCGCTCCGGCGCGAGCAGCCCGGCCGCCGCGAATGCGTAGTGCCGCGCCGTCACCGCCACATCGAGCACCTCATCGAACGCACTGGCCCGGTTCTTGCCCGTCTCCGCCTGAATCAGATCGAGCAGCTCGTCCCGGTGCGACAGCACGAGATCATGGAACCGCAGCATGATCGACTTCCGCTCCGACACCGGCGTCGTCGCCCACACGGGCTGAGCCCGCCTCGCCACGGCGAACGCGGAACGGACATCCGCTCGCGTGTGGCCCGTCACCCGCCCCACCGTCCGACCGTCCGCCGGACAGGTGATCGTGATGGCAGCTGCAGTTGTGGAGGAATCAGTCATACACTCCAACCTATGGGAAACATCTTCATCTCGGGCGGCGCCCGGGGAATTGGAGCAGCCGTCGCCGGCCGCTTCCTCCGCGAGGGCTGGACCGTCGGCGTCTACGACATCTCCCTCGACGGCCCCGACATCAGCGAGGAACAGGGCGGCACGATGATCAGCGGCCACCTCGACGTCACAGATCCGGGCAGCTGGGACGCCGCACTCGCCGAATTCACCGCCCACACCGGAGGACGACTCGACGTGCTCGACAACAACGCCGGCATCATCGCCGACGGGCACCTCGCCGGGATGGACCCCGGACACATCGCCGCACAGATCAACGTCAACTGCCTCGGCGTCACCCTAGGTGCCCGTGCCGCCCACCCCCATCTCGCGGCGACACCCGGATCGCATCTCGTGAATATGGCCTCCGCCTCCGCTATCTACGGGCAACCCGACATCAGCGTCTACTCCGCCACCAAGTTCTACGTCGCCGGTCTCACCGAGGCACTGAACCTCGAATGGCACGACGACGGCATCCGCGTCGTCGACCTGTGGCCCCTCTGGGCCAAAACCAGCCTCGCTGACGTCGACGCCGGATCCGTCCGCCGCCTCGGCGTCAACATCACACCCGAGGCCGTCGCCGACATTCTCTGGGACGCCGTGCACCCCACCAACCGTCTCACCCGGGCGAAGGTTCACTACGACGTGTCCACCACCGACCGCATCATGCACACCGCCCGCGAACTCACCCCGCACTGGATGGGGAAGATCGTCACCAGGCTGGTCGCCGGTTGACCAGCTTCACCCCGGACATCGCCCGCATCCACGCCTCCGCACTCCGCTCCATCTCCCGCGTCGTCCGGGAAACCGCACGACCCACGCCGCCGGATGACGCACTGACCGCCACCGCCGATGCACTACGTCGTGGCGGGGCCCTCGTGCTCACCGGCGCCGGGGTGTCCACCGACTCCGGGATCCCCGACTACCGCGGACCGGCAGGGTCCCTCACCCGCGGACGCCCGATGACCTACCAGGAGTTCCGCCACGATCCCGTGGCACTCCACCGCTACTGGGCCCGCAGCTTCATCGGCTGGCGGCACATGGCCGGTGCGGAGCCGAACCGCACCCACCACACCCTCGTCGAACTCGAACGCGCCGGTCTGATCACCGGGATCGTCACCCAGAACGTCGACGGTCTCCACACCGCCGCCGGATCCCGCACCGTCATCGGACTGCACGGTGATCTCTCCGTCGTCGTCTGCCTCCGCTGCGGCACCCGCGAACCGCGCCCCGACCTCGACCGCCGTCTCGCCGCGGCGAATCCGGGATACCTCGAGTGTGCCCGGGCCGTGGGCACGGGGGACGTCCGCCCCGACGGCGACATCGACCTCACACCGGACATCGTCACCCGTTTCCGGCTCGTCGGCTGCATCCACTGCGGTTCGAGACTCCTCAAACCCGATGTCGTCTACTTCGGTGAACCCGTCCCGACAGACCGGCGTGCCACCGTCAACAGGCTCCTCCACAACTCGCGTGCCCTCGTCGTCATGGGCAGTTCACTAGCCGTCATGAGCGGATACCGCATCG
Source organism: Corynebacterium sp. TAE3-ERU16 (assembly GCF_019209935.1). Classification (GTDB taxonomy): domain Bacteria; phylum Actinomycetota; class Actinomycetes; order Mycobacteriales; family Mycobacteriaceae; genus Corynebacterium; species Corynebacterium antarcticum. Next base: position 116,933 of record NZ_JAHUTN010000008.1, read on the forward strand.
CGCTCGACGCCGGCCGCGCCGGGCTTCCCCTCATCGTCATCAACGGTGGACCGGGGCGCGCCGACACCCGCGCCGACATCCTGTGGCGCACGAGCGTCTCCGACGCCTCCGACCTGATCCTCGACGCCCTGGAGCTGTGATGCGTATCCTGTCCCACTGCATCCTCACAGCGGCTCTGGTCCGGGCGTTCCTGCCCGGGAACCCGACCACCACCTGGCCCGTCATCGCCCACCTCACGGCATTTCCGGTCGTGATCGGCGCGGGGCTGGGCCTCATCGGTGCCGTCGGTGTGCCCCGGCGGCGGTTCCGGGTGCTGCCCGTCGCGGGCACGGTACTCGTCATAGCCGGTGCGGGGAGTTTCCTGCCCGCCCAGCGGCCCACCGTCAGTGATGCGGGAGCCGACGGGGAAGGGGAACCCGTCGTGCTCGAGTGGAACACCGGCGGTTCCGTCACCACGGAGAACCTCGCCGCCCTCATCCGGGACGTCCACCCCGACATCGCGGTTCTCCCCGAGTATTCCGGTGAGGTTCCTGCCGGCTACCGGTCCTTCGTCAGCGGAGGGACACCCGTCACGGTTCTCACCGCAGACGGGCTCGGGGACTACCGGACCACAGAGGTCCCCGGGTCCTCCCGTGTCACATTCGGCACCATTCACGTTTCGTCCGGGCACCCCGGGACAGGGAAACCGGATGTCATCGGTCTCCACACCGCGCCTCCACTGCCTGGTCTCATGGACCGGTGGCGCGGTGATCTGGGAGCCGTCGCCGCTCTCGCCGCGGCGAACCCCGGCGCCCTGATCATCGGTGATCTCAACGCCGTGCTCCGGCACGGTGACCTGGCGCGGATCGACACGCACACGGATGCGGTGGCCGCCGCACCGATCTTCGGTGGGGGAACATGGCCGACCTCCCTCCCCGGATGGGCACGTTCACCCATCGACCACATCCTCATCCCCGACGGATGGAGTGTCGTCGACGGTGGCGTCCACATCATCGGATCCGGGCAATCCGATCACGCTCCCGTCGTCGTACGTGTACGGCGGAGACAGGAATCGTTCCCGTAACCGTCGGGGGATGTGCGGACCGGCGCCGGGGTGGAACCGGTGAACCTTCGGGACAAAGCCCGATGCGGGGGCGCGGCCGGTTCCCGGGCGGACCGCGTCGGCAGGTGTCATCCCACTCATCCGTGGACCGGCTGATGGTGGCGGGGCCGTCGGTGTGGCGGTTTTGCTGAGTTCCAGTCGAACGAGGAATCCCCGGGGAAGTTTGTTCCGCCCTGTCACGGGACTCCGGTCCATGATTCCGGTGCGTGCGCTCTCCGTGGTCGGGCCCGGCGGACCGACGGGATCGGGATGTTGTGGTGCCGGACACCGATCTCCCGACGGATCGGTGGGTGGTTGACGGGGATTCGCTGAGTGAAATTAACCTGGATGAGCGAAACAGTGAGAAAAAACTGATAAAAAAATGAGGGGTTATCAGTATAAAAATACAGAAGATTTGTGGAAAGTTTGCCTGATTATCCTTATCATGAAAAACGTATCCAGCGGTCGCAGATGTACCAACGCTACTTCTGGCCGCGATAATGGGTGCAATTCTGTATCTTCCGACGTTGCTGTTGGACGGAATCGGATGTTTTCCGCTTTCATCGTTCCGGTTGGTGGCCGCCGACAAAACTGTGCCTGAGAGCATGGCCGGAGAACAGCGCGCATGGTCCATTCACCGAATGGGTCCGATCGGTTCGGAGGTTTCCCCTGGATGAGCTGTTCCGGGGGCAGACATTTATCGAGAACTACCGAGATTGATGGAGGACAACATGAGCCAGGAAACAACGAACATCAACCAGGGTGAGGTTGCGGTATTCGACTCGCTGGAGGCGGCGACCGAAGCGGTCAGGAAGCTCGGTGAAGCTGGATTCCCCATCGAACATGTTTCCGTGATCACCCAGAACCTGGAGAGCACGACTGAGGTTCACGGATTCATCAACGGCAAGGATGTCGCCAAGTCCGACGCCAAGTTCGGCGCCTGGTTCGGCGGTATCTTCGGCCTTCTGTCCGGGTCGGCTCTCCTTCTGGTTCCGGGTGTCGGGCCTGTCGTGGTCGCCGGTTCCCTCGCGGCGGCGCTCGCCGGTGGTGTCGAAGGTGCGGCCGCCTTCAGCGCACTGGGTGGTGTGGTTGGTGCGGTCACCGGTCATTTCGTGGCCAAGAAGCATCTGCCGAAGCTCACCGAGCACCTGACGGCGGGTCGTTTCCTGCTGGTCGCACAGAGTGCCGATGAGGCCGACCTGGAACGCGCCCGTGAGATCCTCGGCGCCGACAACCTGGTGGAGACCTCCTAGGATTCTCCTTCTGCGGCACGAGGTCGGCGGGTCCCGGGAGTGGTACGACCACCCCGGGGCCCGCCCCGTCTCAGCCCACCGCCGGTCCACCCGTGACGTGGGCACGCCGGAACCACAGGGTGATGATTCCCGCGACGAGAACCCCGGCGATGTTGATCAGGAGCTGGAGTAGTGCTTCCCCGGACCGGCTCCAGTCACCGTTGACTGCGGCCAGTGCACAGAAACCGGCCGCCGGTACCGTCGTGATGGAGATGAACACCCCGACAAGTGCGGTGGACTTCCGGGAGGTCAGGGCGAGCATTCCGGCCATTCCCGCCAGGAGTGCCACGATGAGCGAATAGGGGCCGACCTGATAGACGAAGGAGACACTCCCCAGGTCGTCCAGTGAATCCCCGGGGAGAATTCCGGCGCTCCGGGCGAGGAGCGCGGCTAATCCGGTTGCGGCGATCCCCACCGGGAATCCCACGGTGATAGCTGATGCGGCCTCGACCGCCAGTCTCCGACGTTGTCCCACCACCGCAACCGCGAGACCCGCGAGAGGCCCGAAATCCGGGCTCACCACCATCGCCCCGACGATGAGAACCGCTGAATGCGTTATCACGCCTATCGCCGCCAACAGGCACGCGATGACGAGGAATATGAGGAACTCGGGATTGAGTTCACTTCCCTCGTCGGTCTGTTCAATCAGTTCGTCCCACACGAGAGGGTCCGCACCTGAGTGTGCCGCGACATCTTCACAGGCCGCGTCGACCGTCCGCGACACCACGAGATCGATGTCACGGAAACTGATCTCACCCGACTCATCGACACCGAGTTCCGTCAGATCGTCCACCAGGGGCTGGATGAGTCCCCGGGGAATGACCGCCTCGATGACGTCCCCGGGCGGTGAGAGCGCGGCGTCGCGGCTCCGGATCAGATGGGTGACACCGCGAACGTCGCTGAGCAGATCAACCACGGGGGCGCTCTGCGCCCGGGTGCAGATGACCCTCAGTACCGTGACGTCACCGCTCGATTTCATGGGATCCCACCATCCGACTCATGGTGGTGACTATACCCAGGGCCGTGGGCCGCGACAGGGGTACGGGCCGGTCCCGGACAGACACGGACCCCGGGGATCGTCCGGGGTCACCCGAGCCGTTCCACGACGAGGTCCGTCCGCACGGATGGCATCCGGAGGTGCCGCTCACCGTGCAGCCGCCCGACGCAACTCCCGGTGCGCCAACCCGGTGGACACGATGAGCAGAGCGGTGCCCATGATCAGTGCACCGGGGAGACGGCCGCCGGTGGCCGTCAGTGGCCACGCGGGCATCGCCGGTAACCAGAGCGCTGTGTCGGCCAGGACTGAACCGCCGAGGGTGACGGACAGGACCGTGAGGAACACGGTCGCGGCGATCACCGCCCCCGGCCCGGTACGGACGCACAGCGCCAGTGCCGCCGTGACCATGACCGTGCCGACCACGATCAGCAGTCCCGACACCCGCAGGACCTCCGGGAGCGGCGTTCCACGCAGTGCGAGGACGGCGCCGGTCCCGAGTCCCACGGTGGACACCAGCACGTCGAGCCAGACGATGACCCCCCGGATCACCCGCCGTGCCCGGTGGACGGTGATCCGCCATGCGGGCTGCAGCGCGGTCCAGGTGACCACGGCCGCGACACCGCAGCCCAGGGGCAGGATCAGGTGCACCACGAGGTCCGCGGTCCACGATCCGGCGACGGTGATCAGCGCCAGCGCCCCGAGAGTGAGTGGGGTGAGCGAGGTGCGGAGCAGCGCGTGGCTCAGTGCCGCGCCTGTCCACGCCCGTCCCTTCCACACGTCTACTGCGGGTTCGGCGGTCCAGGTTCCGGTGTGTGATGTGGTCGCTCCGGTTGATCCGTCGGGTCGGGTGCGGGGTGCCCCGATGAGGACGTACGCGGTGGCGGCGACGACCGCGAACACCAGGCAGAGGACCGTGACGGGGATCGGGGATTCAGTGGCGAGCGGATCGCCCGGGTCGAGGGGGACGGCATTGGAGTGGACACCGAGTACCGGCAGCATGATTCGTACCGCCCACGTCGGTGGAAGGAGGATCCACAGCGGATGTTCCGCCGTCAGCGTGCCCGTCACCTGCCACACCACCGCGACCAGGAGAGCCGGGATCAGACCGATCCACCGGCTGATCACGCCGAACAGTGCGACGAGACCGGCGGCGCCGATCCAGGCGCACACCCAGGCCACCGGCATCAGGAGAGTGCCGAAATCGCAGGCGAGCATCGCCGCCAGGATGATCAGCAGGACGATGAGGCGCCCGCCCCGGATCAGACGCGGTGACACCGGCCGGGTCCCCGTCCCGCCCTCCCGGCAGGTCTTCTCCCGCTTCTCCGGGAGGCCGGAGAGCAGTGCCATGAGCGGTGCAGCCATGCCGGTGACGTAGAGCGCCTGCCAGGCGCCGCGGCCGGCATCCGAGTAGCTGGTGAGGAGCCCCAGTCCGGCAAGGGCGAAACCGAGGAGCGGGAAGTAGGCGACGGTCGTGTTCTTCGTGCGGACGAGTTCCGCCCGCATCACGCGGATCATCGGATCGCCGTGAGGTCGAGGAACCGGGACTCGAGTTCGCCGGCCGGCGCGAAGGCGTCGAGTGGGCCGGAGTAGGCGGCCCGCCCGTCGTGGAGCACGGTGATGTCGTCGGCGGTGCGGGCGATCTCACCGAGCTGGTGTGAACTGATCAGCACCGTCCCACCGGCGTCGGCGTAGCCACGCAGGAGTCCCCGCAGTGCGACGGTGCCCTCCGGGTCGAGGCCGTTCTGCGGTTCGTCGAGAAGCAGGATCCGTGGCCCACCCAGCAGGGCGACGGCCAACGCCAGACGGGATCTCATGCCGGTGGAGAAACTGCGCACCTTCTTCCGCCCCGTACCGGTCAGGCCCACCACCCCGAGAACCCGGTCGATCTCGGCGTCGTCGAGGCCGAGGAGCAGGGTCTGGACACGGAGGTTGTCCCGTGCGTTCAGGTGCGGGTACAGCGCCGGCCCGTTGACCGAGGCGCCCACCGACGCCCGGTCCACCTCCACCGTGCCGTCGGCCCGGTCCTCGAGTCCGAGGATGATCCGGAAACACGTGGATTTGCCCGCACCGTTCCGGCCGACCAGGGCGTGGATGCGGCCCCGCTCGACGGTCATGTCGAATCCGTCCAGGACCCGCTGGCCCCGGTAGCTGATGGAGAGATCGCGGCACTCGATCGCCGGTTCGTGGTTGCTCATGGCACCAGTGAAACGTCGGCCGGCCTCCGGCACATCCGCCGCGCGGGGGAATCAGAGGTGCAGCTCGTGGTCCCGGGCCCACAGTGCGAGTCCCACCCGGTCCCGGGTCCCCGTCTTCGCCAGCAGACGGGAGATGTACGTCTTCACCGTCGCCTCACCGATGTGCAGGTCGGCGGCGATCTCGGCGTTGGTCCGGGCCCGGGCGATTCCCGCCAGAACGTCCCGCTCGCGGTCCGTCAACGGGTCCGTGGGCGGGGTGGGCGTGCGTCCGCGGAACACCCGCAGCACATAGTCCGTGACCCCCGGAGAGAGCACCGACGCCCCGGCGTCCACCCGCCGTACGGCGTCGATCAGCGCTTCCGGCCCGCAGTCCTTCAGGAGGAAACCGTGCACACCCGTGGTCAGGGCGTCGCGGACCAGCTCGTGCGCGTCGAACGTCGTCAGCATCAGCACCCGGACGCCCGGGTGCCGGGCGAGGATCTCACGCGCCACCCCGATCCCGTCGACCCGCGGCATCTGGATGTCCAGCACCGCGACATCGATCCGGTGTGCGGCGACCGCCTCCAGGGCCTCCGCGCCGTCGGCGGCGGTGGCGGCGACCTCGATGTCCGGCTGGGTCGACAGGGTCATCTCCAGCGCCTGGACCACCAGCGGCTGATCGTCCGCGAGCAGCACCCGGATCACGGTGCCACCACCGGGAAACCGGCCACCAGGTTCGCGTGCGCCGGATCCGACACGTCCACATCCAGGGTCCCGCCGAGGTGCTCCACCCGCTCGCGCACACCGGTCAGCCCGGCACCTGAATGCGGTGTCCGCCGCGGAACCGGGCCGCCGGCGCGACTGTCCACCACCACGCGAACCTCATCGGTGACCTCCACGGAGAGCATCACGGTGCTGCCCGGGCCCTGGTGGCGCAGCACGTTCGTCAGCGCCTCCTGCACCACCCGGCGCAGCGTCAGGCGGACAACCTGAGAGTCCGAGACCTCACCCTCCGGCAACGATGCCTCGATCGTGAGCCCGGCGGACCTGAATTCCCCGACCATGTCCCGGATCCCGGCCATGCCCGTCACCGACGTCGGTGGGGAATCGTCACGCAACGTCACCACGATCCCGCGCACCTCCTCGAGGGCCTCCGAGCTGACCTTCTGGATCGTCGACAGGATCTCCGCCCGCCGGTCCGTCGCCCCACCGCCGAGCATGAGACCCGCCCCGGCCTGCATGTTGATCAGCGTCAGGCTGTGCGCCAGCACATCATGGATCTCCCTGGCGACACCCGCACGCTCCCGCTCGCGCACCGCCTCCTGTTCCGCCACCAGGTGCCGCTCCGCGGACCGCGCGCTGCGCGCCGAGAAGAACACCATGCCCAGGACCAGCCACTGAAGCGCGACCCAGCTCGCCGCCTGCACACCGGTGGCACGCTCGAAATGATCGGGTGTCCACCACCACAGCAGCGGGGAGAAGAAACACCAGACGGCCTGAATGGCGGTCAAGACACCCGGGACGAGCAGATCGGAGCGGTACCGGGCCGTCGAGTACACCACCATCGGCACCGCGACCAGGAACGGACTGACACCCAGGTTCGTCGGCAGCGCAGTGAACCAGTTCACCGTCCACGCCACGGTCAGGACCGTCAGAGCGATCGCCGCCGGTACGACCCGGCTGCGCCACACCGCGAACGCGGGGACGAAGAGAACCGCGAGCACGACCTCGATCAGAGCGGCATGGCCGGGTGTTGTTCCGGACAGTGCGACGAGCAGGTAAAACACCACCAACACCGCCGCCAGTGCGGCGACCACCAGGTCAAGACTCCGGAGCCGGTTGCCGGTGGTGCCCGTGAGCTCCGGGCGGCGGGTCGATGGTGTCGGTGCGGTCCCCATGGCCCAAGAGTCTAGGCGCGCCGGTGCGGGCAGCGAGCCGCACGGTGCGGTGCGCCGACGGGATTCCGGCGGGGTCTGCGCGGTGTTCGGGTCGTCGGAAATGTCGTCGGTGCGTGCGAACCCGGTGGAAGAACGGAGAAGAATCCGGGCCGGTGATGGTCTGGCCCGGATGTACACTGCGGGGTCCGCGTGTCGTCACCGTGTGCAAACGCGTCGATGACGGCGGGAAAACGCCTGCTCACCCGTTTCATCGGTGGGTGTTGACACGCACCGACGACATGAAGGTGGCTCTGAACCGGAGGGGGTACCGGACCCCGTCGACCGTGGCTAGTCTGGGCGGCATGGAGACACGGTCAACGGAGATGCCCACCGGATGGATCACACATGACTCGGTCGAAGCGGCCGTCGACGACCTGATCAGACGCTATGATGCCGCGGTGGAACTCGCCTGCGGGATCCTCAACTCCGGAGAGAACGCCGACGGGCCGGTCGACTACAGCCGATACGCCGACGTCGTCTACCCCAAGCTCGTCGTCGAGGTCGAGTCCTGGCGCCCCATCGACCGCACCGAACCCTTCGGCTACGTGGACCGGTCGGGGCGCTACGCCGCGACCTTCTCCCGCCCACGGCTCATGCGCCGCTACCTGGCCGCCCAGCTGGAACGCCTGACCACCAACTATCCGTGCACGATCTCCACCGGTCCGTCGGAGGTGCGTATCCCGCCGGAATACCTCTCCCTTCCCGCCGACTGCCCGCCGCCACCGCGTGTCCACGATGACGCGGGCGTCATCCCGCGACCGAGCCTCGACGACGTGCACGACGGGATCATCGACGGGTCCTGGGACGTGTTCCACGATTCCGAGATGCCGTTGTTCCACTTCTCACCGCAGCGTTTCGACATCGCCTGTGAACGCATAGAGCACTACACCGGCATCGGTGTCGAGGGTGTGCAGAAGTACATCCTGTTCACGAACTACGCCATGCACACCACGGAGTTCGTCCGATACGCAGTGTCGGAGCTGGCGAACCCCGAATCGCGCTACACGGAACTCCGCCTCAACGACGGTCGTGTTCTCCGACGCGGGGAGGTCGACGGCGTGGAACTGCAGACGCTGCTCGGGCCGTCGTCACGCCAGATGCCCCGCTACGATCTCGCCGCCGAGGACAACACGGGCGTGACGATCATCAACATCGGGGTGGGGCCGTCCAACGCCAAGACGATCACCGACTGCCTGGCGGTCCTCCGACCCGAATGCTGGATCATGATCGGCCACTGCGCTGGTCTCGACGGCCGCATGCGCATCGGCGACCTCATCCTCGGCAACGCCTACCAGCGCCGGGATCACATCCTCGACGACCGGATCGGTCTCGACATCCCGATCCCCGCGGTGCCCGAGGTGCAGCGTGCGCTGGAGAAGTCGGTGAACGCGGTCTACGGCGACAACCACTCGCTGATGCGCACCGGTACGGTCATGTCGACCGACGACCGGAACTGGGAATGGCACACGTCCCGGGATCTGTGGCGGATCCTCCGTGGCTCCACGGCGGTGGCCGTCGACATGGAGTCGGCGACCCTCGCCGCCAACGGATACCGCTACCGCATCCCCTACGGCACGCTGCTCAGCGTCTCCGATCTCCCGCTGCACAATGTGCCGAAGCTGCCCGCCGGCGCCCAGGCCTTCTACTCCTCATCGAAGGAGGCACACCTGATCTGCGCGATGCGGGCGATGGAGAAACTCGCCGCCAAACCCGAGAAACTGCACACCAGGAAGCTGCGCCGCACGATCGGGGAAGTGCCGATGCGTTAGGTTCCGGTGGAGCGACGGTTCTCCGCACGTGTGGAGAACCGAGCTTCCGGATCCGGTCCGGATACACCGGTGGTGGTTGTCACCGGGGCCCGGTTTCCGGAGATCTGTGCCAGTGATCCACAGCCCACCGCAGGCATCCGCGTGTGCCGTGGGCTGTGGGGATGACCGTGGAGTTCGTATGACGGTCACCGGGTGTCGCTGATCCGCGGGTCGGTTGTCACACGGGCCGGCGGCCGGCGACATGCGTGGGTCAGCGCAGGTTGACCCCGGAAGATCCGAGCGCTCCCTGGGTGACCTCGTACAGGGCGCCGCCGGCCACGAGGCCGAGCATGGAGACCTGCGCCCAGGCGGGGGTGCGCCCGTCGGTCGGTGGGAAGATGATGTCGCGGACGATCGCCCCGAAATTCGATGAGACGTAGGAGCTCAGTTCCGTGGTCGCGGCGGCGAGGAGTTGTTGGGAGTCGCGGTGACCGGGACTACCCGGTTCAGGTGTGGGCCACGGGTCGGCTCCGGCCGGTGCGGCGAGACCGAGGATGAGGACCCCCGTGGCTACGGTGGATGCGGTGGTGCGGCGGATGGACACGGGGCTCTCCTCAAACGGGAATCACATTGTGAGCTCTGTTCTACCGGAAAATGACTCCGGATGAGACGGACACTACCGGCGAGAGGTCGAAGAAAGGTCCGGGATGACCTGGATCGATCTTTCCGCATCGGTGGATTCGACGTGCGGGCCGAGCCGCGTTGACATGCGGGGAGAGAGGCGGTCGCCGTACCTCGATGAGTGCCGATCGGGCGGGAGTCTGTGGTGGAGGCTACAATCCTGCCATGACCCCACCCTCCCGGGATCCGGTCCCCGGCGGCCGCGACACCACGACCAGCCCGGAGATCTCGACCGGCTACCGCGATGGAATGGTGGAGGTCGTCACCGACACCTTCGCCGTGTCGACCGCCAATCAACACGCCACCGATGCTGCGGTGGGGGTCCTCGCGGACGGTGGGACGGCTCTCGACGCCGCGGTCGCCGCCCAGTTCATGCTCGGGCTCACCGAACCGCAGTCCTCCGGTATCGGGGGAGGCTGTTACCTCCTGCACTTCGACGCCGCGACGGGAAACACGACCGCGTTCGACGGGCGGGAGACCGCACCCGCTGCCGCGTCCGGCACCTACCTGACCCGGATCAGTGACGACGATTCCCGGCCTCCGGTCCCCGACGCTCTGCGTTCGGGCCGTTCCATCGGGGTGCCGGGGGCGGTCGCCGCGCTCGAGCTCGCGCACCGGAGATTCGGGCGCATCGCGTGGGCGGATCTGATCGCCCCCGCGATCAGGCGCGCCGAGGAGGGATTTTCGGTCAGCCACCGTCTCTGGGCGTCGATCGATGACGCGAAGACCGACCTCGCCCGCTGTCCCGAGGCGGCACGCCACTTCCTCGACGATGCCGGGGAGGCGAAGGCGGAGGGCACCGTGCTCACCAACCCCGACTACGCGCGGACGTGTGAGCTCATCGCGGAACACGGTGCCGACGCGCTACGCACCGGGGAGATCGCCGAGGCGATCGTCGAACGCGTCTGCCGCCCCTCGGACACCGTGACACCGGGCCTGATGACGCTCGCCGATCTCGCCGGATACCAGGCTGTCGAATGTGCACCCCTCTGGTCCACCTACCGGGGTCTTCGACTGGCGGGGACGCCGCCGTCCTCGTCCGGCGGGATCACGGTCGCGGCGATCCTCGGGATGCTCGAACACCACGATCTCGGCGCCCCGCCGCGGAACGGGGTGCCCGCCCCTGAACTCGTCCACCTCGTCAGTGAGGTCGAGCGCCTGGCCTATGCGGACCGGGACACGTTCATCGCCGACGGATATCCGCTGCCCGACATGCTGGATCGCGATTACCTGCGGGAACGTGCCGCACTCATCGACACGGACCGGACCATGGGCACCGCTGAACCGGGGCTGCCCACGAACGGACTCGCCGCCGGACGTGACCTGCCCGAGTACGGCACCAGCCAGGTCAGCGTCATCGACGCCGCCGGCAACGCGGTCAGCCTCACCACGAGCATCGAGATCGGGTTCGGATCCTTCCACATGGTGCGCGGGCTCCTCCTGAACAACACGCTGACGGATTTCTCCGCCGAGCCCACCGACGTCCACGGACGTCCCGTGGCGAACCGCGTGGAGTCCGGCAAGCGACCCAGGTCCTCGATGGCCCCGACCCTCGTGTTCGACGGTCCCGACCTGCGCGCCGTGGTCGGGGCGCCGGGCGGTGCGGTGATCATCCAGTACGTGGTCAAGATCCTCGTCGCCCTCATCGACTGGGGTCTGGATGCCCAGCAGGCGGTGGGCGCCCCGAACTTCGGGGCGCGGAACACCCGCGTCACCGCCGTCGGCGGTGAACATCCCCTGATCGGTGAGGCGGAGGATGGTCCGGCCCGGGTGCTGATCGACGGGCTGGTTTCCCGCGGCCACCGGGTGCAGCTCGCCGATCAACCGAGCGGTGCCGCCGTGCTCGTCGTGCGGCCCGACGGTCGGATCAGCGGCGGGGCGGATCCGCGGCGCGAGGGGACCGTGGGCGGGATCTGACCCGGCCCGGTCGGGGCGCGGGGGCCGTTCGTCTCACCGTTGCGTGCTGACATGTACCGGTGAGGTGCCCCGTCCAGGGGATTTCGGTCTCGTGGATCCTCTTCGCACGCGGTGACGAGCGTCCCGGGACACGGGTCGAGTGCGGGGGGGGGGAGCCGCCGTCGGTGCTGGACCGGTGGATCGTCGGTGCGTGTCAACACGCACTGACCGGAGGATCCACCCGGGTGTTTGGCGGTGTGCGCCGATGTTTGCACGTACTGACGACGTACCGGCGGGCCCCGGCAGAGACCGCGGAGATGCTCCATCCGCCGACGGCGCGCTCACGGAGCGCGCGTATCGACGCCCGGTGGACATGGAGGGAAGATCTCCGGTTCAACGTGTCGGCCAGGTGCACCGCGGCCGTACGTCACGCCACCGGCATTCAGCGCCCGAACAACCTCCGCCAGAAACTCTTCCGGGGGATGCCCTGTTCGTCGAGGGTGTCGCGGACGTTCCGGCTCGCCGCCCGCCTGTCTGCGCGGCTCGGTCCGGGGCCGGCGTCGATGTCGATTCGCTGCCAGGTCAGCGGGGTGGGCAGGTTACGGACCCGGGCACCCGCCCCGATCATGCGGACCCACAGGTCCCGGTCGGCCTCGTGGCCGCCGCCGCGGTAGCCGCCGGCGGCGCGCATGGCGGCGGTGCGTGCCATGACGGTGCCGTCGATGACGGGGCTACGGCGGCCCAGATGCCGGGTGACTTCGGTGTGTGAGCTCGGCATGGTGCGGACGGAGAGATCCGCACCGAGGAGGCTGACGGGGTCGGTGGCGTCGGTGGTGTGGTCGAGTTCCATGACGGCGGTGCCGAGGATGTCGACACGTCGTTGGTGGAAGGTGTCCAGTTGGCGCCGCAGCCGGTCGGGGTGGGGGATGTCGCCGGGGTTGACGCGCGCGGTGTACTCCGTGTCGACGTGGGCGAGACCCACGTCGAGTGCGGCGGCCGGACCTGGTTCATCGGCGACCGTGTAGATGATGCCCATGTCGTGGGCCTCGGGTGAGGTGAGCTGCTTCTCGAGGGTCGGGTGGAGGCGTGCGTCCGCCGTGACGATGATGCGGGTGGGGCGCAGGGACTGCTTGGCGAGGCTGGCGAGTGTGGTGCTGATCAGGTCGGCGGGCGTGGTGGTGGATACACCCATGAGCACGGTGACGGCGTCGGGTTGCAGTTGCTCCATGCCCGGATCCTAACGTGCGTCGCGTGGGATTCGGCGCAGGTCAGCGCCGCGCGCGTCCCCGGGGGCTGGTGACGGTGGGGTCGCCGGGCAGGTAGAAGCGCAGGGGCGCGTCGGCGTTGCGCGTGATGCCGATCCGGGGGCCGGTGGTCCAGTGCGGCTCGTGGTCGCGGTCCCTCAGGATGAAGCCGTCGGTCCCGGAGCGAAGGACGGGGGAGTGGTTGTGGTCGACGTGGAGGGCGAGTGCCCGGCCGAGATTGCCCGGTCCCTGTGCGAGGCGGGCGTCGGGGATCGTCGGGCCGCGCCGGGCGCGCGCGGTGTCGTGGCCGTCCACGACCGCACCGGCACGGAGGAGGATTCCGCCGCTGCCGCCGGGTGGGTGGCAGACGATGTTGCCGGCGCGGTGGATGCCGTAGGAGATGTAGACGTACATCCGACCGGGTGGGCCGAACATGGCGGCGTTGCGCGGTGTCCTCCCGCGGCGGGCGTGGGAGGCGTCGTCCTGTTCGCCGAGGTAGGCCTCGACCTCGGTGAGTCGGACGGTGACGCCTGCGTGGCTGAGTGTGCAGCCGAGGAGCAGGGGTGCGACCCTGTCGGCGGGTTGTGCGAAGTCGATCATCCGGTGTGGGCCGCCAGTGCCTTGCGGAGCAGGTGTCCGAGTGTCTCCCGCTCGTCGTCGGTGAGTCCGGTGAGGGTGTCGCGGCAGGTGTCGAGGTGGGTGGGCAGGACCTTGTCGACGAGTTCGCGTCCGGCGTCGGTGAGCGTGATGCGGACGCAGCGGCGGTTGTCGGGGTCGGTGCAGCGGGTGAGCAGGCCGGCGGCGGCGAGCTTGTCGACGCGGTTGGTCATCGCCGAGCCGGAGATCATGGAGTTGGCGCACAGTTCTCCCGCGGTCAGCGGCCGGTCGATACGGCGCAGTGTGGCGAGGACGTCGAACTGCCACCGTTCCAGGTTGAATCGGGCCAGGTTCGCGATGATGTGGTCCCCGGAGGCCCTGGCGAGGTACTGGAGTCGGGCGGGAAGTTCCATCGGTGTGGGATCGAGATCGGGGCGGGTGGTGCGCCATTGCTCGATGATGTGGTCGATGTGGTCGGCCATGGGCCATCCCCTAACTGTTTGACGCCGAAGTGTTTGACATCAATCTTACATGAGATTAATCTGGCGTCGAACACTTTGATATCGAACAATCGAGAACCTTCCAGGAGTCCATCATGTCCCGCACTGTCGCCGACGCCATCGCCACCCGCCGCGCCGTCCGCAACTACCTCCCCGATGACGTCTCGGAGGAGGTCCTCGACCGCGTCGTCCATCAGGCTCTCGAGGCGCCGAGCGCCTTCAACGCCCAGGCTCGCGACCTCGTCGTCATCCGTGACCCGGAGGTCCGGCAGGCGCTCGTCGACGCCTCCGGTCAACGCCAGTTCATCGACGCCCCGGTCGTCCTCGTGGCGGTCGGTCGGGTCGAGGTTCTGCCGGAGGACGCCGGGGAGATCCTGCCCGAACAGGTACGCACCACCGCGGAGAAGTTCAACAGCCTCAAGACCCCCCAGGAACTACGGGAGGCCGCCCTGCGTGACGCGATGCTCGTCGCCGGTTTCGCGCTCGTCGCGGCGGCGGGTGAGGGACTGGCGACCAGTCCCACGACCGGCTGGAATGAGGAGAAGGTGAAGGAGGCCATCGGCATCGGTGGCCGGGACGACCGGGTCATCGCACTGGTCATCGCCATGGGCCACGGCGCCGAAACCCCCGAGCATCCGGGTCGCCACGCCTCACGTCGGGTCAACGAACGGTACTAGGGGAGGACGGCCATGAATCTTCTGCTCACAGCGATCACCCCATTCACGTGGGGCACGACCTACGTCGTCACGACGGAGATGCTTCCGGACGGCCGGCCGATCCTCGCCGGTGTCATGCGTGCCCTGCCCGCCGGCCTGCTCCTGCTCGCCTGGTTCCGCGTGCTGCCGAAGGGGATCTGGTGGATCAGGGCCATCGTGCTCGGTGTGGTGAACATCGGTGGTTTCTTCGCCCTGCTCTTCCTCACCGCCTACCTGCTCCCCGGTGGTACCGCGGCCGTGATCACCAGCACCGCACCACTCGTCGTGATGGGACTCAGCCCGCTGCTGCTGGGCGTGAAGGTGTACAGGGCTCAGGTCGTGGCCGGCGTCATCGCCGTGGCCGGTGTCGCGGCGCTGGTGCTCTCGCCCGATGCCGCACTGAACACCGAGGGTGTCGCAGCCGCGGTCGCGGCGACGCTGTTCACCGGTACGGGCCTGGTCCTGGCGAAACGGTGGGGCCGTCCCGAGGGCGTTCCCCAGCTCGCCGTGACGGGGTGGCAGCTGACGTTCGGTGGTCTGGCCCTGATGCCGCTGCTGCTGTTCGAGGGTCTGCCGGACCACCTGACCGGCACGAACATCGCGGGCTACACCTACCTGACCGTCGTGGGTGCGCTCATCGCCTACGGCCTGTGGTTCCGCGGGCTGGCGATCCTCGACGCGGTCAGTGTCTCCCTGCTCAGCGTGATCAACCCGCTGACGGCCACGGTCCTCGGAGTGATCGTCAAGGGGGAGAGCTTCTCCGCGATCCAGGCCGTGGGCGCCGTGACGGTGATCGTCGCGGCCTCCGCCGCGCAGATCGTCGGGGCCCGCGCCCGGAAACGGGAGGCGGCGAACGCCTGACGGGCCGCGGTAGATTGGCGTGCGTGCAGACCTGTCTCTTCGATCTCTACGGTGTCCTGTTGACCACCCAGACCGATGCCCACCTGTGTGCCATCGAGGCCGCGGTCGGCACCGACGACCGGTTGTGGCCGTTGTACTGGAAGTTGCGGGGTCCGCTCGACGCGGGTGAGCTCACGCCGACGGAGTACTGGGAGCGGATCCGCACGAGCCTCGAGCTGCCGCCGTTCGACGTCGGTGCGGTGGTTGAGGCAGACATCGCCAGCTGGTTGGACGAGGACGCCGATGCGGTGGCGTATGTGGGTGAGCTGATCGACTCCGGGCATCGGGTCGGCCTGCTGAGCAACATCCCGACGTTCCTCGCGGAACGGGTCCGCGCGCGGCACACGTGGCTGGAGCGTTTCGACGCGGTGACGATGTCCTGCGACATCGGCGTCGCGAAGCCTGATCCGGGTGCCTACCGGGCGGCGTGTGCGGCACTCGGTGCGGAGCCGGGTGAGGTTCTGTTCTTCGACGACAATCCGGTGAATGTCGCCGCCGCCCGGGAGTTCGGGATGCGGGCGGTGGAGGTCACGGGCAGACTGGTGGAATGGAACCACTGATTCTCCCGTTCAACGGCGTCGCACCGCGTATCCACGCCTCGGCGTTCATCGCGCCGAACGCCACCATCATCGGCGATGTCGTCATCGGCCCCGACTCGTCGGTGTTCTACGGCTGCGTGCTGCGCGGTGACGTCAACGCGATCCGCATCGGTGCGCGCACGAACATCCAGGACAACTGCGTCATGCACGTCGACGCGGATGCGCCGTGCACCCTGGGTGACGATGTCACCGCCGGGCACATGGCACTGCTCCACGGAACGACGGTCGAAGACGGGACGCTGGTGGGGATGAAGGCCGCGCTGCTGTCACGCTCGCGCGTCGGCGCGGGGTCCCTCATCGCGGCCGGTGCGGTCGTGCTCGAGGGGCAGGAGATCCCGGCCCGCTCCCTGGCGGCCGGTGTTCCGGCGAAGGTGCGCCGCGAGCTGTCGGCGGAGCAGTCCGGGTCCTTCATCCCGCACGCGGGTCGGTACGTCGACATCGCCCGCGGGCAGTCGGACCAGCGGCTGCGTCTCGACGAGGTGCGCTACAGCTGATTCCGGTCGATGAGTTCGGCGTGGACCGCGGCCGGGTCCGACAGCAGCCGATCGAGGGCCACGGTGCGGGCGGCGGCACGCGCGAGTGCGGCCGCGTCCGGGACGATCCTGATGGCTACGCGCTTGTCGACGTTCGGGTTCACCGCCCGGGCCAGTTCCCGGTAGCCGCCCGGGTCGACGGTGAATCCCGGACCGGCGAGCACGACCGTCCCGGCGCCGGTGTCCCGGGTGAGGCGTGCGACGGTCTCACCGAGTTCCCGTGCCCGTTCATCGAGAAGTGACCGGAGCTGCGGGGACTGCGGTGTCCCGGCGGGCAGGAGCCCGGTGAACCCACGTCGCCTCTCGCCGGGGAGGATCCCTGCATCGGCCAGGCGGCGGGCGAGGATCTCCGGTCCGAGGTCGGAGTTCACCGGGTGGGCCGTCACCCCGCCGTCATCGGCGACCGCCAGGGTGAGTCCGCGGTCGAGGTGGATGATCAGGATCGGGTCGGTGGTGGCATCGGTGGTGAAGAGCTCCGCTGCGGCCAGTGCCGCCGTGAGGTCACCGACGGTCACCGGGCAGTCGAATTCCTCGGTGAGCCGCCCGCCGAGGGACCCGGTGTCCGGTGCCGTCACTGCGACGCCGATGTCGGCGACCGGCACCACCAGTCTGGACAGCAGTCGGTGGATACCGGCGATGAGGTGTTCCGCGGTGTCGGCGGCGTCTGTGGGGCCGGTGCCCAGCGGGAACGTGGTCTCGCGGAGGATACGGCCGCGGGTGTCGAAGACGCCGAGAGTGCCCCCGTCCGCGCCGATCGCGGCGCCGATGTGGAGCCAGGGGGTGGGGGTCATCTCCAGTGGGATGCGGGGCCGTCCGGGCCCGGTCGCGCGGACGAGGTCCGGGCGTTCGTGGATCAGTCCCGCGCCGACGAGGCTGGTGACGGCCCGGGTCACGGTGGGTTGGGAGAGTCCCGTCGCCGCCACGAGGTCACCGCGGATCGCCAGGTGGCCGCGCATCATGTGGTGCAGGCACCGGGCCGTCGGCATGGTGGGGCGACGGAAAACGGGGGTGCGCGCGGACACAGCCAGAGTGCTCATGGACGGTGAGTCTATAAAAGACAGACTGAACTGTCTACCGCCACTAACCGGAAAGCCTCATTCAGGGGCAATAAAATAGACAGAACGGTCTATGTCATACCGGCCCAGTCCGCAGCCCGGCGCGCCGCAGCGAACCCGGCCATCCCGTGCACCCCTCCGCCCGGCGGTGTCGAGGCCGAGCCGAGGAACACACCGTTGACACCCGTGTCGTAGGGATTGCGCAGAACCGGACGGGCGATCAACTGGCGCGGGGAATTCGCACCCCCGGCGACATCCCCACCCACGTAGTTCGGGTTGTGCGCCTCCAGCTCCGCGGTACTCCGCGTCGACACCCCGACTATCCGGTCGCGTACCCCGGGAGCAAACGCCTCTATCCGGGAGATCACCTGCTCCGTCATGTCACCCCGGTATCCGGCGGGCACGTGCGCGTACGTCCACACCGGGTGCAGCCACCCACCGTCCACCCGCACCGAACGGGAGGGATCAGCCAGGTACTGCTGTCCCACCAGAATGAACGGCTCCTCCGCGACACGGCCCGACGACGTCGCCCGTTCCGCCGCGGCGATCTCCCCGGCTGTTCCGCCCAGGTGCAGCGTGCCCGCGCGCCGGGCATCGGGGTTCAGCCACGGAATGCCCTCACGCACGGCGAGGTCCACCCGGAACGCGGCCGCCCCGTGCCGGAACCGCCGGTACCGGCGCCGGAGTCGGGCGGGCTGGGTCCCCGGAAGCAGCGTCGCCGCGTGCCCCGGCGTCGTCGTCAGCACCACGACGTCACCGGCCGAAGCACCCCGGTATCCGAAGTCCTCGAGATCACTCAACCGGTGGACCGTCACCCCGGTGAGGATCGTTCCGTCGAACTCCCGGACATAATCCGCCAGGGCGGCGGTCAACCGCCCCGAACCACCCCGGACCACCGGCCAGCCCCACGTCTGCGCCGTCAACCCCATCATCAGCCCCACCGCAGAGGTCAGCGGCCGGTCGAGTCTGCTGAAAGCGTGCGCCGAGAGCCCCGCGAACAAGGCGGCAGCCGGAGTGCCCGCACCGAGGAACCTCGTCACCGCGGTCGCGGGAGGCAGGCCGCGCGCAGCGAATCGCGGCCCCAGGACCGTGTGCCGCGCGATCGAACCGGGGAGGGGAGTCAACGCCAGATCCGCGATCCGGTCCGGGTAGCGGACCAGGGGAGCGAAGAGTCTCCGCCACCGTCGGCCCTCCCGCCCGAGCCCGGCGACCGTCGCCGTGAGATCCCGGTGCAGTACCGCGGCGTTCCCGCCCGCCAGGGGGTGCACCAGCGGAATCTCGGGATGAACCAGCTCCACGTCGAGCTCGAGGGTCCGGAAGAAGGGTGAGGCCGCGAGCAGCGGGTGCACCGCCGCACAGTCGTCGTGGATCATGCCCGGGACAAGCCGCGCGGAGCTCCGGCAGCCGCCACCGATCTCGGCGGCCCGCTCCAGCACCGTCACACGGAATCCCGCGCGCGCCAGCTCGATGGCGGCGGCCAACCCGTTCGGACCGGATCCGACCACGAACGCCCGTGCGCTCACGACAGATCCCTGGCGTGGCGGACGGCATCGACGAGCGCCGGCAGGCCCCGCGCCGCGGTCGTGGACCAACTCACGTCGGCGATCCGGGTCAGCTCCGTCGGCGCCGGGGTGATCTCCAGGACCGGGACCCCGGCCTCCACCGCGAGCAGCGGAAGCGACGCCGCAGGCTGCACCACACCCGACGTGCCCACGATCACCACCAGATCGGCGTCCGCCATCGCCTCGGCGGCGCGCTCCCACTCCGCGGCGGGCAACGCCTCGCCGAACCACACGACACCCGGGCGCACCGCTGCACCACACCGTGGGCAGGCGGGCGGCGTCATCCGGGGCTCCCGCACCGCGGGAAAATCGTCGACCTCGAACGGATCCGCGCACTCCGTGCACCGGAACTCGAAGAGGCTGCCGTGGAGGTGCACCACGGCGTCGCTGCCGGCCCGCTCGTGCAGATCATCGATGTTCTGCGTCACCACCGTCACCGAACACAGTTGCGCCCACCGCGCGACCGCCCGGTGTCCGGCGTTCGGTTCCGCGGTTCGTGCCAGATGTGCCCGCCACAGGTACCAGGACCACATCGGTTCCGGATCCCGGCGCCAGGCGTCGATGCTGGCCATCGCCTCCGGATCGACCCGTTCCCACAGGCCGGACTCGTCGTTGCGGTACGTGTCCAGGCCCGACTCCGCGCTCACCCCCGCTCCCGTGAACACCACGACGCGCGAGGCGTCGCGGACCAGTTCCATCGCATTCCCCGGACAATTCACGATCCCAGCGTACGACCGTGCTCGAAGCCTGCACAAGGATGCGCCTGCTCCACTGCCGCTAGTCTGTGACCCATGACTGCACACGTCCCCGACAGCTCCGCGACCCTGCGGCCCATGACCGTCGACGACCACCCCCTCCGCGAGTGGGCGACCGTCCACAACGTCGGGGCGGAGGCGGACACCACCGACGAACGACTGTCTCCCTACCTGCAGTTCATCCCCCAGCGCGGCGACATCGGCATGGTCGCCGAGATGCCCGATCCCGTCACCGGGGAACGGCGCACCGCGGGTGTCGTCTGGGCCACCTTCATCCGCTCCCACGGCTACGTCGCACCGGAGATCCCCGAGCTCTCCGTCAGCGTCGACGATGGCTTTCAGGGGGCCGGGATCGGCACCACCCTGATCCGCGCCGTCGTCGAACACGGCCGCACTGTCGGCTGGCCCGGCATCTCCCTCCACGTCGAGCACGACAATCCAGCGCGGCGCCTCTACGCCCGCCTCGGCTTCGAGTCCCTCGACTGCGATGACTGCCCCGGGACGATGGTCATGCACCTCACCCCGCCGATCAACCGGGCCGCCGTCTACTGCGGCTCCGCCCCCGGTGCCCGCACCGACTACGCCCACGCCGCCCGCACCATCGGCCACGCCCTCGCGGAACGCGACATCGACCTCGTCTACGGCGGTGGCGATGTCGGACTCATGGGTGTCGTCGCGAACGCCGTCATCGACGCCGGTGGGCGGGCCATCGGGGTCATGCCCCGGTCGCTGGTCGAACTCGAGATCGCCCACGACGGCCTGTCCTCCCTCGAGGTCGTCGAGACCATGGCCGAACGCAAGTCCCGCATGGAGGAACTCGCCGACGCCTTCATCGTGCTGCCCGGCGGCGCCGGCACCCTCGAGGAACTGTTCCAGGTGTTCACCCGCCAGCAGCTCGTCGCCGGTACCGGCCCGATCGTCCTGTTCAACGTGGACGAGTACTGGACCCCGCTCGTCGACGCCCTGGAACGGATGTGCGCGGAAGGCTTCATCCAGCGCCGGTACATCGACGCCCTCATCGTCACCGACGACCCCGGGGAGATCTTCGACAGACTCGCCGAATGGCGCGCCCCGGGCACCAAATGGGGGAACCGCGAACTCTGCGGCTGACCTGTCCGCCGCGGCTACACTGGGTGGGCATGAGCTCCGACACCTTCCGTAACCCGTCCCGTCTCGATCTCGCCTGCGAGACCTTCGTGCACGATCTCGCGGCGTTGTCCCCGCTGTCCGCGACAGAGTGGGGATTCACCGAATACAACGGAGACATGGAGGACTTCTCCCCGGAGCACCACGACGCCGTAGCGGAACGCACCCGGCGCATGCTCGACGAGGTCGACGCCCTCGAGAAGGCCGCAGCCGGTGACGGGGACGTCGACTTCGACGATGTCGACCGCGTCACCGCCGCCGTCCTGCGGGACCGCCTCGGGCTGCGGCTCGAACTCCACGAGGCCGGCGAGGACATCCGGCAGCTCGACAACATCGCGTCCCCCGTCCAGTGGATCCGTGACACCTTCAGCCTCATGCCCACGGACACCACCGAGGCGCGGGCGGACATCATCTCCCGTCTCGGGCATGTCCCGCGTGCACTCGACGGACACCGCGCCTCCCTCATGCTCGCCGCCGAAGGCGGGCACGTCGCCGCCCGACGTCAGGTCGAACAGGTCATCGCCCAGTGCGAGGATCTCGCCGGCGACGAGTCCTCCCTCAACGGGATCGGGATCGACGCCGACCAGGCCGAGCTCGTCCGGGCCCGCGAGGCCTTCGGGGTCATGGCCACCTGGCTGCGCGAGACCCTCCTGCCGCAGGCCCCCGCCGCGGACGGCGTCGGACGGGAACGCTACGAACGCTTCTCCCGCGAGTTCGTCGGCGCCACCGTCGATCTCGACGAGGCCTACGAATGGGGACTGACCCGACTCGCCGAGATCGTCGCCGAGCAGGAGGCCATCGCCGTCGAGTGCTTCGGCGAGGGCACCACCGTCGGGGAGGCGATGGACCGCTTCAACGCCGACGAACGTTACCGGCTCGACGGCGTCGACGCCCTGAAGGAATGGATGCAGACCACCGCCGATCAGGCGATCGCCGATCTCGACGGAACCGCCTTCACCATCCCCGAGCCGGTGCGCACCATCGAGTGCTGCATCGACCCCGCCGGAACCGGAGGCATCTTCTACACCCCGCCCAGCAGCGACTTCACCCGCCCGGGACGCATGTGGTGGTCCGTGCCCAGGGGCGAGACCGTGTTCCACACCTGGCAGGAACTCACCACCGTGTTCCACGAGGGCGTTCCCGGCCACCACCTCCAGATCGGCCAGACCCTCTGCGAATCCGACAGGCTCAACCTCTGGCGCCGCGTCGCGTGCTGGAACTCCGGGCAGGGCGAGGGCTGGGCGCTCTACGCCGAGCAGCTCATGGCCGACCTCGGCCACCACACCGACCCCGCGACCCGCATGGGGCTCCTCGACGGACAACGTCTGCGGGCCGCCCGCGTCGTCCTCGACATCGGAGTCCACCTCGGGAAGACCACGCCGGACGGCGGGACGTGGGACGCCGAGTACGCGGCGTCGTTCCTGCGCGCCAACTCCGCCATGGCCGGCCCCAACCTCGACTTCGAGCTCAACCGCTACCTCGGCTGGCCGGGCCAGGCACCCTCGTACGCCCTCGGCCAGCGCCTCTGGCAGCAGCTCCGCGACGAGGCCCTCGACCGGGGCATGACCCTCCCGCAGTTCCACGCGGAGGCCCTCGCCCTCGGATCGATCCCCATGGGCATCCTGCGCGACTGTGTCCTCGACGGTCTCGACGGGGGCGAGAACCGATGAGCCGACCTCCACTCGTCGAGGTGCCCCGCACCATCGTCGTCACCGGCGCCAGTGACGGCATCGGGGCGGCCGCCGCCCGGAAACTCGCCGACCTCGGGCACCGCGTCATCGTCGTCGGCCGGAACCCGGCCAAGACCCGCTTCGTCGCCACCGCGATCGGTGCGCCCCACTTCACCGCCGATTTCTCGTCCCTGGACGAGGTCCGTGACCTCGCCGCCTCCCTCGCCGAGATCGCCCCGCGTATCGACGTCCTGGCGAACAACGCGGGAGGTGTCTTCGCCCCGGAGCGGACCGTCACCGACGACGGCAACGAACTCGCCCTCCAGGTGAACCATCTCGCGCCGTTCCTGCTCACCGAACTGCTCGCCGACAGCCTCGCCGCCGGACTCGGGTACGTCGTCGGGACGGCCTCGATCGCCGCGAAGTACTACGGAAAACTCGACGTGAACGACCTCGACAACGCCGACGGGCCCTGGGACCCGATGAAGGCCTACGGTGACTCGAAGATGATGAACATCATCCACGCCCGTGAACTGTCCCGCCGGCACGCCGACCGGGGTATCTACGGTGTCTCCTTCCACCCCGGCGTCATCGCCTCGAACTTCGGCTCCGGTACCGGCGGCAGACTCGAGTTCTTCTACACCAACCCGGTGATCCGCATGGCGTTGAGCAGCTCCGACAAGGGGGCCGACCGGCTCGTCCGGCTGGCCACCGGAACCGTCGGCGTCGACTTCGTCCCCGGCGGGTACTACCTCGGGAAGAAGAAGGGGCCGGACTATCCCGGCAGCCGCGATCCGGAGATCGCCCGGCGACTCTGGGAGGAATCCGCCCGCCGCGTCGGGCTGTGACCGGGGTGGGGTTGGGTCTCAAGTGAGCATGCCTGCCTCCCGGTTCCGCGAGGTCGGTCTCACCACCGTTGAAGACCGTTCACGACAAGGAATGGGCTCCGGTATCGGGTGTGTGGGCACACTGAACCATGGTCCGGCAGGGGTGATCGAAGTGGCGACGATCCCGGAAGTAGTGGCGGACACGCACCCTGGAATGCTTTCACCATCTTTTGGTGTGCTGGGACTCGGTGCCTGACGAGTGATGAGTCGTTACCGTTGCACACGGCCACAACGATGAGATCACGTTCCGCTCATCACCCGGACCATCATTGACCGTGCCGCCTCATCTTCGGGTTCAGGCTCTTCACGTACCACTGAACCGGCCCCAGACTGCTTTCCTTGAAGCCCATTAAAACACTGACGTGCCGGGTGATCGTGCGCTGTGCCGCGAGGACACTATCCACCGGATGTCAGCTCGGGGAAAGCGTCTGTCCAGAGCTTGATCACCCGACGGGGGAGTGGAAGGTGGGGGAAGTCCCGGATGAGCAGGTCGCGGTTGATGAACTCGCACTGTTGCTCGTAGGTTCCCTCCGCGAGCAGATCGCGGTACGCGCACCATCTCGAGACTTCATCTGACACGTCAGTAGTGCGTGCCTTTTCGTTGAGCCAGCGGACCGAGTGGGGGAGCACGAAGATGCCCTCTGATGGACCGCGCAGCTCATCGAGACTGTCGGGGGCGACGTAGGGCTTGTGGTCGCCGATGAAGACCCTGCCGTCCGGTCGGACGGTGACCGGTGCGAATCGGGGCATGGTGCGGGGCTCCTTGAACGTAAGACTTCGGTAGGTGGCTGATTCTACCGTCTAACGTGCAGGTTGTACCGTGTCGGTGATTGATTGTGGGGGCGGTATCCAGCGTTCGTTCACCGTGTCGCTGGCAGTAGTTCGGCTGTGGTGACCGTGCGTTTGACGATAGGTATACGGTGCTCCGTTTCACCCGCTAGACTTATCCGAAGTTTAGTTCCCACCAGATCGCCGACCGACTTGCGGAGTCCCCCACGTGTATCTTGCCTACGTCGACGATTCGGGGGACTCCAGGTA
>NZ_JAHUTN010000009.1 GCF_019209935.1 Corynebacterium sp. TAE3-ERU16
GGTGGTTTTAGCGGTGGGGAAACGCCCGGTCCCATTCCGAACCCGGAAGCTAAGCCCACCAGCGCCGATGGTACTGCATGCGGGAGCGTGTGGGAGAGTAGGACACCGCCGACACTACAACTTCACAAAAACGAAGCGTGGACCATGATCCGACCATGATGCCCCCAGGGGGTCAAGGTCACGATCATGGTCCACGCTTTTTCGTGCGTCCGCCGCCCCGGATATGTGGCGGGGTAGCATGAATTCCTCCGGCTACCCGTGTTCCCACGGGTGGTCGCCGTCCGTAAACCGTTTCAAACCCGATGATCCCGGAAGGGCATGTGTCATGGCTGAACACAATTCCAACGACAACCGTCACTCTGGCCGGGGTCGGGGAGACAACCGTCCGTCCTCCGGTCGACCGCAGACTTCCCGTGGTTCCCGCGGGGGGCGCTCCGATTCAGGCGACCGTCCGAAAGCGACCTACGACCGCAAGACCGGAGGGTTCACCACCGACGACGATCGGCGGAAGCGTGACGGATACCGTGGCCGCCCGTCGTCCTCCGACGACGACAGGCGCCGGGGCGACCGACGGGGTACGGAAGGATCGGGCGGTCGTGGCTACGGAGACCGGGACACCGGCGATCGCCGTGGGGGCGGCTACGACAGGGACAACCGGGAATCCCGTCCCCCTCGCGGTGGCGAACGCCGTTCGGCGGGGAGCCGGGACGACGAGCGTCGCGGCGGACGAAACAACAACGGTGGCCGCGGACATGCGCAGCGGGCGGGGGCAGGCCGCCGCGATGACGGGTTCCGTGCTGGACCGCAGCGGTCCGGTTTCCGGGAGGAACGCATCAAGGCCCGTATGACCGAACCTGACCTTCCCGACGACATCACCGCACATGACCTCGACCCGTCGGTCCGTCAGGACCTCCGGTCGCTGTCGAAGGACAACGCCGAGGCCGTCGGCCGGCACATGGTCATGTCCGCGACCCTCATGGCGGACGATCCCGAGCTCGCCCTTCGCCACGCCCGTGCCGCCAAGGATCGGGCGGGCCGCGTCGCGGTGGTCCGGGAGACGTGCGGTATCGCCGCCTATCACGCGGGTGAATGGAAGGAGGCGTTGGCCGAGCTCCGTGCCGCCCGACGGATGAGCGGTGGACCGGGCCTCCTCGCGGTGATGGCCGACTGCGAGCGTGGCCTCGGTCGCCCCGAACGCGCCATCGAGATGTCCAGGAACGAGGACCTCGACGCCCTCGACCCGGAGTCGAGGACCGAATTCGCGATCGTCATCGCCGGAGCCCGCAAGGACATGGGCGATGTCGACGCCGCGGTGATCGAACTGCAGCGCGAGGACCTCAATCCCGCCCGTACCGGATCTTCCGCGGCCAGGCTCTTCTACGCCTACGCGGACGCGCTGGCCGCCGCAGGGCGCGCGGAGGAGGCCAGGGAATGGTTCACCAACGCCAAGAAGGCCGATACCGGGGAACTGCTCGACACCGACGAGCGGCTCGCCGAACTCGGCTGATCCCGGGCCCGACGCGGTCGGTTGACCGGGGCACCGGATTCGGTCCGTTGCCGCCCTCGGTAGACTGATGGACCATGACTGTGGCCTCAGACTACGACGCTCTTCTCCTGGATCTCGACGGAACGATCTACCAGGGTGGGGCCGCTGTACCGGGTGCCGTCCCGGCCGTCAGCGGCTCCGGCCTACCCGCCGTCTACGTGACCAACAACGCCTCGCGCGCTCCCCGTGATGTGGCCGAGCAACTCAACTCCCTCGGTCTGGACACCCGCCCGGAGGACGTCATGACCTCCGCCCTGGCGGCGATCCAGCTCGCCGCGGACCGTGTCCCCGCGGGTTCGACGGTCCTCGTCCTCGGCACCGACTCCTTCCGTTCCCTGGCGGCTGAGGCCGGTTTCAGGCTCACCGACTCCGCGGATGACGATCCTGTGGCCGTCCTGCACGGCCACAACCCGGACACCGGATGGGCGCACCTCTCCGAGGCGGCACTCGCCATCCGGAAGGGTGCCCTGTACCTGGCGAGTAACCTGGACACCACACTCCCGAAGGAACGCGGGCTGCACGTCGGCAACGGCTCGATGGTCGCGGCTGTGGTCTCCGCCACCGGTGTCTCCCCGATCTCCGCGGGAAAGCCGGAACCGGCGATGTTCCACTCGGCGGCCCGGGCCCTCGGCTGCACCGCGCCGCTCGCGGTCGGCGACCGACTCGACACCGACATCGCGGGAGGGGTCGCCGCCGGAATGGACACCCTCTGCGTGCTCACCGGGGTGAGTGGTCACCATGACGTGCTCAGAGCACCCGTGCCCCACCGTCCGACACTCATCTCGGACACCCTCGACGTCTTCGACGAAGCCACCGACACCCTGCGCCCCGGGGCGCAGGGGGGCTTCACCGCTACCGTCGACGCCGGCGTACTCCGAATCAGCGGCGGAACCCCTGATTCGACCGCCGTGCAGGCGCTCCGGACCGCCGCCGCCGTCGCGTGGGCCACGCAAGCCACGGTCGGCGAGGTCACCGGAGACAGCGCCGATGCGCGTCGTGTGCTCGAACAGTGGTGGTGAGGATGTCCGGACACCCGAAACCGGGACCGCGGTCCGGCGCGCCGGTGCCCGGCGATCCCGGAACACCGCGGACCACCCCGGAACAAGTCCGGAACAGTCTGGACGCTGTTCTGGGGGAGCCGACGGCGACGCTGGCCGAGGAGGCCGAGCAGCTCGCCAGAGCACACCAGATCCTGCACGATGCGCTGCAGTAGTTCCGGTGGGGCCCGTCCCGCCACTCCGTCACCCGACACGCACGCCACCGAACACCGAGGAGTCTCCTGATGGTCGCCCGCAGGCGTCTCGACGCCGAACTCGTCCGCCGCAAGATAGCGCGGTCCCGTGAGCACGCGGTGGAGATGATCCGCGGCAAGAGGGTGGAAGTGGGGGGAATTCTCGCGGTCAAACCGGCCACCGTCGTCAACCCCGAGGTCTCGATCCGGGTCTCCGAGGCCGAGGAGGACACGTACGCCTCGAGAGGCGCGCACAAGTTGCTCGGGGCTCTCGACGCGTTCACCGCGGACGGACTCACCCTGTCCGGGCGGCGCGTCCTCGACGCGGGAGCGTCGACCGGTGGCTTCACGGACGTCTGTCTCCGTCGGGGAGCGTCCGAGGTCGTCGCCGTAGACGTCGGTTACGGCCAGTTGATCTGGCGACTCCAGAATGATCCCCGGGTGCGTGTCCTGGACCGGACCAACATCCGCGGAATCACCCCGGAAGCGCTCGGCGGGCGGTGTGACGCCATGGTCGGGGACCTGTCGTTCATCTCCCTCCGACTCGTCCTCCCGGCGATCCGTGACTGCACGGTCCCCGGCGCCGATCTGCTGCCCATGGTGAAACCGCAGTTCGAGGTGGGCAAGGAGCGGCTCGGGTCCGGTGGCGTCGTGCGCAGTCCCGAGCTCAGGATGGAGGTCACCTACGACATCGCCCGCTTCGCCGGGGACCTCGGGATGACGGTCCGGGGTGTCGTCGCGTCCCCGCTTCCCGGACCATCCGGCAACGTAGAGTACTTCCTGTGGCTCGTCAACGGGCCCGGCACCGACGGTGGCGGGCCCCGGTACGACGGGGACGACGAGATCCGGAAGATGGTGGAACGAGCAGTGGAGGAAGGCCCGAAATGACCGACCGCGAAGTACTACTTGTTCCGCACGTGGGGCGCCGAGCCAACCTGGAGGCAACCGCTGACGCGGCGGAGCTGCTGGATGCCGCAGGCCTCCGGGTGCGGGTACTGACGCCCAGTGACCCGACCGTCCTGGTCGAGCATCCCGTGCTGGGTCGTTTTCCCCGTTACGCGCACTGTGCGGAGGCCGCCGACGGGGTTGAGCTCGTCCTGGTTCTGGGCGGCGACGGCACATTCCTGCGCGCCGCCGACATCGCGCACATGAATGACCTGCCCGTCCTCGGAATCAATCTCGGACACGTCGGGTTTCTCGCCGAATGGGAGTCGGATTCCCTGGAACTGGCGATCACCCGGGTCATCGAGCGGGACTACCGGATTGAGGACCGGATGACCCTTGACGTCACCGTCCTGGGGGCCGATCAGGAGGAGGTGGGTACCGCGTGGGCGCTGAACGAGGTCAGTGTGGAGAACCTCAACCGCTCCGGGGTTCTCGACGCGACCCTCGAGGTGGACGGTCGTCCGGTCACCACCTTCGGGTGCGACGGCATGCTCATCTCAACCCCGACCGGGTCCACGGCATACGCGTTCTCCGCCGGGGGGCCGGTGCTCTGGCCGGAGCTCGACGCCATTCTCGTCGTCCCGAACAACGCTCACGCCCTGTTCGCCAAGCCTCTGGTGGTCAGCCCCTCATCGATCGTCGCGGTGGAGTCGAACTCGGACACCTCGGCGGCGGTCGCGATCATGGACGGTTTCCGGGAACTGCCCATGCCGCCCGGATCACGGATAGAGGTGGAGCGCGGTCGCCGGCCGGTCCGTTGGGTCCGACTGGACGAGTCGACGTTCACGGACCGACTCGTGACCAAGTTCCGTCTTCCGGTGGAGGGATGGCGGGGGCCCGGTCCGGCGAAGCAGGACGGACCCGCCGGTACCTGACAGCTCCACAACCGTTCCCTGCTCTAGCACGCCTGTTCTAAACGTTGCTGTATCGTGGTGGCATGCTTGCAGAGATCACGATCGAGAACCTCGGTGTCATTCCCGTCGCCACCACCGAACTCGACGCCGGGCTCACGGTGCTGACCGGGGAGACCGGTGCAGGTAAAACCATGGTGGTCTCCGGACTCCGACTGTTGTGCGGTGGCCGGGCCGATGCCTCGAGGGTCCGGACCGGCGCCGCACAAGCGGTGGTCGAGGGCAGATTTCTCGTCGATCAGCTGCCCACGGAGACCGCGTGTGCGGTCACCAAACTCGTGGACGCCGCCGGCGGCACCGCCGACGAGAACGGCGAATTCATAGCATCGCGCACCGTCAACGCGACCGGACGCAGCAGGGCTCATCTCGGTGGCCGCTCGGTTCCCGCCGCCACCCTCGCGGACTTCACCGCGGACCTGCTCACGATCCACGGGCAGAACGACCAGCTGCGGTTGTTGTCGCCGGAACGCCAGTTGGCCGCTCTCGACAGGTTCGATCCGCGGATAGCGCCGCTTCTCTCGGACTATAGGCGGGCGTGGCGGTCCTGGCGGGACAAAGCCAGGGACCTGAAGGAACGGACGACGCGGCGGCGTGAGCTCGCGCAGGAGGTTGACCGCCTCCAGTTCGCGATCGGGGAGATCGATGACGTGGATCCCGGGCCGGGCGAGGACACCGACCTCAAGGATCAGATCCGTCGGCTCCAGGATGTCGACGGTCTGCGGGAACAGGCGACCGCCGCCGTCATCGCGGTCGACGGGCCCGAGGCGCTCGGTGGTTTCGACGGGGCAGCCGACACCTCGGGAGCCTCTGACCTCCTCGGTGCGGCCCAGTCGGCGCTGGTGGGGTCGGATGATCCCGTTCTCGCCGCGGTCGCGGCGAGACTGGGCGAGATGACCTCTCAGCTGGGGGAGATCTCCGCGGAACTCGGCGCATTCCTGTCCGGCCTACCCGCCGACCCCGCCGCCCTCGAGCAGATGCTGCAGCGCCAACAACAGCTCAAGCAGCTGACCAGGAAATACGCCGCGGACATCGACGGGGTTCTCGCATGGCGGGACAAGGCACGCCGCAAGCTCGCCGCCATCGACGTCTCCAGCGACGCCGTCGAGAAGCTGCGTGCCGAGACGGCGGAGGCGGAGAAGACGATGCGTTCCTCCGCGGAGAAACTGACGGCGGCCCGGGCCGCCGCCGCGGAGAGACTGGGTGGTGAGGTGACCGGGGAGCTGCAGGGACTCGCGATGGCCAAATCCCGCTTCGAGGTCGCCCTCCGGCAGGTTGTCCCGGGCGCGGACGGCGCGGACGACATCGAATTCCTTCTCGCAGCGACCCCCGACACCGGGGCTCGCGCCCTGGCCACGACCGCTTCCGGTGGCGAACTGTCACGCGTCATGCTCGCACTCGAGGTCATTCTCGCGGCCGGGACCAGCGGGGCGACACTCGTGTTCGACGAGGTCGATGCAGGGGTCGGTGGGCGGGCCGCGGTCGAGATCGGACGTCGGCTCGCGCGCCTGGCCGTGAACAACCAGGTCATCGTGGTAACCCACCTGCCGCAGGTCGCGGCATTCGCGGACACTCACCTCCACGTCGCGAAGCAGGTCGGGGACTCCTCCGTGACCTCCGGGGTCGAGGTGCTGGACGATGACCGGCGGGTCGAGGAGATCTCCCGCATGCTCGCCGGCCTCGACGACACCGCGACGGGCCGGGCACACGCACGGGAACTTCTCGACACCGCCGCGAAGGCCCGCGCCGAGTTCCGCTGACGGAGAGACCTGCCGGGCGGACATCCTGCACGTTGTTCCGCGAGTCTCCACCACGTGGGGCCCGCCCGGTTGCACAATAGCGGCATGAGTCTGTTCTCCCGCACCGTAGATCTCCCCGGCCTGCATGGCACTCTCCGCGAGTGCACCCGCCGAGGGAAGGGCCTGAAACGTCTTTCCGAAGGCGACATCGCCGTGATCGATGCCCCGGACATCAACCGTGCGTTCGCTCAGCGGCTGATCGACGCCCGTCCCGCCGCCGTCGTCAACGTCGCCGGGTTCACCACGGGTGCGGTTCCGAACTTCGGTCCCCAGATGATGCTCGACGCCGGTATCACTCTCGTGGACAGCGTCGGTGCGGAAGTGTGGCGCCACCTCAGGGACGGCCGCAAGGGTGTGCTCACCGAAGACGGCGAGCTCTACCAGGGAGGGACCCTGATCTGTGCGGGACGGGTCCTCGACACCCGTTCCGCGGAGGTCGCATTCACCGAGGCCCAGGGGTCGCTCGTGGACCACATGGAGGCGTTCTTCGGGAACACGATCCAGTTCATCCACTCCGAGGCTCCGCTGCTCATCGACGGCCTCGGGGTCCCGGAGACGGGCGTCGAGATCGCCAACCGGAAGGTCCTGGTCCTCTCACCCGGTCCCGACCACCGGGAACAGCTGAAACGGCTGCACAACTTCATCCGCGAGTACGATCCGGTTCTCATCGGTGTCGATTCCGCCGCGGACGCCCTCGTCGACGCCAAGTACACCCCCGACCTCGTCGTCGGCGATCCGTCCGGCATCGGTTCGGAGGCGCTCCGCAGCGGCGCCCGTGTCGTGCTTCCGGCGGATCCTGACGGGCACGCCGTCGGGCTGGAGCGTATCCAGGACCTCGGCATCGGTGCGATGACGTTCCCCGCCGCCAGTAAATCGGCCACCGACCTCGCGCTGCTCCTGGCCGACTACCACGGCGCTTCCCTCATCGTGAACGCCGGCGCGCCCCTGGATCTCCACACGATCTTCGTCGACGGCCCCGAGGCGACCCCCTCGGCGCTTCTCACGAGGGCGAAGCTCGGTGCCCGGTTGATCGACGGTGAAACGGTTGCGGAGCTCTACAACGTCGGCGGACCGGTCAACCTCGCGTGGCTCTGGACCCTGCTCGGCTTCCTCGTCGCGGTAGCCGTGATCGTCGTCATCGCGGGCACCTCCGGGGACGGAGATTTCACCGGCAACCTCATCGACACCTGGAACAATCTCGCGCTGACCGTCCAAG
Source organism: Corynebacterium sp. TAE3-ERU16 (assembly GCF_019209935.1). GTDB lineage: Bacteria > Actinomycetota > Actinomycetes > Mycobacteriales > Mycobacteriaceae > Corynebacterium > Corynebacterium antarcticum. Next base: position 7,646 of record NZ_JAHUTN010000009.1, read on the forward strand.
GCTGGTTCCGCTAGCGGATTCTCCGCCACCAACCTCTCACCACACCTGATCAGGAGTTCTCACCCATGGCCCACACATCACGGCGTCGATTCGGACCGCTGGCGGGCATCTTCTTCGGCATCGCGGGCGGCGTAGCTCTGGGTGCCTGCGTACTGGCCCCGATCCTCCCGGAGGGGGAGTCGGGAACCGAGACGATCACGCCCGCACAGCTCAGTGAGGCCCGTCTCAACGCCGAGATCGGAGCCGCTCAGGCGGACACCGCGGATGCGGTCGTCGCGAGCGTCGCCGAGGAGACCGTGGCCGGTACCCTCACCGACCAGTCGGTCCTGCTCATCACGACTCCCGGGGCGGATCAGGAGGACATCGACAACATCGCCTGGCTCCTCGGGAAAGCCGATGCGGTCGACGCGGGCACGATCGCGCTGACGGAGAAGTTCCTGGATCAGGAGGGCGCCGACGGGCTGAAGACGATCGTCACCTCGACGCTTCCGGCCGGCGCGCAGCTCTCCCTCGACCGGCTCGACCCCGGCACCCACTCCGGTGAAGCCCTGGGCTCCGCCCTGTTCAAGGATCCGGTGACCGGCGATCCGCAGGCGGACGCGGGGGAACGGGATCTCCTGCTGAACGCGCTCTCCGAGGCCGGCTTCATCACCTTCGAGCACGGGACCATCCGACCCGCCGACATCATCGTGATCGTCACCGGTGACGACGACGGCTCCGGCGACCGGTTCGCGGCCAAGAATCTCGCCACCTTCGCGACGGCCCTGGACACGCGGGGCCGCGGTGTGGTCCTCGCAGGCCGGGTGCACGCCGCCGCGGACACCGGCGCCATAGGTGTCCTGCGGGGGAATCCGGACGCGAACCGGCACGTCTCCACCGTCGACTCCATCGACCGCGCCTACGGGCGCATGGCGACGGTTCTCGCGGCACGCTACGAGCGCGAGGGCGATTCCGGTTCCTACGGTTCGGCGGCCTCCGCGGAAGCCGCCGCACCCGCCAGGCCCACCGGTCCGGTCCGGGATCCGGAGCCCGTGGCGGACGGGGCTCCGGCACCGGAGGCGCCGGTCGAGGACCAGCCCGTTGAAGAGCAGGCTGCGCCCGCTCCGGAGGCCGGATAGCGGCCCCGGGTGGGGCCGGGGGCTGTGTTAAACTGGAGACCCGTGGGTTACGTTGCCGTTAACCTTCAGCACCACCTGCGGTTTCCTCGTTTTCCGGGCCCGCTCCACGTCCGTGGGGCAGGCGGATCAACCGGTTGATGCCGATGCTTCGGGTGGGGCAGTCCGTACACCTCGATCCCGCCCGGCAGTGAGCCCGGGATCGACCTAGAACCCCGGGAGCCCCTTTTGTCGCATACGCGTGGCATTGATACCAAGTACATCTTCGTCACCGGAGGTGTCGCGTCTTCGCTGGGTAAGGGCCTGACGGCCTCCAGCCTCGGGCAGCTGCTCACCGCACGTGGCCTGAAGGTGACCATGCAGAAGCTGGATCCGTACCTCAACGTCGATCCGGGCACCATGAACCCCTTCGAGCACGGCGAGGTCTTCGTCACCGACGACGGTGCCGAGACCGATCTCGATCTCGGTCACTACGAGCGTTTCCTCGACCGTAACCTCGGTTCCAACGCGAACGTCACCACCGGACAGGTGTACTCCACGGTCATCGCCCGTGAACGGCGCGGGGAATTCCTCGGCCACACGGTTCAGGTCATTCCCCACATCACCGATGAGATCAAGCGTCGTGTCCTCGAGATGGGGGAGCCGGACGCCGACGGCGTCCGCCCCGACATCGTCATCACCGAGATCGGCGGTACCGTCGGCGACATCGAGTCGCAGCCCTTTCTCGAGGCAGCCCGACAGGCCCGCCATGACGTCGGGCGGGAGAACATCTTCTTCATCCACGTCTCTCTCGTTCCCTACCTCGCACCGTCCGGCGAACTGAAGACCAAGCCGACCCAGCACTCCGTCGCCGCGCTGCGATCCATCGGCATCGTCCCCGACGCGCTGGTGCTCCGCTGCGACCGTGAGGTCCCCGACGCACTGAAGTCGAAGATCGCGCTGATGTGCGACGTGGACGAGGAGGGCGTCATCTCCTGCGCGGACGCGCCATCCATCTACAACATCCCGAAGGTCCTGCACCGCGAGCATCTCGACTCCTTCCTGATCCGTCGCCTGGGACTGCCCTTCCGTGACGTCGACTGGACGGTGTGGGGCGGTCTGCTGGAGCGGGTCCACAACCCCTCCGGTGAGGTCACCATCGCGCTGGTCGGCAAGTACATCGACCTTCCCGACGCGTATCTCTCCGTCACCGAGGCGATCCGGGCCGGCGGATTCGGAAACAACGTCCGGACCGTGATCCGTTGGGTTCCCAGTGATGACTGTGAGACGACCGAGGGCGCCGCGAAGGCACTCGACGGCGTCGACGGCGTCGTCGTGCCCGGTGGTTTCGGAATCCGCGGTATCGAGGGGAAGATCGGCGCCGTGCGGTACTGCCGCGAGAACGGCATACCGCTCCTCGGGCTGTGCCTCGGACTGCAGTGCACAGTCATCGAGGCGGCCCGCGCCGCCGGGATCGAGGACGCATCCTCAGCGGAATTCGATCCGGAGACCCCCGCCCCCGTCATCGCGACGATGGCGGACCAGCATGACGCGGTCTCCGGCAAGGCGGATCTGGGTGGGACCATGCGTCTCGGGGCCTACCCGGCCGTGCTCGAGGAGGGTTCGGTCGTCGCGGAGACCTACGGAACGACCGAGGTGTCCGAACGCCACCGCCACCGTTACGAGGTGAACAACGTCTACCGGGACCGGATCGCCGAAGGCTCGGGGCTCGTGTTCTCCGGTACGTCACCCGACGGCAGGCTCGTCGAGTTCGTCGAGTACCCGCGTGACGTGCACCCGTTCCTCGTGGCCACGCAGGCGCACCCGGAGTACAAGTCCCGCCCGACCCGTCCACACCCGCTGTTCGCCGCACTCGTCGCCGCAGCGGTGGATCGCCACGTCCACCGATAGGAGATCATCCCCTTGACCGCACCCGGTTCGCATGAGTTCACCGTCACCGAGTCGGAGCTGCTCCTCGAGGCCCCGATCATCGCGGTCCGCCGTGACCGGGTGACCATGCCGGGTGGAAGCCTCGCCGCACGGGAGATCGTCGAGCACTTCGGTGCGGTCGCCGTTCTCGCCTTCGACGGGGAGCGTATCGCACTGGTCCACCAGTACCGGCACTGTGTCCGGGACCGGCTCTGGGAGCTTCCGGCGGGTCTTCTCGATCTGGCCGGTGAAGATCCCCTGGACTGCGCCGTCCGGGAGTTGGCCGAGGAAGCCGGCCTGCGGGCCGACCGGTGGGATCTGTTGACCGACGTGGTCAGCTCCCCGGGCTTCTGCGAGGAAGCGGTACGGGTGTACCTCGCCCGCGACATCTCCGGGGTCGAGCGTCCGGAGGCGGCCGACGACGAGGAATCGGACATGGTCCTCACGTGGTTCGATCCCGAGGAGGTCCACCGGATGGTGGTGTCGGGGGAGATCGTCAACTCGATCGCCGTCGCCGGCATCATGGTGGGGCTCGACATCCTCGCGGGGCGCGGCACGCCCAGGAGCGTCGACGAACCGTTCCGGCTCCGACCGACGTCTCTTCCCGGACGTCGCGGTGCGGGCCGCGCTCCGGGTGAGGATCTCAAGGGGTTGTGACGGATCCCCGGGAACTCGCACGGACCTGGCTCGATCACCTCGTGGTGGAGCGGGGGGTGTCGTCGAACACCGAGTCGAACTACCGCCGCGATCTGCGGCGCTACCTCGACTGGCTCGATGAGGCGGGACTGGAGGACCTGAGGGAGGTCCGCGAAACGGACATCGAGCGCTATCTCATCCACCTGCGCACGGGTGACCCGGACACCGGTCGGAGGGCACTGGCCGCCTCCTCCGCGGCACGTGCCCTGGTTGTGGCGCGGGGGCTCCACAGGTTCGGCGTGTCCGAGGGGAAACTCGAACTGGACGTGTCCGGTCAGGTCCAGCCCCCGTCCGTCGGTGATCGGCTGCCCGAGACCCTCACAGTCGATCAGGTGGATGCTCTCATGAATGCCGTGCCCACCGGCGAGCGAGCCTCTCCCGAGGATCTCCGCGACAGGGCGCTTCTGGAGCTGCTCTACGGCACGGGGGCCCGGATCTCCGAGATCACGTCCCTGCCGGTCGACGATGCGCCCCGGGCGAACCCGGACGGCTCCGTGACGATGCTCGTGCTCACCGGCAAGGGCGACATCCAGAGAATGGTTCCGGTGGGCACCCCGGCGATCCGCGCGGTCGAGGCATGGCTGGTCCGCGGCAGGCCCGCGATGTCCCGGGGGCGGACCCACGCACTTCTGCTCAACCGCCGTGGGGGACCGCTCAGCAGGCAGAGCGCCTGGCGCATCATCCGGGACACCGCCGAGCGTGCCGGAATCGACGCCAGGATCTCACCGCACACTCTCCGGCACTCCTACGCCACCCACCTGCTGCAGGGTGGGGCGAACATCCGCGTCGTCCAGGAGCTGCTCGGGCACGCCTCCGTGACGACCACCCAGATCTACACCCACGTCACACCGGAGAACCTCCGTCAGGTGTGGGCCGGCGCCCACCCACGGGCGTGAGGCCCGTGTCAAGGTCTCACGCTTGTTCTTCGTGTTGAATCCGCTGTTCGGTGGTGTCGGCGGGGTGATCGACGCCGACCATGTAATCTGGAAACACACCGGTGTAAGAGAACGGTTTCCGTCGGCCGCGCCACCGGAGCCCGCCACCGGAGTCACGGGCGTTTCACGCGGCCCTGTGTGTATGTGCGAATGACAAGGAAGAGGGATTGACTGTGAGTGATTCGGCGCTGTTCGATTCACCGGGACCCCAGGTAGGTCTGACCGGGCGCCCCCTCCGCGAGCCCGCAGAACCCGCGCCGTTGGACAGGCACGGACCCGCGACGATCCTCTCCATGTGCAACCAGAAGGGCGGCGTGGGCAAAACCACGTCCACCATCAACCTCGGTGCCTGCCTTGCTGCGGAGGGACGGAAGGTGCTGCTGGTCGACCTCGACCCGCAGGGCGCCCTGTCGGCGGGTCTCGGTATTCCGCACGACGAACTCGATCTGACCGTCTACAACCTGATGGTCGACAGCTCCACCTCCGTGCTCAACGCCATCCACCGCACCAACGTCCCCGGCCTGGATCTCGTCCCCGCCAACATCGACCTCTCGGCCGCGGAGATCCAGTTGGTCAACGAGGTCGGTCGCGAGCAGACCCTCGCCCGTGCGCTCCGTCCCGTAATGCGGGACTACGACTACATCATCATCGACTGTCAGCCCTCCCTCGGGCTGTTGACCGTCAACGCACTGGCCTGTTCCCACGGTGTCATCATCCCGATGGAGTGCGCATACTTCTCTCTCCGGGGGCTCGCGTTACTCACCGACACCGTCGAGAAGGTCCGTGACCGGCTCAACTTCGACCTCGAGATCATCGGGATCCTGGTCACCATGTTCGACCGGCGGACGAGCCACGCCCGCGAGGTCATGTCCCGGGTCGTGGAGGTGTTCGGCGACCAGGTGTTCGACACGGTGATAACCCGGACGGTGCGTTTCCCGGAGACCTCCGTCGCAGGTGAACCGATCATCACCTGGGCGCCCAACTCCCAGGGGGCGGACCAGTACCGGAACCTCGCCCGCGAGGTCATCGAGCGGACCGTCGACTGACCGTGGGCCAACGGATCCACGCCTCCTCCGCGACGCTGGGGGAACAGCCGGAGATCACGGGATTCCGGGTCGCGCTCGCGAACTTCACCGGCCCCTTCGACCTGCTCCTGCAGCTCATCGGCCAGAAGAAGCTCGATGTCACGGAGGTGAGTCTGTCACGGGTGACCGACGAATTCATCGCCTACACCCGGGCTCTCGGGGAGACCGCCGAGCTGGATGAGATCACCGAGTTCCTCGTCGTGGCCGCGACCCTCCTGGATCTGAAGACCGCGCGGCTGCTGCCCCGGGGGGAGGTGGACAGCGAGGAGGACCTAGCCCTCCTCGAGTCCCGTGACCTCCTGTTCGCGCGTCTGCTCCAGTACCGAGCCTACAAACAGGTCGCGGAACTCTTCGCGACCTGGCAGCGGGGCGCCCCCAGGCGCTATCCCCGTGCGGTCAGTCTCGAGGAGAGGTTCGCCGAACTGCTCCCACCGGTGACTCTCGGACACACTCCGGCGAGTTTCGCCGAGCTCGCGGCCGGTGTGTTCCGTCCCAGGGTCCCGGAGCTCGTCGGTACCGACCACATCCACAAGGTCGCCGTCTCCGTCCCGGAGCAGGCCGGACGGATACTGGACACCCTGCGGCTCGCCGGAGCGGAACAGTGGCTCACCTTCGCTGCGCTGACCCGCGACTGCACCGTCTCCATGGAGGTGGTCGGCCGCTTCCTTGCGCTGCTGGAGCTGTACAAGGCGCAGGCCATCGGTGTGGAACAGGAGGACGCCCTGGGGGAGTTGCGGATCGCGTGGACCGGGCGCGAGGTCGATCCCCGGGTGGTCGCGGCCGGCAACTGGGAGTGAGCCGCCCGGGGGAGGTTCACCAGAAGCCGGTGTACGCGGCCTCGGTGGCGTCCGGGTCGAGTCGCAGGTAGTCGCGCATTCCCGGCATCGGTAGATCGACGAGCCCGTGTGCGGGCGCGGAGATGATGTGCTCACCCAGCGCCCTCCGCCGGGCCGTGGTCACCGCATCGAGGGTGATGGTTCCCTCCCCGTGCACCGCGAAGGCGTGGTATCCGATCAGCTGGATCATGTAGGGATAGCCGCGGGTTGTGTCGACCGCGACGTCGAGGGCGTCGTCGTCGAATCGTCGCCCCGGCGCGGTGACCGGTACCTCTAGTGCCGCGCGGGCCTCAGCTCTCGTCACGGCACCGAGGATCGAGTGGTGCGCCCGCCGCAGGAACGTGATGGACTCGGCGTTCAGTAGTGCATCGACGTTCTCGGGCAGTCCCGCCATCACGACGGCGACGGGACGTGCCTCCCGGAACAGGTGCTGGATCACCGGGGCCAACTCGCGGAGTTCCCCGGCGGAGCCCGGCCAGACCTCATCCACGGTCATCAGGACGCCGGTACGGTGGGGCGCGAGAATCCCGGTGAGGTCCGTGAGCTGCGACCGGAGCGACGGTGTCCCAGGGTTCCGGTCGCGGACGGTGAAGGTGGCTCCGCCGATCCCTCCCGGGGCGGTCACACCGTCGAGGTGCCTGGTCACCGACCGGGGATCGTGGTTTCGGAGAAGTGTCGGAAGATGATCGGTGACGAGCCTGTCGATCAGGCCCTCCAGCGCGGTCTAGGCGATGGTCAGCCAGCCGAGGGTCTGCGCCGGTCCTCGATCGCGTTGAGGAGGGCGGTCTTGCCCACGCCACGCTGACCGGACAGCAGGAGTGCGCGTGTCGGTGACCCGGGCTCCTCGTCCAGCCCGCGGTTGAAGGCGTCCAGGATGCCGTCGCGTCCGACGAGCAGTTCCGGGGAACTGCCGAAGGTGGGGGAAGGGGTTTCTCACGGCCGGGTCATTCACGTTTCCCCTCGGGCGGGTGGCGCCGTAACCTCGACCTGTTAAATCTGTTAAACATGCTCCGTCATCGACGATGATAGGTCAGTCTTCCCCGGTGCCGTCCGGGGGTGACCCGAGGCCACCGAGCGGGGTTTCTGCCCGGGGGATTTCGGTTGTGGCACTTCGAGCTCCACTCAGCCACCCCTATTCGGGTGTTTTTACCGGTGAAACAGTCCCGTATCCTCATCCCATGTCCTCAGTCACAGTTCCCGGTCCAGTTGTTTCCGTCGACTGGTTGTCCGACCAGCTCACCAGGCGGGACGCGGACCTCGTCGTCCTGTGCGCGTCCATGGGAAATCCCGCGAAGAGCTCGGTGGGGGTGCCGGGGGCCCTGCTCGCCGATCTGGAGGACGATTTCTCCGATGCCGATTCCCCGCTCCCACACACCGTTCCCGCGGATGTCCGCGGGGTGTTCGAGGCCCGGGGCATCTCGGACGGTACGGCGGTGGTGGTCTACGACCGTTTCGGCATCATGTGCGCCCCCCGGGTGTGGTGGCTCGCGAGGGTCGCTGGCCTGGACAACGTCGCCGTCCTCGACGGGGGCCTCCCGGCGTGGACCTCGGCCGGTCACGCGGTTGAGCCCCTCGCGTCACCGACGACCCGGGGCACGATAACGGCGCCCGGGCGTCCGGACCTCCTGGTCGGCATACCCGGAGTGTCCCGGGCGCTGGCGCGGAGTGCGTGGGAGGTCGTCGACGCCCGGAGTGCGGGACGCTTCGCCGGCGTCGAGGCGGAACCCCGGCCGGGGCTCAAACCCGGCCACATCCCCGGTAGCGTGAATATCCCCTTCACCAGGGTCCTCGACGACGGTCACCTGCGGTCTCCCGGGGAACTCGCGAAGATCTTCCGTCAGGTCGTGGGCGACGCCCGTCGTCTGACCTTCAGCTGCGGCTCCGGGGTCACGGCGTGCGTCGATGCGCTCGCCGCCGAGTACGCCGGCTACACCGATCTCACCGTCTACGACGGCTCGTGGTCCGAATGGGGCAGCCCGCAGGCATGTCAGCCGGTGGGGCCCTGACACACACCCGGGGACCGGTAGAGTGTCCCGGGTGAGTGAAACACAATTCCCGGCACCGGTGACCGCACTGCGGTCCCAGATCGAGTCGATCCTCCTCGTCGTCGACACACCCGTTGATGTGGACACCCTGTCCCGTGTGCTCGGGGCGGAAGGGGAGCTCGTGGCTGGGATCCTCGGTGAGATCCGGACCGAATTCGAGACCCGGGGAAGTGGTTTCGACCTCCGCCGCAGTGCCGAAGGGTGGCGGCTCTACACCCGGCCGGAGAACGCCGGGGTGGTCGAGAAACTGGTCCTCGACGGCAGCCAGTCACGCCTGAGCCGCGCCGCCCTGGAGACGCTCGCCGTCGTCGCCTACCGTCAGCCGGTGACCCGCGCGCAGGTGTCCGCCGTCCGTGGTGTCAACGTCGACGGTGTTATGCGGACGCTGCAGCTGCGCGGATTGATCCGCGAGGTCGAGAACGACGAGACCACGGGGGCCCACCGCTACGTCACCACGGAACTCCTGCTGGAGCTGCTCGGCATCGACAGTCTCGACCGGTTACCCGACCTGGCGCCGCTGCTCCCCGACGTCGACTCCATCGACGAGGACTACTGACCTGCGGAATCCGGTCCTTCCGGGTCCAGGGAGACGAGTGTGAAGGTCCCCCCGTGCTCCCTGAAAGTCGCTGAGGTACCCCCGGGGTAGAGCTCCAGATCGACCGGACGGGAGCAGAGATCGACCTTCGAGCGGGCGAACTTCTTGATGATCGTGCGCCCGGACGGTTTCACGATGCCGAGCGCGTTCGAGTCCTCGAGCAGGCCGCTCTCCGGGATGTCCTTGTGCGGGCTGTCGCCGAGTACCTCATCCACGGCGGCGCGGGGCTGGTAGGGGCAGATCACCGCCATCCCCGTGGCTCCGGAATCGTAGAGGGTCGCCGGCGCGACGGATTCGGGATGTGTCTCGAGCGCCTTCAACAGGGGATCCCGGCCGAAGTCACAGGCCGCGGCACTGAATCCGAGCGCGACGAGGACGACCGCCGGAAACGCCGGAGCGGTGCGGCCGATCGGACGACGTGACACGGGCCCTCCTTCGTGGGGAAGCCGATCTGTCTCCGGTGGACGGACGGCTGTCGGATCCATTATCCCCTTTCTCCAACCGATTCGGTGGAACGGGAGTTTCCACGGTGCGTCACCGCGTCGGGTCTTCCGTGTGCGTCAGCCGGTTGATCCGGCGGCCGAGGGCGAGCACCACGGTACCGATCGCGATGACGACGAGTCCGCAGGCGGTGAAGTAGAACCGTTCCGCCGCCGCATCCTCGGGGTTGTAGAGCCTCGAGATGACACCCGCCGCGGCGGTTCCCGCAGCCATGGTGAGGAAGTAGAGCGCGGAGAACCGCGTCCCGTAGCTCGCTGGCGCCAACGCGGTCGTGGTGGACATCCCGACCGGGCCGACGAGCAGTTCCCCGCAGGTGATCACGAGGACGGCCGCGGCGAGCGCTGGGAACGGTGTGCTGCCCGGTCCGCCGCCCGCGAAGGGGAGGAGTACGAGCAGGCCGCACCCGGAGATGATGACCCCCACGGCCATCTTCGTCGCGGAACCGATCCGGTCACCCAGTCGGGCCCACAGCAGTGCCGTCGGGCCTGACAGGATGAGGATGCAGGCCGGATTGAGTGACTGGGTCCACGAGGCCGGGACCTCGTGCACGGATCCGAACAGCTCCATGGTCCGGTTCAGCCGGATGTCCGAGTACACGGCGAACACACCGTAGGTCTGGTTGAGGACGGACCAGAACGCGGTCGAGGCGAGGAACACGGGGATGAATGCCGTGATCCTGCGCCGTTCGACCTCCTTGAGCGACCCGTCGCGGAGCATGCGGGCGAACAGTACGACCGCGGCGCCGAGGGTCAGTGCGAGGAACACGTTTGCGGCGGATCCGGCATTCAACCATCCGGTACCGGCCGCGACGGCGGCGACAGCGGCGGATCCGGCGGCAACCGCGATGAGGAGGGGACGGGAGGAGGCGGGCAGGGGATCGGAGGGGCCGGCCGCGATATCCGGGGAGCGGGTGAGGAGATAGTTGGCGAGCCCGACGAGCATCAGGACGGCGGCGGCACCGAACCCGTAGTGGAAACCGCGGGAGTCCTGGAGCCAACCGGTGAGGAGTGGCCCCAGGAGCGCACCGATGTTGATTCCCAGGTAGAAGATCTGGAAACCCGCGTCGCGCCTTCCCTCGTCACCGGCGAAGGCGATACCGAGAACGGTGATCGCTGAGGCCTTCAGTGCGCCGGATCCGACGGCGACCGCAAGGAGACCGGCGGTGACGCCCGGTATTCCGGGCACGAGGGCGAGGATCAGGTGCCCCGCGACGAGGATGAGCGCACCACCGAGGAGGGTTTTCTCCGCCCCGGCGATCCGGTCCGCGACCCAGCCACCGCCCAGGGTACAGAGGTAGACCAGGGAGCCGTACGCCCCCATCAGGGCGGTGGCGTCCGCGCGGTCGATCCCGAGGCCGCCGTCGGTGGCGGAGTGGTAGAGGTAGTACAGCATGATCGCCTGCATGCCGTAGAAGGAGAACCGCTCCCACATCTCCACCCCGGCGACGGAGGTCAGTATCCGCCCCCGGCCGGGGAGCGGGGACTGTTCCGGAGGCGCAGTTGAACGTTGTTCAAAAGTCGTCATGAGAAGCATTATCAGTGGATCCGATCGGTCCGGACAAACGGGGCCGTTGTGGTCGGGTACCCCCATGCGTCACGTGTTCATGGGCGGAATCTGACTTCGGCACCCCGGCGTGAAGGTCCCCGCGCGGGGGCTGGCAGGAATCTCCGATGTGGCGGGAAGGTGAGCCGCACCTTAATCTGGGAAACTGAGATCACGTTCCCACCGAGGAGGATGCATGACAGCGACAGCCGGCATTCCCGGTGGGATCACCGACAGGGCCCGCGCGGAGGCACCGGATGCCCCGAGCGTCGATGCGGAAACAACTCCCAGGCAGCTGCTGTGGCGGTCGATGACGGCCCACCCGCGTCTCATGGTGCCCGCGCTGTTCCTGTCAGCCACACACCAGATCGGGGAGATGGGGGTGCCGGTCATCGTCGGCCTGGCCGTCGACCACGGCATCGCCGCAGGAGACGGTAGGACCTTCATCCTGCTCCTCGTTCTCCTGGCCCTCGACTTCCTCGTGCTGTCCACCGCCTACAGGTACGCGTCGCGGCTCGGCTGGATCTCGATGAACTACGTCGAACACGGGCTCCGCATGCGCCTCACTGACCGGATGCTCGACCCGCGCGGACTCGGCGGCGACCGCAGACTCCCCGGCGAACTGCTCGCCATCGCCGCGACCGATGTACGCCAGGTCGCCATGAGCACGCAGGCTCTGCTCTATCCGGTGGGACAGATGGTCGGCCTCATCTTCGGCGCCGCCATCCTGCTGCGCATCCACTGGCCCCTGGGGGTCGCGACGGTCCTCGGGGCGCTGATCGTGCTGTTCGTCGCGGAAAAGGTCGGGGGACCCCTGGCGACACGGTTCCGGGCGCAGCAACAGGCCGCCGCAGAGGCCGCCGGAACTGCCGCGGACATGATGCAGGGGGTCCGGGTGATCAAGGGACTCGGCGCCGACAGGGCCGCCGTGGCACGCTACCAGGGGTTGTCGCGGCGGGCATTGTCCGCGACACTGCGGTCCGTCGACTCGAACGCGATCCTCACCGGGTCGATGAGGATAACCGGGGGACTGCTCATCGCCGCGATCGCCGTCGCCGGTGCGCTGCTCGCGGTCACCGGGCGTATCACCCTCGGTCAGATGATCACCGTCATCGGCCTCGCTCAGTTGGTCACTGAACCACTGAACTTCGTCGGTGACTTCGGGGCGGTTCTCTGGGCGACCGGAAAAGGAAGCGCCGCCCGCGTTCTCGGGATACTCCAGGCGCCCAGGGTGTTCCTCGACACCGACCCCGGTCCGGAACCACGCCCGTACGGCGCGACGGCCCTCGAGCTTTCCGCACACGGCGACACACTGATGATCGCGCCCGGCGCGCTGACCGTCCTCGATCTACCCGCCCCCGAGGTAGCCCGGATCACCGACCTGCTCGCGATGACGGTGCCCGCGGAACCCGGGCACATCCGGGTCGGAGGAACCGACCTCGCGGACCTGGACGTCGATGCCGTGCGCTCCCGGATCCTCGTCGCACCGCACCGGGCGCAGGTCTTCGACGGAACCGTCGGACGCAACATCGCCGAGGGAATCGGCTGTACCGTCCCCGCCGCCACCGCGGTACCGGTGGTGACCGTCGATTCGGCCGCGCTCGCCGCCGGACTGGACGACATCATCTCCTCTCCGGAGGGACTCGACACCGTGACCGGTGACTGCGGCGACAGGCTCTCCGGAGGCCAGTGCCAGCGTGTGGCACTGGCCCGGGCACTGGCGGCCGACGCCGACATCCTCGTCCTGGACAACCCGACCTCCGCGGTCGACTCGGTCACCGAGGCCAGGATCGTCGAGCGCATCCGCATCCTCCGCTCCGGTCGGACGACGGTCGTGTGCACGGGTTCCCCCGCATGGCGGGCCTCGGCCGATGAGGTCATCGGACCCGTTCCCGCCGGGAAGAGAGTGGCACCGTGATGCAGTCGGATGCCGTGGCCCCGGGAGCCCGTGAACGGAGACCGGATGTCTCCGGGGCGTGCAATGCGCTGCACGTCGCCACCGGGGCTCAGGTCCGCCATGTGCTCGTCACGGAGCTCCGACCGCATCTCCTCCGGTTCTGCGCGTCGCTCGTCCTGCTCATAGCGGGATCCGCACTGGGGCTCGTGACACCCCGCCTCATGGGCGGGTTGGTCGACCTGGTGCGCGACGGGCACCCGCTGCTGGGCCGGACGGGGACGACAGCCGTCTGGTTCTCGGCGGGCGCCATGGCGGCGTCGGTGGGGGCGATGGCGGTGTTGACCGGGTTCGGCTACGTGCTCATGGCCGGGACCGTGGAACGCGTCATCGCCTCTCTGCGGGAGCGGGTCATCGCCGGTGGAATCGGAATGCCCGCCGAGCGCATCGAGGAGGTCGGGGTCGGGGATCTCGTCTCCCGGACGACCGATGACGTCGCGGAGATGACTCGGGCGGTCAACCAGTCTCTGGCGTCCCTCGCGATAGGTGGGTTCGCCGTTGCCGTCACCGTCGTCGGAATGGCCCTTTTGGACCCACGGTTCCTCGGTGTGGCGGTTCTGCTGCTACCTGTCTACGTGCTCTTCGTCCATCGGTACCGGACGCACGCCCCAAACGCGTATCTGTGCCAGCGGATGGAGATGGCGCAGCGGGCCACCGGAATCCTCGCGAGTCTCCGCGGACTGCGTACGGTGCGCGCATTCAACCTGCAGGCGTCCCGCCGGTCCGAGATCGGCGACCACTCCTGGCGTGCGGTCGAACTGGGTGTGTGGATCCGGATCCTGATCAACCGGTTGTTCGGCGGGATCAACCTGGCCGAGTACACCGGTATGTCCGGCGTCCTGGTGACCGGCTGGTTCCTGGTCGAACGGGGCGAGGTCTCCGTCGGGGTGGTCACCACCGCGGCCCTCTACTTCCTCAGACTGTTCCAGCCCATCGGGATGCTCGTCGTCCTCATCGACCCCCTGGCGTCCGCCGCCGCGTCCCTGCGCAGGGTGGTCGGAGTGATCGTTGAACCGGACAGTCGGCCCGTGGAGGTGGCTGACGCGCACGGGATCCCGCCCGGTACAGCACCGGGTCTGCGGCTGGAACACCTCACCTTCAGCTACCCGGGTGGTCGGACGATCCTCGACGACGTCACGTCCGAGGTCGCACCCGGCACCGTCACCGCACTCGTCGGGGCCTCCGGCGCCGGGAAGTCGACGCTCGGTGCCCTCATCGCGGGCTGTCGGCCGGTGTCCTCGGGGCGGGTTCTGATCGGCACGACGGATGCGTCGACTCTCACTCCCGGACAGCGCGCGCGGGCGGTGTGCCTGGTCACACAGGGTGCCCACGTCTTCGCCGGGACCCTGAGGGAGGATCTCCTGCTGGCCCGGCCGGACGCGGATGACACGGCGCTGGTCGACGCCCTCCGGCGGGTCGGTGCCGACGACTGGGTTGCCGCTCTACCCGACGGTCTGGACACCGTCGTGGGGGAACGGGGGCAGGTGCTCGGGCCGGTGGAGGCACAGCAGGTGGCGCTGGCCCGGGTACTTCTCGTCGATCCTCCGGTGGTGATTCTCGACGAGGCGACCGCGGAGGCCGGCGCAGGGGGAGGAACCGCACTGGAGGAGGCCGCGTGGAACGTGGTGCACGGACGTACCGCGGTAATCATCGCGCACCGCCTCGATCAGGCGGTACGCGCCGATGAGGTCTGGCTCATGGAATCCGGACGGATCGTGGAGCGTGGGACACACCGGGAACTGGTGGAGCAGGGTGGAGCCTACGCGGATCTCTGGGCCGCGTGGTCCCGGGGACGGTGACGCGGACAGCGCCCGTTTCTCGCGGGTACCCGTGCCCAGCGGCGGGGCAGGAATCGACCGTCGCCGGGGATCGTCGGACGACGCCACGACGGAAGAAGTCCCCCCTTCCCGGGTGCCCGGGGCCCGGGCGGATCCCGGAGACAGGGGAGCGGGATACGAGTCGGGATCGAACCCGTGGCCCCGTCCGCACCGGTCTCCCGGCCCTGAGATCCGCCCGGACGGGGTGACGAGATAGAGTTTCAGGTGTCCAGTGAACAACGTTCAACCCTGACGCGAGGACGCGATGACCGACACCGTCACCTTCGACCAGCAGCACATCTGGCACCCGTACAGTCCCACCCCGGCGGCGATGGATCCGCTGCCGGTCGCGTCGACCTCGGGAGTGCGTGTCACCCTGGAGGACGGACGCACGCTGATCGACGGGATGAGCTCCTGGTGGGCCGCGTGCCACGGACACGGCCACCCGGCACTGGTGGCCGCCGCACACCGCCAGATCGACACGATGAGCCACGTCATGTTCGGTGGGTTGACCCACCGCCCGGCGGTCGACCTCGCTGAACGTCTGCTCCGGATCGCGGGGGAACCACTGAACCGGGTGTTCTTCTGTGATTCGGGCTCCGTCTCCGTCGAGGTGGCGATCAAGATGGCGCTGCAGTACCAGCGGGGGAACGGACACCCGGAGAGAAACCGGCTGATCACCTGGCGATCCGGCTACCACGGCGACACCTTCGGCCCGATGAGCGTGTGCGACCCCGACGGCGGGATGCACTCCCTGTGGGCAGGGACGCTGACCGAGCAGATCTTCGCGCCCGCACCACCCGTCAGGGGTTCGTCGGAACCGGACCGCACCGACTACCTGCGGCAGATCGGCGAACTGATCGATGAGTCGGTCGCGGCCATGATCATCGAGCCCGTCGTGCAGGGCGCCGGTGGAATGAGGTTCCACGACCATGAACTCGTCGCGGGTGTCCGTGAGTTGTGCGACCGGCACGGGATCCTATTCATCGCCGACGAGATCGCCACCGGATTCGGCCGCACGGGTGACCTGCTGGCCACGCGGGCGGCAGGGGTGCACGCTGACATCCTGTGCCTGGGGAAGGCGCTGACAGGTGGTTTCATGTCGCTCGCGGCGGTACTCGCGACGGATGAGGTCGCCGCGGTGATCCAGAAACCGGAGGGTGGCGGGGCCCTCATGCACGGTCCGACCTTCATGGCCAACCCGCTGGCGTGCGCGGTGGGTTCCGCGGCCCTCGACCTGGTGGAGACCGGATACTGGAGGGAGACCGTTCCCCGCATCGAAGGGGAACTCGCCCGCGGGCTCGAACCGCTCCGGGATCTCCCGGGCGTCGCCGATGTCCGGGTGCTCGGCGCGATCGGCGTCGTGGAGATGGAACGCCCGGTGGACATGTGCGCCGCCACGGACGCCGCTGTGGCGGCGGGAGTCTGGCTCAGACCGTTCGGACGGCTGATCTACACGATGCCACCGTTCACCGCCACGACGCAGGACGTCGCGGCGATCTGCACCGCGATGGTCGCCGCCGCGGAATCGGGTGTGTCGCAATGACCGTGCACATCATCACCGGAACGAACACGGACGTCGGAAAGACCATCGCCACGGCCGCACTCGCCGCACGACTGCACTCCGTCGGCCGCGCCGTCACCGTGGTCAAGCCCGCCCAGACCGGTGAGCCCGAGGGACAGGGCGACCTGACCACGGTCCGCCGACTGGTCGGTGTCACCGTGACGACCGTCGGATTCGCCCGCTACCCCGAACCACTCGCACCGAATTTATCCGCCCGGCGTGCCGGTCTGCGCCAGCTCGATCTCGCGGACACAGCGGCGAAGATCCGGGAACTCGACTCCGCGGATCGCACCGTGCTCGTGGAGGGGGCCGGCGGGCTGCTCGTCCGGATCGCGGACGACTGGACCATCGCGGACCTCGCCGTGGAGCTCGCCGCACCCGTCACCGTGGTCACCTCCCTCGGCCTGGGCTCGCTGAACTCCGCTGAGCTCACGGTCGAGGCCGCGCGGAGCCGGGGCATCGGGGTCACCGGCCTCATCGGCGGGTGCCTGCCCCGTGACCCGGACCTCGCGACCCGGCTCAACCTCCGTGAACTGCCCGAGGTCACCGGTGTCCCGCTGTTCGGGTGCATCCCGCAGGGGTCCGGAAATCTCGCCCCGGAGGAGTTCGCGCGCGTCGCGGAGAACCTCGACGCAGGACCTTTCTCGAGGTGAAAATGGCGCCGGGGCGTCGACCGGGCTAGAGTTGCCCCGTTGCACAACCCCATAGAAAAGGACACGATCACCGTGAACCAACCCGCTCGCCGAGACGGCACACCGGAGAAGAAGAAGCGCGCCGCCGACATCTACGTCTCCAAAGCCAAGCCGGCCCGCCACCAGCATGTCCGATCCGATCACGGCCACCGCGCCGACACCGTCGGCGATGCCGCCGGAGAGGGCGTCCGCCTCCAGAAGGTCCTCGCCCAGGCGGGGGTGGCCTCCCGCCGGATGGCCGAGAAACTCATCGACGCAGGTCGCGTCGAGGTCGACGGCCGCATCGTCACCACCCAGGGCATGCGAATCAACCCCAACACCGCCATCGTCCGCGTCGACGGAGCCCGGATCCGCGTCAACGAGGACATGGTCTACTTCGTGCTGAACAAGCCGCGCGGGGTGCAGTCCACGATGAGCGACGACATGGGTCGGCCCTGTGTCGGCGACATCGTCGGCGAGAAACTCGACGCCGGCCAGCGCCTGTTCCACGTCGGACGCCTCGACGCAGCGACCGAGGGGCTGCTGCTGCTCACCAACGACGGCGAGCTGGCCAACCGTCTCATGCACCCCAGGTACGAGGTGTGCAAGACCTACATGGCCACACTCGTCGGCGAAGCCGACCGCAAGCTCATCAAGGAGCTCAAGGAGGGTATCGAGCTGGACGACGGTGTCGCACGCGCGGACTACGTCCAGATCGTCGACGTCCACCAGGGAAAGTCCATCGTCCGCATCGACATCCATGAGGGGCGCAAGCACATCGTCCGCCGCATGTTCAAAACCGCCGGTTACCCGGTGGAGAGGCTCGTGCGCACCAAGATCCACACCGTGTCCCTGGGGGAGCAGACCCCCGGTGCGATCCGTGCCCTCAACAGCGCGGAGCTCGGCAGCCTGTACAAGGCGGTGGGAATGTGACGGCCGACCTGACGAACATGCCCGACGGTGGACTGATCGTCGCCGTCGACGGCCCGAGCGGAACCGGTAAGTCCACGGCGTGCCGTGCGCTCGCCTCGCGACTGGGCGCCCGGTACCTCGACACCGGTGCGATGTACCGCGTCGCGACTCTGCACGTGCTCCGGCAGGGTATCGACCCCACCGACGCGGACGCGGTCATCCGGGCGACCTCCGACCTCCCCCTCGAGGTCAGCGATGATCCGACGTCGACAGAGGTCCTCCTCGCCGGGGAGGACGTGTCCGGGATCATCCGCGGAGCGGAGGTCACCCGGTACGTCTCGGCCGTCTCCGCCATCCCCGAGGTCCGCGTCAACCTCGTCGAACTTCAGCGTAGCCTCGCACGTCGGGCACACCGATGCGTGGTGGAGGGCCGTGACATCGGCACCACGGTGCTCGTCGACGCACCCGTCAAGGCCTTTCTCACGGCCTCCCCTGAGGTGCGGGCGCAGCGACGCTTCGACCAGGACACCGCAGCGGGACGCGAGGCCGACTACGACACCGTTCTCGCGGACGTGATCCGTCGGGACGAACTCGACTCCACCAGGGCGGCATCGCCGCTCGCCCCGGCCGCGGACTCCGTGGTCGTAGACACCTCCGACATGACGCTGGAGCAGGTCATCGACCGTCTCGTCCGGCTCACCGCGGAAAGCGCAGAAAGGACGCGCTCATGAGCGACAGACAGCATTCCTCCCCCGACGACGAACCGGAGACGATGTTCGTCTACCACACGCAGGGTGGTGAGATGGACGCCGTCGGTGTATTCGCCGACGAGGACGTCGCCGCACCGCACGGTGGGCACGCCGCCAAGGACTTCGACCCGGCCGATTTCGGGGAACGCAACATCGACGAGGACGGAGACATCCTCGATCCCGAGTTCGACGCCTCGGAGTTCGCCGATGCCGACTTCGGTGAGGATTTCGGTGACGAGGACTGGGAACGCATGGAGGAGGCCTTCGGCGTCGAGCGTCCCGAGCACGTCGAGGAGTCACTGTGCACGGTGGCCATCGTCGGTCGTCCGAACGTCGGGAAGTCGACACTGGTGAACCGGTTCATCGGTCGCCGTGAAGCGGTCGTCGAGGACTTCCCCGGCGTCACGCGTGACCGCATCAGCTACCTGGGGGACTGGAACGGACGTCGGTTCTGGGTCCAGGACACCGGTGGCTGGGACCCGGACGCCAAGGGCATCCACGGTGCGATCGCCCGACAGGCCGATGTGGCCATGGCCACCGCCGACGTCATCGTCCTCGTCGTCGACACCAAGGTCGGCGTCACCGAGACCGACGAGGTCATGGCACGCAAACTCCAGCGCGCCGAGGTTCCGGTCATCCTCGTGGCCAACAAGTTCGACTCGGACTCCCAGTACGGCGACGTGGCCGAGTTCTGGTCCCTCGGCCTGGGCGATCCGTACCCCGTTTCCGCCCAGCACGGCCGCGGCGGCGCCGACGTCCTCGACAAGGTCGTCGCGTCCTTCCCCGATGAGCCCCGGCAGAAGTCCATCGTCGAGGGCCCGCGTCGGGTCGCACTCGTCGGACGGCCAAACGTCGGCAAGTCCTCGTTGCTGAACAAGATCACCGGTGAGGAGCGGAGTGTCGTCGACAACGTCGCCGGCACCACCGTCGATCCGGTCGACTCCCTGGTGCAGCTGGACCGGAAGCTGTGGAAATTCGTCGACACGGCCGGCCTGCGCCGCAAGGTGAAGAACGCCCAGGGACACGAGTTCTACGCCTCGCTGCGCACGAAGAGCGCCATCGAGGCAGCCGAGGTCTGCATCTTCCTCATCGACGCCTCCGAGCCCATCTCCGAGCAGGACCAGCGCGTCCTCGGGATGATCATGGACGCCGGCAAGGCGGTCGTCGTCGCCTACAACAAGTGGGACCTGATGGACGAGGACCGCCGCCCGCTCCTCGAACGCGAGATCGACCTGCAGCTGGCCCACATCCCCTGGGCGCGCCGCGTGAACATCTCCGCGAAGACGGGCCGCGCCCTGCAGCGCCTGGAGCCGGCGATGCTCGAGGCGCTGGAGTCCTGGGACACCCGCGTGTCCACGGGCCAGCTCAACACCTGGCTGCGTGCGGTCATCGCACAGAATCCGCCGCCGATGCGCGGTGGTCGTCTCCCTCGCGTCCTGTTCGCCACCCAGGCGTCGACCCGTCCGCCGGTGATCGTGCTTTTCACCACCGGGTTCCTGGAGGCCGGTTACCGTCGCTACCTGGAACGCAAGTTCCGGGAGGCCTTCGGCGGATTTGAGGGCTCGCCGGTTCGTATCGCGGTGCGCGTCCGGGAGAAGCGGAAGCGCAAGTAGACGCCGCCGGAGTGTGGGAGGGCCTGCCCGTTCGGGTGGGTCCTCTTCCGGTATCGAGGCCCGATTTTTCAGTAACGCTCCACCTCCACGGTGTGGGAAACGGCAGTTTTCAATAACGCTCTGCGTATACACAGGTAAACGAGTTGGTTTTCCATCTGTTTTCAACTAAGGTGTGTAGTGGAAGAACTGAACAGGCCCTCTATTTTCAATAGGGTCGCAACCGAACATCAGGGAGTCACCATGAGCCACACCATCCACGAGAATCACGAGCACGAGCACGGCGAGAACTGTGGCCACGAGGCCGTCAAGCACGGCGACCACGTCGACTACATCCATGACGGCCACCGTCACCACCGCCACGAGGACCACTGGGACGAGTGCGTGGCGGTCTAGTACACCTTCGTGGAGCCAGGCCCCTCAGGCGGACATCGCCTGAGGGGCCTGTCGTCGTCCGCGGACGGTGAGGGGGCCGCGGACGATGAGGGGGCCGCGGACCGTGGAGGACGTCTACAGGACCATCGCGGCGATCCATCCGGCAGCGAGGAGCGGCAGGTTGTAGTGGATGAAGGTGGGGATGACGGTGTCGCGGATGTGATCGTGCTGACCGTCGGCGTTCAGTCCGGAGGTGGGCCCCAGTGTGGAATCCGAGGCTGGGGAACCGGCGTCGCCGAGAGCGCCGGCGGTACCGATGATCGAGATGGTCGCCAGAGGGGAGAAACCCATCGACATGCACAACGGGACGTAGATCGCCGTGATTATCGGCAGGGTGGAGAACGACGAACCGATGCCCATCGTCACCACCAGCCCGACGACGAGGATCGCGAGGGCCGCAGCGGGCCGGTTTCCGCCGAAGAGGTTCGCGGCGGACTCGACCAGCGCCGGAATGTCGCCGGTCTCGGTCATGACGGCGGCGAAACCCTGTGCGGTGATCATGATGAAACCGATCAGTGCCATCATGCGCATGCCCGCGGTGAAGACGTCGTCAGCCTCATTCCACTTGACCGCGCCGGATGCCATGAAGATGGCCAGTCCCACCAGCGCACCGGTCAGCAGGGAATCCGCGTCGACCTCCATGGCGTTGATGACCAGCTGGATGATGAAGCAGGACAGGATCGCGATGACCGAGACGATGATCTTGTACCGGGAGATCTCGCCGGAACCTGATCCGCCCGCGGAGTTCCGGGAGGACGAGTCGCGGACCTCGTCGGCGATGGGGATGTCCTCGTAGATCCTCGGCCCGCGGTACGAGACGAAGACCGCGGTGAGAAGGCCGGCGACCATGCCGAGTGCGGGGATCCACATGGCGCTCATGACGTTGATTCCCGTGGTGTCGAGGCCGGCGGCGTTGATGTTCCCCATCAGGATCGACTCGAGGTAGATCCGGCCGAACCCGATCGGGAGGAACATGTAGGTCGTGACGAGACCGAAGGTCAGGACACAGGCGACCAGACGGCGGTCCATCCGGAGGGTATTCATGACGCGGAGCAGGGGCGGGATGAGCAGCGGGATGAAGGCGATGTGGACCGGGATGAGGTTCTGGCTCATCACCGCCATGGCCAGGATTCCGGCGATCAGCCCGTACTCGGTGACCGTCGCCGCCCGCTTCTGGGCCCGGGTCAACTCGCCGTCCAGACCGGCCGCGGTACTGCCGCCCGCGATTCGCCTGACCATCCAGTCCGCCAGCAGCTTCGGGAGTCCGGCGCTGGCGACCGCCATCGCGAAGGCTCCGAGGAGCGCGTACGACAACGCGATCGTGGCGCCGCCACCCAGTCCCTCCTGGAACGTGACCATGGTGTCGGTGAAACCCAGTCCACTGATCACGCCGCCGACGACGGCACCGATCAGGAGAGCGAGGACGACGTGTACGCGGAGTACGGCCAGCAGGAGCACCAGCATGACCGCTATCAGCACAGAGTTCATGGGGACAATACTAAGGTCACGTATCGGTCGGCCTCATCATCGCCCCAGGTTTGGCGGTCCCCGATCCACGGATCGAACCTTCAGCGTGTCCGATGCACCGGGAGGACGCTGCGCCCCGGTGGGCCGGTGTCCCTGTTCCTGGACGGTGAAAACCCCGGTGGAGATGATCTCCACCGGGGTTCTTCCGGTCGGACTGACAGGATTTGAACCTGCGACCCCTTGACCCCCAGTCAAGTGCGCTACCAAGCTGCGCCACAGTCCGGCGTCCACTCCGTTCTACCGGAGCAACTGCCACAGATTACAACAGTGTCGGGCGGTTGCGCCAATCCGCAGGCCATCGTGCCAAAAGAGGGCCGGCCAGGTCACAGTGCGGAGACGTAGACCCAGCGCCCGTCGAGGCGTGTGAAGGAGGAGTTCTCCCGCTGCGCGCCGCGCTGTCCCGTTCCTGTCCGGTAGAAGGCGGTGAAGTCGACCCGGCCCGAGGTGTCGAACGGCCCGCCTCCCGATGTGTCGTGCACGACCAACCGGACGAATCTGATTTCGGGGTCGACGGTCAGTTCACCCGGTCTCGTGTCCGGGTGCCAGGACGCCCTGAGATGGTCCACATCGCCGACACAGAACGCCGTGTAGCGCGACCGCATGAGAGCCTCCGCGGTCGGCGCTCGCCTGGTGCCGGCCAGGATGGTTCCGCAGCATGAACCGTAGCCGTCACCGCTGCCGCAGGGACACCTGTCCGCGTCGCCGATGCTGGCGGCCACGTCAGTTGTCCCCGTCGATGAGGGTCGAGGACGTGGTGATGATCCTCTCGATCACGCTCGTGCCGGCGGCGGCGAGGAGCTCCGACCGTCCGGCCTCGTCGAGGTCGCCGATCAACTCGATCCGGCGTCGGAGCACGGTGGCCTCGTCGTCGGAGCCGACGACCCGGGACACCGTCACCTTCACGTCGTCGAGCCCGCGGATGCGGGCCTCCTTCGCCGCGATCCTGATGCTCTGTGAGGTCGCGGAGGCGAGGGCCGCGATGAGGAGTGAGGTGGGGGAGAGTCCGAGGTTCCGTCCGCCGAGGGACCGTTCCCGGTCGGTGGTGATCGTCTCCCCCTCGATGCGCACCAGGTCCGTGAACCTTCCCGCCGGGATCGACCGCGCCTCGGCCACCCCCTCCGGCATCACGTCGGTGTCATCGGCACCGGATTCGTCCGCGAGGTAGGGCTCGACCCAGGTCCGGATGAGGTTCGCCGCGCGCTGTGCGACTCCCGGGCGGGTGCAGAGATGATCGGCCTTGTCGAGTGCGATGAGTGATTTCGGGTAGCGGGAGAGCTGGAAGATCTTCTGTGCGTTGTCGATGCCGACGGTCTGATCCGTCGGTGCGTGGAGCAGGAGCAGCGGTCGGCGGAGCCCGCCCAGGTAGGCCTCGGGGTTGATCTCGGCGAGATCCTCCAGGTAGTCGCGGGAGATCGTCAGCTCACGTCCGCCCAGGGTGAGGGTGACCGCACCGTTGGCGTCTACCTCGCTGATCCGGTCCGCGAAGTGGAGCACCGAGTGCGCCGGATCGAAGGGGGCGCCGATCGTGGCTACGGCACGCAGCTTCGGCATCTGTGCCCCGGCCTTCAGCGCGGCGGCACCCCCGAGGGAATGACCGATGAGGAGCTGCGGAGCCGAGTGATTCTGCTCGAGCCACCGGTAGGCCGCGACCAGGTCCGCCACGTTCGATGAGAACGACGTCTCCGCGAAACTGCCCTCCGACTGTCCGAGCCCGGGAAAGTCGAACCGGAGGCAGGCGATTCCCTGTTCAGCCAGCGTCTTGCACACCCGCGCCGCAGCGGGGGTGAATCGGGAGCCGGTGAAGCAGTGGGAGAACAACGCCCACGCGACCGGTGGGGAATCGGGGATGTCGAGGGTTCCGGCCATCATCTGTCCGGAACTGCCGGGGAGCTTCACACTGACGGAGTGCACGGGAGCCTCACTCGCTTTCGCTGCTTGGTTCGCTGGGACGGATGCGGTGGGTTCCACCACTGTCCGTCATCACGGCCACTCTATGTCAGTGTCCGCTCGCCCGCTCAGAGGTGTGCGGTGCCCTGGGGCGCCGCCCGTTGGTTAAGGTCGTTGTAGCGACAGACATGTCAGATCAGTCAGAGCGCGACCCCACGGATGCGGGGTGCTGCACCAACCGACGAGTCAAAGGAAGTCCCACGTGGCCGGATTCAACTGGTTCTGGAAGGCGATGGGCGGTCAGCAGAGCCGCAATCAGAAGCGGAGCCGCGCGATCGTCGACAAAGCGAGGACGATCAACCGTGAGCTCGAGGCACTCGACGACGCCCGTCTCGCGGCCCGTGCCCGGGACCTCACCTCCGGGGGGTCCGTGAGCGATCCGGCGGAACTGCTCGCGGTCCTCGGAGTCGCGGCCGACAGGACCCTGGGTATGACGCCCTTCGACGTGCAGTCGCAGGCCACGCTGCGCCTGCTCGAGGGCGACGTCGTCCACATGGCGACGGGGGAGGGAAAGACGCTCGTCGGTGCCATGGCCGCCACCGGTTTCGCCCTGACGGGCAAGACCGTCCACTGCATCACCGTCAACGACTACCTGGCCACGCGGGACGCCGACTGGATGACGCCCCTGGTCGAGTTCTTCGGGCTGACGGCGGGGGCGATCACGGAGAAGATGACCCCGGAGGAGCGACGCGGGATCTACGCGTGCGACATCGTCTACGGGCCCGTGAACGAGATCGGCTTCGATGTCCTACGTGACCAGCTGATCACCGACCGGTCGCAGGCCGTGCAGCACGGGGCCGATGTGGCCATCGTGGATGAGGCTGATTCGGTTCTCGTCGATGAGGCTCTCGTCCCGCTCGTCCTCGCGGGCAGTGAACCGGGTCACGCCCCGAGGGGACGGATCACCGAGGTCGTCCGGACCCTGGACCCGGGCACCGACTACCGCCCGGACGATGAACGCCGCAACGTGTTCCTCACCGACGAGGGCGCGGCGAAGGTGGAGCACGCTCTGGGGATCGGCTCGCTCTACGACGATGAGCACGTGGGTACCACACTCGTTCAGGTCAACCTCGCCCTGCACGCACGCGAGCTGCTCATCCGGGACGTGCACTACATCGTCCGTGACGGCAGGGTCGTGCTGATCGACGCTTCCCGGGGGCGGGTGGCCGACCTGCAGCGCTGGCCCGACGGGATACAGGCCGCGGTCGAGGCGAAGGAGGGGCTCGTCGTCACCGAGGGAGGCCGCATCCTCGACACGATCACCCTCCAGGCGCTGATGGGCCGGTACCCGACGGTCTGCGGTATGACCGGTACCGCCGTGGAGGCGACGGACCAGCTCCGCCAGTTCTACGATCTGCGGGTGTCGGTGATCGACCGGAACCGGGAGTTGAGGCGTTTCGATCAGGCGGACCGCGTGTTCGCCACCCTCGAGGAGAAGAACGCCGCCATCGTCGAGGAGATCAGGACGATCCACGCGACCGGTCAACCGGTGCTCGTCGGCACCCAGGACGTGGCGGAGTCGGAGGAGCTGGCGGAACGGCTCCGGGAGTACGACATCGAGGTGTCGGTCCTGAACGCGAAGAACGACGCGGAGGAGGCCCGCATCATCGCCGAAGCCGGTGACCTGGGGCGCGTGACGGTGTCCACGCAGATGGCGGGCCGGGGCACCGACATCCGGCTCGGCGGAAACGACGAAGATGACCGGGACCGCGTCGTGGAACTCGGCGGGCTCGCCGTGATCGGAACCTCCCGGCACCGCACCGCCCGCCTGGACAACCAGCTCCGCGGCCGCGGCGGCAGGCAGGGGGATCCCGGCTTCAGTGTCTTCTTCGTCTCCCTGGAGGACGATGTCGTCACCGCGGGAGGCGCCGGAGAGGAGGTGACCGTGACACCCGGCCCCGGAGGGGAGATCGATTCCAGGCGGGTCAGGGACTTCATCGAACACTGCCAGCGGGTAACGGAGGGGCAGCTGCTGGAGATCCACGCCCAGACATGGAAGTACAACAAGTTGATCGCTGATCAACGGGAGATCATCGACGGCCGACGTGCCGAGATCCTCGACACCTCAGCGGCGTGGGAGTCGCTCGCGCAGCGCGCACCGGACCGTGCCGCGGAACTCTCGGGGGCGCTGCCGCGGGAGGTGCTCGACGCGGCGGCCCGCGAGATCATGCTCTACCACCTGGACAACGCCTGGTCGGATCATCTGGCACTGCTCGATGACGTCCGCGAGTCGATCCATCTCCGGGCGATCGCCAGGGAGACACCCATCGACGAGTTCCACCGGATCGCCGTCGCGGAGTTCAGGGAACTCGCGCAGAGGGCGATGGCGGAGTCGGTGGACACGTTCCGCTCGGTGCGGATCGACGGGGACGGCGCGCATCTCGACGATCAGGGGCTCGCACGGCCGTCGGCCACGTGGACCTACATGGTCAACGACAATCCGCTGTCCGGTTCAGGGAACTCGGTCATCGGATCCATCACCTCGATGTTCCGTTGAGTCCGGCCCCGCCGGTGCCCCCGCGGCGGGTGGCGGCCTGGATTTCCGACGTCGCCTGGTGCGCGGGACCGCCCGACGGTTTCCGCCCCCTGCAGCAGTTCGTCCGATTGTTCCACCCCAGAAGGGGTTTGCGGGTCAGGAGAGCCGGTCGCGACCGCGGGTTCCGGCCGGGACCCGCTATGATGTGAGGGAACACCAGTATTTTGTGGTTTTATCGTCGATCCGGAGGTTTAACATGAGCGACAACACCGGCTTTTCCGAGGCACAGGCCGAAACCACCTCGGTATTCCGCGCTGACCTGCTCAAAGAGATGGAGTCGGGAGCTGCTGCCGGAACTCCCGCGAACACCACCGGGACGACCGGCACCGAGAACCTGCCCGCGGGTGCGGCTCTCCTCGTGGTGAAGAGGGGTCCCAACGCGGGATCCAGGTTCCTTCTCGACCAGCCCACCACGACCGTGGGAAGGCATCCCGAGAGCGACATCTTCCTCGACGACGTCACCGTGTCCCGACGGCACGCCGAGTTCCGGTTGTCCGACGGCCAGTTCGAGGTCGTCGACGTCGGCAGCCTGAACGGCACCTACGTCAACCGCGAGCCGAAGAACGCCGAGGTTCTGTCTAGCGGCGACGAGGTACAGATCGGCAAGTTCCGTCTCGTGTTCCTCGCCGGCCCCACGAAGTAGCTCCGCGGACCGGCGGGGCCCCGCCCCGTCGGTACTGAGCGAGGAGCCAGACAAGAGCCCCCACCTACGCCCATCCGACGAATCCGAGTAGACACGCACGTGACAGCGCTAAGAAAGACCGCAGGCGACAACGCCCCGGCCACGGGAACCCGGGCCACCAAGCCCACCAAGACCATGTCCATCGGTGTCGTCCTGGACCGCCTGCGTTCAGAGTTCCCCGATGTGACGGTGTCCAAGATCCGGTTCCTCGAGTCGGAGGGACTGATCTCCCCGCAGCGCACGGCATCCGGGTACCGTCGTTTCACCGAGAGTGACGTCGAGCGACTCCGCTACATCCTGGTGACCCAGCGGGACAACTACCTGCCACTCAAGGTCATCCGCGAGCAGCTGGAGGCGATGGACTCCGGTGCCGTAGCGGCCATCCTGACCACCGCTGAAGCCGCCCCACTGATCAGTCCGGAGAACTTCCGGGCGCCGGTGCTCACGCGCCTCACGGCCGCCGATGTGGCCTCCCAGGCCGGTGTGGAGGAGGAGTTCGTCGGGCAACTCACCCAGGCCGCGCTGATCCGGACGGACGAATCCGGGTTCTTCACCGCTGATGACGTCCGGATCGTTCACACCGCGAGTGCGCTCGGTGAGTTCGGGTTCGACATCCGTCACCTGAAGAGTCTCCGAACGACGGCGAACCGTCAGGCCGGTCTCATCGGTCAGGTCGCGACTCCCGTCGCCCGATCGAAGGGTGACGGTGCACGCCAGCGGGCCGAGGAACTCTCCCAGCAGATGACGGCGCTCGTCGTTTCGCTCCACGCTTCGCTCGTCAAGAACGCGTTGCGCGACGAACTGGGCTGATATCGCGGCACGCGCGGTGTTCGTTGGACCCCGGGGCGTCACACGGCACCGCACTCCGCAGAAAGGTACACGGGTAGACCGATGAACGAAGATGAGCCGGTGGAGGTCACCTACCGAGGCGTCTACGTCGCAGACCCGGAGGGTTTCACCTGCATGGTGCTTGACTGGCCGGGGACCGGTCGGGTCCTGCCCGTCTGGATCGACGCCGCGCAGGCCGTGGCCCTGAATTCGTTGACGGACGGAACCGGGCAGCGCCGCCCGGGCAGTCACGAGGTCATTGAGTCGCTGCTGACCGGCTTCGGTGGGAGCGATCCCTCGGTCCACATCAGCAGCTGTTGGCAGGGGGTGTTCAACGCCGAGATCCACACGGGACTGGATGATCACGACGGGGAGTACGCGATGATCGACGCGCGTGCATCCGACGGGGTCCTTCTCGCACTCACCGCCAGGTACCCGATCTACGTGAACCGGTCCGTGCTGGTCGCCCAGACGGTCTATCTCGGTGACGCTCCGGTCGAGTCCCTGTTCGACGGGTCGCTCGATTCGACGGCAACGCAGCAGCGGTTGCCGATCCGTGAGGTTGTCTCGGCGTCCGGGGATGCTGAGGCCGACGCGGATTTCGAGCAGCTGATGCAGTCCCTCGGCGTCTCGGAGGCCGATCTCCTCGGATCCGCGGAGTCCACGGGCACCCCGCTCGGCACCACCGATGGGGGTGGAGCCGGGGGTGTTTTCGGCCACCGGGAGGAGTCCACGGATTCCGAGGGTGCCGTGGGGGCCTCCGGGGAGAATGACAACGATGTGACTGGTGATGGCGATGTTACCGATGTGAATGATGGGGATTGAGCAAGCTGTATCTCAAGTTGAGGTTTAGGTTTCGGGCGTGTCGCCCGTCGACTCCTTGACGTTGAACTAGTCTTACCGAAGAATGAGCTGCAGGAAGCTAGATCACACAGGAGAGATTTATGAGCGACACAGACCGTCCCGTCCAGGAGTCACTGTTCGACCTGGGCCCCGATGAGGAGGTCGGGTACCGGGTGCCGACCGCCTGTCAGGTCGCCAACATCACCTACCGTCAGCTCGACTACTGGGCCCGGACGAAACTCGTCGTACCCTCGATCCGCTCCGCGCGCGGATCCGGATCCCAGCGCCTCTATTCCTTCAAGGACATCCTCGTCCTGAAGATCGTCAAGGGACTGCTCGACACGGGAATCTCACTCCAGAACATCCGCCAGGCGGTGGAGAAGCTCCGTGACCTCGGCGTCGACGATCTCGCGACGATCACCCTGGTCTCCGACGGCACGACGGTCTACGAGTGCCGCTCCAACGAAGAGGTCATCGATCTGCTCGGCGGTGGCCAGGGTGTCTTCGGCATCGCCGTACCCGGCATCATGAAGGAACTCACCGGCACCATCTCCGCGTTCCCGCACGAGCGGGTCGACGAGGAGAGTGCGACGATCGTGGGGGCGGACGAACTCGCCGCACGTCGTCGGCGCCGCAACATCTCCTGAGCGTCCGCTTCTCCCGACCCCACGAGAACCCGCCCGGTTCACTCTCCGTCCGGGCGGGGTCCGGCGTGTCTGAGCGGGGTCCGGCAAACCCGTCGATGTGGTGAGCCGTCCGGGACCTGTCGAGCCCGGTGTGCCGTACATCCCACACGACGGCGCCCGTGCCCCGTTGTTCCCGCCCGTGCCACTGGCCGGTGCGGATCTTCCCACCTCGCCGTCCGATCCCCTGGGGGTTGGAAACGTCGGGCGGGCGGTGGTCAGGATTCTAGGGTCGCGCCACTCCGAAAGCCTGCTGGAGGGAGTCGGCCATCGAGGGAACGGTCATGTCTGTGGTGTACGCTGTACCACCCTTGCTCGTCGCCCAGTCCGCGAGCACCGGGTCCACCGGGGCTGTTCCGACGTGCACGATCTGCGGAATGACCTGCTCTGAATCACTGCTGTCGAGAGCGTCCCTGAATGCACTGTCGTCGATGGAGTCTGCGGTGCCCGACGTGATGATGACGAGCCGTACCGGGCGACCAGTTTCGGCGGAACGCTGTGACGCGGCGTCGAGCGCGGCCGGAACTGCGGACCGGGTCAACGGATCGCCCCCGGTGCCGAATCCCTTCACGGTTTCCGCCGCGTTCCGGCCGGCGGAATCATCGAGGAACGTGACATTGTCACGCCAGGCCCTGGTCACCCCGGGAGACAGGGGCGAGGAGTAGTTCCAGAGGGCGACCCGGCCGCCGGCCCGCCCGACCGAGAGCATCAGGGGATCGAGCAACCTCGCGATGTGACCGGCGATGCGGTGGCCGTCGACGACGGCGTCCATGTTCGTCGAGGTGTCGAGGAGAACGAGTGTGTCGGTTCCGTCGTCCACCGAGCCCTTCGACTGCTCCGGTGCGGCGGCGAACCGTTCGCTGATGATGTCCGCGGTGTCCAGAACCTGACGCTGAGCATCATCCGGTTCCTTCTGCGCGACGTGGTCGGAGACGTAGCGGGCGAGATCCGCCGCGGCCCTGGTCTGTTCCTCGCTGACGCGGTCCGTCGCTGTCAGGGGGATCGCGACGGTGTCCACCGTGAGGTCATCCGGGGAGTAGAACGCGTATCCCTCCGGTGTGGAGTCCTCGGTCACCGCGAGGAGTTTCGAGCCGTCGGCGACGGCGCCCTCGACGGTTACGGTGCGGTCGGCCCGGAGGAGAGCGACACCCCGGTCGGCGTCCGCGGCGGTCAGGGCGGAGGCGGCGACCGCCCTGGCGTAGATGTTCTTGCCGGCGGGGATCACCACACCCCGGTCGGCGAGCTCGGGCCAGTCAGCTCCCGAGACATCGGTGTCGGTGGTGTGCGCGATTCCCACGGGGGTGGTGAAGACGACGGGCCAGTTGTCAGATGCGGGTGTCCTGTCCACCGCCCCGAGGGCGGCCCGGGTGACTTCCCTGGGGCCGGACGCCAACATCAGCGCGGCGTCGACGCCCGAGGAGACGAGCTGTGGTTCGACGCAGTAGTCCCTGACCACCGGATCGGAGCGCCGGTAGTCGGCGAGCAGTTCCCGGAGTTGCGGGGAGTCGGTCGCCTGGATGGGAAGCGCCAGGGTTCCGTTGATGCACGGGGAGGCCGTGGCGTGGGTGCGGTTCGTCTCATCCCGGGCCGTCATCCACCAGACGACGACGCCGACGACCACGACGACGGCGATCAGTCCGATGGTCAACTCCCTGGACAGCCGCCAGTTGCTGTACCCGTCTGCGTGTCGTCCCACGTCAATCACCTGCCCTTGTCTCCTCGTGCCCGCGCATCCGTGAACTTCACCGGATCACACGGTAAGCACGTCGACCGGAATACCTACAGTGCAACTCTACTTGTTTCATCGATCAACGCGATCAACCTGCGGCGCAGCGGTGTCGCTCGTTCGGCGAGGTCCCGTTGCCGGTTGACGTACATCCGCTTGCCTTCCGTGGTCTCGACGGGAACGACCCCGAACCCCAGTGGTCGAACGTCGTACGGGGAGGCCTCCATGTCCAGCACGCGCGCCGCCCGGGCCAGCTCGAAGCAGTCGAGGTAGAGGTCACCGGGTACCAGCGGGCCCAGTTTGCTGGCCCACTTGTACAGGTCCATCGTCGCGTGCACGCAACCACGCTGCTCGTTCGCCGGCTGGTCGTCCCGGCTCAACGGCGTGATGTTCAGCGGTCTCGCGGGAGTGGTGAAGAACCGGAAGGCATCGTAGTGGGTGCACCGGATCTGGTGGCTCTCAACGACGGCGTCGGTGCCGTCGCGCCCCAGCCGGAGCGGCAGATCGTGGCGGGGATCGTCGGTGCGGTAGACCATGGCCCATTCGTGGAGTCCGAGACAGTCGAAGTGGGCCGGGTTGGTGTCCGTGGATTCGAGGAGATTCCTGATGTAGCGGAACGACTCTCCCCGGGTGTCCCACAGCTGTCCGAGGTTGACCCCGGTGGTGCCCGTGGGGTCGGTGTCGTAGAACCGCCATCCGGCTTGGGGGCAGTCCCCGCGGAGCCTGGTGTCCGGGCCCGGGTGCCACCGGGCGAGCTGCGCCGGTGTGA
The DNA here is from genome assembly GCF_019209935.1 of Corynebacterium sp. TAE3-ERU16. Lineage (GTDB taxonomy): Bacteria > Actinomycetota > Actinomycetes > Mycobacteriales > Mycobacteriaceae > Corynebacterium > Corynebacterium antarcticum. The sequence goes on from NZ_JAHUTN010000009.1 coordinate 40,157, forward strand.
CCGGGTAGTAGTCGAAGAGGAAGTCCCAGACGGGGTGTCTCTCCCCACGACTGCGCCGGACGAGATGCTCCGCGGTGAATCCGTGGGCCCGTTCCGCGTGCGCGGCGGCGAGTGGTTCCCAGTGTTCCGGGGACAGTACACGCACGAAGGATCAGTCCTCCTCGTGGGTCCAGTCCCGCACGGTACCGACGAACTCCTCGATGAGGTCCTCGAGGGTGACGATACCGATGAGTTCGCCGCGCTCGTCACGGACCTGCGCCATGTGGGCGGACCGCCGGCGCATGAGCCTCATCGTGTCATCGAGTGTTCCGGCGGCCTCGACCGTGATGAGAGGACGGAGCTCGGACTGCTTGACGACGTCGTTGAGCGTCGCGTCCGGGCACACCATCCGGTCCAGGATGTCCTTGACGTGGATGTACCCGACATAGTTGCCGGCGACACCGGTGACCGGGAAACGGGAGTACCCGGTTTCGCTGACGGCGTGTTCCACCGCCCCCAGGGTCGGGCCCTTGGCCGCGAAATCGAGCGTCCGGACGTCCGGACAGGCGATCAGGACCTCCCGGATGGTCCGGTTGTCGGAGCGGAGCGCCTTGTTGAGACGGGCGTGCTCCTCCGCGTCGAGCAGGCCCTCGGACCGGGATTCGGTGATCATCGTCGCGAGCTGCTGCGGGCCGACGGAGGAATCCATCTCCTCCCGCTGCTCGATTCCGAACATCCGGAGGGTGACGCCTGCGAACCAGTTCATCGCGACGATGACGGGCCGGGTGAGCTTGACGAACAGCATGTGCGGGGGCACGAGGATCATCGCCACGGTCTCCGGGCCGGCGAGCGCGATGTTCTTCGGCACCATCTCGCCGAGCACGATGTGCAGGTAGGTGACGATGCCGAGGGCGACCGCGAAGGCGACCGGATGGAGGAGATCGTCCGGCAGCCCGAGGGCGTGGGCGGGGCCCTCGATGATGTGCGCGATCGCGGGTTCCGCGACCTTACCCAGAAGCAGGGAGGCGATCGTGATGCCGAACTGTGCGCCGGCGAGCATCATCGACAGGTGCTCGGACGCCCGGAGCACGCTCCGGGCACGGGTCTTGCCCTGTGCGATGAGGGAATCGAGCCGGTCCCGACGGGACGAGATCAGCGAGAACTCGGCACCGACGAAGAAGGCGTTGATGAATAAGAGGAGGACGGCGAACAGCACCGCTGAATAGTCGCTCATGCGTACTGACCCGCTTCCTCGTCGGAGATGGGGGTGAGGTAGACGCGGTCGACGCGCCGCTCATCCATGACCGTGACCCGCGCCAGCCAACGGCCGGTGATGCCGGACTCGAACTCGTCCATCGAATCGCGCTCGGTCTGCGGGAGCAGAACGATGTCCCCGGCCCGGGGAATGCGGCCCAGGGTGGCCATGATGAGGCCGCCGAGGGTCTCGTAGGGGCCGTCCGGGGCGAAGTAACCGGTCTTCTCCGGGAGGTCGTCGACCCGGACGAGGCCGGAGACGTCCCAGTTGGCGCCGTTCTGCACGTAGTCGCGCTCCGCCTCGGCGTCGTCGTGCTCATCGTAGACCTCGCCGAGAATCTCCTCGACGACGTCCTCGATGGTGACGATTCCCGCGGTGCCGCCGTACTCGTCGGCGACCAGAACGACCTGTGATCCCGCGGAGCGGACCGCGTTGAGTACCGCGTCGCCGTCGAGGCTGGCGGGAACCACGGGGATCGGCCGGGCGAGGGTCCGCAGACTGGTCTTCGCGCGATTCTCCCTGGGCACGGCGAACGCCTCCTTGACGTGGACCACCCCGACCGTCGCGTCGAGGTCACCGTCGGTCACCGGGAACCGGGAGTGACCGGTCGTCAGCGCCAGGTTGAGCAGATCCTCGACGGTGTCATCGACGTCGAGGTCCTCGATGGTGGATCGCGGTGTCATGAACTCCTCGGCGGTGGCCTCACCGAACTTGAGGCTCCGGTCGAGCATGACGGCCTTTGACTGGTCGAGACCACCGTGCTTCGCGGAGTTGCGGACCAGAGCACCGAGTTCCTGGGCACTTCGTGCCGAGGCGAGTTCATCCGCGGGCTCGATACCCATCTTCCGGACCAGCCAGTTGGCGGTCGAGTTCAGGGAGTTGATGAACCACTTGAAGATCTTGTTGAAGATGCGGACGGGCCCGACGGTGACCCGGGCCGCGGTGAGGGGATCGGTGATCGCCATGTTCTTCGGTACGAGCTCGCCGTAGACCATGGACAGCAGCGTCGCGGCGACCATCGCCAGAACCAGGGCGATGGGGCGTGCGGCCGCTTCGCTCAGGCCGAGCAGTTCGAGCACCGGGTCGAAGAACCGAGCGAGCACGGGTTCCGCGAGGTAACCCGTGGCGAGGGTCGTGATGGTGATACCGAGCTGCGCACCCGACAACTCGAAGGAGAGGTCGTTGTGCGCCTTCTGGATGTTCCGGGCCCGGGCGTCGCCCCTGTTCGCCACGTGGTTCTCGATGCTGGAGCGTTCCAGACCTGTGAGGGCGAATTCGATGGCGACGAAGAAACCGGTCCCGACGGTCAGAGCGATGAACCCGACCAGGGCGAGGATGCTGAGGAGTATGTCCATGGACCAATCGTGGGAGTGGAGGAACGTCGCGGTCAGCGGCGTCGGCGGCGACGACGCGGGGTGCCGTCTGAACCGGGCTCCGGCCGGGGCTTGCGGTCGGCGGATCGTTCAGCGCTGGGGGAGACCTTACCGCGCCCCTGTCCGTTTCCCCTAGCCGCCGGATCGCCTGCGGGTCTTGCGGAACGTCGGCGCTTCGGGGGGACACCCCGGGCGCCGCCACGACCCTGGCCGCGGGACTGCTGCTGTTTCGCACCGGGATTGGTCAGCGGCTCGCCTGACGGGGGACGGGCACCGGTGATCGTCGCGAGTTCGGGGGAGGAGGGCGTCACCCTGATCTCATCCGCGGTGACGCCCGCCTTCTTGAACAGCGTACGGACCTCGGCTACCTGCTCATCGGTGACGAGTGTGACCACGGTCCCCTTCTCTCCGGCCCGGGCGGTTCGTCCGGCGCGGTGGAGGTAGGCCTTGTGCTCTGCCGGCGGATCGATGTGGACGACGAGGGATACGTCGTTGATGTCGATGCCGCGGGCGGCGATGTCGGTGGCGACGAGAACCGGGATCGATCCGTCGGAGAAACCGGCCAGCGCGTTTGCGCGGGTGTTCTGTCCCTTGTCACCGTGGAGGCCGACGGCGTTGATGCCGACCCGGCGGAACTTCTTGACCTGCCGGTCCACGCCGTGCTTGGTGCGCATGAACATGATCGTACGGCCGGCCCGGGCGGCGATCTCCGCGGCGACCTCTCCACGGTTGTCGCGGTCACCGACGAGGAGCCGGTGATGGGACATGGTGTCCACCGATGCCCCGACGGGGGCGGTGGAGTGGGTCACCGGATCGTGCAGGTAGCGGTTGACCAGTTTGGTCACGTCACCGTCCAGCGTCGCGGAGAAGAGCAACCGTTGGCCGCTCTCCGGGGTGAGATCCATCAGCTTGCGCACCTGCGGGAGGAAACCCATGTCGGCCATCTGGTCCGCCTCATCGAGGGCGGTGATCTCGATGTCGCTGAAGGAAAGGATCTTCTGGTTGACCAGATCCTGGGCGCGACCCGGGGTCGCGACGAGGAGATCGACGGGTCGGGCGAGTGCGCTGATGTTGCGCTTGATGTTCACGCCGCCGACGACCTCGAGCACCCGGAGACCCAGGGCCTGTGCGGGAGCGTCCAGGCGCTCCTTGACCTGGGCCGCGAGTTCCCGGGTGGGGACGAGGACCAGTCCGCGAGGGCGCCCTGGCTTGGAGGCGCCGGATTTCGCGAGCCGGGTCAGCATGGGGAGACCGAAGGTGAAGGTCTTGCCCGAGCCGGTCGGGCCGCGGCCCAGCACGTCACGGCCGCTGAGTGCATCGGGTATCGCGGCGGCCTGGATGGGGAAGGGTTCGGTGATGCCCTGTCGTTTCAGTTCGTGGACGACGGGGGTGGGCAGACCGAGATCGGAAAAGGATGTCATTTAGGCTTGGACCTCAGACCTGTCTCCGGACCATTCCGTGTGGAAGTGGCCGGGACGGTCAGTTCTTTCATAGGTGTGGGCACCGAAGTAGTCTCGTTGCCCCTGGATCAGAGCGGCGGGAAGCCGTTCTGCACGGAGACTGTCATAGTAGGACAGTGATGACGCGAACACCGGGACCGGCAGGCCCTGGCGCGTTGCGTTGATGACGACCCGGCGCCAGGAATCGACCAGATCGACCATTTCGCCGGTGAAGTAGGAGTCGAGCAGAAGGGACTCGATGTCGGGATCCGCGTCGTACGCGTCCCGGATGCGGTTCAGGAAGGTGGCACGGATGATGCAGCCGCCGCGCCAGATCGTCGCGAGGTCCCGGGGGTCGACGTTCCAGCCGTGTTCCTCGGAGCCGGCCCGGATCTCGTCGAAACCCTGCGCGTAGGCGACGAGCTTCGAGGCGTAGAGCGCACGGCGCACGTCCTCCACGAAACGCTCGCGCTCATCGGCGGACACCGGGCCGGCGACGTTGCCGGAGGGCAGTACGCCCGTCGTCGCGGAACGCTGCGCGCGGGCACCCGAGAGCGCGCGGGCGAACACGGCCTCGCCGATGGCGGTCACGGGGACCCCGAGATCGAGTGCGGCCTTCACCGTCCACCTGCCGGTTCCCTTCTGGCCCGCGGCATCGACGATGACGTCGATCAACGGTCGGCCGGTTTCGGCGTCGACCTGGTCGAGGACCTCGGCGGTGATCTCCACCAGGTACGAGTTGAGGTCACCGGTGTTCCATTCGCGGAACACACCGGCGATCTCCTTCGGCTCCATGCCGACCGCGTAGCGGAGCAGGTGGTAGGCCTCGCCGATGACCTGCATGTCGGCGTACTCGATGCCGTTGTGCACCATCTTGACGAAGTGTCCGGCGCCGTCGGGGCCGATGTGCGTGCAGCAGGGGACACCGTCGACCTCGGCGGCGATGGATTCGAGCAGCGGACCGAGGGATTCGTAGGATTCCGCGGGACCACCCGGCATGATGGCGGGGCCGTTCAGGGCACCTTCCTCACCACCGGAGATGCCCGCTCCGACGAAGTGCAGGCCACGGGCCCGCATCTCCGCTTCACGACGGATCGTGTCCGTGTAGAGGCTGTTGCCGCCGTCGATGATGATGTCGCCTTCCTCCATGGCGTCGGCGAGTTGGCCGATGACCGCATCGGTCGCTCGGCCGGCCTGGACCATGATGAGGGCGCGACGCGGGCGCTGCAGGGAGGAGACGAATTCATCGATCGTCTTCGCGGGGATGAAGGTGCCCTCGTCACCGTGATCGGCGATGAGGACGTCGGTGCGTTCGGGGCTGCGGTTGTACACCGCGACCGTGTGTCCGTGGCGGGCGAAGTTCCGGGCGATGTTCGATCCCATCACAGCGAGTCCGACGACGCCGATCTGGGCGAGGTGCTTCTGGTCAGTCATGTCTCCACATCGTACCCGCTAACTGTGTCCGACCGGGCACCCGAGGGCCCTTAGCGGGCACCGGGTGCAGGTTGTGGCGTCTCACGCTCCCCGTGGTCGACCGGTTCACCCGGCGGAGCCGGACGGGTTTATGGTTGGTGGCTATGGATGCCAGCAACCTCACTCTGAACCAGCTTCTCGCACTCGCCGCCGACCGCCCGCTGCACATGCGGGAACTCGCCCGGTTCGGCGATCTGAACGGCGGAATCGATCGCCTCCTCGGCCTCCGGTACCTGGAGATCACGCCCGACGGTGTCCGGGCGGAAATGCACATCACCTCGGACCACCTCGACTGCGGTGGGAGCAACGTCTCCCGAGCGGTGTGCCTCGCCGTCGCCGAATCGGTCGGCAGCGTCACCGCGGCCGTCGCTGCGCGGGGAAACCAGATCAACGTGGCGCACGTGACGGGGGAATTCTGCCGCAACATCGCCGCCGGGGTGATCGAGATCACCGGAACATTCATCAACGACGGTGACTCGGTAGCCCTCGTCGACGTCAGCGTCACCAATCGCGGGGACCTCATCCTCCGCAGCACGCAGCGTTCGGTGCGTGTGATCCCGTCCGCGCAATGATCCGCGCCGGTCGGTGTCCCGGGGCGTTCCCAGGTGGTCGGGTGCGAACTATGCTGGGCGGCATGAATCCAGCAGACCCGACACTGACAGAAATGCTCATGCAGGCAACCGAACGTGATCTCACGACCGAGGAGATCGGCGAGGTCAACCGCAGCAACCCCGGGGTCGATCCGCACATGGGCATCCGCTACACGCGGATCGGTCCGAAGGGCGTCCGGGCCCGGCTCAAGGTCGGCCCCGAGCATCTGCAGCCGTTCGGGCTCGTCAACGGCGGTGTGCTCGCACTCCTCGCCGAATCCGCAGGCTCGATCATGGCGATCATCGCGGCGAAGGCGGTCGCCGTCGGAGTGAACAACAACACGGACTTCATCAAGTCGGTGACTTCGGGAGTGATCGAGGTGGAGGCAGTCCCCGTCCACGTCGGCGGCACGACGCAGCTGATCGAGATCACGATGAAGAACAACGGCCAGGTGGCGGCGAGGAGCCGACTCCGCACCCTGTCGCTCCGGAGCTGATCTGCGGCCCCTCCCGGTCGCCGGGAGGGGGCGTTGACCACCCCGCCACAGAAACGAAGCCCTGTCCGGCACATCGGACAGGGCTTTTCCCGGTGCTCACGGATCGGCCGTTCACCCCGGACACGGGGGGGGCGACGGCGAGGGATCCCGTTGATCAGTGCGAGGCGGCGGTGTCGTTCGGCCCCACACCGCCTGTGCGGATCGGTCCGGCCGGTCTCGGCGGACGCGACCGCTCCGACTCGCGGGCTGCCCCGGGTCGTTCTCGGAGCCGTCCCCATCGCGGTCCTCGGACTCGTCCTTTCACGGTCGGTCGAGTGCGGTTTCCTCGTGGCCTCACCGCCGCTCCGGCGGTGGGAATCGATGTCGCTTCCGGATCCGCGGGCCAGGGGCGTTGTCGGCAACCCCGGGCCGCGCCTCAGCGGGATTCACGGGGACCGGCGCAGGACCGGACGGCCCCGGCATTCGATCATTGAATCCGGGAATCCGGCGGGCTGAACCTCCGCGATCCCCGAATTGACCCCCACGAGGGGATCCGTCCGGCGAGGATCGGTCCGGGGGGCAGACCGTCGACGCGACGGGGCGGGCCGCAACTGTCACAGGCGCCGGAGCACACCCCCGTACGCCTGGGGATCAACCGGCCCGCGGCCATGAGCCGCAGGGCACGGAGAGGGAACCCGGACCGTGTCACATCCCGAACCGGTCGGCCTGGTCGAAGAACTCCCGTTCGTGGACGCAGGCGCTGAGGTAGGCGCGGGCCGCCCGGGCGCGCTGTTCCGGGGACGCTGCGGCGAGAGCCCGCTCCACCCGTTCCACGGCGGCCCGCGTTTCCGCGACGAACTCCTCGGCCGCGTACTCGGTCAGCCAGGCGTGGTACGGATGCTGCGGGTGGTTGTGTTCCGCCAGCTCCAGGCCGATCTCGACGTACAGCCAGAAGCAGGGGAGTACCGCCGCCGCCCCGACGACGTAGTCCTCGCCCAGCGTGCTCGCGCGCAGGAAGTCGGTGTAGGCGTTCGTGATCGGGGAGGGTCCGCCGATCCGCTCACGCTCGGAGAGCCAGGCCCTGTGCAGCTCGGCCTCGCCGAGGATGCATCCGACGGCGTTCTGGGCCCAGGCGATCTGGTCCCCGGTGTCCGGGGCCCTGACAGCCAGTGCGGCCAGGGCCCGGGCGTACTCGTCGAGATAGTGGGCGTCCTGGTCCAGGTAGAACGTGAATGCCTCCTCCCGGAGGGTCCCCGCCCGAAGTCCCTTGATCAGTGGGAGATCCATGATCTCCGCCCAGACGTCAGCCGTCGCCTCCCAGAGTGCGGCGGTCCAGGGGCCGGCCGGGGAGACCCGCGGTGCGGGCGCGGTGCGCCCGGCGGCGATCACCAGCGACCCGGGTGCCTCTCCGGAGGGCATGGGGGCGATCAGGTGACGCCAGGGGGTGGTGTCCGCGGCCCGGGCGAGACGGCGGGCCCGGTGGCTGTGGTCGACCGGGCCGTGGCCGTGGCCGACCTCGAGCCGGTGTGCGTGTTCGATGGATTCATTGAGCCAGCCGGTCGCCCAGTCCAGTGCACTCTCCGGGTCTTCGGTGGCCGCCAGTCGGGTGGCCAACGCGGAGGACAGTGAACATCCGGTCCCGTGTGTGCAGGATGTGTCGTGTCGAGGGGCGGACACGGTGTGCACGTTCCCGTCTGGGGCGACGAGGGCGTTTCCCGCCTCCACGGTGGTCAGGTGCCCGGCCTTGACAACCACGGAGGTGCCGGTCTCGGAGGCGAGCATCCGGGCCTGCGCGATCGCCCCGGTGAAGTCCGTGGCCGGGGTCGCGTCGCACAGGACGGCGAGTTCGGGGATGTTCGGGGTCACCACGTCGACGTCCCGCACGAACTCGCGGAGAGCGCCTTCCGCGGCCTCGTCCAGCAGCCTGTTTCCGGAGGTGGCGACCATCACCGGATCGAGGATGATCCATCGGGGGCGGTGGTCGTGGAGATACCGGCGGACCAGATCGACGGTGGCGGCGTCTCCGAGCATTCCGATCTTGACCGCGTCGACGTCGACGTCATCGAAGACGGCGTCCAACTGCGCGGAGAGGAACTCCAGTGGGGGCGTGTGGACCTCGCGGACTCCCCGGGTGTTCTGCGCGACGAGTGACGTCGTCACCGCCATGCCGTAGCCGCCGGCGGCGGCGATCGACTTCAGATCCGCGTGGATCCCGGCCCCGCCACTGGGGTCGGTGCCGGCGATTGACAGTACTCGGGGCAGAGCTGGGGACACGTCGAATTCTCCTGGTCGGTCAGCTGCGGTGGACTTCTGTGGGGCGGAACCGGTTGAGCAGCGTGCGTGCGGTCGCGTACGGGTCGTCGGCGGACATCAGCACGGTGGAGACGCAGACCCCGTCGACGGCGGTGGCGCCAAGCTTATCCACGTTGTCGGGGGTGATCCCTCCGAAGGCGATCGTCGTCACACCCGCGGCGACGGCGATCCCGGCGACATCGTCGACGACATCCGTCCCCAGCGATGGGGCCCGGCGGCGGCGCGTGTCGGTCGCCCAGACGGGGCCGATCCCGATCACGTCGGGAACACGGACACCGGAATCGTCGCAGTCGGCGAGGAGCGTCCTGAGCTCCCCGGGCCCGTCGACGGACACACCGATCATCAGTTCACCCGGCATCAGCCGGCGGGCTTCGGGGTAGGCCATGTCGGCGTGCTCGAGGTGCAGGTGGAAGCCGTGCCGGAGTGCGACGCGGAAACGATCGTGGACGAAGACCGGAACATGGAACGGTGTGTGCGGGCCGGGATCGGCGATGGTCCGGGACACCGCGCCACGGATCCTCAGCGCCTGTTCCGCGAAGACCGCGTCGCTCGCGGCCCGGTTCCGCAACTGGATCACGCTGACCCCGCCCCTGACGGATTCGGTGATCACCTCCCCGGTCCGATCGGTGGAGACCATGGCCGACGGGTCGGCGCTCAGATAGAGGCCCCAGTGGTTCTCGGCGAGACCGGTCACTGTGCAACTCCTCGTGATCGGGGCGGCCGTGGCATTGGCCGGCCGTTCGGTTCGGGGACGGTTTCGCCGAGAATAGCATGTAGTCGCGCGTGTGGGTTAGGACACCCTTTCCGGCCGTTTTGAGTCGAAGTTCGGTCGGTTCGGCTTCGGGTCGGTAGCGTGGATTCCATGCCCACGTGGAAAGAAGTCATCGCAGCCAATCCCGACCACTCCGAGCAGTACGCGGCCAGGTGGCGTATGTTCGCCGCACAGGGCCGCGACCTCGACGGTGAGGCCCGGCTGGTGGATGCCCTCGCACGGAACCGGGGTTCCCGGATCCTGGATGCGGGCTGCGGCACCGGGAGGGTCGGGGGCGTGCTCGCCGCTCGCGGGCACGAGGTGACGGGGGTGGATCTGGACCCGGTGCTCATCGGCCACGCGGAGAGGGACTTCCCCGGTAGCCGGTGGGAGGTCGGGGACCTCACCGCCGGCGAAGTTCCCGACGGAGAGTACGACCTGATCGTCTCCGCCGGAAACGTCATGACCTTCCTGCCCGTGGACGGCCGGCTCGCCGCTCTCCGGGCGTTGACCGGAGTCCTGGCGCCCGACGGCCGGATGGTGATCGGGTTCGGTGCCGGCCGCGGCTACGGATTCGACGAGTTCATCGCCGATGCCGCTGAGGCCGGCCTGGAACCCCAGCACCGGTGGGGGACGTGGGAGATCGACCCGCTCACCGCGGATTCCGACTTCATGGTCGCCGTGCTAGTGCACCGGAGCAGCTAGCGGCGGTCCGGGCGGCAGTTCCGTCATCGGATGCAGGCGGTGGAGCGCGGGTGATGCTCTACCGTGTTCCCCCGGAGGGCGACACCGGGGGACGTCCGGTGGGGGAGCCGATGGTACGGCCGGTCGCACCGGAATCATCCCGGTGCGACCGGCCGTCGTTCGTCACAGTCCCGGTGTCCGGGACCGGTGGAGGACCCGGATCAGGCTTTCCCGGCCCTGCCGTTGAACCGGTCCGTGTCCTTGACCTCGATGAGTTCGTCTTCTTCGCCCGCCAGGTCTCGCAGCTTCGCGAGTGCGGTCCGGGCGTGCATCTGCTGGCGGGTGGTGGCGAGCTGCCAGCGGTTCCGAGAGAGCACATTCAGTCCCCAGGCCACGGCGGCGACGAAGCGGTTCCGGAAGCCCACGAGGAACATCAGGTGCACGGCGAGCCACAGGATCCACGCGAAGAACCCGGTCAACTCCACCTTGCCGATCTTCACCACGGCGGAGAAGCGGGAGACCGTCGCCATCGAACCCTTGTCGTGGTACTCGAAGGGCTCCCGCTCGGATGCCTGGGCGCCCTCGGCGGTGCGGATGATCTGTTCAGCCGAGTACTCGCCCGCCTGGATCGCGACCTGCGCGACTCCGGGGAGTTTGTTCAGCGACATCATGTCGCCCACGATGAAGACGTCGCTGTGCTCACCGACCGTGCAGTCGGGATTCACGGGTACGCGCCCGGCGCGGTCGGCCTCGACACCGCACTGGTCGGCGATGAGCTTACCCAGCGGAGAGGCCTGCACTCCGGCGGACCAGATCTTGCAGAATGCGGGGATGGTCTCGACGGAGTCGTCGACCATCGACTTGTAGGTGACCGCATTCTCATCGACATCCGTGACCATGGCGTTGAGTTTCACGGTGACGCCGAGCTTCTCCAGCTGGCGCTGCGCATTCCGCCCGAGACGCTTCCCGAAGGGCGGCAGTACCTGGGGCGCGCCGTCGAGAAGGACGATCTTCGCGCTCTCCGTGGTGATGTTCGAGTACTCGCCGCGGAGCGTGCGGTGCGCCATCTCCGCCAACTGCCCGGCGAGCTCGACGCCCGTCGGGCCGGCGCCGACGATGACGAAGGTGAGCAGGCGTTCGCGCTCGACCGGGTCGGTGCAGATCTCCGCACGTTCGAAGGCGCCGATGATCCGGGCGCGGAGCTCGAGTGCGTCGTCGATGGACTTCATGCCGGGGGCGTACTCGGCGAATTGATCGTTACCGAAGTAGGACTGGCTCGAACCGGCGGCGACGATCAGGGAATCGTAGGCGTACGCGCGCTCGAAATCGCCCAGTCGGGCGGTGACCAGCTTTCCGTCGACGTCGATGTCCGTGACCTCTCCCTTGACGACATGGACGTTGTCCTGGTCCTTGAGGATCTGGCGGGTGGACGGGGCGATCTCGCCGGAGGAGAGGATACCGGTGGCCACCTGGTAGAGCAGTGGCTGGAAGAGGTGGTGGTTGGTGCGGTCGATCAGGGTGACGTCGACGTCGGCGTCCGCGAGTTTCTGGACGGCGAACAGGCCACCGAAGCCCGAGCCGATGACGACGACGTGGTGGCGGCCGCCCTCGGGACGGAAAGGCTTGTCAGTCATTTAGGTGTTGTCTCCTGGGTAAGGATCTGGAGCCGCAGGAGCGGGCTGCGGCAGTACGGGGCTTCATCGTAGTACGTTGTCGGATAAATCACATCACCCCGGCTCACAGGGCGATGTCTGCGGGGATCGCAGGCAGCCGCGGGTTACTATCGCCGCACGCTTGCCCTGTGCTCCACCCGACGTCTACCACCCGACAGTCCAACGCATCGAAAACGGAAGTATTCAGAAACCATGCCCGGCCCCGCATTCGGGGGATACACCCCCGCTCATCTCGTCCACGTCGACGCTTCCAGATGGCCCGGTGTCGCGATCGTGCCGGACAACCGGATCCTGCGCCACCGGGCGGCTGCTGCGGAGTCCCGGTTCGCGGCCGCGTGCGCCTCCGCCGGTATCGTCCTGGACCCCGAGGCTCCGGGCGGTGCCGATCTGACCGTGGAGAACGAGGAGCTGTTCCTGCGGCTGGCCGACAGCGGTTGGCTGGGACTGGCCGAGGGCTACATGGCCGGAGAATGGCGGAGCCGGGACCTGGTGTCGTGCCTGGCTGGCCTGCTCGACTGCGGATTCGCGCCCCGGGGAAAGCTCCGGTCGGGCTCGCCGAGGGGAGTCGCTGCGGGAGGATACGCCGGTGGTGAGCTTCCCGGGGACCTCGTCCGTAACTTCTCCGGTGACGGGATGTCGGCGTTCGGCGCCAGGTTCTCCTCCGGGGTGCCGACGACGGTCCGGACCTCGGTACCGAGCTTCGTCCGCGGTGCGGGTCGGGGGAGCGAACCGTCCAGCCATTTCGTCGACATCACGACTCTCGCACCACCGGTGGCGGTGGAACGGGCGGATCTCGGTCAGGCACAGCAACGCGCCGCCGAGGCACTGCTCGACGCCGCGCGGGTGCACAGGGGGACGGATCTCGTCGAGTTCCCCTGCGGTGGGGGGACGGTGGCCCTCGCCGCGGCTCGACGGGGCGCCACCGTCGATTGCCTCACGGCTGATCCGGAACTGGCCGGAACGGTCCGCGGGCTTCTCGACCGCGACGTGGACGGTGGCCGAGTACACGTGACCGTGACGAAGAACCCGATCCCGACGCGCCTGGACTGGATGGGCACGTACGACTCGCTCGTGAGTGTGGAGAAGCTGGAGGTTCTCGGTGCCTCCGGCAGGTCCGACTACCTACGTACCGTGGAGCAGATGCTCGCCCCCGGTGGATACGCGGCCCTCCAGAGCGTCGTGGCCACCGAGGGCATGCGCCGTGCGGGACGTGACGCCCTCGCGGTCTCCCGGGCCTACATCTGGCCCGCACTCGAGCACATCACCACGGAGGATCTGCACCGTGCCGTGGACCGGTCGACCGAACTACGGATAGTCGCGGAGGTCCACTTCGCGCCCCACTACGAGTCCACCCTGCACCTGCAGCGGGAGATTTTCAGGGCCAATGAGCGCAGTGCCGCGGCGGACGGGTTCGACATCGTGTTCCGGCGCCTGTGGGACTACCAGCTGGCGTTGATGGAGGCGATGTTCCGGTTGGGCTGGCTGGACGCGGTCCAGGTCACCGCGACCTCGCGGCGACCGCTGCACCGCTGAGACCGTCAGTGGTCCCAGGAGATGAGCCGCCAACGCCCGAAGGGGGAGTCTCCGGGTTCCAGGATGACGAGCCCCGTGTTCGGGATCGGGTGAGCCTCCTCAACGGCGATTCCGGTGGCGTGGCGCGCGAACAGGCGCATCGCCGAGGCGTGGGCCACGACGACCGCGTCGCCGTCCGGACGCCGGGCCATCTCCCGCAGTACGATCCCCTCGAGTACCGGGCGGTAGCGCCCCAGGAACGTGGTGATGTTCTCACCTCCGGGGGGCATCCCGGTGGTGTCCCCGTTCAGTGCCGCGAGATGGGCGGCGCGGAAGGTCTCCAGCGAGGTGATGTCGGTCATGTCCTCGAGGTCACCGGCGGAGAATTCGTGCAGCCCCGGGCGGGTTGTCAGTGGCACGGTACCGGAAGCGAGCCCGGCGTGTCGCTCGAGGGATTCGACGAGCAGCTTGCCGGTGGTCCTCGCGCGGAGAGCCTCGGAGGTGTGCACGCCCGTGAGTCGGCCCGGGTCGCCGTTCGCCGCCCCGAGCATCTCGGCGAGTCGTCGGCCCACCTCGACGGCCTGGCTGCGGCCGAGTTCCGTCAACGGGGCTCCGGGAGGACGTGTGTCCAGTGAATGCCGGATGTTCGCTGTCGTTTCTCCGTGTCGGACCAGAATCAGACGGCCGGTCATGGTCTACTCCTCGTGTGTGTCTGGGGTGGTCATCGTCCCGGCGCCGGGGCTCCGGGAGTGTCGGTCTTGCCGGGCTGCGGTCCGACCGCCCGGCGCGAGCGCCGGAGCAGGGTCGCCGTCTTGATGAGCATGGGGAACAGGACGAGGGAGACCCCGACGACGATGACCCAGTGCATGTACTCCTGTACGACGGGAACCTCCCCGAGAAGATACCCCGCGGAGGTGACCCCGGCGCCCCACAGCACGCTGCCGATCACCGAATAGAAGGTGAACGTCCGGTGCGCCATGGATGAGAACCCGGCGACAACCGGGGTAACGGTGCGGACGACCGCCACGAATCTGGCGAGCGTCACCGTAGCGGGTCCGAAACGGTCGAAGAAGTGGTTGGTCCGTTCGACGGCCTCGGGACCGATCCACCTCATCGCCTGGGAATCCAGTGCCCTGGGGCCGTAGCGTCGACCTATGAGGAACCCGAGCTGATCACCGAGGATCGCGGCGAGTGGGATCCCGATGAGCAGAACCCACAGTGGTGCAAACGGATTCTCGGCGTGGGCCATGATGCCGGCCGTGAAGAGCAACGTGTCTCCGGGGAACACGAACCCGATGAGCAGGCCGGTCTCCATGAACACGATGGCGAGTATCCCGAGCAGACCGAACGAGTTGACTAGTGTGTCCACGTCGAACAACGGCGGCCACCTGCTCTCCATCTGAATGTTCCGTTCGCGGGTCGCTACGGAATCGATCCACCTCTCGGGTGGCTTTCTTCCCGATGATACGACACGGGGCGTCGGGCGGTTACCCGTGGAGTCCGTTGACCCCGGGTGGGCGTGTGCCGACCGGTGGTTCGGGGTGACCGGGCCGTCGTGGTCGGGGGTACACCCGTCCCGGGTTCCGGTGACGTGTGCAGGCGCTGGGTACTAGATCTCCGTCATGTCCACGTAGCGGGTCTCGTGCATGCAGCGGATCGCGATGAGGGAGATCACCGAGACCGCGGCCAGATAGAAACCCACGGATGCCACACCGAAGGCGGCGACCAGTGCGGTGGCGACGAAGGGTGCGATCGCCGCGCCGAGGATTGAGGCCAGGTTGTAGGCGATTCCGGAGCCGGTGTACCGGACGTTGGTGGGGAAGAGCTCCGGTAGCACCGCGGACATGGGGCCGAAGATCAGCCCCATGATGAACATTCCGATGGTCAGGAACGCGAGAGTGCTTCCGGTGGTGGCGGTGTCGGGGCTGAGGAACAGCGGGAATACCAGGCCGAAGCCGATCATCATCAGTGAGACGATGCTCAGCGTCCGGCGGCGCCCCCGGGAATCAGCGAGCCGTCCGGAGAGGAGGATACCGAGGATGAAGGCGAAGATGGAGATCAGCTGGATCTTCAGGAAATCGGTGTAGTTGATCCCCAGTCCGAGCCCCTTCTCCCGTGGGCCGATCCCGTAGGAGAGGACCCATGTGGTGACGAGATAGAACAACGTGTAGCAGCTGACCATGATGAATGTTCCGAGCACCAGCGGACGGAAGGATGTGCGGAATACCTCGGCGACCGGGGCATTCACCTTCTTGCCGCTCTGGACCGCACTGGTGAACACCGGGGTCTCCTCCAGTTTGAAGCGGACGTAGAGCCCGATGACGACCATGACCGCCGAGAGCAGGAACGGGATGCGCCAGCCCCATGTCATGAAGGCTCCGGTGGTGTCACCGTTGGTGTGCCCGAGTGTGCTCACGAGGATCAGGAAGAGTCCGTTGGCGGCGAGGAATCCGAAAGGCGCTCCGAGCTGCGGCCACATCGCCGCCCAGGCGCGCTTGCCCTTTTCGGCTGTCTCCGTGGCGAGCAGTGCCGCGCCGGACCACTCCCCGCCCAGACCGAGTCCCTGGCAGAAGCGCATGAGCGCCAGCAGTGCGGGCGCGAGGACCCCCGCCATCGCGTAGGTCGGTAGCACACCGATGAGGAAGGTCGCGATACCCATGGTGAGCAACGACGCCACGAGAGTGGCCTTTCTGCCGATTCTGTCACCGAAATGTCCGAACACGACCGAACCGAGGGGGCGGCCGAGGAATGCGAGCCCGAAGGTCGCGAAAGAGGCGAGGAGAGCCACGGTGTGGTCCTCGTTCGCGGGGAAGAACAGGTACGGGAAGACCGCGACGGCTGCACTCGCGTAGGCGTAGAAATCGTAGAATTCGACGGTTGTCCCCACCAGTGAGGCGATGACGATCCGGCGTCGCGTACGTCGGTCGAAGCGCGGTCGGGTGGTGGATACCGGGGTGGTGGTTCCGGTCATGGGAGTGGGGGTTCCTTCGTGCGGAGAGGTGTATCGGTGATTGGTGTCCCTGACCTGTGGAGTCAACGATGTGGTGGGGACCGGTGCGGTGATGTGTCACCACACCAAAAGCAGGTAGTATCATACACCTTTCTTTTCACGGTACAGAACCCGAATTCCACTCCATGGGAAACGGTCGTCGGCGCACTCCATTCGCCGGGGGCGGGTCCACCTGCCTTCTCCGTGGGCTCCGTGGTGACGGCCGGGGTCGCCGCGGACCATCCGCGACCGGTGGTCGGAACCGGTCGAAGGCGCCCGGAGGGCCTGCTTCCCACGGGAATACCGGGGTCACGGGGTCACGGGGTCACCACGGGACGGGACGCCTTCTCCAGGAGGGATGCCACGCTCTGGTAGGGCTTGCCCGCGATCATCTCGAGCCCCATCTCACAGGTCCGGTTGTCGGAGACGAACGCATCGAAGTGTCCGGTGAGCCCCGCGCGTTCCTCCCGGGTCGCGGACTCGACCAGTTCCGGGTGCAGCAGACCGCGGTCACCGGCGGTCCCGCAACAGGTCGCCTTGTCCGGGACGACGACCTCATCGGCGACCCTCCGTACGAGGCCGACGAGATCGTCGTTGAGTCCCATGTGGGTGGTCGAGCAGGTCGGGTGGACCGCGACCCTCCCCACCGAATCGGTGAACGTGAGTCCGTCGACGACCTCATCCCTCAACCAGTCGACTACATCGAGTATCCGGATCCGGGAGAAGTTCTCCGCGAGTTCACCGTCGAGGGCCCCGGGAACCTGCTCCAGGAGCCCGTGCGTGCAGCTCGCGGCGTCGACGACCACCGGCAGCACACCACCGTCGGTCCACCGCCACAGGTCGGCCGCTATGGCGCGGGCACGGTCCTCGAATCCACTGGTGTAACCCTTGGATGACCAGGGGGTACCGCAGCAGTTGCCCTCGACATCCCCGGGGATCCATACCGGTCGACCCGACCGACGTCCGAGCTCGACGACCGCCCGGGGTAGTTCGAGCTGGTCGGCCGGTGCACCGTGGGGACGTCCGAAGATCCTGTTGATGCACGCGGGGAAGTAGACGGCACTGGCGTTCTCACGCTCGGTGACCGGCATCCTCCGGGAGGCGGCGTGCGGCAGTTTGCCGGGGATGGTCGGCAGGATGTCGGAGGAGATCACCGAACGGCCCGCGTTCGCGACACCGCGCAGGGCACCGGTTCCGGAGATTCCGTCCAGAAGCTCCGCGGCCTTCACCCCGCCCCGGGCCGCACGCTCGAAGTGCCGGAAGTTGCGTGCCGTCCCGAGGGCGATGTGCTCGGCGGTGCCGTCGTGTTCGGCGGCGCGGAACATCTTCATGACCTTGCCGGTGTCGATGCTGATGGGACACGCGACGGCACACGTTCCGTCAGCCGCGCACATCTCGACAGCGTCGTACGCGTACTCCTGCTGGAGTTTGGCCAGCAGCTCGCTGCCCTCGGGCTGGCGGGCCATCTCCCGTCGCAGGACGATGCGCTGCCGAGGGGTGACCGTGACGTGCCGTGAGGGGCAGATCGGTTCGCAGAAGCCGCATTCCACACAGGCGTTGATCTCGTCCTCGACCCTGGGGAAGGACTTGAATCGCTGGAGGTGGATGTCCTGGCTCCGGGTGAGCTTGACGTTCGGGGCGAGAATGCCACGGGGATCGATGAGTTCCTTCACCCGCCACATCAGCTCCCAGGCGCGCTCACCCCACTCGCGGAGGAGGAAGGGTGCCATGTTGACGCCGGTGCCGTGCTCGGCCTTCAGCGACCCCTGGTACTCGTCGATGACGAGTCGGGCGAGATCATCGAGGAAATTCGCGTAGTGCGCACGCTCCCCGTCGTCGTCCAGGCGGGGGAGCAGGAAGAAGTGCAGGTTGCCGAACGCGGCGTGGCCCATGACCATCTCCGGGTAGCCGTAGCTGGAGAGCAGGTCCAGAAGATCCGCCGCCCCCTGACCGACCATGGCGGGCGGGAAGCAGACGTCCTCGGTGATCAGGGCAGTGCCCTGCGGGCGATCCCCGCCGATCAGCCCGAAGAGGCCGTTCCGGATCTTCCACGCACCGCGCTGGCCCTCCGGTGTGCGGTCGAAGGACAACGGGGAGAGTAGCGCCGCATCGGCGAGGACGTCCTGGGCCGCGGCGATCGCCCGGTCGAGCTCCTCCTCGGAGGTCCCGCCGACCTCCAGGAGCAGTGCCGCGGTGTTGTCGTCGATGTCCGCCCACTCGGCGGGCGCCTCGCGGAAGTTGTCGACGGAGCGCTTCAGCACCGGAGCGACGAGCAGCTCACAGGCCTGCGCACCGGTGTCCATCAGTGGCGCGACATAGGAGGCCGCCTGCCGCAGGTCGGGGAGCATCACCCAGGAGACTGCCTTGTACCGCGGCAGCTCGATGGTGCGGATGACGGACTCGGTGATCGCGCCGAAGATCCCCTCGGACCCCACCATCAGGCGCATGAGGATGCGGACGGGGGTGTCCTCATCGAGGAAGGCGTCGAGGCGCAGTCCGTTGGTGTTCCGGATGGAGAACTTCCTGCGCAGGAACCCGACCAGCTCCTCGTCCCGGCGGATCTCGTCACGCAGCGCGAGTAGACCGGCGACGAGTCCGGGTTCGGCGGCCGCCAGTTTCTCCTCCGCGCCGGGGTCGGTGGTGTCCACGATGGTGCCCGAGGGGAGGACGAAGGTGGCCTCCTCCAACGTGTGGTAGCTGTCCCGTTCGAGGGAGCAGCGCATTCCCCCGGCGTTGTCCGCGAGGACCCCTCCGATGGTGCACACGGACGTCGAGCCCGGATCGGGGCCGATCATGTGGCCGTGCCGTGCGAGGACCGCCTGTGCGTCCCCGAGGACGACACCCGGTCGCGACCAGATGCGCTTCCCGCCGTCGCGTACCTCCATACCGGTGAAGTGGGTCTTGACGTCGACGAGGATGTCCTCGCTCATGGCCTGCCCGTTGAGGGAGGTTCCGGCGGCCCGGAACGTGATCTTCCGGTCGTTCAGGGACGCGAAACGCATGAGTCTCGCGAGGTCGTGGGCGTTGCGTGGCCGAACCACGATCTGCGGGACGGTGCGGTACGGGCTGGCGTCCGAGGCGTAGCGGATGAGATCGCTGACCCGGCCGGAGACGTTCTCCGCGCCGAGGAGCGTCTGCAGTGCCTTGAGTAGGGGAGCAGGGGCACCGTTCACGCGTTCGGCGGGGACGGCGTCCGGCTGTGGGGAGGCACCCTCGGGGCGTCCGATACGACTGGGATCCGGAGTCAGCAGCTTCTTCATGAATGCAGTCTAACGCGCATGAAACGACATCGGGCGTCACACTCTGGAGTTCTTTCGACTCTATATAAATTAGGCTGACCTTGCTCTTTGTCTGGAGATATCTCCAACTACGGAAATCGTCCCGAGACGGATCGGTGTTTCCGGGGGTGATTTAAAGGGGGTGCCGTGGGAGCTGTCCCGTTTAGCTGACGGTGATGGTTGCACTACGGTTAGCCGGAGTTGACGATCCGGTGCAACACCTCCGCGCTGGGCGTCGGCATTCACCGGATGCGGCACCACCCTGGCCCCGGAACTGCGGCCGACCCGACAACCGCCGAGCCCGCAGCCGCCCGCGCCGTCGAGGCCGGGCACAGCGAAGAAAAACCAGTGGAAGGAAATGCCCCGTGTCCCTGCTCGACAGTCACAGTGCGCCGCACCCGCCCGAGACGGCCGACATGGAGGAACGCTCGGCGACGCTCGCCGTTCTCGCGTTCCCGGCGGTCGTCATCATCGGCGCATTCATCGCCTACCTCATGCCGGACACGTTCATCCCGCTGAAGTCCTGGATCTCGCCGGGACTCATGGTGATCATGTTCTGCATGGGACTCACACTGACCCTGCCCGACATCGGGACAGTGGTGAAACGACCCTGGCCGATCTTCCTCGGCGTCGTCGCCCAGTACATCGTCATGCCGCTGTCCGCCGTCGTTGTCGCCAAGGCACTCAACTTCGGACCGGAGGTGGCGGTCGGCCTGCTCATGCTCGGGTCCGTTCCCGGCGGCACGGCGTCGAACGTCATCGCCTACCTCGCCAAGGGAGACGTCGCGTTGTCCGTGGCGATGACCAGCGTCTCCACGCTGCTCTCTCCGATCGTCACGCCGATGCTGATGCTCTACCTGGCTGACGCCCAGGCTGACGTCGATGCAGGCGGTATGACCTGGTCCCTGGTCAAGACGGTGCTCATCCCGGTCGGTCTCGGTCTCATCCTCAGGGTGTTCTTCGACCGCTTCGTCAACATGATTCTCCCGGTTCTCCCGTGGTTGTCCATCGGCACCATCGGAATGGTCCTCATGGTCGTCGTCGCGCTGTCGGCAGACAAGCTCGCTGTGGTCGGGCTAGTCGTCCTGCTCGGGGTGATCATCCAGAATCTCCTCGGCTACCTCGTCGGCTACTACGCCCCGAAGCTACTGGGCCAGAAGACCGCGGCCTGCCGGACGACCGCCATCGAGGTGTCGACCCAGAACTCCGGGCTCGCCTCCGCGCTGGCCACCCAGTTCTTCAGCCCCGAGGCCGCGATCCCGGGCGCCATCGCCGCCATCTGGGCCAACGTCTCCGGGGCGCTCTACGCCGCCATCGTGCGCCGCATGCCCATCAGGGACTGACCGACCCCGCGGGACCCCGGCTCAGGACCCGTGTCGGAGAGCGGCGACCACCGCCGCCAGCTCCCCGGCGGCGGCCGCGAGATCAGCTTCGGTGGTCGCCCGCCCCAGACTGAATCGGAGTGCCGTGCGGGCGAGGTCTTCCCCGATTCCCATCGCGAGCAGGACGGGGGAGGGGTCCTGGGATCCCGCGGCACACGCCGAGCCGGAGGAACAGATGATGCCCCGTCGCTCCAGCTCGATCAGCACGGTCTCGCCGTTCACGCCGTCGATGACGAAGGACGCGTTGCCGGGTAGGCGGCGGGTCGGGTGACCCGTCAGCCGTGCACCGGGAACCGTCGCCAGCACCCGCCCGATGAACCCGTCCCGCAGCCGGGTCATCCGTTCGGCCGTCGATGCGCGTTCCGACTCCGCCGAGACCAGGGCCGTGGCCAGCGCGACGGCACCGGCCACATCCTCCGAACCGGAACGGCGGCTCCGTTGCTGGCCACCACCGTGGATCAGGGGTTCGACGGGAACCGATGACCGCAGCCACACCAGCCCGGTTCCCCTCGGAGCCCCGAGCTTGTGCCCCGACAGTGACAGCGCGTCCACCGCGAGCGCCGAAGGGCGGATGTCCAGCTGCCCGGCGGCCTGCACCGCATCGGTGTGCAGGGGGACACCGTGTCTCCGGCACACGGCGGACAGGGCCTCGAGATCCTGGACCGTTCCGACCTCGTTGTTGGCCGCCTGCACCGACACCAGGACCGTGTCGGGACGGATCAGTGAATCCAGTTCCTCCGGGTCAACCAGGCCCGATCCGTCGCAGGTCAGGTGGTCCGTCCCGATGTCGTGGAACCTGCGCAGGTACGCGGTGCTCCCAGCCACCGCACTGTGCTCCAGTCGGGTGGTGAGGACACGGGCAGGCCGGCCGCTGGAGAGGGCGCCGAGGGCGATGCCCTTGACCGCGAGATTGTCCGCCTCCGTACCCCCGGAGGTGAACACCAGCTCGTCCGGTCGCACCCCCAGCGTGTCCGCGATCGCGCGCCTCGCCGCCGCCAGTCCGGCCCGAGCTGACTCGCCGACCCCGTGGTGGCTGGACGGATTGCCGAACTCCGTGGTGAGGAACGGCCACATCGCGCGCAGTGCCTCGGGACGTGGTGGCGTGGTGGCGGCGTGATCGAGGTAGATCAGGTCCCGAACGCTCACCGGGCGTCCCCGGAGGGCCGCACGATCACGTCGAGGCCGAGGTCCAGGGAACGGACGCCGTGGGTGAGCGCACCGACGGAGATCACGTCCACCCCGGTTCCGGCGATGTCGGTGACCGTGTCCAGACTAACCTGCCCCGAGGCCTCGACGATCGCCGCACCGCCGATGAGTGCCACGCCCTCCCGCAGCTGCTCCAGGCTGAAGTTGTCCAGCATGATGGAGTCGACGCCTGCCGCGAGGACATCGGGGATCTGGTCGACGCGGTCGACCTCCACCTCGATGTGGGTCGTGTGGGGGAGCCGGGAACGCGCCGACCGGAGAGCTTCGGTCACCGAGACCCCCTCGGCGAGCAGCACCGCCAGATGATTGTCCTTGACCATGACCGCATCGGACAACGTGGCCCGGTGGTTGTGACCGCCACCGTCCCGGACGGCCTTCTTCTCCAGCAGGCGCAGTCCCGGAGTCGTTTTCCGGGTGTCGACGATGCGGACACCGGTGCCGGCCACGGCGGCCACGTACCGGGAGGTGAGGGTGGCGATCCCCGACATGCGTTGGACGAGGTTCAGGCTGATCCGTTCCGCGCGGAGCACCGATCTGGCGGAGCCGGACACCTCCGCGAGAACGTCACCGGAAGAGAAGGTGGCGCCGTCCGCCAACCGGATATCGACCTGTGCACCGGGATCGACGCGCAGGAAGGCGGCGGTGAACACGGATCCGCCGGAGAAGACGCCGTCCTCACGGGCGGTGAGGGTGGCGGTGGCGTGGGCGTCGACCGGGATCAGTGTCTCGGAGGTCAGGTCGCCCCACGGGGCATCCTCGCTGAGGGCGTCGTCGATGATCCCGTTGATCTGTGCTGCGGTCGGATACACGGTCAGTTCCCCTTTCCGCTGGTCGATCCGGCCATCGGACGGGGTGCGACGGACAGCATGCGTTCCAGGGCGACACCCGCCTTTTCGGCGGTGTCCGGGGCGACGGTGATGCGGTTGACGGTGTCACCCTCGACGAGGGACTCGAGCACCCAGGCGAGGTACCCCGGGTGGATCCGGTACATGGTCGAACAAGGACAGATCACCGGATCCAGGCAGAAGATGGTGTGCTCGGGGTGCTCGGCGGCCAGACGCTGGACGAGGTTGATCTCGGTGCCGATCGCGAACACGGACCCCGGGGGAGCGGCGTTGATCGCCTTGACGATGAAGTCGGTGGAGCCGGCGGAGTCCGCGGCGTCGACGACCTCCATCGGACACTCCGGGTGCACGATGACGTGGGCGTCCGGATAATCGGCGCGGGCACGGTCGATCTGGTCGACGGTGAATCGCCGGTGCACGGAGCAGAAACCGTGCCAGAGCAGGATCCTGGCTTCGAGGAGCTGCTCCCGGGTGTTTCCGCCGAGCGGCAGGTTCGGGTTCCAGAGCGGCATCCGCGTCAGTGGGATTCCCCGTGCGCGGCCGGTGTTGCGGCCGAGATGCTGGTCGGGGAAGAACAGGACGCGCTGACCGCGCTCGAACGCCCACTCCACTACCGCGTCGGCATTGGAGGACGTGCACACGATGCCGCCGTGTTCACCGACGAACGCCTTCAACGCCGCCGAGGAGTTCATGTAGGTGACGGGGACGACCGGGGCGCGACCGTCACGGTCGGTGGCCGATCCGTAGATTTCGTGCAGCTGTTCCCAGCAGTCGGTGACCGCACCGAGTTCGGCCATGTCCGCCATCGAACAGCCGGCGGCGAGATTCGGGAGGATGACCTTCTGGTGGGGCGCCGAGACGATGTCCGCGGTCTCCGCCATGAAGTGGACGCCGCAGAACACGATGGCTTCGGCGGCGGGTCGGGTCCGCGCCGCGTTCGCTAGCTGAAAGGAATCGCCGACGAAATCGGCGTGCTGGACGATCTCGTCACGCTGGTAGAAGTGCCCGAGGACGACGACCTTCTCGCCGAGTGCGGCCTTCGCCGCGCGGATCCGTCCGTGGAGTTCCTCGTCGGTGGCCTTCCGGTATTCGGGCGGCAGGCTGCCCTGTCGGGGAGCGTCGTCGGGGATCGGATCCGACATTGATGCGCCGGGTCCGTATCCGGGGATGGCGTCGAACGTCCAGGGGGCCTCGGTGAGCGAGCTGCTGCAGGACGATCCGGCGCGGGTGCCGGCTGTGATCAGCTGTAGCGCCCGATCCACGGAGGCGTGTTCGCGTGGGTCGGTCGGTTCTCGGGTGGGCATGATGTACTGGTCCTCCGGTTATGCGGTTCAGGGGTGGTCGAAAACCGTGCTAAGGGCGGGCTGGACCCGGAGCACGGTAGCTGTAGAGCTTGGGCGGTCGGTGGGGCGTTCCGGTGAGCACCCGGCCGGTGTCGACGAGGTCGGGGGAGGAGATCATCGAGCGTCGGAAGTTCGCGGGGTCCAGGGGATGGCCGAGAACGGCTTCGTGGACGTGCCGCAGTTCGGCGAGAGTGAACGTGTCTCCGAGGAAGGACCTGGCGATGGCCGAGTACTCGACCTTGGTGCGCAGACGGTCGAGTGCGTAGTCGACGATCTCCAGATGGTCGAACGCGAGATCGGGGAGATCCTCAGCCGGAAACCAGCGGACGTTCTCCCGTTCTCCCGCGTGCTGTGCCTCGTCGGTCCGGAGCAGTGCCCAGTAGACGACGGAGACGACCCTGCCGGTGGGAGAGCGGTCCACGTTGCCGAACGTGTAGAGCTGTTCGAGATAGCTGGGTCGTAGGCCGGTGGTCTCCGCTAGCGTGCGGGACGCGGCTTCCTCCAGTCCTTCGTCGGCGGGGAGCCAACCTCCCGGTAGGGCCCACTGATCGAGGTGCGGGTCGCGGGTCCGTCTGACGAAAGGGGTCCACAGGGATGGCGTGGCCTCGGGCTCCGGGCGGAGGGCGAAGATCACGGTGGATACAGCCAGACGGGTTTCGGGCGGGGACACCGTTCCTCCTTTCATCAACCTTATGGTCTTGGTGACCTTTAGTGGTTGTCGACTCAGCTTACAGTCAAACAGACCAAAAGGCACCGACGATTGGAGGTCGGAACAAAAAGAGCACCATTGTCGGGTCGGTCTCCCGGGTCGGGGACCGGAACCATCTGACCGGCGGGGCCATCGGCGCCCCGGCCCGGCATGTGCGGGTCTGTGACACCGGCGACGATCCAGTAACAGCGGTGTTATTCTCGGTCAATAGACCCCATAAATGAATGAAGCCCGCCAGGCTGCCACCTGACGGACTTCGCTTATCACCCAGCTACAACCCTGGGGAAAGCACGGCCATGAGTTTACCGTCATCTGACAGAACACGCACACCAGCACGCGCGTGTGCTGCCCAACCGATTCCCCCGACACAGGTCGCATCAATACGTACCTCCGCGACATTGCTATCATGCGATTGTCAGGAATGGAAGGGAGGGGGCTATTTTTTGGCTTCTTCCGTCCGCGCTCTGTTGCGTTTGTTAATAGGGAATCTAAGCAAGAAGTATGCCGATTGAACAAGGCCGAAGCTTAGACTCACAACAATCCGGGAGTCCCCATACCCTATGTTGAAAAAATCAAACAAGAGGTAAAGTACTAAGGCTGGTGTTACAAGTATTGTTGTGAATATTAGGAACCTTTTCATTGTGCTCTGACCCTAACGGTATCTATTCCAGTCAACATGAGTACCGCCTGCAGCAACTCCGATAGTACATGCCGTCATGGTAATTGGTCCGCCAAGACCGCAATAGAATCCATTGACTACCGCTGCGGTGCATGCTCCTACATAGCTCTTCCAGCAGGGGTCTTTTTGAAGTGACGGAAAGTTATCGTACTTATCGGCCTCGTCCTGTGGCACAACTTCCGGTGAACCTGTAGATGGATGGAGTAGGAGCACTTTTCCCTCTAGATTCGTCGCTATTTCTTGTACGACGACCGTGGGGGTGCTAGCTGCAAGACGCTGCCTGTCCTCCATTGAAAAATCAGAGTACTTATTAAAATGTTCGACTAGCGCTGAAGAATTTTCAATGATAGAAATGTTTTCCTGATATTGAACGGGATCTTTCGCAATCTCTTCTTGTAGATCGAAAGTTTCGTACTCTTCCTGCGCAGAGTCTAGAATTTGCTGTTTATTACTTTTGGTTTCTGAACTGTTCTGGGAGCATGTCTCGTTCTGGTCGACGGGCTGGGCGACAGAGCTTTTCGGGGAGGCGGGAAGCAAGGCAGCGCTAGACGATTGGGCTGCGGCAGTAGTTGGGAGGAATGTGATCAGGCGGGCTGCGCCTGCAGCGATCACTGACTTACCTTTTAGAATGCGCATTTTACTCCTTGTAGTAGGTAAGAGAGTCTAATCGCGTAACTTTTGATCCCTGTTGGCCTGTGATCAGGTCCAATTTCTGCAAGACAGTGCTATTCCCTGCAACTTGTCTTAATGCTCTGAATATGAAGTGTCTCCGCACTGTGGTGGCCAGTAGATCATACCACCTTCGCAGATGTTGTAGCACCCGATATCGTCTGGAGTGGGGCCGCTGGGAAGTGGAGCGGTGTCCTGTATGGATGATCTATCTAGTGGCTAGGATGGTGCTGAGGGCAGGGTTGCTGGCCTGGTGAGGTGACGGGCATGGAGAACATTTCGGTTATAGTGAAATTTCTCTGTCATGGTGCTTGAGTTTACTGTATCGCAGTCGTGCTGTCGCGTCTTAGAAATAACTACAAGTGGGTACTTTGTATACCTAGTGTCGTCCGGAAGGTGGAAATTATTGTGAAGCGCGGCGGGCTACTCCCGTTGTTAACTCTTGGTCTTGTTGTTTCGACAGTTGTGGCGCCCGCGTGGAATACGAACACGCGTGAAGGTGATGAACCAGCACACCTCCGTGATGCGGGCATGCCGCGGAAGCGACCCTCATCACCGCCGCATCCTCCGCGAAGCGATCATCGCCCGCCGCGACCATGACATGCAGCCTGAGTCTCTGACGCACTTCGCGTCCCATCGCTGCTGAGCTTCCGTGTTCGAATTGCCTGATCACCGGCAGAGACGGCAAACCACCTGGCGTTGGGTAACCGACGGAGCAGGGGGGGGCGTGGGGAAGTGGGGTATTTCCGTCATGTTTCCCGGGCCTTGACGCTACCCGTTGATTTGCCCTATCTGGTGAGAGAGGGGCGGGTCCAATGCGTGAACTCCCAGCCAGGTAAAAAGGTCCTCAAGGGAATCGTCGGGTAGCGGTAAATCAGGCTAAGCGGTGCTGCCTTTTCTACGGAAAATACCTGCGTAAAATTTTCGGTTCTCTGTTAGATTCTGTCTGATGTGTCGATCAATCCTTATCTGACAGTGCTGATATCTGCAACGTCGAGCGTGAAAAAAAGTTACTCCGGGCCTGGCCAGTAAGGGAGAAGATCGATAAAACCGATCCCTGAAGAAATGTGTGACCGGAAGGGCAACCCGCTGCTTGGGTTCACACCCACCAACCGCTGTGAAAACGGAAACGAACTCTTCGTTTCATCTGCGAGCGGCCGATCCTCATTTCCCGGAAGGTTCCGTGCTCGTGCTTGACCGCCCACCAAGAAGTGCCGAAAGCTCTAGTGCGGTCAATGTCAGGCCGGAAATGGTCGAGGAGTCAACTCCGGACCTCCAGGGGATGCTGATTGTACAAAAATACCGGTCGCTGAATAGTGCTGGAAGGTATCTAGGCCTGAATGAACAGCCGGTGAGGTAGGCGGGCGTATTCGCAAAACGCGACCGTGTCCGCCGGGGTGATTCCAGGGTGATCGATGAAATAACTGGTGCGTGCCTTGTTTCGATCGTGGATCCGGCCTCCGCTCGCTGTCGTTCTCCGGGAAAGGCCCGGTTGATTCTGTTATTGGGACAATTGGATGAGGTGGCGCAATTGGATGTGTTGTCCGAATTGTCCGCCACTGCATTTGAGTTGCGAATGTAGCGGTAAATTAAGCACTCCGATGCTCAGGCCGGGGCGTGCAGCGACGTGGAACCTCCGGATGCGCCAAAGGGCGGAGGACGGTGTCCGGGCCGAGTGCCTCGCCCCGGAGGTGATGGATCTCGGTGGAGGGGGTCGGTGCGCGTGTGTTGACGGGGCCGCTCGATGGGCGGCACGCTCGATCCGTCCTCGACCGGGTGCCTGGCGAGTGTCTGTCGACATCGCCGCGGGATGGGACGCGGTCGGGAGTCTGGGCGCTCACGGAATCTCTGGTCAGTGGTTGATCCAGGGATTATCCGGCGGAGAGGGGGGGCGGGCCTGGTGGCGAGCGGAGAGGATTGAGGCGACGTCCCGGTACTAAGTGACATAATGTACATTATCGGACAACTGTTGATCCGCGGTACTTCCCCCGTGGGCGTCTCCGGGTACCGGGCGCCGTATCGGCGGTCCGGCCCCGCTCCCGGAACTCCCGTGGCGCCGGGCGTGTGGTCCCGCCCCGCGCGGCATTCCGGACCCGTGGTTGACGGGTGATCCGTGACCGCCCGGTCGAATTGGTCGCACCGGGTTGTCCCGAGGTCGCCACATCCGGTTGCCGTACCGGAACGCGTCCGCCCCTCACGGACGGGGTCGGTCGGTGTATGGGGGTGGTCCGGCGGTGTTCCGGCCACCCTGCCGCTCCGCACGCACGGTATGGAAGAGCACCCCCTTTTTGTCACTTGTGACAAAAAGGGGGTGCTCAAGGGTGTGCGTCCGATCATCCTCGCCGAGACGATTTACCCGGATCCTTCCCACCGGATCCGTTGTTCGCGGAGCGGATGCTGTCCCGCGTGCTCTGGGCCGTTCGCAACTGGAGTCCGGTGAGGACGAGGAGAACGACGCCGATACCTGCGAGCAGCCACATCTGCGAGTACGCCGTGTACCCCAGAAAACCGATCAGAATGATGATGCGGAACCAGAGCATCGGGATCATACGGTGGGCCATGGTGATCTACCTCACTTCTCGAAGATGAGACGGATGTTGATCTCGCCTTCTTCGGCGATGGTCGCCGCAACGAACTCCGGCGGATAGATGTTGTAGTCGGTCCTGTCGACGGTGAGAACCCCGGCTACGATGACCCGCTCACCGGTGCGGAGGATGTCCAGCGTGGGTGTCACGTCGCGGGAGGTTCCGTGGAGCGTGAGGACGCCGGGAACCTCGGCGCTCGACACCGTACCGTCGTCGGGAACATCCGCGAGATCGATCGGCCCCTTCACCTGGAATGTGGCCGTCGGGAAATCGTCGGTGTGCAGGATGCTCCTCCGTACATTGATGTCGCGCTTCTCGATGTCCGTTTTGATCGTCGTGGCATCCGCGACAACCTCTCCGTCGGTGAGTTGTCCGTCGCTCACGTCGAGGAAGCCCGTCACCTGGTATGTGCTTCCCGAGGTACTCTTGCGCTCGCCCGGAAGCACCTCGTTGAAGGTGAAGCCGACGCCGGTCGTGTTCGCCCCGGAGCCCGGAACGAGATTCCAGTGGCCGTCGACATCGGTCGTCGCGGGAACAGCGTTCTCCGCGTTGATGCCACCGGTACGGATGCCGGGGTTGGTGATGAGTTTGTACACCAGCGGTCCGACGCTCGCCAGGGAAATCACGATGATGGCGATGACGGTGAGAGCCACGAACGGCTTCTTGAGGGTTTCCATGTGTCCTCTTCCGGTGTTCTCGACGTGCGAAGTTAGCGAAGGTGTTCCGCGCGGCGTGCCAGCGTGACGAGCTCCGCGCAGAGTTCGCGGATCTCCTCCGCGGGGGAATTCTCCTCCGCGGCGGTGGCGACGTCCTCCGCGGCACAACGGAGCTCGAAGAGCAGGTCGCTGAGACGCTCCGCCTTCTCCGGACGCATGATGACCGCGTCCTCGGGTATCGAGGTGCCGGACACCCGCGAACGCTGTTCGTAGGCGCGCTGCCTACACGAATGGCTGCAGTACTTCCGCGGTCGTCCCCGGCCCTGTTCGGGAACAGGGCCCTGGCACCATTGGCATGTCGCCTGGCGCCTGGCGATCGCTTCCTCACTCACTCCCCCAACCTTAGGGCCTTCCCGGCCGCATCATCAACAATCACCCCGGACCCGGGTGTCTGGTCCGGACGGTCGGTTGAAGAGGTGGCCGGTCAACTGTGGTGGTCGTGCGGCGCGATCAAGGGCTATAGTGGTGTGGATGAACAGCCGTTCCGTCCGTCGATCCGGAGCAGCGCGAAGGAACAGAGGGTACGTACCACCCGCCGGCCACCGGATTCAACCGGTTCCGGCGGTCGCTGCACCACGGATGACACGGACGGCAACCGCCTCACACAGGGGATCATCCGGCTGAACATGGCTGTTAACCAGTATTTCGCACAGTAAAGGACTGATACTTCTATGGCAGATCGTGTTCTCCGCGGTAGCCGCATGGGCGCCGTGAGCTACGAGACCGACCGCGACCACGACCTCGCGCCGCGCCAACTGGTGAAGTACCGCACCGATGACGGGGACGTCTTCGAGGTTCCGTTCGCGCATGACGCGGAAATTCCCGGCACCTGGATGTGCAAGAACGGTCAGATGGGCACCCTGATGGAGGGTGAGGGTGTCGAAGCCAAGCCCACCAAACCTCCGCGGACCCACTGGGACATGCTCCGTGAGCGTCGTTCCATCGAGGAACTCGACGAGCTTCTCGAGGAGCGGATCGAGCTTCTCCGCAAGCGCCGCCGCAACGCCGCTCGCCTGCTGAAGCAGCAGCAGGAGGAAGCGAAGAAGAACGGGGCCTGATTCCCAGCCCTTCACACCGGAACGGACCGTCACGTCGATCACCACTGATCTGATCGTGGCGGTCCGTTTTCGTCACCCGAGTGCACATAAAGGCCCGGTCCGTGGACCTGCCCCCGATCCGTGCCCTAGTCATCGGTGGAACGGGGATGCTCCTCCCCTTCTCTCGCAGGCTGTGTGGTGCAGGAGCAACGGAGGTCCTGCCCTCCCGTCATCCGGAACGGCCGGAGTCCACGGCGAGCCTCATCGGTGTGGAGGCGTCATGGCATGAGCCGGACATGTACACGGACAGGTGCCGTTCCGTACTCGGTGGAACAGCTGATCTGCTCGTGATGTGGTGCCACTCCCCCCCCCCGGCGGCGCACCGACATGGTGGTCGGGACCACAGGCCGAGACGCGTCCCGACCCGACGGAAAACCTGGAGCTGTACCGGGGAAGCACTCCGGCAGAGGGGATCAGCTGCGGCGCCGCTTGCGACGGCGGAACGCGATCTCCTTCTTCACTTCCTCCACGATGGCGGAGAGCTGCTCCCTGCGGTGCGCCACACCCCACGCGGTGACCTGCGCGAGGGAATCCTTGACGAAGCTGCCGTCCAGTTTGGACTCGCCGATCTCGCGTTCGGTGAAGGTGATCGGGACCTCCCGGACGTCGAAGCCCTCCCGTACCGCCCGCCACGCCAGGTCCACCTGGAAGATGTACCCGGCGTTCGACAGCTCGTCCAGATCGAGGGACTCGATCAGTTCGCGTCGGTACGCGCGGTAACCGGCGGTCATGTCGCTGAGTCCCGCGCCGAGGGCCAGCGAGATGTAGATGTTGCCGCCCTTCGACAGCACCCACCGCTGCTTCGGCCAGTTGACCACCTTCCCGCCGTCGACGTACCGGGAACCGATGACCAGATCTGCACCGGCGTCGACCTGATCCAGGAGGAGGTGCAGCTGCTCGGGGGCGTGTGACCCGTCGGCGTCCATCTCGCACAGGACGCGGTAGTCGCGTTCCAGACCCCAGCGGAATCCCTCGACGTACGCACCGCAGAGACCGCCCTTGCCGTTGCGGTGCAGGACGTGGATCCGGGGATCCGCGGAGGCGATCTCGTCGGCGAGCTCTCCGGTCCCGTCCGGGCTGGCGTCGTCGACGACGAGGATGTCAACCTCAGGCGTCGCGGAACGGACCCGACCGGTGATCAGGGGAAGATTCTCCCGCTCGTTGTAGGTCGGGATGATGACCAGAGTTGCGTCGCTGGGTTTCGACATGGGTGAGTCATTCTCCTCGGTGTGGCTGGCTCCTGCGTCGGGGCCCGGTCTTTCGCCCGGTTCTCCCGGTGACGAGCACGACGAACAGGCATATCCACCCAATTATACCCAGCGTCACCTCGATCCAGGAACCGTGGCGGGCCGCGAACGTGAGCCGGTCGCGGAGTGGAAGAGTGTCGGTGAGTACGGCCGGGGTGAAGATCCTCGTACTCGAGGCGACGTGACCGTCGGGGTGGATGATGGCTGACACACCCGATGTGGCGGCGACGACGACCGCACGGTCGAGCTCCAGGGCCCGCATCCGCGACATGGCCAGCTGCTGGTATGTCATGTCGGAGAAACCGAACGTCGCGTTGTTCGTCGGGGTGGTCAGGATACGGGCACCGGCCCCGACCGCGTCCCGGCCGGCCGCATCGAAGGCGACCTCGTAACACGTGGCCACTCCGACGCCGATCATCTCGCCGGTGGCGGGGACACGGACGTGCACGACGCCGTCCCCGTCGCCCGGCTTGTAGTCACCGGCCCGGTCGACGTACGGGGACAGGGGACGGAGCAGCTCCCGGTAGGGCATCCACTCCCCGAACGGCTGGAGGTACTTCTTGTGGTGCCACTCCCCCGGGCCGGTGACGGGATCGAAGACGACGACGGTGTTGCGGTCGCCGACATCGTCCGTGGTGAGTGTCCCCACGAGGACGGGCGCGCCGGCCGAGCTCACCGCTTCGTCCACGAGCTTGCGCGCCTGAGCGTCGGCGAAGGGGTTGACGTCGGCGGAGTTCTCGGGCCAGACGACCAGATCGACAGGTTCCCCGATGGTTTCCGTGACCCGGGTGTGGTTCGCCAGGACGGCCCGGCGTTGCGCGTTGAAATCGAGACCGAGTCGCGGGACATTTCCCTGCACCGCGGCGACGGTGATCCGGCCGGTGTCCGCGTCCGCTCCGGGAGCGGCGACCCAGGAGCCCGCGGCGGCGACCGCGGGAACGGCGATCAGCGTGAGCGCCCGGTACCGCCCGCCACGGAGGATCAGTGTGGCCGCTCCGGCCGCGACCATCACCACCCCGAAGGTGACCAGGGCAGGTCCCCCGACGGGGGCGAGGAAGCGTAGTGGACCGTCGACCTGTCCCCAGGCGAGGCGGACCCACGCGAAGCCACCGAAGGGCCAGGAACTGCGCAGCCATTCGACGGCCACAGCCATGAATGGGTAGACGGCGGGACCGCAGCGGAGGCGCGCGGCCGCCGTGACACCGGCACCGAGGGCGATCGCGTACAGGGATTCGGTGACGGCGAGAGCCACGTAGGGGAATGTCCCGACGAGCTCACCGATCCACGGCAGGAGCAGCAGGTAGAGCACGACCGAATGGCTGAAGGCGAGGAATACACCGGTGCGCAGCCGGGGTGCGGAGGCCAGGATCCCGCGCTCCCAGGGGGCCAACGCGACATAGAGGAGCGCCATCCCGACCGGGGCCGCGGGCCACCAGCCGAGGGGCTCGTAGGAGGAGTAGACCAAAACGCCGCTGAGCAGTGCGAGCAGCAGGCGGACGAGAGAGCTCATCGACCGACGTATCAGCCGCGTGGGCGGGTGTCGCCGGAGGCTCCGTCCCCTTCGTCCCCGCGGTCATCCAGGAAGTCCTCCGGGGTGACCTCGCTGCTCCAGCGCTGGATCTCCTGATCGTCCGGTGCAGAGGTGGTGGAACCCTGCGACGGGTCGTGGTCGACGACGAACGTTCCGTAGCTGGTGGTCTGCCGGTACCGGTTGGCCGCCTCGAATCCACGAACACCGAGATCCTCGATCTTGCGGCGCATCTTGCGCGCAAGTATTCCGCGTACGACCGACCTCGTGGGCGGGATGATCAGCAGGAGACCGACGATCGTGGTGATGAACCCCGGCATCGCCACGCCGAGGGTACCGGCGGCGACGAGACCGTAGTCACCGGCCCCGCGGCCCGCACCCACGCGCCCCTGGGAGAGCTTCAGCGCGATCCGGCGCATCTCGACGGCGGCGAGCAGCAGTCCGCCGAAGAAGAACAGCAGGAGCAGAAGGAGCGCCCAGCCGACCCCCAGCCATCTGGCGACCAGCCAGAAGGCGAGGGTCTCGGTCAGGATGTACGGGATGGCGATGAAGATAGGCACCCGCCCGAGTGTACCGGCTCACCCCCGTGGACGGAGGCTATTGCCGATCCTCCAGTTCACCTTCCGTCTCGATGAACGTCTCCCGCAGCAGCTCCATGGCCTCCTCGGAGGGTTCCTCCCACAGCCCGCGGTCGGCGGCCTCGATGAGCCGCTCGGAGATGTCCCGGAGCGCCCAGGGATTCGACTGGCGGAAGAACTCGCGGTTGACCTCGTCCCGGACGTAGGTGTCCGTCAGTGTCTCGTACATCCAGTCGTCCATCAGGTTGGTCGTGGCGTCGTAGCCGAAGAGGTAGTCCACGGTGGCCGACATCTCGAAGGCGCCCTTGTAGCCGTGCTTCCGCATGGCCTCGATCCAACGCGGGTTGACCACGCGGGCGCGGAACACGCGGCGGGACTCCTCGTGGAGCGTACGGGTCCGGACGGTCTCCTGGCGGCGGGAGTCACCGATGTAGGCCTCGGGGTCGTTTCCGGTGAGTGCACGGACCGTCGCGACCATGCCGCCGTGGTACTGGAAGTAGTCGTCGGAGTCGGCGATGTCGTGCTCCGCGGAGTCGACGTTCTTCGCCGCGACCTGGATCCGCCGGTAGGCGGTGCGCATGTCTTCGGCGGCCTCGACTCCCTCTATGCCGCGCCCGTAGGCGTACCCGCCCCAGGAGGTGTAGACCTCGGCGAGATCGGCGTCGTCTCGCCAGGCACCGGACTCGATGAGCTGGAGCAGACCGGCGCCGTAGGTCCCGGGCTTGGAGCCGAAGATCCGGCGGGTGTGCTCGTCGAGGGTGCCGTCGGCACGTGCGTGGGCCCGTACGTAGTTGCTCTCATCCGGCTCGTCGAGGTTCTTGACCATCTGCACCGCGTCGTCGAGCAGTGCCAGGACGTGCGGGAACGCGTCGCGGAAGAACCCGGAGATACGGACGGTGGTGTCGATGCGCGGGCGGCCCAGTTCCTCCAGACCGATGATCTCGAGGTCCGTGACCCGGCGGGAGGCCTCGTCCCAGACCGGTCGGACACCGAGGAGGGCGAACACCTCGGCGATGTCGTCGCCGGAGGTGCGCATCGCGGAGGTTCCCCACACCGACAGCCCGACGGACGTCGGGTAGGCGCCGTCATGATCGTCCCGGTAGCGGTCGATCAGCGAGTCGGCGAGCAGCTGGCCGGTCTCCCAGGCGAGGCGGCTGGGCAGTGACTTCGGGTCGACGGAGTAGAAGTTCCGGCCGGTGGGCAGGACGTTGATCAGGCCGCGCATCGGGGAACCCGAGGGGCCGGCGTCGATGAAGCCGCCGTCGAGTGCGTGCAGGATCTGGGTGATCTCGCGCGGGGTCTGGGCGAGCCGGGGAACGATCTCGGTGCACGCGAAACGCATGATCGCGGCGACCGTGTCGCGGTCCGCGGTGTCGGGCATGGGGGTCCCGTCGAGCACGGAGTCGACCTGCTCGACGTCCCAGCCGAGTTCGTCGAGGCGGGTGAGGATCCCGTGCGCGACCTCCTCTACCGTGTCCACACGCGTCCGCGTCTCGTCGCCCGCCTCGGACAGGCCGAGCGCCTCCCGCAGTCCCGGGACGCTGCGCTCGCCACCCCAGAGCTGGCGGGCGCGGAGCATCGCCAGGACGAGTTCGATGCGCATCTCGCCGGAGATGTCCCCGCCGAGGATGTGCAGGC
Organism: Corynebacterium sp. TAE3-ERU16; assembly: GCF_019209935.1. Classification (GTDB taxonomy): domain Bacteria; phylum Actinomycetota; class Actinomycetes; order Mycobacteriales; family Mycobacteriaceae; genus Corynebacterium; species Corynebacterium antarcticum. Next base: position 76,164 of record NZ_JAHUTN010000009.1, read on the forward strand.
CACCGCGAATCGCGACGTCCTTGATCTCGCAGAGCCAGCCGTCGATGTGCATGAGCATGTCATCGAAGACCTCCTCGTCCGGGCGCTGCTCCCAGCCGAGGTCCTGGTCCATCTTCGCGGCGGTGAGCAGGGTCCAGATCTCCTGTCGGATGGCGGGCAGTTTCGCAGGATCCATCGCCGAGATGTTCTGGTGCTCGTCGAGCAGCTGCTCGAGCCGGGTGATGTCGCCGTAGGACTCCGCGCGGGCCATCGGAGGGATCATGTGGTCGATGAGGGTGGCGTGGGCGCGGCGCTTCGCCTGGCTCCCCTCACCCGGGTCGTTCACGAGGAACGGGTAGATCAGCGGCATGTCGGCGATCGCCTGGTCGGTGTAGCAGTCCGCGGACATGCCGACGGTCTTGCCGGGCAGCCACTCCATGTTGCCGTGCTTGCCCATGTGCACGATGGCGTCCGCGCCGAAGACGTGACGGAGCCAGTGGTATGTCCCGAGGTAGTGGTGGTTCGCCGGCAGGTCCGGGTCGTGGTAGATGCCGACCGGGTTGTCACCGAAGCCGCGGGGCGGCTGCACCATGACGACGACATTGCCGAAGACGAGTCCCGCGACGTACAGCTCACCGGTGGCGGGGTTGACGTAGTGCGTTCCGGGTGCCTCGCCCCAGTGCTCGGTCATCTCCTCGCGCATGCCCTCCGGGAGGGTCTCGAAGTAGTCGAGGTAGTCCTGCCTCGACAGCTTGAGCGGATTGTTGGCGAGCACCTCGTCTGTGAGCCACTCGGGGTCGTGTCCGCCGGCGGCGATGATGGCGTGCATGAAGGCGTCGCCGTCGAGATCGTCGTATCCGGGGATCTCCGAGGTGTCACCCAGGTCGTAGCCGGCCTCGGCCATGGCGTGCAGCACCCTGAGGGTGGACACCGGGGTGTCGAGGCCCACCGCGTTGCCGATCCGGGCGTGCTTCGTCGGGTACGCCGACAGCATGACGACTATCTTCTTCTCCGCGTTGTCGAGATGCCGCAGCCGGGCGAAGCGGCAGGCGATCCCGGCGAGCCGGGCGCAGCGCTCGTGGTCGGGGACGTAGGAGATCAGGCCGTCCGCGTCGTACTCCTTGAAGGAGAAGGGAACGGCGATGATCCGGCCGTCGAACTCCGGCACCGCGACCTGGGTGGCGACGTCGAGCGGTGAGAGTCCGTCGTCGGACTCCTCCCACCGGGCGCGCGGATTGGTCAGCGCGAGCCCCTGGATGATGGGGACATCGAGGGCGGCGAGTGCCGCCACATCCCACGCCTCGTCCTGCTCCCCCGCCTGTGCGGTCGCGGGCTTCGTGCCACCGGCGGCGAGCACCGTGGTGATCAGCACGTCCATGTCCGCCAGCTCGGTGAGCAGGTCATCCGGCGCGGTACGCAGGGAGGCGGAGTAGATCGGTACGGCGCGCACGCCGAGGTTCTCGATCGCGTCGGCCAGACCGTGGATGTAGTCCACGTTGCCGGCGAGATGCTGCGCCCGGTAGTAGAGGATCGCCACCCGCGGTGCGTCGGCCGGTCCGGAGAACTCCGGGCGGTCCAGGTGCCCCCAGAACGGCATCCGGACCGGCTCGTCGAAGCCGAGTCCGGTGAGCAGCACCGTGTCGGAGAGGAAGTTGTGCAGCTGGTGCAGGTTGTCCGCTCCCCCCTCGGCGAGATAGGTGTGCGCCTGGGTGACCACACCCGCGGGGACGGTGGACAGCTCGGTGAGTTCGGCGTCGACGGCGAGTTCACCCGACACCACGACCGCCGGCACCCCGCTGCGCAGGATGTGGTCGAGGCCCTCCTCCCACGCGCGCCTACCGCCCAGCAGCCGCACGATCACCAGATCGGCACCGGCGAGGTGCTCATCGAGCATCCCGGTGGACAGGCCGTTCGGGTTGGCGAAGCGGTACTCCACCTCGCTGCGCTCATTCGCGGACTTCGCGGACAACAGGTCGGTGTCGGAGGTGGAGAGAAGCAGAATCACGGTGGAGAGGTCCTTGCCTGCGCTGCCTGCGGTGCAACGCGTTCGGGGGTACGTAAAATCGGGCTGTGTCTGCGGTCAGCCTACCGCAGAGCGGACAGCAACCACACGATGTTGCGGGGTAACCGGAGGTAGTAGGGGAGGAAGTGGTTGAGGGTCGTGCGGCCCGGGAACCTCGGCATCACCGATTCCCGGTAGGAGACGTCCCCCCCTGCACCGGCCCAGTGGCGGGCCACCTCCCGGACCTGCCCGACGGGTATGACGTCGTCGTTCGCGGACCCCCACAGCAGCACCGGGCAGGAGGGACGCCGTTTCCCGAGCAGCTGGCGGCGCAGTGCCCGTCGGACCACGGGCAGCGACTCCGCCAGCTCCGCGAGTGACAGACCCGACACCGTCCATCTCCGTGTCGACGCCCACGCGGAGGTGACGATGCTCCCCCCGGCGCACGTCGCCGTGTTCGCCCGGATCTGCGCCCGACCGTGGTCGTTGAACAGCGGCCACAGCGTCCTGCGGAGATCATCGGAGCTGACCATCAGTCCCGCCACCGCGTAGGCGAGCGCTCCGGTGATCAGGCCGCCGTCGACATGGCCCAACACCGCGCCGAGATCGGACGGCGGTGAACCGACGACCGCGGCCCGGGGGATGACGTCGGGGGCGTAGCCGGGATTCTCCGCCAGCCACCCGACCGCTCCACCCCCCTGGGAGAAACCCCACAGGCCCAGAGGTGCCCGCGGTGAGACCCCGAGCCCGACCGCGGCCCGCACTGCGTCCGCGAGCGCCTGACCGCCGGCGATGTTGTCCCCGTAGTACTGGACACCGGTCACCTCGTCACGGGGGTAGTCGATGAATACGACATGGAAACCCGAGGCCACCAGCGCGAGAAGAACCGGGAGCTCGTAGGCGATGATGCAGTCCACCGGCGGGCGCAGGAAAAGATCCAGTCCCACGGTGCAGCTGACCGACGGATCGCAGTGCCGCGCCACGCCCTGAGTCGAGGGGGCGAACGCAATCAGCGGCCGGGGTCCCGCGTGGTCGGCGGTGAGCCGTCGGGAGCGCAGCAGAACCCCGGTCGCGGGAATCACACGGCCCGACGAGTCCCTCGTGGCGTAGCAGAATGCGGTGGCCGTGGCCGGGTTCAGTCGGCTGCCCGCACCGAGAACCTGCACCGGCTCCGCCGACAGGACCGAGCCGGGCGCGGTATCGGCAACCGATCCCGGAACACGCCTGCGTTCCGGATACCGGATGGCGGCCCGCTCACCGCTCATCCACCTGGCCACCTGGCTCCGCACCACGTCGACCGTCACAGGCATCACGGTGCGGAGCAGCACGGATGCGACCGTGCGCAGGCGGGGAGACACGAGACGGGAAGGCATGTGTCCACCTTAACGACGGGCGTGGCCCGGAACCCCCGGAGTCCCCGGGTGGCCGGACCGCGGCGGCGCGGCTGCCGCCCGGGGCGTGCCGGGTCCTAGACTGGTGAGCATGAGCGTGGAATCCAGGGCATCATCAACCGCCGGACACACGGTGGAGAACTCCCGGAGTCTCGGCGACCGTGGTCGTCCCGACGCCTGTCCGGGTGCGGTGCACATGCACCGTGCCGCGGATGGTCGGATCGGCCGGATCCGGGTGCCGGGGGGTTACCTGGATCCCGGGAAGTGGGAGACTCTCGCGGACCTCTCCGACCGCTACGGTGACGGGATGATCCACCTTACGACCCGCGGAAACCTCCAGGTGCGCGGAATCTCCGAGGAGAACGCCGCGGGATTCACAGGGGCGGTGGACGCGGCGGGCCTGCTGCCGAGCATCGCGCACGACCGGATCCGCAACATCATCGCGGCCCCCCTCTCCCCCGAACTCGTTCCGCTCGTAGAACAGCTCGACCAGCTGCTGCTGGAGGATCCGACCACGGCCCGGCTGTCCGGGCGGACGCTGTTCGGTATCGATGACGGGAGCGGACTGATCGCGTCCCGGCATCCCGACATCGGCGTGCTGCCCGGGCCCGAGCTCCACCATCTGATCCTCGGTGGCTCGCCCGTCGACGCAGCGACCCGCCCCGGGGACACGGCCCGGGCACTTGCCCGGGCGGCCGCTCTGTGGGCCGCGCGCCGCGGGAAGGCCTGGCGCATCGACGAGCAACCCGGTGCCGCATCCGACATCGCCGCGGACCTCACCGGATCGGGCCTCGCCCGTGGCGTCCCCGCGCCGGCGGTTCCCGTCGGGAAACCGGATCCGCCGATCGGTTGGATCGACCGCCCGGACGGGACGGTCAGCCTTGCGGCCGGACTCAGGTTCGGAGCACTGGACACGGCTCTCGCCCGGATGATCGCGACCATCGGTCGGCCGACCCAGGTCACCTGCTGGCGCTCTGTGATCATCGAGGGGCTGGACACCGCGTCCGCGGAGGTCGTGGTGAAGGTACTCGCCCCCATGGGGCTCATCTTCGACGCGGACTCCCCGTGGCTCGAGGTCTCCGCCTGCACCGGGTCCACCGGATGCGACAAATCCGCGTCCGACACGCGGGCCGATGCGGTGGCCGCCGTCCGGGAACACCGCGTCCCCGTCGCCCCCGACGACCACGTCCACTTCTCCGGATGCGAGCGCCGCTGCGGGCATCCCGTGGACAGGCCGTACACGGACTATCTCGCGGTCGGTGAGGGTGAATACGAGATCGGTCGCAGGGACGGGAGGAACTGACACCCCCGGAACGTAGAATGGGACACCATGCATCAATACATCACCGACGGTGCCGAGATCTACCGCCGTTCCTTCGCCACCATCCGCAACGAGGCTGACCTCTCGGCCTTCGACCCCGAGCAGGCCACGGTGGCCGTCCGGATGATCCACGCCGCCGGTGAGGTTGACCTCGCGGGCGACATCGCCATGTCCGCCGACCTCATCCCCGCCGCGCGCCATGCGTTGCAGTCCGGTGCCCCCGTCCTCACGGATGTCCAGATGGTCGCCTCGGGTGTGACGAGGCGTCGTCTCCCGGCGGACAACGAGGTCATCTGTCTGCTCGGGGATCCCCGCGTCCCCGAGCTCGCCCGGGATCTCGGGACAACGCGGACCGCCGCCGCCGTCGAGTTGTGGCGCCCCGTCCTCGACGGCGCCGTGGTGGCCATCGGAAACGCACCGACCGCACTGTTCCACCTGCTCAACCTGCTGGCGGCTGATCCCGGTCTCCCCCGCCCGGCTGCGATTCTCGGTGTCCCCGTCGGATTCATCGGCGCCGCCGAATCCAAGCAGGCGCTCGCGGATGACGCGTCCTCACTCGGTACGGAGTTCCTCACTGTCCACGGTCGACGGGGCGGATCCGCCATCACCTGTGCCGCGGTCAACGCGCTCGCCGATTCCCGGGAGATCATGTAGATGGCCGCCGAAGGAGGGTCCCTCACCGGCGTCGGCGTCGGCCCCGGGGATCCGGAGCTGCTCACCGTCGCCGCCGCCCGGGCGATCGGCGCCGCGGACGTCGTGGCGTACCACGCGAAGCCGGGTGGCGCGTCCGCCGCCCGTGCGGCCGCCGAGCCGTACCTGCACGAGGGACAGATCCATGAACTGCTCTCCTATCCCGTCACCACCGGGGACACCACCCATCCGGGCGGGTATGCGGGAGCACTGGCGGAGTTCTACGTGGAGGCCGTACAGCGCCTCGCCGGACACCTGGACGCGGGCCGCGACGTGGTCGTGCTCGCGCTGGGGGATCCGATGCTCTACAGCTCCTACCAGCATCTCCACCGGATGCTCGCTGATCTCCCCGGTACCCGTGCCGCCCGGATCATTCCCGGGGTCACCTCGATCACCGCGGCCGCGGACGTCCTCGCCCGCCCGCTCGCCGAGGATGACGAGGTGCTCACCGTTCTCCCCGGAACACTCGATGAGGAGGAACTGTCGAGGCGGCTCCGGGACACGGACACAGCCGTGGTGATGAAGCTGGGGAGGACCTGGCCGAAGGTCCGGCGGGCCCTCGACCGCGCCGGTGTCCTCGACCGGACGTACGTCGTGTCCCGTATCGGCATGGCGGGACAGGACTCCCTCCCGGCGACCGAGGTGACCGAGGTGCCGTATTTCGCGGTCGCCGTCGTCCCCTCCCACCGGGATGGCGTCTGCGCCGCGTCGTCGGAGGCGGCCGGCCGGTCGGCGCTGACGGGCGCGGGTGAGGTCGTCGTCGTGGGACTGGGCCCGGGTGATCCCGACTGGACCACCCCCGAGGTCTCCCGCGAGCTGGGGCTCGCGGAGGACCTCGTCGGCTATTCCACCTACATCAACCGCGTTCCGGAGCGGGCCGGGCAGCGCCGCCACCTCTCCGACAACAAGGTCGAGGCGGAGCGCGCCGCCATGGCGCTCGATCTCGCGGCCAGGGGCAGGAGGGTCGCCGTCGTCAGTTCCGGCGATCCGGGTGTGTTCGCCATGGCGGCCGCGGTTCTCGAGACCGCGGACGACGACGCATGGCGGGATGTCACCGTCAGGGTTGTTCCCGGAATGACCGCGGCGCAGGCCGTCGCCTCCCGGGTCGGTGCTCCGCTCGGCCACGACTTCGGGATGATCTCCCTGTCCGACCGGTTGAAACCGTGGGAGGTCATCGCCCGTCGGGTGCACGCCCTCGCCGGGGCGGACATGGCCTTCGCCGTGTACAACCCGGCATCGAGAACAAGGCGGCGCCAGGTGGCGGAGCTACGGGACATCGTGCTGGAACACCAGGGCCCCGAAACCCCGGTCATCGTCGCCCGTGCCGTCGGTTCCGACCGGGAGAGTGTCACGGTGACCACCCTCGCCGACTTCGATCCGGACGTGGTCGACATGCGGACGATGCTCATCATCGGGGCATCGACGACGAAGGTCTACGAGGGGCCCGATGGGCCGCGGGTATTCACCTCACGCCGTTACGGCTGAGGTGCCCCGGTTCCTCCCCGAACGCCGGGGCCCGTGGCGGGCCTTCCGTGGTTGATCCCGGGAGACCCACCGCAACCCGGAGGCCAGATTCCGTCTCCCGGTCCGTGGGGTCCCCGGTTCCGGAGAGAGATGACTTCTCTCCGGGTAGCGCCCGCCCGCCTGCCTGCGCGGCGCTCCGGACACGCCCGCGAACCGATCTCCGTCGCGGCCTTCACTTCCCCGGTGCCGTTCGATCTTCCCACCGGGAGCGGTCCACTCAGCTCACACCGACCACGTTCACCATCTCCGGTCGCGGGGTGGGAACCACCGGCTCCCGGGGACGGCGTACCCCGGTCCGGGACACCGGACGCTTGACTAGATAGAAAATCTATCTAGTCTGGTCTGTGACCTTCGGAGCGCCCTACGAAAAAGACAGGAGAACCATTCATGCCTGACGATCTGACCGCGGCACAGTCCGACTGGATCGCGGCGTACCGTTTCCATCTCGTCGTGAGCGGCAGGCTCGACCGGGATGCCCTCGCCCGGGAGACCGACACCATGCGGAACGCAATGATCAGCGCCGCCGTCGCCCCGGACGACGAGTCATGGTCCACACCACGCGAGGCCGCGCGGGAAACCGTCGCCACCTACCCCTTCGCACCGGAAACGGCCGGACTGACGTGGCGGAATCTGCTGTCGGGCGTGGCCATGCAGGCCGGACTCCTCGTCCTGTTGGCCTCACTCTGGCTATTGACCGTGGGATGGACCTTCACGCTGAGCACCAGAATGATCGTGCTGGCGATCGGGTTCACCGTCAGTCTCACGGCACTGCACCTCGCCATCCTCAGTCACGCCAGCGGCCGGACCACCGGCTTCCGGGTCGGTGCTCTCGGCACCGTCGCCGGCGTCATCGGTACCGGCGTGATGACGGCCTCGACGGATCCGGTACCGGTGATTGCCGTCCCTTCCGTCCTCGTCCCGGCTGTCGGTCTCGGGCTAGTCGCCCTGAGCTGGTGGATCACCCCGGACGACGGCGTCCTTCCCGACCACGAGCGGGACACCTGCGATGACCCCGGGCAGTGGGTGTCCCGCTACGGCACGCTGCTGCGCAGCAACTACGGGTACAGCCGCTCACGTGCCGGACAGGAGGCCCGCCAGCTCGCCGACCACTCGCTGTCCCGGGGAGAAACCCCGCAGGAGGAGTTCGGGTCACCCGCCATTGCCGCGGCCCGTACCGGAGGGCAGGAGAGATCACTGCGGAGTCGCAGCCGCTGGCGGCTGCTCCAGTACGCGTTCATCACCCTGGTGGCCGTCAGAGTGATGCGGAGCGGAGAGACGTTCCCTGTCGTGATGGGAGTGATTCTGTTCGCCGGCCTCGCCCTGGCGGTCCCGAAACTCTGGGTGGACGCGGGTCTGCCCACGCCGAGGGGAGGAGACGATGGGTGACCGTTCCGACCGGGAGTTCGCCGCCTGGCAACGTGTGACACTGCCCCTGCTGCTGCTCGGTGAGATGGAGCTCTCCCCCGGCCACGGCTACGGGCTCGCCGAGCGACTAGTGGAACGGGGACTGAACCCGGTCAAGGGTGCGGCCCTCTATCCGGTCCTCAACCGGCTCGAGGACGATGGACTGGCCACGTCAACGTGGGAGCCCGGTGAGAGCGGCCCTGGCAGGAAGGTCTACCACCTCTCCCCCGCCGGTGCCGAGCAGCTGGCGCAGTCCCGCAGACGGTTCGCCGAGTTCGCGGCCATCATCGTTGACGGCTACGGACAGCTGACCGCACCCTAGAGCTCCATCGCGGCGTTGAAGGCCGCCTCCGCGGTGTGCACCACGGTGATCCGACCGCCGCCGGGCAACTCCGGGCGGCGCACCATCACGACGTCGATACCCAGTTCGCGTGCGGCGTCGAGCTTCGGCCGCGTGTGCTCGCCACCGGAGTTCTTGGTGACGACACAGTCGATCTGGTTGTCCCGCATGAGCTTCTTCTCCGCCGCCACCGTGAACGGTCCGCGGTCGAGGATCACCCGGTGCCGGGCGGGAAGCGGGGCATCGGGTCTGTCCACGCAGCGGATCACGTAGAGGTTGAGATCGTCGTGGGCGAAGGGGGCGAGCTGCTGGCGGCCGATGGTGAGCAGGATGTGGTGGTAGTCCCGCTCCGTGATCCGCGCGGCCTCCTCCATCGTGTCGACCATCCGCCACTTGTCCCGTGCGACCGGCTCCCACGCCGGTCGGTGCAGCGCGATCAGGGGCACCCCGGTGGCCCGGGTGGCCTCCGCCGCGGAGATCGATATCCGTTCGGCGAAGGGATGGGTGGCATCGATGACGACCTCCACACCCTGGTCGATCAGCCAGCGGGCGAGGCCGGCGGGCCCACCGAACCCCCCGATGCGGACCTCCCCCACCGGCAGCCTCGGGCTGGCGACCCGGCCCGCGAGTGAACTGGTCACGAGCCATCCGCGGGTGGACATCAGGGCGGCGAGTTCCCGTCCCTCCGAGGTTCCACCGAGAATCAGTGCACGCACGGTATCGTCCGTCCTTCCGCGTCGCGTGGCCGGTCATCGGAGTAGAGGTAGCTGTCGGGGAAGCCCTCCGCCCCGAGTACCTCCCCGACGATGATCACGGCGGTCCGGCTGATCCCGGCCTCCTGCACCGCTCCGGCGATGTCGCCCAGCCGTCCACGCACGATCCGCTCCTCCGGACGGCTGGCGTAGGCGACGACCGCGACAGGGCAGTCAGCCCCGTAGCTCGGGGTGAGCTCCCCGACGACGCGGTCGATGTCGTGCGCCGCGAGATGGATGCACAACGTCGCGCGGGACGCACCGAGGGTCGCGAGATCCTCGCCCTCGGGCATCGCGGAGGCACGACCGCTGACCCGGGTGAGGATCACGGTCTGGCCGACGGTGGGCACGGTGAGCTCGTGTCCGAGTGCCGCCGCCGCGGCGGCGAAGGACGGGACCCCCGGAACGATCTCGTAGTCGATTCCGGCGGCGGTCAGGCGGCGGGCCTGCTCGGCGAGGGCCGAGTACACCGACGGATCCCCGGAGTGGAGCCGGGCGACGTCGAGACCGCTCGCGTCGGCCCGCCGGATCACGGCCATGATCTCGTCCAGCGGCATCCGGGCGGTGTTGATCACCTCGGCAGCATCCGGGCAGTGCTCGAGAACCTCCTCGGGAACGATGCTGCCCGCGTACAGGCAGACCCCGCACGAACGGATCAGGCGGTCCGCCCGGAGGGTGAGGAGATCGGCGGCACCGGGGCCGGCGCCGATGAAGTAGACGGTCATGGTGTGTGGTTCTCCCCTTGTTCAGTTGATTCGGGTACCTGCTTCGTGGCCCTCCACTGCGTCACGGGCAGCGCGGGCCGCAGGGCGGTGAAGCCACCGATCGACGTCTCCGAGTCGACCTGGATGCGGGTGATCCGGCCACCGAAGCGGCCGCGGAGCCGCCAGAGCTCCCGTTCGGACTCGACGGTCACGGCATTGGCCACGAGTCTCCCGCCCGGCTTCAGCCGCGACCACGCGGCTTCCGCGAGACCGGGGGCGGTGAGGCCACCGCCGATGAAGATGACGTCGGGATCCGTGTCAGCCTCCCCGAAGGAACGCGGTGCGTCACCCAGCACCTCGAGGTGCTCCACGCCGAGGTTACGGGCGTTGTCCGTCATGGTCCTCCTGCGGTGTTCGGCCCTTTCGAAGGCGACGGCGCTGGTGCCGGGGGTGCTGCGCAACCATTCGATGGCGACGGATCCGGCGCCACCGCCGATGTCCCAGAGACGCTCCCCCGGGCGTGGTGCGAGTGCGCAGACGGTCCAGGCGCGGACATCCGCCTTCGTGAGCTGCCCCTCATCGGTGTCGTAGGAGTCGTCCGGCAGACCCGGGAGCAGGCTCCTTCCGGGTGGTCCGGCCGGAACGACGGCGATCACGTTCAGGGCGCTGCGCGGAGGTTCCGCGGCTGCCGCGCGGTAGCTCTGGGTGTGGGCGTCCGGCCCACCCAGGTCGCTCAGGACATGGACCTTCGCCCCACCGTGCCCCCGGGCGGCGAGCAGCGTGGACACCTCACCCGGTGTGGTCTCGTCACGGCCGAGGATGAGGAACCTCCTGCCCTGATCCAGCAGCGGGATGACGGCCGACACCGGACGGGTCACCAGACTGACCACAGGGGTGTCGTTCAACGGCCAGCCCAGGTGGGCGCAGGCCAGCGACACCGACGATGCGAGGGGGAGCACCTCGATGTTTCCGGGACCGAAGATCCTGGTCAGTGTCGTGCCGATCCCGTGGAACATCGGGTCACCCGAGCCGAGTACCACGATGCGCCGGCCCGAGAACTCCTCGAACAGAGGCTCGATCGACGGCAGCAGCGGGGACGGCCACGGTCGGCGTTCCGCGGTGATCTCCCCGTCGATGAGGTTGAGCTGCCGCCAGGAACCGATCACCACATCGGCCGCACGCAACCGATCGAGGGAGGTCGCTGGCAGATCTCCCATACCCGCGGCACTGATCCCGACCACGCTCGCGAGAAACGCTTCCGGGTGCGAGACACCGCTGTCGGTCGCGGCGCGGTCACCGGTGGCGGAGTTGGTCATGTGGCGTCATCCTACCGGGTCGATCACCGGGGCATCCGGCGCCACACCGGGCGGGGAACGAGCCGCATCACCCGGGCGAGAACCTCCAGTCGGCGCGGGATCCACAGGGTGATGGAGCGGACTCTCCCACCCCTCTCCTGAGACCGGATCTCCCGGGCGATCGCGTCGGCGACCTCCGCCGAGGTGACCGACATCGGTGCGGGATCCATGCCCTCGGTCATGCGTCCGATGACGAATCCGGGGCGGGCGGTGATCAGCCTGACCGGACCACCGTGGAGTCGGTCGGTCAGCCCCTGGCAGAACGCGTCGAGGCCGGCCTTCGTCGACCCGTACACGTAGTTGGCGCGGCGGGCGCGCCAACCCGCCACCGAGGAGAAGGCGACTATGGTCGCCGGGTGTTCCGCGGTCGCCGCCTCCGTGAGCAGATCCGCCAGCACGGTCAACACGGACACCTGAGCGGTGTAGTCCACCGTCGCGATATGGGCGGCATGGGCCTCATCGTGCTCCGCGCGGCGCTGATCACCGAGGACACCGAACGCGACGATCGCGTGCGCCGGGGTACCGGCGAGCCGGACGGCCCGCTCGACGGCCGCCCGGTGGCGGCCGAGGTCGGTGGCGTCGAACTCGATCCGGTGGACGGACGTGGCACCGGCGGCACGCATCCGCTGTTCCGCGTCGTCCAGGGCGGAGATGTCGCGGGCGGCGAGCACCACCTCGCGTCCGGCGACGAGACGTTCGGCCAGATGAACGCCGATGTCGCTGCGACCTCCCAGCAGGAGCACGGATCCGGAACTCACCAGAACAGGCTCCGCGGACGGTTGTTGAGGAGACGCACGCCGTCGTCCGTGACCACGACGATGTCCTCGATCCGGGCACCGACGTCTCCGGTGAAGTAGATGCCCGGCTCGACGGAGAACGCCATGCCCGGCTGGAGAACCGTATCGGAGCCGGACGAGATCGACGGAGCCTCGTGGGTGGTGAGCCCGATTCCGTGACCGGTCCGGTGGATGAACTGCGCCCCGTATCCGGCGGCGGCGATCGCGTCCCGGGCCACCCGGTCGATCTCCCCGGCGGTGACGCCGGGGCGTACCGCCTTCACCGCGGCGGCCTGGGCCTTCTCCAGGACCCGGTACATGTCGAGGACCCGCTCGGTGATCACCTGGGGATCCGAATCGGCGACGAGATAGGTGCGGGTGCAGTCGGAGCGGTACCCGCTGGGCAGTGCTCCCCCGATGTCGACGACGACGAGCTCGCCGGTCCGGAGCTTCCGGTCGGAGAAGCTGTGGTGCGGATCGGCGCCGTTCGGACCGGAGCCGACGATCACGAAGTCGACGGAGACGTGCCCCTCCTCGAGGATCATCGCGGTGATCTCCTCGGCGATCTCCGCCTCCGTCCGGCCGGGTTGGAGAAGCTCCGGAACCCGGGCGTGGACACGGTCGATGGCGGCTCCCGCTGCGGCGAGTTCCTCGATCTCGTGATCGGTCTTCACCATCCGCAGCTGGTCGATGACCGGTCCGGCCAACACGCAGCCGTGGTCGAGTTCCGCGAGACCGTCCTGGATGCTCAGAACGTGATCGGCGGTGAGGGAGGCACCGAGGCCGACTCCCCGGCCCGCGAATTCACCTTCCGTGATCTCCGGCAGGACGAGGTTGCGGACGATCAGTTCATAGGGTGACTGCCCGTCCTGCCACGGGATCAGCCGGACACCGATCTCCGCGGTCCGTTCACGCACGGCTCTGCCGGCGTCCACCGCGGGGGCGATCAGGAAGTCGTCGCCGTCCGCCTGGATGACGAGTGCGGTGAGGCGCTCGTGGGAGCTGATGTCCAGGCCGGTGAAGAACTCGAGATCGGGTCCGGTCCCGAGGATCATGGCCGACATGTCCTCTCTACGCATGTGCTCCAGGATCGCGGCGCAACGGTCGCTGTGGATGTTTCCGGTGGTTGCGGTCTCCCTCGAAGTCATGGGCCCCATCATAGGTACCCGGGGCGATCTCACGGGGGCGGGGGCCGGTGGCGGGCTCCATGCCACCGGGGACACACGTAGAATCACCTGCGTGGAACACAGCCTCAGTCGGACGGGGACCGGTTCGGACCCATCTATCGGCGCTTCCGGCGTCATCCGGCTGGACCGGGGCGGGCGCCACTGCTCCGGGCTTCTCACGACCCAGGAGATCATTACCGCGGCGATCAACGGTGGGGACGTCACCCCGCAGGCGATTCCGTCGCCCGTGCGGTTCGCGTTGACCGCCGCCCACTTCCTCACACCCGGCGACCCGCCGTCGGGGATCAGAGTCTCGGGTCCCGGGCTCCGGGGAACCGTTTCCGACGCCCGGGTGGTCGTGGGCACCGACATCGCGGTCGTGAAGCTCGCCCGGCCCGCGCCCGCCCTGTCCCTGCCACCCATCGCCTCCGCGGTGCCACCGGTGTTTTCTCCCACCGTCACCTACGGCTACGGAGGCAGGAGGCTGACGGCCCCGCCGAGGCGGGGTCTGCTGCTCGCGAAGGTCCCGTTCGTCCTGTCTCTGAATCTGCGTACCCGGGTCCGGCACGCGGCGATCTGCCTCCCCACCGGACGCGACCAGGTCGTCTACGGGGATTCGGGCGGTCCCGTGCTCGTCGACGGCGAGGTCGCAGGCCTGCAGTCACTGCTGTTCGGGTACCGCCACCGCGAGCTGTTCAACGTCGCGACCGTGGCACTGCTCGCCCCCCACCTCGCCGCCGTCCGCCGCGCCGTGGAGATGATGTCGGCGCGGTGACCCGCCGACCGGGTCACGAACCGAGCGCCACCACACCGCGCCTGATCGCGTCGATCGCGGCCCGCGCGTTGTGCTTCACCTCGTTGGTGTAGGCCGTCTTCGCCACCTGTTCGAGCAGGTCGATCACCTGCCGGCACCACCGGACGAAATCACCCGGGGTGAGCTCCGCGCCGGATTCCGCGGCCGCTGCCATGCAGTATCCCATCGGCGCACCGGCGGTCCACTGGTGGATCGCGAGCGCGAACCCCGCCTCCGGTTCCCGGGTGACCGGAAGGTTGTGTCGTTGCTCATCGAAGACCAGCTCACCGTGGATCCGCATCGTGGCATTCATCGCTGTCGCCATCCGGTCGGTCGCTCCGTCCGGGGATCCGCCGCGAACCTCCCGCCGGTTCTGGAACGTGCACATGCTGACGACTCCGGCGAGTTCGGCGGGATCGAGATCGTTCCAGATTCCCCGGCGCAGGCACTGCGCGACGAGCAGATCAGATTCGTTGTGGATCTGCGCGAGGCGCTCGCCCTCCTCGGTGATCACGGGGGTGGGCTCCGGGTCGTCGTCGCCGGTGACGAACTCGAGATAGTCCATCTCCGCGAGGAGATCGACGATCCGGTCGAAGGTGCGGCCGAGGGTGTCGGTCGCCGCCGACACCCGGGAGGTGAGACGGTCCAGGTCGCGTTGCCGACGGACCAGCTTCTCCGCGGTCCTGGCTAGCAGCTCCCGGTCCGCCCAGTCGTGTGCCGGATGGGCCCGCAGTGCCGCCCGGAGTTCCCTGACCTCGTCGTTGTCCCTGATCCTGGTCTCGTGCCTCAGCCGTTTCGGCCGCGGATAGTCGCCGCGACGGAACTGCTGCACAACGACCCGTGCATTCCTCCTGGGTTTGCGTTGCACGTCCTTGCCGAGCGACATGTGGCCGACGATCTGCGGTGCGACGGCGAAGGACTCCGCATTCACCCGGCCCGACCACCCGGTCTCGGTGATGATCCAGGGGCGCGGGTTCTTCGAGTCGGGCGCCGGCGTCACGACGACCGCGAGCATCGGGCGCTTCTTGGTGGGCAGCGCGATGACGTCCCCGATCTGGAGTTTCCGCAGTGCGACGACGGTCTCGGTGTGCCGGTCCTCGAGATGGCGGCGGCGCGCCTTCTTCTCCTTCTTCGACAACTCGGTCCTGATCCGGATGTAGTCGAGGAACTCACCGACCGGGTCCCCGTCCGTCGACGGCGGATTCGCCTCGGTCACGGCCCTCTGGAGTTGGTCGCGGAGGTCCGCCACCTTCCGTTCCGCGCGTTCGATCTCCCGGACCTCGTCGACGACGGATCCGTCCGCCTGGAACTGGGCGAAGGACTTCTCCAGAAGTCGGTGCGCCGGGCCGTAGCCGATGGTGCGGATGAGGTTCACGCTCATGTTGTAGCCGGGCTGGAACGTGGAGATCAGCGGATAGGTGCGGGTGGATGCCAGACCGGCCACCGCCCGCGGGTCGACGGCGGGCGCATACTGCACCACCGCGTTGCCCATCGTGTCGATTCCACGACGTCCCGCGCGACCGGTCAGCTGCGTGTACTCGCCCGGGGTGAGGTCAACGTGCGCCTCACCGTTGTACTTGACCAGTTTCTCGAGGACCACCGAACGGGCCGGCATGTTGATGCCGAGGGCGAGGGTCTCCGTGGCGAAGACCGCCCGGACCAGTCCCCTGGTGAACAGTTCCTCCACGATGTGCCGGAACGCCGGCAGCATACCCGCGTGGTGCGCCGCGAAGCCACGGGTCAGGGCGGCCCGCCACTGGCGGAACCGGAGCACCTCCAGGTCGACCTCCGGGATGTCGGAGACCCCGGCGTCGACGATACGGCCGATCTCCCTCGCCTCCTCCTCGGTCGTGAGAGTCAGCCGGGAACCCAGACACTGGTGCAGCGCCCCGTCACACCCGGCCCGGGAGAAGATGAACGTTATGGCCGGCAGCATGTTCCTGCCCTGCAGGACCTGCAGGACCTCCGGACGCCCCATCGGGCGTGGCGCCCCAGTCTCCCGTGGTCTGCCGGAACGGTGGCCACCGTGCCTCCGGTCCCGTCGGTCCTCCCCGCGTCCTCCGCTCCTGGCCCGGAAACCGCCTCCCCCCGAATACGCCTGCGAACCGCGTTCCATCTCCGCGGAGTTCAGCCGTTGGACGTGCTTCTCCAGCTCACGGTTGACCTCACCACCGCTGCCGGGTTCGAACAGGGGGTAGAGCTTCTTGCCGAGCAGCATCCACTGATCCAGGGGCACCGGTCGGTGCTCGGAGACTATGACCTCGACGTCACCACGGACGGTCCGCAACCACGCACCGAACTCCTCGGAATTCGACACCGTCGCCGACAGACCGATGATCCGTACGGACTCATCCAGGTTGAGGATGACCTCCTCCCAGACCGGGCCCCGGGACCTGTCCGCCAGATAGTGGATCTCGTCCATCACCACATGGCTCAGCCGGTCCAGTGCAGGGGAACCGGCGTAGATCATGTTGCGGAGCACCTCCGTCGTCATGACGACGATCTCCGCGGTGGCGTTCACCGAGACATCCCCGGTGAGCAGCCCGACGGACTCCTCACCGTGGACCTCCACGAGGTCATGGAACTTCTGGTTGGACAACGCCTTGATCGGGGTGGTGTAGAAGCACTTGGTGCCCCTGGACAGCGCGAGGGACACCGCGAACTCCCCCACGATCGTCTTGCCGGCACCTGTCGGCGCGCAGACGAGCACACCCCGGTCCTCCTCGACGGCCCGGCAACCCCGGATCTGGAAGTCGTCGAGGGGGAAATCGAGTCGGGCGGTGAACTCGTCGAGGTGTGTGGCGGTGTCCGTCATGGGTACCACGCTACCCGGGCCCGTACCGGCGGCCCCACGACGGTGGACGTCGCCCCCGCACCCGATCAGGGGTCAGAGAACGTCGTCGAATCCGCTACCGTCGTGGCTGTCGAAACCCTGCCTTGGGGCGGGCGGTTCGGCGGGGGGATGCAGGGGTCCGGAGGACGCCACCGGCCCCGAGCCGCGGACTGGTCCACCGCTGCGCGGATCGGCGCCCGGGGCGTACAGAGGCGAGGCTTCATCGTCGTCCAGGTCCGCCCACTCGGGGCGTTCCCGGTCGCGGCGACGGTCGTTGAAGCGGCAGAACTGGATCGACATCTCCACGAGCAGGGTCAGGGCGATCGCCAGAGAGACCATGCTCATCGGTTCCTGACCGGGGGTGATGGGGGCCGCGAAGCAGAAAATGAAGAAGATGATGATACGTCGCTTGTCCTTCAGCTGCTCATAGGTCACCACCCCGATGATGTTGAGCATCCCGATGATCAACGGAACCTCGAAACTGACCCCGAAGATCAGCAGCAGGCCGATGAGGAAACTGAAGTAGAGCTTGCCGTTCAGAGCGGTCGTCGAGGACTCGCTGGCGAACGTCAGCAGAAACTCCAGTCCGAAGCTGATGACCCAGTACGCGAGGAGAGCTCCGAGCACGAAGAGGAGGACCGCCACCGTCACGAAGATCGCGGTCGAACGACGCTCGTTCTTGTGCAGGCCGGGCGTGATGAACAACCACAGCTGGCTCAGCCACACCGGCGACGCGAAGACGAGACCGGCCAGGCCACCGACCTTGAACCGGAGGCCGAACATCTCGAAGGGTCCGGTCGCGAGCAGTCGACAGCTGCCGTCAGCGGAGAAGTCGGCACGCACCTCGGCAGGGAGCCTGCAGTAGGGCTCGCGGAGGAGATAACCCAGGGTGGGCAGACCGAAGACGGAGTGCTCGAACCAGATCACGCCCAGCACCGTTCCCACGGCGAGCGCGATCAGGGAGATGATCAGCCGACGACGGAGCTCCTTGATGTGTTCGACCAGGGTCATCGTCCCGTCACTCGAACGCGCCGAGTTGCGCCCGCGTCGGGGAATGAGCCGCTTCTTCGGGGTGGGTGTGCTCATGGAGATTGGTGTTCCGCTCCGTGTTCGACGCACCGGGATCCCGGTGCGTCAGGTCAGGCGGGCGTGGGAACGCCCGCGTGTTCACTCGGGATGGCTACCGCTGCCGGGGATCATTCGGGTTCGGCTGCTGGTATCCGGGTGGCATGGGCTGCTGGTAGCCCTGCGGGGTCTGGTAGCCCTGCGGCTGCTGGTACCCGGGAGCGGGAGTCGGGGGCTGCTGGAGGTTGGCCTGCGGATTCGGGGCGCCGTAACCCTGCTGCGGGTACTGCGGGGCCTGGGGGTTCTGGGTCAGTTCCCGTGGCTCGGGGACTACGTTCCCGGGGGTCTGTCCGGAGGGGGCGTTGTCCGCCATCTGATCGTCGTTCTTCATCTCCTTGACCTCGGATTTGAAGATACGCATCGATCGACCGATGGAGCGTGCGGCGTCCGGGAGTTTCTTCCAGCCGAACAGCACCAGCACGACGACGGCGATGATGGCCAGTTCAAGGGGTCCTGGGGTCATGGAGACAGCCTTTCATACGAGCGGGTGAGGGAGCGGGGGGCTCTCCTTTCCTAGCGATGATACGCCGCGAGACCGGCGAGGGCGCGTTCCGACACCTCAGAGACGAGCTCCGCGGGACCGTCCACGAGCACACGACCACCCTGACCCAGAATGAACCGGACGAACCAGTCGCGGGAGGAGACCGGCATGCGTCCCGGATAAAAACCGTCGGCGGGTTGCGCCTCCGGATCCAGCTCGAGAGGAACGTAATCGGCGAGCCAGACGGCATCCCCGCGGATCCGGACATCGGCGTGGCGGGAAACCGCGGTGAAGGAGAAGGGATCCTCGGAGTCGAAGTTCAGCTCCCCGAGATGCGGGTCTCCGGCTTCGCCGGTCATGGACACCTCGTCCATCCTGTCCACCCGGAACGTGCGGTGTGTTCCGGCCGAGGTGTCCCAGGCCGAGAGATAGGTGTTTCCCTCTCTGGTGAACACACGTGCGGGAACGGCCCGACGGCGTGTCGTTGTGTCGCTGGCGGCACTGTAGTACCCGAAGTTGAGGATGGTCCGGTTGTCCAGTGCCTCCCGGATGATCTCGAGAACCGGGGACGTCGCCGACCGGAAGCTGGCGGTCACGACCGAGTCGACGACCGCCGCCGTGCTGTCGGGGACGATGCTGCGGAGCTTCGCCGCCGCACTGACCACGGCGTCCCGGTCGGTGAGGCCGCCGACGTTCTCGAGGGACTCCAGCGCGAGGAGAAGGGCACCGGCCTCCGTCGGTGTGAGGCGGAGGGGCCGGTCCATTCCCTGGCTGTTGGTGACCCGCACCGACGGATAGGAATGGTCCAGATCGACGAGGTCCCCCGGCCCCATTCCGGGCAGACCGCAGCACCACAACCGGTTGAGGTCGTCCATGATCTGTTGCGGAGCGTAACCGAGGTCACCGGCTGCCTCCATGATCGATCGTCCGGGGTGCGCCTCGAAGTAGGGCAGCAGGTTCAGCATCCGTACGAGATCTCCGAGCCGGTTCCCTCCCCCGGGTCGGTTGTCGCGACTACTCATGCGGGTCCCCGTTCTCGGTGGCGTGCCCCGCGGCGACGCGGGACAGCGTCTCGATGACCGCCGACCGTATGTCCTCCGGCTCAGTCACGACGACCTGAGGTGCGTGTGCGGCAGCGGTGCGGATGAACCAGTCGCGCTCGACGTTCCGCAGGACGTGAACCCCGTCCTCGCGGAGCTCCGCGGCTCTGGTCAACTCTCCCGCGCACCCGGGTGCCGTCCGGAACCGGACGTCGACCACATCATGACCGCGTCTCAGGGACCGGGCCACGAGATCCTGCAGATCCACCCCGCCCGGATTCGGGTGGGTGGCGGGGCCCGACTCCCTGATGTCGCTGATTCTGGTGATCCGGAAACTGCGCACCGCGTCCCGGTCGGCGTCGTGTCCGACGATGTACAGCCGGTCCCGGTGGCTGACCAGACCCCACGGATCCATCGAGCGGGTGACCGCCTCATCGACGGGTCCGCGTGTGTAGGTGAATCGGATGCGGCGTCGGTTCCGGCAGGCCCCGAGGATGGTGTCGAGGGTCTGTGGCCCGAGATGTGCCGTGTCGTTGAGCACGCTGACGACCGGGACGGTTCCCAGCTCCCTGGAGGCGCCCGCCGCCGCGAGCTTCGTCCAACCCGACTGCGCGAACGCCGCGAGCCGCCGTCCCAGCCCCATGTCTCCGGCGAGCGCCAGTACGGTGGCCTCCGCGGGAGTGAAGCTCACCTCCGGCAGGGAGTATTCCTCGGACTGGAGCCGGTAGCCGGTCTGCCCGGGATCGTCGGGGTTGGCGACGATCTCGACCGGCACACCGGCCGCCCGCAGGACCCCGAGGTCACGGTTGAACATGCGGCGGGAGGCGTCCTCGCCACGGTCGGCGTACCCGGCCACGTTGTCCCTCACCCAGGCCGCGGTGAGCAGCCTCCGTCCACCGTTCTGTTCGGCGTCGAGAAACGCGAACGTGAGGTTGATCAGCCGCTCCAGGGCCTCGTCCTTCCGGGTCATGGCGTCTGCCGGTAGTCGGCGGCGTGGGCGTCCATGTAGGCGAGGAGCTCGTCGACCCGGGAATCCGTCGCGGCGAACGGATCGCCGAGCTGCACCACCTGCGGCTCGGGCCGGTTGACCCGTAGACGCATCCAGTCGACGGTCACCGGGGCACCGACCGCCCGCGCGTGGTCGAGGAATCTACCGCGCAGAGCGGCGCGGGTGTCCTGCGGAGGCGTGTCGGCTGCCGCGTTGATGGCCTCGTCGGTGGTCCATCTGGAGATCATTCCCCGGTCCACCAGCGTGGAGTACAGGCCCCTGCCGGGGCGGACATCGTGGTAGGTGAGATCGATCTGCGCGAGTTTCGGGTGATCGAGTTCGATACCGTGACGCTCCCGGTAGCGGGAGATCAGCTTGTGCTTGATCACCCAGTCGATCTCGGTGTCCACCGTTGAGAAATCACCGGTGTCCAGAGCGGTGAGCATCCGTCGCCAGAGATCGACGATGCGGGCGAGTTCCTCCGGTGGCGTTCCACCGTCCGCGGGCTCGCGGATCTCCAACCACCTCGCTGCGGCCGTGCAGTAGCGCTCCTGGAGTTCGAGCGCCGTGACGGTCCCTCCGCCGGAGAGCGGTATCTCGGTGCGGCCGCGGGTGTCACGCGCGATGTCGCGGATGGTCGAGGTGTCGTTGGCGAGTTCGACCTCGGGCAGGGGGAACCCGGCCTCGATCATCTCGAGCACGAGGAGTGCAGAGCCGATCTTCAGGGCGAACGTCGGTTCCGCCATCGAAGAGTCACCGACGATCACGTGCAGGCGACGGAATCTCTCCGAGTCCGCGTGCGGTTCATCGCGGGTGTTGATCATCGGCCGTGACCGGGTGGTCGCCGAGGACACTCCCTCCCAGACGTGATCGGCACGCTGTGAGACGCAGAACCCCGTCCCGTACCGCTCACTGGGACTGCCCGGAAAAGGCCGGTACATCTTCCCGGCTCCGGCGATCAGCTGACGGGTGATGAGGAACGGGACCAGCGCCAGGCCCAGCTTCTTCAGCGACAGCTCACGTCGCACGAGATAGTTCTCGTGGCATCCGTAGGAGTTTCCGATGGAATCGACGTTGTTCTTGAATACGTAGACGCGTGAGCCAGGGTCGAGGCCGCGCTCGACCTGCAGGGCGAGCTCATCGATGGCCCGGTCGCCCGCGCGCTCATGATTGAGCAACTGCGTGATCGAGCGGCACTCCGCGGTCGCCCATTCGGGATGCGAGCCGACATCGAGATACAGGCGGGCGGCCGATGAGGTGAAGATGTTCGAGCTCGCGTGCTCGTCGACCACCGGCCGGAACATCTGGCGCGCGAGCTCGTCCGGGATCATTCTGCCGCCGCCCGGCAGGGTGCAGGAGATTCCGTACTCGGTCTCGACGCCCATGATTCTTTCGGTCAGGGCTCCCGCTGCCGATTGGGTCATGGTGGCTACTGTCCACCCTTCTGCACGTAGGACCGGACGAACTCCTCGGCGTTGGATTCGAGGAGACCGTCGATCTCGTCGAGCAGGTCGTCAGTTCCGTGGGTGTCTATCTGCGACTGCACCAGACCCTGGTCGCCGGAATCGTCATCACCGCGACCACGACCTCCACCGGCGTGAATGGACGGATTGCTTGCCATTGTCTTCCTCTCCTTCGGCGCGTACCTGACACCGGGTCGTCGGGCACCTCCCGGGCTGGGCCGGAAGGACGACATGCGTACGTTACGGATTCAACTGTAGCCACGAACGGATACATCCGTCCCGAAGGCCTGCCGGGCCGTGTCACCGGGGGCCCGACGGTGTTCCGTTCGGCTGTGGACCCCGCTGTCTGGGGATCTGACTGGGCCTGAAACCGGTCGGTTGTGCCGGCGAAAGCTTAATGGGGACTGTGTGGCGGTTGGGTTTTTACCCCCGTCAAACATTAGGCAAGCTTAACCCAATCTGTGTTAGATTATCTGCTGGTAAGCCCCACCTAAGCTGGTCCGACTGGGGGGAAACCGGTCCGGTACCGTCCGGACCCAGTAAATATGCAGGTGAAAACCCTGCTGACCGCAAGTGCAGGTATATCGATGAGGGCGGAGACCGCCGCATGGTGGATCGCTCTCACGATCAGACCGATCTCCCCTTCACGGATACGTGAAGCAAAACATAAGGAAAATCTGAATGGCTCAATCAACTCGCCGCATGTCCCGGGCGGGAGTGGCAGCGATCGCATGTCTCTCCCTCACCCTCTCCCCCATCAGTCCGGTCGGTGTCGCACTCGCTGACGCCACCTACACCAAGGGGGTGGAAGCCACCGAAGGTGCCAGGCAGGTCTACACCGCCGACACGGACGCACTCCACTGGGGCATCAACGAGGTGTTCCGCGGGAAGGCGACTTCCTACGAGGCCGCCGACGGCGCTCGCTACGACGCCGAAGCGAAGCAGTTCGTGTTCCCCTACGTCTCCAAGGACGACGCGGCGAAGACCGTCAGCTACACCGGATCCGTCACGATCCTCGGTGAGTGCGAGGATGACGCAGATCCGTCCCGGGGCACCTGCAAGGTCGATGTGACCCTCACCGATCCGGTCGTCACCGTGGACCCCGACGGCACGAGCTCCGTCTCCGCCACCGTCCACTCGACCAGGGACGGCGCCGAGTGGTTCGGCCCCGAGACCGTCGAACTCGCCGCACTCGACTTCTCCGGCGCCCGGTTCATCAACAGCGACACCGACACCACCTGGGTCGATGTCGCAGCCACCGCCACCGACGCAGCGGCCGACAACGCCTTCCTCGGCACCGGAGCACTCGAGAACGTCGAGTTCACCTACCCCGGTGAAACCGAGGCGAAGCAGGGCATCGAGATCTCCGTCGAGAAGTACTCCGCCGCCAAGTCCGATCTGAGCGTCGGCGACATGATGGAGACGATCGAGTTCGACGACGGAACCGTACTCCAGATCGCCGACCACTACGGGATCGACGCTGCACTGTTCAACGCAGAACACTCCGAGAGCGTCTCCGTGACCGGCATCGAGAGCATCATGGTCGTCGCGGACACCGCCACGAAAACCCTGTACTGGATCGACGACAACAACTTCATCAAGACCGGCGTGCTCGGTGACGACGGAAACGTCACCGCTATCGCCGAGTTCGCTCAGCTCGGTGAAACCGGACACGTGACCGGCTTCGCCCGGCAGGCCGACGGCACCCTCGGTGTCGTTCTCGTCCCCAAGTACAACACGGAGCCCACTTACGCGCGCATCGTCGAGATCACACCCTCCGGAGAGAAGACGGTCACAGAACTACCTTCGGCCAAGGACCTCTACCCGGAGATCGACGACAGCGGCGAGTACTACAGCGATGAGGCCTACGGTCTGTCCTTCGGTGATGACCGCAGTCTCGACGCTCTCCCCGACGGGACATGGATCTTCAACCATGACTACGAGGTCACTGAAGGAAAGGGTGCGACCCCGATCCACATCACGCCGAAGGCGGACGTCAAGGCGTCGCTCCTGACCGGCGCGGCCGATCTCTTCGCGGACTTCCAGGTCGTCCGGGGCATCTACGCGAACGGCGACATCGTCGCCTTCTACAACGCCCGGAAGGAGTCCGACGCGAACAAGCACACCGTCGTCGGTTTCTACCGCTACGCCGACGGCGAACTGACCCCGATCTACACCAACACCGCCGCCGCCGAGTTCGAGATCATCGGCGGAGTCGGCACTGACGGCGATTCCCTCTACATCCTCAGCTCCGCGAACAAGACACTCACCGCGTTGAGCGCAGTGGACGGAACCGTCCAGGACAGCGTGGTCCTGGACGAGGCGACCGAGATCTTCAAGTACAGCAACACCGACTACAACAACCTCATCTCGTCGGGCGACAAGCTGATCGTCACGATCCCCCAGGATGGTTCCGGCTACGGGGACAACCACACCAAGCTCGCGACGATCACCAAGACGATGTCGGGAACGACGGGCGATTCGAGCGTCGGGCGCGTCACCGTCGGCGAGTACGACGATGAGACCAGCTACGAGCCCATGGTCGACGGCACGGTTGTAGCGGCCACCGTCGGTACCCCCGCTGTCGCTCCGGCACCGACCTTCGACATGGTCGCCACCGACGCCACCGAGACCGATTCCGCACCTGTCGGTACGGAATTCGGCATCGCGGAGAACGTTCGGGGGGCGACTGTCGGTGTTGACGGATCAGTCACTCTCGAAGCCGTCGAATCCCAGGTGGATACCGATGTCATGGTGACGGTCCGGGTCTACTACCCGGACACCACCACCGACGAGTACACCGTGACCTTCAAGGTGACCGCCGCGGCCGACCCGGTCGCGGACACCGGCAAGGTGTTCTACGGCAAGGACGCTCTCACCGTCACCGCCGGCGAAACCGGAACCGTTTCACCGACGTTCGTCACCGATGACGGGGACAAGGACGTCCCCTCCGCCACCTTCGTCTTCGAGGGCGACGTTCCGGAGGGCGCGTCGATCGACGAGAACACCGGTGTCGTGACCTACAGCCCGACCGCGGCGACCGACGACGTCGAGAACGTCAAGATCCGGGTGACATTCGCCGACACGAGCACCCAGCTCACCGGCGTCTCACTCAAGGCCGAAGCGGCCACACCGACCTACACCGAACAGGTCTGGTACCCGGATTCCGTAACCGTCGCACCCGGTGAGACGGCCACGACCACGCCGAAGCTCGGCGGAATCGAATCCGGCAGCGAGAAGAAGGACATCCCCGAGGACTTCAGTTTCAGGCTCATCGAGGACATCGCCGGGGTCAGCATCGACGCCGCGACGGGAACCATCACCTACGCGGCTCCGGCCGACGCCGATGAGCAGACCATCTACCCGCGGATCGAGGTCACCTTCCCCAGCGGCACGACTCAGCAGACCGGTCCGGTCATCAACGTGAAGAAGGACGAGCCCACCGAGAGCGAGATCTACGTCTACTACAGCACCGTCATCGTGGATCCCGGCGAGGAAGCGGTGGTGACTCCCGAAGCGGCGACGAACAGCCCCTACACCATCGTCGACATGCCGGAGGGCACGACCTTCAAGTTCGTCGACAAGGATGATGAAGCACGACCGGTCGGCATGACCCTCGATGAGGACACCGGTGTCGTCACCTTCACCCCCACCGGGGAACAAGCCGGACAGAGCTTCTTCTTCCACGTCCAGGCGACCTACGGTGACGGAACCTCGGCCCCGAGGCCCGGCACCGGACTGGTCAAGGTCAACGAGGTGGCCACCCCGGACCCGGAGACCAGCTCCATGTACAACCTGTTCTACCCGAACACGGATGTCACCGCCGGTGAGAGTGTCACCTCCACGCCTTTCGCCGACAAGGCCGACACCGACGACATCGAGAAGGGCGATATCCCCGACGGCACCACCTTCGAGCTCGCCGCCGGCAACCCCGAGGGGGCTGTGATCGATTCCGAAACCGGTGTCATCACCTACACCCCGTCCGCTGACACGGAGACGAAGAACGTCGCGTTCTCCGTGAACGCCGAGTACTCGGACGGCTCAACCGATTCCGCGATCGCGGTGTTCCTCGTATCCGCCGCCGAGCAGCAGACCGATGACAACGCCATGTACACCCCGGTGTACGCGAACGGCGAGGTCGAAGCCGGCGAATCCGCGGCAGTCGCACCCGGCTTCGACATGACCGACACAGACGCGGTCGAAACCGGCTCCGCTCCGGACGGAACGACATTCAGGTTCTCCGGGACCCCGGACGCCGGCTTCTCCATCGACGCCACCACAGGCGTCGTCACCTACGAAGCCGCGGAGGACGCGGAGGACGCGACCGTCCAGGCCATGGTCACCGTGACCTACGCGGACGGAACCGAGGATGAGGCAACCATCCTCTTCGAGGTGAAGGGCGCCGAGCAGGAGACCCCAACCCCGTCCGCCCTCCCGTCGCTGCTGGGGCTGCTCACCGGTGGAATCGTGGGGTTGATGACGGTGGGTTCACTGTTCAGCATCTTCGCGTCGATCATCCACTTCCTCACGGCACACGTGTTCGGTGGTCTCCGCCTCACGCCGTCCTTCGGTAGCCGCTGACACAGATGATCATGGGCCGTGACCCATCCGGGTCCGGACAATGATCGAAACGACCCGGGCCCGGTCCGTGTCCCCGACCACAGGGGACCGGAACCGCGCCCGGGTTCTTTCTCTTCCCGGCTGAGAGCCGGTCACGTCACCGGCCCGATCCGCCGAAAGGGCCCTTCCCGTTCGAGAGGTCC
This sequence comes from Corynebacterium sp. TAE3-ERU16, assembly GCF_019209935.1. Taxonomy (GTDB): domain Bacteria; phylum Actinomycetota; class Actinomycetes; order Mycobacteriales; family Mycobacteriaceae; genus Corynebacterium; species Corynebacterium antarcticum. Next base: position 103,054 of record NZ_JAHUTN010000009.1, read on the forward strand.
GGCCCGGTGTCGGGCCTCGTCATGGACCGTATTTCCCGGGACCGGTGACCCGGAAAATCAACCGTTCGGTTGATGGGTGACTACCTACTCGGGCCGCCGATCCCACCCATCGGACGTCCGGCCGGCCGGTGGAAGGTATCGGTGACGGCTCTCCGTAATTCTCCCGCGTTTAGGCTGCTGCAAAAGTGATGGTGAGGACCGCCTAACCTCTGTTAGTGTTGTCACCAATCACCGGTGAAATCACCCCGAAATTCCGGAAGATACTCCAACCGGTGGCCGAATCCGAACACCAGATCCCCTAAGGACCCATCAGTGCCCAGAACCAACTCCGGCCGACTCACCCGCATCGGGCTCGCCACGGTGACCGCAATCTCAGTCAGCCTCGGTGTCGCGGCTCCCGCGATCGCCGGCGTCGACGACACCATAGGCATCACCCCGCGTCCCGGCGTCACCCAGGAATACGCGGACTCGACGCCCGCCCTCGAGTGGGAGATCCGGGACTCATTCAACAACTACACCGGTGGGGCGACCCATCTGTTCGACGGTGCGGAACTCGTCGACGGAACGTTCCTCTGGCCGTACAAGTCCACCGGCTCCGACGCGGAAGGCAACACCGTCGTCCAGTACGGAGGAACAGTCAACTACATGAAGTACTGCGAGGGCGACGAACCCGTGCGCGGTGGCTGTCAGCTGGATCTCACCGTCGCCGACCCGAAGATCGTCTTCGATGCAGCTAAGGGCAGCGGAACTCTCTACGCGACCGTGAACTCCCGGGTCTACCTGACCGGCGAATGGCTGGGAGTCGAAGAGGTGGCGTTCGCGAAACTCGACTTCAAGGCCGGCCGCTACAACAACCAGACCGATACCACCACCTGGAAGAGTGTCGCGGGATCACTGCTCGAAGACGGTCAGAAGGCCTTCTCGAACTTCTACAACTCAAACCCCTACATCAGCTCGCTGTCCTTCTCCTACCCGGGCAAAACCGAGCTGAGCGGGTCCGGCGACGCCGGTTACTCCCTCGCCGAGAGCATCCAACTCCCGGTCAAGGCAGGTTACTCCGAACGGCTCTACGGCCTGTCCGACGGATCGGTGCTCTACGTGACGAACGAGTACGGTACGGGCAAGGGCGTCGTCGTCTCCCACGATCTGGACACGGTCTCCGACACCTTCCAGTTCGTGACGACCAACGCGACCGACACCGCATTCGACTCCGCGACGAACACCCTCTACTGGGTGGAGCAGAAACAGGATCCCGCGACGGCGGTCATCCGCAGTGCGACCGTGTCCTCCTCCGGTCTCGGTGCCGCCACGGAGATCGCGACCATTGAAGGGAGTGTCTCGGGATTCTCACGGGACTCGTCCGACGGGACACTCGGTGTCCTGCACCTGCTGCCCAAACCCGAGGACTCCGTCGACGACTACCCCGCCAGTTTCACGACGATCGCCTCCGACGGCACCACGACCACGGTGGAACTCCCGGATGCCACCGCGCTGTACCCCGATGTCGACCCCGAGCAGCACTACAACGAGGTTTACGGCTCGCCCTACGTCTTCGGTTCGACCTCGGGCCTCCGCGCACTCAATGACGGCACCTATCTCTACGTCTACGATCACTCCGTTCCCCGGCAGGACGGTTCGGTATCGGGTGCCCTCCCCGTCCACATCACCCCGGCCTCCGACGGTGCGAAGGCCTCGCTGGTCGAAGCGTTCACACCGGCGATCGCGGACCGCAGCCACAGCTTCCGAGGCGTCGCCACGGACGGCACGAACATCGGGATCTACAACGACTACAGCAATTCCAATGTCGCGTTCCTGAAGTACGAGAACGGCGAGTTCACCATGCCGTACCATGCCGAAGAACCGGAGAAGCTCGTCTCCATCGCGGGCATGACCTTCAACTCGGAGGGCCAGGCTCTGGTGGCGTCCGCGAAGAACTACTTCATGGTCGTCGACCCGGCCACGGGTACCGTCCTCGAGGAGGCGTCACTCTCCGGCAACATGAAGGGCACCGAGAAGAACCTGCCGCTCGCGACCGTCATGATCGGCAACGATGTGTTCATCGTCGATCGTCGTGAGATCGAGTACGTCGATTACGCGGGTCTCCAGCGCCTCGAGCTCCCCGGGGCCGAAGGCCAGTACAACCCGGACATCGCCGTGGTGAACATGGGGCATACGCCGGACAAGCCGGACTCGAAGAGCACCGCGGATTCCGTGGACGCCTACTTCGAGGACGACACCCTCGAGGTGACCGCCGGTGAGTCCGTCACCTCCGCCGGCATCGTCTTCGACGAGACGACGACCACCGAACGCGAAGCTGCGGCAGCACCGGAGGGAACCGAGTTCAGTCTCATCGACACTCCCGACGGCGCATCGATCGACGCGAAGACCGGCGCCGTCACCTACGCCCCCTCGGCGGACACAGCCGCAGGTGAGACAACCATCTCGGTGAAGGTCTCGTTCAGTGACGGCAGCGACGAAACCGTCGACCTGACCGTGAAGGTCAGCGCGGCAGCACCGACGTCGACGTCCAGCCCGGCACCGACCTCGACGTCCACCCCGGCACCGACCTCGACGTCCACCCCGGCACCGACTCCGGACGGTAGCGACGGAAAGGGCTTCCTGGCGGGTCTGTTCACCGGATTCGGTGGCATCAGCCTGCTGGCTCTCGCGTCGTTCGGTGGGATACTCTCCCTCATCGTGAGCTTGTTCCACTTCTTCAACGTGAGCATCTTCCACCGCTAGGCAGAACCGGCAGGGGCCCGGCACCGGATACACATCCCGGTGCCGGGCCCCTGCCATTCACCGGATCAACGGCCGGGACCGCCGATGAGATCGACCGGTGCCAGTTTGCGCTCATCCACGAGGCGGAGCAGATCAGCGGCGTCGGTGGCCCGGTCCACGAGTTCACCGCAGTTCTCCCGGGTCAGGCAATCCAGCTCCGGCATCCGCAGCCGGTGGTGACCGGTGACCCGGTCCCCGACCACGACCACGGTGTCCCAGCTCGCCGCGAGAACCTGGTCGGGCCAGCGGCGCATGATCTCGCCGCGGAAGAACGCACGGGTGTCGTCAGGTGGCGTGAGAGCCGCGGTCTCGATCATCTCCGGATCGACGAGACTGCGCATGCTGCCCCGCCGGACCAGTGCGTGATGGAGACCGCGGGCCGGATCGATGTCCGCGTACTGCAGATCCACCAGCGCGATCTTGGGGTGCCCGATACCGAGACCGCGGTCGGTGAACCGCCGGATGAGTGACCACTTGGCCGTCCAGTCGAGCCTGTCGGCGGTGCGTAGCGGGTCCACGTCGAGATCGTCGAGGAGCTCCTCTGCCGTGCGTAGCACGAGACGGTCCGTGTCACTGACTGGGCGGCACCGGGCGAGGTACTCCCGGAGGATCGCGGTGGCCCGCAGCTCACGGCCGTCCGACAGCCGGAGGGTCTTCCGGCAGTCGAGATCCCGGGACACCTGCTTCACCGCAGCCACAGGGTCCGCGATTTCGAGGTCGGAGAAGTCCTCTCCGGCCTCGATCGCGTCGAGCACCAGCGACGTGAGACCGAACTTGAGCAGGTTCGACGTCTGGGACATGTTGGCGTCACCGATGATGACGTGGAGCCGGCCCCACCGGTCGGCGTCCGCGTGCGGCTCGTCGCGGGTGTTGACGATCCCCCTGTTGAGGGTCGTCTCGAGTGACACGGTCTGTTCGATGTAGTCGGCTCTCTGACTGATCTGGAATCCCGGCGACTCACCCCGTTCCCCCAGCCCGACGCGCCCGGCGCCGATCAGTACCTGCCGGGTGACGAAGAACGGGATGATGGCGCGGGTCAGGACGTCGAAGTCCGTGGACCGGTTCCAGCGGTAGTTCTCGTGACTCCCGTAGCTGGCCCCCTTCCCGTCCACGTTGTTCTTGTAGACCTTGAGTGCGGGGCACGGGGGCTGCCCCTCGATGACGCTCTCACCGCGGGCGGTGTACTGGTGGACCGCATCGACCGCGCGGTTCATCACGAGGTCGCCGGCGACGTCGTAGATCATCGCCTGCATTGCGTCGGAGGTCTCCGGGGCGGAGTACTCGGGGTGGGCGTGATCGACGTAGAACCTGGCACCGGACGAGGTGATCACGTTGGCGACACCGACGGTGTTGGGGTCGATGACCGGGGCAGTACGGAACCTGCGGAGATCGAAACCCCGGGCGTCCCTCAACGGGGACTCCTCACCGAAGTTCCACCGGGTCCGGCGCAGCGACGCTCCGGTGGCCACCGCGTAGGCGAGGACCGTGTGGGTGGAGGTGACGATCGGACTTGCCGTCGGATCGTCGGGTGTGGAGATTCCGTACTCGGTCTCGGAACCGATGAAACGCGACATGGTGTGTCTCTTTCTGACGTGGCGTGCAAAGACCCGGATCAGGCATTCGTCTCGAGGACACGGACCCCGGTGACCCGGGCGCCGGGGCGTCCCGTGATGCGGGACCAGGCGTCCGGGTTCGAGGTGTTCGGGAGATCCTCGTTCTCCATGTTCTCGGCGTCGATGGCGCGGGCGAGGTGTTCGTCGGTGATGCCGTTCGTCCTGCCTGCCAGATGGTCCTTGATCGCCTCCTTCTTCGCCCGGTCGACGATGTTCGCGATCATCGCCCCGGAGATGAAGTCGTGGTAGTGGAGGACCTGGGTGCCGCCGTCGAGATACGTGAGTTCCACGAAGGGGCGTGGGCGGAACAGGTACTCCGCCGCGTTGTCGATGAGTTCCTCCGGGTCCCCGGCCACGGGCACATTCTCGTGGAGCAGCCGGTGGAAGATCTCTCTCGCCCCGGCCCGGTCGGGGCGTCGTACGCGGATCTTGACGTCGAGACGACCTGGTCGGAGGATCGCCGGATCGATGAGTTCCTCGCGGTTCGTCGCACCGATGACGATGACGTTGGACAGGCTCTCGACACCGTCGAGCTCGGCGAGCAGCTGCGGAACGACCGTGGTCTCCATGTCGGAGGACACACCGGTTCCCCGGGTACGGAAGATGGACTCCATCTCGTCGAAGAAGACGATGACGGGGCGCCCCTCGCCCGCGAGTTCCCGGGCTCGTTCGAAGATGAGCCGGATCTGGCGCTCCGATTCGCCGACGTACTTGTTCAGGAGTTCGGGCCCCTTGACGTTGATGAAGTACGAGCGGGAGCCGTCGCCGATCCGTTCAGACAGTGAATTGGCCACCGCCTTGGCGATGAGGGTCTTGCCGCAGCCGGGCGGACCGTAGAGCAGGACCCCCTTGGGCGCCCGTAGGCTGTAGGCGCGGTAGAGCTCGGGATGGGTGAAGGGGAGCTCCACGGCGTCCCTGATGCGGGTGATCTGGTCGTCCAGTCCCCCGATGTCCGACCAGGTGACGTCCGGTACCTCCTCGAGCGCGAGTTTCGCGACCTCGGTCTTCGGGATCACCTCGAAGGCGTAACCTGCGCGTGGGTCGATGAGCAACGTGTCACCCGGGCGCGGGGGCTTTTCACCGGTCAGCAGCGGGCCGGCGAGCCGCATGAGCCGCTCTTCACCGGTGGTGTCGACGACGAGGGCGCGGTTGTCGTCCAGGACCTCGGTGACGCCCGCCATCTCGCCGGAGTCGTCGAAGCCGCACACCTCGACGACCTGGGCCCCCTCCCCGAGCCGCACCCGCACCCCTGGGACGAGTTCAGAGCGGTCGATGAGTGGACTGACGGCCAGGCGCATGCGCCTGTTCGAGGTGAAGACCTCGGCGCAGGTCTCCTCCATGCCCGGAGTCGCCTCGAGATAGGTGCCGTACGTGGACGGTGGTGCCGCGAGTTGTTCCAGCTGCTCATTGAGGGTGGCCAGTTTGCGCCGGGAGGCGGTGAGCAGCTCGACGAGCTTGGTGTTGCGGGTCGCCAGTTCCCGGTTGTCCCGGCGGGCGCGCCGTAGCTGCGTCGCGAGGTCCCGGTTCACGTCAGCCGCGGAGCGCGGCGCGGGAATCGTCTGCCCGGCAACGTCGGCGGTGGTGTCTTCCGAATCGGGGGTGTCGGCGGAGGTGCTCATGGAATTCCAATCTAGACCAACGGGGCGGGCCCGCCCGAAGGCCGGGCCGGTTGATCCCCACGCTTTGTCGTCGGGTCGCGTCACTTCCTGGCGCGGCGCTGCGGTCGGGGCGCGACGGTGCCGTCCGCGAGGCGTCTCGCCCAGACGAGGAACGCGGTGTGGGCGTTCATCCGGTGTTCCGGTCTGGTGGCCAGTCCCTCGACCTTCCAGTCCCGGACGAGGGACTCCCAGGCGCGCGGCTCGGTGAAGCACCCCTGTGCGCGGATCCCCTCCATCACCTTCATCAGCTGCGGGACGGTGGCCACGTACGTCATGAACACCCCGCCGGGCAGCAGGAGTCCGCGGACCGCGTCGAGGCACTCCCACGGTTCGAGCATGTCGAGGATTATGCGGTCGACCGGGCCACCGATGTCGTCCACGGTGACCTCCTTCAGGTCACCCAGTCGGGGGGACCACGTGGCGGGCCGCCCGCCGAAGAACTCGTCGACGTTCGACTCCGCGTAGTCGAGGTGGTCCTGCCGGATCTCGTAGGAGATCAGTTCGCCGGACTCACCGATCGCCCGCAGCAGGGTCATCGACAGGGCACCGGATCCGGCCCCGGCCTCGAGAACCCGGGCACCGGGGAAGATGTCTCCCTCGATGAGGATCTGGGCGGAGTCCTTCGGGTAGATGACCGCGGCGCCCCGGGGCATCGACAGAACATGGTCGACCATCAGGTGCCGGAAGCAGAGGTAGAGGCCCCCCTGGGAGGATTCCACCACGGTGCCCTCGTGCTGGCCGATGATGTCGTCGTGTGCGATGCCGCCCTTGTGGGTGAAGAAACTCTCCCCTTCCTTGAGGACGATCGTGAAGTGGCGGCGTTTCGCGTCGGTGAGCTGGACGCGGTCTCCCGCCTGGAAGGGTCCGGAATAGGCCATGGGTGTCTCTCGTTCGTGTCTCGTCTGGTCGTGGGGGCGGTCTGTCAGGCGCCGGCGTAGTAGGCGCCGAGGATCTGTGCGAGCGTATCGATGTCCCGGGTGGCGGCCATCTCCCGTGCGGAGTGCATGGAGAGGATGGGTACACCTGTGTCGAGTGTGGTGATACCCAGGCGTGTCGCCGTGATGGGCCCGATGGTCGTTCCACAGGGTACGTGGTTGCCGGAGACGAACACCTGGTTGGGTGCTTCGGCGGCGGAGCAGATCCGGTGCCAGAGGGCCGCGGACTCGGCGTCGGTCGCGTACCGCTGCTTCGCGTTCACCTTGAGAGCCGGGCCGAGACCGGCGAGCGGGCGGTTGACGGGATCGTGCCGGTCGGCGAAATTCGGGTGCACGGAGTGTGCGGCGTCCGCGGAGATGCAGGAGGAACGGGCGTACATCCTCGCCCTGCCGTCGATGCCGGTGGCACCGAGCGCTTCGGCGGTGCGCTCGAGGACGTTCTGCAGGATGGGTCCGCCCGCGCCGGTCACCGCGCCGGAACCGACCTCCTCGTAGTCGAAGGCCGCCAGGACGAGGATGTCGTTCTGCCGGTCCGCTGCCCCGTCGCGCACGGCTTCGATCAGCGCTGCGGTGGCGGGCCAGACGCTGGACAGGTTGTCCAGACGGGGCGCGGCCAGGAGGTCCCGCTCGGCCCCGAAGAGCTCAGGGGCCTGGGTGTCGCAGGTGATCAGATCGTGGGCGATGACCTCCCCGTCGATTCCCGCCAGGCGGGCGACGGTCTCGAGCACGGTTTCCCGGGGGTCACCGGCGCCGAGGACCGGATAGAGGTGGCGCTGCGGGTCGTACTCGAAACCCTTATTCACCTTCGGGTCGAGATGGATCGCGAGGTTCGGGACGCGGAGCAACGGGCCGGTGTCCACCAGGTGCCGTGTGCCGTCCGCGGTGATGACCCGTCCGGCGAGCCGGAGCTCGCGGTCGAACAGCGTGGACAGGACCGGGCCGCCGTACACCTCGCAGGCCGCCTGCCGCCAGCCGGCGGTTCCGGCGTCCGGAATCGACTTGAGCTTCAACCCGGGTGAGTCGGTGTGCGCTCCGACGATGCGGAATCCCGAGTCCGGTCCCGCCCCCTCGGGGACGTACCAGGCCATGACGGCACCGCCCCGGACCATCACGTGTCCACCGGGGGCCGCATCCCATGAATCGGCCTCGGCCTGTCGGGTGAATCCGGCGGCGGTCAGCTCCCGCCGGACCTGATCCGCCGCGTGGTACGAGCTCGGGGATGCGTGGATGAAGTCACTGACGCTGATCATGTACTCCATCCAACCATCACAGGGGAACGACCCGGCCACAGGCCCCGTCGCGGCAGATCTGAACGGCCGGACCGTCACCGGGCTCCGGGCCCTCGACTTCGAAGCAGCCACTGCCCGCGCCGAGGATGACCGCGGCAGAGTCGAGTTGCGGGCGCAGTCGCCCGAGGGCGTCCGGCGCCGGGTGGGTGACCACTGCACGCGTCGGACCCGCGGCCGCGATCTCGCCCAGGCAGAGCCAGCCACCCGCCTGCAGTGGACGTGCACCGGCCACCTCCCCGTGCACCGCGAGGATCTCCCGGGCCCGGTCCGCCCAACGGTCGGCGGTGTCCGTGTCCCCGGTGGCGCTGACGACGGCCGCCCCGGTGAGGAAGGCCTCGCCGGCCACCGCGACACCGGCGGGGACCGCCGTGTCGAAGGGGCCACGGGCGCGGAGTCCGAGCACCGGTATCGCCGTTCCACTGTCGAAGTAGGTGCCCGGATTGTCCGGATCGGCGTGCCGGTCCTCGATCTGTCCCAGCGCATCCCGGAGGATGCGGAGACAGTCGGTCGTGGTGTCCGTATCGCCGGCGCAGGAAGCCGCTGCTGCGGTGCGTGCTGCGGCGACGCCGAGCCACGCCAGGTCGGCGAGCGACGCGTGGCTGCCGTTCCGGAACCGCAGGAGAACACCGTCGGGTGCCCGGTGCAGGCGGTCGAGAGCCCGGAGTGCGTCCGCGGCCGAGCCGCGAACCGCGGAGACGTTCTGTCCCGACAGGAGGTCGGCGGCCTCCGTGAGGGCGGTCACGACCATCGCGGTTCCCGCGGTGGTGGCGGTCTCATCCCGCCCCGGCTGCGGGTCCCGGTCCCGGGCCTCGGCGAGGCGATCCCGGATCCGCAGGAACCGTCCCAGGTCCTCCGGGTCGCGGCGCAGACCCGGAACTGAACCACCCGCCTCGGCGTCGGCCTCGTCGATCCCGAGTACGGAACAGATCCAGTCCACGTCCGCCTCGGCCCCCGGCCCGAGCGCGGTGGACACACGCTCCCGCGTGTAGCGGTAGGTCGCCCCCTCCACTCCTTCGGTGTCCGCGTCGAGTGACGTGGCGAACAGCCCGTCTTCGCGGCGGAGCCGGGAACAGAGGAACTCTGCGGTCTGCCGCGCCGCCCGGGCCGCGAGCGTGTCACCGGTCGCGTGCGCGTGCGCCGACAGGGAACGAAGGAGCAGGGCGTTGTCGTCGAGCATCTTCTCGAAGTGGGGCGTCCGCCATGCCGCATCCACCGTATAGCGGGCGAATCCTCCGCCGATCTGATCGAAGATCCCACCGCGGACCATGGACTCGACGGTCCTGCCGACCAGGGCGTGCACACGGTCATTCCCGGTCCGCTCCGCCCGCCTGGTGAGTCCGAGGAGGGTGGCGGAGGGCGGGAACTTCGGGGCACCACCGAATCCGCCGTGCACCGGATCCTCCGCGTCCCGGAGCGCGGACGTCACCCGGTCGAAGATCCCGTCGACGGTGGGGACCGGGCGCACGGGTGCGGAGTGCAGCTCCATCATTCCGCGGACCTTCTCCCCCATGTCGACGACCTCACCACGCCGGTTGCGCCAGGTTTCGTCCACGGCCCGGATGAGGCGCGGGAGACCGGGGCGCCCCGGTCGATCCTCCGGTGGTACGTAGGTGTCGGCGTAGAACGGTCGCCCCTCCGGATCGGTGAACACGGTCATCGGCCACCCACCGTGGCCGGACAACGCGATGGTGGCCTGCATGTAGAGCGCGTCTATGTCGGGGCACTGCTCCCGGTCGACCTTCACACACACCACGTGCTGGTTGAGCAGCTCCGCGATCCCCGGATCAGAGAAGGACTCGCGGGCCATCACGTGGCACCAGTGGCATGCGGCGTAGCCGATCGACACGAGGACCGGCACGTCGCGCCGGGCGGCCTCGGCGAAGGCCTCGGGTCCGAACGGCCACCAGTCGACGGGATCGCCGGCGTGCTGGAGGAGATACGTGCTGTCGCTGCCGCGGAGTCTGTTGGCCATTGCCCCATTGTGCCCGGCACCCGGATCACCACCGCCCGTCGGGCACCCCCGGATCGGGTGTTCCGAGTCGATCGTGATGCCTGTTTCGCCAGTTGAAGACGCATGACACAGGTCACGCTATCCATACCCTGAATGCCGTTCACGTTTCTCCTTACACTGGAGTTGAAGCACCAGCTCCCCGCAGGTCGGAGCCCGCGGGGAGGACCGACCACTTCAGGGAGAAGGATCGCCAATGGACACCACCACCCCGTTGCTCGCACTGGACGATGTCACCGTCGCCGTCGATGACATCACCGTCTGCCACAACATCACCCTCACCGTGAACCACGGCGAGAACCACGTCCTGATCGGAGCGAACGGATCGGGTAAATCCTCCCTCCTCAACGCCGTGATGGGCACGGGACCGTTCCGGGTCACCGGTGGGCGGATACTCCTCAACGGACAGGACATCACGGAGCTCCCGGTCGATGAGCGGGCCCGTGCCGGCCTCGGTCTCGCGGTACAGCATCCCCCGAAACTCCACGGGATCACGGTGGAGAAACTCGCGCAGGCCATCCACGCGGGAGACCGTCTGCCCTCGGCGGCCGAGAGCCTGGATCTCTCGCAGTTCCTCGACCGGGACGTGCACTGCGGATTCTCCGGTGGGGAGATGCGCCGCTTCGAGATGCTCAAACTCCACCTCCAGCGGCCCACCATGTGTCTGCTCGATGAACCGGAATCCGGGGTGGATCTCGAACACGTCTCCGTCGTGGGACGGGCGCTGGCCGATCTGCTGCAGACCCCGTGTCCCGACGGTTCCGCACGGAGCGCCCTCGTCGTCACCCACACCGGGTTCATTCTCGACCACCTCGATTCCCCCATTGCGCACCTGATGAGCGACGGACGCCTGACCGACAGCGGGGACGCCCGCGACATGCTCGCCCGCGTCCGCACCGACGGCTGGGCCGCCTGACCCGGCACCGTCCACACTCCGACAACACCTAAGGACTGATCCCGATGACATCCACTGTTCCAGCCGTCACCCCGGTTCCCGGACTCGGTAGCGGAAGCGTGACCCCGCGGCTCCTCGCGGACCTCGGTTGGCGCGACGAGGAATCCTGCGCGGCGACCTCGTTGATGGTCGACCACCACTTCGAACGCATCGTCACCCACGACGGGCAGGTGGAGATCATGCCGCTGTCCGACGCGGTGGTCACATACCCCTGGGTGCAGCAGCTCATGTTCTCCCTCGTGGATCCGCTTGAAGACGACGTCCTGCGGCGGGCGTTCGAGTCCCAGGACCGGCCGTTGGGCACGTTCATGTGGGTCCACGACGGCGCGGTCCTCGACGGGCCCCTCCAGAGCTTCTCGTTCATGACCGTCCCCCAGGAACGTCAGTTCGTCCACGACCTGACCGTCATCGGAGCCGGTGCCCGGGTCGATCACGTCAGTGGTTCCGGTGTCACACCGAAGATGACCCACGGGCGCCACGTGTCGGTCTCGGAGACCTTCATCGGCGAGGGGGCCCGGCTGCGTTCTCTCGATGTCGAACGCTGGGGACCGCAGATGGACGTCCACTCCTGGTCCGGGACGCGGATCGCCCGCGACGCGGTGAATAGTTCCGTGTCGGTGGCGGTCTCCGGACTGCGCAACCACGTGTCCCACTCCGTCGTCGAACTCGATGACGGGGCCACCGACACGAGCCACTCGGTCGTGTTCGCGCCGGCCGGCACCCACCGCGAGATGGACACCGAGATCCGGTTGCAGGGCGTGGGGTCCCGTGCCGAGCAGGTCTCGAGGATGGTCTCCGACGGTGGCGAGGTGGCCAACGACACGACACTCGTGGGAATCGGCCGTGGGTGCTCGGGGTTCCTCGAGTGCGACGGGCTCATGCTCCGGGACACCGGCTACATAGATTCCGTCCCGGCGTTGAAGGCACGGGTCGATGAGGCCCAGCTGAGTCACGAGGCGTCCGTCGGAATGATCGACGGAGACCGGCTCGACTATCTCATGGCGCTCGGCCTCGACGAGGACACCGCCCGCGACCTCATCGTCCGTGGCTTCCTCGATCTCACCGAGCAGTCCGTACCCGATTCCCTCCGCGCCACTGTCGAGGGTCTTGTCACCGCCGCGCGCGAGGCTGAGCTGTAGGGGCCGCGAACCTGTGCACCGGAGGCGGTGGGAAGTCCGCGGTGCACAACACACCGCCCGTCCGTGGCGATCACCGACCGGGACGGGCGGTAACGTGGTGTTCCATGACCTCACCGGCAACGACCAGTCCGTCCACCCGGCCCCGCCCCCTCGCGCTGTCCCCCTCCCGCGCGAACGACTACCGGCAGTGCCCGCTGCTCTACCGTCTGCGCGCCATCGACCGCATCCCCGAACCGAAGACGGTCGCGCAGGTCAAGGGGACACTCGTCCACGACGTCCTCGAGCAGATGCACAAGTGGGAGCCTGAGCAGCGCACCTACCCGGCGACCGTCAAACGCCTCAGACCCACCTGGGCTGCGATGTGCGCGGCCGACGACGAGCTCGACGAGCTCGTCCCGGAAGCGGCCCGGTACGACTTCCTCGTCGAGTGCCGTTCCCTGCTGCGCGGTTACTTCGAGATGGAGAATCCCCGGGGTTTCACCGCGAAGGCGTGCGAAATGTACGTGGAGTCCGTCCTCCCGAACGGGGTACCGGTCCGCGGGTTCATCGACCGCGTCGACGAGGCTCCCGACGGACGCATCAGGGTCGTCGACTACAAGACCGGCAAGAAACCGATACCGCGGTTCAGTCAGCAGGCCACGTTCCAAATGAGGTTCTACGCCCTGGTCTACTGGCGGCTGCACCGGGTTGTCCCGGCGCAGCTGAGACTCATGTACCTCAAGGTCACCGACTCGATGTTCCTCACGCCATCCGTCGAGGAACTCGAGTACTTCGAACGTGATCTCGGAGAGCTGTGGGCGAAGATCGAGGCGGACGGGTGCAGCGGCAACTTCCGCCCGAAGACCTCCAAACTCTGCGGCTGGTGCTCCCATCAGGCACTGTGCCCCGCCTTCGGCGGCACACCCCCCGAGTACCCGGGCTGGCCCGGCAGCACCGCGGACGCCCGGACCTCCGACGACTCCTGATCAGCTGTCGACCAGCCGCGACCGGAACGCCCAGATCACGAGTTGGACCCGCCCCCTCGCCCCGGTCTTGGCCATGGCGTTGGACAGGTGCGTCTTCACCGTCGACGGCTCGAGATACAGGGTCGCCGCGATGTCGTTGTTGCTCTGTCCCCGGCACAGTTCACGGACGCAGTCGACCTCACGCGGGGTCAGCGGGGCCATGGGAGGCCCGGGGTCGGGCGCGGACCTGGTGCGCCGGTTCGCGAATTCCCCGATGACCCGCCTGGTCAACGGGGCATCGAGGAGCCCCTCACCATGAGCCGCCCGCCGGACCCCCGCGACCAGGACATCCATGGGGCTGTCCTTGAGCACGACGCCACAGGCACCGGACTCGAGTGCCCCGAACACGTACTCGTCATGGTCGAAGGTGGTCACCACCAGTACCGCGGGTGTCGGTTCGGCGAGCGCCGTGATCTTCCTCGTCGCCCGCAACCCGTCCCCGTCCGGCATCCGGATGTCCATGCACACAACGTCGGGCCGAAGTGCCCGCGCCTGGGTGAACGCCGCGCCACCGGACGCGGCCTCACCGACGACCTCGATGTCACCGGCGGCGGAGAGGATCGTGGCCAGGCCCGTACGGATGAGCGCCTCGTCATCGGCGATGACGACCCTGATCACGGCGCCTCCCTCCAGTCGAGTTCGACGATCCACCCGTCCGTGTCGCGGCCGTTGCGCAGACGCGCACCGATCGCCGCGGCACGTTCCGACATGCCGATGCTCCCCGTGCCCGGAGGTGCGTCGGCGAAATGCCCCCACGTCCGTACGCTCAATCGCCGCTCCGTCATTTCCACGGTGACGGGACACCCCGGGGCGTGCCGCCTGGAGTTGGTCAGCGCCTCCTGCAGCACACGGTGGATCGCCCTCCGGGCGGCCCCGGAGGGCAGCAGCTCGTCGGACACCAGTGTCGCGGTGATGTTCATCCCGGACTTCCGGCCAGCGTCGATCAGGGCGGTAGCAGTGAGGTCCCCGGTGCCGCCCGGAAGATCGTCGGCCCCGTCCCGTCCACCGGCGTTGGCGCGGAGATGCCCGACGGTCTCCCGGACATCGTCGAGCGCGGCCGAGGCGCTCGAGGAGATCCGGCGCAGTATCGCCGCGGCCGCGACCGGGTCGGTGTCGATGACCGCGCGCGCCGCGGTCGCCTGGACCGCGATGGCGGACAGGTGGTGGGCGGTGGTGTCGTGCAACTCCCGGGCGATACGGGTCCGTTCCTCGGCTGCGGCGGCTTCAGCGAGGGCCGCGCGGCGACTGTCGGTCAGCTCGGCACGCTCCCGGAGGACCTCCGTGTACATGTCCCGGCGTCGGAGGATGTGGGCGGACACCGCCACGAGTACCACCGTGATCACGGCGCCCGTCAAGGAAACGGCGGTGAAAGCGGCGCCGCCCGGTACAGGCGGGGCGGTGATGATCCGTACGGTGAGGGTGATCAGGAACGCCGCCGAACCGTTGATCATACTGCGCCGGTCGAGGTCGCTCTCCCGGAACAGAGTGTAGAGGGCGACGGGAAGAGCGACGGAGTTCGCTCTGGTGGCGTCGGGTTCCAGCATCGCACAGAGGACACCGACGGCTATGTCCAGGGCGCCGCACGCCCATAACACACCCACCGGCCGCAGTCGGCGGAACAGCAGAACAATCCCCTGACCCGCGAACGACAGAGCGACCAGTGTCCCCAACCCGCCGGATGGCGCAGTCAGCGGGATCCCTAGTGCCGTGGACTGGGACGCCAGCACCACCCCGGCGAGGCCGATGGTGGTCGTCACCGCGGCGACGAGAACGTCGGTGCGCGTGACGGGGACGGTCGCGTGTGCGTGGTGTGAGCCCGGATTCGTGTCGGTCATGGTTACCGGAGATTGTATCGGTGGAACCTGACCACGCCGAGACCCGCGACGAGAGCCGTCCATCCCAGGACGATGCCCATGCCTGCCGAGGAAGGGAAATCTCCGGTCGGATCCGACAGCCCGATCGCCATCCTGGCCGACTGCAGTGGAAGCCATCCGGCCACCCATGGTCCGAGTCCCGTGAGCGCCGAAACGGCCGCGATGAGGAACTCGATCACGGCGATCGCGGCGATCGCCGCCGCCGTCCGGCCGAGACTGCGGAGAATCAGGCCGAGTCCCGCGCACGACACCGCCACCAGCGTCAGCACCGCGATCCCCCGCGCCTGGAGCAGAAGGAGGTCAGGCACACCGACGGCGAGATCCACGTCGTGGAGCATCATTGCCACCACCGATACCGGCCAGCACAGAAGTGCGCCGACGACAGCGGGCGCGGCTGCGGCGATCGCCGAGGTGCACAGAATCGATGTGCTGACCCGGGTCCGCGACGAGTCGACGACCTGCCAGCAGACCGCTCCGTACCGGATCGGCGTGGTCCCGATGAGAACACCGCTGATGATGACGGTGAGCTGCGGCAGGGTGAGTACGTCCGAGCTGGTCGACGCGAAGACATCGAAGGCGCCACGCTGGAGCTGACCCGACCCCGGACCGGCCGCCTCCAGTGCCGCGGCGACCCGTTCATCCTGGGCCGCCGCACCCAGATCGACGTGGGCGAGCAGCACCGGCAGCGCCCAGGTCGCCGCGCAACTGAAGACGATGGCGATGAGAGTGAGCACGCAGGACGCACGCACCGGTGTCAGTTTCGTCGCGGTGTAGAGCTGTGCACGCAGGGTGTTCATCGGGTTTCCCCTCCGGTCAGTGCGAAGTACGCATCGTCGAGGCTCCCGGCCGTGGTTCCGGACGTCATTTCCTCGAGAGGGCCGGAGAACCGCAGCGTGCCGCCGGCGATGACGGCGACGTCGTCGGTCATGGCGGCGGCCTCAGCGAGGTGATGGGTCGCCGTGAGAACCGCGACACCCCGCCGGGCGAGGCTGCGCAGCAGGGTACCGAGCCATCTGATCCCCTCCGGGTCGAGACCCGCCGACGGTTCGTCGAGGACCACGAGCTGCGGATCCCCCACCAGTGCCGCGGCCAGGGCCGTACGACGTTTCATCCCCATCGAGCACCTCCCGATCTTCATCGCCGCCGCACCGGACATTCCCACGGTGTCGATGAGGTCGTCCACGCACCCGGTCGGGACTCCGGCGGACAGCGCCCGCGCGGTGACGTGCTGACGGACGGTGAGTCCGGGGATGAGGCCGCCGTCATCGAGCAGGATGTTCGTGCGCTCCGGGCGTTGGCACTCGCCCGCATTCCTGCGGACGAGACCGAGGCCCGCACGCAACGTCGTCGTCTTACCTGCGCCGTTGGGGCCGAGCACACACGTGACCCGCCCCGGTGCGGCGCTCAGATTCATGTCCCGGACGACCCGGTCCATGCCGTAGCGCACCTCAAGGCCCCGTATCCGGAATTCGTTGTCTGTCGGTGTCGTGGTCATACCCTGAAGTTAGGGAACACCCACCGGCCACCACCTCCACCGCACAGGGGAAATCGGTTCCTCCCCCAAAAGGCGGACCCGGTGGGTCCGCTCCCCGCGACCGGCCCCGGGATCAGAGGATGACCGAACCGAAGAGGAACCCCAGCGCCACCGCCAGCGCGATGCAGAGCGTCCCCGGGATGAGGAACGGGTGGTTGAATACGTATTTCCCGATCCTCGTCGATCCGGTGTCGTCCATCTCCACGGTGGCGAGCAGCGTCGGGTAGGTCGGCAGAACGAACAGCGCACTGACTGCGGCGAAGGACGCGACCGCGGTGAGTGGAGGGACACCGATGGCGAGTGCTGCGGGCATCAACGCCCTGGTCGTGGCAGCCCGGGAGTAGAGCAGGGCGGCGGCGAAGAAAAGGATCACCGCGAGCCGCCAGGGGGTTCGGGAGAGGATGTCCCCTGAAGCCTGCCGGATGCTGTCGAGATGGACGTTGATCAGGGTCGTACCGAGCCAGGCGACGCCCATGACACACACAGGCCGACATACCCGCGCGGAACACCTGGGTGCCCGGGATCTCGTCCGCCGGAATCCGGCACAGCACGACGATCACCGTCGCACAGGCGAGCATCAGGGACATGATCGCCTCATTCCTCGGCAGCGTGGGCTCGGTGACGAGTCCGACCTGATCGGAGATGGCGGTCGCGTAGGTGACGACGAGGACGATCGCCGTCAGAAAGAGCCACACGGAGCGTTTCGCCGCGGGGGTGCCTCCTTCGCAGCCCTCGCTTCGGGTGCCTTGATCAGGCCCTTCTCGAGGCGCTCACGGTAGGTGGGGTCCTTGTCCGGATCGACGGCCAATCGGTTGGCGACGAACGCGGTCGGGAACACGGCCAGGAATGTAGACGGGATCACGACGGCGAGCAACTGGAGATACCCGATCCCGTGCGGCTCGAGGATCGATGCGAAGAAAACGACGGCCGCGGAGATCGGTGAGGCGGTGATCGCCATCTGGGATGCCACGACGGCGACCGACAACGGACGCGAGGGGCGTTCCTTCGCGACCTCCGCGATGACCGGGAGCGTTGAGAAGGCTGTGTGCCCGGTGCCCGCCGGGAGCGTCATGGTGTAGGTGACCACGGGCGCGAGATAGGTGACCTACCTGGGATTCCTGCGCAGCAGTTTCTCCGCCAGTACGACCAACCAGTCCAATCCCCCGGAACGTTGCATGGCGGCGATGGCGGCGATGACGGACATGATGATGCCGATGACGTCGAGGGGGATGTCGGCGAAGGCGATCGCCGTACCGGTGAGTCCGAGCAGCAGCACGTCGAGCCCACCGGCGAGACCGATTCCTATGGAACCGAGTCGTGCCCCCAGTACGACAGCGGCCGCGACGATGATGATCTGCAGTGCGAGAATCACGGCCTGTGCTCCTGGTGGATTGTCACCGATCGTCCGGTGGGACGTCTTAAAACTCCATTAGACATACCTTTGGGACCGTCGATGAACGGTGCTCCGCGGACCTCCACCGGAACATCGGAAAGCCCCCGCCGGAATGGCGGGGGTGGGTGTCCGATACCGTGGCGCGGGTCCTAACTATCGAGGTGGAGCTGCCCCCGGAACACCGGATGCATGAGGTTCTCCTTGCTGAGCACCTGATCCAGGGTCTCGGCGTCCATGAGCCCCTTCTCGAGGACGAGCTCCCGCACCGACCTACCGGTCTCGGCGGCCTCCTTACCAATAAGATCACCATTATGGTGGCCGATGAACGGGTTGAGGTAGGTCACGATTCCGATCGAGTTGTCGACGTACGCCCGGCAGACGTCCTCATTCGCCGTGATGCCCTCGACGCACTTGGTGCGCAGCGTCTCCACGGCGTTCCGGAGAATCCGGATCGACTGGAAGAGGGACTCACCGATCACCGGCTCCATCACGTTGAGCTGGAGCTGGCCCGCCTCCGCAGCCATGGTGACGGTGATGTCGTTGCCGAAGACCTTGAAGCACACCTGGTTGCAGACCTCGGGGATCACCGGATTGACCTTGGCCGGCATGATCGACGAACCTGCCTGCCGCGCGGGGAGGTTTATCTCGTTCAACCCCGCCCGGGGCCCGGAGGACAGCAGGCGCAGATCGTTGCAGATCTTCGACAGCTTCATCGCGGCCCGCTTCACCGCACCGTGTGCGTGGACGTAGGCGCCGCAGTCACTCGTGGCCTCGATGAGATCCTTGGCGGACTTCATCTCCAGGCCGGTGACCTCGGACAGGGAGGCGGTGACCTGGTGGCGGTACCCGGCCGGGGTGTTCACCCCGGTGCCGATCGCGGTCGCGCCCAGGTTGATCTCCAGAAGTCGCTCGGCGGCGTCCCGCAGAACGACCCTCTCCTCGGCCAGATTGTGGGCGAAGGCGGCGAACTCCTCCCCCAACGTCATCGGTACCGCATCCTGGAGCTGGGTCCTGCCCATCTTCAGGATGTCCATGAACTCATGTCCCTTCGAGGCGAACGCCGCCTGGAGTTCATCGAGTTCCTCGATCAGGTCATTCAGTGCGTAGTGGACGCCGAGCCGGAAACCCGTGGGATAGGCGTCGTTCGTCGATTGGCTCATGTTGACGTCATCGTTCGGGTTGATGATGTCGTAGGAACCCTTCGGTTCACCCATGTACTCGAGTGCGAGATTCGCGATGACCTCGTTGGTGTTCATGTTCAGACTGGTTCCCGCACCGCCCTGGAAGACATCCAGCGGGAACTGGTCCATCGCCCGCCCCTCCACCAGGATCTGGTCGCAGGCCCAGACTATGGCATCGCACTTGTCCGCGGGCAGGGTGTGCAGCCTCCTGTTCGCGAGGGCGCACGCCTTCTTGACCTGGACCATCCCGCGGATGAACTCGGGAACGTCATTGACGGTGGTCCGGGAGATCCGGAAGTTCTCCATCGCCCGGACGGTGTGCACGCCGTAGTACGCCTCATCGGGTATCTCGAGTTCCCCGAGCAGATCGACCTCGGTACGGGTACCGGCGCCCGTGTGGTTGGCGCGGGTACCGGAGTTGTCGCGGTCTTTGCGGGCGGCAGCCTCCGGTTCCGGGGTGGGAGCCGTATTCTCCGCGGATACCGCGGAATCGTCCTGCTTTCCGGTCTTCTGGGCGCCTGATTTGCGCTTTGATGACTTGGCCATCGTCGTGTCACCTCTCTACTGGACAGGATCCTGGTGCGGCAGGAGCCGCTCAGGTCCCCAGCATAATGACGTTCCGGTACGTTCGTCCTTCGGCCGCTCCACCCCATCACCGGGAGTGGCGGCCGACGACGCGGGAATGATGTGGAATCCCCGTTCCTGCACTGCAACGCGCCGCGCCCGTGCACGGAGGGGGCAGGGGAACGGGAACGGGATCAACGCGCATCCGGAATCCGGCCACCCCCATCCCGGTGAGGCTTCATCATTCCCTTCAGATCGGGTCGGCGGTTCCGACGGGGGCGCCCGTCCGATTCGGGTGGATGTATCGGACAGCGAAAACCCCCGCACCGTCAGCAGCTGATGCGGGGGTTCGTACGACGCCCGGTTCTTCCGGGGGTCAGAGCCTGGCGATCCGGATCTCCGATGCGAGGATCGCCTGTGCACCGAGCTCGGCGAGCTCGTCCATCACGTCGTTGGCGTTGTTCCGCGGGATCATCGCACGAACGGCGACCCAGTCCTCCAGTGCCAGCGGGGACACGGTCGGCCCGGAGATACCGGGGGTGATCTCGGTGGAGGCGTCCAGGAGGGAACGGGGCACGTTGTAGTCCAGCATGAGGTAGTTCTGTGCGTGGAGAATGCCCTCGATACGGCGGAGCAGCACACGCTGTTCCGGCGTGACGTCCTCACCGGCACGACCGACGATGACCGCCTCCGACGAGACCAGGGGGTCCCCGAACGGCTCGAGGCCCTGTTTACGTAGCGTCCGGCCGGTGGAGACGACATCGGCGATCACGTCGGCGACTCCGAGCCGGATGGAGATCTCGACGGCCCCGTCGAGGCGGATCACCTCGGCGGACTGCCCGCGGGTAGCGAGATCCTCACGGACGAGATTCGGGTAGGAGGTGGCGATCCGCTTGCCGTCGAGGTCATCGACCGACCAGATCTCCCCCGCGGGAGCCGCATAGCGGAAGGTCGAGCTCCCGAACCCCAGGGAGAGGACCTCCTGGACGTCGGCGAGGGAATCCGCCGCCAGATCCCGGCCCGTGATTCCGAGGTCGAGCTGACCGTTCGCGACGTAGATCGCGATGTCCTTGGGCCGGAGGAAGAAGAACTCGACGTTGTTCGCGCGGTCGGTGACGGTGAGAGCCTTACTGTCCCCACGGCCGGCGTAGCCGGCCTCGGAGAGGATCTCGACGGCGGATTCGGACAGCGAGCCCTTGTTGGGTACGGCTACTTTGAGCATTGTTTTCCCGGGGATCCTTCAGGGGTGGGTGGTGGACGGTGCGAGGTTGCGGGGTCAGAGATGCTTGTAGACGTCCTCGGGTTTGAGGCCCCTGGCGACCATCACGACCTGGGTCCAGTACATCAGCTGCGAGATCTCCTCGGCGAGTTCCTCGTCCGACTGGTACTCGGCGGCCATCCACACCTCCGCGGCCTCCTCGACGATTTTCTTCCCCTGGGCGTGGATACCCGCGTCGAGGGCCGCCACGGTTCCCGAACCTTCGGGACGTTCGGCGGCACGGGCGAGCAGTTCTGCATGGAGGGAGTCGAAGTCTTTCACGCCGATCATTCTTGCACATCCCGCTCGCCGCATGGCGCAGGAGTGGGGGTGACGGACCGGAAGAGCGCGTCGATCGCGGCAACATCGACGCCCCGGAAATCAGCCCCGGTGAGTCCGGGGTCACCGGTCAGTTCCCCGAGCGTGGGAACATCCGGTGGCCCGTCCCCGGCAGGTCCGGGGACCCCGACCACGCGGCACCCCGCATCCCGGGCGGCGGTCATGCCCGTCGGGGAGTCCTCGAAGACCAGGCACTGCCCGGGTGACACTCCGGCGCGGCTCGCCACCTCCCGGTAGATGTCCGGGGAAGGCTTACCCCGCGGCACCTCGTCACCGCAGACTGTGTCGGCGAAGTAGTCACGCCCGACGGCCGAGATCGCGAGGTCCGCGAGCTCACGGGGCGTGTTGGTCGCGACATACATGGCGGTGCCCCGGGCGCGGAGCCCGTCGAGGATGTCCCGGACACCGGGGTTGAGCGTGAGTCGCTCGGAGAACAGCTCGGCGACCCGGTCGAAGAGAATCCGCCGGTACCGGTCGCGGGCGGCGTCGTCCGGGGTGATGCCGGCGTGCTCGGCGCACACCCGGAACGTGTTGTCGAATGTCCCGCCCATCGTCGCGGCGTGTTTCTCCACGGTCAGCCGGCGGCCCATGCGCTCACTCATCTCGTAGGTCGCGATCGCCCACAGGGGCTCGGTGTCGGTGAGTGTGCCGTCCATGTCCCAGATGACGGCGGCGGGAGAACTGTCCGCCGCGGGCGGATTCGGGTTGGTCACGGTGGGGTCTCCTCCCCTAGTCGAATGCGGGAAGCTCGAAACCGTCCTCGGCTTCCTCCGTCTCGGACGGGGTGAAGCCGGTAGCCGTGACCGACCCGGTGATCAGCGAGTTCAGCTCCTCGAACTCCTCGGGTTCGATGACGGCGTCGCCGTGGCGGGAGTTGAATGTCTCCACCGCGGTGATGAAGCGGTTGATCACCGCGGTCACCGCGTCCGCATCCGGGGGTTCCGGAAGGCGGTCGAGTTCGTTGAGGAATCCGTCGATGATCCGACGTAGCTCCGGGAGCACCGCGGGGTCGAAGGGCTGCTCCCAGAACTCCTTCTCGTCCTTGCCGAGATAGGAACCGGTCGCGAAGGTCTCGAGGTCATCGATGAACTCATCGACGACAGGGCTGAACTGCTGGCTGATGGGCGTGGAAGTCATGCCCCCATTGTGTACCAGTGGCGCCGTCCGGGTCGGCCCGCCCCTCCTGCCCGTTGCGTCCGGGCCGGTCAGTGGGTTGCGGGCAGGAGCCGGACCCCCATCAGGGAATCGAGGGCGCGGGAAACCAGGTCTCCGGCGCCGGTTGGCCCCTCGGTGGCGTGGCGTCCGGACAGGGTCGTCGCCGCCCATGAATCCACCGAAAACAGGGCCCGGGGCGTGTCCAGGTCGTCCGCCAGCGCCACGCGGACCTGTTGGACGACATCCTCGGCCGCGGCGGTGTCGGTGGCCACGGTCGCGGCGGATCGCCACCGGTAGAGCCGGTCCTCGGCATCCGCGAGAACCTGCTCCGACCAGTCGCGGTCACTCCGGTAACCGCCGGCGAAGACCCCGAGCCGGATCGCCTCCGGCTCATGACCCGCCGCGGTGAGCCTGTGCACGAAGACGAGGTTGCCCAGGGATTTACTCATCTTCGTTCCCTCGAGCCCGATCATTCCGCTGTGCACGTAGTGTCCGGCCATCCGCTCCGAACCGGTGGCGGCCTCGACGTGCGCGGCACTGTACTCGTGGTGCGGGAAGATCAGGTCGGTGCCGCCACCCTGGACCGCGAAGTGGGAACCGAGCCGGTTCACCGCGATCGCGGCGCACTCGATGTGCCAACCGGGTCGTCCCGCGCCGAAGGGGGCCTCCCAGGCGGGCTCGCCCGGGCGCGCGGCACGCCAGATGAGGGCGTCCATCGGATCCCGCTTCCCGGGCCGGTCCGGATCTCCGCCACGCTCGGTGAAGTACCTCATCATGGTGGAACGGTCGTAGTTCGACTCGTAGCCGAAATGCGGGGTCGCCTCGAGCGAGGCGTAGATGTCCGGGTACTCGTCGTCCAGGGCGTACGCGCTTCCGTTGTCCAGCAGGGTGGAGACGAGATCGATCACCTCGTCGACGATGTCGGTGACCGCGATGAAGTCCGTCGGCGGGATCACGCGGAGGGTGGTCATGTCGGATCGGAACAGGTCCGTCTGTTCGGTCCCGAGCTCCCTCCAGTCGACGTTGTCGCGGGTGGCGCGCTCGAACAGCGGGTCGTCGACGTCGGTGACGTTCTGCACGTACCGGACCGCGTGGCCGTTGTCCCTGAGCTGACGGTTGACCAGGTCGAAGGTCAGATAGGTGGCCGCGTGTCCGAGATGGGTCGAGTCGTAGGGGGTGATGCCGCAGACGTAGATGCCCGCGGTCTCACCGGTGACTGCGACCGGGCGGACCACCCCGTCCGCGGTGTCGAACAGTTTCAGGGGTACTGCGGTTCCCCCGATGACGGGGACCTCGGGTTCGGGCCAGGAATGCATGGGGACAACTCTAGCGCGGGTTACGGAGGCCGAGGGATGCGCCCCCGGCACCCGGGAGAACCCGGTCGATCACGCCTGGAGGACACCTGCCGCGAGCAGTCCCATGACGACGATTCCCACCGGGATCCGGTAGGCGGCGAACCAGGAGAAGGAATGCGTCGAGACGAACTTCAGCAGCCAGGCGATGGACGCGTAGCCGACCACGAAGGCGATACCGGTTCCGACCGCGAGTTGTGCGCCCGAGGCCGCCTGACCGGCCTCCGGCGCGAAGGCGTCCGGCAGCGAGAACAGCCCGGAGGCCAGAACCGCCGGAATGGCCAGCAGGAAGGAGAATCGGGCCGCGACCTCTCTGTCGAGCCCGAGGAACAGGCCCGCGGAGATCGTGCCGCCGGACCGGGACACGCCGGGGATCAACGCCAGACACTGCGCGAAACCCATGATCACGGCGTCCCGGAGGGTCAGGTCACCGAATGAACGCCTCTTGTTCCCCCACTTCTCGGCCGCGATGAACACGAAGCTGAAGAGCACGAGCATCGCGGCCGTGATCCACAGGTTCCGCAGGTTGTCCCGGATCAGGTCCTTACCGAGGTAGCCGATGATCCCGACCGGCAGGGTACCGATGATGACCATCCAGCCCATCCGGTAGTCGAGCCCCCGTCTGGATCTGTCGGCGAGTCCCCTGAACCAGCCGGTGGCGATCCGCCAGATGTCCCTGGCGAAGTAGACCAGCACGGCGGCCTCGGTGCCGAGTTGGACTACGGCGGTGAAGGACGCGCCGGCGTCCTGGCCGAAGAGCAGCGAACTCACGATCCGGAGGTGGCCGGAGGAACTCACCGGGAGAAACTCCGTCAGCCCCTGCACCACGGAGAGCACGACGGTCTGTGTCCAGCTCATCTGGTCCGCCGCGGCGTCGGCGGCCCCAGCCGCGTGCAGGGGGCGCAGCACTTCAGCTGCGTTCCGGAGCGGGGATTCCGCGGCGGACAGGGACACCTGGGGACGGCCGGGCATCATGCCGGCGAGGAAGCTCATCAGACTCACGCACCACACCGTACTCCGTGCGACCGCTAGGGTGGTGCCCGTGAGAGAGAATACGGCGGGTACGAGCGGACTACGGGTCTCGGAACTGGGCCTGGGGGTGTCAACCTGGGGGGACGCGACTCCGGCGGAGGACACCGGGGCGATCCTCCGGGCATTCATCGACGCGGGCGGGACGCTGATCGACACGTCCCCGGCCTACGCCGACGGCGTCGCGGAGAAACTGCTCGGTGACCTCCTGCGCCGTCGTACGGTCGATCGTGGTCAGCTCGTTCTCTCCTCTTCCTCCGGGGTCGACCCCACCCTTCCCCTCGGCCGAAGGGTCGACTGCTCCAGGCGGGCCCTGATGGCCCAACTCGACCGCAGCCTTTCGACCCTGGGAACAGACCATGTCGACGTGTGGAGCGTCGGGTTCTGGGATCCCCGAACCCCGCCGGAGGAGGTCGCCGAAACACTGGACTGGGCTGTGCGTACCGGCCGTTCCCGCTACGCCGGCGTCCGCGGATACGCCGGTTGGCAGCTGGCCGTCACCCACGCGGTGTGCGGTCACCGTACGATCATCGCCGCGCAAGCCGGATACAGTCTTCTCGATCGGCGTTCCGAGGAGGAACTCATCCCGGCCGCGGAGCATCTCGGGGTCGGTTTCTTCGCCGCCGCCCCGCTCGCCCAGGGTGTGCTCACGGGCAAGTACCGGCAGCGTATTCCCGCCGGTTCCCGGGGGGCGTCCCCGAAACACGACGCGGAGGTCCAGGGTTTGCTGGTACCGAGGAGTGCGACCGTCGTCGAGGCACTGTGCACCGCCGCGGACGGGCTCGATATCTCGCCGGCCGCGGCGGCCATAGCCTGGCTCCGGGGACGCGGTGCCGTCACCTCCGCGGTGGTGGGCGTACGGACCGTGGCCCAACTGGATGAGGTCCTCGAGGGACTCAGGGCCGGTCTGCCGCGGGCGATCAGGGACGCGCTCGACGAGGTCTCACTCTGATCCCCGACCGCCCGAAGGTGGGTGCTGAACTGGTGTTTCCTGAGCCACCCCGGAAACGGTGGCGCGCCCGGAGGCTCTGGTAACGTCCCCAGTGTGTCTACCCCACGTCCTGTCCTGATCGCGGTGCTCGCCGCCGCAGCCGTCACGGCCACGGCCTGCAACAGCGCCCCGTCCCCCGTCGACGAATCCGCACTCCCGCAGCTCACCGAGGCGAAGATCGCGGATTCACCGCCCGCCGACAATCCGGACGGACGGACCTTCCGGATACCCGGTGCCCTCGCGGAGGCGGAGCTCACGGATCTCGCCGTCGCGGACGGTGACGTACTCGCCGTCCGGGCCGGGGAGCATCTCGGGATCGGCACCGCGGAGCAGCTCGCCACCGGCGACTACACCGATGTCGATGTCGCGGCCGGTTGTGGACCTCTGTCGGTGCGGGACACGAGGTTCCTCCTCGCGTGCCCCGACGGGGATGAAGGAGGCGTCATCCGTCTCTTCGACGCCGCCTCCCCTGGTTCCCCGGAGGACATCCGGGTGCCGGTACCGGTCACCACCGCCGCGCTGACCGACGACGGGAGGATCCTGGCGGGCGCGTCCGGAGCGGGCGAGGTCCTGGTGGTCTCCCCCGGTGAATCCGGTGAATCCCCGACCGATGCCACGATCGACATCAAGGACTCCGTGGACCAGCTCATCGCGGTCCCCGTGTCGGGCGAATCCGACCGCGCGGTCCTCATCGACCGCGGGAACACCCTGATCAGCGGCGTCGACTGGACCAACTCGAAACCGGGGGCAGCGCTGCGCGCCGGCCTGGGCGTGGGAAGGATGAGCGCGGGCGAACCCGGCACCGGGGTGGTGTTCGCCTCCGACACCCGGGGCGGACAGCTGCTGGTCTACACCGTGAGTCCCGTCATCATGCTGCACCAGATGGCGACCGCGGGAGCCAGTCCCTGGGCACTGGCCTGGGACAGTCCTGATCAGGTCGTGTGGGTCTCGGATACCGCGAACAACGAGATCACGGCATATTCCGTGGCCGAGGGGGTGCCCGTGGCAGTCGGGTCACTCCGTTCCACCGCTGATGTCCGGGGGCTCGGGATCACCGCCTCCGGGGAACTCATCGCCGTCGGTTCCGACGGAATCCAGGTCATCGACTCCGCCGCCCGCCACGATGCTCTCGACGTCTCCGGTACCGCCTGAACGGCCCACCGACCGTCGTAGGATGGTCCCCGGGGTGCCCACCCCTTGATCGTCGCCCCCCCATTCCGACCCACCGAGCCTGAGGATCAACCTTGTCCGATCTACCGTCACGACCCCTTTACAACCTCGCGCTGAGGGCGATGTTCACCCTTCCCCCCGAGCGCATCCACAACTACATCATGAACGGACTCCAGGTACTCCACGGAATGGGCCGCACCAACCGGTTGCTCGGGAAGGCCCTCGGAGTGTCTGACCCGGTACTCCGGCAGGAGGTCTTCGGTGTGGAGTTCCCCCAGCCGCTGGGCCTCGCCGCCGGTTTCGACAAGAACGCCTCCTGCGCCGACGCCTGGGGGGCCCTCGGGTTCGGCTACGCCGAGCTCGGTACCGTCACGGCCTCCCCGCAGGCAGGCAATCCCCAGCCCCGGCTGTTCCGTCTCCGGTCGGACCGCGCGATCCTCAACCGGATGGGTTTCAACAATCACGGTGCCGCTGCGGTCGCCCGGAACCTGCACCGGCGCAGGCTCGATGACGTCATCGGCATCAACATCGGCAAGACGAAGGTCGTTCCCGCCGAGGAGGCGGTGGAGGACTACCGGACCTCGGCGAAGATGCTCGGACGTCTCGCGGACTATCTGGTGGTCAACGTCTCATCCCCCAACACGCCGGGACTCCGGGACCTGCAGGCCGTGGAGTCGCTCCGCCCGATCCTGCAGGCCGTCATGGAGGTCGCCGATACCCCGGTCCTGGTGAAGATCGCGCCGGATCTCAGCGACGGGGACATTGACGCGGTGGCCGATCTCGCCGTGGAACTCGGGCTCGCGGGCATCGTCGCCACGAACACGACCATCTCCCGGGAGGGCCTGGTCACCGATGCCGCGAAGGTCGAGAAGATGGGTGCGGGCGGGATCTCCGGTCCCCCGGTGGCCGAGCGGTCGCTCGAGGTCCTGCGCAGACTGCACGGACGGGTCGGCGGGAAACTCGTTCTCGTCAGCGCGGGCGGTATCGAGACCGCCGAGCAGGCGTGGGAACGGATCACCGCGGGTGCGGCGTTGCTCCAGGGCTACACCGGCTTCATCTACGGCGGACCCTGGTGGATCCGGGACATCCACAGGGGTGTGGCGGCCCAGATCCACGCCCACGGTCTCGACAGCATCGCGGACGCGGTCGGTAG
Organism: Corynebacterium sp. TAE3-ERU16; assembly: GCF_019209935.1. Taxonomy (GTDB): domain Bacteria; phylum Actinomycetota; class Actinomycetes; order Mycobacteriales; family Mycobacteriaceae; genus Corynebacterium; species Corynebacterium antarcticum. Next base: position 131,429 of record NZ_JAHUTN010000009.1, read on the forward strand.
CGGTCTGCCCTGGATCGACGAACGCGCCTAGCCGGCGGGGATCATCTGGCGCTTGATGATCAGCCCCGCCAGCAGGGAGACGATCGCGTAGGAGGGGAGCCAGTACTGCCCCATCACCATGAAGGTGGCGTTGGGCAGTACCCGGCTCAGGACGATGAGGGTCAGGGCGACTCCGAGTGTGACCACCCGCCCCATCGTGACGTACTGGGTGCGACCCGAGGTCGCGGAGCCACCGATGATGATGGCGGCAACGCAGATCAGCAGGAAACGGGTCGTCACGTGGAACGGTGCCAGCCATCCATTCAGGACCACCTCGAGGAAAGTCCACAGAGCGAGCACGATGGCGAGTGCGATGAATGCACCACCCACGCGCAGGGCCGGGGGAACCGCTTTCACCGGCTGCGGTTCAGGATTGTCGCCGGAAGTTTTTTTCGTCATAACGATTCCCGACTCTAGCCGGTGCAGCGGAGTTGGACTCAACCAGCGGCAGCCCCGTGGTCGGGTGATGGTCAGGGATTCTCGTGCCAGCCCCACAGAATCGCGCGCCCGATGCTGTGGAAGTAGAGGTTGAAACCTAGGACCGTCGGGGACGCGTCCGCCGGGACATCCAGCTCCTCGACATCCACGGCATGCACCGCGAACAGGTAGCGGTGCGGGCCGTGCCCCTCCGGCGGCTGCGGTCCGTAGTAGCCGCGGGTACCACTGTCCCCCACCAGGCTGAGGGCACCTTCGACGCCCTCCACGGTCTCACCACCGGCACCGGTCGCGAGTTCGGTGACGGATGCGGGGATGTTCAGCACCGCCCAGTGCCAGAAACCCGCGGCGGTGGGAGCGTCGGGATCGAAGCAGGTCACCGCGATTGATTTGGTGCCCTCCGGGAGGCCCGACCAGGCGAGGTGCGGGGAGACATCGTTGCCCCCGAGGTGCCTCTCGGCGAAGGTGCCACCGTTGTCGAGGTCGTCGGAGCGCAGGTCGAACGACGGGAGGTCCTTCAGCGGGGCGTACGGGTCGGGTCCGGGGAAACGGGGATCATCGGCGTAGGAGTTCATGCCCCAGTTCTAACAGAATTCACCCGGCGATGTCGTGGTCCGGATCACTCAATCCTCGTTCCGTGACCCACTCCACCGCGCATGGAGCTCCGCGTACCGTCCGCCGGCCGCGAGCAGTTCCCGGTGGGACCCGTCCTCCACCACGGCGCCGTGGTCCATGAGGATGATCCGGTCGGCCGCGACCGCCTGATCCAGACGGTGCGCGACGACGAGTGAGGTCCGACCTCTGGCCACCGCCTGCGCGGCGCGTTCGAGGCTGCGTGCGTTGTCGGAACCCGCCTCACTCGTCGCCTCGTCCATGATGAGGACCGGAGGATCGACGAGCACCATCCGGGCGAGCGAGATCTGCTGCTCCACCTCCGGGGCGAGGTCGTCGTTGCCGGCACCGATCAGCGTGTCGAGGCCCTCGGGGAGCCACCGCTGCCAGCCGGCAGTGTCCGGTGCGAGACCGACCCGGGCCAGCGCAGCCGTGAGTGCCGCGTCATCCGCGTCCGGAACGGCCATCCTGAGGTCCTCCCGCAACGTCCCGGAGAACAGGTGCACCTCCTGGCTGATCAGGGACACCTGACGCGCCGTCCAGGTGTCCGGGACCGTCGAGGTGTCGACCCCGCCGATGTATATGGTTCCGGAGGCCGGTCGCTGGAACCCCGCGATCAGTCCGGCGAGGGTCGACTTCCCGGCACCCGAGGCCCCCACGAGCGCGGTCGTCGTACCCGCCTCGAGGGTCAGGGAGAGGCCGTCGATGATCGGCGCACCACCCGGGTACCGGAACACGAGATCCTCGATCCGCACCTCGGGTGATTCCGGTAAGTCGTCGGGAGCCGACGCGTCGACCGCGTTGTCCGAGAGAAGGGCCAGTGACACCGCGCGCCCGAGCGCGGTGAGCGCGTTCTGGATCTCACCCGTGAAGATCAGGACGTTGAACACGTGCATCTCCAGCCTGACCACGAGCACGACCGCGGCGGAAGCCGCCCCGGTGGTCAGCGCACCCTGTGCCACGAGATGGCTGGACAGCGCGATGGCCCCGGCGAGCAGCACACCGTAGGCCAGATAGCCTGTCCCGATGAGCCGGAGGAACAGGGGGATCCGGTCGGCCTCCCGCTGCACGGTGTCCCAGGAGTTCCGCTCCAGCCGCTGCGTCGCCCACCCCCGGACGCCGAAGGCCCGGATGGTCGGCAGGCCCCGGATCGTGTCGAGCAGCATGTTGTTGCGGCGGGCCTGCGCCGTGGACAGCGCGTTGGTCGCGACCGGCAGCCCCGTCAGGGTCCGCTTCAGGGGCACCGCGAAGATCGCCGGGAGGAGTATCAGCAGCAGCAGGTACCAGGGGGAGATCAGCGCCAGCGCCACGAAGGTGAAGGGGAACATCAGGGCGGTCACCACGAACCGGGTGCCGATGCTCTGCACGGCACGGTAGGCCGTGTCGATGTCCTTGGTCAGCCGGGTCATCACGTTTCCGGTCCCGAGTTCGAGCACGTCCGGGATCGGGGCCTCCAGTGTCGCCGCCAGACAGCGGCGCCGGAGATCGACGGTGAGCCTACGGGTCGCGGAGAACATCAGGTACGCCGCGGCCGGACGGGTGACCAACTCGACGAACATCAGGACACCGACCACCGCGAGAAGGACGGTGAATCCCTCCCGCCCCGAACCGAACCCCGGAACGGCAAGCCCGGAGATGAAGTCGACGGAACGTCCGAGCAGTGTCGAGGAACCGGTCATCGACGCGATGTTGAGACCGAACACAGCCGCGGTCAGCAGCCACCAACCCGGTCCCGGGAAACCGGGCAGGGAACGGAGGCACCGGACGATGTCCCGCCCGGAGGCCGGGGCCAGAGCATCATGGCGCCGGTCATCGGAGGAGAAGGTCGTGGCGGTCATCGCAGGAGCTCCGCGTCGGTCAGGACACGGTCGGCGACGGCCCGCCAGGCCCGTCCCGCGGTGATGATCACCGTGGGACGGGAGTCACGCAGCCGCGCGACCGCGCGGGCGACGTTGTCGAGTGTGACGGCATCCAGTCCCGTCGTCGGTTCATCCAGGACGAGGACCTCCGGGTCGACCGCGAGCGCACGGGCGAGCGCGACCCGCTGGCGTTGCCCGCCGGAGAGGTTGAGACCCGCTTCGCCGATCGGGGTCTCCGGTAGCTCACCGTCCGGTCCGTACCCACCGAGCCTGGCCACGATGTCCCCGCAGCAGGCCGCGTCGAGAGCCGCCCGGATCCGGTCGGGCCCCAGGTTCCCGGTGGGATCGATGTTCTCCCGGAGGGTGCCCTCGAAGATGTTCACCGCATGCGGCGGGGCGAGGACACCCGGGGCCGCGGCCAGCTCCCGGGCCCGCTCCGCCGCGGTCCGCCGCCCCTCCGGCGATTCGGGGGCCCACACGGTCAGGCCGGCCCCGCACCGGGGTTCGGCAGCATCCGGGTGGAACTCCCCGGGTGGGGTGAGCGCCGCCGAGAACCTTCCTATCCGGCCCGCGGACGCCTGCGCCCGGGCCCAGACGTCGATGAAGAACCCCAGGGAGAAACCGGTGACGGTGAGTGCCGGAGGAACGAGCAGAACGACCGTGAGGAACTCCCCCGGGGTGATCCGCCCGTCGAAGGCGAGCAGCGCCGCCGCGACGACGAGACAGAACCCGAAGACCGCGGGAACCGCCTGCCGGATGACGGTCATGAACACACTGACGCGCACCTCCCGGAGCATCACCGTCAGCGCGTCTCCCGCCGTGGAGTCGAACCGCGCCTTGCTGGCGTCCACGGCACCCAGCCCCTTGATGATGCGGGATCCCTGGGCGAAATCGGTGGCGAGGGAGATCGACCGCGACTCGGCGGCCCGCCGTTCCTCCGCCACCCGGGTCAGGGGCCCCGCCGTGCCCGCGGCCACGAGCGCGGTACACACACCACCGACGACGACGCCGACCGCGATCCGCCAGTCGACCGCCGCGATCACCACCGCCGAGCCCGTCAGGTAGAAGAAGAGCGAAAGGGTGAAGTCGAACGACTGCTTGACCTCGGCGAGGGCCGAGGTGTCCTCGTCGACGGTGTTGAGAATCGTGCCGGGGGTCAGGGAACGGGCCTCCAGGACCGTGAGGTTCCGGGTCAGCTCCAGCCTGAGGCCGTGGACCATCCGGGCGATGGACATGTCCTTGAGACCGATCTTCGCCGCTTCCGTCCAGTACCCGATTCCCTGGAGTACGAGCAGGACGATGACGGTCCCGACGAGCGCGGCGGTGTGTCCGGTGTCGATGACGGCGTTGGTCGACCAGCCCGCGATCCGGGACAGTGCGATACCGCACGATTCGGAGACCAGGGTCGCGGCGACGACGAGCAGTACCACGCGGGGATGATTCAGCAGCGCCGCGAGAGTCATCCGGAACGGGGACATTCCGGCCGTACGGGCGTGGAACGGCTTCTCCGAGGGGGCGTCTTCCGGTACGAACCAGGACCAGGTGCTCTGTCTGGCCGGGATCGGAGGGCTCATTGGCATGAGATGACGATACACCGGCCCGGGCACGGACCACCCGCTCGCATCCGGGTTCTGCCGTGACCCACGGAAGTTCAATTGAGGACGAAAAACGCCGCCTGTACTGGTGATTTGATCCCGTACGCCATTTCGGGCTACAGTATGCGAGTGCCCGGCCGGAGCGGTCGGATCACAGTTTCAATCCACTCAGGTCCGGGTGGCGGAATGGCAGACGCGCTAGCTTGAGGTGCTAGTGTCCTATTAACGGACGTGGGGGTTCAAGTCCCCCTCCGGACACCACGGGAAAGCCCGGGGAACCTAGGTTCCCCGGGCTTTTCGCCACCCCCGGCAAGCGTCGTTAGCCGCACCGGGGCTACGTCTGAGAGGCGGAAAGCCCGCCCTCCCCCCGACAACAGTCCGCGGTTAGGGTGGTTTCCCGGACGGCGCGGGGGCGCCCGTGTCGGGCGGACAACTCCCTCCGGCCAGGCGCAGGACCCGGTCGAACACCGAGGAGAACCATGTTCCGGAGCACCACCGCCGTCGCCACCGTCACCGCAGCAGTACTGTGCTCCGCCTGCTTCTCCACCATGATTCCCGGTTCCGCGAACCCCGCGCCCGGGAACCCGACGTCCTCCCACGCGTCGCCATGGCCCGATGCTCCCGCGCCTCCGCCTGCGGGGACATCCTTCCCCGTGCCCGGAACGGACGGTGGCGCGAATCCCCTCGTCAGACCCGATGACGGCAGTCCCGTGGGATTCACCCCGACCGACGTCCAGACGGTCCGCCCGGGGTAACCGGTGTCCGGTGTCGGCGTCGACATCGCCATCGACAGCGTGACCCTGAGGAGGAACGTGACAGGGACCGTGGCGGTGATCAGGACGAAGGTCCGGAACACCCGGGGAGGATTGGCGGGTGAGGAGTGCGGGATGAAACCGATCGTCGTCATCCGGGATGCCCGCGGTCACCCCTTTGCTCCCCTGGTGGGAATAGGTGACATCCCCGATCTCGAGCCGGACCCGGACGCGGATCCCGTCGCCCAGCTCGAGGACATCGCCGCGCGGCTCAAAGGCCTGACGTGTGCCGCAGAGTGGAGCGTCGGCACCACCACCGAATACGTCTGGGAGATCCCAATCGAATCCGGGGCAGAGCCGGTCGTGTTCGGGTTCTGCAGCCCGGCCACTGTGGGACCGACCCTGAATCCGGAATTCACCTGGATCTCACTGAAGCCCTTCCTGAACTGAGTTCCTCCGACGTCCGGGTGACCGGGTAGAGTCTTCCGGGGCCGTACACGCCCGTCGGCCGGACATCACGGGTGTCCGAATCATGCTCAGCGGTCCGGCGTGTGGTCCGTAGACGGAAGGATTCAGGTCAGTGTCCATAGCGCCAGAAGATCTCGAGGTGTGTCTCGGGGTCATCGAGGAAGCCGGTCGGCTCGACCCCGAACACCCGGATTCGGTTCGCGTCCAGCGGGCCGTCGCCGGACTGTTCAAGCAGGTCAAGAGATCCCGCAAACTGGCCGCCCGGGAGCGCCAGAAGCGTGCCGACGAAGCGGTCCTGCACGCCACCGCGACGGCGAATCCCCGGCGCATCGACGACGAGACCTCCGGGCTCCTCATCACTCCGGCCGACGGAGCACCCGCCCAGCTCGAACCCGGTGCTGTGGCGACCCCGCACGGCTTCGCGGGGCGTCTGCAGCGTGCCCAGAACTGCTACGTCTGCAAGCAGCCCTACACCCTGGTGGACTCCTTCCACCACCAGTTGTGCCCGGAGTGCGCCGCCGACAACCGGCGCCGTCGTGAGGCCCGGGTGGATCTCTCCGGTCGTAGAGCCCTGCTCACCGGCGGTCGCGCGAAGATCGGCATGTACATCGCACTCAAACTCCTGCGTGACGGCGCGGACCTGACGATCACCACCCGCTTCCCCCGGGATGCGGTGCGCAGATTCACCGCGGTCGCCGACTCCCCGGACTGGATCCACCGGCTGCACGTCGTCGGTGTCGACCTGAGAGACCCGGCGCAGGTCATCAGCCTCGCCGACTCCGTCGCCGCGGCGGGCCCCCTCGACATCCTCATCAACAACGCCGCGCAGACCGTCCGTCGCTCCCCCGGTGCCTACTCGGGGCTCGTCGACGCGGAGTCCGCTCCGCTGGAGGGCGTCGAACGGGAGGTAGACACGTTCTCCCTCGGTTCGACCTCGGCGCTCCACCCCGCGGCGCTCACCGGTTCCGGGACGGACGGGGACGCCGCCGTCGCGTCGCTCGGAGCCGCCGGCAGCGGTGTGGTGGACACCGCTGCCGCCGCAGCACAGGCCCACGCCTCGCGGCTCACCGCGCTGGCGATGACCGGTGGCTCCGCCGCGATGGATCGGGTCACCGACGGAACCGCCATCGACGCGGGCGGTCTGGTCCCCGACGAAGTCAGCCACAACTCGTGGGTGGCGCGCATCGGACAGGTCGATCCCATGGAGATGCTGGAGGTCCAGTTGTGCAACGCGACGGCGCCGTTCATCCTCATCGACAGACTGCGTCCCGCGATGGAGGCCGCCACGGCCCGGCGCAGGTACATCGTCAACGTCTCCGCCATGGAGGGCGTGTTCGGCCGGGGCTACAAGGGACCGGGACATCCGCACACCAACATGGCCAAGGCCGCGTTGAACATGCTGACGCGCACGGCCGCGGGGGAACTCGCCGAGCACGGCATCCTGATGACCGCCGTGGACACCGGGTGGATCACCGACGAGCGCCCGCACACGACGAAGGTGCGGCTCGCCGACGAGGGGTTCCACGCGCCGCTCGATCTCGTCGACGGCGCGGCACGCGTGTACGACCCCATCGTCCAGGGTGAGAACGGCGTGGATCTCTACGGCTGCTTCCTCAAGAACTACGTGCCCAGCGCGTGGTGACGGTGCCCCCGCACGTCAGTCGATGTGCGGCCGTTTGACGTTCGGGGTGTAGGACCGCGTCGCGTCGTGCGCGTGACCGTGCGGGACCGGCGGCAGGACCTCGTAGCGGGCATGGACGTAGCCCTCCCGCGTCGTCCCCGAGCCGAGCAGCCGGAGCGGGACATCGCAGTTCACGCCGCCGAACAGCGGGATGCCGTCGCCGAGGATCAGCGGCACGGTCGTCACCGTCAGTTCATCGACCAACCCGCGCTCGAGGAACTGCCGGATCTTTCCGGCGCTGTCGATGAACACTCCCCCGTATCCCCGCTCGTCGATCAGGGAAACGACCTCATCGAGGCTCCGGGCCACGGTGACCCGGTCATCCGAGAAGGACTCCCTGGTCGTCATTACGATCACGTCCTTGCCGGGGTACGGCCATTCGGGGAGATCGTTGAGTTTTTCGAACGCGGGTCGACTGATGACGACGGCATCCGTCCCATGGAACACCCTGGCGAAGTCACCGGCGTCTCCCGGTGCGTGCTCGACCGGGTGCTCGATCCCGTGATCCTGATCCAGGAGCCAACTGACGTCGCCATCGAGGCGGGCGACGAAACCATCCAGGCTGGTGACGATGAAGACGAGTCCCTTCCAATTACGCTGCATAACTTCGTTTTCCTCTCGGATTGCTGCCCCATTGCCCGTCAGTCCGCGGGTCGCGACCGGAACGGGGACGATGTCCCCGGATGAGGCTTACCTATACCCCCAGAATAGGTCCGCTTTCCGGTTCTGCGCCACCGGAACACCGGGAAGATGTCCGGGCCACCTCAGGTGGGGTACGGCCATCACCCGCGTCCGAACCGGGACCGTCGGACCCGCTCCACGACCCCCGGGGAGAGCGGGTCTCAGACGGAAGGGCGGCACCACCGGGAATCGGTGGTGCCGCCCTTCCGTGAGCCTCGACGGTCGATCAGTCGTCGTGCTGCTCGTTGGGGGGGGTGGGCGCGTTATGCGTGGGAGCGGGGATAGTGGCCCGGTACGGTTAGGGTGCCGCGGAGATGGAGTAGGCCGTGAGCGGCTCGGATCCCGAGTTAACGACCGTTTGGCCCGTACCCGCGGGGACCGATT